>CAVFFP010000001.1:0-183742 GCA_963621825.1 bacterium
ACCAGTGCAGTTTTTTTGATATAAATTGTTGTTTTGTAGTAACAAATCGAAGTATTTATCATTTTGTTACTACAGAATTGATATTCTCATAGAAATATACAATTTTAGAATTCTTTCTTATGCTTCATGAAATCAATCAGATTAGCGTTGATTATTCCGTTTCTGTTTTGAGTGAGACGATCCATTGTCAGAACGTATTTCGGATAATTGTCTCGAATCATCTCAAGCGGTCTGTATTCTCGTTCTTCAGTAACAGATTTTCCGTTTTCATCATAGATTCCGTTATCTATTGTCTTGCATACTTGAACATACGCATAACTGTCTCCGACTCTATTCAGAATAAAATCGACTTCGGTCTTCCCGATTTTACCGATTGAGATTTCATATCCATTTAAACGCGCATAATTATAGATGATATTTTCTAGCACAGGCCCATAATTGACACGCTTGTCTGTATTCATAGCAAAATAGAAACTTAGATCAGTAAGATAAAACTTTTCCTCACCGACTAGTGACTTCTTACTTTTCAAATCAAATCTTTTGCATTTAGAGATGATTTTTGCGTTTTCCAGGATGCTTAGATAATTATAGATTGTCTGTATGCTATGTTTGACATGATTGGATTTCATCAAAGATTCCGCTAGTGAACGAGCCGAAAATGTAGCACCAAAATTATTGATGACATATTGCTGAATCTGTTGAAAAAGAGCCATATTTTTTATCTTTTTGTTTTTCATTATGTCTCTTTCATAGATTTCATCAATGATGCTTTTGACGTATGTTTTCTTTGCTATAGGATCATCATATTCAATTGCCTTAGGAAAACCTCCCTCAATGATGTAATTATTGAACTCTATATCATCATTCATGTTTACTTCTTTTCCTAAATACTGTTTCATGGCTAGATATTCCGGAAAAAGGAGAGTCCCTATATTGAATTCTATGTATCGACCAGTTAGTTTTGTTGATAAATTTCCAGATAACAAATATCCATTGCTACCGGTTATAAAGATAGAATAATCCCCCTCTTCCCGATATGCATTAATGACTGTTTCAAAATTCTTTACGTTCTGAACCTCATCGATAAAAAGATATTTCTTTCCATCAGCTGAATTCTTAAAGGAGGAATCTATTTTTTTCATCAGTTTGCTTTTCGTCTTTACGAAAATATTCTCTTTTCGATCAAGATTCAGAAAAGCAATATTGTTTTCAGGAACCTTTTCTGCCATCAGCTCTCTTCGGATCAATTCCATAATTGATGACTTTCCACAGCGTCTGACTCCGACTAAAACCTTAATGATTCCGCAATCATCACGAAACGGTCTTATTTTGTTCAAATACATATCACGTGGATACAAAGGCATTTCATTTGACATAAACCGATCCTCCTTTACGTGTATTTTATCAAATTTGTAGTAACAAATTAATAGTTTTATCATTTTGTTACTACAAAAACCGATGTTTTCTTTGTGATATTGGTTACGACATCTATCCATTCGTTTTAACTGACAGTTAATCTGAATGCGCTTTTGAATGGAAATCAACCAAATCATTCTCTATAATACCTTGGTTTTAAATTATGAATCTATTAAGAAAATTCAAAAAATTATTTGATCCCATCGATCTGACAACCGGAAACATCGGAAAGTCGTTCACTCTTTTTCTGATTCCGATCATCTTAAGTCTGATCTTTCAGCAAGTCTATTCGCTTACTGATACCATCATTGTCGGCCAGAATTTAGGAGTCAATGAAATAGCTGGTGTTAACGATGCCGTTCCAATCGCTTCCTTAGTATTGAATTTCAGTATCGGATGCACTGCCGGATTCTCATTGGTATTATCACGATCGATAGGTGAGAAAAATCTAGATAAAGCAAGAAAAAGCGTTTTTGTTCAACTCATACTTGCTATCATCTTCTCTATCATCCTTACTATCATTGCATATCTTCTTTTAGATCTCTTGTTGGCATGGGTAAAGATAACCCCCAGCGAAACAAACGAGAGCATGCAGCAGATATATGAATCTGCAAAAGATTACCTTACTATCATCTTCATCGGTGGCATCTTGTCACAGATGCTATACAACATGGTAGGTGCAGTATTACGTGCTCTAGGTGATAGCTTTACACCATTCTTATTCTTGGTATTATCCTGTATCCTTAACATTGGATTAGACATTCTCTTCATTGTTCCGTTGAATATGGGAGTCAGCGGAAGTGCATGGGCAACCGTACTATCTCAGTCATTAGCGGCTATCGGCGCATTCATCTACGCCTTTGTACGATATAAAGAATTACGATTGAAGAAAGAAGATTTGAAGGTCAGTTGGAACTTCGTCTATGAACATATCCGCTTAGGAATCCCGCTAGGCTTCCAATGGTCCGTTATTTATGTTGGAGTTGTCATCATGTCTGCATCCGTCATTCCATTCGATATGATTGATGCCAATAGCATGGTGAGCGGAAATCCAGCACAGGTCGGATACGGTGTTGCCAATAAACTATCTGGTATTTTGATGGGATTATTATCCGCTGTCGGAACAGCACTGTTGTCCTTCATCTCTCAGAACAAAGGTGCAAAAGAATATGATAGAATCCGTAAAGGATTCTCCTTCGCCTGTAAACTCAGCATCGTTCTTTCTCTATTCGCTACCGCAGTCGGTTTACTGCTTACTATCAACGGAGCGTATCAATATATCTTCCTTTCGAAAAACACAATCTCAGAAAAGTCGATTCTCTTCGGAAACACCTATCTATATATCGCCTTACCATTCTATATCCCGTTGGCGTTCATTTATCTTGGAAGAAACACAGTACAGGCATTAGAGAAACCACTTTATCCATTATTGAGTGGATTTGTTGAGTTATTGGCACGCACTCTCATCTGCACTTTCCTACCTTCTCTTATCAATCATGGCGCTATTGATTCTTCCGCTTCTATCGGAAGCTACATCAGTGTCTGCACTGCTGATCCTATCACTTGGATATTATCAGCATTAGTTGTCATCATTCCTTCTTTCTACTATCTAAATCAAATGAAAAAAGGCCTTTATACCGAAAAGACCTTAAAGAGATAAATCAACTATCAGGTTCAAGACTCTGTCTTGGACCTGATTTTCTTATTATCTAATATGACATAGATCAAATATGCCATGCCACCCAAGAACAATAATAACGCCCAAAACTGAGATGGAGAAATACCAGGAATGAAGTTTCCTCTATGATCTCCTCTTAAGAATTCAATGAGAAAACGGAAAACACCATAGGACATCATATAGATAGGGAAGGTATATCGAGAACGATACCGATAAGCAAGATAGAATAAAACACCCGCCAATACAAGAAGGAATACCGCTTCAAACAAATTGGTAGGCCAAACTTTTGTCGCGGTCGTCGTGAACTTGATTCCGAAGATAGAATCTGTCTCTTTTCCATAACAGCATCCATCTAAGAAGCATCCGATTCTTCCTAGTCCATGTGCAAACGGAACACATGGTCCAGCAATGGTCATCAGAGGCGTAAGAAAGGGAGGATTCTTCTTTTTCAGAATGAGGAAATACAGAAGGAAAAACATCGCTGTTCCACCGATAAGACCACCAAAGAAGGTCATCGCCCATGTCCATTTGTATTCTGTTCCCTTCTCGATAAAATCATAAAGATTCTGAAAAAGAATGGCACAAACAATGCCAACGATTCCACTGATTGTCAGTGCAATCTCTAAATTGGTAGAGACTCCTTTTTTCATATTGATCTTCTTGAAATAAAGTTCAAGAAAGACAAAATCAAGAAGGAATCCTAATACGATGAGAATAGGATAAACATCAAAGCCGATATCAGGAAGCATCTTCTTCTCTCCTTTTTCTTAAACAGACAAACAAGACAAAATATATGATAGCAAACGCCCCGAATGCAATACTTGAAAAGACATAATTTGAAGTATAGTCAGTCATAGAATACAGTGAGTCAAACAGAATCATATTTAAAAAATTAAACGAGAAATGACCGATGATAGGAAGATAGATATTCTCTAACTTTACTGCAAAATATCCAAGTATGATTCCTAAGAATAACGTATAACCAATTTGGAATAATGTTCCTAAGTAGTTTCCGGATGTAAAGTTGATGATATGGAACAAGGAAAAACAAATAGAAGTATAGAATACAGTCAACCCTGTTCTGTATTTTTTTCTTTCGCATATCGAGTAGAAAAAGAAGGTGAGATAGTATCGGAATATCATCTCTTCAATGATGACAGCGACAAAATTTGAAAAGATATTCGCAAAGAAGATACCGACATCAAAATTATATGCTTTCGGAATCTGATATCCGATTGCATAGATAAGATTGCTAAAGCATGGAAGAAGAAAAGGAAGAAGGAGAAGGTAATCCATCGGCTGTATTTTATTGATATGAGTCGTATTGTTCTTTCTTGTCTCCAAAAGACAGAGAACAAGAACAACGCAAAGGAAAGAAGTCTTGATCAGAAGCTGATATAAGACCTCCGATGTCATTTTAGAGTAAGGTACAAACTGACACGCCAAATACAGACATAACAGATACAGTGCGGTAAGAAGAAGATTTCTGTTTGTTTTTTTCATGTATCCATTATACGACAGAGAGAACTTATAAAGACAAGAGAAAAGGTGCCTATCGCTAAGCACCTTATTTTTTTAATCAACGTAGAGTGTATAGATATCGGAGACAGGGCTATCGTGATTGATAGCAAGGATTGCAT
Organism: bacterium; assembly: GCA_963621825.1. GTDB lineage: Bacteria > Bacillota_I > Bacilli_A > RFN20 > CAG-288 > Enterosoma. The sequence continues at coordinate 4,735 of CAVFFP010000001.1, forward strand.
TGGAGATGATATCTGCCAAGGAGATGACCGTAATCGGAATGTCCTTGTTGTTGATGAACTTCTCTGCAAGCGGAATGGAATCCGTGACATACAGTTTCTCAAAGATCTTGGCTGTAGTAAGTCTTTCGAAAGCAGGATCGGAGAGAACAGGATGGGTGACTGCCATGAAGATCTTTCTGGCACCAGCATTCTTCAATGCCTTAGCGGCTGCGATTGCGCTTCCGGCGGTATCGATCATATCATCGATGATGACACAGTCTTTTCCGTCAACGCTACCGATGATGTTCATGACTTCCGGCTGATACTTGTTGTTTCTTCTCTTATCGATGATGGCAAGAGGAGCATTGAGCTTCTCAGCGATCTTTCTGGCACGATTGACGCCTCCGTGATCTGGAGAGACGACAACGGTATTGTCCTTATCGATATCAGAATCGTTGAACAGAACGTGTCCGATCAACGGGATAGCGGAGATATCATCCTCCAAACAGGAGAAGAATCCCTGAATCTGAGCGGCGTGGAGGTCGAATGTGATGACGCGGTCTGCACCAGCTGTAACTAATAAGTCAGCGACTAATTTCGAAGAAATCGGCTCTCTAGGCTTGGACTTTCTGTCCTGTCTGGCATATCCGAAATAAGGGATGATGACGTTGATCTCACCGGCGGATGCCCTTCTTAAGGAATCGATGAAAATGAGCAATTCCATCAACTTATCATTGACCGGAGGGCAGGTAGACTGAATGATGAAAACCTGTTTTCCTCTGACCGTATCGAGCGGGCAGGCAAGAACTTCATTTGACGGGAATGTGGCAAGATGTACGGCAGCAAGTTTGGTATCGAGTTTCTTGGCAACGTTTTCGGCTAATTCCGTATTGGCACTCAAAGCATAAACAACTGCATTCTTATCGAGCTTCATGTTGATCCTCCCAAAGCACGTCTATTAGTTTACAACAATTGAACAAAATTATTAAGATTCAATATAAGGAAATTGATATTTCAGCACTCTAACGGATATTTTCTTCCTGTTTTCGATGGGTGTCATCATTCGGTTCTACGATGACGTAGACATTCTTGCAGTCATCAAAGGAGGCAAAAATCGCTTCCTTGACTTTATCGGCGATAGCATCGCTTTCTTCTAACGTCATATTCTTATCCTGAAGAAGATAGATATCGAGATAGAACTTCTCACTGAAGATACGGGAGTGAATGAGTTTCACATCTTCTTTCTTTACGATGGTGTAAAGCACCTTCTTCACTTCTTCCATCTTATCCTGAGAGATTGCATGGTCGGTCAGTTCTTTTGCGGCAGTCGTAAAGGTCTCAAAGCCGATGATGATGACCATGATAGCGATAGGATAGGTAAAGAGAGAGTCGAGGAAATTGTTCTTCGGAAGCCATACATATCCAAATAACGCAATGATAGCAGCGATAGAAGAGAAGGCGTCGACAATCTGATGCCAGGCATCGGCTTTCATCGCTTTGGAATGCGCCTTTTTCGCTCCATACATCGTGATGAAGAACATGATTCCTTTGATGCCGATGCTAGCGATAGCCAAAGAAAGAGAGACATACCACATCGAAGTGAAGGCAATCGTCTCTTCTGTCTCTCCGCCTTTGATGAGCTCAATGAGAGAATGAGAAGATTCTACGATGATCTCACCCGCTGTCACAAAGAGAATGACAGACAGAATCAAAGATGCGATGCTTGCCCATCTTTCGTATCCGTAATTGTACTTGTTGTTTCTCTTTCTGGCTGCAATCCAGACGGAGATGACGGCGATGATGGTCGTTAAGACATCACCGGTTCCATGAACGCCGTCTGAAAAAACAGCGGAAGAGGAGACAATCCTACCGACGATGATCTTTGTCACACCTAATAACAGATTCAGCACAACGGAAATGATTCCGATGATGGTCGCAATGCGTACGGGTTCCTTTTCTTTTTCTTCAATGCCTGCTTTACGTTCTTGATTCATAGTAACTATCCTTTGGTACAACAAGGAGCAGAGTTCCATCCTGAACAGAGATTCTTCCCTCTTTGGATATGAACTGATTGGAGATTCCAAGCGGTACATCATCAGATAATTCACCATCCTTCAATGTATACATGAAATTCTCAATATCTACTCCTCTGCTTACCCCATTATAACTGAATACGGATAGGAATCCACTCTTTAACGGCTTAAAGCGGATACATGAATTTCGTATCATATGAACGACAATTTGATTGTTTTCTGAAAATAAATAGCCTTTTGCGCTATTTTTCACTAGGTATGCAAGCACCTGAATGTTAGCGAAGGTATGGTCGATCTTACCTCCTAAGCATCCATAGAACTCGAAGGTATCATACCCAAGAGGAAGAAGTTCTTTTACTGCATATAATACATCTGTATCATCCTTCTTCACAGGTAGTGTGATCGTCTTCTTCGGATGTTGGATCAAGTCTTTATCTAATGTATCAAAATCACCGACAAAAAGATCGGGTTCTAATCCTTCCTTTAAAAAGCCGTTGTATCCGCCATCACAGGCGACATAGATATCCGCGTTTCTTTCCTTTAAAAAGGAATAGTCTTCTAGCGGAAGCGCACCTACAATCACTGCCTTTTTCATTCGATCACCCCAGAAAGAAAGATTCCGTTTCTTTCTGCTTTCTCATAGATTTCTTTTTCTTTGTCGATCTGATTCAGTTCGAGATAGATTTTCATCAGTCCCTCGTATCCTTCTTTTCTTCCCGACTTGGCCGCTTTCTGATAACACGCAATAGCACCATCGATATCCTTTTCAAATAGTATTCCCTCATGCTTGCATTTTGCCATTTCGAGATACGCTTCCGGATACCCGTAATCTGAGCAGATTCTCAATGCGTTTCTAGCCTGTACAGGCTTTGTGTTTTTCCATAGCTGATAAAGATAGTAGCATCCATAATCACTCCCTTCCTTAACAGCAAGGAGCGCCTGTTTTTCTGCTTCCTTCTCATTCAGAGTGAATAAAGACTCTTTCTCATTGAAGTATCCTTGCACGAGAAAGAGATGATTTTTTCCTTTGAAAGAGGAACTCGTCTCTAAGATCTGATAGATATCATACTTCTGTTCTGCTGTTGTGAAGATATCTTTTGCCTTTTCGATGAGTTCGATGAGAAGTTCATCTCTTGTCAGTTTCTTTTCCATGGTTTTATCATAGCATGATTAAAAAAAGAGAAAAAGAAAAAGGCTGAAATCGATTGAAATCAGCCTTATATTTATCTTAGTTTGCCGTGATCGGCTGGAAGAGCTGGATGTTATCCGGATTGTCGTTTTTGACAAAGACGGAACGAGTCGGACCGTTGAGCGCGAAGGTGATGCTATCGCTTCTTAAGGCCTTGACTGCATCGATTGCGTAGTCGACATTGAAATAGATTTCAAAGACTTCGATGCCTTCTTCCATCGTAAGAGAGGAGACATGAAGCTTCTCTTCGGAGTTTCCGTAATTGGAGCTCTTTGCTGTCAAAGTGACGCCGCCATCTCTGGAAAGGGTGAGCTTGACCTGAGAGTTTCTGCTGTTATCTGCAGAGGAGATGATTTTGACACGGTCCGCAGAAGAGAGGAAGTCAGCAGTCGACATATTGAAGCAATAAGGATAGGAAGGAGGAATCAGGTTAGAAGTAGATAGGAAGTCTCCGTGAAGGAGTCTTGTCGAAATCATGACATTGGAAGAGACAAAGAGTGCTCTCTGCTCATCGAGATAGATGGTGCATTCTCCAGTCTCTCCGATTCTCGTTGCCATATCCAAGGATTTGACAGGGCAGGTGAAGGTGAAATTGACATCCTGATCCTGTTCCGGAAGAGTAAGAGAGGCCAAACGGAATCCATCGGTAGCGATGAAGGATAATTTACCCATCAATGCTTTGACATTGATTCCGGTATAGAGTTCGTTGCCTTTTGTAGAGACAGCATACGACGTCGTATCAAAGAGTGTCTTCAGATCCTTAAGAGGAACCTTGAATCCTTCTTTGCCTTCCGGGATATTGAGGTTGACATTTGGATATTCCTCGCCGTCTTTTGTGACGAGGTTGAAGGTAGAAATATCATCAGAGATATTTAACAATCCAGTATCGACCATATCGAGAGTGACGATCTCTCCGCCTAATTTGCTGATGATGTCTAAAAGCATCTTGGCAGGAGTCTGAATCAATCCTTTTTCCAAGAAGAGGATGACATCATTTCCTTTTTCGTCTTTGATGCCCTGGGAGGCTTTTGTCGAGATGGAGCCATCACTTGCGATGATGGAAACACCATCATCATGGACATCGATAAGATAATTCAGATATTGATTCTCAGCGGAACGGGACGGAATCGCCTGAGAAGCATAGGTCAGTAACTTGAGCAGTTCTGCTCTTTTCATAGTAAGTTTCATATGAGGAAGAGTCCTTTCTAAATATAAGTATATTATAAAATATATGTAAGTATATAGGAAGAGAATCCGTTCGATTTTTCGTAAGATATTTTCTTCTGTAATGATAATTCTAAAAAAGAATAATAATACTAATAATAATGAGTGTTACTAAGGTGGATAAGTGTAGATTTTATGTACTTGTTCCACTTTGATTTTTCTGATATTTTTCGATGACTATCGAGATATTTGAATAAATATACGAGGTGACATCGTTATCCACGTTGATAACAAGTTCCGTGGATATCATGTTATTGGATTTGGGATAACTTTTTCCGATTGTGGATAAATCAAAAGGGTTAGATGGAAGAGACCTATCCGTCTTATCTATCTAACCCTGTTTTTCTATTCCTGAGAGAGTATTTTCTTGCTGAGTTTTTCCATCGTCAGCTTCATCTGCTCATCATTATTGACACTTTCCTGTATCTTCTGAACGTTTGCCATGACCGTTGTATGATCTTTCCCGAATGATTTTCCGATTCCCTGGTAAGTCATGTTCAACAAGGTCCTTGCTAAGTACATCGCAATCTGTCTAGCTAATGCAATCTGACCGATTCTGGATTTGCTTTTCAACTGACTTTCTGTGATGGAATAGTAATCTCCGACCTCATTGATGATGGTATCAATTGTGATCTTTCCACTGTTTTCTTTTCTCTTCTCATCTACCTGGAACACCGACTTTGTGAATGACATATCGATGACATCCGGATGCTTGCAGGTTGTAATAGCGAAAAGAAGAGTCGTAAAGGCACCTTCTAATTCTCTTACGTTCTTGCAGTAGTTCTGAGAGAGATAGTCAAGTACCTCCGGAGCGAACATCTTCTCATCCAATCCACGCACTTTGATCTTCATCTTCAGAATATCGACAAGAGTATCTTTGTTTGGCGTAGAGATGGAGACAGTAAGTCCTCCGGAGAAACGCGTGACAAGTCTGTCAGGAAGGTTTTTCAGTTCACTCGGAGAACAGTCGGAAGTGATGATAATCTGTCTGTTATGGGAGATAAGGAAGTTGAAAATGTTGAAAAACATCGTCTGAGTTTCCTTTTTTCCTGCCAAAAACTGAATATCATCGATGAGAAGCATATCGACCGTTGTGAAGAAGTCTCTCAGTTCATCTGCTCTTTCTCCACGGATATATTTGACATATTCGTTCAGGAAATCATCGCTTGTGATATAGAGTACTTTCGCTTCGGGATGACGGCTTTTATATTCATTTCCGATAGCCTGAATCAAGTGAGTCTTACCAAGTCCTGATTTGGAATAGAGGAAGATAGGATTGCTTGTGCAGGGGCTGTTGATTGCATATAAAGCAGCGGCATAGGCGCTTCTGTTGTTCGGTCCTACGACAAAGGAATCGAGGGAGAACTGAGGAAGCAGACATGCATTTTTGAAGAAGGAGGAAGTCGTCTTTTCGATGCTTTCCTTTCTTCTTGCATAGCTTCTTTTGTCTAGGATTTCAATCTGGACATTGTCGTTCTCGACAAGGGAGGAAAGGATGCTTTGTAACGAGCCAAGACAGGTCGATTTGATGATGGTTGCGGTGGTGGAATCCTCGCATAAAAAAGTCGCCTTGTCACCCTGTAAAGCCTTCAACTGGAAGGAACCGTCCGGGAACAGCGTATCGAATAATTTTGGATCGAGACTGTTGCTCAGTTTCGACATCAGTTTTTCGTTGATTTCATTGAGTTGACGTTCTTTGTTCGTTTCTGGCATGCTAGTCTCCTTTGTAAAGCGTAATGATTATAGGCTATTTCCCTTGGATTAGAAAGAGATTTTTTACAGGTAAAAAAGTTATCCACATTCTTTATATCGACAAATACAAATCAGAAAAATACGAACAAAAGACTTATCCACCATTGTGGATTGTTGATAACTTGTGGATAACTACAAGGTGGATAACTAAAAATGTGGATATGTGGATAACTTCAGTGGATAATCAAAGTTATCAACAATGAAAAATATCGAGAAATAAGGCAATATTTTGACTTATCCACATGCTTTTAAACTTCTATCCACATAGGGTGGATTAGGCTAATTTTGGTGGATAACTCAGTGGAAAAGTCGGTGGATAACTAAAATTAGCCTTGTGGACAGCTCTTCTGCTATTCACAATGGAAAACGGAACGAAAAACTATAAAATTTCCGATGACAAAATGGAAATGAATCAAAAAAATATTTTTGTGGATAAATCATCAAACAGGAAGGAAAAGAAGGGTTTATGTTCTTACTCTCCCTTTATTTTTGCTGAAAAGAAGGTATGATATTGAGGTATGAAAAACGATATAAAACCGATACTGAAAAAGCCAGAGAGATTACTCTCCTATTGGAAGGCAGAATGGAAGCTATGTATAGCCATAACGATATCCGGAATTCTTTATAACTGTGGGATGCTTGCGTTCCCGTTTTTCCAGGGTGTTCTTGTCGATGTCATTTCCGCACATACGGAGGATAAAATCTTATGGATTTCTCTTCTCTATGTAGCAATCGTTCTTTTTGTTCAGATAGTGAGAAGTGTCAAAAGATATACCGTCAGACTCTTTGCCAACCGTATCTCTTCTGTCATGAGATTCAACATCTATGATAATCTCCTTCATAAAGATGAGAAGGAGTTAGAGAATGTAGAGGTCTCCTCCTTATTGACGCGCTGTTTCTCTGACTGTGATCAATGTGTAGAGGGAATGCGTAAACTGACGACGGAAATCTTTGATACAGGTGTTCTTTTTATCGTCTATATCATTTACCTTTTCCTCTTTGATTACAAGATCACATTGTACGCTTTGATCCCTATCGCCTTAAGCATCACGTTCGCATTCCTCTTCAAAAAGAAGATATTCTCTTATTCTCTACAGAGCAGAAAAAGCAATGCTAAGATGGTTCAGAAGACATACGATATGTTTGATAACTCCCTTCTTTATCGTACCTATGCCAGAAACGAGGATTTCTTAGCGGAGTATGATAACTCTTTGTCTCAGTATGAAAAGGATAATTACCATACACTAGCCCTCTCGGATACGATGATTCCAATCTGTGACATGATTGCTCTTACAGGACTTGTCTTTGTCATCTATTTCGGAAGCGGATACGTCACAAGTCAAAGTCCGTTATCTGCTCCTCTTCCTTTCATGCAGCAGTTCTGGACAACGGGTGCACTTACGACATATATCACGACATTTGTTCTTTTATCCTCAAAGGCTAGTCATGTTGCAAAACTCTTCTCTTCTATTGAGAAGGGATTGGCAAGCTGGAAGAGAATATCGACCGTCATAACTCCTATTCAGGACTTTGAAGAGAAGGTGGAAGTCAAAGGAGAGAGCCTTGATGTCTCCCATCTGGTTCTGAAGACGGACACAAGAACACTGATTGATGATTTGTCCTTGTCTCTTCATAAAGGTCAGATATTAGGTGTTACCGGTGAGATAGCAAGTGGAAAATCCGCATTCGGAAAAATATTCCTCTCTCATATCCCTTACTCTGGAGAGGTATCTCTCTTTGGCAAAGAGATGAAAGAATATACAAAAGAGGAAATCAAAGGTACTGTTGTCTATATGGGACATAAGAGTCAGTTATTGACGATGTCTATCAAGGACAATGTCCTGTATGGCAAAGACGATGAAGTAAGAAAATATCTTAGTGAAGTATCCTTTGATAAAGATTTAGAAAGTATGAGTGAAAAAGAGGATACTGTCATCGGAAATGAAGGTGTCATACTCTCCGGAGGACAGCAGGAGAGAATTGCCCTAGCGAGAACGCTTGCACATAAAAAATCACTGATTGTCTTAGATGATCCGTTTGCTTCTGTCGACAAGAAAACAGAGAAAGAAATCATCTCCCATATAAGAGAACTGTCGAATGAGAGTATTGTCATACTGATTTCCCATCGACTTTCCCTGTTCCCGGAGTTGGATGAAATCTTTGTGCTTCACGGAGACGGTACGTTCTCCTTGGATCACCATGATAAGCTGATGAAAGAAGATAAGGTCTATCAGCATCTTTATCTTCTTCAGGAGAAGGAATCAAAATGAAAAGGAAATACAGAATGAGAGACTTTTTGATTCCGTTTGTCAAAAAGCATTGGCTGATGGTGCTTACTCTTTGTGTTCTGATGGCTTTATGCTCTATCAGCGCCCTTCTTCCTTCTTATGCTTTGAGATATCTGATCGACTCTGTCATAACCAAGAAACTTGACGGTGAGGAAGTGAGCGATATGACGTTTGTCTTTGCGGTCGTTTACTTTGTCTTATCCTACGTCTCTATTCGTCTATTTACGATATTGGAGAACCTTGTCATCGACTCATTTGGTCAGAAACTGATCCATTCTCTTCGCTATGAGATGATCAAGAAGTCGACAAGGATGAAATACTCCTATTTTACACATCATGGAACCGGTGAGATGACAAGCAAGATCATCGATGACGTCAATGCGATTGAGACCTTATTTGCTAGCGGTCTTGTCACCTTGATTGTTTCTGTCTTCCAGGTTATCGGAATTCTGATTTCTGTCTATATCTTCTCCTGGATGCTAGGATTGATTCTGACAGCTGTGATTCCGTTACTGTACTATGTGACACGCACCTTCCAAAAACAGATGCTGAAGAATCAGATTGTGAACCGCAAAGCAATCAATAGACTCAATAATCATTTGTCAGAGAGTGCAGAAAACATGCTCACTATACACAATCTCGATGGAGAAAAGTATAGAGAAAAAGGATTCACTGAACTCTTAAAAAATAGCTTTGACAGCAGAAACAAAACTGCGATTTTTGACTCTACCTTCTCTCCGATAGTTCAGATGATCAAGGCGGCTTTGATTGCGGGAGTATCCTTATTAGTCTTCTATCAGGAAGGAAAGAGCGGAGTCATGGCATTAGGTATCACAGTAGGTACTTTTGCAGCATCCTTATCTTTGATCAGCGACGTCTTTGATCCGATTGAAGAAATCGGTCTTCAGCTTCAGGAGATGCAGGAAGGTATTTCTGGTGTCAAGAGAGTAGAAGAGTATATGTCAGAAGAGGAAATACCAGAGAAGGATGAAAGCATAAAGGCTTCCTCTCTTCTTGTATATAATGAGATTATCCGAATTGAAAATATGACCTATCATTATGATGATGGAGAAGAGGAAATCTTCTCCTCCTCCAATCTGATCTTGAAGAAAAATGATAAGGTTACCATAGTAGGAAGAACAGGTGCTGGAAAGACAACTCTTTTCCGACTTCTTATGGGAATCGTTGTTCCGACGGACGGACATATCTATATCGGAGACAAAGACTCTTATCTGATTCCGGATAAGGAAAAGAGAAAGGTCTTTGGATATGTAGAACAGAGTTTCTCCTCTGTCGATGGAACGGTCATGGAACAGGTGACATTGAAAGATAAGTCCATCACATCAGAACAGGTGAAGAAGAGTATGAAAGCCGTGTTCCTTGACGATTATGTCGAAAAGGAAATCAAAGGTGGATATCAGGCGCAGTTCAAAGAGAGCATGTTCTCAAGAGGACAACTGCAGCTACTATCTTTGGCAAGAGCGTTGGTCAATGATCCTGAGATACTACTTCTTGATGAAATCAGCGCAAACTTAGATGCAGAGACAGAACATAAAGTCTTAGATGCTCTATCCTCTGCGACGGAGTCTAGAACTGTTATCTCGATATCTCATCGCTTATCCGATCAGCTTGGATTTGATAAGACTATCCAAGTTGAGAATGGTAAGATGAAGTTAGTGTTTGATAAAGAAAAGAGTAACTAAAAGACCATAAACTAATACATGTATATTGAATTGACAACTTAATGTAGACTAAAAAGTTTTTTGATTCATTTTCAATTCTGTAAAAAGTTGTAACATAAAAATCCAACATAGAACAATTTTTTTGTTGTCTTATGTTGGATTTGTTTTTAGATTGCGAAATCAGTGAAGTAGCAGGAATAACCTTTTCTTTCGAAGATGTTGAGGCAGTGCTCTAGATATCTCTTGTCTTTGCTTAACGCGAAGCAGGCAGAACCAGTTCCGGACATGCCGCAGAGACGAAGCTTCAGATCCTTCATTTCGTTTAATAAATCCTGTATTTGAGGAAGAGCTTTGATGGCAGGATAGGATAAGACATTGATCATATTCTTTTCAATCAAGTCTTCATTTCCTTCCTTCAGTCCGAGAATAAGTTCATCAATATTCGGATGCTGGATTTCATTCTGATCATATAAATCGTAGGCTTCGTAGACAGATTTTGTCGATAAACCGATATCCGGTTTTACGACAAGAACATAGTAATGATCTTTGACCGTGATAGGAGTCAGTATCTCTCCGATTCCCTGTACGCGGCAAGGCTTATTATGAATGCAGAACGGAACATCACTTCCGACCTGTAAGGAGATATGATCTTCGATTGAGATGATGTCGTTTCCTTTTTCTTTGTTGTAGTTATCCAGTGCTCTAATGACAGCGGCAGCATCCGCGCTTCCTCCGCCTAAACCTGCTTCAACTGGTATTCTTTTGTGAATGAGAATCTGAAAAGCACCGCTGATTCTCTTATTCTCTTTCATGAGATTCAGAGCTTTGTATGCGAGGTTGGATTCATCGCAGATGATGGTAGGATCATCGCAGTATAAATAAGTGTCGTTGGAATCGTTGACGGAAATCGGAGCGATTTCGATGGAGTCATGAAGCTTGAGAGGTATAGTGACCATATCAATGGTGTGATACTGATCGTCTCTCTTCTTTTTTACGTCTATGGCTAGATTGATTTTGGCTAACGCCCTAACAATGATAGTGTTCATTTTTATTTTTCTGTTTTTTCGCTTACCTATTATAGTAGGTTTCAAATCGTGTTTAAAGAAATACTGAAAAAATCGAAAAAAGAGTTAGAAAACATGCGTTTGTGAATGATATATAGAGTGTTACTGATGTCTGTATCTATCCCACATGATAGATTTTTTGCAACTCTATACTGATTTTGGATAGAATATTATCAGAAGGCGAGGAAAACGTAATGCAAGAAGTGAAAAAGAGCCGGATTGGCGTAAGGATGTGGATGTTTCTTATTCTAGTCGGATTTGTCGGACAACTGGCATGGGCGATTGAAAATATGTATCTGAATACCTATATCACTTACATCAATTTCTCTGCGCCATTGAATGAAAGATTTGATTACTCCTTTTATATCGCTATTACAACAGCGGCGAGTGCAGTCGTTGCAACACTGACTACGATATTCATGGGAGCGTTGACGGATAAGATTGGTCATAAGAAATACTTCATCTCTATCGGTTATGTTCTTTGGGGTATTGCAACAGCATCCTTTGGACTCTTCAATGTGAATTCGAAGAATGAGATTGTTCCGATTGCGATGGTTTCTTCTTTGGCGGCTATCATGGTTATTGTTATCGACTGTGTCATGACATTCTTTGGGTCGACTGCCAATGATGCCTCGTTCAACTCTTATATTACGAAAAACATCAAAGAGGAAGACAAAGGCAAAACAGAGGGTGTTTTATCGATTCTCCCTCTTGTTGCCATGCTTGTCATATTCGTTCTCTTAAATGGTCTTACAACGGATTCTGAAAAAGGCGCAAACGATGCAAGATGGGATTTGTTCTTTTATCTTATCGGAGGAGTTGTTATCTTGATGGGTGTTGTATCTTTCTTCTTGATTCCAAAAGAAAAAGAAGAAAGAAATGATAAAGGATATATTAAATTGCTCTTAGTCGGATTCAAGAAAGATACCATAAAGAAGAACGATAAACTTTATCTGATTCTTTTGATTTACTTTGTCTATGCGACGGCGTGCCAGGTTTTCTTCCCGTATTTAATGGTCTATATGGAGAAGACATGCGGAATCGAAAATACAGGAAGTGGATTTTTGACACCTTTTGCTATTGTTATGGCTATCAGTCTTCTTGTCGGATCTTTGCTTTCTGTTATCTTTGGATTCTTATCTGATAAGTTTGGAAAAAATAAGATGATTCTTCCCTCCTTTGCTGTATTCGGTATCGGAATCTTGATGATGTTCTTCATTCCAAAACTCACAGGTGGAAAGACTATCTATGCTGCAATCAGCGGATTAGTCATGATACTTGGATATGTCGGAGTCCCGACTGTTCTGAACGCATTAGTCAGACAATATATTCCGAAAGGTGAAGAAGGTATTTTCATGGGTGTGAGAATGCTGTTTGTCGTTGCTCTTCCGATGTGTATCGGTCCCTTTATCGGGGATGCATTAAACCGCAATTTAGGAAGCGAAGTCCCATCTTCTACCTTTGATGGTGTGATGGATACAGTCCCTAGTGAATATGGTTATCTTGTCGGACTTGGTATCCTTATACTTGCTATCATTCCGATTTATTTTTATCTGAAAAAGGAGAAAACAGCACATGCAGGCGATTAAGAAAACAACAGGCAAAAATCAAGGATATCTATTCCGAGGCGATAAGGAGTTTATTGACGGAGTTCCTCTTTCAGAATATCCTCGTCCACAATGGGTAAGAGACTCCTATCAGTGTCTAAACGGATTGTGGGATTTTACAGTATCCAAGAAAGATACGCTTCCTTCTTCCTATGATAAGAAAATCATGGTTCCGTTTCCTGTGGAAGCCTATGATAGCAGAGTGAATCTATTGCCGGAACCGGATGATATCCTCTTTTATCATCGTGTCATATCCTTGGATGATGATTTTGTAAAGGATGTGATCGTTCTTCACTTTGATGGCATCGATCAGGACGCTACAGTCTATGTTGACGGAAAAGAAGTAGCACATCATATCGGAATGACACAAGGATTCCAGGTCGAGCTTCCTTCTACGATGCCAAAGAGATTCGATCTTGTTGTCAAAGTAAAAGATCTCAGTGACGAGACATACCATTCTAGAGGAAAACAGGCGCTGAAACCGATCTACTGGTCTTATACGACGACTACAGGAATCTATAAGACGGTGTGGATGGAATCCCTCAGAACAAATCCTATTGTCAAAGCGATATTCACTCCTGATTTTGAAAAAGAAGGTGTAAGAGTTCAGATCTTTTCTAAAGAGCCTTCTCATATTACGATGAGATGGAAGGATAAGATTTATCAGTTCGAATCCGGAGAAGAGAAACTGTTCCGCTTCGGCAATCTTCGTTACTGGTCTTTGGAAGATCCTTATCTTTATGATGTAACATTGGAAAATGAATCAGATTTTGTAAAGACGTACTTTGCTATCCGTAAAATCGAGATCAAAGAAGAAAAAGAAAGAAAGAAACTGTATCTGAATGATAAGCCTCTCTTTTTGTCCGGACTCCTTGATCAGGGATATTACGGATATGATAATCTGACACCAAGAACGTATGAGGAGTTAGAAAAGGATATCCGTCTTACAAAAGAATTAGGATTCAACTGCCTCCGTGTACATATCAAGATTGAATCGGATGTCTTTTACTATCTTGCGGATAAATTAGGTATCTATCTCATACAGGATTATCCCTGTGGCGGGGATCGATATCAGTTGATTCATGTGGGTGCTCCACGTGTCTTATCTTTTATGAATAAAGAGAAATATGCTACCTACAAGTGGTTAGGAAGAGGAGACGAAAACGGAAGAAAAGAATTTGAAGGGGAATGTTTTTATTATTTAGAACGCTTCCATAATCATCCCTCTATTCTGATTCATACGATATTCAATGAGGGATGGGGAGAATTCGATCCTTCCAGAATCTATGAGATGCTGAAGGAAAAGGAGAAAAACGTCTTATTCGATACGGCTTCTGGATGGTATGAAGCGGATAAGTCGGATTTCTTCTCTGTTCATACCTATTCTATTCCGAAGATGAAGAGGAAGAATCGTTTTCATCGCTGCTTCCTTATTACCGAAGCAGGCGGTGTATCTTTGAAATTCGGAAACAGTCCGTACCGTAAATTCACAGGACATGGAAAAGCAAAGACACAGAAGAAGCTGATGAAGAAGATATCAAAGCTATATGATAAAAAGCTCTTGCCTCAGATTGAAGAATATGGACTCTCAGGAATCATCTATACACAGCTAGCAGATGTAGAGACGGAATATAACGGATTATATGATCTGACTAGAGAACACTGCAAAGTGGATAAGGAAGAGATGAAGGCAATTAATCAGCGCCTTTATGATGCTTACAAATAAGTTTTGAATGAGGAATGATGATACAAGCAAAGAGGTATATTTATAAAAAAACAGAAATAAATTTATAAAAAATAAATAATTTTTTATAAATTTGTATTGTTTTTCAGTAGGCAAAAAAGAAAGGAAAATAAAAATTAGCACTTACCACTTGCAATTGCTAAAAATGGACTTATAATAATCGTGTCGACAGAAAAATTACAAAATATCGGAGGTCATTAAAATGATTAAACCATTAAGAGATTATGTCGTTTTGGAGAAGATTCCCGAAGAGAAGAAGGTTGGCAGCATTATCATCGCCACATCTCATGAAAATGAATCTGCTCTCGCTGTTGTTGTTGCTGTTGGTCCGGGATATGTTGATAAAGACGGACACGAGATCAAGGTTGAAGCCCATGTCGGAGATAAGGTCATCTATAAGAAGTATTCGACCACTGACTATGAAGAAAATGGCAAGAAGCTGATGCTCATCAAGGATCAGGATATCCTTGCTGTCGTTGACTAACTGTATTGGAGGACAATGAATTATGGCAAAGAAAATCACATACGGAAAAGAAGCTAGAGACAATATGCTCAAGGGTGTGGATACCCTTGCCGATACTGTCAAGCTCACATTAGGACCTAAGGGCAGAAATGTCGCTTTGGATAAGGGATATGGTTCCCCTGTCATCGTCAATGATGGTGTTTCCATCGCTCGTGAAATCGAGCTTTCCGATAAGGAACAGAACGCTGGTGCAAAGCTTGTCTATGAAGTCGCCAACAAGACCAATGATGTCGCTGGTGATGGTACGACAACTGCTACCGTTCTCGCTCAGGCAATGATCCACAACGGATTCAATGCTGTTGATAAGGGTGCTAACCCTGTACTTGTCCGCTCTGGCATCGATAAGGCAGCCAAAGCTGTCTCTAATATGCTTCTTGATACTTCCAAGAAGATCACAACAAGAGCTGATATTGCTTCCGTCGCTAGCATCTCTGCTGGTGATTCTGAAATCGGTAACACGATTGCAGAGGCTATGGATAAGGTCGGAAAGGATGGCGTCATCACTGTTGAAGAAGGTAAGGGATTCGATACCACATTGGATGTTGTCCAGGGTATGCAGTTCGACAAGGGCTATGTCTCTCCTTACATGGTAACAGACAGTGAGAAGATGGTCGCTGAATTGGACAATGCCTTCATCATGGTCACAGACCAGAAGGTCAGCAACATTCAGGACATCCTTCCTATGCTTCAGGCAGTTGTTGAAAGCCACAGACCTTTGCTTATCATTGCTGATGATATCGACAATGATGTCTCCTCCACATTGATCGTCAATAAGCTCAGAGGTACATTCAATGTTGTCGCAGTCAAGGCCCCTGAATTCGGAGACAATCAGAAGAACATCCTTCAGGATATCGCCATTATGACTGGTGCTAACTTCTACTCCAAGGATCTCAGCATGAACCTCAAGGATATCTCTATCAATGATTTAGGTTCTGCTAAGAAGGTCAAGGTCACCAAAGAGAATACTACAATTGTTGATGGTGCTGGTGATGCGAATACTGTTTCTGACCGTGTCAACGAACTCAAGGCTCAGGTTGAAGAGACCAAGTCTGATTATGATAAGAAAAATCTCCAGAAGAGAATTGCAAAACTCTCCGCTGGTGTCGCTGTCATCCGTGTCGGTGCTTTGACCGAAACAGAGATGAAGGATAAGAAACTTCGTCTTGAGGATGCCATCAATGCAACAGCTGCCGCTGTTCAGGAAGGTGTTGTCGCCGGTGGCGGTATCGCTCTTATGAATGTCTACAAGTCCTTGAAGGGCAACTTGAAGGATGAGAATCCGGATGTTCAGAAGGGTATCGATGTTGTTCTCAACTCTCTTACCGCTCCTTTGTATCAGATGTCCGTCAACGCTGGATTCGATGGTGACGATGTCATCGATGAGTCCAAGATGAGAAGTGATTCTCTTGGCTTTGATTCCAAGACTGGAAAATGGGTTGATATGATCGAATCTGGAATCATCGATCCTACCAAGGTCACAAGAACTGCTGTCATCAATGCTGCTTCTATCTCTGCACTCTTCATCACAACCGAAGCTGTTGTTACAGAACTTCCGAAGCCTGCTGCTCCTGCCTCTAATTCCAACGAAGGCATGGATTACTAATCGACAGATGACGAAATAGGGGATAGGCAAAGCCTATCCTCTTTTTTGAAATCATAGAGAAAGTGAAACATTCAACAATTGAATATATATATTGTTTAACTTTTTCTGAAAAGTGAGAATTTAAAGCTCATTTTATTGTTATATGGGTATAATGTAGGCGTGTTCGATCTCTTATAGGAAAGGAGCCGAAATCATGAAAAAGAAAGTAATTGCTTTAACTAGTATGATGCTACTTGTTCTTGCCGGTTGTGGAAAGAACAGCGATAGTGCATCCACTGAAAAACCAATCTCGACAGATAAAAAGACGGATAGTACATCTCAGACAACGGAGAAACCGAAACCGGAGACGGTAAAGAACAAAACCAAAGGGGCGACATTCAATTCGGATATCAATCTCTCCCTTTTGGTTGCGGATATTAATTCCACCGTTAAGGATCTTCCTATCGAAGTCAATTATGCAGCTAACAGCGATGGACTTCTCAATCTCGAAGGCGGAAATACTGCTGTTGAACTGAAGGCGGATGTCACAAAGGCAAATGCCTATCAGGATGAAGACGGAAATACGGTTTCCTCAACAGACGCTGCCATCAACAACATGGAAGGAGTTAAGTCTTTGCTTACCGTTCCTCAGTCGTTAGGTAACATCACGTCTTTGCTTTCTCTTCCTGTCTCTGATTATATCCCTGCTCAGTATAAGGCGTTAGGATATGCGTTCACTCAGATGCTGGATACCATTCCGGAAAAGACAGATTCCAATGAGACAGAAAGAGCAAATGCTCTGAAAGCATTAGGAAGTGAAAACTTCTCTCTTTATCTCAATCAGCTTGGAGTCAGCGGTTCTGAGACACATGGAACTGGTGATGATGCTAAAGTGAGAACATACAAAGAGTATGCGTTTTCGAATTCTGGAGATGATTCCAAATTAAAGGAAATCATGGAAATCATATCTGTTTTACAGGAACTGGAAGTTTCTGAACTTCAGAAATTGGATTATATGTCTTTGCTTTCTCAGATTGCCAATGGAGATATCATCTCTGATGAGACAAATGAGACTATCAAGGAAAAATATGCCTTGATCAAGAAGTATGCGGACATCATTGTCGGTGGAGCCAATATTGAGAAATACGGAACTACGTATGATGACGGAACAGCGGATGCCGGTTTCAAGGTTTATCTGAATGAGTACGGACTTTCTCAGATGGATAAAGCGTTGCAGGAATCTCTCAGCGACTTAACGAGTTCTTCGACAATCCTCAATTCCTTGGTCTCGCAGATTAAGTTTACAGACTTTAGTTTTGCTCTAGAGTTTTACAAGGGAAAAGATCAGTATACTCATTTCGGTGGCATCTATCTGAACTTCGCTTTTGATCTTGGAGATTCCAAAGATGGCGGAAAGAAGAACAACATCACGTTAAGTCTTACAATGGACCGTGATGAAGGGACTCAGATCGCTTCCAACTATTTCAACGCTTTGGAAACAAAGAATGAACACTATCAGGAAGTAAAAGAAGAATTCAAATCCTATTATGAGTTGATTGGCAAGTCCGTTTCCTATTACACGGGTGATTTTAATGCTTCCAGTCTGGATATCACAGAAGAAAATGGTAAAAATCTTGATGCTGCAGTCGCCCTTTATGATACGCTTAGCGAAGACTGCAAGTTCATGATGACAGATGCCGTCAAGAAAGACGAAATCAAGACCAAGTACAATGAAGCAAGGGAGAAACTCCAAAAGGCAATCTCTGCTTATGGCGTTCTCTATGCAGCGGAATCACTCAAAGGATCTCATTCTATGAGTTCCGTTTCTACTGCTTTCTCCTCTATTGCGGATTACAAGAATTGGGGAACAGCTTTCAAAGAGATGGATTCCTCTACCTACAATAATGTCGTCACTGTTGAAACCGATACTCTGAATAACTTGTCTAGCCTGATTCAAAACTATAACACTGCAATCACATCACTTAGCGTAGAAGCCGATGATACCGATATCAAGGCAGTGTCGAAACAACTGACGACTCTTAGAAATGAAGTGAAGAACTATAAGCCTAGCACAGTATTCGGTATACCGACTGCTGCTAAATATCCGGATAAGCTGTTTGTGACCGATGAACTGATTGCAACAAAAGATAATCTTCTCAGTGAAGAAGAGGGTAGTATGCTCTATGTTATTGATAGAGCTAACCAGGATTACTTTGTAAATCATCTTGGCACCATCCTTGCTGATTCTACGAAGACGAGTCAGGAGAAGGAAGAAAACTTCCAGAGTTTTGTCACAAACTATTATTCTGCGGCTGTGACCTCCTCCTTTACGGATGCAGATGAATCTCTTGCCTATGTGAATGAAAAAGCTGCTGATATCCTTGAATCCTATATGACAGCTGTCTCTCCTTATTTCCAACAGCTTGTAGACACTGCAATTACCGCTTATTCTCAGCTGAAGAATGATGTTACGGATGAGAATAGAAAGACATATAATACTGCGATCTCCAACGCGAAGAATGTCCTTTCCAAAGCAAATACCAATGAGGAAAAAGTATTCGGAAACAAAGTCAGTGAGGATTACTACAATTTCATCCTTCAGTTAGCTGATATGGGACAGAATCTTTAATATCTGAATCAAGATAGGAATGCTTACTAAAATAGGCATTCCTTTTTTGATGAATTATAATCGCTTTTAACTATAAAAACAGTCTGTTTTCTTCTCTGTTTTCTCTTAATTTTGAACACGTTCTTTTTCTTTGTTCTATATTTGATTTTATGTTGAATTTTGTGTAGGAATATCGCCATAAATCGTATAAAATATTAGAGTCAAAAAAGGAGGGCATCTATGCTGAAAGAAACCTTATCTCGCTTAAAAGAAGCATCCTTTTCCATACTTCCTGTCGTCATAGTGGTATTGATATTCAATTTTGCAGTGCCTGGAATGACTTTGGAATCGGATGGATCGAAGTTTGGACCCGTCATCGTATCCCTTATGATATCGGTCATCCCTTTGATTTTAGGAACTGCACTCTTCTCGATCGGTGCAGAAAAATCAGTCGCCAAAATTGGTGAAGTCGTCGGTACGACACTGACCAAGCGTAAGTCTCTTGTCATGCTTTTGGTCATCTCGTTGTTGCTCGGTATCCTTGCAACAATCGCAGAACCGGATCTTACAGTCTTGGCTTCCCGTATCTCGGAAAGCGGACCGAATTGGTCCTTGATTGTCATTGCTGCAATCGGTGTCGGTATCTTCTTAGTCGTTGCGATTCTTCGTGTTGTCTATAACAAGTCATTGAAATATTGGCTTGCGATGGGTTATGGCCTTGTCTTTACCCTTGGTTTATTTGCTGATCCTGATTTCTTCTCCATCATCTTCGATGCAGGTGGTGTCACTACCGGTGTCATCACGGTTCCGTTTATCATCGCATTAGGTATGGGTGTTGCCCGTGTCTTAGGCGGAGAGAACGCGGAAGATGATTCCTTCGGTTATTCGGGTCTTTGCTCTTTAGGAACGGTCTTAGCTGCTATGGTATTCTCTGTTGTCATCAAGAGAACTGGCGCCTTAGACGGCATTCAGAAAGTCATCGAGGAGAAATTCGATATCAACAATATCACAAGCTCCACAGATTCTATGATGATTCCGTTAGAGAGTTATACACAGCTCGGAAAGCTTTATCTTTCCAACAGTCTTTCATCTTTGAAGGATGTCACCCTCTCCATCACTCCGATTGTCTGCTTCTTCGTCATCTTCAACTTCTTCGCTAAAATCAAAGGCAAGGCATTAGGATCTATCGTCATCGGCTTTGTCTACACCTTCTTCGGTATGGTCTTCTTCTTCCTCGGTGCAGAAAGCGGATTTATTCCTGTCGCCTCCGCGTTAGGAAAATGGGTATCCCAGTCGATGGTTGCCGGTGAAAATGTTTTATGGCTATTTGTCCTTATCTGTGTTGTCTTAGGCTTTATCTCTATGTTGGCAGAACCGAGTGTCAGAGTCCTTGCAGTCAACGTCTCTGAAGTCTCCCGTGGCGTCATCTCCAAAAAGACGATTTATATCGCTTTAGGTATCGCTACTTCTCTTGCTTTGCTGATGAACGTCTTCCGTGTCACATACAACATCGATTTCTACTACTTCATTGTTCCGTTATTCCTTCTTGCTCTGATTCTTGCCTTCCTTTCTCCGGATATTTATGTCGGTATCGCTATCGATGCTGCCGGTGTTGCGACAGGCACTATGGCTAGCTGTTTCTTCCTTCCGATGTTCATCGGATATGCAAGTATCCTTTATGCCAATGACTTACAGGGCAATAAGACACTAGGATCTTCTATCATGAAGAATGGATTCGGTGTTGTCGGATTGATGTCTGTCATGCCTATCATCGCTGTGGAAGTGGTCGGTCTTATCGCGATACTCAAGACGAGAATCGCTTATCGTAAAGCTCTCGCTCAGGTTGTTGAACCTGATGATAGCCAGATCATCCATCTGCCGGATCAGTTGGAAGAAAGCGTAGGTGCCTGATATGAAATTGTTCAAAAAGATCAAGACGGTCGATAAAGAAGAAAAAAAGAATAGCAATGCTGCTCCTTTTGAAAAAAGAGAGGAGATTCATTCTCTCTCCGTCGTATTCACCATCGTAAATCGTGGACAGGCCGCTTTCTATGTCGATGCGTACAATGAGGTCGGAGCTAGCATGTCTATGGTTCTCTACTCCTACTCTATGCCACCAGAACAGTATCGAAACATCTTAGGTATTGATTCCACAAAGAAGGAAATTATGCTTACCATCTGCCGCGAAGAACAGGTCAAAGACATTCTCAATATCGCAAAAGAAAGATTTGCGATATCGAGAGCTGCCAAAGGCATTGCCTTCAGCTGCCCAATCGATTCCGTCAGTGGAATCGCTGCCTATAAGTTTTTAGCCGATCAGAACAAGAAAGTGAGGAAACCGGAAAATGACAGATAACGATAAGAAATATGAATTGATCCTTGCCATCGTCAACAAGGGCTCGACCGATTTGGTCATGAATGCCGCTAACTCCGCTGGCGGAAAAGGCGGAACCATCTCTGTTGCCAGAGGTACTGGAAATCCGGAACTCGCCAAGTTCTATGGCGTTGTCATCCAGCCGGAAAAGGAAATCGTCTTCATCGTTGTTGAAAAGAGCATCAAAGATGCAGTCATGAAGAAGATTTATGATGATGCCGGCATCGGAACAAAAGGACAGGGTATCATCATCTCCCTTCCTATCACCGATACAGTCGGACTTACTCCGATCAAAGAGATGGACGAAAAAGAGTAATCCTTTCTTTTAAACACAATCATCATTTGATTTAAACGAAAATGAAAATGCCCTGTTTCTATGTTTTCCATGGAGACAGGGCATTTGTTGTTTAAGCTTCCTTTTTATTCTTGACGTACTTCGGTTGATAGAAGAGCATCCTCAGTGCGTTGAGAACGCAGATGACCATGACGCCAGTATCTGAAATCGAAGAGACAATCATCGCATAGTTTCCTAAGATACCAGTAGAGACTAGGACCATAACAAGGACCTTTAAGAAGATAGAGAGGAAGATTCCTAAGTAAACGACGGAGAGTGTCTTTCTTGCGATTCTCTTCGCTTCCGCGACTTTTAAGAGATTATCATCCATGATGACAATGTCGCTAGCTTCGATAGCAGCATCGCTTCCAAGACCACCCATCGCAATACCGACATCACTGGCTAAAAGGCTAGGTGAATCATTGATGCCGTCCCCGACATACATGATTTTCTTCTTTTCGTCTTTCAGTGTTTTGATCTTGTTCAGCTTTTCTTCCGGCAGCAACTCGTAATAGGCTTCATCTGCTCTGACTTCGTCTTTTACGGCAAGGACAATCTTTTTCTCATCCCCAGAGAGGATAGCATTGGTCTTGGAATGTTCTTCCTTAAGATGACATAAAGCTTCTTTGCTTTGGTCTTTTACCTTATCGGCAACGATGAAGGATTCTAACTGACCATTATCTTTCTCTCCGAGATAGAGAACCTTATAGGGAGTTTCTGTTATCTTGGTTTCAATATGGTTTTCTTCCAGCAATTCAACAGAACCGATCAGATAAGTATGTCCTTGAATCGTTCCTTTGATTCCTTTTCCAGGAATGTTTTCTAACTGATCGACAGGAAGGAGTTCTTTTTTGTTTGCGTTTTTGATAGCACTAGCTAAAGGATGCGTGGATTTGTCTTCTAAAGATGCTGCAATCTGAAGGTAATCGACATTCGGTTCATTCTTCAAAACGAATTTCCCTTCTGTCAGTGTTCCAGTTTTATCGAAGACATTGGTATCCGCCTTTGCTAAGTTCTCGATGGCGATGGATCCTTTGATGAGGATACCTAATTTAGATGCGGAACCGATGCTAGAGAAGAATCCAATCGGAACGGCAATGACAAGGGAGCAAGGACAGGAAATAAGAAGGATGGATAAAGCTCTGTAGAGCCAATCTTTTCCTCCGTTCTGGAAATCCCAGCCGCTGACTCCGAAACCGATGATGAAGACAAGGATAGCGATCACCATGACAATCGGAGTATAGACGCCAGCAAAACGTGTGATCAGCTTTTCTGATTTCGCTTTCTTCTCCTGCTCATTCTCGACTAAATCCATGATCTTGCTGAGAGTGGAGTTCTTATACTCTTTTTCTACTTTCAGATGAATCAAAGAGGAAATGTTGATGCTTCCGGAATAGACATAATCCCCTTCCTTTTTATCGGCAGGCATGGATTCTCCGTTTAAGGAGGATTGATCGAATGAGGAGTTTCCTTTTACGATTACACCGTCAACACAGACTTTCTCGCCAGGTTTGATTTCGATGACATCTCCGACTTTGAGATCTTCCGGTTCTTTTTCGACAATCGCTCCGCTTTCATCTACATAATGGGCAAATAACGGCATGTTGTTGACTAACTTTGAAATGGACTGCTTCGATTTGCTTGTCGCGTAGTCTTCAAGCATTTCTCCAATGATAGAGAAGAGAACAACGAAAAGACACTCCGGATACTGATTGATGCAGTATGCACCGATTGTTGCGACAATCATAAGGAGGAACTCATTGAAGATTTCTCCTTCCTTCATTTCATCGATACAGGAGAGCAATGTCTTAATTAGTAACGGTACATATCCGATAGTATATAAAAGGGCAGAATAGAAGGAATAAGTAGAATAGAATGCCTTATCCGTGAATAAGGACCAGCTGATTTCACGATATACTTCAGGATCTTTATGTGCTCCTACTTTTTCTAAGACGAATCCTGCGATGAGGAAGATAAGACCGAATAAGAAAAAGATAAGATTTATTCTTTTTTCTTTTTTTTCATCTTCTTCATTTTCGACTTCTTCTTCACATTCATGTTCGTGACAGTGTTTGCAGGCCATATATGAATCTCCTTACATATGAATTAACGTTCATATGATAATACATTCATATCATACTTGCAACATAATGTGATGAAATCGTTATCAATTTAAAGTTCTTTTAAGGTTGAATGACTAAAATCTTAGAACACCAGAGCAGCAGAGAAATCTTTTTGCGTACATTTTTTATGATAAAAATGCGATAAATGTAGGATAAAATTTGAAATATACCCGTTTTTCACATAAAACCAACGATATGAGAATGACTGAATGTAAGCCCTTGCAAGAAAATACTATCTTTTTCATTTTTAATTCGGTATAATAGTCTCATTCGGCTCTACATCGTTAGCATTAGAGTTGAATGTCAGAGTGAAAGAGTTCTAGTGTTGGAACTTTTTTCTAGCGTACCCGCTAGATAAAAAGCAGACAGACATCCCATTCAATTTAGAGGAATATATCTATTCACGACATCAAAACCTGGTGACACCTCTTTTGGTGCCGTTTTTTATTTTTATAGTTCTTTTAATATGATTTTTCTTTTCAATATTGATTTATATAGGCTATTTTGAACGAAAAATCGTTTCAATGTAAGCGTTTTGAGACTATAATAACTAATAGAGAATCTAACATTGGAGGATGTTTATGGAAAAAGAAAAATTCTCATTCAAATCTGTCGATGGCAATACTGCGGCTGCCTTAGGTTCTTATAAATTTACTGAAGTCGCTGCCATCTATCCTATCACTCCCTCTTCCCCTATGGCCGAAAATGTCGATGTCTATGCTTCACAAGGAATGAAGAATCTCTTTGGCGATACTGTCAAAGTCATGGAGATGCAGTCCGAAGCCGGTGCTTCCGGCGCTGTCCATGGTGCTGCTCAGGGTGGTGCTCTTGCTACAACCTATACAGCTAGCCAGGGTCTCCTTCTTATGATTCCGAATATCTATAAGTGGGTTGGTGAGGAACTTCCGATTGTCTTACATTGCGCTGCCAGATCTTTGGCAAGCCGTTCCCTTTCCATCTTTGGTGATCACGGCGATGTCTATGCTGTCAGACAGACCGGTGCTGCTATGATCTGTTCTCAGTCCGTTCAGGATGTTGCAGATCTTGCTCCTTTGTCTCACCTTGTTGCTATCAAGGGTTCTACTCCTGTCGTTCATTTCTTCGACGGTTTCAGAACTTCCCACGAAATTCAGAACGTTGAATTCGTCAATGATGAATTCTGGAAATCTATCTTAGATCAGGATGCTGTCGAGAACTTCAAGAAGAGAGCTCTCAATCCTCATGGACACGCTGTCACAAGAGGCGGCGCTGAAAATGATGATATTACCTTCCAGGGTAGAGAAGCTCAGAACATCCATGAAGACAAGATCGTTGATGTTGCCTGCGAATACTTCGATAAAGTCAGCCAGGCTACTGGAAGAGCATATGCTCCGTTTGTCTATTATGGAGATCCGGAAGCAGAAAAGGTCATCATCGCTATGGGTTCTGTCACTGAGACAGCAACCGAAGTTGTCGATGATCTTCTCAAGAAGGGTGAGAAGGTCGGTCTTATCAAGGTCTATCTCTATCGTCCTTTCTCTGTCAAACACCTTTTGAACGCGATTCCTGCCTCTGTCAAGAAGATCGCTGTCTTAGACAGAACCAAGGAACCCGGCTCTGATGGTGAACCTTTATACCTCGATGTCGTCGCCGCTTTGAAACAGGGCGGAAGAAATGACATCATGGTCTTAGGTGGAAGATATGGTGTCTCCAGCAAGGATACTGCTCCGAAGCATATCAAGGGTGTCTATGACTTCCTCGATGCGGAGAAGACCTGGACTGGTTTCACAGTCGGAATCGAAGATGATGTCACTCATCTTTCCGTTCCCGCTGATGAAAATTACATCATCGACCATGACTATACCTCCTGCCTCTTCTATGGTTTAGGATCTGATGGTACTGTTGGTGCCAATAAGTCCTCCATCAAGATCATCGGTGATGAGACTCATCAGTATGCTCAGGCTTACTTCGCCTATGACTCTAGAAAATCTGGCGGTGTCACAAGATCTCACCTCAGATTCGGCCGTACTCCGATCCATTCTACCTACTATGTTGAGAATGCAGACTTCGTCTCCTGCTCTTTGGATTCCTATATCTTCAAGTATGATATGCTTTCCAACCTCAAGGAAGGCGGAACCTTCTTACTCAATACCAATATGACAGATGATCAGCTTGCTCTCTCTATGCCTAACCGCATGAAGAAGGCTATGGCTAATAAGAAGATCAAATTCTATGTTATCGATGCCAATAAGATTGCTTTGGCTATCGGTATGGGACGTCATACCAACACCATCCTCCAGTCTGCCTTCTTCTATCTTAACCCGCAGATTATGCCTTATGAAGAAGCAAATGCCTGGATGAAGAAGTTCGCAGCCAAGACCTATGCTAAGAAAGGTCAGGATGTCGTTGAAATGAACTATAAGGCCATCGATTCTGGTACTGATGGACTTCGTGAAGTTGCAGTCGATCCCGCTTGGGCTGATCTCAGTGTCAACGCCAATCTCAAGATGCCTGCTGATGAACAGTGGGATTACTGGGATAACTATGTTGCTGTCATCGGCAATTTGGATGGTTATTCTCTTCCTGTCTCTGCCTTCAGACATGGCGAGTTGGAAGACGGAACCATGGAACCCAACATCACCTTCCGTGAAAAGAGAGCTATTGCTGACCGTGTCCCTGTCTGGGATAAGGAAAACTGCATCCAGTGCAACCAGTGCGCTTTTGTCTGTCCTCATGCTACAATCCGCGCCTTCTTGCTCGATGATGCCGATTTGGAGAAACTCCCTGAAGAGGAAAGAGGAGATGTCCTTCCTGCTTTAGGCGGACCGAATGTCAAGGGACTTAAGTTCCGTATTCAGGTCTCTCCGATGAACTGCGTTGGCTGCTCCTTATGCGTCAATCAGTGCCCTGGCAAGATGACTCCGAAGAAAGACGAGAACGGAAATCTTGTCAAAGATGAGAACGGAAAGACTGTCATGGAAGCCCATAAGGCTTTGAAGATGGTCGATGCCAAGAGTCAGAGCGAACATGAGAAAGCCGCTGAAATCCTTTATAAGGATGTTGAACCTAAGACTGGTTTCTATCCTGCTGGCACATTGAAGGAAGTCGCCTTCTATAAGCCTTATCAGGAAGTCTCCGGTGCTTGCGCCGGATGCGGTGAAACTCCGTATTATCGTCTTGCATCTCAGCTCTTTGGCCCTGATATGCTTATCGCCAATGCAACTGGTTGCTCTTCTATCTACAACGGATCTACTCCTCTTACTCCTTTCATCACAAATAAGAACAATGAAGGTATTGCCTGGGCTAACTCCTTATTCGAGGATAATGCTGAATATGGTTATGGTATGAGACTTGCCACTGACTTCAAGCTTCAGAGAATCTGCTCTATCATCCTTGACAACGCAGATAAGGTTGAACCGGAACTTAAGGCAGTCTTAGATGATTATGTCGCCAATATCAAGAACAAGAAGCATGTCCGTGAGATTCTTCCTAAGATGCTCCATCTTATCAATGAATCTTCTTGCGAAGGCATCAAGGCTCTCTTGCCGATGAAGAATGATCTCCTCGACAAGTCTGTCTGGATCGTCGGCGGTGATGGCTGGGCCTATGATATCGGCTACGGCGGATTGGATCACGTCATCGCTTCTGAAGACGATGTCAACATCCTCGTTCTCGATACTGAGGTCTATTCCAATACCGGTGGTCAGGCCAGCAAATCTTCACAGACTGGTCAGATTGCCAAGTTTGCCGCTTCCGGTAAGAAGACCGCAAAGAAGAACCTTGGATTGATCGCTATGGCTTATGATCATGTCTATGTCGCTTCCATCGCTATCGGTGCTAATCCGACACAGGCAATCAAGGCAATGCAGGAAGCTGAATCCTATAACGGACCTTCCCTCATCATGTGCTATGCTCCTTGCCAGGAACAGGGTATCAGAGGCGGCCTTGCCAACTCCATGATGCAGGAAAAGTTAGCCGTCGAGTGCGGTTACTTCCTCACCTATACCTTTGATCCTCGTCTTGCTGAGAAGGGTGAATCTCCGCTTAAGATGTACGGAAAGACACCTGACTTTTCCAAGATCAAGGACTTCTTGCTCACTTCTACTCGTTATTCTCAGCTTCCGAGAGTCAATCCGGAGCATGCTGAAGAACTCTTCGAGAAGAATAGAAAGTACGCCGAAAGAAGATATCATGATATCCTCCGTTATGGTGGACTTGAGAAGTAATTTCGAAGATTTACGTCTGTAGCAGACTAATCTGAAAACCGAAAATGGGAACTGTAAAAGGTTCCCATTTTTTGATGTCTGAAACTTTAATAAAATGGTTGTCATGTTCTCGGTTTGTAACATAGATATAAATGTGTATAAGAATTTTTATATATGTTTTTTAAAAAGAACATGTGACTTTATCAAAAGAATACCTGAAATATTTTCATCTTGAATATGAAAACGAGATTTTTGGAGATGATAAGACGATACAGCTGACTGTAGGTAAGGAAGTGATTTCTGATTGTACATTCAATGGATTCAATTTGAATATTGAGGATGGAAATCTTGCTCTTATCAGTAAGGAAAACATGAATAAAATACTTCCTACAGCTGAAGATTATCATTCATCTCTTATTGCAAATACGGAAAATTTAGATTCAGTCTTTAGCTATGTTTATAGTAAAGAAAATTATATAAAATATAGTGAAAGCTATAATTATCATGTAGGAAATATTGATTCAAAAATCGAATATTATAAGTCAGATATTAATCATATTAAGAGTCCGATTACAAAGATTTTGATTTGTGACTCATATTTATGAAGAGAAAGAATGAAAGAAAGTTCTATCTTACTATCGCGGATGAGAATGCTAAAGATAACTGCTTGAAATCCGTACTTTTTAATTCTTTGCCATATGCCTTTGTCATTTGGCCGCTTTCGTTGATTCTCTATGTGTCTTTTGTTCCACTTGTCACGAAATATTCGTCTATTTCTATCGCATTTGAACCTCTTAATATTCTGTATCTTTTCTTGAGGTTTCTTATTGTTTTAGTGATGTTTATTGCAATTTATATTCTTCTAGACAATTTAAGAAGAACTCATGATAAAGCGATGAGAATCAAAGAAAACAAAGAAAAAGAATGGTTTTAGAACACTTTACAAGGTTGCAGTTAGAGGAAGACCTATATCACTTATCGATATAGTGATATAATGAAAGAGATGATTGATAAATAGGAGGTGAAAAATGTTCTGTCCAAATTGTGGTCATGATATGAAAGATGATCTTAAGTTCTGTCCGAATTGCGGAGCACAGATTGAAAATGGAAAGATCGTATCTTCTAGAGAAGAAGGTGCGCGTACGAAGGAAGTAGACAGAGAGTATGAAATAGTCTCTATGGTCTGCGGAATCCTTTCTTTGCTTATTCCGTTCTTCAATATCATCCTTGGTATTATTGCTTGTGTCTTCTCTGGTAAGGCTAACAATAAGACATCGTATTCCAAGGTTGGAAAAATCACAGGTATCATTGGTATTGTCTTAGGTGTTTTGGAACTCATCGCCCTTGTATTCTGGATTGTCGTATTTGCTTTGTCTATGATGGGACCGACTCCTGCAGTCACGACGTATTTTTATTTAGCTTAAAGGAAAGGAGAATATAAATATGTTTTGCAAAAAATGTGGTAAAGAAGTAGATGATGGCTCTAAGTTCTGCCCTTATTGTGGTGAAGACTTACAGGGGGCAAACGAAACCTACACAAAGACAGAATTCTATTCTGCCAGTGGATCGAAAATCTCTACAAATGGAGGCTCCGATAAGTCCAGAGGACTTGCTTTGATTTTCGCCTGCCTCGGCTTCTTTGTTGTTGCTGGCATCCATCGTTTCTATGTCGGCAAAATCGGAACTGGAATCCTTTGGCTTTTGACAGGTGGACTCTTCGGAATCGGAACTTTGATCGATGTCATCATGCTTGCAACAGGCAGCTTTACGGATATCGAAGGACATCCTTTGACGAACTGGAAGTTTGAGTAATCATCTGATTCAGATTTGTGGCTGTGTCTTCCTATGGAGGACACAGTTTTTATGTTAAAAATAGAATTTTGGAAGCGGTTACAAAAGACGAGTGATTATGAAATAAACTCTTAAATATCACCATTTTCTATATTTTTAAGAAAATATTGATTGAATTCATTCTATTTTCATCTCTTTTTTACAGTGTTGAAAAAACATTAAATACGTTTATCCCTTTCTATGGAAATTGTATATTTGAATCATAGAATGTATCAAAACTTAGAGGAGGAGGATGCTTATGAGATGGAAAAACAAATTGAGAATGATGTTAGTTATGCTTCTTATGATTACGTTTCCAACCATGAATACAACAAAAAACGAAGTCGATAATCCGCCTGAGAAAAAATATGCATATAATTTGATGACGGAATCATATAGTTATGATGGCTTTTTGGATTATGTGATACAAAATGCTTGGATGCACACTAGTGATAACGATGTATACTTCTACGGAACTACTTCTTCTGATTATGGCGGAATAGAATTTTATTGTAGTTTCGATCTTGCCAGTTTAGAATTTCGTAACACTTATTGGTGGTATTCCTGTGGTGTAATTGACGAGTCAATCCAGGGCTATGTCAATAAGAATGGTGGCGTAGGTGCTATATTGGAATATTACAATACAGATAGTGAAGAAAATGAAACCTATAACATTGATGACTACAAGAATCCATACGAACTTGAAAAGTTTGTATATCAGGTTGAAGATGACGATGAGGAAGAGGAAATCATGGATGCATCCTTATTTATCGAATATACTTTTTCTAAAATTGCTGCGCTAGTCTCAATATATGTTATTGTTGCTGAGACGGCGGAACAGATTCAGAGTGAGAAAAACTATGTTCATAATCGTGCCTTGGAACTTTGTGATGATGGTGTCTATTATGGACATATGATTGCAAATCAGTCAGAACGGAATAGAGATGGATATAATTCTGGTGATTATAAGTTAGGATTTGCAGATTTTGCGGATGTTGGATGTGAGGTAGCAAGTGTATATAATCTTTTAGTTAAGATAGATAAATTCGAGTACTTATCTGAGGTTATTTATGAATTTGAAAAGTGGATGATTGAATTTTCTGTAGGATGGGGCAACCTTGGCTGTAACCCAAGAGAAATAGAAGATTTTCTTGCTAATAAGCATATTAGTTATGAAACAAGAAAAGCAACCGGTTACGGATTGAAGCATCCTGATTATGATTTCGCTTGTTTTAAAAAAATGGTTAATGATTATATTCTGTATGAACATTTCATCATCTCGTTTTGGAATGATCCTATGACTGATGGTATACACACGTATTATTTTGAACGATTGTATGAGAAAGACTATGATTTCAAGTCTTATAATAGGCACTATTATCTTGGTATAGAAAATATAACTGAAGCTGATAATTTACTTGAGGGCGATGAAAAATTTATTGTGGGGTATTTAATCTTATGAAGAAAAGAAGGTACCATTTCATTGCTGCCCTTAGCATCCTCTTACTGCTTGTATCCTGTAGAAACAAGTTGCACAAATCTCCGTTCTTTGATGATCTTTCATGTTATAAGAATGATTTTCTTTATATCGATATGGAAAAATCAAAAGGAACAATCATTTTATATAATATAACGATCGATTTTAATCTTGCCAAAAATTATAATGGCCATGCTTGTTATTTTTATGCTACAAACTATGTGAACGAAAAAATAAAAAAATACGATGCGTTTTGGACTTGTGATGGTACATTCTATGGCACGGATCTGAAACTAGTGGTAAAACGTGATGAGATAGCGGATTATACAGGAAGGACTTTGATTCTGTATCGTGTTACAGAGTGATCTATAGTTGAATAAGCGATATCGACTAAGAGAAAATCAAAAAAGATTTTCTCTTTTTGTATGTTAGTATATATGTATTCATCGGGGGAGTATATATGACGAAATTGGAAGAAGATATTCGTGTGTTACAGGATTTAATTGACCATAGTTCTCATATTGTCTTCTTTGGTGGTGCAGGTGTATCTACAGAAAGTGGAATACCGGATTTCAGAAGCCAGGATGGATTGTATAAACAGAAATACAAATACCCTCCAGAGATGATTATCTCCCATTCCTTCTTTCTGAATGAAACAGAAGAATTCTATCGCTTTTATCAAGACAAGATGCTCTTGTTGGATAAGAAACCGAATCCTTGTCATCTCTATTTGGCTGAGTTAGAGAAGAATGGTAAATTAGATTATGTGATAACACAGAATATTGATGGTCTTCATACTATCGCCGGAAATAAAAAAGTGGTTGAATTGCATGGTAGCATTCATCGAAACTATTGTATGAATTGCGGAAGTGAATTCTCTGCACCGTATATAAAGGATAGTGAAACAATAGTTCCTCATTGTCCGTTCTGTGGTGGCATCATTAAACCGGATGTTGTCTTATACGAAGAAGCCTTAGATGAGTCAAATATAGAAAAAGCGATAACAGCTATCGAGAATGCGGATTTGCTTCTTGTGGCTGGGACCTCTTTAGTTGTTTATCCAGCATGTACATTTCTGAATTATTACCATGAAAATCATATGGTTCTCATTAATAAGGACAATTGTGCAAACGACAACAGAGCTAATCTAGTGATACATCAGAAAGTCGGCGAATTATTTAAAGGATTAAAAATATGACATATCAAGATTTATATAAAAAGTTGGAAGATGATTCTTCAAATGCGTTTTTAGGAAGTGCAATAGCTTTGTCCTCTTACTCATTATTCAGCCTTTTCGATGAAGAAAGAGCGGATGATTTCCTATCTCTTTCTTCTGCGGATGCTTTGCTCTATGAGGAACAGGTGAATATAGAAACAGTTCATTCAGAGAAAGAAATCATAGACGCGTTAGATTGTTATGATTTCTGTCTATCTGATTTTGTCTTTGCATCACACTTACATTCGGATGATGCTTTTAAAAATATGATTTCATTGAACCATCATATGTTTGATGATCTGTTTGAGATGTCTTATTCTGCTGTGAATCAGAAAAGAGGCATTGAATATAAAAGAACGGAAGAAGAACCAATTCCGAATAAGAGAAGATATTTAATCAATCTGAATAAAGAGAATATGATTGATGTTGTATTACCTCTTTTAGTCGTGTTTAGGAAACTATTGAAAAGAAGACAGAATGGAAAGAAACCGTACACATTCAAAGAAGAAACAGAAAGTATTCTTGTTCTTCTAAACGAAATGATTGAAACTAAAAACATAACTTCGGATGATTTAGTGAAACTGTCTGATTTTTCAATGAAATGCACGTCTGAAATCAAGATGGTATCTTTAAAGAATGATTATATTTACCTGTCTGGTTTTTATGCGACTGTACTTTCTTATTTCGAATAACGGAAGTATGTTTTTGAATGATATAATAATAGTTAAGTGAGGCTTTGAAATATGGCAACTAAATATAAAGAATGGGAAGACAGAGAAATACTTATCGATTTGAAGAACCGCTTTGCGACATGTTATCGTAATCCAGATGGATCCATCTTCTATATCGAACCTCAGTTCTATACTTATCTGCAGGGATATCGTATGCAGAGACCGGAACATTACCAGGATCTTTTGGATAAGATGGATGAAATTGTTCATAAAAATAAGAAAGTTGTTTTTGTTGGACAAGAAGATAATCCTCTTGTTGAAACAGAACACGCTATCTTTTTAACTGCTATGGATGTTGCAGATCAGGCACAGGTTCTCGTTCAGCCGGAATCCCGTGGTTCTGATTACGGAGACTGATGATGAAGAAAAAGATCATTGCCCTTTTGTCCTGCTTGGCTGTCATTCCTTTGTCCTCTTGTTTTTTTCTGGATTATTTTGATAAGACGTCAACGGATACCTCTAGTAAGGATACCGGAAAGGCATATACGGAGTATAAGACACCGACTTATACTTCCTCTTTCAAATCTGATAATCTGAATAAGGATACGTTAGGACTCGGATATGGACAGAGATACCTTCCTTCTAAAGGGGATGCAAAGATCCTTGTCATTCCCATTGCGATGGAGGATGATTCCTTTACTTCCAGCGAACTGTCTTTGATTGAGAAAGGATTTTTTGGTAAATCTTCTGATACCGGTTGGGAATCCGTTGCTTCTTTCTATGAAAAATCCAGTTATGGACAGCTTCATATCACTGGTGAAGTGGCACCTGTCTGCACACTGAATCTGACAACAGTGGAAGCGGAAAGCCAGGCTGCTATCTATGATAAGAAGAACCTTACCTATACGGATGTCATCCTTCGTTCTGCTTTGAATGCAATCAGCAGTAAGATTGATCTGACTCAGTATGATACCGATTCAGACGGATATTTGGATGCAGTATGGATGGTCTATTCTCCGAAATACTCTTCCAGTTCAGATTTCTACTGGGCCTATACGACATGGGCAAGTGATGATACATCTTATCAAGGAAAGAAAGCCTGTTGCTATGCGTGGGCTAGTGTTGATTTCCTTTCGAGAAAGAACTATTTCATGAGTCTGACTTCTAGTGCTGATGCTCATACCTTTATCCATGAGACTGGTCATATGTTAGGCTTGGATGACTATTACTCTTATGATTACAGCTATTCATCTAGCAATAGGAGCGGAAACACGGATACTCCTGTCGGTGGCGTCGATATGATGGACTTCAATATCGGTGATCATGATGCCTTCTCCAAATATCTATTAGGGTGGATGAAACCTACCGTACTGACCGAGGAATATTTATCTGCCAATGATTACAAACTGACTTTGAAATCTCAGGTACAGTATGGGGAAGCCTATATTCTTCCTACCTATAAGGATGGAAGCATCAACTATAACGGAACACCCTATGATGAATATCTGATCATCGAGTACTATACTCCTACAGATCTGAATGAGGCGGACAGCAAGAGCAAATACGTCAATAATCTTTCCACTTATTCTGAGTATGGTGTACTTGTCTATCATGTGAATGCGACAGTCGGGAAACTCCTCCCTGACAATTCCTCAAAAGGGATCTACTGGGATGGATATGCCTATGATAAACTGCCTAGTTATTCTAGTGATTGGGGATATTATTATCTTTACTATCTCATTTATAGCAACACCTATTCAAGAGGATATGATTCGGAACTCAAGGATGACGGAATGGACTATTATCGTGGAAGACTGATTTCTCTTCTTCCTGCGACAGGTATGAGGATCAATGGTGCAAAGACTGGTTATTCTTCCGGTACTTCCTTGTATCAGAAAGGTGATTCCTTCGCTAGTGATATCTATAAAGACTTCCGATTTGATGATGGCACGAAACCTAACTACAGTTTCACGGTCAAATCTACCTCATCAAAAGACTGTACATTGGAATTTAAGAAAAACTGAATATGAAAACGAAATATAAAGAGACAACATTATATCTAGACTTTTCAAAAGACTATCAGAAAGCAGTTTTTGGTTCTCTTCATATTGCGTTTATGACAAGGGATGAAAAATTTGTCCTTTCTCAGGATGACTATGACTCCTTGAAGATGTCTCTTTGGTTCTACGAGAACAGAATCAGGAATCTGAAAAAGTATCCTGTCTTTGATGCTCAGTCCTATTCCTTTAAGGATGGGAGAGAAAAACAGGTTCTGTTTCAGGTGCTTGGTCTTCCACATTGCATCTTTGATAACTTGGATCTGAATAGTGATATCTTATCTCAGTTGACGTTTGTTGATGACCTTACAGTCTTAAGAAAAGAATGCTATCAGAATAGAGCGAATGAAAAGAATCAAAAATGGTATCATGATGACTTCAAATTATATTGTCTGAAGAAAGGCATCTATTTCCTGTATGATGAAACCATTCCCTTTATCGCAGACGAGAATCCTTTGATTCCTGTCTTTTTCAAAGAAGAGGAATTTGATTCTGAATTCAGAAAAGAATATGTTAGCTTCGACTATGAAAGACTTGCCATCGATTTTGTCGGTGTAGATTATGACAAAGACTTCATCTCTTTGATGAGAGAATTGGATCAGTTTCCATTACAGAAAAGAATCGATTATTTTATCAATGATATCTATGATACCGATATCGCTAATGTGATACAGGAACCTGCTTATCGAAAACGTTATGCAAAGATTCTTCGTAGACTCATTGCATCGTTCATCAATTATATTTATGATTCTTATTCCTATTCCGTCCTTCATGTTCCGACGATAAAAAATTCTTATCTGACCCAGGTGAAAATCAGAAACAAAAGAACGTATTATTCAATATCATCTTTCTCTGGTGATATGTTTTCGTTTGATTGTAATACTTGGTTCTTCTCGAATTATCAGAAAGAGGAAATCCGTAAGACAATTGATGAATTGTATGAAAAATACGGAGGAGATGATTTACTAGGAATCTACTCTAGATCCGCGTTACCATATTATGGATATCTTCAGCTTAAGGATAAGTCAATTTTAACATCTGATGATTTCGTATCATCTCTTTCTTTTTCTGATGAACTCTCTTTTTCTGAATATTTCCTCGGTGTAAAACGATTTGATGCAAATTACAGTTACTTCTTTTCTTCCTATGAACATAAGATCTTATTTCTGAATCGATATCTGACGATGCAAGGCATTCTTGTCTATCCTTTGAAGAACATCGAAAGAACGGACCTTAGACTGAATATCAAAATACTAGAGCAAGGTCGTGATTGTTCTTTTGCAAGCATCTTTGATGAACAGCAGTATTCACTGAAAGATAGATTCTATCGTTCTTTGATTGTCTATGATAAAAAATTCGAGGATAAGAAGCTAGAAGCGATGCTTCTGGAATTAGATAAGCGTTCGTCTTTTAAAGCAGGTTATGAGTTCTTCCATTCCTTTGATAACCGTACTGTCAGGGATGTCGTGGAAAGACTTCTTTCACGCTATGATATGATGGCTTATTTAGATACTGCGTTATCCTTCTTTTCTTATCTGGTTCTCTATCCTTTCTATACTGCAATATCTCAATTTCGTACTGAATGCCTTAGAAACGGAGAGGATGATATCCTCCGTATCTATGATAATTTCTGGCAACAGAAATTATCATATGAACCAGATCTGAAATATCCGTATGTGGTGAAGGGAAAACTCTTCTATGCTTTTAAAGAGACTCCGTTTTCTAAGCCGTATTTGTGTAAATGCTCAAAAACCGCTTTGGAAGAGAGATATCGATATCTTTCTGATATTCAAGCGAAGGAGATGGATGATACGGATGAAGAAGAGGATGTATTTTTCGGCTCTCTTCCTAATGAAGATTACGAAAAGATTTTATACGAGTTAGGACTTCCTGAGGAAGTGGAACAGTATCTAAAAGGATTCGGAGAAAACTTCCTTTCCAAGATTCCATTTAAGAAAGGACTCTGTCATATCTGTCAGGGTTATGATCCTGTCGATTATGACTGCTTCGATGAATATCCTCATAAGTTCTATAACGTTTACTCCAATTATCTGAAACAGAGATGCTATGAGTCAGGCTATCACATCGATCCTGATTTTAATGTTAAAGATACCTTCTCCTCTTTCTTAATACAGCTTAAGAATGGCAATTACCATTCTGTTATGTCGATCGATAGGACAAAGCCAATCGATCCTATTTTGAAACCCTATCTCGATCTGGATGAGTCCTCTTTGATTTCTCTTTTATCCTGTTTCTATCCTTCTGAGATTGAACAGGATGATATGATGCACGCGCTTTATGACTTTATGAAGCTAGGCATGGATAGGATAAATGAACTGTTATTTAACTGTCCATCATATGATATAACATCCGTACTCTCTCACATTTACATATTCGGACATCTTCTTTACGTATATGAGAATCTGAACATGGCATATGTCACGAAATTATCGAAAGAGATTCATAACGATTATTTTGAGACTTATTGTTTTAATTATGACTATAATCCGCATCTTGTCTATCCGTATGTTCTCTTAGGAACGAGGTTTAACGCCTATACGGATGATTTGAACAGTGGTCATTACTATTTCTGTGAATGCGACAAAGAACATATCAGGAATGTCATGAATTTCGTCTTGCGCAATTTTCAAGGGAGAAACAGTGATCCAGAGTGGATGCCATCTGTCAAACCAGAATGGCTGGCCCCGATGGTTCTTGGTGTAACCGGCATTCCGTATCCTGTCGTTCTGAAATTCAAGGATGTCGACTTTGATACGACTACTGTTGATGACATCATCAATAAGATGGAATTCAGACAGGCCATCTGCCGAAGATGTCTCAATGTTTCCCATTCTAGTTATATGAGCCCCTTTGTAAAGGCAGAACCTCTTAAGAGTGAGAATATTGCGGAGCTTCGCTTTGCAAATGAGGCAATGGCGAAAGACGGAATTCTCTGTCTTGATATGGATGGCATCATTGCACATAGGACAAGTCATAACAAAAAGATCAATCCAATCGATGCTGAAGCACTCATGCCGTTTTTGATTCCGATGACGAAACAGTATCCGGAGAGCATGTACCGGATTTTTAATCCGAGCAGAGAAGAGATTCAGAATGATCTCTATTCGTTAGGGAATCAATTCAATATCGCTTTAGAGACACTCGCTTATGCGACGGGCATCATTTTAGATACGTATATGAGTACTCCGGATGTCATGTTCCAATTGATGACGGAAAGGCTTTATGACGGAGACTTGTTTAAAAAGATCGATACTCTTTTCCCACAGATGACTAGATTGAGAAGAGAATTTGTAAGACCTGTGAAATATGTCATCATCTGTTACCTTGCTTATTTGTATGAGAAACTTATTTCGTATTATGTCGATATGGAAAAACATATAGGGAGGTAAAAATGAAATTCAGTGCTGAACTATTCACGACGGATGAATTTATGTCTTACGATACAAAGTATGAGAAGGAATATGATGGTGCTTTTTATGATGTCTATATGGATTATAATGGTTCCTTCCATATGGCAATAGAGGATAAAGCCTCCTTATTGGAACGTGTCTATTTCTATAACGAGTACCTTTCAAAAGGAAGATATCCTGTGTATATGCAATCTTCTGCGGAATTGTATGAGAACCAAAGACCAGAAGACATCATCGCACAGGTTTTAGGTCTTCCGATAGACGTCATGACAAAGACGAGGAAGAACGGAGATACTTATATGCTTCCTGTCACAGAGATCATCGATCGAATTCATTTTGAGGATGGTCTTTATCGTGGATATGGAACACTGGAGGGCGTGTTAGACGAAAACTTTCTCAACAGTGATCATTACTCCATAATCGGTGCCATGAATTATCTTATCGAGAATGGTATTTTCCTTCAGAATCTGGAGAGAATCTATGAACCGTCCCGAGATGATCCTAGTTATTTTCCTATCTATGTAGATGAGAGAAAGATTCCTGATAAATATCTGAATGAACCGGAGACCGGTGAAAAACTCTTCTTTGATTTCTTCTCTCATCCCTTGATGACAACAAAGGAAAACTATTTAGCAACCTTTGGTAAAGTGAACGGGATGACATTCTCGGAAAAGATTGCTTTTGCCTTTGAAAATCTAGACGAAAAAGAAGATAAAATGGAAAAAGAACTATGTATTGCTCTCCGTTATTATTTCTTTGGTATCTGCCGTTCGCTCATCAACGAGTTCTATCAGAAAGAGTTCCATAAGACCTTCCTCTACAGTTCTGTCTTAGACACCGCTTTTGAGTGCAGTAACTCTGTTTTCGGTGACTTTTATATCGGTCCAGTCTTTACGATGTATAGAACAAAGAACTATGTTCTTTCCATGGTCGATGGACATTATGTCAGACAGATAGCCTATTCTCCTTATTATTGTTTTGAAGAGGATAAGAAGAAGATCAAGCTTGCTTTTGAAGGTGTAAAAAGATTCTTTTCTGTTCATCCTAAATTATCTTATCTCCCTATGCTTTTTGTGAAACTGATGGGACTTCCTTATCCTGCATTTGAGAAGGTGAAATATTTCGACTTTGAAAGAGGAATGGTGAATCAGTTCATCGAACTGCTTTATGACGATATGATTAAGTATGAATCTCCGATTCAGATCGGTATTGTTTTGCCTCTTTATACGCCGACAGGAATCTTAATCCCCTATGACATGTGTCAGTCCTATATTCCCTTCTATCTTAATCATTTAAAATCGGATATCTTTTATAGTGAACCGGCATTATTCTCGGAAAAGTGCATGGAAGACTGCCTTTGTTTCCACGGAAAGACAAAAGAGTCTCTCTCCTTTTTCGGAGGAGACTGCAAGCTGTATGACAAACTGCTTGAATTTGACAGCAAAGACGAATCGGATATCTTTCAAGTGGTAAAAGACGGTGCGATTGAAAAAGGATGCTATACGCTGATTCGAGATTATTACAGATACATGAATGATGGATATACTGCGATGGAAGCGGCAAATATGCTTTCCATCGAGGATAAGATAGACCCTCCCATATTTGCAATCGGTATGCTCTATCTCTTCTACGCATATAGTTATCATAAGGCAGAGAGTAAGATCGCGAACATAGTCAGACATGTTGATTATTCTAGGCTTCCGGCTACTCCTATGGTTCTTTTCGATGAAAACAAAGATTCCCATGTTTATGAGATGAACCGTAATTTCATGACCGTTATTGAAGACGGGAGGAGAAAGCCATTTCTTTCTGACGAACCTGAAATCGATACGATGATGAAATACTTTGGAGAATGGATTTATCGAAAAGATAATCGTATCTTTAGCTGCTCTGCTGAAGGCGAAACGATATATTATCATAAATCTTACGATTATGAGAGTGCGGAAATCATCGCTCCTGCGATTTATGGGAAGATAGAGTATTCTGAAAGCATAAATCCGCTAGATAATAGAGAACTCGATAAGGCCCTTTCTGATATTCCTGAGATCCGTTATGAGAGAGCGTTCCGCAAGTCCATTGATTATGGAATCTATCTCTATGGAGAAGATGATGTTCCTCGTTCTTTAGTGGTCTTAAAAGGTGGACTTCTTCCTAAGAATATCTCTTATTTACTGAGTTACGATTTTCTTTCTGTTCTCTGCTTTGGTTCTCAACGAAGCAAATCTGCAGTTATGCATGATCCCGTCCTTAAGAATAAATTGAAACAAGTATGGAAATGGGCTTTCACTGGTAAAAATCTTTGCATGCTTCCTGAGGATACGAAGCAAAGAGAAATCGATTACCTATTTGATTATGCTGGTCATTTCCATAAGGCATGGTTTGAATATCTATCCGGAGATACTGATTCTGTATTCTTTGGATGTTATAAGACAAAGGATAAAGAGGGAAGAGATATTTATGTTGCACCCGGAAACACTTTCTCTGCCTTTAGTTATGAAGAAGATATGGAGTCTTTTGCATTCCCGAGCAAGGATATCCCCTTGATGATTGAAGTCATCAATAATGTAATGGCTTTTGCTGCCAGTACCCATTCGATGCATAATGCGGAGGTTGCAACGTATCAGTCTGGATTCCCGTATTTCTTCTATGTTGCACTGACAAAGATGCTCAATCGAAAAGAGAGAATCAATGAGGAGACATTGAGAAGGTATTTCAGATTTGTAGATGGTGATTGGGGCATCGATTCTATTGATGTTATACAGAATCATTTCTTCCATAAGAAAACGGATATCAGATGCTTATCTTTACCTATAGAAGTAAGACGTTCTTTGTTATCGGATGGTTTATATTGTTATCCGGAAAGTGAAATCCATCTCATGGATATCGATGATAATCCGGAGAACCCGATCATGGCTTTACAGAAACCGTTTGAACTTTCTGATGAATCCAGAGTCGGTCTATTATCGAAAATTAAGGGAATCGTAAAGGAATATCTCTGTCCGGATGCCATCCTCTATGAGAATATGGTCGGCAAGATGATGGAACAGTGTAATAAAAACAAGACAAAGTGGAATCTCTTCTATGTAAAAGAGTTCTTGTTATGTTCCTATTATGAAGATCATGATATCATTCTGAAATGGATTGACGCCATTCAACATCACTATGTGATGAGTGAGAAATTCTTCCCGTTGTATCAGAATATGATAAATAGACACACGATCTTCCAAGGGGAAGATATGGTTGATTCCTACACGATGTTCTATTATGTCTTTGAATTCATCGTTTTAATCGAACAAAGGATCATCATCACAAAGAGAAAGAAGATATTGGAAAGATAAAAAATAGGCTTGCATTTCGGTGCAAGCCTAATCTTTTGTTTAGATGATCTGAATGTCTTTCTTGCGGAAGATAGGAGCAAGTATTTCGTGAACGATCAACGGGACACAGGCCATAGCTGCAAGAATCATCCATTCAGAGAAGAGAAGCTGTGTTGTCTTGAATGCAGAGGAGAGGAACGGAATCTCTGTAACTGCAATCTGAAGGGCGAATCCTAATATGAAGGAGATGAGAAGCATCCAGTTTCCGTCTTTGAAGACATGGATGAAGCTTCTTCTTAAGTCGGTCATACCGATCATATGGAAGATCTGAGACATGGCAAGGACAGTGAAGGAGAATGTCATAGCCTGTTCGTGGACAGAGATGAATCCATCAGTGAACTGGATAGCATTCAGCTCTTTCTCTGTAGCGAAGAGAGCAGAGAATTCAGGATGTCCAGAGAAGGCGG
Source organism: bacterium (assembly GCA_963621825.1). GTDB lineage: Bacteria > Bacillota_I > Bacilli_A > RFN20 > CAG-288 > Enterosoma. The sequence continues at coordinate 47,491 of CAVFFP010000001.1, forward strand.
TGTGTTTGATTCCGACATAAGCATAGCTTCCGTCGCTTAACATGACTCTGGAATTGAGACAGTTGATCAATCCCTTCCAAGACCAGGACCAACTATCGCTATTGGCAACTAATCCGTTATAAGTACCGAAATCATAGGTTCCCATATGAATGAAGGCTGGGATGAAGAATGCGGAGATCGTGATGATGAAGATGACGACACCATAACCTAATGTGAATTTGAATCCGCCATGGGCGAAGACGCCATCCTTCGGATTTCTAGGCTTCTGCTTCATGATGTCCTTATCTTTCTTATCCATGGATAAGGCAATGGCGGGAAGAGAGTCAGTGATGAGGTTGATCCAAAGAATCTGGAGTGTAGCAAGAGGAGTAGGGAGTCCTAATAATAGGACGAAGAACATGGTGAGAACTTCACCGAAGTTAGAGGAGAGCAGGTAGAAGATTGCTTTCTTGACGTTGGAGAAGATACCTCTTCCTTCTTCAACGGCTTTTTCGATAGATGCAAAGTTGTCATCTGTCAATACCATGTCAGCCGCGGACTTTGCAACATCTGTTCCAGTGATTCCCATTGCGATGCCAATATCAGCAGCTTTCAAGGACGGAGCATCGTTGACACCATCTCCGGTCATGGATACGATATTGCCGTTTGCTTTCAATGCTTTGACAATCTGAACTTTATTCTCAGGGGAGACACGTGCGAATACATTGGTGCATTCTACTTTTTGTTTCAACTCTTCTTCTGTTAAAGTGTTAAGCTCGTCACCGGAACAACACTGTTCGATGTTATCGGCAATACCGAGGTTTTTAGCAATAGCAAAGGCGGTATCTTTGTGGTCACCAGTGATCATGACCGTTCTGATTCCGGCTTCTTTCAGTTTGCTTACGGCAGGCTGTGCTTCTTTTCTTTCCGGATCGATCATGCCAACCATACCGACATAGATGAGGTGTTCCTCACTCATACGGTTTTCATCATCATGATATCGATAGGCGAAGGCTAAGACACGGTATGCTTCATCTGCCATCTCTTTGCTTGCTTTGTTGATGCTGTCGATATCTTCTTTCGTGATAGGACGGACGACACCATCGATTTCGATATATTCCGTATGTTTTAAAATGCTATCCAGAGCACCTTTGGTATAGATGATTTTCTTTCCTTCGAAACTGTTCTCGACAGACATCATCTTTCTGACGGAGTCGAAGGGAAGCTCATCAAGACGAGGCTGTGATTTATCTTCTGTTTCTTCTTTTAGGATGTTGAATGTTTTTGCGTAGTCCAATAAGGCTAACTCAGTCGGATCGCCGTATCTGTCACCAGAGATGGATGCGTTAGAACAGAGCATCATTCCGGTGGCTAGGAAAGCAATCTCTTTGATGTCCAATTTATCAGCATCCTGTGTCTTTCCGTTGACATAGACTTTCTTTACGGTCATCTTGTTCTGTGTCAGAGTTCCTGTCTTATCGGAACAGACGACAGTGACAGAACCGAGGGTCTCAACGGAAGGCAACTTTCTTACGATTGTATTGACCTTGACCATCTTTCCGACACCTAAGGCTAAGGCGATAGTGACGATGGCGGATAAGCCTTCTGGAATGGCGGCAACGGCTAAGGCGATGGATTCTTCGAAGAGATCCAATGTTTCCCAACCTAACTTGCTCCAGTCACCAGAGGATGTTGCGATATTGATGATAGCCCAGATGAATCCGGCTAGGAATGTGACGATGACAATGACAAGGCAGATAAGACCTAACTGCTTGGATAAAACAGATAACTTCTTCTGAAGCGGAGTTTCATCATCCTCTTCATTGGTTAAGAGGGTTGCAATCTTACCGACTTCGGTATTCATTCCTGTGCTGACGGCAATACCGATACCTCTTCCGTAGGATATCGGGCAGGAGGAGAAGACCATATTGGATTTATCGTTTGTAACGGTATCGTCAGCCAGTACCGTTTTTGCATCCTTTTCAGCAGGTACGGATTCACCTGTGAGAGAGGATTCGTCACTCTTGAGATCGACGGAGTAGATAAGACGAAGATCGGCGGGAACAATGGTTCCTTCCTCTAATATGACGATATCTCCAGGTACGATGTCATCACTTTTGATGATGACAGTCTTTCCGGAACGTTTCACGGTGCACATCGGAGTAGATAATTTCTTTAGTGCTTCCAGTGATTGTTCTGCTTTCTGTTCCTGGATAGATCCGATCAGAGCATTGATGATGACAATTGCCAATATGACAATGGCATCAATCCATTCATCACTCTTCTTACCCATCGCTAAGTTGATGAAGAAGATAGCGAGAGAAATTAATGCGGCGATAAGAAGGATGATGACCATTGGTTCAATGAACTGCTTTAGGAATTTGATGATGAACGGAACTTTCTTCTTTTCCTGCAGTTTATTTGGACCATATTCTTCCAATCTTCTTTTTGCCTCTTCTTCAGTCAGACCGTTTTTCGGATCGACCTGAAAATGGTCGCTTACTTCCTCTATGCTTTTTGCATGAGAGGGATAAGACAGCTGAGTCTTTTCTTCCTTTACATCAGTTTGTTTCATATATTGTATTGACCTTTTCCATTGATTGGTCTTGTTGCCGCAGAACGGTTGCCATCCGGTAGGCTATTCAGCCATCGTGTTGACGAATGACAAAGATCCAACTACTCCCCAGTGTCAATGATGCTTGAATATTATAGAAAATTTGAGACTTTTAAACAATGTGTTCTATAAAGAAAAAGAGGGGTGAAAGCCTAAGAATCAGAAAGGAAATGGATGGGTGTAAAATAAAGTGTAAAATAAAGTGTATAATAAGTGTAAAATAAAAAAGGAAAAAGTGTGTAATAAGTGTATATTAAATCGGCAAAAAGTGTATTAGAAGTGTAATTTAAAACGACTTAATGGTCATAGGCAATGGTCATTAGAGATTTGCCGTTGATTACGTGAAATCATGTTGATGTCACTCGTCTTTTCGTATTAGTACAACTAGAATCACTCAGATCATGGATGAACTGAAAAAGATGGGATTGCTCATTCGTGAGGGGAGCAGAAAGTCTGGTTATTGGAAAGTCAAATAAACCTATTTATTAGTCAATATTCATGTATGAGGTGATGTAGTAGTCAGCAGTTTTTATGATGGTGTCACTATCTTTTTTGTTGCCCTTATCATAGACAGCTGCAACTTTGAATCCGGCGTTATGTGCTGTTGTGATAGCCATCAATATATCTTCAAAGACAAGAGTGTTTTCGGGAGAAGTTTCCATTTTCTCGGCTAAAGATAAGTAAATCTTCGGTTCGCTTTTTGTGCTGTTGATGTCGTTGACATTCATAGCGTAGTCAAAGTAGGAGAAGATGCCGTTGTTCTTTAAGCATGGTTCATAGAGTTCTTTTCTGTTTGCGGTTGCTAAACCGACAGGAAGCTTTAACTCATCATGGATATAGGATAAGAGTTCTTTAGCACCTGGCTTGGCTTTGATATCGTTGTGATATGCTTCAATAGACCAGTCAGTCCATATTTTCATGATTTCATCGATGGATTCGTTGAATCCGTACTCTTCCTTTGTGAAAAGAGCGATGTCCTTGAAGTTCATATGCGCGATTCTTTTCTTATAGTCTTCAGGGACTTTCATGTTGTGGACGAGAAAAAATCGTTCATCGATTTCACTCCATATGCCTAAGGAGTCGACTAACGTTCCGTCTAAATCAAAGATGCATCCTTGGATGCCGTTGAGTAAATCATGTTTTTTCATAACTGATATTTTATCGGATTACATACGAATTGTGAAACAAAATCAAACTTTCCGAACAAATAGTTGTTTCAAAATCCATGTATCCCGTTTACAATAGTCGTGTATGAATTATATATTCTTTGACGTGGAATGCGCCAATTGTCTCAACGGTGAAGGTAAGATCTGCTCCTTTGGATATGTGAAGACAGATGAGGATTTTCACGTAATAAAGAAAAAGGATATCCTAGTCAATCCGAACGCGAAATTTCTGTTAGGCAATGTCAGAACAGGAGAAGGAATCAAGTTGGCTTATCCAATCTATAAGTTTCAGAGAGCGGATACTTTCCCGAGGTACTATCAAGAGATCAAAGCGCTACTAGAAGATGAGGATAACTTATGCTTCGGTTTTGCAGTCCATCAGGATGTTGCTTATCTATCTTACTCCTGCCAGAGATATTCTCTTCCTGTCATTAAATTTCATTTCTTTGATATTCAGAAACTGGAACAGAGAATCTATCATAGAAAGAATCCGAGCGGACTCGATCATCTTGTAGAACAGTTCTCTCTTTTGTCTTTCACGTATCATCGTAGCGATGATGATGCTTTGATGACGATGGAAGTGTTTCAGAAACTGTTAGAGACGAATGAACTTACGGTAAATGATGCTCTTAGCAAATATCCGGAATGCATCAGTGAGACAGAATACTTATTGAAAAAACTAAAAGAGCATAAAGCGCTGAGAGCTAAGAAAAAAGAGATTGCCGAAAAAAGAGCACTCTTCTTCAAAGCGGATGATTATAAAGAGGACCTTACTCATTATGATAAGTTCTTCTGGAAAAAGAGCTTCTATTTCCACAATGCAGTCATTGTGAATCATATCGATGAACTGATTGAGAAGAAAGAGATTTTCCGTAAAAAAGGTGGAAAAGAGACAAGCGATATCTTCCATTCCAACTACCTTGTCTTAGAGGATATGAAGGATAAAGTAAAGATGAACATCGACTTCAAAGCCAATGACATCAAAGTCATCACTTACGATAAATTTCTGAAGAGTTTAGGAGTGAATGCAGAAACAAAGCATCACGCATGATAAGAGATGCTTTATAAATAGTTTAAGATTAACGCACAATAAAAGCCTTGCTTGACACAAGGCTTTTATCATAATTACTTGACTAATTTGACTTCAATCTGACCAATTAAGGACTTCCAGAGCTTATAGGAACCTAAGTGTTCGCTGAATGCAGTGGCACCGCCGGCTGCCATAGAGTACTGAAGTCTCTTCTCGACAGAGACGCCTTCGCTGAGACCCTTGATGAAACCAGAGATGGAAGAATCACCGGCACCGACAGCGGAGATCTGCTTTCCGTGTGCGTTGGAGCAGTGATAGACGTGACCGTCTTCTGCAAAGTAATAGGCACCCTTATGACCCATGGTGACAAGGACAGAGAGAGGTCCTCTCTTCTTGAGTTCTTCACCGCCAGCGATGATAGCTTCATCGGTATCCATCGGCTTGCCTAATAAGTCTCCGAGCTCCTCATCGTTCGGCTTGATCATGAACGGATGTGTCGGAAGAGCGAGGTCTAAGGAAGCTCCGGTTGTATCCAAAATAGCAAGAGCACCTACAGGGTTGCAGTATTCAGAGATGATCTTTGCATAAAGATCACTTCCTTCCTGACCGCAGGAACCTGCGAGGATGAGGATGTCGCCCTTCTTCAAGTTCTTCTTGAGGTAGTTGTAGAGCTTCTCCATACCCTTATCAGTTACCTTCGGGGCTTCGACATTGAAACGGGTATCCTGATGTGTGCCAGTGATCATGACATTAAGACGGGAATCTCCTTTGGTAGGAAGATAGATGGCCTTGTCATACTCTTTGTCGATGATGTCCTTCATCTGTTTTCCCATCGATCCGCCAACAGCAACAATCGGAATGTTCTTGACGCGAAGGTTGTTGAGCATTCTGGCGACAGTGATACCTTTTCCGCCTAAAGACATGACACCTTCCTTAAGACGGTTTGTGCAGCCGATGTTGAGATCCTTGTCTCCTAAGTTAAGGCTATAATCCATAGCCGGGGCAATAGTAAGCGAATAAATCATTTTATAAATTCTCCTTGTAATCAGTTGTTAGTCTCTTTCTTTGGGATGTCGACTTTGATCATCTTTGCAATAGATTTGTATTTTTCTTCAATCTGTTCCGTGATGATGATAGGACGTGAGAAATCAGAGAACGTTGCAGTCGCGATACGATCGAATTTGGTGTGATCGGCTAAGATATAGGAAGCAAAGCACTTGTTGATAGCCGCTGACTTGATGGCGCATTCCTGAGGATCTGGTGTTGTGAACTTCGCCTGAGGATGGATGCCGTTTGTTCCGAAGAATCCGATGTCGAAATTGAATCGTTTCAGGAATTCAAGAGCGTAGGAACCAATGAACGCATTTGTCGTAAGTTTCAGTTCTCCGCCTGTTACATAGCATGTCATACCTTTCTCGGTAAGTTTCTGGGCTAAAAGCGGTGAATTTGTCACATAGCAGATATTCTTGTGTGTGGGAAGATAAGGAATCATGCTTGCAACCGTTGTCGATGCATCTAGATAGATGCAGGAACTGTCCTTGACAAAGGAAGCAGCCTTCTTAGCGATGTATTTCTTGATTTCGGGTTCTGTTCTTTCTCTTTCGAGATATTCCTTGTCAAGACGATCGAACTTGAAGTTTCCAGAAAAGTGAAGACTGGCGGCACCGCCATGCACTCTCATCAGCTGGTGCTGAGAGGCCATTCTCTGCAGATCTCTTCTGATTGTCGATTCGCTTGTCTTGAAATATTCTGCCAAATTTTCAACAGCGACGAATTGGCTTGGACTTTCATCCAACAGTCTTAGAATCTCACTATCACGTGTTTTGAAGCTCATATTAAAATCTCCGTAAGCTATTTTACTATTTTTAAAATATAAAATGTAGATACTTTGCGTATTTTAATCGCAAAAAGTTGAAATTATGAATGGATAGGGGCTATAAATGCTCAAGTAAGCAAATTCTGAGCATTAAAATCTTCTCGGATAACCTCTATCACATTGTCGTATTCTTCTTTTGAGGAACAGTGAACAAGAAGATTACGATACTTTTTGCTGTCGGAGAATCCTTTGACATAATTGACGGCAAAGCTTCTCATGATGGAGGAGGCGCTTCTTTCATCCTTGATGGAGTAGATCAGTTCAAGATGTCTTTCTAGATCATGAAGCTGAGACTCTAATGTTTTCTCGGTTACTTCTCTGTTCTCTTCTTTGGCAATCATGTCAGCGAATATCTTCGGGTATCCGATGGCGTGCTGGCCGATCATGACAGCATCCGCATCTGTTTCTTCAATTACTTCCTGGAAATTATCCTGTGTGATTTCACCGTTAGCGATAACAGGGATGGTCAGATTCTTTTTGATGTCTTTTATGACATCATAATGAACAGGAGAAGAAAAGTATTCGTTTCTTGTTCTTCCATGTACTGCAATCGCTTTGACACCGACTTCTTCTATCTTTTTGCATAAAGGAACAATGTTCATGATTTCTGAATACCCGAGTCTGATTTTGACGATGACTGGTTTGGAAGAGATACTTACCATCTTTTTCAACAAAGGAATGAGTTCTTCTTCTCTATTGAGCCAATAACTTCCAGAATGCTGTTTTATTACTTTCGGGACAGGGCAGCCACAGTTGAAATCAAGAAAATCGTATTCTCCGTATTGTTCGATAATCGGGATGGATTTGAGGATGGATTCTTCCTTTCCACCGAAAATCTGAAGTGCAAGCTTTCCGTCCGGGCAATTTGCTTTGTCGAGTTTTGTGTTCTTGATATCCTCTAAGGTAAGTTTGGACTGAAAACACAATGCTTCACAGGACTCCATTTCGGTATATAAAAGACCGGCGCCATAATCGTAGGATATCTTTCTCATGGCGTAATCTGTGAAGCCGGCTAAAGGAGCTAAAACGTATCTGTTTTTGATTTCGATGCCTGCAATGGAGAAGGGTTTCATTTATTGGATTCTATTGTTTCCTTGACTTTATCAAGATCTTCTTTTGTGATTCCGGTCTCGTCTTTCAAGACCTTCTTGATGGAATTGATGTCTTCTTCGTTCGTATTGGTTTCGGACTTCTGTTCGGAGCCGGCGATATCACTTTCGTTCAGGAAGAACTTGTGATCCAAATTCATCTTTTCAACGATGAAGGCAGGAGCAAGGATACTATCTAAGATAGCGTTGATGTTATAGTTGTCATCTTTCTTCAGATTGATACCATTGAATGTGGTTCTGTTGCTGCTTGCGACAATGACAAGTTCAGATCCGCGGAAGAGGAATACCAATCCGCCGGGGAGAGCTTTTTCAATATCCAACATAGCAAGCTGAAGCTGAGGAGTGACAATATAAAATGCATTTTCTCTGTCATCGCAGTATGCGTTGAACTTTTTGTTAAAGGCGCTGCTTTCGAATTCGATTGTCTTGCCTTTGAAGAGGTTGCTTCCTTCTACAATCTTGATCTTGGAACTGGAAGGCTTGTTCATCTTGAAAGAGTAGACGGAACCATAGAAATCGGTGACCTTCTCCTCATGGGCATCCTTTCCGCTTCCTCTTGTTTCGTAGTGGTAGGATTCAACGTTGGCGACAGTGAACGGGACACCGAAGTAATGACCTTCAATCAAGGTATCCTGATTCAAAGATCTGACAGGGAAGCAGTCGAGTCCGACAAGATAATCTCTTGCATAAAATCCTTTCGGATTGTAATTGGCTTTCGGACCATATAAGGCTTCAATGACTCCCGGAGCAATCTGGGAAGAGTAATTCTTCTTTGCGCTTTTATAAACAGTATAGATGCCACCAAGACTGACAAGGAAAATGGCAGCACCGGTGATAGCACCGAAGAGTGCACTTTCCGCAAAGATGCCAACCAGGACACCGGCGAGGATACCGACACCAATACCGAAACAGAGAATGGTGATAGCGTTTCTCTTTCTCTTCTTTGTTAGACTGTCTCTAAGATTCTTGAAGTTGGAATTGTTCAGAATCTCTGTCATCTGCTTAATGACATAAGGTTTTGATTTGACGTACTGGGAAAACTCTTCATTGCTTAACATGGTTTTTATCCTCCAATCCTTTTAATAACTCATCGATATCATCTTCACTTAAGACTTTGACTCCCATCTTCTCTAACTGTCTGACTGTGATTCCTTTTCCAGGAATGACTTCGCCATCGAACTTTCCACTATGGATGACTTTAGAACCACAGCTAGGACTTCTGTCCTTCATAATGGCAAGTTTGACATTATAGATTCTTGCGATGGATGTTGCCCAATAGGCACCATCATAATAGAACTGAGTCACATCTTTTCCGTGTGCATTCATGACCTTGTCACCGACGATTTCAGAGTTGGTACGTGGGGTCTTCATGCCTCCGTTGACCTCAGGGCAGATAGGAATGAGGTCATAGTATTTTGTAAGATTGACAATTTCTTTTCTGAGATTGTTTTTGCCATCATATCGGCAGTTTTCACCGATAAGACACGCGGATACAAGTATTTTTTCTTTCATAACTTTTATATTTTACTTTTTTATTGATTTGATTTCATCAAATAACGCAAACTTATGACAAAAATCATCTGTTTCTTATGATTTTGTGTATTTATAGAGAAAGTAGCAGATTTGTACTGCACCCACTTGTTGGACCTAGGAGCATAGGCAAGGATGAATGAAGCACATGGACAGCGGTTATTCGTGTCTGATTTCGATGACAAGGACGAATGGAACTGATGAAGATGATGGACAGGGAGACTATTGTGAAGGCTTTTGATGAAAGACGGAAAAACTTTTCGGGTAATCTGATGATATCAAATATCTAGACACTTTTCTTTTAGTCAGAACAACTGATGATTGAATTTTGACTATCTTTCCGTTTCTTGAAAAAGCATAGCAGAGATATTGTAATAACACTGACAAATAATCTGCTGACAAAAAGTCAGTTTAGAAAATGAAGAACAATCTAAGATTTATCGAAACGGAATAGTTCGTTTTCTACTTAAATTATTTGTAAAACCATTCTTTGCTTACTAGTAAAAAACATATCTATTGTTGATAATAAAAACCTAATCGAAATCTATTTTCAGTAGTTATAGTCGTTATCGTAATCTGGATCAAAATCTGCGTTATTCAAATCCATATTCTTGTATCCGAAACGACTACCTCCCCACAAGGAAAGGATGGAGTCGAACTGTGATTTTTCGATGGCGTAATAGTTGATATCATTTCCAGAAAGAAGAGCGCGGATATCTATTTCGTCCATCTCTTCCCAGTCGGTTGTCTTTTTACGGTAATACCATTTTTCCTGGTATTGAATGATCAGTTTTTCTGGAGAGGAGAAGTCTCCGTTCTTTCCTAGGTGAATGTAATACATAGCTATCCTCTTAAACAATACAAAAAGCGGCGTGTTTATTGTATCACGCCGCTTTGAATTTGTTTTTAGAATGTAGTGAGTCCGCTATCTGCGGTGACGATGGCACCATTGACGATAGAGGAGTCATCACTAGCTAAGAAGAGCGCGACATCCGCAATCTGAAGAGGAGTTGCCATCGGTGTATTGAACTGGGTTGCTAACATGACAGAGGCTAAACCTTTCTGGGATGCATTGGCAAAGGCGGAAGGTCCTACCATCTCGGTTGCGATGCCACCAGGACAGATTGCGTTGCAGCGGCAGATATCACGATAGTTGAAGGCGGTGTTCTTGACCAATCCTAAGACAGCATGCTTTGCCATGGTATAGGCGCATCCGCTCTTTCCGCCGCAGATGCCGGCAATCGATGCGATTGTGACAATGCTTCCTTTGACTTTGCTCTTGATGAATTCCTGGACGGCTTTCTTTGTCGCATAGGCGGGGCCATAGACATCGACGGCCATGAGATTTTTCATGAGCTGAACGTCAAGTTCATCGACCGGTGCGAAATTGTCCATGAGTCCTGCGTTGTTGATGAGGATGTCAAAGCGTCCGAACTTCTCAATGGCATAATCGATCATGCCGTTGTTGACTTCTTCTAAGGAGATATCTCCTTTGTAGGGGAGAATCTTACCTTTGTAACCCTTGTCTTCGGCTTCTTTTGCTAACTCCAACAGTCTTTCTTCTCTTCTTGCAACGGCAACGACGTTGGCACCTTCCTTTGCGAAAAGCAAGGCGGTTTCTCTTCCCACGCCGGAAGAGGCGCCCGTTACGACGGCGACTTTGTTTTCAAGCTTCATGTTGAAAATCTCCTTTTGCGTCTATTTTATCAAAAAGAAAGCGCTTTTAAAAACACTATTTGATAGTGGGAATATCTTTTTTGTCAAGGAAGCTGACAAGGATGCTCTTGTAATAGTTGATGCCTTCTGTATCTTTGTCGTTGGAACATTCTTCATAGGCATTAAGTGCTGTTTTGATGATGTTATCCGAGATATAGATATCGATTTTTTTCTTGCTGAGATAGTTCAATAGTTTTTTCTGTCGAGTGCTCTGCTTGGATGAAGTGCCTTCTGTGATTCCTTTATAGGTCTTACCTAATTTTACGAGGGTATCGATCGTTTTTGCGGTCTTTTCGTCTTTCTCAAAACTACGATAGTAATCGGATAGATATTTGAGATAGCGAAGATAGTCGCTCTCTTTATAGATGTAGTCTTTTGCTCTTTCGATATAGCTTAGATAGGAGAAGGAATTCATTCTCTGTTTTTCGATATCCGCTAAAAGGAAGCAGATGTCGACAGAGACAGGATTGAAGTTGAACGCATAACGGATAGAGTCGATTGCTTTCTCATCTTCCTTCAGGAAGAAATAGGCTTGACCACGCAAAATGTAAAGGGATACTGCATCTACAGGCAACATACAGTTGTTTCCAGGGAAATAGGTATCAGCCAAATCGAACTCCATCGGGGAGAAATAATAACGGAAGGAAAGATCATTTTCGCTATTGTCTCTTTTTCCTTGTTCGATGGATGCGTTGATGTTCTCTTCTAATGGATAGGTGGCATCGATCGCTTCCTGGAATTTACCGTTATCTACGAGCTTCTTGATTTCAAGAAGGGAACGGTCATATCGGGAACGGATCTGTTTCTGAACATAGGCATCTAATGTCCTGAGTGTCTTTTTGTCCGTGTCAGCGACGATGTTCTTCAGCATATTGCTGATCTCGTTGATCAGCTCATTCAGATACGGACGGTCGTTATAGTCATCTAAGGACGAAAAAAGAGTCTTGATATCCTTCTTTTTGTCGCCGGTGAGCTTCTTCTTTAAATTTTCTAAGTCTTGTTCTAGTGTCATACTATAAGTATAGGGGCTTTCTTTGAAAAAACCACCCAGGAAAGAAAAAAGGCCGCCAAAAGAATGGCAGCCTTTAGTAGATTCAGAGAATGATTATTCCTGACCCTGGTTGATGACACCGTAGGTGAGGAAGGAGAGGACTCTGTCGAAAGTGAGGTTGTCTTTTCCGACAAAGATGATTCTGTCTCCAGAGTGGAGAACGAAATCCGGGCCGACAGACTGCTTTGCGATGTTGTCACCGCCGATGACGGCAACGATGGTAGCTTCGGTGTAGTTCCAGAAGTAGACTTCACCGACAGTCTTTCCGTTGATCCAAGAGTTCTGAGGAACTTCGACCTGGGAGAACTTGACAGCTTCTGTTGTCTGATAGGTGAAGGAATCCTTCATATCATCGATGGCTGTGTTGATCTTGGCCTGAAGCTCTTTCTGTTCGATGAGGAGCTTTTCAAGAGTAGCGTATTTGTCCTTGATCTGAGTCTCAGCTTTCCACTTGTTAGCGAATTCCTGAGCGTGCAAAACGGAATCGACATAGACACCGACACCTCTCTTAGAAGAGACGACTTTCTCCTTTTCAAGGATGTTGAGGGCCTTTCTGACTGTTTCCGGGGAAACGCCATAGGCGGCTCCTAAGATGGAACGACCCTTCAATAATGTTCCTTCAGGATATTCACCGGTAAGGATTTTACCGCAGACATCCTGAGCGATTTTGATGTAACGTGGTGTAGATCTTTCTTTAGCCATATTTTTTTCCTCCAAAAATGGTACTACAATTATAATAAATTTTTAGGAAAAAGACAACTTATAACTACAAAAACAATAATTAGCGATTTCATATTTAAAACAAGTTGTTTATATTTCTTTCGGTTTTGGGTATTTTATTCGATTTGTATTTTTCTGAAATTGTCGGATGATTTTGGGCTATTTTCGGAAAAATCAATTGAAAAGCAAAATCGAAAAACACAGTTTGTCATTTTGAAAACACAGAATAAGGTATGATGAATTTTTATTGTAAAATTATTCTGTTTAAGAGATAATAATAACTCGTAAAGACTTTTGTCTTTATATATTTATAATAAGGAAAAAGAAAAAATGTTCACACTCAAAAACATATTCAAATCTTTGTACAGCAACCAGGCGGCCTTGGACAACCGCAAAATGAAGTGGTATGTCACTCTGGCAATGTTTGTCCTTGCTGTTTTCCTGCCTTGGATTCCGACCCTCTCTAACGGATATCGTACCAATGGCGGTGCCGTCTTCTCCAGCAAGAGCAATTATGAGGTCTCTACTGCTTTAAAGCATGTCATCTCCGAAGAAGACTATTTTAAGAAGATCACTATCGCTGAGAAGGATGGTGTACGTACTCTTGATCTCACAGGACTGAATGATGAGAGCTTCTATGGTGAAGGTGATGCCTATAACTGGACCAATGAATTGAATGGAACCAGCGACAAAGCCTTATTCCGTTCTACCTACGTTGATAAGCTCAATGATGGTGCTAGCCCTTATGTTAAGAACGCCTCTGATTTAGAGATGATCTATTACTTTGATTCCATCGGTGCAGACATCACTGTGACCAATACGACTAAGAACAGCGATGGTACAGAAAATACAACAAAGACAACAGAAAGAAGAGTTTATCTTGAACTCTATATGTTACCGGAACTCTCCAGAAACGATACCAATGCTGAACTTTATCTGACTAACTTCACTTCCACTGTCATCCTCAACAAGGATCTCAATGGTGTGAATCATAACGTTCCCCACTCCTATATGATTCTCCTTAAGGACTATATGCTTGTTGCCTTCTATCCTTTCACTGCTACAACATCGACAACAAGTGCATCCGGTTCTTATATCGGAAAGTTAGATCTCGGCCTTGCCAAGATGAATCTCAACGGTTCTTCTACTCTCTATGATTTTATCCTCAACAAGGGTGAACTCAACATCCAGGATGGATTCACGAACAATTTCGTCTCCTTAGCCAATGAATCTGCTCGTGATTACACAATCAACAGCACTTGGATGAGTATCCTCACTCTTACTATCGCCGGTGCTGCTTCTATCCTTGTCTCCTCTATCCTTGTCATCATCTTCTTCAAGAGAAAGTCTTCTATCTATCGCGAAAGCAACTACTTCCACGCCATCAACACCTCTGTGAATATGTCTCTTACTCCTGCACTCCTTAGCATGATCTTCGGATTCTTCGCTTCCAACTATTCGATGATGATCATCATCGGTGCCAACCTGATTCGTGCCGTCTTCATCATGAATCGTATCTGTCCTCCTACGACAGCCGATACATCCAAGCCGGTCTATCAGGCACGTTCCTAAACAATCAAAAAGGCAAGTCTATCGTGGCTTGCCTTTTATTATGCTTATTCGTCTACTTCTTCGAATTCGACAAGTATCGTAGTGAACTCATTCAGCCAACGGTAGAAGTTCATACCGACATTGGCGTAATAGTTTCCGGTTCTTACTTTGTAGTCATAGGAGTTTCTGTACTTCTTGTCCGGATCTAATCCAGGGAGTTTAATGAATCGATAGTAGTTGCCTTCTTTTAAGATGTTTGCAAAGAGGAGCAACGCTTTGGATCTGTCTTTGCTGATAGAGAACTCAGCAAAGTAATTGCTATCAAAGGGAGAATATAATCGATAGAGATCTCCTTCTAAGATGACAGACTGATGGACTCTGTGGTAACGTTTTGCATTCGCTGTCATTTCCTCTTTTTCAGAGTCTAAAAGCTTTGTCGGATTGAACTCATATCCATAAGTGCCGAAGAACGCGATATCGCTCTTTGCAGTATAGGAGGCAATCGGACATTTGGATACATGGCTGGATATGGTAGAGAGAGGATATCCATAACCGGTACCGTATTGGATGAAGAGTCTTTGAACAGGATCGGTCTCATCAGAGCACCAGATCTGAGGAAAGTAGCTTAAGACACCGAGATCGAACTTTCCTCCTCCGGATGCACAGCCTTCAAAGAAGATGGAAGGATGTGCTTCTACGATATCGCGGTACATCTTATAGACACCCAGTGTCATCAGATAATCGACACTCTTCTGTCTATCTCTGTCTAAGGCGCTGGAATAGTTATCTGCGACCTCTCTGTTGTTATCCCATTTGACATAGTCGATATCGTATTCATCCAGAATCTTGTTGACGGCAATAACGACATCTTTCACTGCATTTTCGTTTGCGGTATCAAGGACGAACTGATGTCTTCCTAAGCACATCTCAGACATGCGGTGACCTAATACGTATTCCGGATGTTTTCGATAGAGATCTGAGTCGGGATTTATCATCTCTGGTTCAAACCAGAGTCCGAACTTCATGCCGAGACTGTGGCAGTGGTCGATAACCTTTTTCAAATCGATCTTCTCTTTGTTGACATACCAGTCACCAAGACTGCTAGAGTCATCGTTTCGATGACCGAACCATCCATCATCGAGGACAAAGAGCTCGGCACCGATCTCTTTGGCACTGTTCATATAGTCGATGATGCTATCTGTTGTGAAATCCATGAAGCATCCTTCCCAAGAGTTGAAGATGATGGGACGGTATTTTCCGAAGTGTCTTTCTGGGACAATATGATTGCGGATGAAATCATGGAAGGACTGAGAGAGGTGATTCAGACCTCTGTCTGTATAACTGAAGATAGCCTGTGGGAGTTCGATCTTCTCCTCGGGTTTTAACAGATAACTGAAATTCGTATCCTCCATTCCGTAATTGACACGGATATCCTGATTTCTTCCTTTTGTCACTTCAAAGCGGAAATTTCCACTCCAAAGGAGATTGAATCCATAACAGACTCCTGTATTGTCATTGGTATCAGGGGAGGATAAGATGCAGAAGGGGTTCTCAACGTGAGAGCTTCTTCCGTAGCGGGAGGAGATGACGGTAGTTCCGTGAGGTACCTTTGTACGTTCTACAAATCTCTCCAAAGACCAGTCCCCATGGAAATTGAATAAATCAAGCTCTGTCTCTCTTAAATCCAATGTCAAAGACATAGCACGTTTTATATCGATATCCTCTTTTGAATCATTGATGATTTCTGTGCTTCTTGTAATGACAGGAGAATCTTCATGGATTGTGTAGGTGAGCAATAACTTTGCCTTAGAAAGGATATCTCTCAATGTGAATTCGATAGATTCACAGCTTTTGCTATGGATATAGGGAAGAACGTCTGACTTCGGTGCTCCCTGATAGATTCGATAGGATTCATAACGGAAATCAGTATAGAAGGAACCATCCTTCTGATGAATGGTAATGGTGGACCCTTTCTTATCGTTGTTTCCGTCGGTAGAGACTTCAACATGGGATGCCATAGAATTATAGTTGTCTTCATAGATATGCTCTTTCTCTTCATTGGCATTGTAATAGGTGTTAGCCCAGTCTCTTACAATAAGAGTCAGATCATCGACTTCAAAATCATTCAATGGATTGCCATAATAGAGATGACGAAGGATGTCCTGATTGTCTCTATAAAGGATATAAGAAAAGTATCTGCTTTCTAAACGGAATATTCTCTTCTCTGTTTTTATTGACATAGTAGCTCCTTGTTAATGTTCTTTGATTATATCATAGGTAAAGAAAATGCTTTTTGTATTAAGGACAAAAATAAACTTTAAAATTATCGCAGATTATCGTGAATATTGATTGTACTGCACCCCGCTTGTTGGACTGAGGAACATAGGTAAGGATGAATGAAGCATGCATGCTTCATTCATCGGCGTTGCTCCAAAGCCAAAGGAGTGGTTTTTAGATGAAGTACACGTTCGAATAGAAGCTGTAGATTATCACGCCGATACTGAGTGGCAGAGTCTCCGTCAAGGCACAGTCAAGAGCACTTTCGATTGTTGTGGGAAAGCTATGCATCTGACTGGCCCGCCATTTTCGTGCCCCTCGTCGCCGAAGTCCATCTGGTCATCTATCGCGTATTGTCTTTCGGATTTACGGCCGTGAGGGTATATCATATGTTGTTTTTTACTCATTTTTACTTTCCGTATATTCGCTTTTTATTTGTTAGCATTACAAAAAAATACAAAAAGCCATCATTGCGCAGTCCAAGCCCTCACTAAATGCCGCTTGATCTTGTCGAAATTTCTTTTTTATTCTCTTACAAAACTGTCTAAAAAATATTTCTTACACAAAAATAAACAAAATATTTGTTTATTTTTGTTTTGTTGTGTATAGTATAAGTACGGAGGTAAGGAACATGAAATTACTTTACGTTAAAGCCTCAGGCTTCAAAAACATTCAAAACGATTGTGTACTCGATTTCACTGCAAAATCCAAGAAAACAACCGAAGATAAAGAATACGAACTTCAGGAAATAGCAGACGGTTTATTTGTATACAACACCGTCGCTTTTATCGGAAAAAACGCTTCCGGTAAAACTTCATTCCTCGATCTTCTCGATTGTGCTTATTCCATACTCGGCAATTTTTCGCTTGAAGATAAGACTTATTCCTATGACGGAATTCACTTAACACTGTTTTTTTACCATGAAGGAAAAATCTATAAGTATTCCACAGATATTTCGTCTTCGCAAACATTGAACGATAAAGCAACTTTTTCCAATCAAAAACTTCTTGAAAAGGTTTACTATAAATCAAAAGTGAAAACGATTTTCTTCGATGATGATTTTATTCCCGTTGATAATATCGGCATTTTGCCCGAAAATACGTCTATCGTATTTTTCGTCTTAAAGAAGCAAGAAACGCGAGCCGTATATTTCAATTCGGATGGCGAAGGTACAAACACCTATCGCTTAATGTTTAATGCTCTGAAACTTTATAAGTTATCCACGTCTGTCTTATCCAAAATTCTGCACTTGTTCGATGAAAGCGTAAAAGAGCTTACAATGCTCGACGAGCATAACTATGAAATTATCGTTTCAGACACCAAAAAAATAGTATCCGATAAAGAACTTGTGCATTTTCTATCGAGCGGAACAACAAAAGGCTTGCTCCTTTACGTTACCGTCATCGCTTCATTGAAGTATGGATTTGATCTCATAATCGATGAAATTGAAAACCATTTCCACAAAACACTCGTCGAGAATATCATCAACCTGTATAAGGATAAATCCGTCAATAAGTTCAACGCTACTCTCTATTTCTCCACACATTACTGCGAACTGCTCGATTTGTTCAACAGGCAAGATAATATATGGGTTTGTCGCGCTGAGAAAAAAATCGTGGCGGAAAATATGTACGAGAACTTCGACATCCGGGTAGAACTTTCAAAGAGCCGCCAATTTTATAACGACGCTTTTAAGACTTCCGTTAACTACGACGACCTGATGAACATTAAAAAGGGATTTTTGAAATGAAAATCCTTATAATGTGCGAGGGTCCGAATGAACTGAAAATCGTAAATCTTCTGCTTGACAATAACAAATTAAAGTTTACTCGCGACGATTTACTCGATATGCGCCCGTTTCACGCACGTCAACTTACATCGCCGCAATTAAAACCTGTTTTCGATGCCTACCACGGCGATATTGACATTTACCGTATTGGCGATAAAATGTCCGACGCATTGAAAGTTCCGAAAGAGTTATTGCCTGTCATAAAATCGCAAGCGAAATTCTGTACAAAACCCGAACTCGAAATGCTTCTTATCATTGCCGAAAACAAAACGTCTGATTTTGAAAAACTTAAAACGAAACAAAAGCCGAAAGATTTTTGTAAGCGAAACGTTGTTTTCAAACGAAAAAAATACGACAATTCTACCGCTTTTTACGAAGATTATTTTGGCAATCGGATAGAATTTTAGTCTCCGTGATTACTGAATATCATCGCACTCACGGAAAACATAAATCTGACGAAGGGTATTTGTTTGACCTGTTAAAATAGTTTTCTTCGACTACGACTACGATGTACTGCTCCCCTAATGTTGGACTTTCAATGCAACGATTTCCTATGCATTCTTTTGAAAGGTTCAAATGATTAGTCCTTTAAACAAGTAAGCTGCACGATCGAAACACCATCTTTTCTTTGATAGGCATATCCAGTAGCTGTGATGACCATCAAGAATTCTGGCTTTCTCATTTTTTGTTCGTCTATTAAGTTAGATGATTTAAGAAGATTGTTCACGCCCTCTTCTATTCTTTCTTAATCATGATGCTTGATTTCGAATGCGACCCATTTTCCATTATCCAAATGAATGAAGCATATATGTTCATTCATCCTTGTCTATGCTCCTCGGTCCAACAAGTGGGGTGCAGCACATAATTGATTATTGTTTTTTGACGTTATTGAAAATCCATATGGCATCATGTCCTTCATAGTTGTTGCCAACTGCATTGACTCGTAATATGACTTCGCTGATGATTTCCATGAGATAATCTTTTGTGAAATATGAGACATTCATGCGAACTTTGCGGCCGTTCTTTTTTGAAAATACAAGATATGTTTTTATTGTCTTTCTTGCTTTTCCGCTTTCAAAAAAAGTCGGTTTAGCTTGACTTGTTTTTGTAGAATGTACCAAGCTAATATCAACAATTTCTGAAAAGAGTATTTTAGCATCAAATTGTTCTCTTATTAGTTTTGGAACAGGAGTCGCGTTCATCCATATTTTCTCATCATCCATATGGATGATACGACTTTCCAAAGGAATGATAGGGGATAAAAATAAAAAAGATGAAAAAAAAGCAGAGGCGCCAAGAGAAAATTTGTTGCTTGGTGGGTTAATACTTAACATAACACCAGATATAAGTTCAGAAATCCCCATGACAAGTAAAACTATGCAAAACACTTGAAAGAATGCGTTGTTTTGAAAATATCTTTTTATTTTCTTTTTCTTTTTCATTATTCAGATTCCTCCCCATCTTCATCGTTTGGAAAACTGAAGAAACCATCAAATAAGATTCCGTATGTGGATGAAAAGAGATTATAGGCAAAGATTTTTCCCATTGTCTTCATTGCCATGTTTTTGATGACATTATTTGTATATTTCGTTGCTGTTGAAGTAGCGATTGCTGAAAAACTATTTCTTCCCGCTGTAAAGCCTTTGATTTTGAGTTTTGGAAGTTTGGAGAAGATAAAGGCAAAAAAAGCATTTATTAAAGATGAACAGATAATATCCATAAGGGAATAATCTGCATCTTCGAAAAAGTACGCAAGTGACATAGAAGAAGTGGTTGAGACAACTGAGGATAAAACGCCGACGAGAACTTCTGAAATAGAGAACGCGGATAGTGCTCCGCCGATTGCGCCTCCTATTATTGATCCTGTAAATTGGCACCAAGACCACGACCATTTTTGAGTGAAGGCGTAGGAAATAAGGGAGGAGGCGGTGTAACTGAGTGCTCCGACTGCTGCACCGATAAGGATCATTCCTAAGAGCACTGGGAATTTTCCGTATGGATCGTAATAGTTGATTGGGTCATAGTTGCAATAGCAATATGGGTCAGTTCCAGAGGGGGATGTCCCGTCTATATTGTCTTTGTCATCAGGAGTAAGGAATGACATCGATACTGGATCATAGTAGCGAGAGTGAAGATAATAGAATCCTGTCTCACTGTCATAATAGTAACCTCTGTAACGGAGAGGATTGATATCCAGGATGTGTTTTGAACCGGTGATGTTTGTGTTCGGGACAGTTTTAAGAAGCATTCCTTTTTCATCATATACATAGGTGCCGATAAGGTAACCTTGACTATCTGCGATTCCAATGATGTTTCCAAAAGAGTCCTTTATGTAAAGGAAAGAAGCGTGGGTTCCTTTTTCTTCCAATGTAAATCCGATATAGGAGTCTGCATCACGGAAATAACGGATCCTTGTGTCGCTTCCTATATCCTGTCCAAGCAGTGTTTTATCATCATAAAAGAAAGTTGTTTTTACTCCGTTAACCGTTTTCTCGACACGTGTTCCGTCATAGGCATAGGTGAATTTCAATTCATTGTCATCATATTTGACACTTTTTAGAAGATGTCCATATTGGTAATGCAACTCCATTTCACCGTATTTTGTGATGTTTCCGCAACAGTCATATCTGATTTCTTTGTCTATCTTATTGTGATAATCGACAATCCTCGTCATGATTCCATGATCATTTCTTAAAATGGCAAGATATTGGCTGATTTCGGAAAGTCTTCCTTTTTCATATCGGTATATGTGGTTGTAGCCTATGTCGCCTGTCCTTGTTACCGACTGAATCCTTCCGACGGAGTCATAACAGAATTCTTGTGTGTTCTGAATGTTTCCTAAGAAATTTACTTTTGTGAGACGTAAGGAATCCGCGGCGTATACTAATTCTTCCGTGAATTGATCACATGTGATCTTTCGTGGCAGAGAGGTGTTTTGTATATAGTCGTAAGCATAGTCGATGCCACCTTCTTTCTTGTACGGTCTACCTAATGTGTCATAGTAGGTATCGGATGAAAGAACCCTTGTACCATGTGAGTAATCTTCATAGTTGATTCGAGTCATCGTACCTTGTTTCGTGATTGCTTTTATCCGTGGCAGTGTGCCTGGGCCGATGAGGTATTCGGTGGCATACGGTCCGTTCAGTTCTTCCTTTGTGAAGTGAATCTTGTCACCTTTCTTTTTTGTCATTTTGTGTATTCCGTTATCCGCCCGGTATTCGATTTCTGTCGTCATACCCGAGAAGTCATCCTTGATTAGGATGGGCAGAGACGTGTCTTCGTCAAGAGTGAACATTGCCTTTCCTATGTCATTGCTGACAATGGAAAGGGGATTTCCTTTTCTGTCATAGGAGGTCGTGATCGTGGAACCATCCGGATATATTGTCTTTTGCGTCTGGTTTCCGTATTCCCTCTGCTCTATTGAATCATCGTTGATATAGTATTCTTCCATGCTCTTTCTGTAATCCGGAACGAATCCTATTGCAGATGAACTATTGCTAATGGCAATCAGATGGTCACCGAAATAATGGAATAAGTTTTTGGTTCCGTCAGAAAATGAGACGGATTCAATTTTTTCGAATCCATCATAGGTAAAAGTCTTAGTCTTTCCTCCTTCTGAGGTGCTTGAAAGAAATCCGTTATCATGTGTGAAATGCTGTGTGTTAGACTCTGTTTTTATGCAAGTCAGGTTTCCATCTCTGTCATATTCATATTCTGCGATGATGTTGCCTTTCGCGGAATATTGTTTTAAAGGAAGACCGTCATTCGTGTATTGGTTGCGGCAAGTCAGACCAGATGAATCGTAGATTTCATCTAACGTGACGGAACGTATGTTTGTAGTATGTTCTAGTATATTGCCTTTGGCATCGGACGTCGTCTTTTCAAATGTAATTTTCTTATTTCCACTTTTTTGAAGTTTGTGAATGTGCGTCAGGTAACGTTGGCTGTCGTACTTGGCGAACAGAAATAGTCCTGTTTTGCAAAAGTCGGCGAAGGGGATTTTTGCATTGTTGACAGTGAAACAGACATCATCCATCTGAATAACATCGTGTCCGTTGTTCATCCATAAGAAGGGAGTGATGCTGTTAGAGAAGACAAAATGCTTGAGGCTAGTGAGTAGGTCGGAAGTTGACACGATGCCTCTGATTCTTTCTTCTCCTTTTGTAAGCTGATGGAATTCATTTATCTCGTTTCCGTCAATGGTGAGTCTTTCCGATGCCGATTGTGAGATGGTTGGCTCGCATATGTCGGCACTGAATGCAATTCCAAGGTCATTGCACACGCTTATCTCGATTCTAGATGAGGATAGTTTGCCTTTGAATCCGAGCCTAGCCCTCTGCCATATTCCGACAGCATAGGGGTTCAGTGCTGTGGGAATGCATCCGGTTGCCGAAATCAAGGCGCCAGGATGAGATTCGTTCAGTCTGACATAGACGAAAAGCGAAGACCCTTTATCGGTAGTGAGATTGGATAGTGGAGATGTCTCATTTTCGCTACCTGAAATATATTCTGTGATTTTCACTGGGAAACCGCGGCTGGATGTACAGAATGGGAGTCCGTCGATGCCGATGTTCGAACCATTCAGTGTGAGAAGTGTGCCTTTGGGCCTGTTGAATGACTTTAATGAGCCGTCATCTTTGACTTCAAATTTTGAAACGATGTATCCTTTTTGGTCTAACATGTATGCTGTTTTGAAATTGTTCTGGTCTTTTATTGTCACGACATTGCCGTTGACAGACCTTTCCAGTGAGGATTTCTCATTGAATTCTATGCCCTTGGCGATGTCGGCGAAGGAAAGTTTTGTTATTTTCTTGTCATCATATGTTATCCGGAACGCAGAATGTTTGTAAAAGTCATCGAATTCTATAGCGGGAGGCTCTTCGCGGAATATCTGTTCTTTGTAATTGATCTTAAGCAATGTTTCCGTTTTTGATGAGTCTTTGGATGATATTTTTTCAATGAACAGCAACTGCCATTTCATGACGATGTTTAGCATGATTTTTGTAGAGTAGGTAAGATTGATGGATGATATTAAATTGTCGCCATAATAGCACTTTATGCAGGTGAGCATTCCCTCATACTCGAATTCGAAATGTCTATTGCCTCCGGTTGTGTCAGAAACGGAGACTAGGCTTCCTGAACTATTGTAAGTATAGGTAATCTCAAAACTGCCCGATATGGACTTCTTGATAAGTCTTCCTTTTTCATCAAAATAAAGAGTCATTCCAAATCCGTTGGTGATGTCGATGAGCCCATGTGCTTCAAGAACCATGCCAAGTCCTTCCGTGTCTTTGTAAAACGTTTCCCCTTGGTTGATGAACTCGGTGAAGCGATGCGCATGCCCTTCTTCATCTATAAAGATATATCCATCATCAGAATCTATTACCCTAGCATGGAAAGAGAGCTTGAAACATGATGGCATTCCAGGGAATTTTTTGCTTGTAACAGATGAAAGATTTGAGTCGTAGATAAGTTCGCATGAGAAAGGATGGCCTCCTCCGAAGGAACTTAACGGATAGGAATAGTGGACAGACCCATCTAGCAATGACCATTCCGGATTGTCACCGATGTATGAGTGATGTGAGATGCAATAGTCGATAGGAGTTTCTATGGAAACTGTTTTAGTATTCATAATATGATGCCTTTCGTTTTTTGCACATGTATTATAGCACTCATAAAAGATAAATTTAAGTTTCACTTAAGGTTGATTTTGAATGAATGTATGCAATCACTTGAAAACAGGCCGTTTTACAATCTCTCTTTGTGATATTTATCAATGGACAAAGGGACCCTTTGAATTTAAGTTCTATTTAAGATGAATATGGATGGACCGGCTTTCTACCTTGTGATTGAAGATATATCCCTAGGTTACGTGCTATTAAGAGTTAGGCGATATTTGCACGAAAATATGATTTGATCTACGTTTTGATAAAAAAGTGCGCAAATTTAGTACTAAATGTAAATATGTTTAGCGCTTCCACGACATTTTTATTAAATCGCTATGTTTTTAACATAGAAACTTAGTAAAATATTTGCGTCAGTATATAGGAGGTTTAACTAAATGGCTGGCTTTGTATTAGCAAGTGATATTGGTTCCAATATCGCAAAAGCAATGTCTTCCAACAATCTTTGGATCAACATTGCCAAAACAATCATCTTTATTTTGGTAGGTTTCATTTTCACTAAAAAGAAACTTATCCCTGAAAACACCGGTACGATTTTGACGAAGTTCGTTATGGCAATCTGTATTCCTTGCCTTGCCTTCTGCTCCTTCATGTCAAAGTTCACGGTCAGTGGTGCCATTGATGCTCTCTTCAACTTCGTCTTTGGTTTCATTCTCTACATCCTCTTCATCTTCGTCGGCAAGCTTCTCTTTATCTGGGTTAAAGACAAAAAGAAACGTGTCGTTCTTGCTGTCTTGTTCGCCTTCGGTTCTACCACATTCTTCGCTTATCCTTTGATCTCTTCCATCTACAAGGGAAGCAATGCTGGTAACAACTTCAACGTTATGAACGTTGCCTATCGTGTATTCTTATATTCTTATGCCTATGTCGCTATTGCTAACCTTAAGGATACCGATGCTGAAGCTGACATCTCTTTGAAGGATGGTGCTTCTGCCGCTAAGCCTAAGACTGATATCAAGTCTATGTTGAAGAAGGCTTTGCTCAATCCTATCGTTATCGCCACATTCGCTGGTCTTATCCTCTGGCTCTTACAGGCCATCCCGGGAGTCGCTATTGTACGTTCCGATTGGCTGAGCCCGGATGCTAGTGTCTCTTATGCTGATGCTGCTAAAGTTGCTTTCTGGAGAATTGACGTTACATTGCCTTGGATTTATCAGGCTGCCAACACATTAGGTGGACTTTCCTCCACTGTCATCTTGGTCGCTATCGGTTGCACCTTAGGCAAGACCAACTTCAAGGAAGCTATTGTTGATAAGTATGCTTGGATCTGGACAGCTCTTAAGGTCTTCGCTGCTCCTGTCATCGTTTTAGTCATTCTCTTCGCTATCCAGGGAATCGCAAATGCCGCTGGTATCTTGAAGGATGCTGAAACCGGTGTCTCTCAGCTTGTCTCTATGAGCACTGTCAATTCCGCTGTCATCACTTGGATGGTTCCGCCTGCAACTGTTGCTGTCGGTTATTGCATCTCCTTCGATCAGGAAAAGGAAATGGCTTCTCACATCTCCTTGGTCTCCACTCTTGGTGCTGTTGTCGGCATCATCATCTGGGTCATCCTTCTTACTGTTGTCGAAGCTACCGGCTTCTTCTTTGCTGCTTAATCTAAAAGGAAATAAACACAATGGAAAAGAAAATTATTTGTTTCGGTGTCCGTGAGTATGAAAAGCCTTATTTCGAGAAATTAGGCAAACAGTACGGATATCAGTTGGATCTCAGCCCTGTCTACATCACAAATGACACATGGGAACTTGCCAAAGGCTATGAAATCGTCATGGTCCGTGGAAACTGCATCCTTGACAGAGATCATATGAAGATGCTTAAGGACAATGGTCTTAAGTACTATCTCACCAGAACTGCTGGATACAATCATGTTGATGTCGCTGCCTGCAAAGAGTTCGGCATTGAGACTGCCTTCGTTCCTGGCTACTCTCCGAATGCTATCTCCGAACTTGCTTTGACACTTGCCATGATGCTTCTTAGAAATGCCGCTTATGCCTGCGATCAGACACATCAGGGACATTTCAAGGTCACCAATCAGATGTTCTCCAGAGAAGTCCGTGGCTGCACTGTCGGTATCATGGGCTGTGGAAGAATCGGATGCACAACAGCTAGCCTTTTCAAGGGTTTAGGTGCCAAGGTCATCGGTTATGATGTCTTCCAGTCTGATTATGCAAAGCAGATCGTTGAATTCGAAGATATCGACAACTTCCTTGCCGATGCTGATATCATCGTCTGCCATATGGCATACTTCAAAGGCAAGAATGATAACTTCATCGATGCTGAAAAGATTGCCAAGATGAAGGACAACACAATCCTTGTCAATGTCGCCCGTGGTGAAGTCATGGATACTAAGGCTGCTTTGGATGCCGTCAAGAACGGACATCTCGGTGGTCTCGGACTCGATGTCATCGATCACGAAAAGACATTGTTCAATCTTGATCATGATCCGAAGAATATGGGCGATCCTATCCATCAGGAAATCATCGACCTTTATCCTAAAGTTCTTATCACTCCTCACATCGGCTCCGCTACTGATTTAGCTCTTGTCGATATGATCGAAGTCTCCCTTAAGAACATGGAAGAATATCTTGCTACCGGAAAGTGCAAGAATTCTCTCATCAAGTAATTCAGTCATTGATAGTCGGCCTCTGTCATTATGTAGGGGCCGATTTTTTATGCCGTAAAATCAGTGAATGGTCTTTATGCTTGTGATATAAGCCTTCCTACGAATGAGACTGCTAAAAAGTCGTAATTTTAAAATATTTTTAAGAAAGAAGAATAAGAAAGATGCTTTGCGAATTGTGTGTTTTAATTTATGTAAGCGCTTTAAATATGTAATTGTTGGCTTCATAAAGACAATAAAGAATTGGTTATTGCAAAAGTTTGAACTACATTGTATACTATTACATTATGGAATCAGGAGGTTTTATGAAACGAAAACTATTACCATTTTTGACTTTCTTCCTTATTTCTTGCAACAATGTCGCATATGCGACAGAGACAATCAGTAAGCCAACTGTTTCAAAGAAACGCATCTTATTTTCTGATGATGAAAAGAAATATTTAAAGGTAAATGATGAAACATTGGATAATCTGACAGTTCAAGAGAACTGTGTTGTTTCACCAGTTGGTCTTAGATTAGTTGATTGTTTTCACGACAATACAAACATTTTTTCTGCACTTTATAAGAAAATGAATCAAAACGAAGATTACTTTGAATTGTCAGATAAATTTTCAGTGGCTTCTACTGAAAAGATAGAGGATAAAAGTGTTTCCTATGATGTCTCCTATTTTGAAGGGACGGTGGAAGAATTGAATAACTCATTATCCCGTTATTATGATAAAGAGGTAAAGTTAGCTAATAACGGAACCTATTATCTTTCCATGCTGAATCTGAATGATCGATTCCTTATTCCTCATAAAACAAAGAGTGATATGCCGTTCAATGGAGAAGGCAAACATACCTATGTGGAGTTCACAGGTGACTATTCTGTAGTTCTTGATGATTCCTATACTTATGTATCACTGACAATCAATCAGACAGAACTGAGAATATTATTGCCTACCGATGGTCATTCCTTGGATGATATGTCTTTATCTGATTTCTATCCGGAATCTACAGAGACAAAGAGAGTGCATGCCTATGTTCCAGAGTTTGAGAAGGAGTATCAGTATGCGAACATGGATACTGATGGATTCCGTTATCAAGGAAATAAATTCTGCTTTGATCACTATGGTGTATCAGCATCCTCTTTCACAGTGAAAGGACCTACAGATGTAGATCCTTCCTATGATTTGGAACTTACATTGGATCGACCTTTCCTTTATGCCAGTTTTTACGATGATGTCATGATGTTCTATGGTTCTGTTTCATCACTTTAATGTCAGTTTTCATGAATAATTGTTGGAGTAAGCACTTACAAGCGTTTATAATGTTGTAAGGAGAACTGCAAAAAGCAACAAACATTCAATATCTATGAAAAAATACATTCTATCAATCGATCAGGGTACAACATCTACACGTGCTATCTTGATCAACGACAAAGGTGAAGAAATCTATAAAGCCCAAAGAGAGGTCGAATGTCTCTATCCGAAACCGGGATGGGTAGAAAGCAACCCGAATAAAATCTGGATTTCCGTTATTGACGTCATCAATGAACTCATGGTCATCTCTAATTCTTCTATGGATGAGGTTGCGGCTATTGGTATTACCAATCAGCGTGAGTCTACTGTCGTCTGGGATAAGAAAACCGGAAATGCAGTATATAATGCAGTCATCTGGCAATCGAAGCAGACACAGGACTATTGCGATAAGAATGCACAGTACATGGATTTGATTCAGCAGAAGACAGGATTAAGAATGAATCCGTACTTTTCTGCATCTAAAATCCGTTTCATTTTAGATAATATTCCGGAAGGTCAGAAAAGAGCGGAAAACGGTGAACTTCTTTTCGGAACAATCGATTCTTGGCTTATCTATAAGATGACAAACGGAAAGAGCCATTATACCGATGTCTCAAATGCATCCAGAACCATGCTTTACAACATCTTCGATATGAAATGGGATGATGAACTTCTTAAGATCTGGAACATTCCATCCTGCATGCTTCCTGAAGTCAAAGACAATTCCGATGATTTTGGTGAAGCATCCTTCTTCCAAGGGAATGTTCATATTTATGGCGTTGCCGGTGACCAGCAGGCTGCCTTATTCGGTCAGTGCTGCTATCATGCCGGAGACAGTAAAAACACCTATGGTACAGGTTGCTTTATGCTGATGAACATCGGCGATAAACCAATCATTTCCAAACAAGGTTTGCTTACAACAGTCGCATGGCGTGAAAATGGTGTTACCACCTATGCATTGGAAGGTTCTGTCTTTATGGGTGGAGCTATCATACAATGGTTAAGAGATCAAATGGATATGATCAAATCTTCTGCACAAAGTGAAGAATATGCAAACCGTGTCCACGATACCGCAGGTGTCTATGTTGTCCCTGCCTTCGTTGGATTGGGAACCCCTTATTGGGATGATGAAGCTAGAGGTGCTGTATTTGGACTGACTAGAGGTGCAGACAGACATAATTTTGTAAGAGCCACTTTATTTTCCATCGCATATCAATCGAAGGATGTCATTGAAGCGATGAAGAAAGAAGCAGGATTAGAATTGAAGTCACTTCGTGTCGATGGCGGAGCAAGTGCTAACGCTCTCTTGATGCAGTTCCAAGCGGATATCTTACAGTGTGAAGTCCATCTTCCTAAGTATATTGAAACGACTGCTCTTGGTGCCGGATATATGGCTGGACTTGGCGTTGGCTTCTGGAAGTGCAAATCAGATATCGAACAGAATCATAATATTCAGAAGAAGTATTTCCCGATGATGGGAAAGGATGAAGTGGATGACTTGTACGATGGCTGGAAGATGGCTGTTGCAGCTACTAGAGTCTTTAAACCAAAGAGAAGAAATTAAACAATTCTATATAATAAACAAAAAGCGGAGAATATGGAACCTCCGCTTTTTATGTGCTCTATTCCTTCTTTGTCTTTAGTTTCTGTCACCGTTTTCTCTTGTTACATAGTTGTATGGCTGTGCACAGTCGAAGTCATCTTCACCATCGGATGACTGATGATTTTTATCTCGGATCATGTTTTTATCTTCTGTTGAGACGACAAATTGTGCGTTATAAGCTTCTAAGTCTCCGCTACTGGCGTGGCCTGTGATTTCTTTCTTCGATGATGGAAGTCTTGAATGACAGTACGGACAATACCAGTCATGCTCCGGAACTTTTTTGTTGCAGTTTGGACAAGTTCTCATGTTGATTACCCTCCTTAATATTATAGTTCTTATAAAGAATACTGTATTTCTTTTTTCTTGGATTAGCATAACCTAAAGCTAGTGTGATAAAGACTTAGTAAACGACTATTGAAATTTAGCTTTATGTTTCCTATGTATCGACTTTGCGTTATAGATGAAAACATTATGATATTTTTTGGAAAATGTTTCTTTATCCTTTATAATGTTATAAAGGATGCGGAAATATGAACAAGAAAAAGACGATAGTTGCTTTCATTTATGATTACGATCATACGCTCTGCACAACGGATATGCAGAATTACTCTTTCATTCCCTCTCTGAATATTAAGCCTAAGGAGTTCTGGTCAAAGGCAAATGATCTGACAAAAGCCAATTGCATGGATCCTCTTCTTGCCTATATGTATTTGATGATTCAGGAATCGAAAAGAAAAAATCTTCCTATTAGCAGGGAAGCCTTTGTTCAGTTAGGTAAAGACATTCAGTATTTTCCAGGAGTTGAAACCTGGTTCAAACGCCTTGATGATTATGGAAAAGAAAAAGGTGTTGAAGTCCAGCATTATGTCATCTCTTCAGGTAATAAGGAAATTATAGAAGGGTCTTCTATCTACTCTTATTTCAAAGGTGTTTTTGCCTGTGAATATCTTTATGAGAATGGTGTTGCTGTATGGCCGAAGAGTGTAGTGAATTACACAACGAAGACTCAGTTCCTGTATCGTATCAACAAGGGAGTCTTAGATATTTCTGAGAATGCAAAAGTCAATGCTTCCATGCCGGATGAAGATAAACCGGTTCCTTTCCAGAATATGGTTTATATTGCTGATGGGGAGACCGATGTTCCTTGTATGAAGACGGTCAGAAGCAATGGCGGTGTCGCTATTGCAGTTTATGATAAGAAGGCGAAAAAACCGGCTAGCAGACTCTTCAACGATAGACGTGTCGATTTCCTTTGTGAAGCTGATTATTCTGAAGGTAAACAATTAGATAATATTGCAAAGCTGATTATTGATAAAGTAGCTCCTATGGATAAACTCTATCGCCTCCATTATCAACAGGTTGATGAAGAAAATTCGAGATAACTAATTAAGTTGGCAACATAATAAAACATTTACATTTACTGATAAAATTTTATATTTTCTATATGATTCATAAAAGAAGTGATACTACAATGGTAAATCACTTCTTTTTTTGTTTCCTCTTTTTCTATAGCTTTCTTCAGAAAAGAATGACGTTGAAAGTTCCGCAAAATATATACAGAAAACTCCGCAAAATACATGCTAAAAGTTCCGCAAAATCTTAAAATTGAATCAGGATGGTGATTTTATGAGTACTTTGTTGGAAGATAAAAAATATAAGCCGAGATTGGTGGATGGCATCATTGATGAATATTTGCAAAGCTGTGGTGCCATTTGCATTGAAGGTCCTAAATGGTGTGGTAAGACATGGACTTCTGCATATCATTCCAATAGTGAGTTCCTTGTTGGAAACCCGGAGAATAATTTCTCTAATCGCCTTCTTGCGGAGGCGAAACCTCCCCTTGTTTTGAAAGGAGAGAAGCCTAGAATGATTGATGAGTGGCAAGAGGTTCCTGCTCTATGGGATGCGGCAAGAGCATATGTTGACAGAACAGATGAATATGGTTGTCTTATTTTAACTGGTTCTTCTACTCCTAAGACAAAAGGAATTTTACATTCTGGAGCGGGAAGAATTGTCAGCATTCGTATGAATACGATGTCTTTGTTTGAATCAGGTGATTCCTCTGGCTTGGTTTCTTTGACTGATCTCATTCATGGCGAATTTGAAGATAAGATGGTAGAAGAGGTTGATTTAGAAAAACTCGCTTATCTTCTTGTCCGTGGTGGATGGCCGAAAAATATTAATTCAAAGAATCCTTCAATTACTCCGAAATCCTATTTGGAGAAGATTATTTATAGCAATCTGACAGATCGGGAAGGGAAGAGATATTCATCAGATAAAATCGAACATATTCTGAAATCATTAGCTAGAAATGAATCGACGACCGCAAGTGTTTCTCGAATTGCTAAAGATATTCAAGATATTGACGGTAAAACTGTTTCCGCAGATACTGTAAATCGATACTTAGAAGAGATGGAGCGGATGTTTTTGTTTAATAATCAACCACCATTTGACCCTAATGTAGGATCCTCTTTGAGAGTAAAAGGTGCATGTAAGAGACATTTCTGTGATCCGGCTTTGGCATGTGCAGCATTGGATTTGAACGAGAAAAAATTATTGAATGATCTGAACACATTTGGTTTCTTATTTGAAGCGATGGTGGAAAGAGATTTATCTGTCTATTCACAAAGCATCGGAGCAAAACTCTATCATTATCAAAATTATAATGATGAGGAAATAGATGCGGTTTTGGAGTTGGATGATGGATCCTGGTGTGCATTTGAAATCAAATTATCTGCCAATAGAGTCGAAGAAGGTGCAAAGAATCTAAACAAGGTCTGTGATCATATCGTCAAGTGCGGCGGGAAATCTCCAGTTGTCAAAGGCGTGATATGTGGACTTGCAAATGCGGCATACAAAAGAAAAGATGACGTTTATGTCATTCCGATCACTGCACTGAAGAACTAAAAAACGATGGCCGACTCTGCCATCGTTATTTTAGATTGACCGCTAACTGATACACGTCACTCTTCTTCAGTGAGTATTTTGTGGCTATCTCTTTGGATAGATCAGATACGGAGTAACCGTCTTTCTTATACTGACGGATGATTTTCTTCAGTTCTGTTTCATCTAGTTTTGTCTCTTCTTCTGTTGCACCTTTGACTACAATGACACATTCTCCTCTTTCTTCGATTACAGAAGAAGTGAGTTCTTCTAAGGTTCCGTGGATGACTTCTTCATGTATCTTAGTCAGTTCACGGATGACAGAGACTTCTCTCTGTGGTGAGAACACATCCTTCATATAAGAGAGTGTTTTTACAAGTCTCTTTGGTGATTCATAGAAGATGAGAGTCTCTTTTCTATCCTTTAATGATGAGAGCATGGTTTTGATCTGACCGCTTTTTGTAGGAAGGAAACCATAGAAGGAGAAATCAGCACTATCGATTCCAGATAGAACCAATGCGCTTAAGGAAGCGGTAGGACCTGGTAGGATTGTAACAGGAACGTTCTCTTCTAAGCATGCCTGAACAAGGATAGAACCGGGATCGGATATACCGGGCATACCGGCATCAGAACAATAAGCAAGTTTCAGTTTGTTCTTTTTTACATCAGAAACAAGACTTCTTGCTTCTTTGGCTTCTGTCTGTGCGTAAAGAGAGACATACTTCTTGTTCTTGATTCCGTAATAGGAAAGAAGAAGAGAAGTATTTCTTGTGTCTTCACAGGCGATGATATCGGCATCCTTGAGAAACTTCAAAGCGCGAAGAGTGATGTCATCGCGATTTCCTATCGGTGTTGTCACTAAAGCGACAAGACCGTCATTCTCATTTTCGTATGGCTTATTTCTTATCATGGCTTGACTTTATCGGCGTAATATCGAGGAAGGAGGAATCACTGAGTTCAGAAACGGGAATGAATCCGGAAGAGGAGGATTTGTTCTTGTTGTTGAAGTTATTCTTGTTTCCGTAATGATGATCCTGTTTTCCGTTGAACGACTTGTGATTGTTGTTCTTTCCGTTGAAGGAGTTGCCTTTTCCCTTGTTCTTATTGTTGTTATTGTTATTCTTTTTGTTATCTTTGCTGTTGAATTCTTCTTTGTGTCTCTCTTCTCTTTCTTTGATCTGAGCAATACGGTTATTTGTATCAGAAATTCCGTATCCGCTTAGGTTGACACCAGAGTTGACATCTTTATTCGCGTTCAACAACTTTTCATCTTTTTTGGAGAGGCCATTCTTGACTCTTTCGTATTCCTCTTTGCTGAAAGATTCATAGTTGTCACCATTGTAGGTGGTGATGGTGTCAGTCAAAAGGTTGAGTCCGGTGACTTCATACTGCTTATTCATATAGGTGAACTTTTCACCAATTTTAGGATAAGAAGGTCTTAACTTACTATAGGCTTCATCCTCAAATTTCAGACAGCACATCAGTTTTCCGCACTGTCCGGAAAGTTTAGGGATATTGATGGCGAGCAACTGATTTTTGGCCATATTGATGGAGATGCCATCAAAGGAAGTCAAAAATGTCTTGCAGCATAGGGGAAGACCACAGGGACCGATTCCACCGACGAGTCTAGCCTGATCACGGGGACCGATCTGTCTTAATTCAATTTTGAGCTGGAAGATGGAATTGAGGATTTTGACAAGCTCACGGAAATCGACTCTAGTCTCAGAAGCGAAAGTGATCAAAGCCTTGTCCTCATCAACATCCAGATAGGTCTTTAAAACCTTCATTCCAAGCTTAAGCTGGTCGGCTTGTTTCTGTGTAGCCTGTGAAATCTGCTGTTCTCTTGCTTCTGCTTTTCTTTTGAATGAGCAGTCGGAAAAAGTTGCGATTCTTTCAATTGCAGGGAAGAGCGTGTTGAAATCTTTCTTCTTCATTTCCTCTTCTGTAGCGACTCTTGTCTTTGCAACGGTTCCGACAAAGGTTCCATGGTTTGTCTTGACGACAACGTTGTTTCCAACGGTGATGTCTTTATCGGTTCTATAATACGTCATTCCCATGAAATCAAATGGAATACCTAATAATGTGATCATATTCATTTCTCCTCATCTAAGGCTCGAATCAGCCTTGCGGAAAGTAAAGTAGGGTTGTAGTTGATATGCTGATAAGCAAGAGCTTCTTTGACAACGGCATCCGCTCTTGCGATTTTATCTTTGTTTTTGCCTAGTTTCAGGATGATATCTTTGAAAGGATTGTCATCTTGTACGTCATTTAGCAAAACAGAAGCGAAAACATCATGTAGAATCAAATACATCCAATTATAACACGAT
Source organism: bacterium (assembly GCA_963621825.1). Taxonomy (GTDB): domain Bacteria; phylum Bacillota_I; class Bacilli_A; order RFN20; family CAG-288; genus Enterosoma. The sequence goes on from CAVFFP010000001.1 coordinate 82,296, forward strand.
GTACCTTTTTTCATGCTTGTCTGTAATAAAAGAGTGTATCCAGCCTGAGAGGATGATACAGTCAGATCATTCAGGAAACTCTCGGCTATCTGATATCCTTCTAAAAAGGAGTTGTCTTCCAAAAGTGTCTTTTTTACGCTTTTATAAGAGGAGAAGTATCTAGATAGGATGTAGGCCTGTCCTTCATTGAAATGAATTTCTTCCTCTTTTTTCTTCTTCTCACCGGATAAGAGGATAGGATTGTTTATCAGTTCTTCCTGCATCTTATCCGTATCCAGAGGATCGATTCTCACGAGTACACTTCTGGATAGGATAGTCTTGAGTACTTTTTCGATGTTATAGCTGGTAAGAATGGCGACTTGTCCCTCTCTTGGTTCCTCTAAGAATTTGAGGATGGTATTGGCCGCTTTTTCTGTGATGTTCTCTACGCGGTGGATGACATAACAGAGGCGGTGTCCTTTTTCAAATGCGGACTCAGAGAACTTGCCCTGAAGATTCTGAATATCTTCTTTTTTTATTCTTGTCGTTTCTCCGTCAATCAGAACAAAGTCTGGGTGAATGCCTTTGTTGAATCTTCTGCAGCTATCGCATTCATCACAGGCTACGACATCCTTTTCACAGCCTAGAGACTTTGCTAAAAAAAGAGCAGTCTCTTTCAAAGGCGCATTTCTTTCACCATAAAGAAGATAAGCAGAAGATAATCTGCCTGTCTTTCTTGAATTGATGAAGAGCTTTGCGGCTTTTGGTTCGTAATGCAAAAAGGTGTCTTTATCCATATATTATCTGTCTTGAATCTTCTTCAGTATTTCCTTCACGATATTGTCGGCGATGACATCCGGTTTTGGAGAGGCGTCGATCTTGATGATTCTGTCTTTGAACATCTCATTGACAATCTGATATCCTTCATAGACTTTCTGATGGAAATCGAGAGCTTCCTGATCGAGTCTGTCCGCACCTCTTTTTCTGTCTTTCATTCTCTTGATTCCTTCTTCGGGGGAAAGGTCAAGGAAGAAAGTGACATCGGGATAGACATTGTCGATGGCAAAGGCATTGATAGACATGACCTCATCGATACCGATGCCTCTTGCATAGCCCTGATATGCTAAAGAAGAGTCGATGTAACGGTCGGAAATGACAATCTTTCCTTCCTTCAAAGCAGGAAGGACGACTTCGACAAGATGCTGTCTTCTGCTGGCAGCATAAAGAAGAGCTTCTGTTCTAGGATCCTCTTCTGTGTTATTCTTGTCGAGGATGATAGAACGGATCTGCTCCGCAATCTTGCTGCCGCCTGGTTCTCTTGTGACAAGAGGATGGATATCAAGATTGTTGAGCCTCTTGAGAACATTCTCCAATGCGGTTGTCTTTCCACATCCGTCGCATCCTTCAAAGGATATAAACAAACCTTTATTCATCTTTCTTTTCTCCTTCTTTGATTGAGATTCTTCCCTTTAAGGAAGAGGTGATTGTCAGACTGTCAAGATATTCCAAGTTAGTTCCAATCGGAATACCATTAGCCAATTTTGAAATGCTGATATCTTTTTTGTCTTTATAAATGTTGGCGATATAGGAAGCGGTCGTCTCGCCTTCCAAGTCGGTAGGAAGTGCGAGAATCAGCTCCGTCACACGATTCTCCTCTACTCTCTTTTTTAGTTCCGGAATACCGATTTTATCCGGTGTTCTGTTCTTTAAAGGAGAAAGAGTTCCTTGCAATGTAAAATAGGAACCATGATAACCATTTGTCTTTTCGATAGTTAGGATGTCTTTGCTGTCTGCAATGACAAGCAAAGTTGATTTATCTCTTGTGTCATCACTGCAAATCGGGCAGACATCGTCATAGAATGTTCCGCAATACGGACATCTCTTCACTTTGCTGATGACATCGTTCATCGCCTGGATGAAGTTCTCTATATCTTCTTTCGGAAGGGAAAGAGTAGCATAAGACAGTCTTTCAGCGGTTCTGTATCCGATGCCAGGAAGCTTCTTGTAGGCGTTGATTAAATCGGTGATAGTCTTAATTTCCTGCATTGTTGAGCATAGCATCCTTCTGCATTCTTTCAATATCGCCCTGTAATTCCTTCTGCAAGTCATCCTGATCCTGTTTGATGGCTGCATTGAGATTATTCAACAAAGTGAATATCGCTTTTTCCATCTGACCTTTTCCGGATGTCTCATAGAATCCTTGGTCGATATGAACTTCAAAAACGGTGTGATCTCCTTTCATCTTCATGGAGACACCCTGATATTTTCCCTGGTACTCTTTCTGCTGAAGTTCGTTGGACTTGTTTTGGAATTCTCTTGCTTTTGTCTGAAGCATCAGAAGGTCGACAGCATCCTTCGACTTTTTCATGTTTTCATCATCCATAATGGTACCTCACTTTTCACTGATTATGTTGTTGAAGAAATCGGTGGAAGCCGTAACTTTTCTCTGTATTCCGAAATCGATATTCAGAGAGTCTTTCGGCTGCACTTTATTCTTAAAGTCGTCATACGCTTCTCTCAGTTCTGCTTCGGTGATAGGGAGGATGTTGAATGCTTTTCCGAAACATTCGTCTGTGATGGATAAGAGGGTGTTCTGTACGTTCTTCTTGTTGATCTTGCTGATCTCCATCGGAGACTTGTTTGTGACGACGAGTATGTTTTCTCCGAAGAGCTTAGGGGAACAGCTATATAGTGCTTTGGCTTCAAAAGACTTGTCGTTATTGAACATGGTCATCAGCTTGTTCCAGTTCTCCGCGATAGATGTCTTTGTGACTTTATCATAATGATGCATGAGATAGAGAATATCCGTCTTGTTGTACTGAATGATGTCTGTGCTTGTCTCGACATCATTGGCACTGGCTTTGAATGTTTTCTCTTTGTTCTCCGATACGATCTCAATCGGTTTTGATTTGATTTCGTTCTTCGGCTCCTCTTTCGCTGTGTTCTCAGTGTTTGTGATGACGGGGACGATGACCGCCTTTTTTGGAGCAATCATGGTCATCAAGGCAAGTTCGAACTGAGTGAAGACATCATCGCTAAGACGGTTATCACGGATGTTCTGCATCAGGATATCGATGTTCGTTCTGCAATCATCCACGCTGAGATGTATCTTCTTGACTTCGTTTTCTCTCAGATGTTCTAAAAGATTCTTATCCTGGGTGACATTGTAGATGAGGAAGTCTTTATAGATGTTGATCAGGTCGTTACGGAATCTTCTGATATCGAGTCCTTGCTGGTAACGTTCTTTTACAGCATTCAGGACATCCGCTGCCTTTTTCTGAGAGATGTTGTTGATGATATTGATTTCTTCATCCAAAGACATAAGTCCTAATAAGTCGTTGACGTCTTTTGTTTTGATATCGTCTCCGCAATAGGAGACAACCTTGTCTAGCAGTGATAAGGAGTCACGGACTCCACCATCGCTAAGGGAACAGATAAGTCTTAAGGCATCCTCATCATAGGTGATGTGTTCATTGTCCAGAACACGTTTCATGTTCTTGATAAGATCATCGTCGCGGACCTTGGAAAAATCAAATCTCTGGACACGGGAAAGAATGGTTGGTAAGACTTTCTGTGGGTCAGTAGTAGCAAGGATGAATATGACAAAGCTCGGAGGCTCTTCAATGGTCTTCAAAAGCGCATTGAACGCGGAGTCGGACATGTTGTGGACTTCGTCGATGATATAAACCTTGTATCGGGAAAGAAGAGGCTGATAAGAGACATTCTCAATAAGCTGTCTGACGGAATCGACGGTGGAATTGCTGGCAGCATCGATTTCGATGACGTCAGGATGCTGACCGTGGGTGATCTTTTCGCAGGAGTCACAGTGGTTGCACTGGTGACCGACTCCCTCTTTGCAATCTAGCGCCTTTGCAAAAAGACGCGCCATTGTCGTCTTTCCTGTTCCTCTAGGGCCACAGAAAAGATAGGCATGAGCAATCTTATCCTCCGCAATTGCGTTCTTCAATGTAGTGACGACAGCTTTCTGTCCAACGACCTCATCGAAAGTCTGTGGACGGTATTTGTTGTAAAATGCCTGATATGCCATTTCTTACCTCTATCTAAGACTTTAATATTATAACCGAGAATTGATATTTCTATCTCATTTATAAGAAGAAAAAGAAGTATAATGAAAGCTATGAAAAAAGTCCTGTCTTTTATCCTGAGAATCGATAATCTAGATAGAATCATGGTGTTTGTCTCCATGGGTCTTTTTTTGGTTGTCCCATCCTTTGTTCTTTATTACACTGATGAGACAAATCAGGTTACAGATATTGTGATACGCTGTATCACTCTTATCGGTGCAATCGTAGGCACAGGAACGATAACACTGATGAGACCGATTCGAACAACCTTCTTCTATTTCTTAGAATTGCTGATTATATATACGCTGCAATTCAGCGAATTTTATCCAAGTGGGTTTGATCTCGATTTCAGAACTATATTTTGGTTGGAAATCATCTATTGTCTAATTGGATTCGCAATCAGTTTATTAGCCTATCTTCATTATTCAAAGAAAAAGAAGAAACAGGCGAGCGCTAGTAAAGAAGATACGAATGAAGATACCTTTTATGATTTCCTCAACGCTACTTCTGCAAATAAACACATCGAAGATGATATTGAAAATATTATGGATGACAAAGAAAAAGAGAAGATGAAGCAGAGAAAGCAGATGAAATTCTCAAGATTAGCCCGTATCTTCTCCTTTGGCTTTGTGTTTATCACTTTGATGATTTATTTCATAACTAGTGAACAGAAGGAAGGTGCCATTGCGACGGATACCTTTTCTGAATTAGTATTGGTAGGATTGATTTTGATTGCTTTGACCTTCTTATCCTCTTTAAAATTTCCAAGAGATTACAAGTATCTGTACTTCTATACAACCGGATTCTTTTTGACTCTATGTCTTATCATTTCAAAGGAATTCAAAATGAATCCCGTCTTTTTGATTATCAGTTTAGTCATTCTGATGCTCTCCTTCCTTATTACTTTGATTGTAGAAGGAAGAACATGGATGGGTGGTATATCAGATTGATTCCACAATCAGATATCTGTCTCTTCCGTAAGAATCTTTCCAAATATCGGATTTGAATCTCTCTTTGTTCATAGAATCAAAGAGTTTTTTTGTATTCAGACTGTTTGTGGATTCTATTTCAAAATAGGCTTTACCTGATTTGTTAAGATGGGCGGGTAAATCTAAGAAAATGCTACGATAGGAATCAAGTCCATCGATGCCGGAAAATAAAGCAAGTCTCGGCTCAAAAGGAGCAAAGACGTCAGCGCTATTTTCTTCAATATAGGGTGGGTTGGATACGATGATATCGAATGTATCATCGATATTCTTCAAGAAATCGGAATGAATGAAATGAATCGGAGTATCATTGATTTCACTTGACCTTTTTGCAATAGACAATGCTTGATCCGATATATCAGAAGCATAGATTTCCGCACTTGGGAATCTCTTTTTCAAAGCCATTGCAATAAATCCAGAGCCAGTGCATAGGTCTAAGATTTTTTTGTTGTTTAAATCTAACGGATATAAATAGTTGTAAATGAAATCAGCCGTCTCGTTTCTTGGAATCAATGTGGATTCATCAAGAAGGATGTGAAGAGACAGCATATCGATATATCCAGCGAGATAATTGCTCGGATATCCTTGCTTCAAAAGTTCTAATGCTTTTAAAGCATCCTTTGCTTCTTCCTCTCCGTGAATTCCGATATAATCGAAAGGCATATGGAAATATCCATTAAAAACAACTCGGATATCTGCAATTGGAATGCCTATCTTCTGTGCTTCACGGAAAAATTCGTTGTATGTCATGAAAAGAGATTATTCTTTGTCGGCCATCTCTTGCTGAAGCTGCTTTGTCTGCTCTTCTAAGAGATCTTTCTGGTTGGCTTCGTTGAGTGCGGTGAGCATCTCATCCAAGTCACCATTCATGATCTTGGGAAGATTGAGGCAGCTATATCCGATACGGTGATCGGTGACACGGTTCTGTGGATAGTTGTAGGTACGGATTCTTTCGTTTCTTTCTCCGGTTCCTACTTTCAGTCTTCTCTCGCCGCCGACCTTTTCTTCGATCTCAGCATCATGCTTAGCCTGTAACTTGGCCTTGAGCATTTCCATACAGGTTTCCTTGTTGGCTAACTGATCTCTTTCAACCTGGCAGGAAACGACAATGCCAGAGGGAATATGAGTGATACGGACAGCGGATTCTGTCTTGTTGACGTTCTGTCCGCCGGCACCGGAGGAGTGATAGGTGTCGATCTGTAAGTCGGCAGGATTGATGGTGATATCAACATGCTCGATTTCAGGCATGACTAATACGGTTGCAGTAGAAGTCTGAATCTTACCATTGGCTTCTGTGACAGGGACTCTCTGAACGCGGTGAGCTCCACTTTCGAATTTCAGTTTGGAATAAACCATCTTTCCTTTGACCTTATAGGAGATTAAGGAGTATCCGCCTAAAGGAGTCGGAAGAGAGTCAAGGATTTCGATCTTCCATCCCATTCTGTCTGCATAGTGGGAATACATACGGAAAAGATCACCGGCAAAAATGTTGGCTTCATCTCCGCCTGCTGCACCACGGATTTCCATGATGATGTTCTTATCGTCATATTCATCCTTAGGAAGGAGTGCAATCTTGAGATCCGCTCTTAACTTTTCGATTTCATCGCTGAGGGTATCGAATTCTGCTTTGCCCATCGCCTTGATGTCGGGATCAGAATCCTTCATCATTTCTAAGGCATCCTTCTGATCGGATTCCTTTCTGGTGAGTTCATCATACATTCTGACAGGCTCTTCTAGTGTAGATCTTTCTTTGCTGAGCTTTGTCATGGTTGGAATATCGGCTTTGCCTTCGGTAAGAATGTTGTCGATATCGGTAAGACGGATTTTCATCGCCTTGAGTCGTTCTATCATGTAATCCATAGTATCAGTCTCCTTCTTAAATCTTATATATCTCAGACAAATAATTTTATCACACTAATGGCGTATTCTTTTGCTGATTTCTCAATGTGGAGAAGAAGTTCTCCATCAATTCCGAGAATCTGTTATCTTCAATCTCATTGACCTGCAGTCTATCATCGACAAAACAGTGGTAATGGGATAAAGATCCTGCTTTCTCATCTGGAAGAACATAGTACAAAGAGGAGATTCCCGCTTTGATAATAGCGCCCATGCATAATAGACAAGGTTCTAATGTCACAATCAGAATGCTGTTCTTCAGATATCGGCTATTGGTTTCTTTCAATGCTTTCTGTATGACGTTGAATTCGGCATGAGAGAAAGGATCATTGTTCTCTTCTACTGTATTATGTCCATAGAAGGTTCTTCCATTCTCTAAAACGAGGCAAGCAGAAACAGGGATCTCATTTTCTTGATATGAGATCTTAGCCTCTTCATATAGTTTGTCGAGAATGGTTAATAGTTCTTTTTTTGTCATGGAATAAAAAAGGCCACCGCACACAGAACCACACTCTTATGGCTGCTGCCTTCCGGCCCTGACCAGGTTCGACGGGAACTGTCACGATGGTGAATAAATTATACCAAATGAGAAAGAACAAGTAAACGGATTTAAGATTCATGTCGAAGATGCCGCATATTCATAAAAAGTAGATACAAGTATCAGGGATGAATTTACGATACACTTCAAATGAAAAATGCCTCTCTGGTTTTAACAAAGAGGCATATTATAAGACTAATTCTCGCTGATTCTGTATTCGGAAATCTCTTTTTCTTTCTCACTTTTATCGTAGATAGAAAGATGATCATCTCCGATGAAGTCGATATCAGAACTATCGATATGAATATGAACGTGTTGTTGTGATGTATATCCTTCCTGATACGGGATGTATAAGTGGGAGATAGGAGAATCATAGGAGGACTGATAATCAAGAGAAAGGTTCAATTCCAATCTGGAGAGTCTTCTCTTTCCGTAGAATCCATCTCCTTCATAGATAGCTTCGATTTCACCATCTTCCTTAAAGGAGATAGCATCCGTAGGAATATGCATCTTTACACGATGTGTTCCGGTCTTATAGATATCATTGACCTTATTGTCATCGATGAAGTCCAAGACAAGCTTTACACCGTTCTCGAAGAGGAACTGATATTCATCATTGACCTTTGTCAGATATCCTTTCATCTCCGTTAAGGAACTTCTAGGAGAAATTACCAAGGATTTTTCGTCCTTTTCATCATTTTCAAAGAAATGAAGCTTTTCAGCAGGCAGTGTAACAGAGATGGCATCATCCTTCTTAGCTTCGATTCTTCCGGGAACTTTGATCACCATGGAAGTCTCACTGTCAGAGGAAGAAGTTTCAGCAAAGTCAGTATAGACAATCGCTTCATTTCCAAGGATTTCCATGATGTTGATCTTTGTTTTGAAGTCGCCATTTTCGCTGATCTTGATATCATCAGGACGGATTCCGAGGATCATTTTATGTTCTTCTCCGTCTAGTACGTTCTGATGCATCTCTTTAAGCTGAGATAATGGCCTTCTAATCTCTTTTCCGTGTGTAGTGAAGACAAAATCGTTATCGACCTTTTTACCTACACCCTCATAGAAATTCATTTGAGGGGTTCCTAAAAATCCAGCGACAAAACGATTCTTCGGATAGTCGAAGATATTCGTCGGTGTGTCAATCTGCTGAACGACACCGCTCTTCATGACAACGATTCTGCTACCCATAGTCATAGCCTCGACCTGGTCATGGGTGACATAGATGAAGGTTGTTTTCAGTTTTTCAAAAAGTCGAGTAATCTCAACACGCATCGTTGCTCTCAACTTAGCATCGAGATTAGAAAGCGGTTCATCGAGAAGGAATATTTTAGGCCTTCTGACAATTGCCCTTCCTAAGGCGACTCTTTGTCTTTGTCCACCAGACATGGCACCTGGCTTTCTGTCTAACAATTCCTCGATATCTAAGATCTTAGCGGCAGCATGAATCTTCTCATCGATTTCTTCTTTCGGTACATGTCTGTTCTTCAGGCCGAAGGCCATATTCTGATAGGCGGTCATATGAGGATAGAGGGCATAGTTTTGGAAGACCATGGCGATATCGCGATAATTCGGTTCGATATCGTTCATTCTTTGCCCGTTGATATAGAGATCTCCGCTTGTGATATCCTCAAAGCCAGCAATCATTCTAAGCGTCGTCGACTTTCCGCATCCGGAAGGTCCGACAAAGACGATGAATTCATCGTCATCGGCACAGAGGGAGAAATCCTTTACTGCATCTACATCCTTATCTTTTCTCTTTTTTGCCTTATAGGTTTTACAAACATGCTCTAAACGCAATGTTTCCATAGTTCACCTCACTGATTATTCAAACTGTCAAGGACAGCGGACAAGACATCAGAAATTCCCATCTCTTTTGCACCATCACAGATTGCATAGTCATTCAATGTCGAGAAATGAATGGAGGCATTTTCGTTTGCTATCTTCACTTCATCTTCCACTATCTTCATATAGTAGTCACCGAATTTTGTAATTCCGCCAGAAAGGATGAACTGATCAATGTCGAAGACACGGACAATCTCTTTTAGTGCCTTTCCGACACTTCTCGCACTGATGTTCACTTCTTTTATGACGTCCTTATCCTCTTGGCGGAAAAGATCATAAATCTGAGAGATAGGTAGAGTCTTTCCTTTCTTTTCCTGCACTTTTTCATGGATGGCACGCAAGGAGGCGAAGTCATCGAGATGATGGGATTCCCCATCGATTTTGACGACAAGTCTTCCGATTTCACCCGCATATCCTCTGGCACCCCAATAGAGTTTGTTGTCAAACTCAAAGGCACCGCCGATACCATAATCGATATAGGCTAATAATCCGGAGTTTCCGTTCTGGAAAGAGTTCTTGGCAAGTTCGGCCATCATCATCAGCTTCGTATCATTCTCTAACGTGACTGGGCAGTGGAACGCATTCTCAAAGAGGGACACTAATGTATGAGAGTTGGAGAAGAGGTCTTTGTCAAACTGAGGAGAGACCTGTAAGTCTCCTGTCTTCTGATTGACAAGTCCAGGAAGAGAGATGATGACAGAGCGTATTGGGATATTCTTGAATGCGGATCTCTTTAAAACTTCTTCGACATTCTTGATTTCTTTTTCGAAGACAGGAAGAGAGTAGTTTTCAATTTCGTGATCGGATTCGTAGAGATTCTCACCTAATAGGTTTGCGATGATGGGATGGGAATGGTAGCTTGTGATAGAAAAGACTAAGACAAGTCCGTAATCCTGATTGATCGAATATGTGACTCTTTTTCTTCCTTTGACATTCTTCTGTTCGCTTGCATAGACACGGATGATCCCGCTGTTAAGAAGAGAACGGAGAATAGAACTGACGGTGGCGTTAGAAAGGGAGAGCTTTTCGGCGAGTTCCGTTCCGCTCATCGGCTGTTCTCTAAGCTGTTTTATGACAAGTTCATTGTTCAGTATTCTGGCAATGGATTGATTTTTTCCTATGATTTCATTCATTCTTATTTGTTTCCTACCAAATTTATATTATATCCGTTGAAGGTACAATATTTGATATTGTTTGACCAAGATTTTCCGACAATGCCACCGACTGCGGTTTCATGATTGAACGGCTGATCATCACCGGATGCGGCAGTGCAGTTATAGGCGTTGATATTCTTGATCGTTGCAGAGTCACCGACATAACCGGATAAGACACCAGTGGCATCTCCGGCCGCTTTGACGATAGAGCAATCAGCAAAGTTGATATCCTGGACAACAGATGCAATTCCTTCTCCACCAATCTGATTGAAGAAGCCATCACCCCAGGAAGAAGTGGCTTTGGACATGTTGACGTTTTTGATGGTATGTCCAAGACCGTAGAATTTTCCATTGAAGATGACATTGTCTCCATTGAGCTTTTCTCCAATCGGATGGAAATCGACACCAGTGAAATCAAGGTCCGTTTTCAGAACATAGACATTGGACTGAGACATGTTGCTGACAAGGTCAGTATGGCTTGCTCCGTCAACGGCAAAGTACGTATAGAAATCTTCTAACGATGCAATGGTCTTGTACTCATTTCCAAAGCAATTGGTGATCCATGCTTCATCGACTTTCTCATCGTTTGTGGATGTCATAAAGGCACGATAGATGTTATCGTTCTCGTCTCTGATTTTGAGTGTATGCTGAGTGTCATCTCTAGAGATGAGAGAGGAATCGATTGTCAGAGTGCTATCAGAGAAGGAGTAATTCGTATCGGCAACTTTTACGCCATCGAGAGTGACTTCCTTGATAGAGGAGGTGATTGCATTGATTGTGTAAGAGTAATCGGAGACATCATCCTTATAGTGGATGACGTTGTTGTTTTCGAAGGCGTTCAATCTCTTTACAGTAAAGGTCTTGGAGTCTGTTTCTCCGATTGCACTGGCAGAAACTGTAATCTCTAATCCATCCGGGCAATCATCTTTGATAGTGAGTCTGTTTCCGATTAATGTGAAGTAGCAGGACTTCCAAGCTGGAGCAGTAGTAGCGGTATAAGTTGCTTCGATATCGCTAGATGGTGTGGTTGCTGTTTTTAACTCAACTGTGTTTCCGGCTTCAAAATCGCTTTCCTGATTTGTGATGGTAAGTCCGCTGATAAAATTGTATAAGAGAATGGTTGCAGTATCTTCTAAATCTACACCATACTCATCGATCTTCAAGGTTGCCTTGATAGAGAGAGTAGCACCATCTTCCGGAACGTTGATGTCATTCAAAGAGAGAGAGTCATCGATGATTGTTGCACCATAATTTTCACCTACAATGCTGTAATTGACATAGGTCTTATATTCTTCTTTTCTCTCTTCCGGCTTGATGATGGCGGAAAGAGAAACAGTAGCGCCTTTCAGTGCATATTCCGGAAGTGCACCAAAGGAGAAGACACCAGGAGTATGAGGGACATAGAGAGTCTTTAATGCAGGAAGCTGATTGCTTTCTACAGTGAAGTTGTGGCTAGGGAGATTAGAGAAATCATTGCTTTCCATCTCAGAAAGAGTCGCGAAGACTTTTCCACAGTTTTCAATGGTGACTTCTGTGTTGTTGCTATATCCGAAGATCTGACCGGCACCGATTGCATAAGTGTTCTTGATAGATCCGTCTGTTTCGTTCAGACCGATCATAAGTCCGCTCTGTTTCCAGGAAAGATCAGGATCGATGTTTCCCTGAACAGATTCATTGATGGAGATGCAGTTTTTGATCTCACCGTGATTGACAGAACAGATGACACCGGTTGCGCTTTGTCCTTCGTTGACTAAGGATACATCGGTGATGATGTTTTCGATGGTTCCTGCGTTATTGCCGACAAGTGCGCCGGACCAGGATTTTGCAGTTACAGATCCGACTAACTTGAAGTTCTTGATCGTTCCAGTGTTTCTTCCGAATAAGCCGTTGACAGCTGCCATTCCCTTATAGGAGAAACCAGTGATGCTGTATCCATTTCCGTTGAATGTTCCGCTGAACGGAATGTCATAGATGCCATCATTGTAGGCGCCGATAGGAGCCCAGTCTCCTTTTTCAGCGATAAGACTAGTCAAATCGATATCACATCCTAAAGCGTAATATCCGGATAAGGATCCTTCCTTGAAAGTTGGAGTATCAGCAGAGTAGTCTGCTTCAAAGATTGTATCGAACGACTTTGCGTCGTAGATGATCTTGTCTGCGATAGCCAAAGAGAGAGGAACATTATTTCTCTTTGTGGTTACTTTGAAATTGTGTTCGCCACATGATAAGGTGGAAAGGTAGTTATGCGGAATGGTGACAGACTTTGTTTCCTTGTCATAGGAGAAACCTTCTACTTCTGTAAGAACTTCATCCACGATGAACTTTACGTCAGCGGATGTAGTCTCTTTCTCCACATTCTCATTGCCGTTGAAGTTCAAAGTGAAGATAGCATCTTCCTTGCTTCCTTTTTCGAGGATGACATCATTTTCAGAATAGATGATATGGTCCTTCATGACGATGAAGGTCTTAGATTTGGTTTCACCCTGGCTTTCCGCTACAACGGTAAACTGTGTTCCGTCTAAAACGCTAGCGGAATAGCTGACTCTTCCGGTTTCGGCATTGATGGTGATTCCATCTACTGCTTCAGAAAGGGAATAGCTGACTGCATACTCTCTTCCTTTTTCGGTTTTTGCACTGCAAAGGACAACATCTCCATCGACAAGATATTCGCTCATGTTCTCAAATGTCAGAATAGGCTTTTCCTGCTGCATGTTGAACTTGATGACAGTGGTTGCTGTCTTTCCGTTAAGGCTAGCGATATAGACTTTCTCAGGGATAGGATTGGAATAGGGATCGAAATCGATTTCACCAGTCGTGGCATCAAATGTGACACCTTCTGGTGTTCCTCCTTGGAATGCATAAGTGACACCGGTTACGTTTCCACTGACGGTCACTTTGTCCTTCGGATTGACGGTGTAGGTGTCTTTTTCAAAAACGAGCTTGTCTTCCGCTTTATCGGAAGTGGTGGTTTTGCCTGTGCTTTCAGGAGTGGTTTCACTTGTCTTTCCACATCCTGCAACGAATAACAGACCAGCACCGGCTAAGAAAATCAATGACTTTTTCATCCTTTTAATCCTCCTGCATTTGTATTTTCTATAATCTTCTTCTGGAAACATGAATAAAGAACTAGAACAGGGATGAGTGCGATGATTACTGTAGTGAACATCATCGGATAATTTCCGTCTCCGCTGAATTCACTCTGCAGCTCGTATAATCCGACTGCCAAGGTATAGTGACTAGGCATGAAGAGGTAAGGAGTGGAATAATCGTTCCATAAGGCGATGGCTTGTAATATAGAGCAGGCGATGATAGGGCCTTTTGCCATCGGGAGCATGACTTTGAAGAAGATAGAGAAGCGATTGGCACCATCCATGCTAGCAGCTTCCGCATAGGACCAGCTGATGGATTTGAAGGCGGAATAAAGCATGATGAAGTTGAATCCAAAGCATCCGGAGTATAGGAAGATGACACCGAAGAAGGAGTCGTCAAGATGGAGGAACTCCATCATGTTGACCTGGGCCGGAAGCGTTCCGACAATCGGCACAACCATGGCAAAGATGGCGACGGCATAGATAAGATCTCTGCCCGGGAATTTATATTTGGCTAAGACGTAAGCGGCAACAGCGGAGAAGAAGACGTTTACGATCGTTCCGACAACAGTAGTAAGGACAGACCAGAGGAACATCTCCCAAATCGTCTCTTCGGTTCCGCCGATGGTTGTGACCTTGTATTGGAGAATCTCAATGAAGTTGAGACCTTCAAACTGACGGGGGAATCCCCAAACATTTCCTGAATTGAAGTCCTGATTGGTTTTAAACGAATTCAGTAACATCCAGAAGAAAGGAATACATAAAGATAACGCATAAATGACAAAGATAGCGAAGACAATCCATTTAGTTGCCTGATAGGATCCACTCCTATTTGCTTTGCTGCGTTCATTCTGCTTCGAGGCAGAGATATTTTCTATTTTGACCATATCAATAATCTACCTCGCTGTATTTCTTGGACATCAGTTTCCTCGTGATCAAAATGACAGGAGACCAGATGGCAGAGAAGATGAGACCTTTTGCGGCGGCCTCACATAAGTCTTTCGGGTTTCTCGTATCGACGGAATCCCAAATCTGAAGGGAGATTGTCCATGTGTTTCCTTCTCCTCCGGTGAGGAAGAGAGGCTGAAGATAAAGTGTGAGAACATTTGTCATACCTAATATGACAAGGGTGATGACCGTCGGCCAGATCATCGGGATGACAACGTGGAAGAATTCCTTGAAGTATCCGCAGTTATCGATTTTTGCCGATTCCAATAACTCTTTTGGGATACGGCCGATAGCACCGGAAAGGAGGATAATGTTATATCCAAGTCCTGCCCAGATACAGTAGATGTAAACCATGATCTGTGACATAGGGTAGGTTTTGGATGCAGTTTCTGAGATACCAAATGCTTTGATAATCGGATATAGATATCCGACATTTGGCTGATAAGCCATCTTGAAGGCAAAGGTGAGAACGACAACAGGAATGATGTTCGGGAGGAAGAAGATGATACGGAACAAGTTGGCTAAGGGCATCTTTTTGGAGAGGAAGTAGGAGAAGAGCATGCTAAGCGGCAAGGAGATGAAGATGGTAATCAATGCGAAGCCTAATGAGTTCAGAATGATGACGGAGGAATTGTTCAGCCAGGATACTCCTGTCGTATTGGCGTAATTGTGGAAAGAGTCGTACCAGACTCTTCCTAATGTTTCAAATCCGACCCACTCATATCCAGTGATAGAACCTTTCTGAAAGGCGAGCAAGAGGGAACGGATATTGACAAAGCTCCAGGTGAAGACAAACTGTGCGATAGGATATAAAAGCATGAGTACGATAAAAATGTAGTCTCTCTGTTTCTTGGAGAGTCTCTTCTTTTTCTCTTTTGGTGCGGAATCGGTGAAAGACAGTACTCTTTCACTGTTCTCCATGCTTGGTGTAATGCTTTTCATGTTATTTATTTGTTATTTGGAAGTCATCCAACATAATCTTATTTCCAGTTCCGGAGCTTCTTGCTTCGATACGGATCTTTTCTGTTCCTTTCGGAGCAGTCAGTGTCCCTGTATAGGTCTTACTCTCTGTAGAATTGATTTCAACAGTCTCAGAACCTAAAGAGGTTTCATCATTGGCTCCATAGTACTGGAAGCTTACGGTTCCGCTAGAGGAGGCATCTGTCTTTCCTTTGAATTCGTAGTTGAACTGATAGCCATCATAGACAGCTTCGATCTCTTGTCTTAAGACACCACCGTCTTTGACAAAGGCTGAGTAGGTGGAGTTGATTGTATTATTTTCAATCCAGCAGACATCTTTCTGTGCCTGTTTTTCGCTGACCTTTTTGGTGAATGTCCATCCTCTATTCTTGAGCGCGGAGTTATAGGTTTCCTCAGAGGAGGTATCTAGTTTACCGGCGTATTCAAAATCTCCGTTGCTGACTTTGTTTGCGGTAGGAGTCTTAATCGGTTTCTTCTGATAGAAGGAGTCGGATGCGACTGAGAGAGAGGAAGAAGGCACGGCATCGAAATCGGTATACGGCTGACTCTTGAAAGGATTGTATTTGACATAATCGACAAACATATAATCCTTCTCGAAGTTTGCGGTTCCTGTAAACCCATTCGGGAACCAGACTCCTAACCATAGTCTTCCCGCTAGTGTAGGAACGAAGGTCGTAGAGACATTGGTAATCTTTCCATCGCAGTAATAGACAACCATCTCCGGATCGGTATACCAGTCAAAGCCGAAGGTGTGCCACTGATTATCGTTATAGGCGATAGCACTACTATTCGTCTCACTGATATCCGATTCGACGGAGTCACTTGCTTTTTCTGTAATCCAGTTGGTGTACAGTGCCTTTTTATAGGTGATCTTCCCGGATTTGGAACCACCAGGAAGCTCGACATCAATCTCCGCGTTCTCGTTTTCTTCTCCTTCCACTGCTCTGTTTCCATAAGTCCAGAAGGCAGTGCAGGCGCCGATTCTAGGATGAACCTTCATCTTGATTTCATAATGTCCCGGCAATGCTTTGAAGGTAGAAATTAAAGAGGCTCCACATTTTCTTCCGTCTTTGAACTGACCATAGCTTTCGATGTCATTTCTGTTGTAGTAGAGACCGTTGCCAGCAAGAGCTAACGTTCCATCTTCGGTGATAGAGACATTATCCGGTGATACACCGCCATTATTAGCGCCCCAATAACCTTTTAAGACAAGCCAGTTATCTTTGCTTAGTGCGTCAAAGCCATCATAGAAACCATTGATGACATCCTCTTCGGCGGAGTCAAGACGATGATAGTCGTCGCCGACCTTGAACTGATCGGAAACCTTGTTCTCCGATGTCGGATCTGAGACAGAATTCTTCTCTCCGCTAGAAGAGGAACCTTGCCCAGAACAGGCAGAAAGCGACAGCTGTAAGACAGTGAGTGGAATAATCCAGTTTTTGATATATTTTTTCATAGCGCTTACATTATAAAACAGATTTCTGAGGCGCTCAAGATATTTTTTATAAAGTTAATAAATTGATGAAATCTCAATTTGACATGAAACTTAATCTGCGATATTTGTCCATTTTTATAGGAAAAATAAATTAATTTAACCTGTTGAAAAATATTGCAAGCGGTTTCCGGGTGTTTTACAATAGTGATGGTGATTTTTTTCACTAACTAAAAAAGGAGACGCGTATTATGAATATCAAAAGCGGTTTCGTTTCTCTTCTTGCCGTTTCTTTGCTTGCTGGATGTTCCAGTTCATCAAACGCAGAAGAACAGAAAAAGACATTGAATGTCATTCTTTATGATGCCGGTTGGGGAAGTGAATGGCTAACCGATGTCATCACAAAGTGGGAAAGCGAAAATGAAGGATATAAAGTAAACCTCACAGCAAAATATGATGTGAAGACATTGATCAACAGACACTTATCCTCTAAGAGCAATCCGGATGATCTTTACATCACAACTGATAGCGGTTGGAGAAACTATGCTTATCAGGGAAAGTTTGCAGCCTTGGATGACCTGATGGATGAAACGGTAGATGGAATGACAGTCGAACAGAAGGTCAACGATGAGTTCCGTTCTTCCTTGAAGATGAATGTCAACGGAGAAGAGCATGTCTATCGTCTACCTTGGACAAGCGGCTTTGGTGGAATCTATTACAACGCCAAGATGTTTGAGGAGAACGGTTGGAAAGTTCCGACAACGACAACAGAACTGACCGCTCTTGTCAAAGAGATTCTTGAGAATCCTGTTGAAGTCAAAGGAGATGATGCCGCAAGTGTCAAACCCTTTGTCTATACCGGTGAGAATACCGATTATTTTGATTACACTATCTATAATTGGTGGATGCAGTTAGCAGGCTACGACAAAGTCAAAGAGTTTTATAACTATGAGAGTGCGGAGAACTTCAATTGGCAGAATAAGGATTCCGCATATTCTTCTCTCAAAACAGTTGTCGATTATTGGAAGACCTTGTTCAGCGATGTCACTATCGAGACAACCGATGACAGCGGAAAAAAGACAACGGAACAGGTTTCTCCTTATATCTCAGGTTCCCTTTCCTATACGAATCATAATGCTCAGCAGGACTTCTTCAATGGTAAGGCAGCCATGATCTTTGATGGAGACTGGATCTATAATGAGACATTGGAATATGGAACCAAGCCGGAAGGATTCGAAATGAAGCTGATGAAGACTCCTGTCTTTGAAGGTGCAAAGGATACGGATGTATCCTATGTCATCGGAAGTGACCAGTATATTGCAGTCCCTGCTTCCAGCACAAAACAGGATCTTGCTAAATCCTTCATCAAGACAATGATCAGCAATTGGTCTTTATCCAACTTCACAAACAAATCCCATGGATTCTTAGCCTATCAGAATACGGATTCCTCTTCTATCGATACTTCCAATACCTATATCAGCTCTTATCTCGATGTCAAAAACAGCGTCAAGAAAACAGCGACCGATGATTCGAAAGCTTCCATCTATCTTAACGGTTATATTTCCAACGCATGGGTGGCGAGCAGCAACAGACCTTTCTTAGGACTCTTGCAGCAGAACACAAAAACAGTCGAATCCAGTTTCGATACGATCTATAAGGCAGCTCAGGATAGTTTCAGCCGTGCTTGATCTACATATTCACTGATAGCCATATCCAAATATTGTCAATAAATTGCTTTATTTGAATAAAGATGGATAATTAGTTATTATCTATTTAAAAACGGAGAATATCTAATAATGTGTTCTCCGTTTTTAAATCCGAATTTTGAATACTGAATAAAAAAACACACATTCTCTTTCAAGAAAGTGATGTGTGTTTGTCAGATGTTTTATTATGTCTGTCATGGATTTATTTCGTATCTTTTTTGTCATTCAAAAGCAAAGGGAAAAGATAATAGGGAATATTTGTAAGATTTTCTGTTTTAAAATAATCTTTTGAAGAAATCAGATACTGGGGTCCACATATCTTTGAATATTTTCTTTTGAATTCATCGATGGATTCATGGTTATGGATACTGCTTGATTTGACTTCCAAAGGGATTACTTTTGATTTGCTTGTGTATAGAAAATCGATTTCGAAATTATGAGTGGAGTCAGGTTTATTCCAAGTGTGATAGAAGAGTTTTTTATCTTCGGCGACTAACATCTGCGATACTACATTCTCATATAGATATCCGAGATTCAGATTCATGTTGTTGGATAATAACTTTTTATAAATATCTTCGTATTCATTTGTTCCATTATTGAATAACATTGTTACAAACAAACCGGTATCTAGTAAATACAATTTGAATTTGCTCATATCGATGGATTGTGTCAAAGACAGATTGGGTTCTACCACCTTGTGACAAATGTTGACTATCTTAGAGTCAATCAAATCAAAGATTCTTTCGATATCCTTGTTTGTTTTTCTTTTGATGCCGGTGGCCATGAATGAGAAATTTCTTTTTCCGGATACTAATTGGGAAGGAATAGATTGGAATATGGCTGAAAGCTTTCCACTTCCATCGATTTTCTTCAAATCTTCCGCATATAGATCAATTATCTCTCTTTTGATTAGGTCAATTTGAGACATGTTCCTTTTTTCGATAAAGGCTTCTACAGCCTGAGGCATTCCTCCGATTGCCAGATACATTCGAAATCTCCTCATCAGAGTTCTGTTTGTTGCGTCACCGATTGGCTTTTTGAAATTGTATAACTTTTCTAAGTTATCGTAATTGAAGTCGACGGCATTACAAAATTCTTCGAAATCCATCGGGTTGACCTGTAATTTCATCTCTTCTGAAGGGATAAGTATATCTTTTACATTCTTTTTAATTGAAATCAAGGAGCCTGTTTCGATGTAGTCGTATTTTCCGTCCTTTACCAAATGCTTTATGGCTTGCCTGGCTTTTGGAAATAATTGTACTTCATCAAATATAATTACGGATTCTCTTTCATATAATGTGACTCCGGTTTCGGTCTGTAAGCGTAGGAAAAACAAATCCAAATCACTTATATCCTCAAAGCAATCTAGTATTCTTTTGCTGCATTTTGCAAAATCAATGAGAATATAGGACTTATATTCATTCTTTGCGAAATTCTCAGCGATGGTTGATTTTCCGACACGGCGTGCACCCTCTAATAGGCATGCGTATTGTCCGCTCCATGTTTTTTTCCATTCTAGCAGCTTATCATATGCTTTGCGTTTGAACATATCTATTACCTCAATATTAATTTTAAATGTAATATTCTGATATTTCAAGTTTTAAAACGAAGAAATGTTCTGATATTTCAAGTAATATAACTCAGAAATATTCTGATATTTCAGGTTTCTTAGTGCTTAGATTTATATTTGAGCAAAGAAAAAGCATCAGATTTCTATGCATCTGATGCTTATACGACATGTCAGTCGAAGATTTCGATTGTGTTCTCTTCCTTTAAGTCAGTATAGGGAATGATAGCAATCTTCTTTCTTAATCCTTGTTCTTCGTCTTTCAGAACAAGTTCTTTTCCGTTTAGAAGAATACGTCTATCTTTTCCTTTTTGGATATGACGGATATGAATCTTCTTGTTTCTGAACCAGATTTTCATATCTGCTTCTTCATAAGGAAAATAGATAGCAGGACACAGATATAACTCGTCCAGATGAGGATCAAATCCAAATGCATTTCTCACCAAGGATTTGAACAAGGTAGAGGAGCTTCCTGTGAACCAATCATTCATGCTTTCTCCGTCACATCCTAATTCAGGATTGTAGACATAACTGTTTGGCATGACAAAGGGGGTGGTGGAGATGAATTTATGAGTGATAGGAATCAGTTTTTCCATCTCATCCCATGCTTTCTTCGGCTGATTTAGGAGGAAGAGAGAATCCAGCGCAAAGACACTGCCATGGATATAGGTGGCCGCATTCTCGGCAGTTCCCTTTGGAAGATTGACAATTCGTCCTACTTGATAAGCATCTTTATCAAAGTAAGGCTCAAAAGTCTTGAATCCGTATTTGCCCTCCAATTTGTCATAAGCCTTTAATGCGCTATCGATATATTCCGGATGGGATTTATAGAATCCGCTAAGGACATAGAAAGCGTTGGAGGTCAAAGTATCTCTTTCTTTGTTGTCGATATCATGGAAGGATCCGACATAGAAGGAGCGGTTATTTCCCCAACCATGGACAATCTTACATTCATCGCCTTCTTTGACAAAAGCATAGTTAAGAAGTCCGTTTTCAATGATGGATTTTGCTTTTTCGGATTTGATGATCCATTCTTCATCCTTTGTCTTTCTGAAGATCTCAATAGATTTATTCAATGCGGAATACAGCTGGAAAGTAGCCATGATGGAGACTCCGTTTCCAAATCCGACACCATTCTCCGATCTTCCTAATCCATCGATAGCATCATTCCAGTCACCGTAAAGAGTCTTCAGACATCCTGTATCGGTATCGATGTTATCGATCAGATAGCTAAGCATCTGTTTTAAGTGAGATAAGACATCATCTTCGCGACTTGAGAAACAGGCAGAGGAGTCTTCCTGTATCTCGATATATCTTCTCTTCTCAGAAAGGAGAGACGTATCATCTGTATAGGATAGATATTGATAGATGCAGTCGATGACCCATAATCCTTGATCGATGAATTCTCTGACATCGATTCTGACATCCTTTTCTTTTGACCAAGCAAACTGTCTTGGACATCTTCCGGTTACGGAAACATAATCAAGGCATCCTAATATCTTCTCTCTTACCATATTCGGTCTGAAGATGACGGCTGCTTCTAAAGCTTGGAAGATATCTCTGAAGCCTAACATCTTTAATGTGCTGTTTTTCGTTCCAGCACAATAGTCGACCTGTTTTGCCAACATCTTTGTGAAATTTGTGAACTTATCTGAGTCGATATTATTTCCTTTATGGAATGAGAAAATGTTATAAACATCTTCTTCTTTTGAAATGGATGTGAAATAGTCTTCGACTTCAGCAAGAGTCATCAACTCATTCTCTTTGGTAAGCTGGTAACAGAAGGAGAAAGATTCTTTGCTCTTGAGATGAGCTCTGAGAAAGTCGCCTGCAATCGCCGTATCGCTGAAACAGGTAATCTTTTTGTCCTTGAAGAATTCACCTTTCAGAAGGCAGTCGGACGCATTCTTGTTTCCGGTCTTGGAATCTGAATAGACAAGTCTTGATGTGGTATCAAAAGCTTCTTGAACGTTTGCTGTATTTCTTTTGAAATTGTAATGATGATAGAGATGAATCTCTCTTGAGATATCTTCGGTGGTATCGAATTGGAAACAACCGTTATCAACACTGCATTTTTTGAACCACTTGGTTTCCACGGTGGAATAGTTACTGTGCATCAGCATCGGATTGAAATACAAGGAAGAATAAAGATCTTTCTCTTCATTAGAGTCATTGATGACTTTTCCATAGATGAGAAGTTCTTTCTTATCGTTCAATGTCATTGTGACAAAGTAGAAGATTCCTTTTGTGTGTAAGATGTAAGTCACAGAATGATAGGAGAAGAAGGTTGCTCTTTCTACATCTTGTTCCATTACATTCCTATCGAATTCGAATAGGGAGATAGGAAGATAGTCTTCCTTATCTTTGATTCCTAAAAAGAAGGAGAGGAAGGAAGTTTCCCCTTCTACT
Source organism: bacterium (assembly GCA_963621825.1). Lineage (GTDB taxonomy): Bacteria > Bacillota_I > Bacilli_A > RFN20 > CAG-288 > Enterosoma. Next base: position 104,908 of record CAVFFP010000001.1, read on the forward strand.
GTTTCCGGAAGGAAGAAGAAATCAGATTCACTGAGATGGATTTTTCCGTTGTTGTGTGCCCATAATACCATTCCGTCTTTTACATACGGATAACGGGCATCACTCTTTTTGTCTTTGGTCAAAAAGATACCATTGTTCCAGAATAGGTAATGGTTCTTTTCTTGATCGGCTTTCTCTTTTAACTCAGAGAAATGGTTGAGCAGTTCTTGATAAATGTTCATAATGTCTTAGTTGCTATCATGCTTTTTGATGAAGTTTTTGATAGCTTCGATATCCTTTATACAGTCTTCTTTCTTTTTGTCACTTTCGACAAAGATACGGATCAATGGTTCTGTTCCAGAGAAACGGATTAAAGCCCAGTCTCCGGATGGGAAATAGTATTTGAAGTTATTTGTGACTTCTTTTGCTATAGCGCCTTTTTCCATAAAGGATGGCAACTCTTTTCTGCAAGCCTCTTTGATCTTCTCTTTGTCTTTGAAACGGATGCTGTCCTCATAGGAGACCTTGTTGAAATCAGCAAAGTCACGAACCTCTTTGATGATTTCAGATACAGGCTTTTTCATTGTGGAAACCATCTCTAAAAATAGAGCAGAAGCAAAGGTAGAATCCTTTCCGTAGATGTATCCGCGCATGGTGAGTCCACCGGAACTCTCTCCACCTAAGAGGGCATCATATTCTTTTATTCCGGAAGAGATGTTTTTGAATCCAACATCCACTTCGTGACACTGATATCCGCATTTTGTAGCAACAGCATCGATAAGATTACTTGTTGCAAGATTCTTGATGATATCTCCTTTTTCCTTTCTGTATTTGATGAGATAGTAATAGATGGAAGCCAAGATTTCATTTGCGTCAACGAATTCACCTTTCTCATCCAGGATAGAAAGTCTATCACAATCAGAATCAGTTCCGATGCAGATATCATAATGCTCATTCAGGACAATTTCTTTGTCGGAGAGCATATTTTTTTCAATCGGATTAGGTAGTAGGCCTCCAAAGAGAGGATTGTGCTCATTATGGATGACTTTGATGTTCTCAAATCCCATCTTTCTTAATGTAGGCTCTAAGGTCAATAATCCAGTTCCATAAATAGGATCAATCAGTATCTTGGTATCCTTTTTATCCTTATCGATAAATAGGAATTTCTGGATATATTCGAGATATGGTTTCAATACACCGACATACTTTAATTTTCCTTCTTGAATCGCTTCATCAAGGGATAACGTATGTACTTCTTCTACATTTGCAATCTTATTTTCCAGTTCATCCGTCAATGCTTTTTCAGCATCCATACCTTCCTTTTGAAATAGTTTTACACCATTGAAGTAGTACGGATTATGACTGGCAGTGATCATGATTCCGAGTTCATGATCCATGATTTTGCTCTGTTGCATGATAGCAGGAGTAGGAGAAGGCTCGTTGGATAGAAGGACAGGAATATTGTTTCCGCATAATACCTCAGCAATCCATTCAGAAGCCTCCTTGGAACAGAAACGGAAGTCATATCCAATCAATATTGGTCTGGTGCATTCTGTGTTATGATAAATGTCGCTGATGCCTTGTGCAATCAGTTGAACGTTAGCTTTGGTGAAATCATCGGCAATCACTCCTCTGAAGCCACCGGTTCCGAATTGAATCATAGTAAACCCTCAACTTTCTGTTAAGATTCTACCATATTCAAAAAGGGTAGTGGTATAATTATTTCACAAAGTAAAAAAATAGGAGGCCTTTATGTCAGTCATTCGAGATTCGAATATATACGTTGAAGGAAAAGGCATTGTCAGAACCTCTTTGAAGATAGAGAACGGAATCATCATGGAGATAGCAGATGATATCGATTCTGATGATGCAATCACATTACCGGATAAACTGATTCTCTCTCCAGGATTCATTGATGAGCATACGCATGGTGCCAATGGTGCGGATGCGATGGACTGTAAAAGTGAGAGCCTGAAAAAGATATCAGGATCGATATTGATGGAGGGAACGACATCCTTCCTCTTTACGACGATGACGATGAAAAAGGATTGTATCCTCCTTGCCTTGAATACGATAAGAGACTATCTTCCTACGCAAGGAAACAGATGTTCTCAGGCTCTCGGCATTCATCTGGAAGGTCCCTTCATATCTAAGTCCTATTCCGGTGCTCAAAATACAGAAGATATTCTTGATTTAGATATGGATTCTTTTACTGATTTTATAAAAGCATCCGGTAATACAATCAAAGAGATGACTTTTTCTTATAAGAGCGGACATGATGACTTTATCGAACTGGCTAAAAAGAACGGCATCGCATTATCTCTCGGCCATACGGATGATACATATCAGGAAGCAAAAGAAGCTTTTGATAAAGGTGTCAGACTTACGACTCATACCTTTAATGCGATGAGAGGTTTCCATCATCGTGAAGCAGGTACAGTCGGTGCCTTGATGATGGATAATCGTGTATGCTGTGAATTGATATTGGATCTTCATCATGTAGTCAAAGAATCCGCTCAGTTACTTTATAGGCTGAAAGGAAAAGACCATATCACTTTGATCACAGATAGTATGGAAGCCAAGTATCTGGAAGATGGTCAATATGAATTAGGCGGAAATCCAGTCTATGTAAAAGATGGTACAGCAAGACTTCTTGATGGTACATTAGCTGGATCCATATTGAAGATGAATGATGCGGTAAGGAATGCAAAGGATGTCTTCTCTCTATCCTTAGCGGATGCTATTGATATGGCTAGTATCAACCCTGCTAGAAACCTTGGTGTCGAGAATAGACTGGGTTCGATCAAAGTAGGGAAAGAAGCTAACTTTACTGTCATTGATGAAGATGTGAATGTGTATCAGACGTTTGTTCATGACAATTGCGTATACAGAAAAGGAGAATGAATATCATGAAATTGATTTGCATGACAAAAGAAGAAGTCGCAAAGGATGTTGCTGATAGAATCTTAAATCTTGTTGAAAAGAAACCGAACTGTGTCTTAGGTCTCGCTACTGGTTCTACTCCGATTGACAGTTATAACGAGATCATCAAAGGAAGCAAAGAAAGACAGATATCCTTTAAGGATGTTGTCACATTCAATCTGGATGAGTATGTGAACAACAATGATTTCTCACAGTCTTATCGCTTCTTTATGGATTCTCATCTTTTTGATTTCATCGACGTCAAAAAAGAAAATACGAATTTCCCTCCGGAAACGAATCCTTCCTCTTATGATGAAAAGATCAGAAAGGCAGGAGGAATTGATTTCCAGATCTTAGGTATCGGAAGCGATGGACATATCGCTTTCAATGAGCCTGGCACTTCTTTTGATAGCATGACTCATATTGCAGACTTAAAGGAAGAGACCATCAAGGATAACTCTAGATTCTTTGCCTCTATCTCTGATGTTCCGACTCAGGCTGTCACAATGGGATTATCTACCATTATGGAAGCAAAGGAGATTGTCCTTCTTGCCTTCGGAAAGAATAAAGCGAAAGCAATTGCTGCTATGTTCAAAGATCCGGATATCTCCTGTCCTGCCTCTATCTTAAATAGACATGACAATGTCACTATCTATTGCGATAAAGATGCAATGGAGCTATTGAAGTAAGTCTTTTACTAGGGTGTGTAAGCGTTACGCACCCTGTTTTCAATTCTAATTCTTTTTAATTTTATGTCTCTTTGGTATGATACATATGTCATCAGAAGAGATGTCTTTTTTATTGCTTGTGGAGGAGAACCATGGACGAAAACAAATATCTAGGCACAGAGAAGATCGGGAAACTCTTATTGAAGTTCTCTATCCCCTGTGTAGCATCCTTATTGATTTCATCTTTATACAATATCGTTGATCAGATCTTTGTCGGAAATTCATCTTTAGGATATTTAGGCAATGCTGCAACCGGTGCCGTATTTCCTATCATCGTTGTCACTCAGGCTTTTGCTTGGTGCTTTGGTGATGGATGTGCAGCATTCTTAAGCATCTGCCAAGGAAGAAAAGAACCAGAGAAAGCAAACAAGGCCATTGGAACAGGTATTGTTCTTACCTTATTATCTTCTCTTCTTATTATTCTTTTCAGCCTCGTCTTTTCAGAACCGATATTGAGATTCTGTGGAGCAAGTGATAACTCGTTGTCTCTTGCACAGTCCTACTTGAAGATTGTCGCTTTCTTCTTCCCGTTCTATATGTTGCAGAATATGATGAACGGAATCATCCGTAGTGATGGCTCTCCTTTATTTGCAATGCTTTCTACCGGTGCCGGTGCTATCCTCAATATCATTCTCGATCCTATCTTCATCTATGTCTGTGACTGGGGAATTGAGGGCGCAGCCTGGGCGACTGTTATAGGCCAGGTTGTCTCATTCTTAGTCGGTGCTGCCTATTTCTTCAAATCAAAAACCTTCCGTTTGAATTGGAAATCGTTTATTCCTGATATCAAAGGATTCAAAGACCCATTCATGTTAGGTGTTTCCTCTTTTATCACTCAGATTTCTATCGTTGTCATCAATCTTGTCGGCAATGCTATGCTTGTCAAATACGGCAATCAGTCTAAGTTCGGTCAGGATATTCCGATTGCAATCACATCCATTGAGACAAAGGTGTTCACTGTTGTCTTGAATATTGTTGTCGGTATCGTTTTAGGCGGTCTTCCTATCATTGGATACAATATCGGTGCCGGTAAGATCAACAGAGTCCGTCATCTTTATTTTCTTATCCTTATGTGGACACTCGGTCTATCTTTCTTAGCCACCTTATTGTTTGAAATCTATCCGGATGGCATCATCGCAATATTTGGTGCCAAAGATGATGCTCTTTATATGGAATATGGAAGACTTGTCTTCCGTCTCTTCTTAGCTACTACGATGCTGACATGCTTTATCAAGATGTCCTCTATCTTTTTCCAGGCATGCGGAAAAGCAATCAAGGCAACGATAGCTTCATTAGCCCGTGATATTCTCTTCTTTGTTCCGGCTGTCATGATTTTACCTATGATCAGCGAAAGCAAAGAACCTGGTTCTGGCATTGTCACTCTTTTATATGCTCCGATGATTGCGGATGTGCTTGCCTTCTTTATCGCTCTTTCGTTCACATTCGTTTTATTCAAGGAATTGAAGAAGGAAGAGCAGAATGTCGTTGCAAATGCAGAGATTTATCCGTCTCATCCTGGTGTTATCGTTACGATATCCCGTGAACATGGTTCCCAGGGGAAAGGAATCGGTCAGCTGGTTGCTGATGCTTTGAATATTCCTTTCTATTCTAAGGAGCTTCTTTCCTTGGCTGCGGAAAAGAGCGGACTTACGGAGAAGTTCCTCACCAATACGAATTCTGTCAAACAGGGTGTTCCATCCAATCTCTATCTCAGCAAGAGCCCAGAAGCACAGTCTATTGAAGCACAGAAAGAAGTATTGCTCTCTATTGCTAAACAAGGAAGCTGTGTCATTGTCGGAAGAGCGGCTGACTATGTTTTAAGAGATAATCCGAATGTTGTCTCTATCTTTATCTATGCGTCAGAAGAAGTGAAAATCAAAAACATCATGGAGATGTATCATGATGACTATGAAGAAGCAAAGAAGATGATGAAACAGTCTGATAAGGCGAGAGCTAATTACTATCAGAGTGTCACCTCTCTTTCCTGGAATGATCAGCATCATTATGACTTATGCATCGACTCCTCTATCGGAAAGGAGAAGTCTGCTCAGATGATCTTTGATTATCTGAAACAGCGTGAATTAGTAAAAGCATAGAATCATCATTGTTGTTTCCCTTCCGGCGTTTGAAATACCGGTTATGAAAAGAAAACAGAGCTTTAAAAGGTGGGATTCAGTATGAATGGTTAGATTTTGCACATGTCATATACAGGAGCAAACGGAAAGAAGGGGAAGTCACTACTTCTCTGACAGAGGAAGAAGTTGGTTTGTTCCGTTTAAATCTTTCGGATTGCGGATTATTCATAGCGGGAAGCAATATCTAACAATCGACTTTTCTATCTAAAGAGAACAGAAACGAACTTTCTGGTGTCTTCTATTGTCTTATGTCGCGGATGAATTTGTATCCAAGGGTATACCGCTGTTTTATTGAACAGGGAAATAACAGCATGAATTTGAATTCTTAGTGGACATCGATGGTGATATCTGTCCTATCGATGTGAAGTAAAACAAAGGTACTCTGAATTCATTAAAGGATTTACGTGAAAATAATAAGAGAACAACTGCCATTAAAATCTCGTCGAATCAGCTCGGATACAACGATGAGAATGATATATTGACAGTACCTCTTTATATGACTTTCCTTTTGGCGGAGGATATCATACAAGGAAAGCTGCCAAAATAGACTAACAGAATTCAACGTTTGAAATGAAAAGACCACTAGGTAATATCCAAAGTGGTCTTTTTGATTCTATTCTGTTACGGATTTACTATTCCGTCTTTTCTTCCGGTTTGTCTTCTTTCGGTTTCTTGTCTTTGAGGATAAGATTCATGATGATACCGATAATCATAGCGACTGCAGTAGAAGTGATTGTGACAACAGGGCTATCCAATTTTCCGAAGACAAATGTCAGACCGCCGATACCGCAGACTAAGATAGCAGAAGTGACAAAGATATTCTTGGTGTTGGACATATCGATGTGTTCGTTGATCATCATCTTGACACCAGAGGATGCGATGAATCCGTATAAGAGGAGAGAGACACCACCTGTGACACAGGTCGGAATTGTCTGAGTGACTCCCATGAGAGGAGAGAAGAAACCTAAGCAGATAGAGAAGATACAGGCTAAGATGATGACTTTGACAGATGCGATCTTTGTGACACCGACAACAGCAACGTTCTCACCATAAGTTGTATTGGCGGCACCGCATAAGATACCGGAAGCAGCGGTTGCAATACCATCACCCATAAGGGTATTTGTTAAACCAGGCTCCGTCAATAAATCTCTTTGAAGAAGTCCGGACATATTCTTATGATCACCGATATGCTCACAGATAGTGACAAAGGAGACAGGGATGAAAAGAAGTGCAATAGTACCGATCTGGGAGACACTGAAAGGATTTGTAAGACTCAGTGCGTTACCAGCTTTATCGTAGAAGTTGGTGGAAGCGGCATAGTTCCAGTTCTTAGGAAGGAAGAGGAATTCCGGAATGTCGAGGAAGGAACGGATTGTGATATTGGCAACTCTGTTGCCTTCGCTATTGACTGTGGTGAAGAGGTTGATGATAGGATCGAAGTTGACGATATGGAAGTACTCATTTTTGCATCCGTAGTATCCGATCAGAGTGAAGATGACAGCAGCAACGTAACCAGCACCCATACCGATCATGAACGGAATCAAGGATACGGTCTTCTTTCCGTAGAAGGCACAGATGGCAGTGACAATCATAGCGATAAGACCACAGGATAAAGCGATAAGGTTATAAGTCTGACCACTTCCGCTTGCAGTAGTAAGATTGGAGATAGCGGATGTCGATAATCCTAAGCCGATGACCATGATGACAGGTCCGACAACGATAGTAGGAAGAAGCTTGTTGAGCCATTTGACGCCAGCGAACTTGATGACAAGGGCGACAAGAACATAGACAATACCGACAAATGCCATACCGATAGGAAGGGACCACATGTTTGCGGTGTTACCTAAGTAGTTGCCGGCTGCATCATAGACTTCCTGGCTTCCTAATCCGACAGCAGCGGACATCGGTGCGATATAAGCGAAGGAGGAAGCTAAGAACATTGGAGATTTCATTTTCGTAAGAATAATGTAGATCAATGTTCCGATACCAGCGGAGACAATGGTCGGAGCAATCATCGTCTGTGCTAGTGACACACCCGATACATTGATGTATCCGCTGAAGACGATTAGAGGAACCGTAATACAGGCGACAAACATAGCAAGGACATGTTGGACAGCTAAGATAATCCAGGAACTGACTTTCTTCGGCGACTCATTCACTTCTAGTAACATCCCGTTCTCGTGCATATGGTGCTCCTTTCCGTGTTTTTCTTAAAAAAAGAGGCTTAGGTAATATGCCTAAGCCTCGAAAACACGATATTATGGATTGGAAATGAATAAACAGAAGCAGGAAAGGAAAGACATCTCTTTTTTCGTTCTGATAACGATGCAAGGACGGCAGTTTCTTGTTCTGTTCATGATTTTAACCCTGCGGTATATGATAAGGGTAACGGGAAAGGAAGTAAAGAAAATTTTTTGGAAAATGACGAATTACTTGTTCTTCTTCAGATACTCTTCGAGTTTTCTTTCATCTTCCAATTTCTTTTTGAATGCTTTGGATTGTTTTTCAATCAGTTTCTTATTTTCGAAATAATTGACACCCAACGCACGTCTGACTTTCACAACAGTCTCATGAGCTTTCTGCTCCGCTTTTTCACTGCCTTCAGCAAGGATTTTATAAACGCTAGGAATATCGGCTTCCAGTTCTTTTCTTCTCTGTCTGATTGGTTCAAGGATATCATTTAAGACGTTGGCAAGGAAACGTTTTACGGTAACGTCACCTAATCCACCTCTCTCATAATGAGCCTTGAGTTCATCGAAATTATGATATTCCGGAAGATATTTTTCAAAGTGTCGGTCTTCTACAAAGGCGGAAAGATAGATGAAGACAGGGTTATTCTCTGTATGTCCGGGATCCTCAATCTTAAGATGAGTAGGATCGGTGAACATCGTCATGACTTTCTTAGAGACAGTCTTGCTATCATCGCTAAGATAGATGCAGTTACCTAAGGACTTGGACATCTTCGCTTTTCCATCGATACCAGGGAGTCTCTTACATGCATCGTTCTCAGGAAGCATGATCTTACAAGGAGTCAAAGTCTCTCCATAGAGAGAGTTGAACTTATGGACGATTTCATTGGTCTGCTCAATCATAGGAGCCTGATCTTCACCGACAGGTACAATATTGGCACCAAAGGCAGTGATATCAGCAGCCTGGGAAACAGGATAGCAGAGGAATCCGGCAGGGATGGATTCTCCGAACTCTCTCATGGCAAGTTCATTCTTGACCGTTGGATTTCTCTCAAGCCTCGATAATGTGACAAGATCAAGATAGTAGCAGGTCAATTCGAAAAGCTCAGGGACGTGAGACTGAACAAAGATAGTGGTCTTAGTTGGATCCAATCCAGCAGAGAGATAGTCGAGTGCAACCTCGATGACATTGTCTCTTACTTTCTGTGGAGTACCGGCGTTATCTGTCAAAGCCTGAGTATCCGCAATCATGACATACATCTCATCGAAGTTTCCTTGATTCTGAAGTTCAACTCTTCTTCTTAAGGATCCAACATAATGTCCGATATGAAGCTTTCCGGTAGGACGGTCACCGGTCAGCATAATACGCTTATTCTCTGTTTTTTCGTTTTCCATAGTATCACCTCAAAGATATTTTAGAGACTATGTGAAATTATACCATATTAGAAAGAGTCTTTATCCTCTTCCTTCTCAAAACGTAGAATGCAATCCATATATATTTGCTAGTCTCTGTTGGTTTCTTCTTAGAAGCAAACAGAAATTTATCACTCACTTTATCACCCACTTTATCACCCACCTTCCGTACTAGAAGATGAGAAACTTAAGATGGAGATAGAATATTTGTCGGAGTGTTCTAAGCTTTGCATAAAACTTGTCTATACGAGATATCGTTGAAATTATCGGAATTTCGCATTGAAAATAATGTTCAAATATTCAATTGTTGTGATAGAATAATTTAGATTATCTATTTCTTTTAAGCAAAGAGGTTGTAATCGCTTACATTTTTCTATATAATACCATTGAATGAAGGAAACTATTTATGACCACATTTAAAATCATTGTAACTAACATGGGTGGACTTACCTCCCGCTCCAGCGCTGAACTCGTTGAAGAAGCAAATCATCACAGATGTTCTGTCACATTGAGACTTGAAAACGGTGATGAATGTGACTTGAAATCCATTATGAATGTCTTTGCTTTATCCCCGATTGAGTCTGGTGCAACTCTTACTATCGTCTGCGAAGGCGAAGATGAAGAGAAAGCTGTCTTAGGATTCGAAAGACTCTGCAAAGAGTATCGCTTCTGATTTTTGATAACTACGATTAAATCAGTATATCATTGGCCATGGTATAGTCGGGAAGCTGGTGAGATGACATTCTTTAGCCGTCGCTGAAACGTCGTCGTGTTTAGTCCCTTTCTATACGTGCCGAGCAGGGAAGTATGAGATCTCATGGAGCATAACCATTTCTTTCTGGTTATGCTCTTATTTTGTGCCTGCATAATCCATTATCGTTATCTGATCAAAAAAGCAGCCATGTTAATGGCTGCCTAATGATAGATATCTGTCACTTCTTTAAGAAGAAGGGTTCAAATAGACTCTGAATCTCTCTGTAATTCTTCTGATGGAAAGGCTGAGTCCCTTTGATGGCAAGGTAGGTTGCGTCATTATAAGCGACCTCAAGGAAAAACTTGATCTGATAGTTCTCTTTGTCGTTCTCAAAGAGGAATGCTTTGAAACGTTCTTCCGTCTCATCGATTTTCAGTTCATCGAATAAGGTTTGGATAAGATCGTCGCTTTCTTTCTTTGTGTATTTGTTTCCTTTGTCATCGGTAAACGATCCATCCTGATAGTCCAGTCTTAATGACTGAACCTCTTCTACGGATTCCGGTTTTCTTTTCCAAAAGGAAATGTACTCGATTCTTTTCATGTTACTCTTCAAATAAGGTAGAGAAGATGTTTTTCAAGACTGGGAATAGCTTCGGGAAAGCGTTTGTTCCTCTATAGATATCCTCAGGATAGAGGGAGAGATTGTACTTCAGACGGATTTCAAAGGATTCATCCTTGCCTGTGACAAAACCGGTAGAAGTCTTCGGCCAATCCAAAAGGAAAAGCTGTTCAAAGACTAACTTTTTGAATCCTTCAAACTGACTGGTGAAGTCAATCTTCTCGTAGGGCTGAAGCCTTTTGTCAGTGAGGATCTTAGAAGGATAGAGATAGACATTCTCTCCTTCCTTTTTGATGCTTACCTGTAAGGAACTCCCGTCTTTTTCCGTGTAGCGGAAATAGAATTCCGTCAGATTGTTTTCGTGTTCGGATAATGTCTTTCCGTCATCGACACCGAAATCCTTATGGCAGTTATCGCACTGATAGCCATGTGTCTTATAGACAGAGTCGGAGAACGGAGTGGACTCACTGTTTCCGCAATGGGGGCAATATACTTTCATAACTGATCTCCTTTCTTCATATGAGTCGCCTCAAGAAGGGAATCGATTTCCTCTTCGTCAAGAAGACGGAATTCACCTTCTTTCAGGTCCTTCAGTTCGATAGGACCTAAGCGTACTCTCTTCAATTCTACTACATCATAATTGAAATGGCCGAAAAGCCTCTTCACTTCATGATATTTCCCCTCATGTACGGTGAGGTAGGCGTGATATTCGTCGATGATCTCAAGTTTGGACGGTGCTGCAATCTCTCCTCTTCCGATATCGATCTCATGATTGAAGAGTTCGACTAAGGTAGGACGTAAGATGTGATTGACTGTGGCAAGGTAGGTCTTCTCTACCTTTGTCTTTGGATGGGCAAGACGCGCATTCAAAATACCGTTATCGGTCAATAGGAGTAATCCAGTAGTATCCTGGTCGAGTCTTCCGACCATACGTACTTTCTTTTTGTAGAGGTCTGGAATCAGATTCATGACCGATGGATAATTCTCATCGATCATGGAACACATATATCCTTCTGGTTTATTCAGCATCAGGATGACATAGGGAGTGTTAGGAATCTCTTTTCCGTTGACTTCTATCTTGTCGCTTCCTGTTATCAATATCTCTCCATCCGTCACTCTGACTCCATTTACTCTTATATCATTGTTCCGGATGATTTTCTTACATGCTTTTCTCGAACCTAAGCCAGAATTTGCTAAAAAACGATCTAATCTCATAGTGATGTGTTGTCTTTCTTTTTATAGGTAGGTAATGTCAAAACCAAACTGACGGTGAAGAAGGAAATCAGCGTGGTTATCAAAGTGATATTCTGAGCCATGACTGTGATGGTAGTGGAATCGAAATACCATGGTGCTTTGATCTTATAGATGCAGAGAAGCAGGAATCCAGAGAAGGATAAGGCGAGATTGCTTGCCTTCTTCTCCATTGTGAACTGATCTAATTTATCCTGGTAGAAGAGATAGAAGACTCTTCCGGTGAAGATGCCTGCAAATAAGATGAGGAATAGGAAGATATAGTTCTTCATTCCGGAGTAGAGAAGTGTGTTCATATACTTTGCAAAGTAGGTGAAGAAGTCGAGGAAGAAGATAGGAGTGAAAAGGGAGATTCCGTTAAAAGAGGAGATAAAGGAACAAAAAGCAAGAGCGATGAAGATAAGGAAAGGAATGATGCTCTCCTCACTCGCCTTCTTGAAAGGAATGTAGTAGAAAGAGAAGGAAAGGATAAGAACAAGGAAGAAAGTAAGCAGGAAAGGTAATAACTTGATCTTATCTTTCTCTTTGATGATCTCATAGATTTCAGCGACCATGAAGACAAGTATCATGATAGCAATGCCTGCATAAATACCGGTATGGTAACGCTCAATCATCATCTCCATCGGAATAAAGAAGAAGACAGAAACAGCAATCGCCATTGCAATCATCTCCGTTATCGTATGCTTCAGAAAGGATTGAAATCCGTTCTCCTCTTCTCTATGAAGAGCTTTTTCTAATCTCTTTGTCTGGAAAAAAGGCATGCAGTCAAAGAATCCGATAAGAAGTCCTTTCATGAAGGAGAGAAATACAGATAGTGTGTTTTGTTTTGTTTTGTTTTCCATAATCTTTAATATTATATAAAACACGCTTTTGATTTTAAATCTATCATCCGGGAAGAAGAATCGAATAGGACTATAAGAGCCGTTTGAATTTTCTGATATATCCTTTTTTCATGATGGTAGTCAGCAAACCGTATATTAGGACAAGACCGAATAGGATCAGAATAAAGATCGGTGAAATGCTGACAAGGTCAAAGGCGGAGTTGATATAAGGGACATAGATTAAGAAGAATCCGACAAGACAGGAAATAAGGATACCTAAAGACAGAGTGAGAGAGGGTCTAGACTGGATGAATGGAATCTTATCCGTCCTTAAGAAAGAGAAGACAACATTCTGTGTGATGAGGGATTCTAAGAAGAATCCAGTCTGGAAGATACTGATGAAGAGAGTCTGATTTTCCTGATTCAGCAAGCTGTAGTCAGAAAAGGCGATTCCGTTATTCTTTAACATCATCGGAGAGATAAAGAAGAAGAGGATTAAGAATGATGCCATATCCAAGAGAGAGGAAAGAGGGCCGAATAAGAACATGAAACTTCGGATCTGAGATAAGGAGAAGTTCAAAGGCTTACGGATATCCTTCTCTTCTACCGTATCAAAAGGAATCAAGGAACAGGAGATATCAGAGATGATATCCAAAAGAATGATATGTACAGCTTTCAAAGGAGAAAACGGAAGGAAGATGGCGCCGATAGATTGAGAAATCATGTTTCCGAAATTGGAGGAAGTCTGGCACTTCACATACTTCATCATGTTGATGTAAGATTTTCTCCCTTCTCGGATACCATCCTTTAAGACGGAAAGATCGTTTTCTAGCATAATGATATCCGCAGCACCTTTTGCGATATCGGTCGCATTCTTGAAAGAGATTCCGATATCGGCTTCCTTTAACGCGGCAGCATCATTGATTCCATCCCCCATGAATCCAACGATGTGTCCGTTATCTTTCAACGCTTTTACGATTCTCTCTTTGCTGTTAGGAGTCAGTTTGACGAAAAGATTATGTGTCTCTGCTTCCTTCTTTAATTCTTCATCATCCATTGCAGATATCTCTGTTTCGGAAAGGTAATTCACCTCCTGGATATTCAAAGAGCGGCAGACTGCAAGAGAGGAGGAAAGAGAGTCACCGGTCAAAATCTTTGTCATGACACCGTATTCCTTCAGTTCTTCCATCGCTTGTTTCGCTTTTTTCTTCGGTGTGTCTTCGAAAGAAAGGAACCCGATGAATGTCATATCGGATTCATCTAAGACGGAGATTTCTTCTTTGTCCACATCCTTGGTTGCAAGGATGATAGTTCTCTTTCCCTTCTTGGATTCTTCATCTGCGATTTCCTCAATCTTTCGAATATCTTCTTCAGTGATCTTTCTTATCTTTCCATCTGATTTGACATAAGAGAGGACAGCAAGCATCTTATCCGGTGCTCCTTTTGTGATCATAAACTTCTTTCCTTCTTTGTCTTTGAGCAGGACAGATAGCTTTTTTCTTTCAAAATCAAAAGGAATCTCATCCAAAGGAGAGATACCTTCTTCTAATATCTCTTCAATGGCATGATTGCTTTTTCCGTAGGAAAGAATCGAATTGTCGATAACAGAACGGATACCGTTCTGAAAGTGGGAATTCAGAAGAGCTAGACGGAGTATGCGGATATCATTCTTCATATCGATATTAAAATACATACTCAGTGTAGAGGAGTCTTCTGTAAGGGTACCGGTCTTGTCAGTACATAAAACATCCATGCTACCAAAATTGAAGATGGTGTTGATATTTTTTACGATGACATCTTTCTTCGACATTTGGATAGCCCCTTTGGCAAGGTTGGATGTCACTTGCATTGGAAGCAAAGATGGGATAAGGCTGACTGCAACAGAGATAGAGAAGACAAAGGCATTGATCCAAGAGGAAGACAGTGTGTAGTCTCCGATAACAAATCCAGCAGTTCCTAAATGAATATCGAATCCATCGATGAGGAAAATCATAGGAACGATGATAAGAATCAGAATCAATAGCAGCTTTGTTATGGAGTCGATACCTTTCTGGAATGTGGTATTCTTCTTTTTCTGGATGACCTTATCGTTCAGTTGGCCGAGTATCGTATTGGAACCGACTTCAAAGACGATACCGGTACCTTTTCCGGATACGATGCTAGAACCATGGAAGAGGATATTTTCAAGATCAAACGGATTCGTACTAGAGTCGATAGAAGCAGTTTTTTCTGCTTTCTTTTCTACCGGTGCACTCTCGCCGGTCAAAGAAGACTGAAGAACGAATAGATCACGGCTTTTGATCAGTCTTACTTCCGCCGGGACAAAATCACCGCACGAAAACTGGATGATATCACCGACAACCAATTCGTCACTGTTGATTTCCAGCGTCTTCCCGTTTCGGATGACCGTTGATTTTGTTGCGGTCAGATCTTTCAAAGCGGAAGCGGATCTTTCCGACTTCAGATTCTCTTTGTAGGATATTAAAGAGGAGATGATGATGATCACAAAGAGGATAAGTGGAGTCACGTAAAACGTGTTCTTATCGTTTTGAGATTCAGGGAAAAAGTAGGATATGAAGCCATCCAGTATTGCGATAACGAAGAGAATCAGATTGAATAGAGTCAAAAAAGATTTGAAAAGCTTGACGATTTTCCTATCTTTTTTAGCTTCATTCAGCTTGTTCTGCCCATGTGCTTCTTTTGACTTCTGAACCTGTTCATCGGTTAGTCCGGCACTGAAGTTCAGATGGAAATCTTCTCTGATTTCATCAAGAGATCTTTGTGAGCAGGCAAAGATTCTTGCGTTTTTAAGACGGAAGTCTTCGTTCTTTGTCATCTTTTTCATGATGATACCTCCTATAGCTGCTAACTATGGAGTGAAGACAAAACGAAAAAAGTTTCAAATGGGAACCTCTGACGCTTGAGCTTACACTTCTAGAGTATTTGAACAATGTTATCTTTTACCTTGGCTTCGATAAGAGATGTTGACCTCTTTTGGAAAGTCTCCTTTCCAGAAGGGCAATTGTCCGTGACTGCTAGTTAGCATGGCCTTGCTTAAGGCGTTAGAGAGCATACTACCATCAAACTTAGATTGCAACTAAAAATCACATGGCTTTTACTGTCATGTGATGAAAGCGGATTACGGCTTATATTTATCGGCTAGTTTTTTGCCGTACTCGTAAAGTTTTTGTCTAAGTTCAACAGGCTCAAGGACTTCCAAGTACTCGCTATAATCTTTTAACCAGAAGTAAAGAGAGTCGATATCATTTTTGATTTCAACGATGCCATCATCTAAGAATGTCGCCTGTTTTCCAAACCATTTGATGATCTGTTTTCTGTTGGTATCCGATTGCATTTTTATTTTTGCAGTAATAGCATTCTCTTTAAACCAATAAAGATGTTCATTCGTGAATTGGTCGATATTGAAGTCTTTATACTTTGGATTATCCTGAAGAAGAAATCCGTCTTTATCTTCCAGAATCTGGATATCGCTTATGGATTCTAGGTTGAATATTGTGAAGTTTCCAGCCATTCGGAAGCTGGCGATGAGTTTGAACTCTTCCTGACTGACAAAGAGATAATGAGGACAGACAGAACGCCTTCTCGACTTGTCACTTCCGTTGTTATAGAGGAAGGAGATATATTTTCTTTTTGCGATGGCTTCCGAGATGATGGAGAAGTTATAGATGACTTCCGCATTTTCAATCTTTCTGTTGTTTGTGATGGCACTGGCACTTGGAAACTTATCCCTTAATGAGAATCCGCTCTTGAGTTTCTCGACTAACTGATTGGTCAGTTTCGTGGAAAAGCCTCGGAAGGAGTAAAGAGCCATGATCATCGGAATGACTTCATCTTTGGAAAAGGTTCTGTCGATGATAGCGACACCTTTGTTGTTCGATGCTTTTTCGATAAGGTCAGGATATACTTTGTCGATTGCATCATATGCGCCTTTGATGGATCTTCTTTTTGCATCGACATTGAAATCTTTTTTCAGATAGTCGATGACGTCTTTCTGAGTCAGATAATTGTTTTCGTTTGAATGTCTTTTCAGCACTTCCAGAACCTGTAGTGCAAAGACGGATCTGTCTTCCATAGTAATCCCTCCTATCTAGTATGTATATTATATAGAAAGAAACCTAATATATGAATTCTCTTTCGTGAAAAAGAGAGGATTCTCTCTTTCTTGTCTTATACTATATATCGAGTCTACTGATTGTGAGGATAGCCTATGAAAGAAAAATTATTGTCTAAGAAAATATTCCTGATACAGATGTTATTGTCTTCTCTCTCTTTTCTGATTCCTCTTTTTCCTACTTTATATTCAGAAGACAGCAAAGCAATCGTTCCTATCTCTGGATACTCTTCTTTTGCATTTCTTAACGATACAAAATCCGGATGCCTCTATTATGGAACGATGGCCTTTACTCTCTATCTTGCATTTATGGGAGTCTTGTTTGCTTTTGGTTTATTATCTATGTTTATGCCTAAGGAAAGAGAGAAAGGAGATAAGAGAGTATCTCTTCTCTTCCTTTCTTTATCTGTAATTGCATCTATTCTGATTGTTGTGTTCTACTCTATGGTCAAGGATATGAATCTTCATCTGAATATCGGAAGCATCCTTATGCTTATCTATTCTGTTGTGTTTTTCATAGTCTATCTGACAGTTTACATATTGGAAAAGAAAAAGAATCGATAAATCTAAGACGGACCCGAATCGAAAATTGCACTCATCGCTATATTTCTATAATTTGAAGTGCAAAAATCATTGAAAATTGCACTTGAAATTTTTATAATTTGCGTATGAGGCTTTTCTTATGAGTGTTAAGACAGACTATTTCAAAATGGATAAGAAAGATTTTGAAAATCATCTCAATCAATTGAAACAGAGAGAAGATTGCGTTCATTTATTGGATGATAAGTTTTTCTATTGTCCATCATCGAATACTATGAATCAAATCATAGAACTGAATAAACAGATTCAGGATTTAGATTCGCTGATTAAATCGTTTACGGAGTTTGTTCAGAAACAGATTGTTCAGTCCTTTTTGATTTCTGAGATTGAAGCGACAAACAAAATCGAAAATATCAATTCGACAAGGCATGATATTTTCTATGTCATCAGCAATGCGACAGCTTCAAAAGATAAGAAAGTCATATCCATTGGAAACACATATAAAGAACTGATGAGTTCAAAAGGAAGAAAAATCGAAACTCTTACGGACATCAGGAATTTGTATGATAGTGTGATGAAGGATGCTATTGAAAAGGACGATACACCGGATGGTGTATTCTTCCGCAAAAATCCGGTGTTTGTCACCAATGGACTCAAAACAATACACACCGGAGTATCAAAAGAAGAGGATATCGATAGATACATGAACGAATTCATCAGACTGTATAATTCTGATATGGAGATATTCACTAAGATGATTCTCTCCCATTATCTTTTTGAGTATGTCCATCCTTTTTATGACGGAAATGGAAGATTTGGAAGATTCTTATTCTCAAACGGACTGTATTTATATACGAATAGTTATGTTTCTTTCTTGATATCGTCTTCTTTTGCTAATCATAAAAGTAAGTACTATAAAGCATTTCAGCAAGCGGAAGATAGATATGAGTTTGAATGTCTGAATGAGTATGTCAGTACGATTCTTGAAATCCTATCTGACGAGATTGAAGCCACTGTAAAAACATTAAAGGCAAACAAAGAAAAGATAGATAGTATGGAGTGCTCTTCTAGTATGACTAAGTCAGAAAGAAAAATATACAGACTCATCTGTGAGGCGACTGTTTTCTCTGAGTTCGGTGTGTCAAATGAAGAGATCATGAAAGAGACGGGTATATCAAAAAGAACCCTGATGTATTCTCTTTTAGATCTTAAGAATAGAAACGAAATAGAAGATATTAAAGTAGGGAAATACTGTTTTCACAAGGCTATTTGAGACTTGTTATTTCTTAGCTATCTCATAGACTGCGGCCTCATAAGGTCGCATCTT
This sequence comes from bacterium, assembly GCA_963621825.1. Taxonomy (GTDB): domain Bacteria; phylum Bacillota_I; class Bacilli_A; order RFN20; family CAG-288; genus Enterosoma. The sequence goes on from CAVFFP010000001.1 coordinate 123,658, forward strand.
TTTCTCAACACCTTCGTAATTGGATAAGACAAGAGTCTTTTTGACATCGTTAAAACCGACCGGATAACTAACTCTCTTTCCGCTCAGGTTCAATATGACCATATAGGCCTTGTCTTTATCTTTCCTGATATAATTCAGAATCTCTTTGTTTGTGTCTAAAAAGCCGATGCTTCCATAGACAAAGGTCTTATTCTCTTCTCTTAGCTGATTTACTTTTTTGAAATAGGATAGGATGGAACTAGGATCATCCTTTTCGTTTTCATAATTGTAGGTGGCACCACTGCAGTTATAGACTTGCCAAGGTTTTACATCTTTGTCCGCGAATCCATATCCTTCCTCTTTATTGAATGCCATCGGTGCTCTAGCGTCATCTCTAGAAACTTGCCATGTAACACGTTTTGCGATAAAGGATGGAAGATGGTACTTCTTTCTTGCTAGATTGTATACGGCACTTGTAACACAATCACTGCATAAATTTAAATCCAATTTCTTAGGATAGTCTCTTGCTCCGACTTCTTCTCCCATATAGACGAAAGGAGTTCCTCTCAATGTAAAGAGAAGTGTTAGGAGCATCTTAGCACCGATATCCTGATTCTTTCCATAGACATACTTTCCGATGGATCTGTGCTGATCGTGATTCTCTAAGTAGTTTCCATTATAATCGACTTTCGTCTGCCACTTGATAACAGCATCTTTGAACCGCTTGATGCTTGCATGTTTTGCAAAGTAGTTTGGATAGACATAGGCAGTATCAAACTGAAAGAAGGTATCGAGCTCATTCTCTAGATATCTGACTCCGTCCTCTGGTGTGATTCCGCCTCCGCACTCACCAATCAATACACCATTGCGAGGTTCGATGACCTCTTTTCTGATCTGCTTGAGAATCTGATGATTGCCATCGGTTGCGACATAATGTTCTGATCCAATCGGGGATCCAAGTTTATTCTTCTTTCCATCTTCAAAGGATTCCTTATAGATTTCGGAAATGACATCACAGCGGAATCCATATACTCCCTTGTCCATCCAGAATGCGATGATGTTTTCTACTTCTTTTATCACTTCTGGATTGTGCCAGTTTAGATCCGGCTGTTTCTTATGGAAGAGATGGAGATAATAGGTGTTATCATCTCCTTCTACCTTTTCCCATGCGGAACCTGTAAAGTTGCTTTCCCAGTTGTTTGGAGGAAGTGACTTTCCTTTTTTGTCTTTCTTTCCTTCTCTGAAGATATAGTAGTCACGGTATTTTGAGTTCTTGTCTTTCAGTGCTTCGACAAACCAAGGATGCTCATCACTGGTATGGTTGACAACAAGGTCCATAATGACACGCATTCCCCTCTTTTTTGTCTCTTCGATCAGTCTGTCGAAGTCATCCATGGTTCCGAACATCGGATTGATCTGATAGTAATCGGAGATATCGTATCCCATGTCAAACATCGGGGAACAGTAAATCGGAGATAACCAAATGATTTTGATTCCGATATCGGTAAGATAATCCAGCTTCTCGATGACACCCTTTAGATCACCTTTTCCGTCTCTGTTTCCATCTTTGAATGAGATAGGATAAATCTGATAGACAGCATGTTCTTTTAAGAAATTGTCCGGCATAGCAATTACCATCCTTTTGAAAAATTATACCATGAGTCAGGGAAGACGGAAGAAAAAGGAAATGGATAGGAAATAGTTTCAGAGGATACCTCTCCGATTACCGGAAAAGAAAAAGGTGTCGGATTTCTCCGACACCAATGTTAATGTTATCTGTTATACACTTTCAAGAGATATAAGGATATCGCCACGAGTGACATACACGCTACAGGTTTCATTGCTGCTCTTGGATGTGATCTTATATTCTTGTAAGTCACTGATATAGAAGAATGCGTAATGAGAACTGTAATCCGTTATGTCCGTTCTATCTGCACTGACACGAACAGTATCTGTTTCACTCTTTTTGTTGTACGAATAGAGGGATGTTCCGGTGCAATTGTACTTCTTGCTTTCAAATTCAAAATCGTTCAGTTGAAATTTGGCTAAGAGAGCACCGAGTTCGTTTCTGGAAAGGAAACAGTCAATGTCGAAAAATATGACATTTGTTTTGTACTCCCAAGACACGTCGAAAGAAAACTTGCTTATCGCTTTTGGATTGAATGCGAGGGAGACTTTATGTATCTTCACTTCTTTTTTTGTCTCACCCTCTTCAATGACATAATTGTCTAAAGACTGAGGGCCGAAATCATCTTTCACTTTATTAGAATCACATGAAAGCAATGAGAAAGTACAGGCTAGAATTGCTAAAACGGACGGACAGATTCTTTTGTTCATGCTGAGAACTGTAATGTGTAATGATCAGCGTGTAATAAGAAACGATTACTTAGAATACTTGACAGTGAGGTTATAGGTGGATTTGCTATTGGTTCCAGTGCCTTTGGCCTTGATGGAAGTGACAAGACCGTTGGAGTTCCATGCGATAGCGGAACTGGACTTGTTTCCGTTATCATCCTTTTCATCATAGGTGACCTTGAAGGAACTTCCGGCATAGTACTTGTAGGAAGTGTTCTCAGTTGCAGCAAATGTGCCAAGACCGAATGTTGTGATGTAAGCGGCATAAACCGCATCGTTGATGCTGGCACCGGTGAGGACATGACCATTGACGGTGAGGTTAGCAGAGATCTTAGATTCGGATTTGCTATCAGAGCTGGAGGATTTGACGGTTCCAGAGACAGTGGCTGTCTTGTATTCGACATCAGTCTTCAAAGCTTCATTGGCCTTGGTCTGGAAATCAGCGAAGCTGACATTTCCGCAAGCGGTGAGAGATAAAGCACAGACACCTAAAACGGCAAGACTACGGATAGACTTTTTCATGATATATAGTTCTCCTTTCATGAAATTTTAAGTCCTGGAAAATACTTCTCAGGGACTTTGTAAGATATTTTAATCTTGGCTTAAGGTTAATTCAATGCTTTAAAATGAATTTATTGAAATTTTATTGAATTTTGTACATTTTTCAAAAAAGTGTTTATTTTCGCTAAAAAATAGCAAGAGAAAAGCCTCGCCGAAAAGCGAGGCTTATTAGTGCGTAATTGAATGAAATTACTTGGAATACTTGACAGTGAGGTTGAAGTAGGAAGTCTCACTGGCACCAGAACCCTTGGCAACGATGGAGGTGACAAGGCCGTTCTTGTTCCACTTGATGGTGGAGGTGGACTTGTTTCCGTTGTCATCGGTAGAACTATAGGTGACCTTGAAGGAACTTCCGGCATAATAGGTGTAGCCGGAGATTTCGGTGGCGCTGAATGTCGCGATACCGAAGAGGTTGACATAGGCAGCGGCAGCGATATCGGAAACGCTTGCTGAAGCAGGGGTTAAGACATGACCGTTGACGGTGAGGCTAGCGGAAACATCCTTTTCGTTATTGTCAACTTCGCTGGTGTTCTTGACGGTTCCGGAAACGGAAGCGGTCTTGTATTCAACAGTGCTCTTCAAAGCTTCATTGGCTTTCGTCTGGAAATCAGCAAAACTGACTTTGCCGCAAGAGGTAAGGGATAATGCACAAACGCCTAATACTGCAAGGCTACGGATAGACTTTTTCATGATAAACAAATCTCCTTTCATGAGTTTCAAGCTCTGGAAAAAATACATCTCAGAAACTCGCGTAATTATTCTAAACATTATTTTTGTCCATTTCAATGATTAGAGTTCTTTTCAAGCTGAATTCAATGCGAAATCAGAGTAAACCCGCCATATATAGAGGCAGGTGTATGATTCCATCTTTGAACATGACATCCTTTGTGTAAAGCACATAGGAGTTGCCAAGGATAGATGAAAAACGCTTCTTGAATTTATCTATGGAAGAGTGGGAACGGTAGTCACCGGATTTCACTTCGACTGGGCATATCTTTTTCTCTTCGGTTATCAGAAAATCGATCGTCATATGGTTTTCACGATGTGTGCTGTCTGACCTAGAATAGAAATACAGTCTTTCTCTATTGCATCGAAGCATCTGAGCAACGATGTTCTCCATGATCATACCTTCATTTATGTTCAGTTTATCGAATAGGATTGCACGATATATTTCATTGCTTGTGTATTTTTTATCTTTAAATGTATGAGTGACAAGCAAACCTGTGTCAGCCATATAACATTTCTGAGTGTGATAATCAGCGCTTAATGCTAAACCGATATGAGGATCTGTCGAATTGAAACACGTATTGATGATCATAGCTTCATTAAGCCACACAAAAGATTCTTCAAAAGAACGGAATCTGCTATCTTTTCCGAGAGAAGATAACTTATATGTTTTCTCTTTTTTGGAAAGTTGGCCGGGAATCTCATCAAAGATGGCAAAAACCTTATCCTCGTAACCATAGCTGAACTTAGCAATATCATCGTGGTAAAGCTTCAGAATCCTTCTTTTGACAATGTCAGAGGCTTCAAAATCTTTCTCACTGATATAGGCCAGTACAGATTGAGGCATACCTCCGACAAGCATATATTGGCGGAAGTCATTCGTTATCTTTCTATGGATTGCGGCACCGAGCGGAGATTTCGATTCAAAGCATTTTCTGATGAGTGGATATGTTGATTCATCCCCCATCGCCCAAAGGAACTCTTCGAAGTCGAGCGGAAACATCTCGATGTGTTCTTCTTCGGAAGGAATGATGATGTTCTGCACATTCTTTTTAAGACGGATCAGTGATCCGGTTTCTATGTAATCATATCTTCCATCGGCAACAAGGTATTTTATTAATTGACGGGCACTTGGACATTGTTGAACTTCATCGAAAACGATAAGGGATTCCCGATTGTAAAGAGTCGTAGAATAAAAGGAAGACAATTTTAAAAAGAATAAGTTCAAGTCGTAACCGTCATTTTCAAATAGATCGATGATATCTTTTGGTGCATTTCCGAAATCGATGATGATGTGACTTTTATATTCGTTTTCTGCAAATTCCTTGACGATGTAACTTTTTCCGACACGTCTGGCGCCATCAATCAATAACGCGCTGGTTCCATGGCTTTTTTCTTTCCATGCTAGCAGATCATCGTATATTTTTCTTTTTAACATATATGCCCTCCTCAGATACTTCAATGATAGCATAATTTGATATCGATTGCACGAAAAAGCAGGTTGAGAAATCGTGTTTTTGCACGAAAATGCAAGTTGAGAAACCTAGATTTTGCACGAAAAAGCAAGTTCATCCGATTTTGTCAGAACTTAAATGTTTTTTGACTGCCTTGTTTGACTTTCAAATTACATGGAAATAAATCAAATCATGAACGGATAATAGCTGTTTTTATACTATTTCATTAGATATCTTTTGTCTTTAGTCTTAAAGAATGGTATATTTTTACTTGGCATATTTTAGCCTCTCTTTTTAATAGGCTTCTATATTGTGTGCGATAAATTCATTAAAGGAGTACAGTTATGGGTTTTCTCGATAAATTATTCCGCATTGATGCCAGAGCTTTCAAAAAGATTCAGAACAAAGCAAAGCGTGTCTTCGAGTATGAGGATAAGTTCAGTTTGCTTACTGATGATGAACTGAAGGCAATGACACCCTACCTCAAGAAGAAACTTGCCGACGGTCAGACCGTCGATGATATTCTTCCTGAAGCCTTTGCGACTGCCAGAGAAGCAGGCCGTCGTGTCTTGGGTCAGTTCCCGTATCCTGTTCAGGTTTTCGGTTCCACCGTCTTGAATGAAGGCGATGTCGCTGAGATGAGAACCGGTGAAGGTAAGACATTGACCGCAACCATGGCTGTCTATCTCAACGCTTTGGAAGGTAAGGGAACTCACGTTGTCACCGTCAACGAATACTTGGCTAGCCGTGACGCTGACTGGATGGGTAACATCTATCGTTTCTTAGGCTTGACCGTCGGTGTCAACTTAAGAGAGAAAGATACCAAACAGAAACAGGAAGCATATCTTTGCGATATCACTTATACGACGAACTCGGAAGTCGGCTTCGACTATCTGAGAGACAACATGGCAAAGACCGTTCAGAACCGTGTTCTTCGTGGTCTTCACTATGCCATCGTCGATGAAGCGGACTCCATCTTGATCGATGAATCCCGTACACCGCTTATCATCTCTGGCGGAAGCGGAATCACTGCCTCCTCCTATCTCACTGCTGACCGTGTTGTCAAAATGATGAGAAAGGACAGAGACTACACTATCGATGTCGAAAAGAAGGTCGCAACCTTGACCGACAGAGGTGTTGAACTCATTCAGAGAATGTTCTCTCTCGATAACCTTTTCGATGCACAGTGGGCTGATCTTACTCACCGCGTCCAGCAGGCTTTGAAAGCCAACTATATCATGAAACGTGATGTCGAATACATGGTATCCGATGATGAGATTCTCCTTATCGATGGTTTCACTGGCCGTGTCATGAAGGGCAGAGAGTACTCCGATGGTTTACAGCAGGCTCTTCAGGCTAAGGAACACGTCTCCATCAAACCGGAAACTGTCACTTTGGCTACCATTACTTATCAGAACTTCTTCCGTCTCTATGATAAGCTTGCCGGTATGACCGGTACTGCTAAGACCGAAGAGGAAGAGTTCCGTAAGGTCTACAACATGCGTGTTGTCACCATCCCGACCAACAGACCGATTCAGCGCTTTGACGACAATGATGCTATCTTCGGAAACGAAGAAGCAAAGTACAATGCTCTTGTTGCTGATGTCAAAGACAGACATGAACATGGTCAGCCGGTCCTTATCGGTACACCTTCTGTCGAAAAGTCTGAAATCGTCGATCAGAAGCTTACCGCTTTAGGAATTCCGCACGAAGTCCTCAATGCTAAGAACCATGCCCGTGAAGCGAACATCATCGCTCAGGCTGGTCAGAAGGGTGCTGTCACCATCGCAACCAACATGGCAGGTCGTGGTACCGATATTAAATTAGGTGATGGTATCAAGACTCTTGTCAAGGAAGAGGACAACAAGGAAAGACATTACAATGGTCTTGCCGTCCTTGCCACCGAAAGAAATGAATCTAGACGTATCGATAACCAGCTCAAGGGACGTTCCGGACGTCAGGGAGACCCGGGCTATTCTAAGTTCTATGTCTCTCTTCAGGATGAACTTTTCATCCGTTTCGCTCCGCAGTCCACTAAGAACCTCTATGAGAAATTAGGCGATGAAGCCTTTGAATCCAGAATGATGATGAAAGCCATCACTTCTGCTCAGAAGAGAGTCGAAGGACAGAACTTCGATACCCGTAAGCAGTTGCTCAACTATGATGACGTCCTTTCCCGTCAGAGAAAGATCATGTACGAAAGAAGAGATCATATCCTCTATAGCAAGACTGTCTCTGAGACAATCCCGGATTACTTCTCTCTCTGCGCTAAGGATATCTGCAACCAGTCCTTCTATCTCAAGGATCAGGAAAAGATCATCGACGGAAAGAAACTTCAGGCTGCAACCAACAAGCTTCTCTCTTTAGAGGAGAATGAAATCGATCTTTCTTCCTTGGACGGTGTTCCTTATGATGATGTCAAGGAATTATTAGGTGCCAAGTTACAGAAGCTTTACCAGGATCATGGTAAAGACTGGACACAGGATATGAGAGACTTCGCTGAGAAGACCGTCACATTGGATTGTATCGACCGTCGCTGGACAAAGCACATCGACCAGATGTCCAAGCTCCGTGATGCCATCTGGCTCCGTTCCTATGCACAGACCGATCCTCTTCAGGCTTATACCAATGAAGGCTTTGAGATGTTCGACAGAATGAATGCCTCTATCGCATCCGATGTCTGCCGTACTCTTCTCCATGTCGCCTTCAAGAAACAGGAAAAGCCGAAGACGACAATTCCACATGTCGATACAGGAGACGCTGCTGTCAAGGCTCCTGAAGTCAAGTTCAATCCGGAGACTGATGTCAACATCAAACCGGATGATGATGGAATCGACAGAAGCAATCCGACTGCCAAGATCAGTTAATTTCTACCAAAATACAAATAAAGAAAGGAGGGCCTTACAATGAAAGAACTATTCGAACTCAATAACATGTACGACAACATTTCAACACAGCTGCTTGATTTGCAAGGCTGTCTTTGACCTTCCAGGTTTGGAAAAACAGGAGGCTGAACTTTCAGCGATGACTGTGGATCCTTCCTTCTGGAAAGATCAGGGGCACGCCAAGGAAATCAACCGCCAATTATCCGATATCAATTACAAACTATCCAGCATCAAGGATTTCCAGAAGAAGCTGGAGTCCATCAAAGAGTCTCTTGATTTTCTCAAAATTGAAATGGACAAGGACATCTTTGATGATGCCGATCAGTCGCTCGTCTCTCTGAATAAGAGCTTTACGGAGTTCCAGAAAGAGATCTTCTACGCTGGCAAATACGATAACTGCGATGCCATTCTCGAATTCCATCCAGGCGCCGGCGGAACAGAAGCTCACGACTGGGCTTCCATGCTCTTACGTATGTATGAAAGATATGCGGAAAGCTATGGATTCAAGTTCAAGCTTGTCGATATCCTAGAAGGAGATGAGGCTGGTATCTCTTCTGCAACTCTAGAAATCAGTGGAAAGATGGCTTATGGAAATCTCCGTGGAGAAAGCGGCGTCCATAGACTCGTCCGTATTTCTCCGTTTGATTCCGGAGGAAGCAGACACACCTCTTTCGCCTCTGTCTCTGTCATGCCAATCATCAAGGATGATATCGATGTTCAGATCAATCCATCTGATTTAAGAATCGATACCTATCATTCCTCTGGTGCCGGTGGACAGAATGTTAACAAGACCGAATCCGCTGTCCGTGTCACCCATCTTCCTACTGGTATAGTTGTCTCTTGTCAGATTGAAAGAGATCAGCTTGCCAACAAGGAATTCTGTATGGAGATGCTCAAATCCAAACTCTTCCAGTTAGAAGAGAAGAAGAGACAGGAAGAGATGGATAAGATCTCTGGAGTCAAGAAGGATATCTCCTTCTCCTCTCAGATCCGTTCCTATGTCTTCTGCCCCTACACCTTAGTCAAAGATCACCGCAGTGAATACTCGGAAGTCAATGTTCAGTCTGTCATGGACGGAAATATCTCTAATTTCATCGATGCCTATCTGAAGTGGGACTTCAGAAGAACGCATAACATCAAGTAATGGTGAATCATGCAGAAAATCAAAAATTGGGTAAAGAAGCAGATTCAGATTGTCAAAAGCGAGTTCACCAATGAACCGCCGACAAAGGTGATCAAAAATCTGTTTCTCATCTTAAGCGGTGCGATTCTTGTTGCCTTTGGTGATTCCTTCTTCATCCTTCCGATGAACATCATCTCTGGCGGTGTCGCTTCTATCTCTATGCTGATACATAAGATTCCAGGATTCTCTGTCCTATCTTTGAATACCTATGTTCTTATTGTCACATGGACCTTCTTCTTCCTAGGTCTTATCTTCCTAGGACTGAAGTACTCTCTTCACACTCTTATCTATACAATTTTCTATCCTTTGGCCATCATGTTCTTTACCTTTATCATCAACAATATTGTTGTAGATGGTATCCGTATCTTCGATATCACACAGCTTGGAAAGGATATTACGATATCCAATCGAGTCATTCCCTTTGAAGGGAATGAAGACTGCATTCTTCTTCTTGCTTACTTCGTATCTGGAATTGTCGGTGGCTTATTGACCGGCTCTGGAATTGGTCTCACCTTAGCGGGCGGAGGTTCTAGCGGCGGTACCGATGTCATCAATCTCTTAGCGAATAAGTATCTTCATATCAAAGTCGGACTTTCCTCCTTCGTTGTCGATGCCGTATTGATTGTAGCTGGTTTCTTCACAAACGGATATAACCTGTTACCATCCTTAGTCGGTCTTATCACTGCCTTATTATGCTCTATCATGTTGGATAAGGTGTTCTTAGGGAACAATCAGTATTATCTTGCGATGGTCATATCCAAGAAGTGGCCTGAGATCAACGCCTTCATCAATGAGAATCTCGGAAGAGGAACTACACTGTTAAAGGCACAGGGTGGATATACCAAGAATGATACCGTTGTACTAGAAGTATGCTTTGACAGAGTGGATTACAATATCATCCGTGAAAGCATCAACGCTATCGATCCTAATGCCTTTGTCACGGTCATGCAGACAAAAGAGATTCTCGGATATGGATTCAGCCGTGCTACTCCAAAGTCAGACAGACAGGATATCGCCATGTCTGCGGATGAAGCTAGAAAACTCGTATCCAAAGCCAGAACAAAAAGAAAGAATACATTCAAAGAAGATTTCTAAAGGGTTGGACGTAAGGTTCAATCCTTTTTGGTGACTTTGAAAAATCTGATGATAGGATTGAAATCCTCTTGATTGTCTGTGTTATTTGTTTCAATGCTTAAGAAAATGAAGAAAGCTAATAGTTATACTTTTGAGACGTGACGCCGAAGTAACCTTATATTTCACTTTCTTTAGTATAGGAACATGGAATGATCGGTTGAGATCCATAATCAAACATTTGAATATACTCAGGATAAGAATTCCTGGTATCTCATATTGCTTGACACTAATGATAGGAATACGTCTATCATCTCTGATTCCATCAGTTCCACCGAATTTAATGATGAGCTTTGTGTGGAGGTACACGTTGAACGACTTTTTTCTTATGATAGATTGTAAGAGAACTGATGATTCTCTTTTTAATCAAGCAGAAGAAAAGCCCTAGCTTTTGGAAACTAGGGCTTTTATGTTATCTAAGAAGTGAGTTAGGCTGTTGTGACTAATTTGAAGATGGAAATGTCTTGTTGTGAACCAGTGTAACAAGCGAAACGCGGGCTGCTGGTATTATACTGAATTCTATAACTAGAGTCTTTGCAAGAGGCGGCTTTGGCAATACCGGTGGATGTGTCAATAGTTAGAGTGAAGGAAGTGGTGGTGTTGATTTCTTTTCCTTCATACATTGAATTTTTGCTTCCGGTATAAGCAAGATAACTCGTTCCAGTATAGAAGGCAAAGGATTTGTCTTCACTTCCTGTGGCAACAGTTAATTCAGTGAGATTCTCGGTTTCGTTGATGGTATCGTCAGAGACACTAACACTGACACTAGTGAAGTATTTGTCTTTAAAGGAATTTAATCCAAATGATTTTTCGCCGTTATTGTAGGCGATGACAATCTTGTCACCTGCGGCAATATTAGCGACATCTTTGACAAGGGCATAGGACTTCGTATCAACAGGATCTGTAGAAACTTCAATAGTGACTTCGAATGTGCCTTTGACTTCAGGAGCAGCAACGCTGGTTGCGGTGACAACGACAGTTCCAGCAGTTTCACCAGCAGTGAGCTTGCCTGTCTCATCGATAGTAGCAAGAGCATCGGTTACAGTTTCATCTTTATTGGCGACAGACCATGTGACACTATCGTCGAAGTTAGCATATTCGGTATCAGAGGTGACAGTGGCTTTAAGTGTAATGCTCTTTCCGGCTTTGACAGTGGAGTCTCCAGTGACTTCAACGGCGGTAGGAAGAGCAGAGGCATTAGGAGTGAAGGAATCGATCCAGATGGAAGAGCTGCTGACGAGATAACCTGTGATGGTTCCCCATGTATCTTTTTCAATGGTCAAGTCGTTAAGGCAGGTCGGAGAAAGCTTCAATTCTGTTCCCTGAATGTTGATGTTAGTATAAGTGCCGCTTGCAAAGGTCTTGGCATTTTCAAGTTTGACGTATTCACCAGCGGAGAAGTCAGGAGAGTTAACATAGGCGCTCATGTCTTCTTTTGTCTTTGTGACAGGAGTTGTGGAAACACCATCAACGGTTTTGCTGGAGATGACAATGCTGGAAAGACCTTTGTCGGTGATTTCTATTAATGTGTTGTACTTGCAGAACTTAGCCTTGACTAAGACAACATCACCGGCTTCTAAGCCTTCCGGAAGCTTGCTAGCAGAGATGCTGTATCCCTGGAAAACACCAGTAGCATCTCTGATGATGAAGTTCTTCTCATCTTTGATGGCAGAGACAACACCACGGACACTGTATTCTTCACTAGTAAGGGTGTTATTATTTAAGTCAGAAACGACTGTTCCGATTTCACTGATTGTCTTTAAGTTAGTAGGAATAGTGGAAAGATCGATGGTTCCAGTGACTCCACTCTCATCAGCAGCATGGGCAGTGATTGTGACATCACCATCGCCGACAAAAGTGACTAAACCGGCAGTATCGACAGTAGCAATAGAATTATCACTGGATGTCCAGGTGACAGTTTGCATGGAATTGGAAGGTAAGATAGCAGTGGAAAGCTGAACGGTCTCACCGATATCAGCACCAGTCTTTCCTTCTTCAGCAGTGACTGTGATGCTTTCAACAGGAACAGAAGGAGCATCGGTGACAGTCAAATCGAATTCACCTTTGACATCGGTACCCTTGGCAGTAGCGAAGATCTTGGTGGTTCCGACGCTGACGCCGGTGACTAAACCATTTTCATCAATAGTTGCGATATCAGTTTTTTCAGAGGACCAGACAACTTCCTGGCTGGCAGAGGAAGGATTGACAACAGCGGATAACTGGAGTGTACCAGTGGCCTGAACTTCCGTTGCATCATCAGCGGCAGTGATTGTGACGCTGGTTGCAGTAGGAAGGCTGAACTCGATTTCATCCGGATTGCAGATCTGGAGAGTGTCTTCAGCAAACCAGATACCGGTTAGCTTTGTGATTGTGCAGCCGACATCCAAGGTTTCAAGCTTGGCTTTGATGGCAGCAGCCTGTGTGACACTTTCGTTGTAGCTGACAAAATAGGTCTTCTCACCGATTGTGAAACCATATTTATTTTTTCCATCAAAAGAGGAGACGACAACACCATCAGCAGGAATAGTCATATAGGCACTTCTGGAATCTTCGAAAACATTGGTCTCATCACCTAAGGTGAGAACAGGAGCTTCGATATCTTCAGTTTCTACAACAGTATCCAGATTCTTCATGTTGATAGAAGGATAACTCTTAGTTGAACCGACACCGGTGAATACATACGATTTTCCGATTTCGACTAAGTTTTTAGCAACATTGTTAAGCCAGTATCCGTATTTGTCTTCCTGGACAGCGATGTTACAGGTTTCGCTTCCGTTATAGCTGACAATATGGACAACTTTACCCTGGATAGTGATAGAAGCTGTAGAATCTGTGTAATCTCTTAAATAATCAGCGTGTCTCTCTGCAGCAGTCTTCTCGACAGGAGTTTCGGAAGTAGAATCGGAAGATGTGGAGTCAGATGAAGTAGAATCAGAAACCGGCTCAGAATCACTATCCTTAGAACTTTCCGTAGGCTTTGTAGTTTCCGTAGGTTTAGCACTTTCGGTAGGCTTGGCGGATTCAGTCGGCTTTGCAGTATCAGTGGCTGTGGAATCGGTATTGCTTCCGCATCCTCCTAATACCATCAACGAAGCTAATGCAACAATCGACAAAAATTTTTTCTTCATAATGAAGACGGGCCTTGACAACCCTTTTCCCCTTTCGTGTACTATGTCAAGTTGTGTTGCAGAGATTATGGTCTATTTATTATAGGATATTAAAATAGATTTTTATAGCACTCAGCCATAAAAATCTAATTTTATTTTATATAAATCATTGATATATGTCGTATTTTTCTAAAAAAGTAATGATTTTGTAAGAAATAGATAAAATCTCAAAAGTATAAAAAATGATGACTATAGCATTAAAAACACTTAAAGAGGTTGTCAATATAACCTAGATTCGCCAAATAACCGAATGAATTTCAGCCAAATCACTGAAAACTCGATAGGAATATCCTTAGTCTTTATGGTTATTTGGTATGCTGAAGCAGATAGTAGCAGACGGCAGCTACTGTTTTTCCGTCAGCAATCTCTTTGTTTTTGATCATATTGCAGAGCTTTTCAAATGGGATGAAGTAGTACTCTAATTCTTCTCCTTCATCAAGATGCTGCTGTGTCTTTTTTAAGTCAGTTGCTAAATAGAGGTGAATCGCTTCATCGGTATAACCGACAGAGGGATAGAAAAGTCCTAACTCCTCTAAGTGTCCGGCTTTATATCCGGTCTCCTCTTCCAGTTCTCTTAGTGCGGTCTCTTCTCCGGTTTCTCCTTCATCTCCTTTACCGGCAGGGATCTCTGTAATGATGTCATCATAGGGATAACGATATTGGTCTTCAAGTATGACTTCATTCTTGTCATTGATGGCAAGGATAGCAGCGGCATGGCAGTGTCTTATGACCTCTCTTTTAGAGACGCGTCCGCTAGGTAACTCTACCTCATCGGAATAGACATCTAAGATTCTTCCTTTGTATACTTCTGTGCTAGATAATGTCTTTTCTCTTTTTTTGCTGATCTCTTCTTCTGTTTTTCTCATGGTATCACCTCGTTACTATCATTATGATAGACTTCCTCTTCTTTTTTCTCTACCTTATTTGTTATAAAATATTGCTTATGAAAAACACCATTGTATTTGCGACATCCAATGTCAATAAAGTGAGAGAAGTGAAGGAAATGCTACAGGGAATGGAGGTAGAAATCCTATCCCTTTCTGATTTAGGTTTAGCTGTGACACATGAAGAGGATAGTCCTACCTTTGAAGGCAATGCAAAGATCAAAGCAGAGGATATTGCTGAAAAATGCAATTATCCTGTCTTAAGCGATGATTCGGGTCTTGCTATTGAGGCATTAGATGGATTCCCAGGAGTCCATTCTGCAAGATTCATGGAAGGGCACTCCTATGAGGAGAAGAATCTTGCTATCTTAGAGAAGATGAAGGATATCGAGAATAGAAGGGCAGCCTTCTATACTGCTATGGCCTTCATCGATAAGAAGAGAGACATTGAGAAGGTATTCTTCGGAAAGAATGAAGGATATATCACCAAGGAGATGGATTATCATCCCATCTCTGGATTCGGATATGATCCGATCTTCTTCTCTCTTGATTTGAATAAGACATTTGGTCAGTCCACTGCGGAAGAGAAAGACTCCGTCTCTCATCGTGGAAGAGCTCTGATGGCATTTATGGAGTACTATAGAAATGAATATGAAAAATAAATTCAAATACAGAACCGCTTCGATCGTTCTTGGCATCCTTTCTTTAGTCTCTTTCGGTTTAGGAATCGGATCTTTCTTTGTATTCTGCACATTAGGAGAAGGAAGACAGGAAGAAGCTATTTATTCCATCTCTGCATTCGGAACACTCCTCTTCCTCTTTCTGTTTCTGATTTTAGGAATTCTTTTTGTCATCTTCAGTATTTTGAAAAAGAAAAGCATGAAGAAATATGAAAACGAGAACGGATATACGAGGATAGAAGAAGAAAAGGAGTCGATGAAAAGCGAGGACATTCCCTTATCTGAAGAACATCAGGCTCTTTATGCCTATTCCGATGATAAAACGTTGAACTTCGCATCTCTTTTTAAAGGGACCTATTACTCTTCTCCTGTTAGCTTTTATGTTCTTTTGTCCTGTATGATTGCGTCCTATTTCCTGATCCTTGTTCCTCTTAAGACGAGTTTAAATGGAACGATGGACTGGGTCTGTGTCTCCTTGATCATTGTTCTGTTTACATATCTCTTCTTCTTTGTCTTTTTTATCCTTCCGCTTTGTACTATCCATAACGCAAAGAAGATAAAAAAACTTTCCTCTGTATATGTCTATGAAGACAAAATGGTCATCGTCAATAAAGCAGAAAAAGAAGAATCGACACAAGCGACAAATGTCACAACGAGTATTGTTATCTTTTATGATAAGATGAAAAAGGGAAGGAAAGACAAATCCAGCTATTACTTCACCTATCTCAACGAAAAAGGAAGGCCGAGCTGTCTTATTCTCTCTTATCGTGAAATTGAAGGATTCCCAATATCCTTCTTTGATGATAAGCTGAATGCGCTGAATCATAGATAATAAAGAGGTGTTGGAATGAAGATTATTTTAGGTATTGGAAACGTCGGTGATATTTATACGGATACCAGACACAACTCTGGTTTCCAGGCGTTGGATCTATTTGCTTCTGATTTCAATATCGAAATCAAGAAGAAAGATTTCAAATCCTTAGTCGGAAAAGGAAAAGCATTCGGAGAGGACGTCCTTCTGATGAAGCCTCTTACTTATGTCAATCTTTCCGGTGATGCTTTGATCATGGCAAAGAACTTCTACAAGGTGGATATCTCCGATATCATCATCTTAGTTGATGACATGGATACCGAGCCTGGCCATATCCGTCTGAAGTACAAAGGAAGCGCAGGCGGACATAACGGACTGAAGAGCATCATCTCTCAGTTAGGCAGTGATGAATTCAAGAGAATCCGTATCGGAATCGGCAAACCGACTGTTGGATCTACACCGGATTTTGTCCTCTCTGCACCGAAGGATAAAATCACCTATGAGGCGTGGAAGGATGGAATCTCCAAAGCGTGTGAGGCTTTGGAATGCGCACTTAAGACAAACAGTTTTGATAAGGCGATGAGTCTGTACAACAAATAATGCCATTAGAGAAAATTTCACTCTATTCGTATCTTTACAAAGAGAAAGAGTTAGAGAACTTATCAGAAAACAAAGAAACAAGTGTCTCATCTGTTGAGGGACTTGCTTTGTTGACCGCATTATCGTATCTTGAAAATAAGAGAAAGATGTTTTTTCTCTTCCCTACGATATATGAGGCTGAGAACTTCATTCAGTTTATCAGTGACTATGTCGATGAGAATGAAACTTTCATCTTCCCGTATGATGAGATATTCCGCACCTCTGCTATCGGTGTCTCACCGGAGATGAACGAAGAGAGACTGATGGCGATAAGCTCTATCCATTCCTCTAAGCCTTCTATCCTTGTCGCACATATGTCGTCTATGTCTTTATCCATCATGTCTCAGAAAGAGTATGAGTCATCTCTTTTTTCAATCAAAAACGGAGACATGATGTCGAGAAAAGAGTTCATCGACCGCATCTCTCATTTAGGATATCTTCCTGTTGACCATATTACTCAGATCAATCAGTTCTCTGTAAGAGGCGGTATCTTAGATATCTATGATGCCAGTTATCCAAACCCAGTCCGTATTGAGTTCTTTGGTGATGAGGTAGATGATATTCGTTTCTTCAAGATGGAGGATGAGAGATCCTTTGAACATATCAAAGAGATACTGATCCATCCTGGTTCATTACGACTTCTTTCTAGTCATGAGATTGAGAACGGGAACAAAAGGATTCAAGAACTCCTTTCTGAGACAGAAAAATCGATAGACCGTCTTTCCTATGATGATCTTTTAGAGAGGATGTCTCGTCTATCTGAAACAGTAAAACAAGGTTTTTTAGAAGAGATCGATAGCCGTTTCTATCCACTGTATAAACAAGAGACAAGTTCTCTTCTTTCCTATCTTTCTGGATACGAGAAGTTTATCTATGATTATTCAGAATCTCTCTCCTGTTATCAGGATGCCATGAAGAAAGAAGAGAGTTACTTCAAAAAGAATGTAAAGGAAGGTAACTCTATCTCCGGTGAATCTGTCTATGTAAAAGAGAAACCGGATCTTTCTGACTTTGTCGTAGTCAGAAACAGCGATCAAGGATTCCTTTTAAGAGAATGCTCCTTCCATGCTCCTAGCTATATCCAAAGCGATGTCATGATCCGTGAATACCTGATGGAAGGGTATAAGATCAGACTCGTCCTTCCGGAACCGAATCTGACCAATTATGAAAATTATCTGACAGAAAGACAGCTCGTCTATACAAAATACCCGACCCATTCTCAGATTATGTTCTTAGAAGGGAAGCTTTCCCATGGTTATGAGATACCAGAAGAGAAACATGTCTATCTTTCCGCTAAAGAGATATACGGAGTCTCTTCTCAGAGATCGAGATTCCTCTCCCGTTATAAAGAGGCAAAACTCATCCGAAGATATGAGGAACTCAAAGAGGGCGATTATGTCGTCCATGAGATCCATGGTGTCGGCCGTTATCTCGGCGTCGAAATGATAGATGGACTTGAGTATCTGAAGATTCAGTATGCGAATGAACAGATCTTCTTCCTCCCGTTAGCTCAGTATAAGATGATCCGAAAATATGCATCCCGTGAAGGCTATGCACCTAGTCTTGATAGGATGGGTGGATCTACCTGGGCTAGAAAGAAGTCTAAGATCAGAAGCCGTATCTCTTATCTCGCCGATCAATTGTTATCGCTCTATTCCGAAAGACAGACAAAGCCTGGCTTTGCCTTCCCACAGGAAGAAGAACTGGAGAAGGAATTCATGAAAAGCTTCTCCTATCCTTATACGGAAGGACAGCTTTCCGCAATCCAGGAAATCCGTTCGGATATGACTTCTCCTCATCCGATGGACCGGCTTGTGGCTGGGGATGTCGGATTTGGAAAGACAGAGGTTGCCTTCAATGCAGCCTTTACTGCACTTTTAGCACATAAGCAGGTGATTCTCCTTTGCCCTACTACAATCTTATCAGAACAGCATTATAAGGTTGCCGTCAATCGTTTCAAAGAATTCTCTCCTCGTATTGAAGTCTATAACCGCTTTGTCAGCAAAGCGAAGCAGGAAGAGATCAAGAAAGGATTAGAGGATGGCAGTGTTGATTTTGTCATCGGTACTCATTCCCTTTTATCTGACTCCATCCACTTCAAAGACTTAGGTCTCCTCATCATCGATGAGGAACAGAAGTTTGGAGTTGCCCACAAAGAGAAAATCAAAGAGAAGGCGAAGAATGTCGATTGCCTCACTCTGACAGCAACTCCGATACCTAGAACGATGCAGATGTCTCTTCTTGGAGTAAGAAGCATGTCACTTCTTTCTCAGGCTCCGATCAATCGTATGCCGGTTAAGACCTATGTCGCAAAACAGGACAACGAACTGATCTATGAAGTCATCGGAAAAGAACTCGATCGACATGGACAAGTCTATTATCTGCATAATAAGATAGCATCGATCGATAAGGTGGCAGAGAGATTGGCGAAGAAGTTCAAGGACGCAAAAGTTGCAGTGGTCCATGCTCGTATGACTCAGGATGAGATTGAAGATGTCATGGATGCCTTCTACCGCAATGAGACACAGATTCTAGTCTGCACCTCTATCATCGAATCCGGACTTGATATTCCGAATGTGAATACAATCATCGTAGAGGATGCTGATCACTTCGGACTTGCACAGCTTTATCAGATCAAAGGAAGAGTAGGAAGAAGCGATAGGCTTGCCTACGCTTACTTCTTCTTCCGTGATTCGAAGAATCTGACGGATGAGGCAAGGAAGAGACTGAAAGCATTGAAGGAGTTTACCGAACTGGGATCTGGTTATAAGATAGCGATGCAGGATCTAAATATCAGAGGCGCTGGTGATATCTTGGGAAGTGAACAGGCTGGTTTTGTCGACTCTTTAGGATATGAAGCGTATATGGAGCTATTAGAGGAAGTCATCAAAGAGAAGACACTTCAGACTTCCGCACTCTATAACACAGAGAAACACGACTTTGAACTGTCATTCTCTTTGGATGCCCATATTCCGGAAGAGTATGGAACGAAAGAACAGCGCATTTCCATGTATCGTGAATTATCGGATTGCGATAATGATGAAAAGATAAAAGACTTTGCTGAAAAGATAAGAGATGTTTATGGCCCTTACCCGAGTGAAGTCAACTCTTTATTGATCAAGAAGAAGATTGAAAACTATCTGAATTCAATCTATGTCTGCCGCTTTGTCGAAGGACTTGGATTCTATACGATCACCATGAGTGATGAGTACTGCAAAAAGCCTCAGTTATTCAAGAAACTGGATGAACTGTTAAGACCGCTGAGTGTAAAGCTTAGACTTCGCATCACGGATCAGAAACTCGAATTCTTGTTTACGAAGACAAAAGAATATTTAAGTGACCTGCTATATCTTGTACAAAGTTTAGAAGACGCATATAAGAAGTCTTAATCTGTTACGTTATAGATGATTCGTATGGAGTCTACGCTTAATAAGTCTTTATACTTTCTCGATGTGAGATAGTAGAAAGAGTAGACTCCATTTTCTGTGATGGAATCATCTCTTTTTAAATCTGTCATGCAATAAAAGACATCCGGTTTGGATGCATAGTAATAGAAGTTATCAGTCAAAAGAGTAAGGCCTTGATCGACAAGTTCACCTTGAATGTTGTCTCTTTTATATGCCTTATATCCTTTTGGGATATCCATGATGAAATAGACTAACATCAGTGTCTCTTTTAGTTTTCGGTTTGTCTCTTTTTCTGTTGCGGTAAGCGTGTAATCTAAATTGGAATAGAATTCGTTTACTTCATTTTGAGAGGTGAGGAAATACATGTTGGCGTAATAGGTGCCATCGATATTTTCACTCTGTATCTTCTTCTGATGGATTTCTTCTTCCGGCAAGGAAAAAGAGGAGACCATCATCTTCCCAAGATAGCAACGATAGGTATCTTTCTCGATACTCTGACCACAACCGGAGAGCAGTGAGAGAGAAAGAAGAGAAAGGAGTTTTTTCTTTTTCATACCTAAATTATAGAGGATTTGATACGGAAATCGCTATATTTGTATCATGATATTTATAGAAGGGTGATTATTCTGACCTGACGAAAGAGAAAAATGTTGATGATGTTTTAAAATCCAAAACAGGGACTGCAACCAAGGATTCCGTATTAGAACAACTAGTCAACTTAAAAGAGCAATAGAAAAACGCCTTAAATAAAATAGAGGATTATTCTTATAATAAAGAGGAATGATGAGTTACGACTGCTGTGTTGTAAGCACTGTGAATTCAGTACCCTTTTGTAAGGTCAACGATGTTCTCTAATTCACTGCCGGAGAGATATCTTTGAACGTTCTTAAGGACATCCATGACATAGCGGTGGTGTCCGTCGATGACTTTCATCGCCTGATGAGGAGAGACTAAAATGTTCTCTAAAGTGTGTAACGGATAGACGGAAGGTAAGAGTAGTTCATCCATTGTAGATGGCTTCTTATCCCAAGTGTCAATAGCAGCACCGGAAAGCTTATGATCACGTAAAGCGTAATAGAGATCTTTCTGATTGATGCAGTTGCTTCTTCCGACATTGATGATGTATTTGCCTTTCATCTTCTCAAAGACATCCTTGTTGAAAAGGTATGTGGTTTCACTCGTCTTCGGAAGAGAACAGATGATGACATCACAGGTAGAGATGAGCTCGTCAAAGTCCTGGACTAGATGAATATCTTTATAGTCGTGATGTCTATCGATCGTATAGGTTTCGATATGATTGTTTAAGAGTATCTTATGGATCTCCTGTCCGATATGTCCATATCCTAATAGACCGACTTTCTTTCTGAAGAGACTTTCCCAATAGAGATTATCTTTGTCATACCAGATGCCTTGTCTAAGTTTTCTGTCAGATTCTGTGATCTTATTGACTAAAGATATCGATAAACCGAATGCGTATTCTGCGATGATGTTACTGTCAGCATGAGAATTTGTGACAATGACGTTCATCTCTTTCAGTTTTTCTAACGGGAAATCGTCAACGCCAGTTTTATAGGCGAATACAATCTTAAGTTTATCGGCTGTGCCGAGTGCTTTTTCGCTCATCTTCTTTCCGATAAAGATGTCATAGCCTGTCAAATCATCGACATCAACAGGCTTGATGTCGATATCAGCTATCTCATCTAACTCCTCTTTCAGTTTGGCAAAGGAAGGATCAAGTTGGGATATGCTTAAACATATCTTCTTTCTTCTCTTCATCTCGTTATCGATATAGTCTTGTACCATAGTTGCATCTCCTAAGAAGATATCCCCCTTCATCTGATGTTTCAGGATGAAGGCGGAAACACCATAGTATATGGTATCGAGAAGAGAATACCTATGAATAAGCGCATACAGGATACCGGCATCAAAACTGTCACCGCCTCCGACACGTTCGATGGCATTGAAATAGATAGGATGGGAAAGATGGACGTGTTCTTCTTTTGTATGGATGGAGCAGTCGACAAAATGAAGATTGTTCCGGATCTGTTTTCTGTCTCTTAGAACAAGGAACTTCGTCTCTGGAAAATCGCGGAAATACTGTTTTGCCATCTCATCGGAATCACCGGTATAGGAAAGGAATGTCTCCATATCCTTTCTGCTTGCTAGGATGATGTTACAGTATGGAAGGATCTTTTTAAAGAGAGGAGAAGCATCCTTTTCTCTTCCTTCCCAAAGTCTGACGCGATAGTTGAAGTCAAAGCTGACAGGGATGTTACGTCTTTTTGCTTCTTCGATAAAAGCAAAGGAGGTATCAGTCATATTTCCTTTTAGTGAAAAGGAGATGCCGGAGATATGGAAGAGATCTACTCCTTTATAGAGTTCATCGAAATTCAGTTCTTCCTGTTTCATCTCTGTGACAGAGGAGTTATCTCTATCATAGATCATGGCATTGCTCCTTTTTCTTGCCTTTGGAAGGAGAAAATATTGTCCTAATTTGTTTCCGGTTCTTTTTATGTCATCCGTGTTTACATGGAATCCGTTTAACAGATTGATGATGTTATCTCCGTCTTCCCCTTTGGGTAAGGCAGTGACATAGTTAGTAGACTCTCCCATCTTAGAAAGTGCCATCAGTACATTTGCTTCGGATCCTCCGTAGCACTTCTCATAATCGTTCTTTTTAAAGTCAATCAAAGAAGGGTCGTCGATACCGTAAACAGTATTTCTTTTCAGCATTTCTCCAAAGGATAAGATACTCATTTTGCAGCCTCCTTTTTCATGATGTTCGGCTCAAGAATTTCAAAATACGATAAAGAACATAATAGTGCCTGTCCACATTCCTTCTTCAGATTCTTCTTTAAGTAGGTAACTTCATCCGTGTTGGATGAGGCTTTCGGATTACGGGGCGCAAAGTCTCTTCTGAGAACGATTGTCCTTTCCTTCTTCATCGTAAACTCATAATCGAAGGTGAGATGGATATCGGAGGCAGGAACGAAATAGAACTGATTTTCTAACTTGCTTCCTTTTAACGGGATCCTCTCTTCACAGGCTTTATCTGCTTCCGTATAGGAAGAATATCTTTGAATTTTCTTAGCTAGTTCAACAGCTGTATCGTTGCTCTTGACGATAAAGTAGAGGTTAGGCTTTCCACCCTCCAATAAGTCTCTTGCAAGTCCCATGAAGACCTTGCTGAATTCCAGTTTCTCATAGTCAACGCCTTCAATCATGCTAAAATTGCTTTTGATGGTTTTACGGAGAACTTTGAGCATCTTCTGCTCGATATTCTCATCTGTCAATGATATTTTCATCTTCTCTTGTTCCTCTTTGGAGAAGAGGTCATCGAATTTCAAAGCTAAGGAGATCGGCTGTGCGAATTTGTCTTTCCATGTCGTCTTCTGCAAAGAGCGGTGCTCAATCAACAGATACTTGTCCTTTGTGATGATGAGACCATTGATACCGATCTGATTTCCAAGTTTTGAAATAGAGAGAGGGGAGATGAAAGAGTGATACTCGTAGATATCACGGATTGTCATACCATCGGTCAGTTTATAGTCCATGCATCGATTTGTGACAAGCATGTGATAGTAGGTTGACCTGGATGTTTCAAGCGTGAGCTCATTTTTTCCGTTGAAGTAGCAGTTATCTAATCGGATGGTTTCAGAGTTGCTCTTTTTAGAATGCTTATGCGCCTGAAGAAGAGCAAGAGAACTCTGTACGACAAACTTCGGTAACTCATGAATTTCACTATGGTCGATGCACTTTAATTTTGTGTCCTGATTGACGTTGCAGTAGAGATTGATAGACGGAATCAGAAGATAGGGATACCTCTGTGAGAAATGTTCAATCTCAGCCATCTGTTTCTTATAGTCAGTAGAATAGATATCCTTTTCTTCTGGACGGAGCTTCTCTTTATTTTCCTGGTTCAGATGATGCAGTTCCATGAAACTTCCGACATTGTTATAGTAGTTCTTGTCTGATTTGACTTCGACTCTTTTGTGCCCATCATATTTGCGGATGATCTTTCTTTGATCGAACTCTGTTTTATAGGATTCTTCTTCTTTCTTCTGACTGTAGGATACGATGACACTGTAAATGAGGGAGACAATCATACCGATGAAGACGGAGAACGATAATTTATCTCTTAAGAAAGAGAGAACGGTACTATACCACTTGTCTTCGTAAGTGGGGATAAAGCAAAAAGCGATAGCAATTAAAAGACCTAAAAAGTAAATGATGAATTTAAACCAAGGCTTTTTCCAAAGCTTTCGTAATGTTCTTTTTCTTTTTTGATTTGCAATGGACATGATTGGATTCCTTTCGATGTTTCTGAAATTAGGATACAGAGTATCGTCTGAGTAAATGTTAACAATTTATATAGATAACTTCAACAGAAAGCAAAGATTTGTCCGAGGTTTCAAAAAAATAGAGCCCGTAGCGGGCTCTATTGATGATCATAAATGAAGGGAAGAGATTAAGGTAGAGAGCAGCTGAACATCGGATGTGGAGGAGGAAGGAGAAAGAAGACTTTCCAATAAGATTTTCAGACCGATTCCGATGAAAACGATGCCGGCGATAAGTCCAGACCACTCTTCCAACCACTTTCCGACCTTCTTTCCTAAGAAGATAGTAAGGAGGGATAAAGCGAATGTCACAACAGCGATGATGGAGAAGACGATCATCGCATTCGGTATGCTGTAATTGAGATAGACGAATCCGATGGATAAAGCATCGATACTAGTTGCGATGCCTTGAACAAGAATTCCAGGAACAGTAAGCTTTTTCTTTTCCGTCTCTTCTTTTGTTTCTTCCGGCTTCTCTTTTTCTTTCTTTTCCTTGATTCTCTCTTTCACCCATTCAAAGATGTTCTTGATACCTAATAGACATAATAGAGTAAAAGCGATCCAAGGAATATAGGCTTCTAGCTTTTCACGGAAGTAGTATCCGACGAAATATCCGATGACAGGCATCAATCCTTGGAAGAATCCGAAGATGAAGGCGATGAAGAATATCTTCCTCTTCTTCATGTTCGGCTCCTGTATGCCATCGGTTGCACCGATAGTCATACAGTCCACAGACATTGAGATGGCAACGAGAATTATATTTAACCAATCCATAGGAAGATATTATATCAGTTTATCAGTCGTAAAATAGATGAAACAGATAAAATTGTCTTATCTTTTTCATCGTATTTGACAAAAATGAACAAATCTTTGCAAATTGGTTATATAATTGATTGAGGATTTTACAAATGAACAGTTATCTTTTGGTAGTAGATATTGGAACACAGTCTTTGCGTGCATCCATCATTGATGAAAAAGGAAATGTATTGGCTTTCTCCCAGCAGAAATATAAGGAAGCCTATTTTTCTGTGGAAAAAGGCTATGTGGAACAATATCCGGAGTTCTATATGAAGGAACTTTGCAAAGCCACCAAAGAAATCTATAACGAAGATCCCGATTATCTTAACAATATCTCCGGAATGGTCATGGTCTGTTTCCGTGACTCTTCCTTGATCCTCGATGAAGAGAAAAGACCAATCCGTCCCGCTGTCCTATGGCTCGATCAGAGAGTCACAAGAGATCCTCATATGTCCTATCTGAAATGGTATGAGAAAGTATTGTTCAAAGTCATCGGCATGAATGATACAGTCAAATACAATGCAGAAAGAACCATCACCTATTGGCTGATGAAGAACGAAAAAGAGAACTGGGCAAAGATGAAGTACTTTGTCCCACTTCCTACTTATTTCAATTACTATGTGACTGGTAACCTTGTCGTCTCGGCCGGAGACTGTGCCGGACATTATCCTTTTGATTTCAAACATGGAAGATGGTTTTCGAAAAAACATCCGAAGACAGATATCTTTTCTATTCCTCATGAAGCTCTTCCTGAGATTGTGAAAGTCGGTGATGTCATCGGTGAAGTCAGTGAGGAATTTGCTGCAGAATCCTTCATTCCGAAAGGAACCAAGCTTTTTGCCACTGGTTCTGATAAAGCCTGTGAGACATTCGGAGATGGCTGCATCGATGAGTCCTATGCCGCTGTCTCTTTAGGAACGGCCTGTACGATCGATGTCGTCTCTTCTAGATACATGGAACCGGAGAAATTCTTACCTTCCTATATCGCACCATATCCTAACGCCTATGACATGGAGATTCAGATCTATCGTGGATTATGGATGACGAAATGGTATCTTGAAAACTTCGGTGCCAACGACGTCATGGAAAGTCAGAAACTGGGTATCTCTCCGGAAGAATATCTCAATCAGAAGATCAAGGAGGTTCCCGCTGGATGTGATGGTCTTGTCCTTCAGCCTTATTGGGGACCGGGACTAAAGAGACCGAATGCCAAAGGCTCTATCATCGGTTTCTCAGGTGTCCATACCCGTTTCCATCTCTATCGCTCTATCTATGAGGGCATCGCCTTTGCTCTTCGCGAAGGTATGGATGAGATCTTGAAAAAGACACATAAGAAACCGAAATTCATCGTCCTTTCCGGTGGCGGCAGCGCATCGGATATCTTTGCTCATATCATTGCCGATGTCTTTGGCTATCCGTGCTATCGCTCTTATACCGTTGAAGCCTCTTCTTTAGGTGCCGCTATGTCTGGTTTCCTCTCTCTTGGTGTCTATGATTCACCGAAGCAGGCTGTGGACAATATGGTAAAGAGAACGGAGATCATCAAACCGGATCTGAAGAATCATAAAATCTATGATGAACTTTATAAAAAGGTGTACCGTAAGCTATATCCCTCTTTGAAGAAGGTATATAATTCCTGCAAGAATTTCTATCTGGATTTCAAGGACGAATAAGATGGTATTCTATATTCCTGATTTCTATGTGACGGGTATTGGATATAATGCATTGAACAAGTCAAGAGAAGATCTTCTCTTGCTTTACCGTGAGATGAATTTTGTTCCTCTTATTGAGGATATTGTCACAGTCAACGATGAGAAGGTGAAGTATTTTGCATCCAATATCAGTCTCCTCAGCGGATATGTGGACAATATTCTGAAGGCAATCGATGAAAAATGCCATGAGAATGATTTCCTTCTCATGGATTTTCCTTTTGCCATCAAGTTTCAGGGATATTCCAAGATTGTCTCCTATGCGGTATCTAAGAAAGTGAAAGTCATCTTCTTCGTTCATGATCTTGATGGAATCCGATTCCAGAATCCTTTAGTGAATATGACAGATTCTTCCTGCCTTGATATGGCCTACTGTCTCATTACTCCTAGCAAGCAGATGGATGCGGTTTTGCATGAACAGCTTCATGTATCGAAGAAAGTCAAAATCGTCAATCACGATTACTGGGACTATCATCTTTATGATACAACTGTCAATGAACATCGAAATGCTCTGATCTGCTTTGCTGGAAATCTGAAAAAATCAGAGTTCATCAAAGAACTTCCTGAAGTTCTTGTCTCACAAGGCTTTTGCTGTTACGGAAAAGGATTCACAGAAGAATATAAAGGAGAGTTCAGGGGTGAATATGATCCTGAGACTCTCGCTCATGTGATGGATGGAAAATTCGGACTTGTCTGGGACGGAAAAAGCGCAACGACCTGTTCCTCTAGCATCGGAAAATATCTCAGAATCAATACATCACATAAATTCGGACTTTATATTGCCAGTGCAAAACCTGTCATTGTATGGAGTGAAGGCTCTATCAGCGACTTTGTCATATCTCATAAGATTGGTTTTGCAGTCGACTCCTTATACGATATACCGGAACTCTTATCAAAAGTCGATATCAATACCTATCAGCGCATGGTAGAGAATATTATGAAGATAAGAAAAGAGGTGATCACAATGGATCACCTCCGCAATGTCATACTCTCTTCGTTTAAATAGACTGGATCGCGTTAGGATCGAACTTCGGATTGTTGACGTTTGTCAGAAGCTCTTTGTCCTGAACAATCTGACGGTTGTCATTGTCGATATCATTCTTTAAATCTGTGAAGACATCTTTGACGGCAAGTCTGTCACAGCACTTATCGTAGTCGGAAAGATCTCTTTCATCTTTCTTCTTTTCGATGATATCGAAGTACTCGTTTAAATTGTCCTTGATCTCTTTGACGTATTCCAGCTCATAGACAGCATAGTTAGCAATGATGGAATAGAATTCTTCCGGTGTTGCTTTTCTGAGCTTTGCCTTGTTTGCCATATAGTCATTCAGGAACGTCTTTGTTTCTGTCTTGTTTTCTGTAACATCAGCAGTCGGATATTTCTGATTGCCTTTGTCCGGATAGACTTCCGCAAGACTCTTTCCGTCGTTTTCTGCTTTGGAATAGATGCCACAAAGAGTGACAAATTTGCTGACCGTATCAAGGAAGGCGAGATAGCCTTGCTTCATTTTTGCTTCTGCTTCTTCTGGAGTACCTAAGTTCGGAAAATCTTTTTCGTTGGTCATTCTAGTTTTCTCCTTTGTATTTTTCGAATGCGACACATAATGCAGTCAAACTTTTCTGATTTTCTATCTCATCTTCGAAATCATTGACAGCAAAGGAGAGGAGATGGAACATCTGCTTCCTGACTTCATCAAAGGGCATGCTATCGATATCATCTAATGGAGAAGGAATAGGATCGAAGCGGTCTTGAGGAGTCACCTCATAGGCTTCAACACCGTATTCTTCGATTCCATCTGCGATGTCTTTGATGATGAAACGGGTTCTCATGATGAAGAGGATCTTTCTGTATGCTTCATCTAAGATTTCGGGAAGGTCTTCTTTGCTATAAGGGATGATCATCTGAGAGGTAAGGCTAAGTTCATTCTTATAGGTGAGAACGGTATCGATGCCATCGATCAGTTCTTCTGAAAAGAGTCCTGAGTTTCTTAGTGATATGCGTAAAGACTCACTATGAGGAACAGCGGATTGAATAAGAGGAGAGATGACATCCTGAAGATTGCTGAAGGAATCAAAGATTTCTTCGACCTCTTCTTCATCGTCTTTCCTGGCTTTGCACGCAAAACTGTATGCTAAGAGGAAAGCAACGTCATCAAGACATTCGTCACAAAGGATGGATAGCTCTTGGTTCATCAAGAGAAAAGTTTTTCTGAGTTGTTTATTCATCAAAGAATATTATACCTTACTATTCATCCTATGTGTTAGGAAACAAAACACCTTGTTACTGTATTGTTTTCCTTTTTCATAAACGGATATAATAATTTCAGTCAGGGTAAAACATATGTATAAACTAATATTGAAACTATTCGTCAAAGATTATCATGAGAAAGAAGATGTCAAAGTCAGAGAAAGAGTCGGCTTTCTAGCCTCTGTGATCGGTCTTGTCACAAACTTTATCATCTTTGTTTCTAAAATCATCATCGGATTTTTGCTTGGACTATATTCTATCGTATCGGACTCCGTGAACAACCTTAGCGACTTCGGAAATAATCTTCTCAGCATCTATGGTGTCAAAGTCAGTGCAAAGCCTGCGGATAAGGAACATCCATACGGACATCAGAGAATGGAATACATCATCTCTCTTGTCATCTCTTGTGTCATCATCGCCTTAGGTGCCATTATGCTTTATCAGTCGGTAAGTGACTTAATCGCCTTTATTCAGTCTATACAGGCAACAGGAAAACCACAGAGTAAAGAATTATCCTACTTGATGTATATTGTATCCTTGACTCTCTTGTCCTTGGCAATAGGATTCAAACTCTTTCAAGCCTACATCTATTTTACTTTTGGTAGATGGATTTCATCCATGCAGTTAAAGGCGTTAGGAAAAGATGCTGTCAATGATTGCATCTCTACATCCTTAGTCATCACTGGATTAGTCATCACATGGTTTACCGGCTATGATGTAGACTGTTTCTTTGTCTTTGTCGTTGGTATCTTAGTCATCCTTTCCGGTATCGGAATCATGAAGGAGGCGGTCAATACTCTTCTCGGTGAAAAGCCGAGTGAGGAACTCATTGACAAACTTGTGAATCTAGTCATGGATCATGAGGATGTACTAGGTGTACATGATTTGTCTTTGCATACATATGGAAAAGTTGTTTATGGTGTTATTCATGTTGAAGTAGATGCAAAAAGAGATGTTATGCTTTCACATGAACTCTGTGATTTCATTGAAAATGAGGCGTGGGAGAAACTATCAATCAATCTTACGGTACATATGGATCCTATTCTAGTGGATGATCCGGATACCATCAAATACAAAGAGGCTGTCGAAAAGTCGATACATAATATCGATAAAAATATCCATATGCATGATTTCAGAATCGTATCCGGAAAAGAGAATGTCAATCTAATCTTCGATCTTGTCATACCAGATAGTTTATGTAACGAAAAGAGTGAAACTGAACTAAAGGAACATATCTGGAAAGACGTCAATCAAAAGTACGGCAAGAATGTGAAACTTGTCATTCACTATGACTCTCAGCTTACGGACTTTCTGTCTGGTACGAAAGCGGAAGAAGTTGATGGATAGAACAAGGAAACTGATGAAGCATAGAAAAGTATCAATTTCCTTTTCTCCTTTATCAGCATTGTACTTTATTGGTTTTCTTTCCAACAGAGTAAGTTTTGTACTTCTGGATTGGGGAAGATGAATAAAATGTCGGAAATAATCTCTTCACATTCTACGGCTGCATAATCCCACTTTGTACCGCAAATTGTGAAAAGGTGGTAATCATTAAAGTAGCCAAAGTAATGTGAGATAGCTATGTCATTGAGCGTTACAGAAGCGTCGACAAACATATCCGTGTCCTTGTTCAAAGCATAGTAATCTTTTAGGATGGTCGTTTCTGTTTCCTTGTCTAAAGTTCCTGCCTCTTTCATTGTGCTTGGGTCGATTGTGATTTCATTTCGATCAGCATCGTAAACATGATGTTCGGCATTGATCAGGTAGGCGATATTGATTAGGTCATCTCTAGTGAAAGTGGAACTGATTTCCCTTAAAGGCGTAACGGTTCCCTTAGCGACATATGTACTGTCACATGATGTGAGAATGGCCATAAAAAGCAACGATACCTTTGCAAATAAATGTTTCATAGTTTGTTCCTCTCTAAGTGTTATATAATCCCTATTCAGGTAAAACAAGACTTCCGTCTAAGACTGCATCTAAGTCCCTGTCGGAAATGACATAGATTCCATTTGGAAGAATGTAACTTCCGTTTCCGAAATAGACTGTTTCTGCATCATATAATGAGGTCAGTGCGACAGATGCATGCTGTATGATTCCTGTTGAGACCGATGCTCCGCAAAACAAACAAGTCTTGTTTGAAGAACCAGTTTCTGAACTTGAAACCGCATGACTTTGCAATTTGTATGCTCCGCAACGACAGTAGGAAAGATGCTGTCTATTATTCTTGGCAACGTATTCGTAAGTGTATGTATGCGTTGTGTGTGCGGCTGATAAAGCGGTATATGCGTTCAATGACTTTACGGTATGAGATGTGCTGTCATTTGGATAGGTGATTTCAATTGAATTTGCATTATTCAGAATTAAGTTCTTTAATTGAGATGCAGTAAGATCTGGATTCTCAGCCAATAACAATGCTGCAGTGCCAGAAACAAATGGTGCCGCCATAGATGTACCGCTCATATAGCCATATTTGTTGTTTGGCAATGTGGAGAGAATAGAAGTTCCTGGGGCATAAATGTTGACGTTGGCACCACTCGATGAATAATTTGAAGTGCTGCGGCGACTGCCGTCGGGATTGATAGCACCTACTGAAATGATGTTTGGCAAGTCAAATGAACCATAATTAGATATATAATTGTCAATGTCGTATCCCTTATTAGCGGCCGCCCATACAAATAATCCGGGATAGTTTCGTATAGTTTCACGTAAACTTGTACGGAAGCCATATCCTGTAATGCTGTAGTTTAAAATGTCAATTTGATTTTCAGTACCCCATAGACCGATTGCATAATTGACGGCTTTAATAGCATCAGCAGTATAAAATGTATTTTTGTTGTAATTGTATGTTTGCAAAGGAACTAACGATACATTCCAGTTTACCCCTGATACACCAATCTTGTTATTTCCTACGGCCCCAATGATTCCTGCGACATGTGTACCATGACCGTCTGTATCATCATTCGCCTGAGTGGTATCTGCCACAAAATCGTAGCCATCAATAAGATTGGCATTCAAATCAGTGTGCGTTGCGATTCCGGTATCTATGACACCGACTCGTACGGAAGGTGATCCAGTGGTGAACTTCCATGCGTCAGGTGCATTTATTCCGTATGTTCCGTTTAGTCCCCATTGTTTGGAGGAAGAATAGTAAGAATCATCTGGTTCCGTTGAACTTGCGACTGTAATTGGTTCATCCTTCTCTACACAATATACTTCGTCTTTTGATTCTAAATCGGAGACTGCTTTGTTGATGTCATCATAGGATGAACCGGAAAGGTCAACAGAATATACCTTCTTGCAATTATAGTCGGTGATACTGGATGTCAAATCGGTTACAGCATCATTATCAAAAGAAGAAAATACGGATTGTTTTACGTTTCTGACACCTTCGTTTATGGTGACTAGTAATGTGTCAGCATCGGAGCAATCTGTAGAAGAAATCATGTTCTTTGCTTTTGACTTTACTCTATTGGTAAGAGATGGAGTAGTAGTTTCGGCTCTGACCGCTTCTGCTCCACAACTAAGGCATGGGAAGAGACTGAGAATTGTAATCGTATTGAATAATCTTTTTGACATAACATACTCCTTTCTAATTTGTTTAAACGTATACGAAAAGTGTATGGTGTAAATAAGAAGATGTCAATTAGCCATAAGATATAAAGCAAAGTAAAATATCCTGAAAGGGCTTGCAAGGCTAAAAAAATGAATATATTTTTCTTTAATTAATATTGAAAACACGTTAAAAAATTAGATGCGATAATCGAACAACTATAAATTAAGGCTTCTTAATTCGTTCTGCTATAGTTCTATTTGAAGTTCAATATCAGAGGCAGTTCAAGAAAGAATCAAGGTTTAATTTTGTCACTAGACTATGCGTTATTTTCAAAAAAACGGAAAATAGATTCTATAAATTGATGGAAATCGCATGGTAAAAGTTCGGGTATGCTAAAGTTATGGCCTAATATACATTATCAGTTTTTTAGACTACCGATAGGAACGATATAGATGCCATCCTTGCGCCTATAAGCATAATCGCCAGTCCCGGTTAGTACCATAAGGAACGAAGGTTCATGCATTTTATCGGTGTCAATAGTGTTTTTCATAGAAATCAGATTGGAGACACCCACTTCAATGAGTTTGTCTCCGCCTAATTTGATTTCGATCAATCCGTATTTTCCGTTTCTCAAGTGGATTACGGCATCACATTCTTGATCATTTTTATCTCTATAATGATAGACGTTACCACCAAGAACATCAGCAAACACACGAAGGTCTCTGACACAAAGAGTTTCGAATAACAATCCAAATGTTTTCAGGTCGTTCAATAAATCGTTAGGACCTATACCGAGTGAAGCGGTGGCAATAGATGGGTCGACAAAATAACGGGTGTTTGATGAACGGATTGCAGTTTTCGAACGCAGATTCGGATTCCATGCAGGCATTTCCTCAATTACGAATATCTTTCGTAATGCGTTGATATAAGATGCGACGGTTTCTTCGCTGATGCAAGATTCTTCATTTTCGGAAATGTCCTGTGCAAGCACGGTGTTGGGAGCCTGACTGCCTTGATTCCGTGCATATGACTTCATAAATTTTTTGACTTTTTCTTCATTTTTTACTACGTTGTCCGCACGATTGATATCAGAGCGGACAACGGCATCATAATAATCGAAGGCCTGATCCAATGAGATTTCATCACTCATGTCTAGTGTATTTGGCCATCCGCCACGGCACACTAGAAATGCGAGACGTTCTAATTCAAGATTCGATTTTCCGATAAGATCTTTATCTCCGTCAAATAACGCTTTTAAACTGATGTCACCTGTTGAGTCTCCAGATTCATATAAACTCATAGGTCTCATTGTAAGCCAAGTGAATCTTCCGGTGCCTGAATGAGTGATTTCTTTAGTTTCTGCTGGGACGGCTGAGCCAGTAAGTATAAACTGGCCTAATTCACCACGGTGGTCAACTTCAAAACGAATGGTATCCCATAGTTTAGGAGCAATCTGCCATTCATCTATCAATCTTGGTGTGGCACCTTTTAATAACGTTTTAGGACTGATGTCTGATAAGCTCAGGTTTTGCTCTTTTCTTTCAGGATCATCCATATATAAGATGCTAGATGCTAACTGTTCAGCGGTTGTTGTCTTTCCACACCACTTGGGGCCCTCAATCAAAACTGCTCCTTTGCCTTCTAATTTTCTTTTTAAGATAGAATCCGCTATTCTTGGTCTGTAATGATTCATAAAATCAGTCCTTATACATTGATTAATCTAACATAATTATCTCTTATTTTTGATGCTTTTACAAGTAAATTCCGATGATTGGCGCGATTTCAATCCGACGATTGTCTTAAAACCAATCCGATGATTGGCGGAATTTCAATCCGATGATTGGCGAAAAATGTGACTTTGAAAACAAACATAATGATGTTGCTATATATAGTTATATGGTCTATAAAATGACATAATAATGACTACGAGAAAGAGCGTATAGTGAATGAATTCTGTCTTATGGTCTCTTAATTTTGAAATAGGAAATTTCGTTTCCACTTTTCTTTTTTCTAATTTTTTACTCTTGATGCAGATAAAGAAAGGGGAAAAGAGGATGAGACCATTCGATAAAATCATCGGTTATCAGGCTGAGAAAAACAAACTGAAGCGTGTTGTCGATATGTTGAAGAATAAAGACTTGTACGAGAAGATGGGGGCTAAGATTCCTAATGGGATTTTGATTCACGGAAATCCTGGCATTGGCAAGACGATGTTAGTCAACGCATTCGTTGAAGAAGCAGATGTCAAAGCGTTTATTGTCAGAAAAAACAAAACGCAAAGTGAAACCATCAGACAGATTGCAAAAACCTTTGCTGAAGCAAGCAAAGAGGAGCTGGCAATCATCTTCATCGATGATATGGATAAGTTCAGCAGTGGTAAAAATGCAGATGCCGATGAAGAGGAATTTGTTGCTATTCAATCTAGAATCGAGAGTGTGAGAGAACAAAATATGTTAGTAGTTGCCACAGCAAACAATTCTTGGAAGTTCCCAAAGTCGCTTGTAAGAAAAGGAAGCTTTTATATCAACATGGAATTAAATCTTTCAACAGAAGAAGATGCAAAGAAAATCATCGCCTATTATCTCAAAGACAAGTCTGTCAGCAAAGATCTGAACTATGATGATATCTCATTTGATAACTTTTTGATCAACTCCAAATGGTAGGCAAGTACGATTAAAATGATTTTGACATGATTGCCGTTCATGTGGCTGGTCACGCCTGCATTTCGGAAATCCTGAAAATTGTTAAAGTGAATCTGAATTCTAACTGCCGTGAAGGCGGATATAGGAAAAATCACCGGCATTACAAGAAGACCGGAAACTGTCCTTAACTCGTTAGGTGGAAAGACAACAACGGAACTCTTTTATGATGGTAGATGTGGTAGCGGATGCCAGGCTGATCTTTCTCAAGCCCTTGAATTGATCGCCGAAGGGATCAACGAAAGTGACACTTGTGTTCTTGACCTCTTGTATGCCGGTAGAGCTCAGTTCTTGAAATTCGCATAGCAGTCTGCTGCGCGTGCTGAACTTGAACATTACCTTTTCCTTGCAAAAGAAATGCTTATGAAAAACAAAGACTTCTTCACGAAAATCTATGAAACACTGAAAGAAAAGAAGTATCTGCTCTACTCTGATATTCAGAGAATCAAAGATTCTGTCACTATTACAGAGTTTACCGTTTAGGAACGAGAGTTCTTATGTCTCCCTAGAATTGATCTAGGTGGGACTTTTTGTTGTAGAGATACATAGAGGGACATAAGAATAGAAGGTACGCAAATCAGATGTCTTATGATTTATCATCAAGGGTAGGGGTTTTCATACAAATACATATTATTTTTATAATTTATATATTATAATAATTTGATTTTTGTTTGCTTTTAACTGAGGTGAATTATGGAAAACAACAACACGAAAAAGAACCCTGCTGTCGATGATCTTAACGACCAGGAACAAAGAAGACGCGAAAAGCTTGCCATGTACAAGGAGATGGGCATCGATCCTTTCGGACAAAAATTTGATGTTGATTCTTCTTCCGCTGGCTTGAAAGCGGAATATGACTCTTTAGAACCGGAACAGGTAGTCGAAGACAAGGAAGTCTCTATCGCCGGCAGAATCGTCCTTCTCAGAAAGATGGGAAAAGCATCTTTCTTCACCCTTCAGGATAAGACCGGAAAGATTCAGGTCTATATCCGTCAGGATGTTGTCGGAGAAGAGAACTACAAGCTCTTTAAGCTTGCTGATTTAGGCGATGTCTGTGGTGTCAAAGGTGTCATGATGAAGACAAAGACAGGAGAAGTCACAATCCGTGCTATCTCCTATACTCACTTAGTCAAAGCTCTTCGTCCTTTGCCGGATAAGTTCCACGGCCTTACCGATCCGGAAGACAGAAGAAGACATCGTTATGTCGATCTCATCGTCAATGAGGATTCCAAGAGAATCGCTTTCATGCGTCCGAAGCTTGTCCGCGGAATCAGAAACTTCATGGATAGCCTTGGCTATGTTGAAGTCGAGACTCCGATTCTCAGTCCTATCTTAGGCGGAGCCAATGCAAGACCGTTCATTACTCATTTCAACGCTCTTGATTCTGATTTCTATCTCCGTATTGCGACAGAGCTCGCTTTGAAGAGACTTCTTGTCGGTGGTATGGAAAGAGTCTATGAGATTGGAAGACAGTTCAGAAATGAAGGTATCGATACCACTCATAATCCGGAATTCACAACGATGGAAGCCTATCAGGCTTTCGGTAACCTTGACGATATGATGAAGATGACAGAAGACTTATTCCATTACCTTGCCAAGGAAGTTGTCGGAAAAGAGCAGTTCCATTGGTTAGGATATGATATCGATCTTTCCAAGCCGTTCAAGAAAGTGAATATGGCTGATGCCGTCAAGGAAAAGACTGGCGTTGATTTCTATCAGATTCAGACATTGGATGAGGCAAAGGAAGTTGCCGCCAAGTTCGGTGTTGAAGTGGAACCTCACTTCCTCTGGGGACATGTCCTTGAGGCTTTCTTTGAAAAGTTCTGCGAAGCGGATCTTGTCCAGCCTACTTTTGTCTGCCAGCATCCTGTCGATATCTCTCCTTTGGCTAAGAAGGATCCCAATGATCCCCGTTTCACGCAGAGATTTGAAATGTATATCTCTACACACGAGATGTGCAATGCCTTTACTGAGCTTAACGATCCTATCGATCAGAGAGCACGTTTTGAAGAGCAGGTCGAAGAGAAGAAGAAAGGCAATGATGAAGCCTGTGAGGTCGATGATGATTTCTGCGAGGCTTTGGAATATGGTATGCCGCCTGCCGGTGGTATCGGATACGGTATCGACCGTCTTTGCATGTTCTTCTGCGAGACCGATTCCATTCGTGATGTCCTCATCTTCCCGACTTTGAAGAGAAAGTAAATCGTAACATATGGCTGAAAGCGAACTTTTCCAAAAGAAGGACTATAAGAATATCATCGATTACGTCTATGAGAATGGAGACGTCAAATTCAAGGACAAA
Organism: bacterium; assembly: GCA_963621825.1. GTDB lineage: Bacteria > Bacillota_I > Bacilli_A > RFN20 > CAG-288 > Enterosoma. Next base: position 161,169 of record CAVFFP010000001.1, read on the forward strand.
GAGTTCAATGTTCTCGATAATGCCGTCTTTTCCGCTTTCAGCTATATTCCTTTTGAACTGTTTGAAAAGACAAACGAAGACTTCAAAGAGAAGAAACTCTCCGAAATCTGTCTTGATTTCTTTGCCTGGATCAACATCAACTATCTGATCGAACACTTTCCGGATTGGCTAAGGCGTTCTATCTTTTTGGCGATGTCTCTCTTCAGAAAAAAGAGATTCGCTAACTGCAAGGTCACAGATTTCCGTTATGAGTTTTCGGAAAAAGAAAGCACTCAGTTCGGTGCCTTGAATATTCTTCTCGATGATGGTACATCTGCTGTCATATACCGTGGAACGGATAACTCTATTCTAGGATGGAGAGAGGATTTTAACCTCGCTTGCTATGAATCAGTAAGAGGACAGATCTCCGCAAAGAAATTTACCAAAGAGATGATGTCGAAGTATCCGGATAAACGATTCCGCATCATGGGTCACTCCAAAGGTGGCAATCTTGCGGTCTATTCTGCCTGTTTTCTCTCGAAGAGCAAAGCTGAACGTGTCATACGGATTTATTCTAATGACGGACCCGGAATGAATGAGAAAGTTTTCCACTCCAGCGGACATGATGCGATAAGAGATAAGATCACTCACCTGATTGTAGGTGAGGATATTGTAGGAAGACTATTATGCCATGAAAAGGCGGAATATGTTGTCAAATCCTCACCGGACAAAGACTTCGTCATGCAGCACGACTTATTCAACTGGCATGTAGACGGTGACGGCTTTGAGAAACTGAGTCGAATCTCACCGGAATCGAAATACATTACGGACTGCATCAACGAATGGCTGAATGAATCGATCCCCGATAGTCAGATACGAGAACAGCTTGTCAAAGCCATGTTCGAGGCAGAAGGCAAGACGGGAATACAGGAAGCTGGTGTCATATTGGCAAACCCGAAGAAGTTCATCGTAGATTTCCTTAGAAAGACGAAGGAACTCGATAAAACGGAACGGAAACTTCTGACAAAAGCCTTCACATCGCTAGTCATGAAGATGGCAAAGAATTATGGATCGTATCTAAAAGATAAAGGCGAAATGTCCGCTTTGATCAAAGCGGAAACGAAAGATGCTGGAAATGCACTTTCTGAGGTAAAAGCAAATGTCTGATAAAGTGTCGAAAAAACTAAAAAAGGTTTTGGACTTCTTTCAGCCGAAGAAAGAGGTGAAAGTTGATCCGAACGACATCCTTGTCGTGGATCATCTTGTGAAGACGTATGATAACTTCACTGCAGTCGATGATATCTCCTTCTCGGTGAGAAGAGGTTCCTTATTTGCCTTTTTAGGATTGAACGGTGCCGGAAAATCTACAACCATCAACATCATCACTACAATTCTTGGAAAGGATTCCGGTGCCATCTATGTGGATGGCTTCAACTTGGATAAGCATCCGGATCTAGTCAAGAATCAAATCGGTATCGTGTTTCAGAACTCTGTCTTAGACCCTGTTCTGACTCCGAAGGAAAACCTTACTCTTCGCGCTGGCTTCTATGGCTTAAAGGGAGAAGAGTGGGCAGAGCGTGAAAAGGTCTTAGTCGATATGCTAGGACTGGAATCCTTTATGAACCGTCCTGTCGGAAAACTCTCTGGCGGTCAAAGACGCAGAGTCGATATTGCAAGAGCGATGGTGCATAATCCGAAGCTTCTGATTCTTGATGAGCCGACAACTGGCTTAGACCCGCAGACAAGACAGTCTGTCTGGGACTTAGTCAACTCATTGAGAGAGAAGACGGGAATGACTGTCTTCCTCACCACTCACTATATGGAAGAAGCGGAAAAGGCGACCTTTGTTGTCATCATGGACAAAGGCAAGATCATCGCCCAGGGTACACCTACTGAACTGAAGAATACCTATTCCGGTGATTATGTCATCCTTTATCATAAGAATACAGAAGAATATGAAAACTTCGTTCTTTCTACCGGTAAGAAATATGTCTATAACCATGACGGACATTACTATCGAATCACAGTAGACGGCAAAGATGATGCGATTGACTTCATCGGGAAATATAAAGACAGAATCGACGATTTCGAAGTCGAAAAAGGAAGCATGGATGATGTCTTCCTGAATGTTACCGGCGTAAGAAAGATTCTGGAGGCATAAGTATGGAAAAGAAAAAGTATGTTCCGAATCAGACGAAGGCGTTATGGTCTTTGACTAGAAGACATCTTCTTGTCTTCTTGAAAAATGTACCGACCGTCATCTTCACTTTGATGGTTCCTTTGACTGTTTTCGCTGTTTATATCGTCTTCCTTAGACCGATGGAGATATCCGGAATCAAGGATACGCTGATCAACAACAATATCATCAATGAGGCTAATAGTGACTTCCTTCATAAGGTGTACGGAATCGCGGATAGCTGGATGATATCCGGTGTCCTTTCTGTCAGTTGCATCACGGTCGCGTTGAATACGAACTATATTCTCGTCAGAGATAAGGAAAGAGGCATCGCAAAAGACTTCATCTCTTCTCCGATCCTTCCTTCAGTCATCACGCTGTCCTATCTGATTTTTAACTTGATTGTCACCTTTGTCACAAACCTTCTTGTCTACTTTATCTGTCTGATCTATCTAGGATGCTATGGTGCCTATATGATTACGGCCGCGGATTTCTTCGCTATCATCGGAATCATCCTTCTCTCCACGGTATCCGCATGTCTTCTTACCTTCTTCATCTGTTCCTTCATCTCTTCAGAATCCTTGATGTCTTCTGTTGTCGCTATCGCTTCTGCGGCAATTGGCTTCCTTATCGGAGCCTATCTTCCTAGCGGTATGACACCGGTCTATATCGAATACGTCACGATGTTCTTCCCTGGAACCTATTCTACCGGCTTGCTTCGAAACTGGTTCATGAAGACTCCTCTTATTTGTCTGGAACAGTCTTCTGAGCTTTCCTCGGAAACAGGAAAGAAGCTTGTCGAAGATCTGAAGAATGAGTTCTCGCTGAACCTGAATTTCTTCGGTCATGATGTCACACCGGGCATTATGTTACTTGTCGTATTTGGTTTCATCGTTGTCTTTGCTGTCTTATGCGGTGTCTTCGCTTCCAAGTGCTATATGAATTTCTCCAAGAAGCTGAGACTGAAAAAGAAGAAGAAAAACTGAAAATTTCAATTAGAAAGGAGTCCAATCATGAAACTATCCCGTTCTGTTGCTCTTGAAATACTGAATGCCGGACTGAGCACCGGCGCTGATTATGCTGAGATCTACTATCAGGACAATCAGACTCGTTCCTATGCGAGAAGATATAAGAAAGTCTATTCCGTCACCGGTGGAAGAACCTGTGGCATCGGTATCCGACTTATCAAAGGTATCAAGGTTGTCTATGGATATACCTCTGATTTATCCAAGAAGTCTCTTCTCAATCTTGCTTCCTCTTTGGCATTAGGTTTTGAAGGAGAAAGAGTCCTGACTGTCTCTTCTTTGAAAGAGAAGAAATTCAAACAGATGAATCCGATTCAGATTCCTCATTCTGCTTGGACTACGGAAAAGAAACTTTCCTATCTTGAGGAAGGCGAAAATGCCGCTTATGCTGTCTCTGACAAGATTCAGGATGTCCTTACTAGACTTGCAGAAGAGGATGAGCATGTCGAGATCTATAATTCCGATGGCATCTATACCCATGATGAGAGAACCCGTACCCGTATCATGTGTGCGTCTTTCGCTACAGACGGGACACAGTTCCAGCAGGGATTTGTTGGCCCGGGCGTCAGCAAGGGCTTAGAGTTCCTGAACGAGACGGATTTCAAGAGTGTCTGCAAGGAAACTGCAGAAACTGCCATTGCACTTCTTTCCGCACCGGAAGGTCCTAGCGGAGAAATGCCGGTCGTTTTAGGAAATTACTTTGGTGGTGTCCTCTTCCATGAGGCCTGCGGACATCCGTTAGAGGGATGTGCTATCGCAAGAGGAACTTCTCCTTTTGCCGATAAGCTCGGTCAGAAAATCGCTTCTGATGTTGTCACCGCTATCGATGACGGAACCATCGTCAATGGATGGGGAAGTGAATCGGTGGATGATGAAGGTATTGCGCCGACAAAGAATGTCTTAATCAAAGACGGTGTCTTAGTCTCCTATATGCTTGACCGCTACAATGGAAGAAGAATCTACGGTGGCATGCAGGCAACCGGTGCCTGCAGAAGAGAAAGCTATCGCTATCTTCCTACTACACGTATGACAAATACTTATATCGATAAGGGCGAATCCACTCCGGAAGAAATCATCGCCTCTGTCAAGAACGGAATCTACTGCAAAGGATTCACAGGTGGACAGGTTGATCCTTCTACCGATCAGTTTATCTTCACATCCGATGTCGCTTACCTCATTAAGGACGGAAAAATCGATCATATGATCAAGCCGGTATCCTTGATCGGATACGGTTATGAAATCCTCCCTCGTATCACGATGGTAGGCAATGATTTAGAGAGAGCTCCTGGTGTCTGCGGTTCTTCCTCTGGCAGCTGTTATGTAGAAGTCGGACAGCCGACATTGTTGATTTCCAAGATGTTGGTCGGTGGTGCAGGAGGCAACGAATAATGATTATCAATACAAAGAAATATTTCGAAGAAGCTAAGAAGAGAGGATTGGAAGTCTTCTCTTTAAGTTATGCCGTCTCTACGGAGACCTCTGTTGAAATCTTCAACGGAGAAGTGGAATCCCAGCAGATCGGCTCTAGCCAGGATGTATCTGGTTCTGGTCTTATCAATGGCAAAATCGGATCCTATGGAACCGATGTCATCGACAAGAACACTCCAGAGATGATGATGGATGCCATCGTGGAATCCGGAAAGTTCGGAAGAGATGAGAAGATTGAAAACTACTATGCTGGCGGGAAAAGATACCGCAAAGCCAATGTTGCTCTGAAAGAGTTCAAGACATCCTCTTTGAAAGAGTTAAGAGATGCTGGACTTCTTCTCTGTAAGAAGATTCAGGATAAGGATAACCGCATCACAAAGGTCACCGTCTCTCTTTCTATGACAGAGTCTGATTCCTTCAAGACCAATACTCTTGGATTGAAGTGCAAAGAAAAGAAAGCTTTCTTCATCGGATATTATGAAATCGTTGCGGAAGATGAAGACAAAGAGCCTCGTACTGGCGGAAATGTTTTCTTCTCCTTCCTCTCTCTTGAGGATCTGATGAATGAGGCAGATAAGAAATTGGATGCCACAATCCATGAGGCGGTTGACTTCTTCAAGACAGGCCCCTGCGCTTCTAAGAAATACAAAGCTGTCTTAAGCCCGTCCGCTGTTGCTGACCTGATGTCCTTCTTCATGTCACAGCTCAACGCAAAATCGGTTCACAAACACCTTTCCGTCTTTGAAGGTAAGGTCGGACAGGAAATCGTATCGAAGAAACTTACGATTCTCCATACTCCTCATGTCACAGCTCCGGAAGCTACTAGCTATGACTCTGACGGATATCCGACTCAGGATTTCACCATCATCCAAAGAGGCGTCCTCAAGACTTATTTCTATTCTGTTGAGACAGCCAATGAGGACGGCGTTGAATCCAATGGTTGCGCTTCTGGAATTGGAAACGGAAGTCCGAGTGTCCTTACTGTCAAACCGGGAACAAAGTCTTTGAACGATCTGTTCGCTAAGGTGAATAACGGAATCTATATCACTTCTGTCTCCGGACTGAATTCCGGCATCAATGCTCAGACGTTGGATTACTCTTTGCCTTGCAAAGGATATCTTGTCCGTGATGGCAAGATTGATAAGGCAGTCTCCATGATTGTCTGTGCTGGAAACCTCAAAGATCTCTTCGAAAATGTTATCGATATCGCTAATGATGTCGAATACCATTCCGGAGCCTTCACACCTTCCGTCCTTGTTAAGAATTTCTCTATCTCTGGCAAGTAAAATCATATGACGATTCTGCTTCTTGTTCTGATCTATCTGATTTTCATTTCCTTAGGACTGCCTGACTCTATGTTGGGCAGTTCTTTTCCGGCGATTGCGGAAAACCTTTCGATTGCCTCAGACCAGGCCGGATATATTGGACTAGTCGTCTCTGGATGTACGATCATCTCTTCCTTCTTCTCGGAAAAACTGATTCAGAAACTGACAACGAAGTGGGTCGTCTCCCTTTCGATTCTTCTTACGGCTTTTGGATTGTTTCTCTTCTCTTTGGTAAAGGCTGATTATCCGTGGATGTTCTACCTTGCCGCTATTCCGTTAGGATTAGGAGCTGGTGCTATCGATTCAGCACTGAATAACTATGTCGCCTTGCACTATAAAGCAATCCATATGAACTGGCTTCACTGCTCCTGGGGACTTGGTGCATCTATCTCTCCTCTTATCATCTCTCCATTCATCAATACATCCAATCAGTCTTCTGGATGGGAAAAGGGTGTAAGAGTCGTTGCCATTGTTCAGCTATCGATTGCTTTCCTTTCCTTTTTGGCTTTGCCGTTATGGAAAAAAGCAAATCATTCCGAAGAGAAGCTAGGCAAAGAAGAGGAGAAAGAGTATGTTTCAGTTGAGAAAACTCCACTATTCAGAAACCCAGTATTTTATTTAGCTATCATTGGATTCTTCTGCTACTGTGGCTTAGAGACGACAACCGGACTTTGGAGCGGAAATTATTTTTATTATACGTGGAATGTGGATTCCAAAGAGGCGGCAAGCCTCACTTCTCTTTTCTATATCGGTATTACGACGGGACGCTTTATCTGTGGTCCTCTCTCCTTGAGAGTAAAGGAGAAATGGATGATACGTCTTGGAGAATCTATCCTGATCACGGGATTGATTCTGATGCTGTTACCTTTCAGTAAGTATTGTGCCATCGTTGGTATCGTTCTTTGCGGTGTAGGATGTGCCCCCATCTATCCGGCTATCATCCGTCTTACTCCATACCGTTTCTCTAAGGCGGTATCATTGAAGGCGATGGGTATGCAGATGGCAATCGCGTATCTTGGAAATGTATCGATTTCACCTTTGTTTGGTCTGACTGCCAGAATGTTAGGGGATCAGTTCTATCTTCTTCCTTATGTCATACTCTTTTTCGCTTTATTGATGACAACGGTTCACGAGATACTCAATGTACGGCTGAAGAAGCGTGACAGTACGCTTACGGATGAAGAAAAGCTACAATATCAGACGATGTAACAAGGAGGCTTGTATGGAAACGAAAAAAAGAAAGATTGTCTTACCTCTCCTTCTTACTCTTCTTTTTGGTGTCGCTATCGGAACAGGAACAGGCTACATAGTCTTCAAAAAGACACTCGGCCTATCTTTAGAGGAACAGAAACTGATCGAAGGGTATCGTTTATTAAAAGAAGAATGGCTCTTTGGAAACGAGGAAGATGAATTAGCAAGCCTTGCCATGAAGGGACTAATCTCCACTGTCTCTGACAATCAGGGAGATCCCTATACGTTTTATACAGACAACAAGGAAGACCAAGGCCTTTCTGTAGAAAGCAAAGGCTTTGGATTTTCAACGCATAGCTATGATGGTGGACTTTATATTACAGAGATTCATCCTTCTTCTCCTGCGGAAAAGACAAGAGTTCTGAAAAAAGGTGACATTCTTATCGCGGTAAAGAGAAACTCAGAAGAGACATATGTTTTTTCGGAACATACCTCTACCGAGATCAGAGAATATCTTCAGACAAAAGTGACGGAAGAAGACTCTTATCTTTTCACCGTACAAAGAGAGGACTCCGCCTTTACTGTCACAATGACAAAAGGGGATTATAGTGAAAAACTCGTCGATGTTGTCTCCACTCCTACTAGTGAGAACGGAAATACGCTCGTCATCAAAATCAATACCTTTTTAGGAGAGCCAGTATCTGCCTTAGAAGGAACTCTTCAGCAGTATAAGGATAAGACGGACCGTCTTATCTTAGACCTTAGAGGGAATGGAGGAGGCTATGTCTCTCAGGCGGAAGAGATGGCCAAGATGTTCGTTAAAAAAGGTACCCTCATCGATAAGATGATCGATAAGAACGGGAATGAAATTTCTTCATGCTATCAGAAGAATGCTCCGATGTATTCTTTCTCAGAATACGGAATCATTCTCGATTCCAATTCAGCAAGTGCATCGGAAAGTTTTACACTTGCGATGCGTGCTGGAACTAACTGCAAAGTCTATGGCTTCAACTCCTATGGAAAAGGGATTGCACAGAGCTTCAAATACTTCTCCGACAATTCCGTCATCCGTTATACCTATGCCTATGTCTATGGACCGGAAAGAGAAAACGAGACAATGTACAACGAAGGAGAGGATGATGACGACATCCTCTGTATCCATGGAAAAGGAATCATTCCGGATGTCCTTTATACACCGGATTACACTTCCTTCTCTTTGATTGCGGATTACACATCCTCTATCGGAATCTCTGAAACAGGTCAGAACTATTTCTTAAACTCTTTGAATACTTTGTATCCTTCTGTGTATCCGACTAGTTATTCTTCCACCTATCACTTTGTTGATGCGGTAAAGCAATATGCGGAAGCTACTGCCTTGAAATACTCAGATGCTACTTTCAAAAACGCATTCTCTTCTTCTGGTGCTATGAGCAAGAAGCTGAATGACCGTTTTACCAAGGAATGCTTTGACTATTACCTCAAGGGCTATGATGCTTTGACGGATTACGTGGAGAATGCGTAGCATGACAGACAAAGAACATCCTTTTGAATTAGTTTCCTCTTATTCGCCGACAGGTGATCAACCACAGGCGATTGAATCCTTAGTCACTGGACTAAAAGAGAATAAAAAATGGCAGGTTCTCAAAGGTGCGACCGGTACCGGAAAGACTTTTACGATGGCCAATATCATTCAGGCAGCACAGAGAACAACAATGGTCTTAGTCCACAACAAGACTCTTGCCGCACAACTCTATGGAGAGTTCAAGGAACTGTTTCCAAGGAACAGAGTAGAGTATTTCATCTCCAATTTCGATTTCTATCAGCCGGAAGCATATATTCCTAAGACCGATACCTATATTGACAAACAGGTTGTCATGAATGATGAGATTGAGATGATGAGAGCAAGTGCAGTCAATTCTCTGTTGGAGAGAAAAGATACGATTGTTGTCTGCTCTGTCGCATCCATCTATGGTTTAAGTGATCCAGATGAATACCGTGATCTTGCTTTTACTCTTCATGTCGGAGAACCTTTCCAACCGAAGGATATCGCCGCAAAACTTGTCACAGCACAATATAGGAGAAACGATCTCTCCTTAGAACCGGGAACCTTTCGTATCCGTGGAGATGTCATGGAAATCTATCCTCCAAACGGAGACGATTTCTTCATCCGTGTTCTTTCTGATTTTGATGAAATCTCTGAAATTGAGCAGATCAAACCGACGACTGGTGAACTGCTTCATACCTTTGACTATTTTCCCTTCTTCCCTGCTCATGAGCATGCTTCCTCTACAGCGAGAATCGAGCGTGCTATTAAGACAATTAAGGAAGAATTATCGGAGAGGCTTGCTTATTACGCAAAAGAAGGCAAGTATCTTGAAAGTGAAAGACTTCAGACAAGAACGGAGCATGATATTGACGCACTTCGTGAATTTGGAATGTGTTCTGGCATAGAAAACTATGCAAGACATTTTGATGGCAGAAAAGAAGGAGAGACTCCTTATACGCTTTTGGATTATTTTCCAAAGGATTTTCTTCTCTTCATCGATGAGAGCCATGTGTCGATACCTCAGATCGGAGGTATGTTCAATGGTGACAGAGCAAGAAAGAAGACCCTTGTCGAGTATGGATTCCGACTCCCTTCTGCTTTAGATAACAGACCTCTTAAATTCGAAGAATTTGAAAAGAAGATCAACAATGTCATCTGCACCTCGGCGACACCCGGAGACTATGAACTGAATCAGACCTCACAGGTGGTAGTGGAGCAGATCATCCGTCCTACCGGATTATTGGATCCTATCATTGAAGTCAGAGACAACAAGAACAATCCAGTCTATGATCTTCTGAAAGAGATAGATGAAAGAGTCAAGAGAAAAGAGCGTGTGATGGTAGTCACATTGACGGTAAAGGATGCGGAGAATCTAACCGACTTCTTCAAATCGCATGACTTAAAAGTCGCATATCTTCAGCATGAAATCCTTACCCTTCAGAGAACGGAGATCATTTATAAATTACGTAAGGGAATCTATGATGTCCTAGTTGGCATCAACCTTTTAAGAGAAGGTTTGGATATTCCGGAAGTCTCCTTGATTGCGATTCTGGATGCGGATAGAGAGGGCTTTTTAAGAAGTGCAAGATCTCTGACACAGATTGCAGGACGTGCGGCTAGAAATGCAAACGGAAAGGTCATCATGTATGCGGATAAAATGTCGGATGCCATGAAGCAGACGATAAAAGAGACCAAGAGAAGACGTACTCTGCAAGAGCAGTATAACAAAGATCATAATATTGTTCCTAAGACAATTATCAAACCGATACAGGAACCAATGCATATGATTGATGATAAGAAGAGACCGATTGAAGATACAAGTAGTATGACAAGAAAACAACTTGAACTGATGATAAAGAATCTCACATCCGAGATGAACCACGCTGCCAAAGCGCTGGACTTTGAAGAGGCGGCAAGACTACGCGATGAGATACTGGAACTGAAAGCACAGCTATGAAATTACAAATTCCTGAAACACTGATGAAAGATGACTATGAGATGGATGAGGCTCTTCATCTTTCTAAAATCGATCCACATTCCAATTGGCTGCATCTCGTCTTTTCGAGAATTCGCCTTTTAGAGTATTTAGGATATAATTACAATGTCTATTCTATGGATGTGGAACTCTCCTCTTCCTATTGTGAACTGTATATGGAGTCACTCGCTTCCGTCATTGAAGCGATACTCCGTTCTACCTTTCACAACAAGTACACAAGATACTGTACGTATATCAAATGCCCGTATATGAACGAATGCCCGGTTCTTTTCTTTGATAGTGAAGGAGAGAAGAAAGAGAATATGAAGCTTACTTTCTTTGAACTGATTGCAAAGGCGGAAGAGGTTGGAATCTTCTCTTCTCTCAGCGTTGATGAAATTCATTTCATCCGTCAGACAAGAAACTATATTCATTTACCATCCTGTGGAGATGAAATCAAAAAAGACCGTGAAAAAATCACGAGTGATAGCATCAATTCCTCTATCCGGATTTTAAAAAGAGTCATCTCAGAATGCATCACCTGGCTATATAATCCCAATCTTGCCAAGGAATGCAAAAAAAGGCTCCTTTCTGATAAGGTTTATATTTGACGATAGACAATAAAACTCTTGAGTATAATTGGGTCTACATTTGATGCTGGAACTAAAATTTTGTCACTTTATTTTTGGAATTGTTATCACTTCTATTAAGTGTTGATTCTAGTTTTTAGCACTTTTAAGATTTGAACTGTGTTGCAAAGGTGATTACAAAACGATGAAATGTAATCGTGATATAGGTGATACGACGCTGAAAGAAGAGGTGATGAGAATAGCAAACAAGTATATTGAAGGTGGTTTCCCGGCAATTACCTTCTTGAATCCTTAGCTTACTTTTATTTAGTGTATTAGTCGTTGAATTCATACTTTGTTTTCTGTTTTATAAGTAAAATATCTCAAAGTCTCTATGTTATAATCAAACTAGTGATTTATAAAGAAAGTTACATAGATAAGGTGAATATATGTATCGAGTGATAATTGCTGATGATGAAGAGTCCGTTCGTAATCGTATTAAGACGATGGTTGAGAAATACTCTGACCGTTTTACTGTGGTCGGATGTTTTGAAAACGGATTCGATGCACTGGAAACCGGTGCAAGTCTAAACCCTGATATCTTAGTCACTGATATCCGTATGCCTTATATCAGCGGAATTGAATTGATCCGCCATTTTAAGATGGATTTTCCATTGATGCAGTTTGTAATCGTCTCTGGTTATGACTCTTTTGACTATGCAAAAGAGGCTATCTCCTTAGGCGTTGTCGGGTATCTGACAAAGCCAGTATCCCAAGAGGAGATGAGAAAGGTCTTGGATAAAGCGGAATCGATTCTCAATAAGCAACTTCAGATGGATAGCAGTATGAAGACATTAGAAGAAAAAGCACAGAACTCGCTTCGTTTTCTACAGTCTGAGGATCTCAATAGACTGATCAAGGTGAAGGAGATACCTGAGAATTTTGCAGGTAAACTTGTTGAAGATGGCATCGACCTCAATCACCCTTATCAGGCGATGATGGTCTTTGATGCAGATAGCGATGAACTGGAATATGATAGACAGGATCTTCTTTATTTTTCTTTGAAAAATGCAATCGAGGAGGAATTCAACGGAGCAGCTATCTATTACTTCTTCCTCAATGATAACCAGATGGTTCTTTTATTAGAGAAAGACGAGAAGTTCAAAGAAGAGGAACTGATGCTGAAACTGAATGGTATTTTGGCTATGGTGAAAAGATCTGCTTCCATCTCTGTTTCCTGTGGTGTATCTGATATCATGAAGGCACCTATCAATTACAGAAAGATGTATCGACACGCAAAGAGATCTTTAGAATACAGAACGGTTTTAGGGTCGAACATGGTCTTCTCTTTCAAGGATCTGGAAAAGGAAAACGGAATCTCTTCTCCCTCTACAGGAAAGATCGATGACAACGAATATAAGAATCTTTCTTATCTGATTTCCTATGGAAAGAAAGCGGATGTGAAAACAAGCCTTGAGAAACTGATCGGGCAGATAACGACACCGGATTACAAAGATAGCTATTACTATATCCTCTCCAATATCCTTGATGCTATCATCAAAGCCTGCATCTCTTTGACGGAGTTCTATCAGGATTTTGATTCACAGGCTGAGATCACTGCAAAACTCTATAGCATCAAGACACAGCAGAATATTGTCGATTACCTTTTCACCTTGGCGGAGAGAGTCATCAAAGTCAATGAGAAAAAGAGACTGTCCGGTTTGGAGACATCCTACGAAAGAATCATACATTTCATCGACATGAATTTTACCAATCCAAATCTATTGATTGAGGATGTTGCTAAGGAATTATCGTATTCTGTCAGTTATATCTCCACGATTCTGAAACGTAACGGAACTACATTCACAAAAGTTACGACAGATCTAAGAATGAAAAAAGCATTGACTCTATTATCGGATCAGAACAATCGAATCATCACAATAGCGAGAGATGTAGGATATACAGATCCTTATTATTTCTCTCACTGTTTCAAGAAGTATACAGGATTATCACCGGATGAATATAGGAAGAAGAAATCGTCTTAAGCGTCATTCTTTGAAGTCCGTACTTTTCTTTTCGTTTGTTACGGCCTTCGTCTTTTTCATGGCCGGTATTTTTGCAATCGTCAACTGGACTTATTCTGCCTCTGTGGAATCTACCTATATCCAACAGGTTATCTCCACATCGGAGCAGGCACTATCCAATTATTCCAACTATATGGATAACGTAATCAGCGCTTCTGATGCGATTCAGAAACGTCTTGTCAACGAAAAGAATGAGACGATCGAGAAAAACGGCGGTATCTTCTTTGATGAAGTCATGATCGTCTCTCAGTCTGTCAAATCTATTTCCTTATATGATACCGACGGCAATCTTATTGCAAGCGACAGCGGAAATATCAGTCAGGATACTGCGGAGGTCATCAAGTCGGAGGAATGGTTCCGTTCTGCGATGGAATCTCCATTGATCAACGCGTTCTCCCGCGTCTCCTCCGCTTCTTACTTTACTCTGTCCAAAGTCATGACAATCGATAATGGAAATGAATCCGCAATCCTGAAGATTGTCTATGATTTTTCTGGCATCGCTTCGATGATCGATGAGGTTCAGTTAGGAGAAGGCGGTCACGTCTATATCTACGACAATAATTATCAGTCCGTCTATTCCTCTGGTGAAGTCACAGAGGAAGAGAAAAACATCATTGTTGACAATGTCATCGGCAATATACGGATGAGAAGCGGAAAGAACAATATCTTCCTTTATCTTTCTACGATTCCGAAGACAAGATGGAGAATCGCTATCGCTACCAATATCAATGGATTAGGTGAGGCGAAGGCCAGACTTTTGATCAACAGTACAATTTTCTCATCAATTGCGCTTGTTGCCTTCTTATTCCTGTTCTATGTTGTCTCTACTCAGATATCCAAGCCTCTTGTCCGCCTTCAGAAGGAGATGGAAGCGGTCGAAGACCTCAGCTTCCGACTGAAATCGGATGCTTCTATCGGCGGAACGAAGGAAATCGTATCCCTCAACAAATCCTTCTGCAAGATGATGAACCGTATTCATGATCTTGCTCAGAGAGTCGTTGATGAGCAGAAGGAGCAGAACAAGGCGGAGCTGAAAGCCTTGCAGAATCAGATCAATCCTCACTTCCTTTACAATACATTGGATTCCATCATTTACCTCATCGATGAGAATGAAAATGAGAAAGCGCAGAATATGATCGTCGCTCTTTCCCGTTTCTTCCGTATCTCTATCTCCAGAGGAAAGAACATTATCCCTGTGGAAAAAGAACTGGATCATGTCAAGTACTATCTTCAGATACAGAAGATGCGTTTTGGAAATAGCTTTGCATATGAAGTAGAGGCAGAGGAGGATATCCTCTCCCTTCCTATCATCAAACTGATCTTGCAGCCTATTGTGGAAAACGCCATCGTTCATGGATTAGGGGAAAAGCCAGAAGAGGGCAGCTTTATCAAGATAAAAGGATATAAGGAGAATTCCTTCCTTTGCTTTACGATAGAGGATAATGGATTTGGAATGCTTCCGGAAAAGGTAGAGGAAATTTATCAGACATTCCAGGATAAGACGATTCACAAAGGCGTCGGATTATCCAACGTCTATCAGAGAATCCGTATCTTCTACGGTGAGAAGGCGGATGTCAGGATTGATTCCGCTCTGGATAAAGGCACGAAGATTGAAATCCGTATACCATTAGAGGAGGTCAGAAACGATGAAGAATAAAAAGATGCTTTCTGTTTATTTATCTACTCTTCTTCTTTTGGTCTCCTGTGGAACAAAGTCAGAGGATGCTTTGATCTTTGTCTATGATGAGAATGATACCTTCATCAATTCCTTTGATACTGTTTTACAGGTGGAACTATCAAAGCGCGGTTATACGTTTGCTCCGTATTACGCCGGCAATTCCTCTATTAAGCAGAATGAGACGTTAGTGGATGCAATTGAAAATAAGGATCCGAAGATGATTTTCATCAATCCGGTCGATCGACTTTCCGCTGGTGCCATCATCGACAAGGTATCCAACAAAGATATTCCGGTTGTCTTCTTCAACCGTCAGCCTTTGGATGACGATATCATCCGCGGAAGAAAGAAGAACGACAAAATCTTCTATGTCGGTACAAATCCTGTCTTTGAAGGTACTGCACAGGCAAAGATGGTAGAGGATCTCTTCGGAAGTCCTGACTCTTTGAATGCAGCCTATGACAAAAACGGAGACGGTGTCATTCAGATGGTGATGATCAAAGGTGAAATCGGTCATCAGGATTCTGAAAAGAGAAGCGTCTCTGCTTTGAATGCCTTTACGGAAGACGGATATAAGATCGACAATCTGTATTCTACTTACTGCAACTGGAGCAGAACGATGGCAAAAGAGAGCATGAGAGAGATTGCACAGAAATACGGAGATGAAATTGAAGTCATCCTGTGCGGAAATGATGATATGGCTTTAGGTGTCATCGATTACCTTCTCTCGGAAGAGAACACGTTAGAATGGGAAGATACATCGCTTCCTTTCCCTATATTCGGTGTTGACGGAACTGCGGTCGGTATCGATTCAGTGAAGAAGGGGTTATTGAGCGGGACAGTAAAGAACGAAGCAAGCATTCAGGCGGATGCCTGCATTCGTATTGTGGAAGAACTGAATGTTTATGGTAAGATAACAGAGTCTTTCCCTTATACTATGGTCAACGAATATACGGTATATGTGGAAGGCAGTGCTATTACATTGGATAGTCTTTCCTGATAGAAAGGAGAATCGTTATGGAAAAAATCAAAGTTCTGATCCGTCTTTCTGAATTTGAGGATAAAGGTACGCTTTCTGCGTTCATGAAGTCGACTGCTCTGAAAGAGGATACTTATCAGTTTGATGTCATCTGTTCTCAGGAGGATTTTGTCGTCTTTTCTGATTCTAAGGATATTCATCGCGTCGAAGAGGGGGATCAGAAAGATTATGATCTGACTTTGACATCCCGTGAGGAGAAAAGAGACCGCCTTCTGTTTTTGACAGGAAACGAGAAGAAAGGTCCTACCTATCTTCTTATATTGAATGAAAATGAAGACAAAGAGACAAAAGTCAGAAACTTCGTCAAAGCAAAGAAGATTGTAGACGCTCATTTTAATAAGCCGGTATCTTTTTCGCTGTTATCTACAAACCTTATTGATGCTATTCCGGAAGAGGAAATGACGAATAAGGGAGAGGATGCCAAAATCGGTGAGATCTTTTCTTATGATAAGGATATGATCATCATGTCGGAGAGAGACTTTGATTTCTTCGGAGACTCGATCGCATGCTTTACCAAGTTGCTCAGCATAAAAAGAGAAGAGAAGAAATCAATCTTCTCTTCAATCGGAAGCTATTTCTTCAAGAACTATACATCCAAGCCGGAGAATATCACATTGAAGGATTATCTTTCTGTCTATGAGATACTTCTAGATGATGAAAAATGGGTATTTAATATCATTAGAAAGCCTATCATCGGAGACTATTTCTATTTGCTCAAACTGATTCAGAATGAGCAATAAGCGTTCGTTTTGATGCTATTTTCAGAAGGCTTTCCTTGTCATGAAAACAAAGGGAAAGCCTTTTCTAGTGTAGATTTTTCTATAAAGTTTACAGTTGTAAACCTTTATTTACATTAATAATATTGTGTAATTTTTTGTAAAAAGTGAAGAAAATATGCAACTTTTCACTAAAATCCAATCAAAAGTAATATTTTATAGGTTGTGTAGAAAATTCTAAAAAGAGTGTATGATTTTCCATTCTAAGTCGGCCTCGTTTCCGTTATTATGAAAGCGCTTAATGAAAAAGTCGTTTGCACGTCATTAAGCAAAAAGGAATAAATAGGAGGAAAAATCATTTTATGAAAAAACTTATTCCGCTTATGTCGTTGCTCGGATTAGCCGCTACTTTAGTCTCTTGCGGCGGAAGCACAAGCTCTGAATGGACTTGGGAGTCTGCTATCAAAGATGGTGAACTCGGCTATGTCATCTTAGTCGGTGAAGACGGAAACCCGGAAGCTATCGATCGTACCAGCGGCTGCGTCGCTGCCATGAACGAAATCGCTACCAAGGGTGGCTTCAAGGCTACTGAACTCGAGAGAAAGACCTGCGCTGATAACAGCGGTTCCTGGAATGACCAGATCGCCAAGGAAACTGTTGAAACATGGACAAAGAAGTACAAAGGAAAGCTCGACTTCATCGTTTCCAACAACGATGGTATGGCTATCGCCGCTGCTAACGCTTCTGGTTTAGCCAAGAATACTCCTATCATCGGTTTCGATGCTCTTTCTTCCGCTTGCGATATGATTAAGGCCGGAACACTTGCTGGTTCTGTCTCTCAGAACGGTGACGATCAGGCTCTTGCTGCTGTCACAGTTCTCACTAACCTCATCAAGGGTAGCGAGACTGTCATCGATTCTTCTTATGGCGGAAATGCCACACTTGAACTCGGTGATTTAAGCAAGCATATCGTTCAGACAAAGCTTTCTGCTGTTACTGCTGGTAATGCTGATAGCCTTAAACCTGGTGCATATGTCAGCGTTTCTGAAGATTCTGCTGTCAAGGGCAAGAAGCTTCTTGTCGCTACCTATTCTGCTAACGATAACTTCATCAAGGAAACCTATAGACAGGCTCTTCCGCATTATGCTCAGGCCTTAGGTTACACTGTCGATGTCATCGAAGGTGATGGCAATGATGATGCCGACCTCCAGAATAGAATCAAGACCCAGA
The DNA here is from genome assembly GCA_963621825.1 of bacterium. Taxonomy (GTDB): domain Bacteria; phylum Bacillota_I; class Bacilli_A; order RFN20; family CAG-288; genus Enterosoma. Next base: position 179,127 of record CAVFFP010000001.1, read on the forward strand.
TCGCTAAGGGTGAATATGATGCTTATGCATTCAATGTCATCACTCATGCCAACTGGGAATCTTATAAGACTCTTGCTGGTGACAAACCGGTCGTCTTCTTCAACAGACAGCCTAAGACATCTGACAACAGCACTGTTGCTGATCTTTCCGAAGTTAAGAACACCTACTTCGTCGGTACCGGTTCTTCCGGTCAGGGCGAAGCTCAGGGCCAGATCATCAAAGATTGGTACAACGCTTTAACGAAGTAATTCCCTAAAACTTCATAGTAGGGTGCTATGAAAGTAGCATCCTACTTTTATATTAAAAATAGGAGGTTCCGAATCAAAAATATGTCTGAGAATATTTTAGAGATACACGGCCTATCAAAATCCTTCGGTAAAAACCATGTTCTGAAGAATATTGATCTGACCGTAAAGAAAGGCTCTGTCATGGGCCTTATGGGTGAAAATGGTGCCGGAAAATCCACGATGATGAAATGCTTGTTCGGCATCTATGCCAAAGATGACGGCAGCATTGTCTTTGATGGAAGACATGTCGACTTCCAAGACCCGAAGGATGCCTTGGAAAATGGTGTCGCCATGGTTCATCAGGAATTGAATCAGTGCTTAGACAGAACAGTTCTTGATAATATGTGGTTAGGCCGCTATCGTACCAAGTTCGGTATTGTCGATGAAAACTACATGCTGTTTGAGACCAAAGGACTCTTCTCCATGCTTGACATCCACGTCAATCCGAAACAGAAGATGAGAACGATGTCTGTCTCTCAGAGACAGATGGTCGAAATTGCAAGAGCGGTTTCCTATAATTCCAAAATCATCGTTCTAGATGAGCCTACCTCATCCTTGACGGAACCGGAAGTCAAGAAACTCTTCAAAATTGTCAGAGAACTGAAAGAACAGGGCGTTTCTTTCGTTTATATCTCACACAAGATGGATGAAATCTTCGAAATCTGTGATGAGGTCTCTGTTCTCCGTGATGGTGAAATGATCATGACGAAGGAAACGAAGGAAACCAATATGAATGAATTGATTTCCGCTATGGTCGGAAGAAGTCTTACACAGCGTTTCCCTCCTGTCGACAATACTCCTGGAGATGAAGTTCTCCGTGTCGAGAACCTTTCGACAATGTATGCTCCTCTTCTTCGTGATGTCAGTTTCTCGGTCCGCAAAGGCGAAATCTTCGGTATTTATGGCCTTGTCGGTGCTGGTAGAAGTGAACTTCTTGAATGTCTCTTCGGTATGAGAACCGTCAAGACAGGTAAGATCTTCTACAACGGAAAACAGATTTTCATCAACGATCCGAGAGAAGCGATGGATTATAACTTTGCTTTCGTCACTGAGGAAAGAAAAGCGAATGGTATGTTCATGAAATGTGATCTCACATTCAATACTACCATTACCAATTTAGAAAAGTATAAGACAGCTGGAATTCTTGATAGTACGAAGATGAAGGATGCCACAATCCGTGAAATCAATAAGATGCATACAAAATGTATGGGTCCGAATGATCTGATTTCCGCTCTTAGCGGTGGTAACCAACAGAAGGTCATCATCGGTAAATGGCTAGAACGTGATCCGGATGTCTTCTTATTGGATGAGCCGACCAGAGGTATCGACGTCGGTGCCAAATACGAAATCTACCAGTTGATTCTCGATTTGGCTAAGAAGGGTAAGACCTGTATTGTTGTCTCTAGTGAAATGCCTGAGATTCTCGGTATCACCAATCGAATCGCAGTCATGAGCAACTATCATCTTGCCGGTGTCGTCAATACGAAAGAAACCAATCAGGAGGAACTCCTGAGATTGTCTGCAAAGTACTTATAGAGAGGTAAATCGAAATGGAACAATCGAATCAGAATGTTCTCGCAAGAGAGAACGCATTCATTCCTGAGATTGAAAAGAGATTATCTGCAATCGATGCCTTACGCCTTGATGGTGTGACGAAGATCGAAGGTCTTAAGAATGAAATCAGCAATCTGAAGCGTAATCATCAGCTTGACAATGAAACAAGAGACAAGTTGATTGCAAACGACAAAGAACAGATTGCCGCCGCTACAGAAGTCAAGAATCAGAATAAGCCTGAATTGACTGAAAAGGTTAAAGAAGCCATCTCCTACATCGAAGGGCAGTACAAACCGCTCATCGATGATGATAAGGCTGATGGAAAAGCAAAGGTCGCTGAAGCAAAAGCAGATTACGAGAACAAAGTCAAACAGTATCTCGAAGAGAGAAACACAAACCTTGCTGATCTCAAAGCTAAGTTCGAAAGCGAAGCAATCGATGAAGAACACAAAGCGGAAGAGACCAAAAGACGTAAACTTCAGTTGAAGGAAGTCGATTCCATCTATCATCAGAAGTGCAACGATGCTTTGGTCGCCTTCAACGATGTCAAGGAAGCTGTTAAGGATAGCAATCACGCTTTGTACCTTAATAAGTATGCTTACATCGAAAAGGCAAACAACAAGAAGCTTCCTTTGAAACAGAGTTACGAACAGAAGTTTGAAAACTATAAATATGGTTTCAACATCAAGAGCTTCATGTTGAAGAATGGTTTGTATCTTTCCATCCTTGTCTTGATGATCATCGCTGCTATCGTTTATGCCGTTCAGACTGGTAGTTTCTTATTCGATTGGGATAACATCCTTCTTATTCTCAATCAGGTTTCCCCGAAGATGTTCTTAGCCTTAGGTGTCGCCGGACTTCTCGTCCTCGCTGGTACCGACTTAAGTATCGGCCGTCTCGTCGGTATGGCATCCGTCTTCACGGGTATGCTTGTTACAACGACTGGTAAGACATCCGTAACCTTCTTTGGAAAGTCACCGGATTTCTCAGCCATCCCGTTAGGTCTCCGTGTCGTCATGGCATTCGCACTCTCTATTGTCGCTTGCTGCCTTATCACTGGACTTGCCGGCTTCTTCACTGCTAAGTTTAAGATGCATCCTTATGTTGCTACACTTGCTACCCAGCTCTTTACCTTCGGTATCATGGCTGGTGTCACAGGTAACTCCTTCACCGGTTCTCCGGATCCGACCGTCACTGCTATCGTCTCCGGTAAGAACCTCGGCGATTCCGACTTCCCGATTATGATTATCTGGGCAATCATCGGTATTGCGGTCATGTGGTTCATCTGGAATAAAACAACATTCGGTAAGAATATGTTCGCCGTCGGCGGAAATGCAGAAGCTGCTGCCGTCTCCGGTATCAATGTCTTCAAAGTCACTATGATGGTCTTCCTTCTCGCTGGTCTCTATTATGGTCTTGGCGGAAGTATCTATGGTATCTACACTGGTAACGTCAGAGCTCAGACTGGTCAGGGTATGGAAAACGATGCTATCGCGGCCTGCGTCGTCGGTGGTGTCTCCTTCTCTGGCGGTGTCGGTAAGATCAGCGGTGTCGTTATCGGCGCCCTCATCTTCCAGGCTATCGTCGTCGTTCTTCCTATGATCGGTATCACCGATGCCAACTATCAGCTCGCTATCAAAGGTGTCATCATTCTTGCCGCCGTCACTCTTGACTGCGTCAAGTACCTCAAGAAGAAATAAACAAAAACAAAGCAAAAGCTTCGGATTCATGCCGAAGCTTTTCTTTCTTTAATCACAGTTATGCAAATACCGTTTTATTGGGTTTATCTTGTCGTTCTGATCGGATTTCTCTCTGGTGTCATGGTAAGCTTCTCTTACGTCAAAGGCGTCAGAGGAGATGGCAAAAGCTACCCATGGTCTGAATTATTGATCTCCGCATGGATTTTAGGAGGACCTGGCGTATTACTTGCCTATTCTATGTCGAAAGAGATTCAGTTAGAGGACAAGAATCATAAGAGAGCTGTTCTTCTCTGTTCAATTCTCTCATTCCTTATTGAGATTGCCATTATTGTTCTTCTCAGTTACTTCAAGGTTATTTCTTATACTTCTACAGCTTCTTAAAATATCAAAAAATCGGATGCTTCTAAAAAGGCATCCGATTTTTAATTGTTGCTTGTTTGGTCTTTGTTAGAAGTTGATTCCTTTTTTATTGGTGACTTCTGCACCGATTATGATTTCAGATTCACGGAACGTGAATACACAATTGTTTTTGCTATAACGATTTTCAGCTCCTTTTGAAAAGCCAATGCTTGTCATTGTAGAGATGATATCCTCTGTTCTTGAAGCTATAGTAAGCCCGTATACATTGATGGTAGGATCTGTGATGCTGATGCTAGTCACATATAATCCACCATCAGAATAATCCGGATAAGCAGAAAGCAAATAGGTGACATGGACATCCGGTGCTATATTTATGGAATTCGCGTTATTGCTTGTGATGGCGTCATATCTGCTATCCAAATATAGCGAAGCTCCGAAACTTCCGGGAAGATAGGTACAGTCCTTTAACTGCTCCGTTTCTACTTTTTCTGTGATCCAAAACTCGAGATTCGTATTGTTAGGCTTATCTAAGAATTTGGACTGGTTGCAGGAAGATAACGAAGATACGCTTATAAGGAAAAGAGCGGATATCGAAAACAAGGCTTTTGATGTGGATGTTTTACTTCTATTTGCTTGAATTCTCATATAAGGTTCTCCTATCCTGTCTGTTTGATAGAATTATAGTACGAACATATACGGAAAAACAACGGTTTGG
>CAVFFP010000001.1:184034-227086 GCA_963621825.1 bacterium
TTCGCTTAGTTGAAATCGAACTCAAAAAATAAGCTATCCTGTACTCATTTCAATGTTGTGCTATAGTTTCATTTAAAGTCCAACATCTGGGATGCAGTACACAATGAATATCTGTAATCTAGATAGCTTTTGATGTTCGCTTCGTTTCCTTCTCTAATTTAAAAGATACATCGATAATCATGCACTGAACAAAGAAGGCGGCATCGATATCATCTTTTTCTTTGATTTCATCATATACGACTTTTCTACAAAAACATATTTTGCTCTTGATAAATGGTGTCGGTTCAGGATAGATGAACAAAGGATAGATACTTCCTTTCGACATTCTCGACAAAAAGATGAAGCCTCGATTGAATTCAAAAAATCCGTTCTTACAAGGCCTTATCACGCCCTCTGGGAAGATGACGATGATGTTTCCTTCTTTCAGCAGTTTAATCGCCGTTCTCAAGGTTTGATAATTTGATGTATTATCCTTATCATTCACATATAAACAATGGAACGCATAACAAAATACTCTGGTAAAGAAATGATTCTTCACCCCACTATAAGTGATGAAATAGAGTTTCTTTTTGTTTTTCGAAACCAAATATATCAAAATAGGATCTAAGTTACTGTAATGATTTGCGACAACAACAGATCCACCTTCAAATTCCTTGATGTTCTCTCCATATCTCTTATAAATCAATACTGGCCAAAGAAAAATGAGGAAGAATACGATGATTAAAAATCGTAATATCTTCCTCATTGTTTTTATCTTCCTAAAGTGACATTGATAATGGAATCAACAGTGGTAGATAATCCACAGCATTTGCGAATTGTCCAGGTGCTTTCAGATTGAGAGATAACTTTCCATCCTTGTGTTGCCAAAGCGTTGACCTTCTGCTCGAAATCCTTTGGCCTGACTTCTAATAAACAATACTCCACGATTTTGTCCTCCTTGTTAATCGTTTCCTCGTCTCGTCTCGTCATCGGCTGAATATTAGCAATAGGTTTTAGTGAAATCTCTTTGTCATCCATTCTCTTTGATCTCTTATTCATATTCGAAATCATATTTGGGATATGGGGTTCAAGAATTGTATATACGATATGAAGTAAACCGATAATTAAAACGATAAGTGAATAAAGCAATTCGAATCTTGTCGCACCAGAATCTTGAAGCGCAAACATCGAAATAGCAAATATAAACCAAAGGAATCCGATAAAGGATAATGTGATGACAAGTCCGGTCCTTAGCTTTCCTTTTTTCAAGAACAATGCGATGAAACAAGCGCCTATATTCATGACAATGCTTCCGATGATGATAAAAGCAAATAATCCTGGAAAAGAATAACCATCCTGAGTATAGCTTTTGTATTCTTCAACAAAATAGATAATCCAGACAACAACAATAATGAAATCACATAGGATATGAACTAAATTATAGGGTGAGAAGATTTGTTTAGCTTTACTTTCTTTCGTGTTGTTATCCATAAAAAGCCTCCTGGTATTTATCAGGACTAATTATAAACTTCGATTTGCCAACAAAGTGCCAACTCACACGGATTTTTCAAAAAAATAAAAGTTGAATTTATAAAAGAGATACATTTAATTCACCAGTAGTTTTCTTAAATTCTCTTTTTCGTCCTCAATCATATAAATGTTCCTATATGATGGATTATTGCATTTTTGGCGAAATAAATCTATAGACTGGCGAAATATTGGCGAATTATTTTCGAACTAAAACCTTGTAATATTATATTTCTAAAATTAATGATAACATTATATACTCAAAGAAAGGACTGCTGAAAAAACTGAAAAATAAATAGGTTGGACAACTGAAGTGAACCTCATCACGTCTTTCCAATTCCTCGGTCTGACTTTTGGGGTGCAGTACATCCTGTTATACAGCCATTCTGCTTGTGCGTTTGCTGGAAAAGAAAGTGTTTGACAAGATGTTCTCGGCAGAGGAGATAATCAGCTATATGAAAAAGGCAAGAGCGATATCCATCGGCAATGATGAATATCTGAATATCCTCAAAAGAGACGATGCGAAAATCAGCGAGAAGATAAATGAGGTGGCAAATATTCCATTGCTCAAGAAAAGGCTCACAAAGAATGAGATTGCATCATTTTTCGAGCCTAAAAAAGTTTTTAAAGCCTCAAACGAGTAGTAGATTTAATGGTCAACTCCAAAAGTCAGGTATTTTATATTGCCAAATTTGGCAACATAAAATTTCATTTTGGCAATATATATTTCATCTTTAGTTGTACATTTCAATTGTCTTTAGTACAAATTTTTAAATCAATTACTTCAATGAAAAAAAGTAGCTTTCGCTACTCTTTCTTCTTTCTATTATGGACACTCATTTGTGCCCTTACAACGAAGTGACCAGGTACATAGTATATTCCTATAATACTGGTGTTCGTCTCCTTACCTTTTGGTGGAGCTGACGAGGATCGAACTCGCGACCTCCTCCATGCCATGGAGGCGCTCTCCCAGTTGAGCTACAGCCCCAAAAAGTTTACCGCTTGTTTTTCAAGCGGTAAATATTTTACCTTAGAATGCAACTATAGTCAACTATTAATCACGAATCTGATGAAAAAACTATTTGATTTTTAGATTTTCGTAGCGTCCTGGAAGACTTTGCTTAAGATATCTTCACTGAATTCGTTTGTGGATTCTCTAGGATGCGGTTTGCCATCTGTCGCTTTATCGAGTTCTTCTTTGAAAACACAGGTAAGAACATCGATGGCAAGGTTTGCAATGCCGTCATTGTTGACGATAAGGTCAGCGTAGTTGGCACTAGGCGCAATGATTTCCTCGTACATCGGTGCGACTGTCTTGATGTACTGGTTGACGATGTTTTCGTAGCTTCTCATACGTTCAGTATGGTCACGGATGAAACGTCTGAGGAATCTGACTTCAGGAGTCGCTGTGATGAATACTCTCATATCGCCAAGCTCTCTAAGCTGTCTATCGACAAGAGCCATGATTCCTTCTACGACAATGATTTTCTTCGGAACGATATGCTCACATTTATCGCTTCTGTTATGGATTGTGAAATCATAGATAGGTTTATCTATTGCAATATCATTTTTCAAATCTCTGATCTGAGATCTCATCAGTTTCCAGTCAAATGCCTTAGGATGATCGTAATTCACTTTGACACGCTCCTCCATAGGAACGCCAGTCTGATCTTTATAGTAGTCATCGATTGTGATTCTGGTGATGTTTTCAACACCAACATTTTTGATGACGTTTGTTGTAACGAATGATTTTCCGGATGACGAGCCGCCGCCGACAAGAATGATTCTAGCCATAATGGTACCTCAATTTCTTAAACATTATAAACGCAATCCCTATCGGAAGGAAGAAGGAATGATGATTTGATGTGTATCCTTTCCTATTCTTGTGATACAATCACAATATGAAACACTATAAATTAAAATCTTTGATACTTATTGTATCCACATTGCTTGTTGGCTGCTATCAGGAGAATAGGAGTGATTCGGTCTCTAATAAAACTGAACCTCTTTCCACTGAAAGCAAATCAGAAGAGACGGAGAAGAAGACATCAAACGAAGAGTCTATCAGTAGTGAGAAAGAATCTGTTTTCACGGAACCTATCTCATCGGAAAAACAGTCCGAAGTCACATCGGATTCAGAAAAAGAATCTGTTTCGACAGATACAGAAAAAGATCCTGATGGCAACGAATACAATTGGACGATTCCAACCTATTACAAGTCTTCTTTGGATCTGACACTTAGGAATGCAGATTTGAAAACAAACTTGTTTAACATCATCAATAAACATACCGCTATCGGATACGGGAATCTTTATGAGGCATATTTGAAAACTGACCTTAGAGAAGATGGAACAATCTGGGATATGTATTCCAATGTGAAATACAGTCCTTCTGACAATAATGGAAACTATAAGAAAGAGGGAGATATGTATAACAGAGAACACTCCATCCCTCAGTCTGTTTTCAATAAGCAGAGTCCGATGGTCTGTGATATTTTCCATGTCTATCCTACTGATGGTTATGTCAACAACAGAAGAAGCAACTATCCGCATGCGGAAGTATCTAGTGTAAATTTCGAATCGTCGAATCATACCAAAGTAGGAACACCGAGTATCTCAACGATTTCCGGTAAAGTCTGTGAACCGGCAGATGAGTATAAGGGCGACTTTGCAAGAACTTATTTCTATTTTGTCACATGCTATCAGGATAAAATGTCCGGATTCAAAAGCTATGCCAGCTTTAGTCAGAATACGTATCCTTCTTTATCCCAGTGGGCAATCAGCACTTATAAGAAGTGGTCTGAGGAAGATCCGGTATCCGAAAAAGAAATCAATCGAAATGAGGCAGCATATGGAATTCAAGGCAATCGAAATCCGTTTATCGATTTCCCTGGTATTGAGAATCTGATTTGGTAAACTAGATCTTATTGATTTTGCTTGTATAAATCGGAAGTCCGTTTCTATCGTAGATCGTATAGATAAACGGATGATTCAGTTTGAAATTATAATACTCTAAATATTCCATAGGAGCGGAAGACTTACTTCCGTAGGTCTGCCAGGCAAGAGATTTTACGATGGTTCCATCCTCATCGAAGGTTACTTTGTTTTTCTGTTTTGACATAGCAAGGTAGACATTTTTGTCTTCGCTTAAAGAAGAGAACATGTTGTTCAGTGCTGGGACATCAGGATTGACAACATCTTCTAATCCTACCTTTTTCAGTGTAGGGATGAAATCCGTCGTTCCCTGATCAGTGAATTTCGGCATGGAGAGCTCCACGATGGATTCTTTTGCCTCTTTTGTTTCTTTGTAGAAGTTGGTTCCTTTAACTAAATCCGAAATATCCGCGTTATCATCTTTTGCGATGAGATATTGAACGCTTTCTCCGTTTTTATAGTGGTCATAGAAGGAGTAATAGGTGTCGTACTCGTATACATAGGTGTTGATGGAATGGTTCATAAACGGAACCTTATTGGATTCACCATCACTATTGTAGAAGATATCGTCTTTCGTATTGCCCTTCATGTATTTCGTTGACCATTTAGAGCGGAAGTATAGTGTATTGAACTGATATGCCATCGTTTCATCGCTGATCTCTAAATCAGACATGTTGACGAAATTCTTTTCGTCGAGTTTTTCATCAATCCAGTTCAGCATTCTCGATGTGCCTTCATCAGATTGGAAATCGACGGAATATGCTTCACAGTATCTCTCTGTCAGTTTAGATATGATTGCAGTGTTTGCAGTATAGTTCTTATTGAGGAAAAGCCCTTGATACATCTGAAGTGTTCCGCTGTCATTCAGGTAGAAATCGGCTTTGTATAAATCTTTAAGACCGCTGTCTCTCTTCTCCCTGTTTAGACCGAGAACATTGTTCCATTTATTGGTAAGTGCAGCGTCATCACTTCCCCAGGAGAGGGTATCATAAGCAAAATACAGATTCAGAGGGGAATAGGAGAAGTTATCCATATTGGATGTGAAGAGATAGGTAAAATCGAGGATGCTCTTTTTATAATCCTCATCGATGGTGATATCTTTTATTTTCGTTTCAGGATACTTTACATCGTTGAGGGATATAAAGGAATTCTCTTTGATCTCTTCTAATTCACGTAAGGTAAAAGACTTCTTCAGTTCCTTCTGATTATTTTTGATCTGCAAAAGCATGGATAGAGGAACCGCAGCTAAAGCGACAAGGATCACTCCCCCTGCTATTAGTGGTATAAGCCAGTATCTCTTCTTCATAAATATTACCCCCGTATCTATAAAACATAGTTAATAATATCTTCTCTCAAAAAGGTGATAGCCAAGTGACTATCACCTCATTCTTTAATCGCTGATGTAAGGATGGGTAGGATCGGTATAGAAGCAGTTTTCGTAGATGTAGATCTTCAAATCGGTAGGATCACCAGACTCGTAATAGGCGACTAGTTTCTTTAAGAATTCGTCATTTCTTTCCGGTCGGATAGAGAAGATGCCCTGACCATGTCTTAAAAGAAACTGATTGCATAATAGGTTAGCACTTCTCTTGTTGCCGTCTAGGAATACCTGAGTTCTCATCAGGTAGCAGTACAGGTCAAGTCCTCTTTCGATGAAGGTCTTGTTCTGTTCGACAATATCGCGGATGGTGTTGTTGACGATGTAGGGATCTGGAATCTCAGGGACATAGTCTGTTCCGGAGATGGTGACGACGTTTCTTCTGACACGGCCCGGCTCTGTGCTGACTCCTCTTCCGTTGACGATACGGTTGAGTTCACATAAGGTGCTTAAGTCGGTCGGCTCTTCTAACATGTCTTCTTCTTTCAAACGGAGATAAGCGGTTTTCAGATTCTTCAGTTTCTTCAGACCGGTCGGTCTAGGTCCGGAAGGTTCCGTTCCTTCTAGGATGAATGCTCTTGCTTCAACGAAGGAAGTTCTGACACCTTCCAAATAGGCGGCGTTATAGACGAAATCTACGAGATTCTTGTCGATGAGATTGTTTTCTTCTTCCAAAGTCATAGGCTCCTGATCTTTGAAAATCGACGTCATGTCTAAATGCTCCTTTCTCTTTCTTCACCGCTATGTGAAGTGATTGATAACTATATTGTATCGCACGGAAAGCGCTTTCGTTAGAGAAAAGTAAACAAAATTATAATTTTTTGAAAACACATAAAACGAAAAACAGGCACTTGATGCGCCTGTCCTCTTTCTTAGTTTTCTCTGTTTTCTTCGTCTTGCTTTTCCTTCTTGAAGATGGAGCCGACAAAATATTTCTTCATCTTCGGTGAACGGCTCATAAAGACGAAAATCAGCCTGTTGAAGAGAATCTCATAAAGTGCAGTCACCAATGCACCCTTTAAGAGATTGAACGGGAAATAGACAAGAGCGATAAGCCAGAAGTAGGAGCTTCCGTTGATTCCCATTCCATTGAAACCATCTACAACCATTTTGACGGATTCGCTGTCGAAACAGGTGGTGAATTTACCGCTTAAATAAGTAGGAGTGATAAAGAGTTCGTTTCCAAGAGTCAGAATAACAGCAACAAACAGAGTGATTACAAAATAGGATAAGATTCTAAATCCGACACCCTTCTTGAACCATTTCAGCAGATGAGAGGTGATGAATAAGGCAAGAACAAACATCAATGAAGTAAGTAATGCAGTGATGTTTCCAATGCCATATACGCCGGTAAGACCATAGATGAGCATATCTAATCCTGTTTTCAGTATGGATACGGCAATACCGCCTGTAAATCCATAAAGCGCGTAGGCGACAAGGACAACAACATCCGATACTTCAATCATCAGCCATGGAGCTAACGGATAGGGAAAACGGGCAAAGGACATCAACACAAATCCTAAAGCTGAGAGTAAGGCAATCGTCGTCATTCTAGTAAGTATTTCACTTCCGCTTCTTCTCATAATTACACCTTTCCGGGAACAAAAAATCCCTAAGATAAAATCTCAGGGATGATAAAATACTCAAAAGAAATCATTTTGATTCTTCTATCCAGCCTTTACTGTCGCCTCCGGAGTTTCACCGAATCATGAAGCCGAAGCTTCTAGCGGGGTATACCGCCGAGAAGGAATTTCACCTTTCCCTGAATCACGATATCATTATAGTCTAATGTTTGTCTTTTTCAATGCCTTCTTTTCTCTTTTTGAAGATGGAAAACTTCCATCTCTTCTTTTCAGTTTCTTCTGTTGTCGGTAAGGCTTCTTTCTTCTCTGTGATCACTTCCGGCTTGTTGTCTAGTTTTTTTACCTCTGTCTCTATTTCGACATTGATTTCGTGAATGGTGGAAGAGGTCATCTCTATCTCATAACTCTTAAGATCCTTCAGACGATACAGATCTTGGATTCTATATTGGCTCAGCAAAGCGTTGACCGTATACTTGCCTACTAAGTAAGTCATCGCACCGTTACCTAAGAACTGAGCTCCCATATCGATAGCCTGACCCAGCAGCTGAATCAGAAAATTAGACGAATCTTTATTGAATACTTTGCTAGCCCATGTTGTGCTTTTTGGCATGGAATTGAATCCGATTGCGATGCAGACATTTCGAACAACGCGGGATAGGATTTTTGTCATCTCTGCATTGGTAGGACGGAAACCGTATAACCAGATCAAATCCTTGATCAATTGAACGTTCTTGATGGCGACAACACTGGCATCGACAATTGCATTCTGGGAAAGTGCAGTCAGACATCCTGTGGATACCGCTCTTCTTAAGATGAGCTTCTTTGCTTTTTTGTAGATGACACCATCCTTTCTCATGGAGATGGATAAGAACTCCGCAAGCTTCTGTGAATCCGGATTTGTGCTTCCTGGGATATGATTCGGATATTTCTCCAACAGTTGGTGAATGGATGTGAATGCGTCTACTTTTTCCGCTTCTGATTTGCTGAGGAATTCTTTCTTTTCACTGTTCTCGACATAGCTTAGGACAACGGACTGCTCTTGTATGTTCTTTGCCATCTCCCATCTCACTTTGTTATTGGCTCTTTCTGAGAAGTGGCCTGTGTTTCTCTTCTTGAATTCCAGATCGAAGGAGTGTTTGGAGAAGATGGAGACGATGACAACGACAAAGCAGATTGTATATAATACGACAAGGATTCCGCCTGTTACTAGGCCGGCGATATTGTTGATGTTATAGACAGTCTCTACGATGACTGCAAAAAGTCCAAGACCTAAAAGATATATGGCAACGGATAGAGCAATCAGTATCCATCGTGTCCTCTTTTCCTCTTTTGATCGGGTGACATTCTCCTGATAGGCGATGAAGGCGAGTTCTTCATCCTGGGAAGGCGTTGTTTCATCGATATTCTGGAGAAGTTTCTCTGTATTTGTTTCTTTTTCCATGATACGTATCCTTTGTTTTATGGATATTACGTCAAAAGGATAACGGCGTAATATGGTTAATTTTGGAAGGCTTTCAGGTTATCGAAGGAAGATTTTCTCTTTCCTTCTTCAATCTCGTGGATGATGCGGACTACTGCTTCATTATAAGGAGTAGGGAAGTTGTTTTTCTTTCCGTAGAGAACAACGCTTCCGTTGATGCTATCGACCTCTGTCTTTTTTCCGTGCTCAAGATCCTGGAGCATGCTCGCTTTCAAAGCGGCATGTTTCTTGATGCAAAGTGGAATCAGTGTGAAAGAGATTTTCTTTTTGAATGCATTATGATAATCGAGGAGCTTGACGACATCTTTTCCCTGAATCGGTTCAATCTTGATTCCGGCTTTGTCACAGACATCGATGCACTCTTTGATGATCTTTTGGACACAGATACGGGAATCCTTTCTTTTGCTGACTTCCCCGAATGTAGAGCCACAGACAGCAGACATGCCAGAGAAAGCAGCATTGATGAGAAGCTTAGAGAATCTCATACCGATAAAGTTTTTCTCTAACTGTACGGGACACATCTTCTCTAAGACGTCTTTAGCTCTAAGAAGTCTTTCATCTTCTTTTCCGTTCAGTCTTCCTAATGAGAAGGACATACTGTCTGGTTCACTAGTGAGTTCAGAGACACCATCTCCTTTTAAAGTGGCACCCCAGGCAACCGCAGAACCCATCGTATGATCCTCAGAGATGATTTCACTGATTCCGACTTCAGGCAATCCGTTCTGCATGGTGCAGATATCGCCGTCTTCAGAAAGATGGTCTTTCAGGAAAGTGACAACGTTCTTGTTATCTAACTGTTTTGTCATCAAGAAGATAAGATCATATTTTCCTTCCATCTCCTCGGGATAATATGCCTTCACTGGAACAGTGAAATCTACTTTTCCTACGATATGTGCCCCGTTCTTCCTCAATCCTTCCACATGATTCTTGTTGTGGGAGAAAAGATCGACCTCGACTCCGCTCTTTGTAAGATAGGCTCCTAATACTGTGCCTAATGATCCAGCACCAAAAATAGCAATTCTCATATCAATACCTCGGTCGTTGAATATTTTAATATAGGTGAGAGGAAAAGCAAATAGAAGCGTAAGTCTTATCCTTTTATAAATGCCTTATCGGAAAAGAGAAAGAATGCATTATAATGAATAAAGATGAAACGAAAGGGGACACGTATGAAGACTATCGCACTTATCGCACACGATAACAAGAAGAAGGATATGATCCGTTGGGCATGTGAGAACAAGGAAAGACTTTCTCAGTTTAACCTCTGTGGAACAGGCACGACTGCCAAGATGGTATCAGAAGCAACGAATCTGAGTGTCAAAGGTTATCTTTCCGGACCTTTAGGAGGCGACTTGGAAGTAGGAGCCAAAGTAGCAGAAAAAGAGATCGATATTGTCATCTTCTTCTGGGATCCATTACAGGCACAGCCTCATGATCCGGATGTCAAAGCCTTGCTTAGAATTGCGGCTTTGTATGATGTTCCGATTGCTACTAATATTTCAACAGCGGATTTCATTCTGCACTCTGATCTTCTGAATAAATAAGAACGAAAAATGGTATACACATCCATTTGCCTTGACTATAATTTTCGAGTGAAAACTCATGAACTATGTTTCAAGATAAATTTAAAGTGCCGGATTATTACAAGTCGTTTCACTGCAAAGGCAAAGCGTGCAGAACGTGCTGCTGCCAGGGATGGAATGTCACACTCACGCAGAACGAATACTTTAAGCTGTTAGATGAAAACTGCTCTTCCTATCTGAAAGAGAAGATAGAAACTTATGTAGGAATTCTTCCTAATCCTACTATAGATCGATATGCGAGGATCAACTTCGATTATCAAGGGCAGTGTCCGTTGCGTTTGAAAAACGGATACTGCGGACTTCAGGTAGAATGCGGAGAAGAGAATATTGCTTCTGTCTGTCGGTATTATCCGCGAGCTCCGCATCGATACCCGTCTCCTTGCTGCTCGATATCCAACAGTTGTGAAGCGGTGCTAGAAAAACTAACGGAAGATAATTACACATTCTCATTTGATGAAATGGAGTTGTCTTTTGCATTTGATGATGAAGAAAAGAATATATTTCCAAAAGACTATTTAGATAAAAATAATAAATGCTTTTCCATTATGAAAGAAGGAAAAGACAATATATTCAGCCGTGTTGATCAAATTTGTGATTACCTTGGACAGCCTAGAGTCGAATTTGATTATGCACTGTTAAAGGATATCTGTCACTCCTATCGGAAGTCATTTAGCATCTCAGATTGTCTATCCTTCACTAAGGAAAAAGAGAAACCTTTGTCTCTTATATATGAGGAATTGAAGAAGATTTATCCAAAGCTGGACTGTTATCTGACAAATATCCTTTTGAATCATTTCCTCTATATTCGCTTTCCGTATGTTTCAGAAAAGACAAATTATCAGGATAATGCTATCGGACTGTACTATCTTGTCTCTCTTTGGCTATATATTCTTTACTATAATCGGAAGAGGAAAGATAAAGAGGAGTTTATCGATATCACCGTAAACCTTTTCCGTACTGCAGAACACAGCAATCTATATGATGTGATTGCATTCTATTATCGGAAACGGAATAACGCTTAGCTTCTAATTACAGGGTAAGAGTGATTTTGTTCATCTAAAATGGATGGCGATTGCCATCCGTTTTAGATACAAATCAAGTAAATATCAAAGAAACATGATCAAGTAAATCGGCATAGAAATCAATCCGTTATCATTGATTGTTGTATTTGCGTTACCGAAGACATAACCTTTGGGTAATTTGTAATTTCCGTTTGGATCCAGGAGTTTAGGAATAGCATGGTAATTGTTCAGATTCTTTCCGGATTTGATTTCTATGGGCAGAATGTTCTGACTCTCGTAATCATTTATGACGAAATCGACTTCTCCGACTTTCTTGCTGTCAAAGTAGTAGAGCGAATGTCCGTGTGCTTTCAATTCCATGGCGGCAGCAGTTTCATATAAGGAACCTAGATTTGCGTTACTATCGAAGGACAGAATGTTATTGATGGCATTCTTGTACAATATGTTTGAAAGGATTCCGACATCATTGTAATAAAGCTTGATCAGATTCTTTGTAGAGGATTCTTCAAGTGGAAAACGTGGATCCGAGGCTGCTTTTACATCCAGTGCACAACCAGAACAGATAAGATAATCGAACTCATCCTCATAGTGCTTTCTTCTGTTCTTGTTTTCCGGTTCAATCTTGTTGAACTGTATTCGCTTGACCTTGTTTTCCATGTAAGAGGTCAAGGAATCATAAATTCTTCTGATTTTTAAGGAATGCTCAGCATCGTATTTACTGGCATCATCTTTATAGTATGTCAAAGTCGCACTTTGCAACTCTCTTGTTGCGGCCACGTTTCTGTTTGTCACATACTCCTTGATGGCATCAGGAAGACCACCAGAAATCAAGTAATCACGGAAGTAACGAAGCATGGTCTTATGAATTCCGTCTGCTATAGGTTTCTGATTAAGGAAGCAGTCTCTTAGGTAATCGATCACCTCGTTTTTAACCCCATTCGCGTATAAGAATTCTTCGAAGTCTAGAGGATACATCTTCACTTCTTCAATACTTCCCATGGGTATGAATGTATGTTTTAGTGTTACACCTAATAAGGAACCGCTGCAGATATATCGGAATCTATTGTCCTGTTTTAAAGCCTTCAAAAGAGAAAGAATTTTAGGATAAGACTGAATCTCATCTAAGAAGATAATCGTGTCATCTACTGAACCGATTCTATCACCGTATAGTGCAGTGACCTGAAGATAAAAATCAGTGATGTTATTGACGGATTCAAAGAGCCTGTCTCCATCGAAATCATCTTTTAGATTGATTTCGATATAATGTGGGAAAAGAGATTGTGCAACATAGCGGACAATGAAGGATTTTCCGACCTGCCTAGCGCCATCGATCACTAGGATCTTCGCGTCTTTGTCTTTTAGGTTTGTTTCGATTCTTTTTTGTATTTTTCTGTAGAACATGTCATACCTCGCAATATCATTATAGAGTCGTAATGCACATTTTCCAAGTCAAAATAGGTCGAAAATGCACATTTTTCCAAGTCGAAAACTGTTAAAAATGCACATTTTCCAGAGTTGGAATGACTAAAAAACAAGATGAAAGTATAGAAAAAGGAGTACTACAATCATGTAATACTCCTTATCAATCGTTTAAATTATCGGTTTATTCAGGAAGAACAACTTTGTTCTTTTTCTTGAATGTTGATTTACGGATGAATATATCGACTAAATAGATGATAACAGAGACGAGGAAGAAGATCATCATAGTGGAATAATAGCTGTATTGATTCAGTTCGTTGTCGCTGATTTTATACTCGTATTCATCGCCGTTTGCGTATAGGGTTCCATCCGATGCTTTTGTCATCTCGTTTAGAAGAACATTGTCACCAGTATTCGGAAGAAGGTCGTACTCTTTGGAATAGTCATAATAGAAGGAGAAGGTATCTGTCTCGATGACCTGATAGTTTCCGCTATCATCCTTTTCAGAATAGGTGGCTTCAATGCTGTACTTTCCCTTTTCTGTGACAGGAAGATTGGCATTGTATGTCTTATTCTTAGAGTCATAGATAAGGTCAGCCTCTGTTGTTTTACCACTTGGATCAACGGCTTTGATATGGATTGTTCCTTCTTTCTCTTCATCATTGACAAGGACGGAGAGAGACATCGATGTTCCGTTCGGTGTGCAGGTCATATCCATAACGGTGGAAATGCTTCTTTCTGGTAGCGTCTGATGGATGGAGTTCTGTAAGAAGGTCTTACCTGCTGTAGAAGCACGGAAATCTTTTGTCCAGTCGGTTGTCAGGTTGCTAGTGAAAGAGGCAACCTTTCCTTTTCCGAATGTCCAATAGGCGTAAAGCGGAATAGTAGCGACACCGGTCGTATTTCCGCTCTCATCTTTCTTGATGTACTGGAGAGTGAGTACGGTAGTAGAACCGCCTTTGACACGACAATAGTTGTAACCCTGAAGATCGGGTAGTGTCTTGACGTTGGTCAGAACGGGATCGTCAGAAATACGGTACTGAATCTGAGCTTCTTCTACGATCTCTGTGTTTCCGATTTCACCGGAGACAGAAGAGAGCATGACGTCAATCAATCCGGATGCAGTACGGCAGAAGTAATAGTTTCCGTTACCGATTGTGCTCAGTGTCGTCAAGATACTCTTTCCCGCATCGCTGGAGATGTTGATGAAGGAACAGATGATGTTGTCGTTTGCCATATTGCGGACGATTCTCTTCAGTTCATCATCGGATTCGCTCGGAAGACCGTCTGTCAGAGTGATGACGTTTTTGTATTCACAGTTGGAATTATAGACCTGTTCCTGAGCCTGCCTTAAACCGGAACCTAATTTTGTGCCTCCACCGAGTGTGATGCTGTTGATAGCCTTGATGATGGTTGTCTTGTTCTTGATGGATGTCATCGGCTGATGAATGGTGACACTATCCGAGAAGGAGATGATAGAAACAAAGTCTTTGTCGGAGAGGACATCAAGACATTTGATGGCACCTTTCTTTGCAATTTCAAGTCGGTCATCCGATTGCATAGAACCCGAGCAGTCAATAAGAAGGACAAGCGCTTTTGCGTCATCGGATTCATACTGAACAGGAAGCATGTCATTGTAGTCGTTGATGCCTTCAGCGGTTCCGCTGGTATAGGTGGCACCATAAGTCAACAAGCTCTTACCATAGACAGAGACAGCTGTGTTTAAATTGACGGAGAAGTCTTTGTAATGGTTCAGAGATAAGATGTTGATGTTGTCTAAGACAATCTCATCATATTTAAGAAGGTCTGCTAATTTGTATGGAACGTTTGCGGTATCCACATAAGAAGTGATCTTGGTGTTGTCGCTATATCCGCTGACTTCCTGGAAAGCGGATAAATCATCGGAGGTGTTTCCGATGAAGAGGACTTTGAAGTCATCCGTATAATCCTGAGTGAAGTGAACTGTGTTATTCTCACTGAAGGTATCACTTTCCGGCTTTACTTCAATCGTATAGTCGATAGAGCCTGCTTTATCGCTGGTGACATAGAAGGTAACGATGTTAAGACCGAGCGCCAAAGTGGTTTCCTTTTCTTCTTTAAGTTCTCCGCCACTTGTAAGATCAATCTTTGCAGCCTTTTCACCTGTAGACTGAATCATTACTTTGACTGTCTGCTCACGATTGGTGAAGCAATGATCGATATAGTCGATACTCTTGATGCTGACTTCATCTGTGAGAGTATCTTCTAAATAGACGGCATCGAGTGAGATGTTTTCACTTAACAGGGAAGAGATCGTATCCATGGCGGAGTTGTCAGTTTCGACACCATCGCTGACTAAGACCATCTTTTTGATGCTGTCAGAGGAATAGAGATTTTTTGTATAGTTGAGAGCAGAGGAGATATCGCTTGCGCTTCTTACGAAATCGGGATGCTTCTTTTCATCGTATGCTTCGGATACGCTTTTCAGTTTCTGCCCTGGTTTTACAAGGACAAAGCTGTTTTCACCGAAGCAGACAACTCCGGTGTTAGCGGAAGAGGATTTATCGTAGATGCTTTTTACGGTCCCATCTATCTTCTCGATATTTCCTTTTTCGGAATCGGAGCAGTCGACAAGGATATACATTTCTGTATTGTGGTTGTTTCTGACGACCTGTATATCGCTGAATGCTAAGGAGAGAGTGAACGAGAGAACGATATGAAGAGACAAAGAGAGGATGTTGTTGATTCTCTTTCTCTTCTGTTTCGGAATGAGGAAGAAGATGACAAGAGACAGTACGACCAAAGGGATAGAAATATAGAGGAGATAAGGATAGGAGATTTTAATATTGCTCATATGCGTAGACCCCCCAATCTGCTAAGAAAAAGACGGCGGCACAGATGATGATAGGGAGCAGATTGTCAAAGACTTTGCTTCCTTTCTTTGTTGTCGTATCGATGTTAAGAGAAAGCTTTTCCGTGTCTTGGTTATGCGGAATGCTTTCCTCTTCCGGATAACGGGAGAAAAGAGAAATCTCTTTTTCACTTCCGTCCTGATAGGTGATCGTGATCTTATAACTTCCAATCTGGTCGATATTGTAGGTCAGATAGTCTTTGTTGTTGATGGAATAGGGTTCTGTTTTTCCGCTAGGTGTAGTAATCGAGACACTCTCCATGTTGTTGGAAAGAGAGAGGATGACATCCTCTCCGATCTCATAAGCATAGTTAGTGAGAATTCTAGGATTAGCGTAAGCGACCGCATTTCTCATCAGAATGATAAAGTCATACTGCATCGGAAGATCAGAATCATGAAGATCGAAAGAGAAGACAACTTCTCTCTGCTGATTTTCGGTTTTGCCTGCAAAGACAAAAGGCAGATTGTTATAGCTAAGGATTGTAGTAAAATCACTGCTCAGAGAATAACGGACATACTTTTTGACGGAGATATCGTTATGAGCGATATCTTCGGTAAGACTCTTATAGAGTAAGGAGGAGGTATTGTCTGTATAACTGAGATGAACACCTTCCTCTTCCTCGATAGAGCGCTGGGCAATGAATCCAGTGCCTTCTAAGGTAGTGGAAGAGTTGAAGAAGAAGACAGAACCGACACTAGGAAGGGTAGTAGGAGTGAAAGAATCGAAGATATAGAGGTCATAGTCGATAAGAGGATTGTAGTTATTGGTTCCGACGACAGTCACTGTGTTCTTGTAATCTGTTGTACGATTGATAGCTCCTAAAATCGATTTCAGATAGAACGGTTCATCGGAGACTAAGAGGACTTTGGTGATTGCAGTATCGCTGTTGTTGTATACGACGATGCTGTTATCTTCTAAAAGGGAATCCTCGTTCATGATTTCAGCTTTTACAGAGGAAATCTCAGAATATTTTCCTGCTACATCCTTATAGTCAATCGAGAATGTGCTAGGCTCAGTGGCTTTGACGGAATACTTCTTTTCTCCAATATAGTCATCATTGATATAAAAATGGACATTGAGATTCTTATCGCTTGTATGAGATAAGACGGAGACGGAGATCGTGATTGCATTTCCGTCTGTTGTATACTTCAGGTCGGAGAGAGAATAGTTATCCGCACTCACGCTGCAGTCGATAAGATTGATGTTGTTGAGGTCTTCTACCTGTTTGTCCGTGAGAAGGTAGCAAAGGTTGATGTTGTTGGCTTCAATGACTTCCTGTGCTTTTTTCAGAGAGTCACCTAATGTGTTCTGAAGGTATTCGGCTTTCAGAGAATCCAGATAGAGAGACAGTTGATTTTTGTTTGTGACATTCTGGAAGACAACACGGCTTTCTTTTCCACTATAGACCAAAGAAAAAGAGGAACCATTCGTGCTTTCATCTGCAATTCTGTTGATTTCTTTCTTTGCTTTGTCAAAGCAGGTTTCCCCATTCTCTTCCATATTCATGGAAGCAGATCCGTCCAAGATGAATAAGATATTGTCACTCTTTCCTTGTGTAGTGATCACCGGATGGGCTAGACAGATGCTCAGTGCAGCAATTGTAACGCACTGAAGGATCAATGCGATGAGATGTTCGAAGGTATGTAACGGGCTTCTCTTCTTTAAGAACTTTTTGCTAAGTTCCCATAAGTAGGTAGATGGTGCGGTAGCTTCCTTGTATTTGTTCTTGATGAGATAGATGATGATAAGGACAGGAATAGCAAGAAGGATAAGAAATGCATAGGGATATAGAAAACTCATTGTATGATCCCCCTTTGTATCATTTTGTCTAAAAGAATCTCTTTCATGTCATCTCCAGTGGAAAGAAGCATATACTCTGCTTCTCTGGAATGACAGAAGTTTTCAGCTTTCTGAGTTACGAACTCCAAAGCTTTTTTATAGGCGTTTAAGACGTCTCTGTTAACATTGTCTTTGAAGAACTTGTTATCGTTCTCACTGTCGTGGAGAATCAGCTTTCCTCTGTAGGTCGGATTGATCTCTTCCTGAGCGAGAAGCTGAAGACAGAGGACATCTCTCTTCTTTCCTCTTAGGTAATCGATGGCATCAGTGTAATTGTTGTCCGTGAGGAAGTCAGAAATCAGAATAGATTTTCCGTCTCCGTATCCAACCATGGAACGGATGATGGCTTCAGAGATAAAGGACTCTCCTTCAAACTTGATGTTGTTCAGCTTATTGATGGAGTTCAGGAAAGCATCCTTTCCAATGATGTTCTCTAAGACGGGAACAGCCTGATTTCCTTGGATGAGATAGATGTTTACCTTATCCATCTCCTTGAGTGAGAGATAGGAGAAGGCAGTTGCCAAACGTATCGCGTATTCGCCTTTATCGTAATACTTCATCGAAGCGGAGCCATCGATGTAAATTCTAGTCTGCATCTGTCTCTCATCTAGGTAGAGCTTAAGATACATCTTTTCGAATTTTCCATAGATGTTCCAGTCGATTTTCGTTACATCATCTCCTTCGATATAGTCACGATAATCGGCGAATTCGCAGGAGGAACCATATTTCTTCGATTTATGGTTTCCACCGAAAAGACCGGCGACATTATCTTTAAGAGATAAAGAGAGAAGTTCGATTTGCTGAAGAAACTGTTCGTCGATCATTTGTTTCATTTTTTACTTTTTCTTTCTGATTTCTTTTGTCAATAAAGCGATGACTTTGTCGACAGTAAGATTATCGTTGATGGCATTGTAATTGATTTTGATTCTGTGTCTTAAGACAGGATAGGCAAGAGCATCGATATCGTCATAGGAGACATTGTAGTTTCCGTGGATCAAAGCACGGATCTTAGCACCGGTGATAAGAGCCTGTGCGGCACGAGGAGAAGCTCCGTAACGGATATACTTCTTTGCAGTATCAGCACAGTCATCCAATTCAGAGTGAGTGCTGTGGACAAGATCCATTGCATATTCGAGGACCTGAGGGATGCAAGGTACATCCTGAGCGAGCTTTCTCATATGGAGAATGGTTTCGCCGTCGACGACCTTTGTCGCATTTTCGTTTAAGTTGCCCTGTGTCATGTTGACGATGTCGCCAAGTTCGTTGACGCTAGGATACTGCATGACGACTTTGAACATGAAACGGTCCATCTGAGCTTCTGGAAGAGGATAGGTACCATCCTGTTCAATCGGGTTATCGGTAGCTAAGACGAAGAACGGCTCAGCCATCGGATAGGTGACACCGGATACGGTGACCTTATGTTCCTGCATAACCTCAAGCATAGCGGCCTGAGTCTTCGGAGTGGCACGGTTGATTTCATCGGCTAAGATGATCTGAGCGAAGATAGGTCCCTTCTGGAAGGTAGTGACCAAGTTTCCGTTTTCATCTTTACGGATGATGTTCGTACCGGTGACATCATTCGGCATCAAGTCTGGTGTGAACTGAATACGGGAGAAAGGAAGATTGAGTGTCTGACCTAAGGAACGGACAAGACGCGTCTTACCTGTTCCAGGGACACCTTCGAGAAGGACGTTACCGCCAGCGATGACGGCGATGACAACATTGTCGATGACTTCTTCCTGACCGACAATATCCTTGTGCAGCTCTTCCTTGATCTTTCTGACTGATTCACTGAATTCAGTGATTAATTCTTGATTTTCCATTGTTTTATACCTTTCTATTATGGATTGTTGTTATCGGAATCGTTTCCGTAAAGTGAGTTGAAGTAATCGTCTAAGAGATCGCCGGTCTCATCATTACCGTTTTCCTTATTATCCTCAACGGCATCGTTATGATATCCGTCGATGACATCACCGTACTCGGAATAACCATTGTCATCGGTATAGACCGTGTCACTGCTTCCGTAGTTGGTCTTTCCGCTTCCGCCGGATGCTCCGTCACTGCTGGAGGAACCTTCGCCTTCGCTTTCTCCTTTTCCGGATCCGCCGCCGGAGGAATCTCCCTCATTGCCTTCACTATCACCTTTTCCTTCGCTGTCTCCCTCGTCACCGCTATCGCTGTCACCGCTGGAGTCACCGCCACTATCCTGTTCGGAGTCATCTTTGTCTCCGCTATCACCATCACCATCTCCGTCACTCTTCTCGCCTTGACCATCGCCACTGTTATTTTGGTTATTTCCGCTTTCGCCTTCCCCATCAGTGCCGCTAGTCTTCTGATCTCCGTTCTCGCTCTCTCCGCCACCGCTGTTGGTAGGATCGATCAGCGATTCCATATAAGCTTTCACTTGATCAGCGAGATCACTGTTTTCCTGTTGGGCCTGTAAGCAGGAACAGATTTCCGATATTGCGACTTCAATCGCCTCAATAGAATCTGATTTGGCTTGGTCTTCTGTGATTCCGTTTTCCGTATCACCGCTTAAGTATTTGCTGAAATTCTTATTGATGGAAGATAAGCTAGTGCTTAGATTATTCAAAGCAAGATATAATCCGTCCTCTTTCTTGACTGGTGTCTCTGCTTCTAAGGATTCATCGATTGCCGTCTTGATAGCAGAAGCGATGGATTCAATATGATCGCATAAGGTATCACCGGTATAGACAGAGCGAGGAGCGAAGTGCTTTTCTAACTGTTGTAGGATATTGGAAACTTCATCCTGGTCTCCGTTTTTGATTGCTGTTCCTAGCTTTGCAAGAAGGTCGATTGTACTATTCTCTAAGGCAGAACCGATCTCTTCTTTGGAATTGGCTCTATCTAGAGCAGCATCGACTTTCCCCTCTGCAATAATGACTTTCTTCATTCTGGAGAGGACATCGGTATCATCTTGCAGTTCGACAAGAAGATCTTCCAGAATTTGATTCAGCTCTTCCTTGAAGGCAGCGCTGGCATCAGAATTATTGATGATGTCATGAATGGTATCGATGATCTCTTCTGTCTTATCGTTGACTGTGCCTTTATCCGGCTTGTTGTCCTTTGACGCGTTCTTAATGACGTTCGGAGTGAAGAAGCTTGCTGTGAATAAGCTAGCTCCGAAGACAAGGGCAGGAATATTGATCATCGCTAACTTCACAGGTAACTTTTTGACATCCTTCTTGGAGAGCTGTTCCTTCGCGTCTTCTCTTTGCTTTTCATAGAGCAGACCGCTTTTATCCTGGAAGGCAACCATGCTGGTAACTTTTTCCTGAAGCTTGAAGTCAGAATCGATTCTTTCTGCTATCTTCTCATCATTCGGCTTCTTTAAGAATGCCAGAGCAAGGAAAGAACCAATTAGGATAACGACACCAATTGCAATGCTGATGTAGTAAGGGAAGGAGAGGGAGAACAATCTGGTGAAGAGAATGATCAAGCCAGAGACAGTCAGTCCGATGGCTAAGGATATCAAGGATATTTTCAGATAGAACTCTCGAATCAGTTTGGCTTTGCATTTTTTGAAATTCTCATCCATAGAGCAAAATCCTCCTATGTTTGTCGATTGTTGTTCGAAAGGGGTGGTGAAGGTGAACGAGGAAAATTATAAATGCCGTTATGCTGATTTAAGAAAACTGAAAAAACTTAAAAATAGTTGAAAAACACTTAGTTTTTCTTTAAAAATGCTTAAAAAGTCATAAAATCTCTTAGAAAAACAAATGAAAATATATATGTAATCGGTTACATTTTTCGGTGGATGTCTTAACAATTCTGAAGACTGTTTTAAATTTCGGAAAAAGTTTTAAGCCTTTTTTAAGAAAAAGTTGCCTAATTTTATTCTTTCTCGCTTAAATGAGCCTAAAATGCTAAAAAACTCAAAAGAGAAAAAGATGCATATCACACTTGATTAACCGCTTACATTTTAAAGAAAGCTTGTGAGGAATCGGCTATCAATTCCTCAAATTCGTTCAAATGGCTATTTATATAACAAGGATATAGGAGTCCGATTTCCATAAAAAGAGCAAAAAAGAGAAAAGCAGAGACTCTTTAAGAAAAATTGTCTCTCAAATCTCTTAACTTATAATCTTTTTTGTTTTTGGAGGATAAAAACATGAAAAATGTTAGGAAATCAGTTTTGCTTTCTCTTGTTTCTTTGGCTTTGATCTCCTGTGGTTCAACCGAGTCGACTACACCGACTCCGGATACAGGAACATCATCCGCAACATCAGAAAAGGCTTCGGCATCAGATACGGGAAGAGTATCGGAATCCACATCTACGGATTCTACAAGCGACGTCACTTCGGATTCTTCTGCTAAACCGAATCCTGACAGCGATACAGGAATAGAACCAGATACGGATGCAGATGCCTGGGGAGATGACATCAGTGAATTGATGACAAAGCATCTAGGCGGAAATATTCTTCCGTATGTCTCTTTAGGAAGAACCGTGGATGGCACCTGGAAAAGAAGCATCGGTGACTATGGTATCCTTACCATTGTTGGCGGAAAGTTCGATAAGAAATATTTAGATGATGCTCTAACAGCCTTTGAAGCAAAAGGCTGGACTGTCGATAAGACAGCCACTACCTTCACAGGTACAGAGAGTGATAAACATCTCAAGGTGGAATTGACTAGCGATGAATATGGCTATGCTAAAATGACCGCAGTCTATGATGAACCCTTTGATGCGACAAGCGTCGATAGCTGGGATAGCGATACACTCTCCGCCATGCAGTCAAACTTAGGCGGACATGTTCTTCCTTTCATCTATCTCGGTATGACTGCACCGTCTTATGAATGGACAAATTCAACAAAGACATTTGCAATTGAAGGTGGAAAATGGGACGACAGCGTACTCGATTTGGCTGTAGCCAGTATGACTGCTGCTAGTTTTGAGAACGTCAAGAAGACCTCTGAGGTTTACGGGACTGTTGTCAGTGGCGATCTCACTTTTGATGATGGCTGCAAAGTCTCTGTCTCTCTTTATAAATCCGGTTCTGATACTGCTCCTTATCCGCATCTTTCCGTCTTCTACAAAGAGGCTTATAATCCGGTGGATGGAGCAACATGGCCGACTTCTATCTCTTCTCGTTTCCAGAGCAGTTTCGATAATCATGAACTCCCTTATATCTATTTAGGAAGCAATACTCTCTCCTCCGACTGGAACCCGACTACGAATAAACTGACCATCACTGGCGGCGCCTTTGATTCCCGTATGTTTGATTCTGCAAGAACCACACTTTCTGCAGAGGGATATTCCTTGGTTGATGAAAAGGATTCTAGCGGAAATCAGAAAGCATTGATTGCATCCTCTCAGTTATCGGATGGTTGTACTATCGTTGCTGTCTTATTCGGCAATTCCACTTTGGCAAGACTCGATGTCTACTATTACAGTCCTTTGAATGTTCCGGAAGGCTCCACCTCTTTCAGCGATGATGAGGCAGTCAAAGCCAAGATGGACAAATACTTGGATGGACATAGCGGAGACATTCCGTTTGTCTATTTAGGAACCGATACCTTGGATGTCTCTTATGACACCTATTCGGAATCTCTCCAGATTGTCGGTGACAAGTTCAACGGTGTCATGATCGACAGAGCGAAGAAAGCCTTCGAGGATGCCGGATATGGCATCGCTATCGGAAGCGATGACTCTTACGGAAGAACATTCTATGCCAGCAAGAAAATGTCGGATGGCTGTGTCATCACGGCTAGAATGGATTCTAGCTATGGTACAAAATCCGCTTTGCTCACCTTATCCTGTGTCGAAGGATTCAATCCTCCGGAGGAAGGAAGTGAAGAGGCGGCATGGAGTGCAACCATTGAAGAGGCCATGGAAGTTGAGCTTGGCGGAAATGTCATTCCGTTCATCTATCTTGGCACAAAGTCCGTCTCTCTCAAGCAGAGTTCCAATACGATTGAACTGACGGGCGGTTCTTGGAATGATAGCATCTTAACCTCCGCAAAGACCGCATTAGAGACAATGGAAGACTTCACATGGACATTCAAAGATGGTATTGACCGTGTCGATGGAGAAGCCAGCGATGAAGACGGAAACAAACTCACTGTCGCTCTTTACAAGAACTCCAAGAGCAAACCGGTTCTCAAGATCACTTATCTGAAAGCCTTTGTTGTTCCGGAAGATGGCGAATGGAGTGAAGACATCAAGTCGACTATGACTGCAAACTTCGGAGAAGTCTTACCTTATGTCTATCTTGCTACGACAGAACCGGATGCCGGTGACTTCTATGCCGGTGAACTGGAAATCTATGGTGGGACATGGGATGACCAGATCTATGACTTAGCGGAGACTGCCTTTACGGAGGCTGGCTATATGCTTAGCAATGGTGTCTCTCAGTCGGATGACGGAGATATGGTCACTGCCTATAAGACAGTCGATGGAAAACTGATTCGTATCGCGGTCTATAGCTATGATGGAACTGCAACCTATAAGGCATGCTTCACTGATGCTGCTACCTATCCTAGTGATGTGACTTCTTGGGCTAGTGACATTCAGTCTCTGATGACAAGCTATATGGGTGAAGACCACGCTGTTCCTTACTTCTATACGGGCGATAACACTCCTTCCTCTACCTTGAAGAGCTATTCCGCTATCGGAAAGAAGTATCTCCAGGTTTCCAGTCTTAGAAACTGGAATGAGAACTATACTCTCAACGCCAAAAATGTTCTCGAGGCTGCTGGATGGTCAACCACATACTATGCAATCAGCGATCAGAACTATGCAGGTTCTAAGCTTGTCGCTAACTACACCTATAGCGATGGTGCCAGTGTCATACTCACCATCAAATATGGTTACTCCTATGATACGATGTACATCGCCTATCAGGATCCGTTTGAGCCTGGTGACTCTACAACATGGTCACCGACTGCTACCAACATCATGGAGACAAATCTCAACGGACATATCCTTCCTTACTTCTATATGGGTACGGATTCCCCGGATGTTGCATTCGATAGATCCTATCATTGCATGACGATGGTCGGTGGTATCTGGAATGAAAGCATCTATAGTCTTGCTGAGACAGCTTTGAAAGCAGATACGGACTTAAGCTGGACTGTCGTCTATGATTACTCCTTCTCTGATTCTATCGAAGGAAAGACCTTAGTTGCTGTTGCAGATGAACCGGAAACAGGAAAGCATTTCACCTTGAAGCTCTATTGTCAAACCTCTGGCACCAGAAACGGTTACGGTGTTCAGGCTCCTGTCTTGGAAGTCTATTACAACTAGTATGATCGGCCCTCTTCGGAGGGCCTTTCTTTTGGTTGAGGAATCATAGTAATCTTAAAACAAACTTAAATAAAGGATAAAGTTGTATGGTGAATCTTGAAAATCGTAATCATAGAACGAAAATTATCAAGCGCTTACAATCGGTTTTCTGCTTTGAATGAATGTTGAAAAACAAAGAGAAAATTTAAAGTTTTAATAAAAAATCTAGATAAACATTAGTTTTTGATAATTTATCCAACAATCAGAGAATTATTATAATTTTTAAGGTTAATGAATAATATTTAAGTCGACTAGGAGGTTATTGATATGAAAAAGAACAAGATTATTCTTACTGCTTTGTTGGCACTCGTATTAGGAGGCTGCGGAGCAACAACGGATTCAGCGACAGAGAAACCGGTGGATACCAGCGGTTCCTCGACAACTGCTGCAACGGAGAGTTCTCCGGTTACGGAGGCACCTGTTTCCAGTGATAAGGAAAGCGATTCTGAGATCACTTCCGATATTATGGATTCCACTACGGAATCATCAGGACCTACATTGGATGAGGAGTGGGGTGATGAGATTGTCGCTATCATGGTAGAACATCTCGGTGGACAGACTCTTCCTTATTTCAACATGGGTAAAGCGTTAGAAGGTAAGTGGGATGCTAATAAGGGAACAGTCATCGTTTATGGATCCAATAGTCTTAACAATAAGAAACTATTGGAAGTAAAAGAACAGTATGAAGGATTAGGTTGGCTTGCTACGGAAGTCACTGCGGAAAGCTCTGACTTGACTGTCACCAATTCCGAAAAGCATCTTTCTGCGGTCTTATCCGAAGATAAGTACGGATATATCCTTTTCACCATCACTTATGATGAACCTTTTGATGCCTCTTTAGCGGCTGGTGAATGGAACGATACCGTAAAGCAGACCTTTGACAATTATCTTGACGGTCATATTCTTCCTTATGTTTATTTAGGAACGGATAACAATCTGTATATGGCTTGGGCCTCTAGTTCACGCACTTTGACAATCCGAGGCAAGAAGTGGGATGACTCTGTTACAGATGCAGCTATCGCTGCCTTTGACGGATATACGCTTACTACCTCTATCGATTCCAATGGACGTACGAGCTGTGTGTTTGAGAAGGTGTTCTCCGATGGCTGTAAGGTTTCGGTCAATGTCAAACCTACCAATAGTTCAGATGAACCGATTTGCAACTATATTGTCACCTATTCCGAGGTCTTTGATCCTACTACGGTCACAGATTGGAAACAGGATGTCAAGACTGATCTTGCTACCTTGGATAATCATGATCTTCCCTATATTTATTTAGGAACTAAGACTCCGACTAGCAAAGTGACAACCGATACGGTTACAATCACGGGTGGTCCTTATAATACGGATGTCTTTACATCGGCTAAGTCTCAGTTTGAAACGGCGGGATGGGAAGCATATAGCGGAACCTGCACCAATGGAGATGCTGTCTATGCTCTTCATACCTTTGAAGATGGCTGCACAGTCTGTGCCATTGTAAAGCCTTCTGCTTCTGTCACTGGAGTCTCCGTTCCTACCTCGACGACAAATAACCTTGTCTTCACAAGATGGAGTAAGTTAGATGTTCCGACGGATGTCACAGACTGGGATGAGAATACAAAGGCTCTCATGATTTCGGATTTAGGCGGACATCAGCTTCCGTTCAGCTATATCGGTTCAGCTATCTCCGGAAAATATACAACCAGCAGCCGTACACTGACTTTGATTGGCGATAAGTTCAATCCGACCATGGTCTCTAATCTTAAGGATGTATTAGATGCGGATGGTTGGACGACACAATATTCGACAGACAAATACGGACGTATTCTTATCGCATCCAAGGAATATGATGATGGTACAGTTACCCTTCAGACTAGCTCTGCGCTTTCTTTCAGTTCGAAGATTTCCATCGATTTAAGCTATCGTGAGAAGTTCGATGTTCCTAGCGATGGCGAATGGGGAGATAGCAACCTTACAGATATGAAGTCGGCATTAGGTGGACTCTCTATTCCGTATTTCTACACAGGCTCTTCTTCTCCTACCATTGCCTGCAATGAGGATGCAGGAACGGTGACGATCACCGGCGGTGACTGGAATGATCAGATTCAGGACTTCTTCATCGAAGCTTTGGAGTCGGATACAGAGCTGGCTTGGAACTCCTACGATACCGGTGATGTCACTGGTATTGTCATCTACAAGGGAACAGATGAAAGCGGAAATCTTCTCATGGCAACCCTTTCTAAGACATCCGCTAGCAAGGTTCAGCTTGTTCTCCGTTATAAGGCTATCTATGATCCTACGATGATGACAGAGTGGGATGAGGCTTCCCTTGCTGCTATGACCTCAACCCTCAACGGACACCAGATGCCCTTTGTCTATTTAGGAAGCAAGACTGTCAAACCGGAAGCTAAGACAGGAAAACTTACTCTTTCTGCAATGAGTTATGCTACCCATGATGACAGAATCCTTGTGGAAGCAAAGAAGGTCTATGAAGCCGATGGATTCACGACAGAGACATCAATCAACACATATGGAACCTGCTTAATGGGTACAAAGACATTCGATGATGGCTATACGATTCGATTCATCATTGAAAAGGCAGGAACTGCCGATTATGCGGCACCTCGTATCATCTACTACCTCGATGCTCCTTTGACCGACACAAAGGCAGAGGATTACTCCTGGGGACTCTCTTCGACCTATCAGGCAAAACTGGATGCCGTATTAGGTGATGTAGAAGCTCCAGATATCTTCTTCGGAACCGGTGTCACAACGACGGTTACCAATACTGTAACTTCTCCGAATAATTTTGCTACCTTGAGTACCTCCTATTCGACAAAGACAAAAGTCTTCAATAACGGATATATCATACAGGCTAAGACAGACCTCGAAAGTCAGGGATTCACCTGCAAACTCACTCTTGTCAATGACGCCAATGGTTCTCTCCTCTATGCGGAAAAGGATGTTGGAAACAATAAGGTAATACAGATTGCTATAGTTCCGACTACGAGTGCACTCAAGACGACAATCTCCATCAATTCCAAGTATGTCGCAAGTGAGGCTACATCCTGGAGCAGTTCCATCGAAGAACAGATGAAATTCAACTTTGACGGATATGTCTTACCATTCTTCGATATCGGTGACGAATATCCGAAGTCGACGATCAGTAACACACATGGAACCTACAAAATGACTTTGACATCTCCAGTTTATGACGATGCCGTCTTTGAATCCGCGGAGAAGGCGTTCAAGGAGGATGCTTCCTTTGGCGGAACATGGAACTACGCCTATCAACATACCTACACAGAAACTATATACGGTATGGATAATCCGATCGTAATAAAGTCCATGGTCGCATCTGCATACAATCCGACAACAGGTAAAACAATCTATGTTGAAATTGACACCAAAGTCAGAACGGATAAGATGAGCAGATATATCTACGTTTCGGTTCTCTACTATTAGACGATAATTTGACCTATTGGCATCATTGCTGATAGGTCTTTTTAATGACGTTATAATCACTATGATAATTAATCCTCCGTGAGTAATAACTGCAGAAATTGACAGTTTTTATGAAAGGTTAAGAATAATTTATACGTAAAAAGCGTAGCCATATTGCTACGCTTTTTACGTTGACAATCTTTTTGCTATGAATCAGGTTTTAATCGAACAAAGACGAAGACTGGAACTTCAGTTTTGCTTCATTCATCATGTTGATGAATTCGTCTCTCCAAGGGTAATTGAACATAAACTGATTGATGTCAAAGGATTCGTTTTTGCCTGACGTGTATTCCCAGAAATCGCAGTGTACATTGGAAACGGATATAGAAGCCTTCGCTTTTTCAAAGATGACAAGGTCACCGATCTCATTGTCTTTCAGTGTCTTTCTAAGACGCCATACAGCATCGCGGTATAACTTCTTGGCAAGCTCTACATCTCTATCTGGCCAAAGGTGGCTGATAGCGTCGTTCATCGTCAGTGTCGAACCCTCATATGCAGTCAACAGTGCGAGAAGTTCCTTTGCTTTTGTTGAACTGAAACTGATACGTCTTCCGTTTAGGAAAAGGTCAAAAGGACCAGCACAGATCAGTTCAATCTTTCTGTCATCCTGGTAGGCGATAGAACTGATATAGGCGTTGAGCTTTTCGGAGTCGAATGGCTTGTAGCAGAAACCTAAAAGATTGTTTCCTAATCTTTCTCTGATTTCATCCTCGTTATAGGTGAAACCGGTGATGAATACAATCTTGATGTTCGGATTGACCTGAATCAGTCTCTCAGCGAGGTCGACACCGTTGATGACTGGCATACGGATATCCAAAAAGGCAGCATTGACAACATTCTTTTCGCAGTATGTGATGGCGTCAAGCGGGTTCTCCAAGAAGAACTTATATTCGATCTGATTCTTATTGATAATCTGGAGCAAAAAGTTGCTCAATGACTCCATTTCGTCATCTACGGCTATGATTTTCATTTTTCATCTCCTCCTTCTGATGCTTCGGTATGGTGATAGTGATGATGGTATTATCGTCTTCTTTGCTGAATTTTACCTTTCCTTTTACGGTCAGGTGAATTCTTTCGATAAGATCCTTGAGGTGCTGGTTCTCCGCATCGATATCATAGGCACCTCTATGATCAATAAATTGTACTACAATTTCATTTTTGTTTTCTACAGTCGATAGTTCTATCAGATTCTTTTCCTCGCTGATGTCGTGGAATGTATGTGCTAGGAATTGATTGAATAAGGGAACAATCGTAATCGGAGGAATCATGAATTCGTAAGTGTCGATATTCAATAGGACGGATAAGTTGAAATTCTCTCTTTTGCTGTGGAAATCGACAAACTGCATCAAGTTATCTACTTCATCACTGAAGGGGACAACGACTTTGTCGATCGTGAGAATGTTATAGCGTAACGCATCGCTGAAACAGGAGAGAGAAGAGTCTCCTTTATTGATGTCTTTGTGGTAGTTGTCTTCGATGATAGAGAGTGTGTTGAAGATGAAGTTTGGATTGATCTGATTGTGTAGGGCAAGCGCCTTAAGGTAGTCTTGATTCTGTAAGGTGCCTCTCTCTGTTTTTGCTTTCTTTCTGATATCCAGGATACGAATGAAGAAGACAAGGTAGAAGAGGATGCTTCCGATAAAGACTCCAGTGGAAAGAATATGATTCAAAGGCAGATAGAAGAGGTTGGCGTCATCAGATGCGTATAAGAAGACAACACCGAAGAAGACAGCGAACATGATGACATAGAGGTTCTCTGCGACAGTATGGTAGCTCTTGTAGTAGAGGTAGAAGAAGTATATGGAGAAAATGATGATAAATAGCATGAAAAGGAAGACAAAGACGCTGCTATAGATGAACAAGGAACGGAATACAATGAAGATAACGGCAAGAGAAACGAGTATAGCAGGCTCATACTTGTGCCGTATCAGTTTCTTGTTGAATAGGACGTAAAGCGTAGCAGAGAGGATGAATAGTCCTAAAGCAATGACAGATACAGTCTTATACACCATATAGGTAATTGGTATTCTCAACGCGTAGAAGAAGAAAAGACCATCGCCTGAAAAAAGCCAGTATAGGAATAGGAATGCGGAAGTAGCGAAGATATGTAGTGTCTTTTTGAATCCTGACTGGAGGAAGCGTGTGATGATAAGCAAGGCAAAGCATTCAACCATGATACCTAAAAGGATGAATTCTGTCAGCTGTCTTCCCTTTCTTGTCTTTGAGTAAGTCAGACTGGATATGATCTTAGGACCCTTTTTGATTCCACCGTGTCCTGTATTACCGGCTTCAATTGTCACTGTCATCACACTCTTTGTCACTAAGTAGCTTCCCTTGGAAGAAAAGCTGATGGCGCTTTTATCTTCGGAGTGTATTTTGCTAGGCTCTCCAATCTGTCCGACTAGAACATCATCGAAGAAGATTCGGCAAGAAGAGTAGTAATGGTCATAATCCGCAGTCAGTCTGCTTCCTAAGGGGAGATTATAGACTTTGAACCGGTAGGTGGCATAACCATCCTTTGGCAGACTATGTCCATCTACTTTCAACTTAGTCCAGAAATTAGGGAGGCTTAGATAACCATCTTTTTCTGCGTCCGTTTCCCCATCGGTGATCAGCCACTTGTTGTAATAGAACTCCATATCACCAGAGACGACGAATCCGCTATCGAGAGAGTCCTCATCTTCATGTGAGAAGTTAATCACACCATCTTTGGCAATAAAGTCTGAGGTGGCTTTATAATAGCTATCGATACCGACAACGATGATGGATGGAAGAACAATCAGCAAAAAGGATGCCAGGATAAAGAGGATGTTTATGATTTTCTGTTTCTTTGTCATACGTTATCCTCTTTTCGGTAAGGGAAGACAATCGTTGTTTTTGTTCCGTTTCCAAGACTGCTCTCAATCTTGATCTTTGCATTGAGATGATAGCGGAGACGCTCCATCAGATTCTTCTGACCGATGGAGGTGGAACTCACTTTTGTAGTGTCATAGCCTAGACCGTTATCGTTGACGATGATGATCACGTTGCCATCCTGATAACTGCTGGATATGGAGATGAAACCGTTCTGCTTTTCATTGACATGGGAGTAATTGACAGAATTCTCAACAAGGGGCTCTAGGGTAAGTGGCGGAATCTTGAAATTGACAAAGTCGAGATCAAGAATCAGATCGAACGGCTTTTCATAACACATGTTTTCTAGTTCGATATAGTTTGTGATCGTCTCAATCTCTTTCTCGAAAGGAATCATGGTCTTCTTCATGTTTATCATGGATTTACGGAAGTTATCGGAGAACATTGCCATCATCTCATCTCCCTGGTCCATGTCTTTGTGATAGAAATGACGGATGACAGATAAGGTGTTGAAAAGATAGTGAGGCTGAATCTGCTGTTTGAGGGTGTTGTCTCTTACTATTGCCTGCTCTTTATAAAGCTTATTGTATTGTTGAATTGATTTGATGTATCTCGTCAGAATGGTGATGAAGTAGACGACGAAGAAAGAGACACGCAGTGCAGTGAAAATAGAGAAGACAGACTTGTTGTCATAGCCTAGTTTTGATCTGGAATAGGTTGTTTCAAAAATTAGATCTCCGATCGTAAAGGCAACAGTCAAAAAGTTCAAATAGGATAGTTTTTCCTGTGCACCCGTTATGAAGTAATAGAAATAGACAAAGAACGAAACAAGGATCGTCCAATA
Organism: bacterium; assembly: GCA_963621825.1. Taxonomy (GTDB): domain Bacteria; phylum Bacillota_I; class Bacilli_A; order RFN20; family CAG-288; genus Enterosoma. The sequence continues at coordinate 216,155 of CAVFFP010000001.1, forward strand.
ATACATATAGAAGTACTTGGTATCGAAGAGGGCAAGCATGGAAAAGATCGTAGTGAGTAATACTAGGATATTGATGGATACCGTTTTCAGATTCAGTCTGTGGCTAAGTTTCGCCTCACACAAAGTGATAACGAAGATGTATAAAGACGTCATGATTCTATTCAGATGACGGAACAGGAAGAAGTTAGGATAGATAGAGAAACGGTTGAAAAGGATCAGTCCGTCTGTAGAGAAGAGCGCCGCTAAAGATAGGATGATGGTCAGAATGAAAATGAAATGATTCGTTATGTATTTTAAGTCACTCAATAGGAACATAAGAGTAGTCAGTAACGATGCGATCAGAATGCCGAAACTGAAGAAGACAATCGCGTCGGAAATTGAAATTCGGCGGGTTGCATTAATAGAGGAATGGATGTTCGGAATCATCTTAAGACCGCCGTGTCCAGAATTACCAACTTCTATTGTCATAACAATAGTGTCTCCCGTTGTTTGATAGTAGGATTGCGTGTAATTTATACCAGATAAATCGTTATATTCTTTCTCTTTTGACAAGTATCCGTACTCGTATACTAACTCATCATTGAAAAAGACTCTTATGCTATCTCCATAGTCGTATTTTGCAACAGATAACCATTGGTCAGCTTTGATGTTACTGAATGTGATCTGGAAACTTGCAAATCCAAGGGAGGTGATTTTCTCTTCTTTTCCGTCTCTTATGATCGATCTATCAGCCCATGTTGTAGGAAGGCTGATGGTTCCATCCGAAATGGGGTTTTCAATATTGTCGGTCTTTATCCATTGGTTGTAATAGAATTCATAATCCCCATAAGGATAGATGATAGAGTCAGAAGAGGAAAGATTTGAGAAATCCAGCTGTGTTCCAAGAGAGGGGGTATCATCTTTTATGTTTGCTACCAAGAATGCAGTCCATAATAAAAGAACCTGACTTACTACGGAGACCAGAATGATGACTACGGTTTTGAGTTTTGTGCGATGTTCTTTTTTTCTTTTCATCACTTGCTATTTTATCAAAACAATACATACAACTGATGAAAATTATGATTTCATTTTCGTGTTTCTTTTTCATTCAAAAACTATTGTTAACAATACAATGTTTTTTTGTTAAAATATACAAGGTCATAATAAAGGAGATTTACATAATGGCTAAGATTGTTAATGTACATGGTCGTGAAGTTCTTGATTCCCGTGGTAATCCGACTGTTGAAGTCGAAGTTTTACTCGAAGATGGAACCAAGGGAAGAGCTATTGTTCCTAGCGGTGCTTCCACTGGCGAAAGCGAAGCTCTTGAACTCAGAGATGGAGATAAGACAAGATATGGCGGAAAAGGAACCCTTTTGGCTGTTGAAAACGTCAACACCAAGATTGCTCCTGCCGTTATCGGTTTAGATGCTTTCGATCAGGTCTTGGTTGATGAAACCATGCTTAAGCTCGATGGCACACCTTTCAAGAAGAACCTCGGTGCTAACGCTATCCTCGGTGTTTCTTTGGCTGTTGCCCATGCTGCTGCCGATTCCCTCGGTATGCCTTTATATCGTTATATCGGCGGAACCAATGCCAAGGTCATTCCTACACCTTGCATGAACGTCATCAACGGCGGTGCCCACGCACAGTCCACAGTTGACTTCCAGGAATTCTTCATCATCCCTGCCGGCTTCGAAACCTATCACGAGGCCTTAAGAGCTGGTGTTGAATGCTTCCACGCCCTTCAGAAGGTCGTCAAGGCTCATGGTTATGAGACCGGTGTCGGCGATGAAGGCGGATTCGCTCCTTCCTGCAAGAACGGAAATGAAGAGCCTTTGGCTTTGATTGCTGAGGCTGTCAGCAATGCCGGCTATAAGCTCGGCGAGCAGATCTTCTTAGGTATGGATGTCGCTTCCTCCGAATTCTATGAAGGAAATGGTGTCTACAACCTCAAGAAGTCCGGTGAAGGCGTCAAGACCACTGAAGAGATGATCCAGTACATGGAGAAACTCGTCACTGATTATCCTTCCATCATCACCATCGAAGACGGCCTTGCCGAATCCGATTGGGCTGGATGGGCTGAACTCACCAAGAGACTTGGCGGAAAGATTCAGCTTGTCGGTGATGATCTCTTCGTCACAAATCCTGACTTCGTCAAGAAGGGTATCGTCAATCACGTTGCCAACTCTGTCCTTATCAAGGTCAACCAGATCGGTACTTTGACTGAGACATTGGATGCCATCCGTCTTGCTCAGACCAACGGCTACACCTGCATGGTCTCTCATCGTTCCGGTGAAACCGAAGATGTCACCATCGCTGATCTTGCTGTTGCTGTCAACGCTGGACAGATCAAGACCGGTTCTGCTTCCAGAACGGATCGTATGGCTAAGTACAATCAGCTTCTCCGCATCGAGGAAGAACTCGGTGATGAAGCCGAATACTTAGGCCTCAAGGCTTTCCAGAACAGAAAGTTCTAATCTTCATTTAATCGATAAAGGGGTCCTTCGGGATCCCTTTTCTAATGCCGAAATCATTTTGCTTGTCAAATTCTTTCGTTTATTGTAATATCAATACACCCCCAGGGGGTATACTTAGGAGAACTCTATATGGCACAGAATGAAAAGTACAATGTGACAGGCATGACCTGTGCATCCTGTCAGATGCATGTTGAAAAAGCAGTCTCTCATCTAAAAGGCGTAAAAGAATGTAACGTCAATCTTATGATGAACAGCATGACCGTCACCTATGACGGGAAACTGACAAGCGATGATATCATCCACGCTGTGGAAAAGGCAGGATACGGTGCCTCGTTGTCAGATAAGAAAGAAAGCACAAGAGAAGACAAGACAGATAACAAGGATTCAAAATCTGCGTTGATCCGTCTTATTTTATCTATCATTCTGCTTGTTCCTCTTTTCTATATATCTATGGCATATATGACCATGGGAGACTGGAACTGGCCTTTAGGCACATTCGGTGAGAATCCTTTCTATATCGGATTGACGGAGATGGCTCTCTCCTTATGCATTATGCTATTGAATTATCGATTCTTTACTTCCGGATTCAAATCCTTGATTCATGGCGGTGCCAATATGGATACGCTAGTCGCTTTAGCGACAAGTGTCGCCTTCCTTTATTCTTTTGCTATGATGTTTGTCATGTCCTTCTATGCCAAAGAGAATGAGTGGAACAAGGTTATGATGTATTCGATGAACCTCTCCTTTGAGACCTCCGGTATGGTTCCTACTCTGATCAGCATCGGAAAAACATTAGAAACCATTTCAAAGGGAAAGACGACATCTGCAATCCGTTCTTTACTGGATATGGCTCCAAAGAGTGCATGTATCCTAAGAGACGGGGAAGAGAAGATGGTCTCTGTCGATATGGTAAGAACCGATGATGTCTTTCTTGTGAAACCTGGTGAAAGCATACCAGTAGATGGTGTCGTTTTAAGTGGCTCCTCAGCTGTAGATGAATCCATCCTGACAGGAGAATCTATTCCGGTTGATAAGGAAGAAGGAGCGAATGTCTCTTCCGGAACGATGAATAAGAACGGAACATTAATCTGCAAAGCTACGAAAGTCGGAAATGAGACGACCTTGAACCAGATTGTGAAAATGGTCGAAGAAGCAAGCGGCACAAAGACTCATATCTCCCGTATTGCAGATAAGGTAGCGGGCGTCTTTGTTCCAATCGTCCTCTCTATCGCATTCATCGTCTTCCTCTTCTGGCTGATCTTCGGAAACGGATTCGTTCAGTCTGTCATGCCGGATGTGACAACGCTGAGCTATGCCTTAGAAAGGGCCGTTGCTGTCTTAGTCATCTCCTGTCCTTGTGCATTAGGCTTAGCGACTCCGGTTGCCATCATGGTCGGTAATGGCAAAGCAGCTAGAAACGGAATCTTATTCAAAAATGCGGCTGCGATGGAAGAGACAGGAAAGATCGATTATGTCGTCTTAGATAAGACAGGAACGATCACAAAAGGAGAAGTCAAAGTTAATGATGTTCTCTCCTTCACGGATGAAAACGAACTGCTTGAAATTTCATATTCATTGGAAAGCCTTTCTGAACATCCGTTAAGCAATGCGATTACAGACTATGCTAAAGAGAAGAATGCAAGCAAGAAAGTGTGCTCTTCTTTCAAAGCTCTTCCTGGCTTTGGCTTAGAAGGTGTCATAGACGATGAAACCTGCTTTGGCGGAAACGAAAAACTGATGAAGGAGAAAGGTGTTGATACAAGTCTTGCTGCAGAAGCTGTATCCAAGCAGGAAGAACAAGGAAGAACTTCTCTCTACTTTGCAAAAGGAAATCGGTTATTAGGTGTCTATTTTGTCTCTGATACGATCAAGGAAGATAGCAAAGAGGCGATTGAGAAGATGAGGGAAGAAGGTCTCACTGTCATCATGCTCACAGGCGATAATGAAAAGACGGCAAGAAAGATTGCGGATACAGTCGGTGTCGATACCTTTGTCAGCAATGTACTTCCGGATGGAAAGCTCGCTGTAATACAAGAGTTGAAGAAACACGGCAAAGTCATGATGGTTGGAGATGGCATTAACGATGCCCCTGCACTGACGGAAGCGGATATCGGTGTAGCGATTAAAAAGGGGAGCGATATTGCAATCGATTCTGCGGATGCGGTACTGATGAAGTCCTCCCTGATGGATGCTTTGAAAGCAATCCGATTATCCAAACATGTCTTATGGAATATCAAAGAGAATCTTTTCTTGGCTTTCATCTATAATATTGTGATGATTCCGATTGCATCGGGAGCCTTCTCCTCTCTTGGCTTATATTCGATGAAGCCTTGGATGGGAGCAGCTATGATGTCTTTGTCCTCATTGACCGTTGTACTCAATGCGTTACGAATCAATCTCTTCTCACTCGATAAAAAGAGAAAAGCAAAGAAGAAAAAAGAGGTTCCTTCCTTTTTGATGAGAGGGGAAGTGACAAAAACGAAAGAAGTCACCATCTCTATTCCGGATATGATGTGCGAGAACTGCGTAAAACATATCAAAGAAGGACTATCTTCCTTAAAGGGAGTTGTTAAAGTTGATGTCTCGTTAGAGAAGAAAGAAGCTGTCGTCAGGGTAGTAGATACTTTGTCTATCTCTATCCTGTTAGATAAGATTGCAGAATTAGGATATCAGGCAAGTCTAGAAGAAAATGAATGAATGGAGGTAAAGAGTATGTCATTATTTTCTAAGAAGCAGGAAATTCAGATTGAAGGTATGAAGTGTGAAGGCTGTGAGAAGCACATGGAAGATGCACTCATGAAGATTGATGGCGTCAAGAGCGTCAAGGCATCTCACACTTCTAATAACGCCATTGTCAAAAGTAAGGACGGCATCAGTGAAGAGGATGCCAGAAGAGCAGTCGAAAGCTGCAACAAGAAGTTCTTAGGAATCAAGGACCTCTGATGAAATCAGATAAGGATCAGATCAAAAAGAGACTGAATATCGTCAAGGGACAATTGGATGGCATATCTAAGATGATTGATGAAGATGCTTACTGCATCGATATATCGAATCAGATCCTTGCAGCGATATCCGCTCTTAAGAAGATTGACAATATGATCATCGCTGATCATATCCGCTGCTGTGTCATGGATTCTAAAGGCACCGCGGATGAGGAAGAGAAACTCAAGGAACTGGAAAAGACCCTTGAGAGGATGACAACAAAGTAAAACAGAAAGAGGCTGCACGCGCTTGCAGCCTCTTTTCATTCGATTCCTAATCTGTCTTTCTGCTTCAGTACACTCATCTCGATCACGTTCATGACAGCCTTGATATCGTTTCTGATTTCGTGCTCCCAGAAGCGGAGGACGACATAACCCATTTCGACAAGTTTCTTCTCTTCTTTTCTGTCTCTTTCCTGGTTTTTCAATATCTTGTTATACCAGTATTCTTTGTTCTTTTTCAGATTGGATTCGATCTTTGCTAAGTCATATCCGTGAAAGAAATCTCCGTCACAGAAGATGCAAATCCTGTACCTGGATAAAAGTATATCGGGATGACCAGGAAGCTCTGAGACATTCTTTCTATATCGATAATGAGCAGAATAGAGCTCCTTCCGTAATGTCTTCTCTATCGACGTGTCCTTTCCTTTGATTCTGGACATGTTGTAAGAGACAACATCTTTACTTCTCTTCATGATTGTGGATAAAGTTCAATGCGTCTTTCAGTACTTCTTTGTCGGTATCGTGAGTGAGGATAGTAAGAGCTCTTTCTTCTTCTACCCATTCGATGTGGTTGACTTCGCTCTCCTGTGCCTTGATGTGGTTAGAGATCGGAGTGGCTAAGAAGAAGGTGACGTCTTTTCTGACAGCGGGTGAGGGCTTATAGGAGATGGTGTGAGAGAATTCCGTGTTGAGAGAGACATCAAGGTCAGTCTCTTCCTTGATTTCACGGAGTGCACACTGCTCGGGTGTTTCTCCTTTTTCGATATGACCTTTCGGCAAGGAGATGTGTCCTTGTTTCATGTATTCGATCAGGATATAAATATTGTTTTTTCTTTTCTCATAGACGACGGCACCATAACTATATTCTTGTTTCATATTGTTATTTCCTCCTATCTGTCATATACCTCTTTATTATATAAAAAAACTCCGCTAAACCCGAAGGTATAGCGGAGAGAGCAAAAGGAATTTTTATGTTGGAACTTATTATCAATTTTAGATTGCCAAGCTTCTTGTTTCGCTTGACGATATAAATATACTCCACATAGAGATTATTGTCAATAGATTTTTAGAAAATTATTCATAGCTTTTGAAAACCAAAGTTAAAATATCATTATCATTGATAGGATGCGTTTTATGAATAATTTTTTAGAAAAAAGAGGAATAATCGTTGATAAATTATGAATAGTATGATGAATGGTATCAATGTTAAATAAACTTTTATATCGAGAATATCGGCTTTTTCGGAATCTTTTATCTTCTGTCCATATTGGATAACTGATTATGATGTTCGAAGAATTCCTGATGGACAACGGCATCTTCTGGCTTATTGGAGGTCTGATAGACAGCATTGGCAATCAGAATGAGGAGGAAGACAGAGACAAGATAGAGAGAATCGCTGACATATCCGATCAATTCAATATCTAGTAGGAATACAAGGAACAACGCTCTTTCTCCACACTTCTTCTTTAAGGAGACGCAATAGAAATTGATTTCAAATGCCAAGTAGGCAATCAGTGATATCGAACCACCGAATGTCATCGTCGTAAGCACGTTGTTGTTTGAAAACTGTACAATTCCCTCATCTGTTGCCATACCTGCGATAGAGATACCGAATGCGGGATTGTTTTTGATGATTTCAATAGCGTTCTGATATAGAGCAAGTCTTCCCTCAGGAACATCAGAAAGAGGATTGAGGGATTTTAAGGCGTTGATGATATTGCTATTGGCGGTCTGATTGAATCCAATTAAGAGTGAGATGATGGATCCTGTGACAATCAAGGAGAATAAGACAAAGTACGGATACTTGTTCTGATAGGTTCTAAAGGAGAGGAAGATGATAGGGATGATAGAGAAGAGAAGACAGAGAAGACCGGAATTCGAGGAGAGCAATAGGATGCCGACAATATTGACCAAGACGATGAAGATGAAACTATACTTCTTCTTTGCGGTATTCATCGCCAAGAATGGAATGGATAAACAGAGAATCGTACTGGCAGTAGAGCTGTTTAACGCCCAGCCTAGATCGAAGGAACTCCATTCTAGTGGGACAGTCTGCATATTCATGAAGATGGATACGATGATCTGAATGGTGATGACAACATCCAGACATGCAATCGTATAGGAAAAATAAGGAAGTATCTCTCCTCTCCCTAAGGCAGTAAAGAAGAAGATGGATATCAGTATGAGGAGATAGAGGGCAACGATATAAAGGATTCCTCTGTAGTCATTGTTTCCGTCTTTGATCATGTTATAGACATAGGAGACTAAGAATGTGGATACAAGGATCAAAGAAGTGTAGAAGAGATCGCCTTTGACTAGCTTCAGTCTATTGAAGATGAGGAAGAGAACACAGGATAAAATCAACGCGATTCCAGTAAGGAGAACTTCTCCTGGTATTCCGTTCAGTCCTAAGACATCATCAGGAAGGACAATCTCGAATAAGAAAAGAGGAAGATAGCATTTGCCCTCTTTTCCAAAGAGAGGAAGAAAGCAAAGCAGTGCATAGAATGCGGCAGGAATATAGACAAATGGACTCGGTGAAATCCATGTCAGGAATGCGATAAGAGCGATAGTGATAGGATAAAAGGGAGAGTAGAGATACTTTCTCAATTTGTCCAGTAATGTGTTGATTTGCATACCTTTAGTATAGCAACCAAGGATACTTTCTAAAAGAACATAATTTCCTTTTTATCTCTATTAGATAAGAAACAAGTTTGATGATAGAAAAAAGCATAGGTTCGTGTTTTAATAATAAGGTATTTAAGTATGGACATCATTAGCATTAAACACAAAACAGAAACTTATCTGAATCAGTTTGTCACATATTCCAAGAAGAAGGCAAAAGAGATCTATAACGCTTTTCGTAACCCCGGAGATAAGATGAAATGTTTCTATCTCCTTTTAGTCGTTGCAAATCTTTGCTTTATTTACACGTGGCTCAATAACTCTTTTACCGTCCCCTTAAGTGGAGACTACTCCCTACAGGAGATGACCTTCATCTTCAATGGTTATGATGACTGGCATTACTTCTTCCGTACGGGTGAATTCCCTCAGTGGGATAGAAGCGTATTTCTCGGCATCGACAACATCGGTGGAAATTCCTTCTACTACCTATTCGATCCGTTTATGATGATATTATTGCCTTTCCCACGCGATTGGCTGCTTGTCTTACAGGGATTAGAGTTTGTCCCTAAGATGGTTATTGCCGGTATGTTCTTCTACTGGTATCTCGGTTCCTTTGAGTTATCTCCGAAAAACAGAACCATCGGTGCACTTGCCTTTGCTTTCTCCGGCTACTCTATGTGCTACTTATGGTTCCACTTCATCGATTCTGTCGCATTTTTGCCTCTCTGCTTCTTAGGAATTGAAAAGATCATCCGAGAAAAAGACCCAAGAGTATTCCTTGTCGGCTTCTTCCTTGTTGCGATGTCTAGCTACTTCTTCTTTGTCGTCTATATGATCGGTATCTTCATGTATGCGATCTTCCGCTATTTCCAGACAATCAAAGAAAGAGACTATAGTGAGAACATGGCTGTCATGGGCGTTGGCGTTTTAAGCTTTGTCTGTGCGGTGATGTTAGGACTATTTGTCCTTCTTCCTGGCATGGTTGTAGCAACAGGCATGCCAAGAGTCACATCCGCCTCCTATCTTCAGACCATCCTTTCCGCTTCTTCTCTTTCTGAAATGCTGAAAGCCATCTTTACTTTCACAGGTTCTACCGCACATAACCAGGTCACACCGTTATTGAACTTCCTATTTATGGCGGATGACTGCTATTACTCCAATCTTCTTAACGTAAATTGGTACGATAACCTTGCCGGTTCTTTATATGCGACGACTCCGATTCTTCTCGTGTTCTTTGTCTCTGTCTTAGATGCCTTCAAGAGAAAGAAGTGGTCCTATCTGATCGGATTATTCATCGCCTGTCTTCTTATCATGACGCCAATCGGCTTCTATCTCTTCTCTGGCTTTACGGTCGCCTATGCAAGATACTTCATTTTACCAATCGCCTGCATGATCACATGGTGCTGCCTTACTTTGGAAAGAAGAAGAGAAATTCCGAGGACTTACCTGGATGTTTCGATGATCATCATCTCTGTCCTTTATGCGGTCAGCTGCTATCTCATCATTTATGAAGTAGATCTGTTCCCCTCTCATTTTACAGGAACATACTGGGATCAGAAGATGATTCTTATCCTTGTCTGCTTTGGATATCTGCTCCTTTGTTATCTAGTGATGAGGCCGTTATTCCACAAAAAGCAATTCTCCTATGCGACATTAGCGTTGATGTCGATCAATATCATCGGCATGTGTAATGCCACCATCATCTGTCATGGCACTTCCAGTATCTCTCAGATCTCTTCTTATTCCGAGGAGACGAAGATTGTCCAGATGCTAAAAGAGGATGAAGGCGGAAAGGATTTCTACCGTATCTATAACACCACCGCTACAAGAAACAATTCCAATGTATCCTTAAGGGAAGGGTATACAGGACTCAGCGACTTCCATTCCGTCTATCCGTATAATGCGCAGGACTTCTTAGACAGAAGCCGTATTCCGCATGGCTATCACAACTGGTCCATGGGTATCTATAACAGAAGAGAGAACCTAGAGACCTTCTTAGGAACAAAGTATTACATGGTTGACCGTGTCGAGGATAATTTCTCCACCCTCTCGATTCCGAAAGCCTATCCGGAAAGAAGAGATTCGAGTGGTTATCTTGTTTATGCGAGCGATTATGATATTCCGTACGGATATAAAAATGTCCTCTCTCTGACAGAGGAAGAGAAAGAAGAGCTGGGTGTTGACTATTCGAAAGAGACACTTGATTTCTTAGCTAGTGATGAATGCACGAAATCAATCTACGTGAATACGAACTTCATCGATTTCGGTTTCTCCTTCTCTACGATCATGAATACCTCTTGGTTAGCCACAAACCTCACTTATAAATCCTACGATGATGATTTAAGCTATGGCTTATATGAGGATCTCAATGAATATCCGCTCCTCCGTTATGCGATGTTAGATGAAGATGACTATAACCGTTTCCTTTATAAGAAGCAGTATAATGCTGGAAAGGTGAATCTCTTCGGAGACAACTATCCGACAACGGATATCGAGGAACAGACAACCCTTGCCAAGAAGGCAAGCAAGTTCCAAAGCTTGCTCACTTCTAGCAATACGGATTATATCCCGTATGATTCTACTGTTGACTATACCTCCTCTACTGCAAAGCTTCCGACTAATCCGATCATGCTTCTCTCTAGTTC
>CAVFFP010000001.1:227504-290707 GCA_963621825.1 bacterium
TTTGCCCGTCATCCTTATGTCGAATATAAGAAGGCACATGGCTATTACGTCGATAGACCGGTGAGCAAGATCCTCGGCATTGTCAAAGCGGGAACGAAATCAGAACCGGTAAGACTCGATAAACCGTATCTCTATATCACGAGAAACAGCGAATATCAGAGAGCGATTGATGAGTTGAAGAAGTATCAGGTCAACATCATCAACAGAAGCGAAAATCAGGTTGAATTCTCTACCGATTATGATTCGGATCGATTCCTTGTTCTCAACTATCCTTATCAGAAAGGATTTGTCGTGAAGGAAATTACAACAAAAGAGGATGGAACGACTGTTTATACGACATTGGATACCTATAAGGCGCAGGGAGGATTCATCTCCTTTGAAGCCAAACAGGGTGAACATCATTACATATTGACCTATAACTCTCCTTACTTCAAATTCGGATGTATGGCTACGGCTCTTGGACTCTTTGTCACATTCTTATGTCTTGGATATTTCGGATATCGTAAGAGAATGGAGAAGATGATAAAAGGCACTTCACTCCATAGCGCAGTTGATGAATTTGTCATAAAGGAGAAATATCGATATGACGACTTTGAAACATCCATTAGAAGGTAACGCACTCTACTTTCAATCCGGTGGTCCGACTGCTGTCATCAACACTACATTCCTTGGCGTGTATGAGACTTTCCTGTCCTATGCTACGGATCAGAGATTCTTTGTTTCCCGCTATGGTATCTCCTCTCTTTTAGAAAACAACCTGGAAGAGGTAAAAGGGGATTACTCCTACCTGAGATTAGAGAACGGCGCTCATTTCGGTTCACTCAGAAAACTGCTTCCGGAAGAAGAGAATGCTGCTATCGGTAAAGAGATTGTCGATAATCTGAAGAAGAATGATATCCGTTATGTTTTCATCAATGGTGGAAATGATTCTATGGATACCGCGTATAAGGTGAATCGATACTGTATCTATCATCACTATACCTGCTATGTCATCGGATTACCGAAGACGATCGATAACGATCTCTTTGGCTGTGATCATACTCCAGGATACGGAAGTGCAGCAAAGTTTGTCGCGAATTCTATTTTGTCTCTTACCTATGATGAATATAGCTATAAGAAGGGAAAAATCCTTTTGATTGAGACGATGGGAAGAGATTCCGGTTATTTGGCCGCCTCTTCTGTACTATGTGCAGTTCGTAACAAAAGGCCGGATTACATTTATGTTCCTGAAGTGACATTTGATATCGACTCCTTCATGAAAAAGGCGATAGACACATATCAGAAGAAGGGACACTGCATCATAGTTATCAGTGAAGGCATCAAAGATGAAAAAGGAGAACTGGTCTCTTCCAAAGGGAAAAGCGATGCCTTTGGAAATAAGGTTCCTGGCGGAGTCGGGAATTATCTCTCCGCTCTTATTTCAGAAAAGGGTTATCCGTCCAGATGTGTGGAACTGAATACCCTTCAGCGCTCTGCTTCCTACCTCTTATCCAAGACGGATAGCGAGGAAGCGTATCAGATAGGAAAGATAGCCTTCCTTTCCGCCTATGAAAAGAAGACGGGAATGATGGTTTCCTTAAAACGTATTCTCTCGTCTCCTTATCAGATCGAGTATCCGCTTATCGACCTTACTCTTTGTAGAAGAAAGGCTTCTTCTATGCCAAAACAGTATATCAATGAAACTGGTGACAACATCAACGATTCCTTTATCGATTATGTAAAACCGTTAGTCTCTGGCAATGTCGATGCTCTTATGGAAGATGGATTATTAGCCTAGTGTTTTTAATGAAAAGCCTCTTGAAATGTTTTATCATATAGAGGCTTTTTTGAGGTGATATTATGAGTGATAACTATAGAGATTACATCGTTGTCAAAGGTGCGAGGGAGAACAATCTTAAGAATGTTTCGGTTACAATACCGAAGAATTCCTTAGTTGTGTTCTCTGGTGTTTCCGGCAGCGGTAAGTCTACCCTTGCCTTCGATACCATCTTTGCCGAAGGACAGAGAAGATATGTAGAGTCCCTTTCCTCTTATGCGAGAATGTTTTTGGGTGATTTCTCTAAGCCGGATGTGGATAGCATCGACGGCTTGTCTCCGGCAATCTCTATCGATCAGAAGACAACATCACATAACCCAAGATCTACTGTCGGTACAGTGACGGAAATCTATGATTATCTCAGATTGCTCTATGCAAGAATCGGTGTTCCGTATTGTCCACATCACCATGTTCCGATTCAGGCTTCCTCATTGCAGCAGATTTATAATGCCATCCGAAACAATCCCGACGGAAGCAAGATCACAATCTATGCTCCTGTCGTTCAGAATGAAAAAGGTACGCATCAGGCAACTCTTAGCAAATTCTTCAATCAGGGATATTCCAGAATCAAGATTGATGATAAGCCTTTGACTCGCTATGATGAGATACCGACACTGGATAAAAACTATAAGCATACGATTTCCTTTGCAATCGATAGACTGATTCTCAACGACGATAACAAAGATCGTCTTTTCGATTCGTTAAGAACTGCGCTTGATTTTGCAAAAGGCTATGTCACAATCGATGTCGATGGGACTGAGACTTTATACAGCGAACATCAGTCCTGTCCTATCTGCGGATTTTCCGTTCCTCCTCTTGAACCAAGACTCTTTTCTTTCAATAACCCTTTAGGATGCTGCCCAGACTGCAACGGATTAGGTGTCAGGATTGAAGCAGACCCCGATAAGATGATTGCGGATCCGACAAAGTCAATCGAAGATGGTGCTATCGCCTGTCTTCCTAAGAAGAACCATGATACGATTGAATGGAATGATTTCTATGCGGTTTTAGATAAATACAAGATTTCAACAAAGACTCCCTTCAATAAACTTTCTCAGAAACAAAGGGAAGTTGTTATCTATGGGCCGAAGGAACCGGTGAAATATATCTATGAGACTTCCTCCGGCTCCAAGATTGTCAAAAACGTTACTGAGGGACTTAAGGCTAGAATCGACCGCCTTTATATGACGACGAAATCGGAATGGATGAAGACGTATTACGCTAGTTTCATGACAGAGGTAGAATGCCCGACATGCCATGGCTCTAGACTGAATGAAACGGTTTTGTCTATCCGTATTGCAGGACTGAACATTCATGAGCTCTGCTCGATGTCATTATCTAAGATCTATCAGTTCTTTTTGAATCTGGAATTGACTCCGATGCAGCATAAGATTGCAGACCTTATCATCAATGAGGTGAAGAACAGACTGAAGTTCTTGATCGATGTCGGATTGGAGTATCTGACTCTTTCCAGAGAAGCATCTACTCTTTCCGGTGGTGAAGCACAGCGAATCAGACTTGCCACTCAGATTGGAAGCCGACTGACCGGTGTCCTTTATGTCTTAGACGAGCCTAGCATCGGTTTACATCAGAGAGACAATGACAAACTGATCAAGACATTGAAAGAGATGCGTGACTTAGGAAATTCTCTGATCGTTGTCGAGCATGATGAGGATACGATTCTTTCTGCGGATTATGTTGTGGATATGGGACCTTATGCGGGTGACCATGGTGGAGAGGTTGTTTTCCAAGGCACTGTGAAGGAACTATTAGAGGACAAGAACTCTCTTACTTCTGATTATCTTTCTGGAAGAAAGATGATACCTTTGCCATCGAAGAGAAGAGAAGCAAAGAATTATCTGACAATCAAGAATGCCTATTGTCACAACCTGAAGAACATCGATGTCAAGATTCCTCTTGGCGAATTTGTCTGTGTCACAGGCGTATCCGGAAGCGGCAAATCCTCTTTGATCGATCAAGTCCTTTATAAGACGATAAAAAGCAAGATACTTCTCAGTGGGGAAAAGACGGAATGTGACGGAATCACAAACAGCAAGCTTGTGACGAAGATCATCAATGTATCACAGGAACCGATTGGCCGTACACCGAGAAGCAACCCGGCAACATACATCAAACTTTTTGATGATATCAGAGAAGTGTTTGCCAATACAAAAGACGCAAAGATGAAGGGAATGGATAAATCCATGTTCTCTTTTAACGTCAAAGGAGGAAGATGTGAAGCCTGCCAAGGCGCTGGTGTAAAACGCATCTCGATGAACTTCCTTCCTGATGTCTATGTAGAATGCGATGTCTGTCATGGAAAGAGATATACGGATGACGTTCTCTCTGTTTATTTCAAAGAGAAGAACATCTCGGATGTCCTTGATATGCGTGCGGAAGAGGCGCTCTCCTTCTTCTCTGCATTCCCGAATATCAAGAAGAAACTTCAGACCCTTGTCGATGTCGGACTTGGATATATCAAGTTGGGTCAGCCTTCTACTACTCTTTCCGGTGGCGAGGCACAACGTGTCAAGTTAGCGTATGAGTTGGAGAGACCAAGTGACGGTTCTACTCTTTATATTTTGGATGAACCGACTACCGGACTTCATCCCTATGATATCGAGAAACTGATCCGTGTCCTCAATCGATTGGTCGATAACGGGAACTCGGTTGTTGTCATCGAACATAATCTCGATGTCATCAAATCTGCTGATTACATCATCGATTTAGGTCCAGAGGGTGGAGAAGGCGGTGGAAACCTTGTCTTTGAAGGAACTCCAGATGAGATTGTTTCCTGTAAAGAGTCCTATACGGGGATCTATTTGGCTAGAGAATTGGAAAAAGAAAAATATAGGTCTGAGAAATAAGAGAAAACCGAAAGACTATGAAACACCTTCTTTTTAATGTGTGTTTTTGCGTTTACTAATATTAAACAAATAAATAAAATTTGTATAAAATTATGTTTAAACATTAATAAATCTTTAATCATTTTTATAAAAAATGTATTTTTCAATATTTTTATATTGAATTCATTTACTTACTCTAGTAGAATGAAATTACCAACAGTTATCGAATATTTATGTGTTAAAAAGGAGGAAGTTTATGAAAAAGATAATCCGACAAATTCTTTTTGCGACGGTTATCGCTGTTTTAGGTACGCAGACTAATGGAATCCCTCAGTCTACGAATCAACGAATCGTGACTAACCAAGTGAAGAGAGCGTATAACATAAAAAACGATGATTATGAGTATCCGCTTGATAAAGAGAATAAGTTTAAGGGTGTAAATGATAAATATGAGACACAAAGCCCGTTAGATGATACGGAAGCTGAGATTTATAATGTCTATAGCGATGGAAGAAAAGAAAAAGTGAATACCGCAGCTAACATCGAGAAAGACAAATCGTTATCACTTTGTTCTACGGATGATTCAAACGACAATAATGACAGCTTTGAAACGGCAACGGATGTTTTCAAAGTTACTAATATTGTTGGACTGAAAGAAAATCATTCCTCTCTTGGTGGAATCATCTCTCAGAAGACAAGCGGATGGGGACCTTGGAAAAAGACTTATATCGATAAGGATTTTTATCGTTATGATGTTGTTGTGACGGGAACTCTAGAAATCGGGTTAGAAAAAATACCTTCTGGTTGTGATTATGATTTAAGGCTTTATCGAATGGCGAATTCTAACTATGCATCAAGTAAAGAAATGGAGTTCGATTCTTATGATTACATAAGTGCATTATCCGGGAACCAAGATGAGCATCTAAAAATCAATGTTACTCCTGGAACGTATTATGCGGTTGTTTACTCTTACAAGGATCAGACATGGAATAATAATCAGTCCTATAGTATATGGTTTGAACAACGGCTTGATGAAACCAGAAAAGACACCTATTACGATATAAATCAAGGAAGAAAAAATGGTGATATATGTGCCATGTGGATCAGTGACTATAAACCGCTTGGATACAATCCCCTTTCTTTAACTTCTGATAACGCCAAGATTGACATTAAGAATTTTGATAAATCTCCTTTTATTTCCTCATTGTCCAAAAATAATGAAGACAAAGATATCATGTACTCTTGTTTCTATGTTTGGGATTTAGGATTAAGAGCCTCTTTGTATTATGTCCTGAACTCTATATTAGAGTGCTTAAATAAGAATTTTGAATCGTACAAAACTCTTTCTAATGTCAGTACTTTTCTTACGGATGTTGGATACGGACTTTCCGCTTGTGGTCTTTCCGTGTCGATTGCATCGTATGTAGATGTGGGTGGTTTCATGTCTTCACTTGGGCTTGTGGTCAGCATCGGATCATATGTTGTATCCCTTGCATCATTGATTGTGAGTCGTTTGATAAACAAGATATACTCGATTGACAAAATGGAATTCCATAATTTTTTGATCAATGCTTGTGCTGGTCTTGAGGTTGGTAGTGGTACTTCCGATAAAGAAGTAGTGATGTTGAAGTTCCGCTATCATATTGATACTGGCTTACATAATTATTTGAACTGTATCCCTAGATACAAAGATTATGGAAAGAACTTATATAACAAAGGATTCATTACCTGTTTTGATGACGCCAGTCCGATAACAGGAACAATCAAAAGCTGTAAAACATATGAAGAAATAAAGGGAAAAATTTGATATGAATGCAGAATATAAATATCAATATACGAAAAAGCAGATTAAAGATTTATCTGCTTGCAGAGATAGACTAGTCGTAATAGTAGTGGTTCTTGAAATGTGTGTGCCGATGATTATCAGCCTTTTGTTTGCGCTTTTCTTATATATTGCAAAAAAAGGTTATGTTGATATTTATTCGGGTGATATATATTCTTGGTTTGGACCGATTACCATAGGTGCTTGGATAATTTGGCCGGTTGTATGGGTTCTGCTTTTGATTTACTGCTTCTTTTTCGTAAATGTATCGGAATCATTTCGCCATTCGGATTCAAAACAACGAATGCTGATAGATGATAAACAAGCAATCTTAACTATTGAAACAAAAAACGGCACCATCGAAGAAAAATTCTATATCAAAAAAATAAGACAGAAGAAGCATTATCTTATCGTTTATAAAAACATCTGTAATTATGTGATGATTCCTATCGATGTGGTGAATGAGACAAACGAGAAGGAGATGGCAGAATGAAAAAATATACATACTTTATTACTGGCGAGGAATGGAGAAAGGTATATACTCCGACATATCTTCTGTTGTTATTTATTGCCCTTGTCGATGTTTCGGTATGTGCTGCCGTTATGATAGGAAAACTTTACGAACGCTTCCCGCCTTATGTGCAATATTATCTTATGGCCATTAATTTTATAATGGCATTCGCTTTGTTTTTGATACGTAATTCAACACAGCCATTTCATACTAGACGCATGTACCGACATGACATCACTATCGATGGAGACACGCTTCATTATGTCATTTCCAACGATAATGAAAGATTAGAATCTGAGTTTGCAATCAAAAAGATAAAGGAAAACAGTGTTGGCGTTAAGTATTATAAGAGTAATTTCTGTTATGTCTTTGTTCCAAGACGCGTCGTGAATGGAGGCGAATTGATGGATTTTAAATTTACCTTTGATGATAAAAAGGATGCAGCTGATAATTAAGACTGAGTCTAAAAGATGAAACAAGGGATGTGATGATTCTGTTTGATTACAGTCATTCACATCCCTTTTCTCATTGAATTCCGTTTTATTTTCTTATCTTAAATATATCTCTATCGTTTATAATATATTGAAAAACAGAGGTGTGCCATGTTAACTAGCTTAGAATTAGCCAATCATTTTGGCTTTAAGATCATCAACGGAGACATCAATGCACTGTCTCGACCTGTGCTTGTCGCTGAACTGGACCGACCCGGTCTAGAGCTTTTAGGCCTTTTCCAATACTATGAGAAGGATAGAATCATGCTTATCGGAAACAAAGAGATGGCATTGATCAATAGTTCGGATCCTGACCTGATTTATAAAAACTGTCTGAAGATATTCTCCAATGAATGTCCGGCTGTTGTCATCACACATGATAACCCTTGTCCGGACTGTGTCATGAAAGCTGCAAAGGAAACGAATGTTCCGCTTTTCTCCTGTTCTCAGGATACTTCTGAGCTTTCCTCCTCTATGTATATCTATCTTTCTGAGGCTTTGGCACCTAAGACAGCAATGCATGCCTGTCTTTTGGAGATATATGGTATCGGTGTACTGATCATGGGTGAATCCGGTATCGGTAAATCTGAAATCTCTTTGGAACTGATCCGTAAAGGACATCGCCTTGTCGCCGATGACAGAGTCGATATCGCTGACGTCAGAGGCAAACTGATTGGAACCTGTCCAGAGACGATCTATGGAATGATGGAAGTCAGAGGTATCGGTATCATCAATGTCTCCAGAATGTTCGGTATCAATTCTCTTACCAAGAGAAGCCACATCAATCTGATCATCAGTCTTGTCCCGTTCAAAAAGGATGAACCAATGGAAAGAATCGGAATGAAGACGAATCATTATGAGATACTCAATGAATCGATTCCGCTTATCAAACTTCCTGTTTCTGCTGCAAGAAGCATGGCTGAGATCATCGAGACGGCTGTCACCAATTTCAAACTGAAGGATGATGGCTATGATACAGGATATGAATTCCAGAAGAGACTATTGGAAATTCAGGAGAAGAGACAGGAAGAGAAGCGCAGAAAAGAAGAATATGCTAAGATGTCCTCCCTTGAAAACAATGAGGCATCAAAGGAGTAAGTAAGATGATGACGAATATTTTAGGCTATTATGTCGGTTTTCCATTTTCAAACCCTGTTGTCAGATTTTATGCTCTTTGCATCCTTTTCGGTGCTTGTGTGGCTCTGTTCCTTTCTGATTACAGAGCGCATAAGGATGGCTATGACTGGCACTTCTTTGATACGGTCTTTCCTTTGGCTTTGATCGCTGGCATCATCGGCGCAAGAATCTGGTATGTCATCGCAAGCTGGGACCAGTATGCAAGTGGTCCCGTATGGCGCATCTTTGATATGAGAGAGGGAGGCCTTGCGATTCAAGGCGGTGCTATTGGTGGTGTCCTTGTCGGCGCTACGTATTGCATCTTCCGAAGAAAAGGCACTTCGATTCTGAAGATCATGGACTTCGCTGTTCCGACGATTATCATCGCCCAGGCGATCGGAAGATGGGGAAACTTCTTCAATCAGGAAGTGTTTGGTCATGCAGTGGATCCTTCTGCCTGGTCTTTCTTGCCGTCATTCATTACGAATAACATGCAGAATGGTACGATGACGATGGGAACCTATGTCTATAACGGCGTAACCATAAGAGCGGCGGATACAGGAATCCTTTTGCCTGCTGGAAGCATCGCAGCTCCGATGTTCTTTGTCGAAGGTGTCGTCAATATCCTTTTCTATTTTGTCATCACAAAAGGTTTGCCGCTTGTCTTAGGCAAACATTACAAGAACGGAGATCAGGCTTATGCCTACTTTGTCTCTTACGGCATCATCAGAATGATTCTGGAACCCTTGAGAAATACACATTTCATCATGGGTGATGCCTCAGCTGGAAAGACAGATTATAAATCCTATATGATGGCTATCGCCTTCATCGTTATCGGTATCCTTCTTATCGTCATCAATCATATTTTCCATCTTCTTGCAGAGAAGGGAAAGTTTGATTCTCATCCTAAATTCAAATCTGTCTTTGTTGAAGAAGAGGCACAGTCTGTGCTTGAGATTTCCTCTTCCTCTTCTGAGAAGAAAGAGGCTGTTATGGAAGAAAATGCGGATTCTGATTTCATCAACAAGCTGAAATCCAAAGAAGAGAATATCAATAGTAAGGACAATAGTCAGAGGTAGTGTTATGGATAAGAAAGATGTTGCTGTTATCGGTTTAGGTCCGGGCGGTGTGTCGGCTGCCATTTATCTGAAAAGATATGGAATGAATCCTATCTGCTATGAGAAAGAGCTCATCGGCGGTAAGGTGAACAAAACGGAGAAAATCGAAAACTATGCTGGTATCCCTTCCGTTTCCGGCCCGGATTTAGGCATGAAACTAGAAGAGCAGTTAGATAAGTTCTCTATCCGTCCTATTTATCAGGATGTCAAGAAAGTGACAAGAAACGAAGACGGAACTTTCACCGTTACGACATCCAAAGGAAGCAAAGATTTCTATTATGTCATCTTGGCGAACGGATTAGGTGAAAAGCCGTTCCCTATTGAGGGAGAGGATAAGTTCAGAAGGCGTGGAATCTCGCGCTGTGCTATCTGTGACGGAAGCTTCTATCAGGGGAAGGATGTCGCCGTTGTCGGAGCTGGAAATTCCGCTTTTGAAGAGGCGACTTACCTTTCTGATATCTGTTCTCATGTCACCTTGATTGCAAGAAGAAACGAATTCCGTGCACAGGAAAGCGTCGTAGAAGAGTTCAGAAACAGAAAGAATACGGAGATACTTGCTCCGTATCATATTGTCTCGGCAGATGGTGAAACTAGTATTTCTTCTGTCATAGTTCAGAACAATGAGACAAAAGAAGAGAAGACACTTCTGGTTTCTGGATTGTTCCTCTATGTCGGAGAAGAAGCGACAAGTTCCTTTGTCGACATCCCTGAGATCAAAGATGAAAAAGGAATCATTATAACTGATGACAGAATGGAGACGAAGGTCAGTCATCTTTATGCTATCGGTGACTGCAGAAATACATCCCTCCGTCAGGTTGTTACAGCGACGAGCGATGGTGCAATCGCTGCAACATCCATTCATGACGATTATCAAAGAAGCATTTAAAGATATAATAATATAAGGAGCTGGTACGATGGCTACGGAAATCGCTTTTGCAAAGAAAGTAAAAGAAGAATTGGCAAATAACACCTACACAATCGAACAGAAGAAGTATATCCTCTCTGGATTTGCCAGAAACGGAGGAACCTTTTCGATTGGAAAAGAACCGGTTCTTGTATTGCATACGGAAATCGGAAGCGTAGCGAAACTCCTTTACTCCTGTCTTAAGGAAGTATACGGACTTCATCCGGAAATCGATTATCAGAAAGTCAACCGTTTCGGAAAGAGACTTGTCTATGTCGTCCATGCCCAGGATAAATCCTTATATCACGTTATGGAGGACTTGGAGATACTCAAGGACGGATTTGAAAGGATTCCTCCGAAAAACGGAGTCTATATCAAGAACCTGAAATATCTCTGCATCGGCTGTTTCCTTGCTAATGGTTCTGTCAATAATCCTTCTTCTTCCAAGACTTCCTACTTTTTGGAAATGGCATTTACGGATCAGAATGACGCTCAGGTCATCCGAAGAAAACTAGTCAGCTTCAAAAAGGAGAGGACCATGTCCTTCAAATCCATCAAAAGAAGAGAGAAATATGTTCTTTATCTGAAGAGATCGGATCAGATTGCTGTATTCCTTTCTTATATAGGGGCTATGGAGACGATGCTCAACTATGAGAATGCCAGAATCACCAAGGATGACATCAATCTTGAGAACAGAACGACAAACTGTGATATGGCAAACTATAAAAAGACAATACAGACCGCACAGAAGGATATCGATGATATCCAGTATCTATTGAAGACGACTCCTATCGCACTGTTTGATGAAAAGACTCAGGCTGTCATAAAAGCAAGACAGCAGTTCCCGGAATACAACTATAATGAGTTGGCAAGATATCTGAGTGAGGAACTGAACATTCCGATCACCAAAAGCGGAATATCCCATATTCTCACTTCTCTCAGAGAAAAAGCGAAAGAACAGCATAGATTGGATAAATGAGCATGATTAATTAGCCTGTGTGCATTCTATTGCGCATAGGCTTTTTCTGTTTTTATTTGATAATTTTGACAATTATCGATGTTTTTGTTGGATTTTAAAGAAAAGTGAAAAACAAAAATGATTGATGCGCACGCGTTTTGACCTAACTTTTTGACAAAACACACTCTCATAGCGCAATAGTGGTATTGAAAGCCCTATTTTTCAAAAAATTAATCAAAAAACTTTCATTTTCTTAATTTGTTTGTATAATGAATGTGTAACTAGGAGGACATTATAAATGTCAGTTAAAGTAGCTATTAACGGTTTCGGTCGTATTGGTCGTTTGGCTTTCAGACAGATGTTCGGTGCTGAAGGTTATGAAGTTGTCGCCATCAATGATCTTACCAGCCCTAAGATGTTGGCCAACTTATTGAAATATGATACTGCCCAGGGTGGTTATGCCGGCCACATCGGACAGAATCTCCACACTGTCTCTTCCAAGGAACCCGTCCTTGCTGAAGATGGAAAGACAGTCGTTGTCCCTGGCTCCATCACTGTCGATGGCAAGGAAATCACCATCTATGCTCAGCCTAAGGCTGAACTTCTCCCTTGGGGTGAAATCGGTGTCGATGTCGTTCTCGAGTGCACTGGTTTCTACTGCTCTAAGGAAAAATCCATGGCCCACGTCAAGGCTGGTGCCAAGAAGGTCGTTATCTCTGCCCCTGCCGGCAAGGATCTTAAGACCATTGTCTTCTCCGTCAACGAAAAGACATTGACCAGCGATGATCAGGTCATCTCTGCTGCATCCTGCACAACCAACTGCTTAGCCCCTATGGCCAAAGCTTTGAATGATACCTTCCCGATTCAGTCTGGTATCATGACCACAGTCCATGCCTACACTGGCGATCAGATGATCCTCGATGGACCTCACAGAAAGGGCGATTTACGTCGTGCCAGAGCTGGCGCTGCCAACATCGTTCCGAACTCCACTGGTGCTGCCAAGGCCATCGGTCTTGTCATCCCTGAACTCAACGGCAAACTCATCGGTTCTGCTCAGAGAGTCCCGGTTCCGACTGGTTCCACCACAATCCTTGTCGCTGTTGTCAAGGGTGATGATGTCACAGTCGATGCCATCAACGCTGCTATGAAGGCCAATGCTTCTGATTCCTTCGGATACAACGAAGATCAGATCGTCTCCTCCGATGTCATCGGTATGAGATATGGTTCCCTCTTCGATGCTACCCAGACCATGGTCACCAAGATCTCCGATGGACTCTATCAGGTCCAGGTCGTTGCTTGGTATGACAACGAGAACTCCTACACTTCTCAGATGGTCCGTACCATCAAGTACTTCGCTGAACTCGCCTAATCCTTTCAGATAGAATAAGGCAGCTCGTTTCGTAAAAATTCTACGGAAAGCGCCTAGAAATGGGCGCTTTCTTATTATAAAAAAGGAGAAAGATATGAAAAAATTAGTCACTGATCTTGCTGTTGAAGGCAAGAAGGTTCTGGTTCGTGTCGATTTCAACGTTCCTCACAAAGGTGCTGACATCTCCGATGACAATCGTATTGTCGGAGCTATTCCTACCATTGCCGAATTAGTCAAGAAGGGTGCCAAAGTTGTTTTGATGTCTCACCTTGGCAAAGTTGCCTGGAAGAAGCTGAAGAAGGGCGAAGCAACCATGGAAGATATCGAGAAGCAGATGAAGAAGAATGACCTCTCCATCGTTCTCAATCCTTTGAAAAAGTATCTTTCTGAGGCCGTAGGCCATGATGTCAATGTCTCTTTCTGCCCTGCAACACACGGCGAAGAGCTCAAGAATGCTATCGATGCACTCACTTCCGGTGATGTCCTTTTGGTTCAGAACACCCGTTATGAAGCCGGTGAAGAGAAGAATGATGCCGCCTTGGCTAATGAGTGGGCTTCCTATGTGGATGCCTTCGTCATGGATGCCTTCGGTTCTGCTCACAGAGCACATGCTTCCACCTATGGCGTTCCTGCCGCTTTGAAAGAGGCTGGCAAAGAAACAGCTGTTGGTTTCCTTATGGAGAAGGAGATCAAGGGTCTCGGCCGTTGTGTTGAACCGAGAGATGATCAGCGTCCTTACATCGCTATCTTAGGCGGTGCCAAGGTCTCCTCCAAGATCGAAGTTATCGACTCCTTGCTCAAGAAGTGCGATCTCATTTTGATCGGTGGCGGTATGGGTTATACCTTCAAGAAGGCTGTCTTCCATATCGATGTTGCCAACTCCCTCTGCGAAGATGATCAGCTCGAATATGCAAAACAGTGCTTCGATACTGGAAAGATCAAGCTTTCTCTCGATACTATCGTTGCCAAGGGCTTTGATTTCGAAAATCCGGAGAACAAGGTTGAAGATATCAAGTACATCGATAACAATGAAACTGACTTCCCTGAAGGATATGAAGGTATCGATATTGGTCCTTTGACCAGAAAATTCTATGCCGAAGAAATCGCCAAGGCCAAGACAATCTTCTGGAATGGTCCTATGGGCGTCTTCGAAAATCCTGACTTCCAGGAAGGTACCAAGTCTGTCTGCGCTGCCTGTGCAGAAGCAACCAGTGAAGGTGCTTTCACTGTCATCGGCGGTGGTGATTCTGCCGCTGCTGCCAAGAAGTTCGGCTATGCCGATAAGTTCAGCCACGTTTCCACTGGTGGCGGTGCTTCCCTCGAGCTCATCCAGTTCGATGGACATCTCCCCGGAATCGATGTCATCGAGGATAAGTAAACATGACCAGAAAAAAGTTTTTGATGGGCAACTGGAAGATGAATCACACCATCGAGGAAGCCAATGCTTTCTGCGAAGATGTGAAGAATGCCGGCCTTGTCAAGATTGCCAGAGCTAAGGGTGTCATGATCGGTGTTGCACCGTCTTTCCTTGCTCTTCAGTCTGTTCGCAAACATGCCCATAGCCTTATCGTCGCATCTCAGGATGCCCACTATATGGATCATGGCGCCTATACTTCCTCTGTTTCCATCCCGATGCTTCAGGAAATCGGAATCGATTGGTCTATCATCGGTCACTCTGAAAAGAGAACCTATGATGGAGAAACTTCCTTCTCCTGCAACAGAAAGATCAAGGCTCTTGTCGCTAACAAGTTCCATGTCATCTATTGCGTTGGTGAGACTGCCAAGGAATACGATGAGAAGATCACAAAGGATGTCATCCGTGAACAGATCGTTACCGGTCTTGCCGGATTAAGCAAGGAAGACATGCCTTACATTGTCATCGCCTATGAACCTGTCTGGTCCATCGGCACTGGCAAGAATGCCTCTGTTGAAATCGCTGAGGACATCTGTGCTTACATCCGTGGACTCATCAATGAGCTCTTCGGAAAGATCGCTGCCCAGAAGGTTCAGATCCTTTACGGCGGAAGCGTCAAACCGGAGAACATCCACGCCTATTTGGGTGCTGAGGATGTCGATGGCGCCCTTGTCGGCGGTGCTTCCCTCAAGTCCGATTCCTTCAAAGCTCTCTTAGAGAACATCTAAGCGAAAATAACGTTAAAGGCTGCTATAAATGTATTTTTTGGCAGCCTTTTCTTGTGCCTTTATATTTCTGCTTTTACAAAATTCTGACTAAAACATTTTAGAAATGCTATTTTTGAACAAGTTTAAACGAAATATGCAAAATTTCACCGCTATTATTTATGCCAGCGCATTTTCAACAAAACAAATTGAAAGATTTCAATGTTCATGGTAAACTAGAACTATCAATAGGAGTTATCTGAATAGTCGTAATCAGATTTACTCTATTACCGAAATTTACGGTAGAAAGGATATTTATGGACAAGATGATGAAAGCTGATTTGCGGGAACTATAACTAGTTCAGATAATTATGATGATTTAAAGGAACTTCTAAAATGAACGAAAAATATTGTTTTACCTATAGTGAGAGACAGTCGTTTATTATCGAATGCATGCCGATGATTCCTGCTGCTATTGTGTCATTTGTATTCATGCTGAGCGGAATATTGCCGCCAATCCTGATTCTTCGACTTTCTACGTCTGAACTATATCCCGCAGTCTATTTTCTAGGTGCATGGATGATTTTATCTTTCTTGCCTTTGTTTATATTTTGCATTTATTGTGGGATTCGTTATAACACTTCCGTTACGTATGCTCATTGGTATTTCAATCAGATAATTGAAATTGATGGGGATAGCTTGATTGTAAATCAGTCCAATGGACAAGATGAATTTCATGAAGAACTGCATATCAATAAAATCAAGAAAAGAAAATATGCAATCTATTATTATGAGTCACGCCATCGCTATGTTGCGATACCTATGGAAGTGATTCAAGAACAAGAGAAGAGGTAATCGGTTATGAAACAAAAGTACGAATTCTATCTAACCGTTGAAGAAGCTCGTTGGAATAAAATAGGTTTTACTGGATTTCTTTTTTATGCCATGATGATTTCTATATATCTTGTATATGTGTTCTGTTCCTTGTTGATAATAGGTCGCGCGCTTGACCTTACCATCCAAGATACCTATGTGAAAGTCTTTTGCGTTTTAGCTATTATCGCAGGGATTCTTTTTGTTGCTTTTTCAATTCTCCTTATTACGCGCAGGAATTTTAGCCCGACCTCACGATATTGGAATGCAAAGCATGAATATATCATTGAAGGAGACAAGATAACACTTCACTTAACAGGTGTAGGTGTCTCACAAAGTGACAGCTTTATTATCAAAAAAAGAAAAGAGACGAAATTCGGAACGGTTCTCTACAAATCAAACTTCTACTATCTTATTATCCCTAACCGTGTGAAGCCGATAGAGATAGAGTGAATCTTGATGATTTCATGATTTTTCAACAATGTATTATTTTTCTTTGTATTTGACAACAAAAAAGATACAATGAATTGAAAATGAAAGGAGGGTGAATATATGGAAAC
Organism: bacterium; assembly: GCA_963621825.1. Taxonomy (GTDB): domain Bacteria; phylum Bacillota_I; class Bacilli_A; order RFN20; family CAG-288; genus Enterosoma. Next base: position 244,007 of record CAVFFP010000001.1, read on the forward strand.
ATTTACTCCCGAAAACACACAAACGAAAGCGGTCAAAGAAAGTTCCGGTATCGGTCTTAACTTATCAAAGGTATTCCTTTGGATGGTGTTAGGATTAGGCATTACTGGTGTTGTCTCTTTCTTCCTTCCGGATCTCTTGGTCTTGATGAGCAAATCATTCAGTTGGACAGATGACACATTAGGTAAGGTTTATATCGGATTGATCATCGCATCCGCTGTATTGATGCTACCTAGCGCAATTATGATGGGCTTGAAGGCTTGGAGACCAAAATCGGTATTGATGATGATTGGATTCATCGTCTATGCCTTGGCGATGGGTGTTCTTCTCTCTTCCGTGTTCATGGTCGTCCTCTCTGTCAGTTCCAGTTCTACAGACTTTATGCAGACAGTTGGTGTCAGCTTCCTTATCACGGCTGGCGCATTCCTTCTTATGGCATTATGCGGAATGTTCACAAAGAAGTCTCTTGGTGTCTTAGTTCCTTTCCTCATTGCTTTGCTGCTTGGAACTCTTACCATCTCCTTGGTCAACATCTTCCTGAAACTCGATTGGGTCTACTGGCTCACTGACTTCATCATCTTCGGCGTTGTCCTCGTTGTCACTGCTGTCGATGTCAACCGCGCTAAGAAGATTGCAGAAAACGGTGGATTCTCTTCCGAGAACAACCTTGCTATCTATTGCGCTTATACACTCTATGTCGACTTCATCAACATCTTTCTCCGCGTCCTCTACTATGTCATGGTCGCCAGAAGCAAGAAATAATCTGTGATTTTTATATCAGGCTCGCCTTATGACGGGCCTTTTTCTTTTCTTGCTTAATGGATAAATCGTACACACAAACCCGGGTGTTTCAAAAAAGGTGAAAAAACCTTTGACACACAAGATTCTTTGCTTTATAATTCTTTCGTCTGTCTTTACGGGAGTGTCCCGTTCTTTTTATGGGGAGAACAGGAAACGCCCGGAAATGCGGACAAGAATATAGGTACTTTATTTAAAGAAATCCGGGAGGAAACAAATGCCTACTATTAATCAGTTAGTCAGAAAAGAGAGACAGAACCCGCTGTACAAGTCCAAGGCTCCGGCTCTCGGCAAGAGATTCGATTCTCTTAACAAGAAGGAGAAAGCTATTCCTTCTCCGCAGAAGAAGGGTGTCTGCACCCGTGTTGGTACGATGACTCCGAAGAAGCCGAACTCTGCTGCCCGTAAGTACGCCAGAGTCAGACTTTCCAACGGTTATGAAGTCACTGCTTATATCGGCGGTGAAGGTCACAACCTTCAGGAGCACAAAGTGGTTTTGATCCGTGGTGGTCGTGTCCGCGATTTACCTGGTGTCAGATATCACATCGTCAGAGGCGCCATGGAATGCTTCGGCGTCGAGAACCGTAAACAGGGTAGATCCTTATACGGAACAAAGAAAGATGGAAGCATCCAGAAGAAGTAAGGAGTAAACAACCATGCCTAGAAAAAACGGTTCTGTACAGAAAAGAGATGTTTTACCCGATCCGATCTATAACTCAAAGTTAGTCACTAGATTGATCAACCGCATCATGTTAGATGGTAAGAAAGGCACCGCTCAGGAAATCCTTTACGGCGCTTTCAACAAAGTCGAAGCCAAGACCGGCAAGCCGGCCCTCAAGGTCTTCGAAATCGCTTTAGGCAACATCATGCCTGAAGTTGAACTCAAGGCAAGAAGAGTTGGTGCTTCTAACCTTCAGGTTCCTGTCGAAGTCGCCCCTGACAGAAAGGTCACCCTTGGCCTTCGTTGGTTAGTCACATTTGCCCGCCTCAGAAATGAGAAGACAATGACTGACAAACTCGCTGGCGAAATCATCGATGCCGCTAACGGCACTGGTGGCGCTGTCAAGCGTAAAGAAGATATGCATAAGACCGCTCAGGCCAACCAGGCTTATGCTCACTATCGTTGGTAATTCGATCCAATACGTTTCGAAATCAATAAAAGGAGAAAACTAGCCTATGGCAATGGATAACGATCAGGCGATGGTAGCGAAGTACGAAGCCGTCCCGCTTGAAAAAGTCAGAAATATCGGTATTATGGCTCACATTGATGCCGGTAAGACTACAACCAGTGAGCGTATCCTCTTCTACACAGGAAAAACCCATAAGATTGGTGAAACCCATGATGGTGCTTCCGCCATGGACTTCAATGAACAGGAGCAGAAGCGTGGTATTACAATTTACTCCGCTGCTACTACTTGTATCTGGAAGGACATCCGTATCAATTTGATTGATACTCCTGGCCACGTCGACTTCACTGCTGAAGTCGAAAGATCTCTCCGTGTTCTCGATGGCGCTGTCTGCGTCCTCGACGGAAAGAACGGTGTCGAACCTCAGACCGAAACTGTCTGGAGACAGGCTGATAAGTATGATGTTCCCCGTATTGTCTTTGTCAACAAACTCGATGCCACCGGTGCAGACTATGAAATGTCTGTCGCTTCCATCAAGGAAAGAGTCGGTGCCAACGGTGTTGCCATCGCTTACCCTGTCGGCTTGGAAGGAAGACTTTTAGGCCTTATCGACTTAGTCGAGATGAAGGCTTGGTTATGGGATGTCGATCCTAAGAAGTCTGAAAAGATGCAGCCGAACATCGTCTCTCTTGACGAAGTTCCGACTGAATACAGCCATGATGTCGAACAGGCTCATGTCTATCATCAGATCCTTATCGAAGCTCTTGCTAACTTCGATGACGCTCTCATGGAAAAGGTCCTCATGGAAGAAGAACCTACACCTGAGGAAATCAAAGCTGCTATCCGTAAGGAAACAATCGCTCGTCAGATCTTCCCGACCATCCCTGGTTCCGCTTATAAGAACAAGGGTGTCCAGTACCTTCTCGACGCTGTTGAGGCTTACTTGCCTTCTCCGCTCGATATTCCTGCTCCGATCGGTCATGATAACGATGGAAATGAAGTTCAGCTTGCCGCTGATCCGAAGGGCCCGTTTGTCGCTCTTGCCTTCAAGCTTACGACAGACCAGTTCGGTACACTTTGCTTCTTCCGTATCTATTCCGGTTCCGTCAAGTCCGGTTCCTACATCTACAACGTCCGTAAGGGAACAAAGGAAAGAGTTTCCAGATTGGAACTCGTCAACGCCGACTCCCATGAAAATATCACTGAAGCCAAGGCCGGTGAAATCGCCGCTGCCGTCGGTTTCTCTTCTACAAGAACTGGTGATACTTTAGTCGGTGAGAATGATCCTCGTATCTCTTTGGAAGCCATCAAGTTCGCTGAACCTGTCATCTCTGAAGCGATTGAACCGCTTAAGAAGGGTGATCAGGACAAGATGGCCGCCACTTTGATTAAGTTCACAGAAGAAGATCCTACTTTCCATTACTATACCGATCAGGAAACTGGTCAGGGTATCATCGCTGGTGTCGGCGAATTACAGCTCGACGTCAACGTCACCCGTTTGAAGAATGACTTCGGCATCGCTTGCAAAGTCGGTGCTCCTCAGGTCGCCTATCGTGAAACGATTAAGGGAACTGCGGAATGCGAAGGTAAGTACATCAAACAGTCTGGTGGTCATGGTCAGTATGGTCATGTCATCTTCCGTATGGAACCTAACCCTGGAAAGGGCATTGAAATCACCGAAGCTATCACCGGTGGTGCCATTCCTAAGGAATTCATCAAGCCTTCTATCGATGGTTTGAAGGAAGCTTTAAACAAGGGTATGATCGCTGGCTATCCTGTCATCGATGTCAAGGCTACCTTGATCGATGGTTCCTACCACGATGTCGACTCTTCTGAAATGGCTTATAAGCTTGCATCTGACCTTGCTCTTAAGGTCGCTGCTCAGAAGTGCAAACCTGTCCTTCTCGAACCTATCGTCAGAGCTGATATCACAACTCCTATCGACTATGTCGGTACTGTTATGGGTGATGTCTCTTCCAGACGTGGATCTGTCGAAGGTATGGTCCAGAAGGCCAATGCTCAGGTCATCACGGCTAAGATTCCGTTGGCCAACATGTTCGGCTACATTTCCGACCTTCGTTCTATGACTCAGGGACGTGGTATCTATTCCATGGAATTTGATCACTACCAGGAAGTTCCTCGCTCTGTTCAGGAAGAAATTGTCAAGAATCGCGGTTAATACACTCCTAATTCTTGAAAATCATTATCGAAAAGTGTATATTCATAAAGAATCTAATTTTGGAGGAAAATACTTATGGCAAAACAGAAGTTTGACCGTTCTAAACCGAACGTAAACATCGGTACCATCGGTCACGTCGACCACGGCAAGACCACATTGACTGCCGCTATTACACATGTCTTAGCTGAGAAGGGTTTATCCCAGGCTCTCAACTATGACCAGATTGATGCTGCTCCGGAAGAAAAAGCCCGTGGTGTCACCATCAATGCTGCTCACGTCGAATACGATACTGCTACAAGACACTACACCCACGTTGACTGCCCTGGCCACGCCGACTACATCAAGAACATGATCACCGGCGCCGCTCAGATGGATGGTGCTATCCTTGTTGTCGCTGCCACCGATGGTGTCATGCCTCAGACAAAGGAGCACGTCTTACTTGCCCGTCAGGTCGGTGTTCCTTATATCGTTGTCTTCCTTAACAAGTGCGATATGGTCGATGATCCTGAACTCGTCGACTTAGTCGAAATGGAAGTCCGTGAACTTCTTAACAGCTACGGATTCCCGGGTGATGAGCTCCCTGTCGTCAGAGGTTCTGCTTTACAGGCCCTCAATGGTGACAAAGAAGCCGAAACCCACATCATGGAACTCATGGATGCCTGCGATTCTTACATCCCGGATCCTGTCCGTGAAACTGATAAGCCGTTCCTCATGGCTGTCGAAGATGTCATGACCATCACTGGCCGTGGTACCGTCGCAACTGGTAGAGTTGAACGTGGTGTTCTCAAACCGAACGATGATGTTGAAATCGTTGGTATCATGGACACAAGAAAGTGCGTTTGCACCTCTCTTGAAATGTTCCGTAAGATCCTTGATTTCGCTGAAGCTGGCGATAACATCGGTGCCCTTTTAAGAGGTGTCGACAGAGATCAGATTGTCAGAGGTCAGGTCCTTTGCAAACCCGGCAGCGTCACTCCGCACAAGAAGTTCAAGGGTCAGGTCTATGTCCTTACAAAGGAAGAAGGCGGCCGTCACACTGGTTTCGCCAACAACTACAGACCTCAGTTCTACTTCAGAACAACTGACGTCACTGGTACCGTCACACTTCCTGCCGATACTCAGATGGTCATGCCTGGCGACAACGTCGTCCTCGAGGTCGAACTTATCCATCCTATCGCTCTCGAGAGCCAGACCAAGTTCTCTATCCGTGAAGGTGGTCACACCGTCGGTGCCGGAACTGTCTCTGAAATCATTGCTTAATCTTTGATTCAATTAACGCTCACCCGCACGGGTGGGCGTTTTTGGTGCTCGTAAATTTTCTGGTTCAAACCAATTTCTTGTTTTTTAGTGAATCGACTATCTGTGTTTGTTTATCGTATTTTGCCAAAACGTGCAATGAACTGGTCTTGAAATAGGCTGAAAACGTGCAATCAATGCTTTGTAAAACTACTCTAAAACGTGCAACTAATCAAAAAATGACTTGATTAAAATCGGTGATGATTGTAAATTATAGATGGTGATATTATGTACAGAAAATATATTAATAATTTAGTGGATTGGTTAAATAGCGATAGAAGAAAACCTTTGATTGTGTGGGGAGCACGTCAAGTGGGCAAAACTACACTTATCAAAGATTTGTTTGCTGAACAGTATTTTAAAAACAAATACATTTATATTGATTGTAGAACCGAACATGATTTTGTTGATTATTGCATGAATCATGTAAATGCTAAAGAGATTATTAATTATTTAGAACTTGATAGAGGCATGATAATCGATAAGGATACCTTATTGATTTTTGATGAGGCACAGGAATGTTTGCCAATTGTTACTTTAATGAAGTATTTTTGCCAGGATTACAGAGACATACCGATAATCGTTACAGGATCAATGGTAAGAATTAAAATCCAAAGGGAAAACAGAAAAAAGGGAAACACTAGCAATTCTAAATTCTTATTCCCAGTAGGAAAAATCAATCAATTGACGATTTATCCGATGAATTTTGAAGAATACTTAATGAATCGAAATGATATCTTGTATAAAAAAATCCTTCAATATTTTAATGAGGGCGTGAATTGTGATGATTTAACTCATTCTAAAGCGCTTGAAATTTTTTATGAGTATATGCTTGTAGGAGGAATGCCAGAAGCTGTAGAAACGTTTTTGCAGACAAAAGATTATCAAAAATCTAAAATGATGTTAAAAGATTTATATGATAATTATTTAGCCGACATGACGTTGTATCAAGCTAGTCCGGAATCCGTTGTACGAGCCCAAAGCATATTTTCGAATATTTTTTCTCAATTGAATAAAGAATCTAAAAACTTTAAATCTTCACTGATTGAAGATGGTGCTAGAAATAGAGATATGCGTTCCCCTATTGATTGGCTTACTTTAGCATACATTGTCAATAAATCTTCTTTGGTGAAAGAGAAAGTAACGATACCTCTAATCGATTCTGATGAATCATTATATCGTTTGTATTTATCAGACGTCGGAATGTTTTCTTATCAAAGCAAGATAAATCCGACAACATTCATAAACAAGAATTCGAGGAATTCACTATCCGGTGTTTTCTTTGAAAACTTTGTGGCAAGCGAACTTGTAAATGCTGATTATAAGCTTTTTTACTGGAAAGGGAAGGGAGAGTCCGAGTTTGAATTTGTAATCGAATACGATTCCAATATTATTCCCATTGATGTCAAGAAAACAAAGGGATCCTTGAATTCGCTGAGCAAATTCAAGGATCATAATAAGTTATTCATCGCCATCAAGATTTCTGAAAATAGAATGGGATTTGACGATAGTAATAAAATACTTACCATTCCTTTCTATAATGTTCCATTTTTAATGACTGTGCTTCAAAAAGGTGAAGTCAATGATTTGATTGCGAAACTAAAAAGATAATATCATTTTATTTTTCCGCGCAATTTCTAAATAACTGGTTTTAAGTGTTGAAATATGGGCACCACTGTCTATGAGCTTGATTTGGCATTGATTTATGCTAGGTTTGGCTCATTTTGTTTTGCCAAAATTTATGATATTTATCATATAATAGATAAATCGGAGGTACGCTATGAAAAAACAGGACCGCGACAACTATATCTTTGCGAAGAAATCTTTGCTTCTGCAGCTTTTTCTCTATTACTATACGGATGTTCCTTATGATGCCGTTGTTCTTCGTTCTTTCGGTTTCAATTTTGATCCGACCTGTAATTTCAAAGCCATCGTCAAAAGCAGAAAAGGTCATATTCATAAATATGTGACTCATATCTTCCTCTCTATGTCCGGTGTCAACTTTGAGAAACTGGATGTCATGGGAGATGTCAATATCATCCGAGTCAAGCATCTGGATGGTGAATTCTATGAACCAGAAGCATCTTTGAATATCTATTTCGATGGTGCGAAGTTCTATGCGACAGGATACTTGGAAGGAAAGAAATTATCGTATCGTTTCTGTCCGAAGACGAAGGGAGTCACGGATGATCTTCTCTTCCATTTAGGGAACGATAAAAAGCTTTCTGGAATCAATTCATCTGCTTCCTGTTTTGTCTTATGGCTGATGAAGCTTTATACTTCCAAACTGAATGTCGATCTTGTCATGGGCGCTGGCATCAACGCGGATTACGGGGCCAAGGACTGGTCCTCTTTGATCGACTCTCTGAACAATGATTTCTATAAAGGCGACTATAAGTTTGCCGATGAAATCGAGCACTATGTCGGTAAGGAACTTTTTACCTCCTCTATGATCATGAAGACTTCCGGATTTGATTCCTATAAGTCTCTTAACAGGGAACTCTATGAATTCCCGGCCGCTAAGAGCTTTGATGATCCGGATTCTACTCTGTATCATTGTGCGGATTACATTCACAGTCATCCGCATACAACGGTTATCACCTATAATTACGATACTAACCTCGAATACCTTCTCAAAAAGAGAGGTATCCGTTATACGACAGTTTATGATGACAATTCCTTTGTCGATAAGGAAGCGAGTGTGGATATCTACCATGTCCACGGACTTCTTCCCTATGATAGATACAATGAGACAAAGTTCACCGATTCCTTGATTTTCAATGAGTCTGAATACTATTACCTCTATAACAATCCCTATTCCTGGAATATTGCAAAGCAGCTCCATGATTTTAAGTTCAACGTCTGTATCTTTATCGGCATCTCTTTGACCGATCCGGATATGAAGAGGCTTCTTGAACTGGCTTTGAATTACCTGAAGTTCAATTTCATCTTCCTCAAGAAAGAAAAAGATTATTCGGAGACGGTGTATCGAGATCTGACTTCCTACTTCTTCACCTTTGATCTCATTGTCATCTGGATCGATGAGTATACCGATATCGCTGAATATCTGGAGAAATTATGATATGAGGATGAGACAGAATTCTTTTTATTCACAGGGAGAAGTATGTAGAACGGGTAGGAAGTTTGCTTCCTATGTCCTTGATTTTTTGGTTTCTGTGATTGTTATGGTTCTTCTTTTCATGGCCTGTGAAGCAATCAGCAACAGCACCTCGTCTATGAAGAAGAAAAATGAGGAGGTACGTACCTCTTATACTGCTTTGATCAATATGATTGAAGAGAGCGGAATCTCAAAAGCGGATGATAGCGAAAATCTCCTTTCCCGTTCTGTGATTGTTGAAAACTATATGAAAGGTGCTGTCCTTCATTCTCTCAAGGTCAATGAAGTCTCCGGTATCTCAGAAGACACATATAAAGACGTGACAGAGATCGATGAGAAGAACGATTACGCATTTTTCTATTATGTGACATTCAAGACCGCTCATATTTCAGATTATGAGGATACTTCAAAGAGCAATTGCGGTGTAGATTATTATTACCAGCAGCTAGTACAGTATGCCTCTTCGGATTACTATCTTCTGAATGCGGATAAGTATCCTATCATCGCTTTGGATACGGCAAAAGCAATCGACAATTATTTCAGAGATACCTCGTATAGTGTCGGTAGCAACGCATATACTGCTATCTCGGAATCCTACTCTTTATTGCTTCAGAACGGTTCAAATGATTTACAGACTTACTACAGGCCATACCTTGCCTTATTTGAAGGATATCAGTCGAAACTGAAAAGCTTTTATCAGGTGCGTGCGTTGGAACTGTTGGTATCGTATCTGTTCACTCTCTTTATCGTTTATATGCTGATTCCTTTACTGTTCCGTAATGGACAGACTTTAGCGATGAAGGTACTGAAAATTGGTGCTACGGATAAAAACGGAAATGAGGTTGCCTGGTATCAGTTATTGATCAAGTACCTTGTCAACGCACTAGAATATGCACTGATTATTCCGGTTGTCGCTTTGCTTTATTATGGGACGGATGCTCTTGATCTGATTGGCTCTTCCCTATTCTGGAACATCTCTTATCTTTCCTTAGGCGCCTTCTCTATCGTCTTCATGATATGTTCTATGATCATGGTGTTCTGCATGCGCAAGACGAAGCAATCCATTCCGGAATACTTATCCTTTATGATTGTTCATGACAATGATGTCATGATGGTAGAAGAGACTTTTGATGGAGATAACGATAATGCAACAGAAAGATGAGAAAGTCCTAGAATTAGACTATGCCTCTGTTCCGTTAGGAAAGAACTTTGCCGGCCGCCTTTTTGATCTTTTTCTCTTCTTTGTCCTTGGTGTTGTTCTTGTGATTCCTGATTTATTCATCATTCAGGGAAACAAGACGTATCAGTCATGGATCACAGCTCAGAATGACTATAAGATCGAATCCAGGCTTTATCAGAAGAATGAGGAAGGCAATATTGTAAAGCTTCCGAGTTACTATGATGAAGTCAATGACCTGACATTCAATGAGAAGTCGGAGAAGATGAATGAGGCGTTAGTTTTCTTCTTTGAGGAATATATCAATTCCGAAATGAATGGAGCAGGAAAGAAGACATTGCTCGATTATAAAGCTGACTATAAAACGACAGATGGCACCTCTTTGTTTGACAACGAGGGGGCAAGAGCACTTCTCTCTTCAGATTACGATAATCTTTATTACACGACCTATTCCTCTCTTATCAACGATAAAGCCTTAGGATACCTGAATCTTAAGAAAGAGTATCTCGACAGCAAGAAAAAGGCTAGCCTTACCTATCTTATCACCATACCTTTGATGTTTGTTCTCTCCTATACTGTCATCTATTACATCATTCCTCTCTGCTTCTCTAGAGGCAGGAAGACACTGGGAATGAAAATCACAAAAACTGCACTTCTTTCCGTGGATGGTTTCTCTGTCAAGACGGGAAGATTCACGCTTAAGTTCCTATTTAAGCTCTTTATTATCTTAATCGGATCCTTTGCCGCTGTATTCATTCCAGTTGCTGTTTCTATTACGATGATTGTCGTATTGAAGAGTCATCAGTCGTTAAGCGAATACGTAACGAATACCTATCTTGTCTCTACAGAGGATCAGGATGTCTATAAAGATCTGATCGAATATCGTATCGCCCATCAGGAAATTGACTTCGAACAGTACATGAAAGGTCAGAAATAAGGACTGAAATTAGGCCTTCTGACGAATGAAAACGCTACAATAATTCTAGTTTTTTACTTTTTTTGAATATTGATATTTTATTTAGTATAATCTTTAATGTCATACATAGGAGAACACTTATGGAAATCAGACTAGTTGGTCTTACAAAGAAGTTTCCTGGCGACGCTAAAAAGGGTATACCTGATACAGTCGCAGTCGATGATTTGAATATTACTATCCGAGATGGTGAACTGATTGGTCTTTTAGGCCCTTCCGGATGTGGAAAATCCACGACTCTGTATATGCTGTCCGGATTGAAAGATCCGTCATCAGGTGAAATCTGGTTCGATGATGAGGATGTCACTCATCTTGCGCCGGAGAAGAGAGGAATCGGTCTGGTTTTCCAAAACTATGCCCTTTATCCCCATATGACAGTCTATAAGAATGTCGCTTTCCCTCTCACCAATCTCAAAGTCGAAGAGAATCAGAAAGACTTTGCCATTGAGAAGGATAGAACCATTCTTGCTATCTTAGAAAAGAAGGATGAGGTTTATCAGCATATCGTCTCTAGCGCTGTTGACGGTGTCGTCAACAAGAACAGAGCGATTTTTGTGTTGACAAACGCATATCATGTCTCTAAATACATCGCTTCCTCTGTTTTCGATTATGTCGGAACAAAGGAAGAATTGGTCGATGAGAAGGTCAGCAAAGCTGTCGCTTTATTGACAGAAGACCTCAACAAGAGAATCAATGCCTATGCGGCAAAGAAGATCGCTGTCAACGATAAGAACGAGCTCCTTTATGATGGAACAGATTTCAAATTGGTCACAAGAAAACTCTCCAAGGATGAAATCGATGCTCTTGTCCGTTCTGCCGCCAGACTTGTTCAGATTGAAGATTACCTTCAGAGAAAGCCGAGCGAGCTCTCCGGTGGTCAGCAGCAGCGTGTCGCTATCGCCCGTGCTCTTGTCAAACGTCCGAAGGTTCTTCTTCTCGACGAGCCTTTGAGTAACCTCGATGCCCGTTTAAGAATTCAGACCCGTGAAGAGATCAGAAGAATTCAGCAGGAAACAGGAATTACGACTGTTTTCGTCACACACGATCAGGAAGAGGCTATGTCCATCTGTGATGACATCGTCGTCATGAAAAACGGCAAGGAAATGCAGAAGGATCATCCGCAGGAAGTTTACCGCAACCCGAAGAACCTCTTCGTTGCCAAGTTCTTAGGAACCCCTCCGATCAACGTCTTCAAAGCAAATATCAGCCATAATCAGATCTTCATCGGAAACGAGAAGATTTTAGATAGCCAGGTCGATATCCAGGACGGCGAATGCTATGTCGGCATCCGTCCGGAAGGCTTCCTCCTTGATGAGGAAGCAAAAGAAGAGGATAAGGTCCTCACTATGACCTGTACTGAAGTTCAGACCATGGGTAGAGACTTGCTCCTCATCTGCTCTTCTCCTTGGCTTGTCGGAGAAAAGAGCAAGATCATCATCGACTCTGACATCGATGCCAAAGTCGGCGAGATCAAGTTTGCTCTCCGTTACAACAAGGTCTTTGTCTTCGATGGCAAGACAGAAGAGAGAATCTATCTCACCAAAGAAGAAGTCGAAGCCGCCGAAAAGGAAAAGCAGGCTAGACTTGCTGAAATCGAAGAAGCAAAGGCGAAAGAAGCCGAACTTGCCGTTATCGATAAGGACAACGACTGATCTATATGGAAAGCAAGAATAACTGGAAAGCATGGCTCTATCTATCGCCAGCTTTGATTCTTATGTCGTTATTCACCTTCTTCCCTCTTATCAACACTTTTGTCGTGTCCTTTATGTCGAGCTACCGCAATTACATGTTAGGTAAACCGACCGGATTCACCTTCAAAAACTATGGCATTGTCTTAGGTGCTGTCGAAGTCACAAAAGGTACCGGAGTCTATGATAAAGACTTCTTCAGCTGGAACAGCCCGTCCGCTTTGACCAATACATTGCTCATCACAGTCATCACGGTTCCGGTATCTGTCATCATCGCTCTTCTCATCGCTATCTTGTTGAACAATATCAAACCTTTGAAGAAATTCTTCCAGACCATCTTCTTCATGCCCTACGTCACGAACGTTATCGCTGTCGGTATGGTCTTCTCTGTCCTTTTCCAAAAAGGCGGAGCCTTCAATTCCTTATTCGGATTGACAAAGGACTGGATCGGCTCTGGCAGTAACTGGGGAAGCTGTATGTTCGTTCTTTGCCTCTATATTATCTGGAATGCATTGCCTTATAAGATCTTGATCTTCATGTCTGGTCTTCAGGGTATTGATAAGCAGTATTACGATGCGGCCAAGATTGATTCTTCTCCAAGATGGAAAACAGAGATGAAGATTACACTTCCTTTGCTTTCTCCTCAGATTCTCTATATCACTGTCACCTCATTTATCGGCGCATTCAAAGAATACAATTCTGTTATCGGTTTATTGAATCGTAACTATTCGAATTCACCGAATGTTCCGGATATGTATACGGTTGTCTACTACATTTATGATAAATTGAAGCTCGGCGGAGATAAGATTCAGTATGCATCTGCTGCCGCTGTCATCCTCTTTATCATCATTATGATCATTACCTTCATTCAGATGAAGGTCAGCGAGAAAAAGGTGGTGTATTGATATGAACCAGCCAAGTATAATCACAACCAAGCTCAATATTGTCACCTCCAGCAGTCATATCAGCACGGCTCAGAAACAGAAAGCCAGCAGAGTGCTCCATATCGTTGGACTTGTCTTCACTTATGCTTTCTTAGTCTTTGCTGCCTTGATTGCTCTTCTTCCCTTCTACTATATGATCATCGGTTCGTTCATGCAGGAAAGTGACTTGATCTCTGGTAAATTATGGCCGGAGACCGGTTCCTTCTTCCAGAACATCTACGACAACTATTCCAACACATTGGAACGCTTCTCCTATACGAAGTATGTCGGTAATACACTTATTGTTGCGATTGCGACAACAGTCCTTATGATGATTGTCACCATCTTCTCTGCCTTTGCTTTCGCCCGTCTTAAGTTCAGAGGAAGAGACTTATTGTTCACTATCTTCCTTGCGACGATGATGATTCCTGGCGAAATGATGGTCATCACCAACTATCAGACGATGTCGAACTTAGGTATGATCTCTAGCGAACAGACGAGACTCCAAGCATATTTCGTCATGATTGTTCCGTTTATCTCCTCTGTCTTCTATATCTACCTTCTCCGTCAGAACTTCAAACAGATTCCGAATGAACTTTATCTCGCCGCTAAGGTAGATGGCAAGTCCGATTGGGAATACTTGTGGAAGGTTATGGTTCCGTTAGCTTCTCCGACATTGATCACTATCGCTATTCTTTCTATCATTGGTTCTTGGAATGCTTACGTCTGGCCACAGCTTGCTGTCTCTGCTGCACGTGACTCAGAACCTTATTGGCTGATTTCTGTCGCTCTCCGTGGTACGGAGAAACTTGCTCTGGAAGATCCAACCGGTCAGATGAGAACACAGTTCTCCTGGCAGATGGTTGCTTCCGTTCTTACTGTTGTGCCGTTACTTATCCTGTTTATCATTTTCCGTAAATACATCATGCGTGGTACCGGACGTGCCGGTATCAAAGGCTGATCCGGAATGGTAATATACGTCAATTAACTTTATAAAGGGGGAAACAAAAATGAAGTTAATGAAGAGAAAATCCTTAGGAATTCTCGCTCTTACGTCTCTGTTGCTTGTCGGCTGTGGTGATAAGACTTCTGATAAAAAGGATGATTCCGGTAATTCTGATAAGCAGGTTGAAGTCATCTGGTGGAACAACTATTCCGTTCCGACTGAAGGCACCGAAGAAGAAAACCGTAAGAAGACTACTTACACAGAATATTATTATGCTACTGATTTGATCAAGGCATTTGAAGCTGAACATCCGAACGTCAAGATCACAATGAGCTATAAGGGCAACTACAGCAAGATCTATTCTGCCATTAAGGAAGGTATGCCTACTGGCAACATCCCGACCATCGCTTCCACATATCAGGACAATGTCGCTTATTATCTTGATGGTGATGTCTCCTATGATATGACCGAGTTTGCTGCTGAATTGGAAAAGGATACTGACTTCAACCAGAATTACCTTTCCATCGAAAAGGGCGTCTTCAACGGCAAATATTATTCTTTACCCTATTCCAAGTCTGCTGAAACTTTAGTTGTCAACCAGACAGTCTTCGATCAGGTTGGCGCTGGCAAGGCTGGTGAAGATACTGTCAATTCCAGCGGTGCCGCTGTCTATACTGCTCCTACTGCTGTTGAATCCAAGACTGCATACAGCATTCCTCAGAACTTCTATGAAATGATCGCAGTCGCCAGAAAGATGAAGGCTGATTATCCTTCTGTCTTTGAAAACCAGAGAGATAGCAACAACTATTTCACTGCTGTTCCTTTTTGCTGGGATTCCGCTGAGAACATGTTCATCTCTCTCTTGAAGAACAGCAACCTTACCTATACCAATGGTACTGCCACTACTGCTCCTGAAAGATTGGCTTGGAATTCTGATGCTGTCAAGGAAATCGTCAAACAGCTTAAGAAGTGGAATAACGAAGGCTTGATCGCTACACAGAATCAGCTTCCTGAAACTGACACCACCAATCACTATCATGAATATTCTTCCACCATGGTCACAAAGGGTCAGATCTTCATGGCTGTCTCTTCCACTGCCGGTGCTTCCTATTTCGCCACAAATGGTGGTTTCAAGGCTAGCTTGAACCATGGTCTTAACTGGGCTGAAGGCAGCAAGGCTTCTGATGCCAAGGTTATCTCTCAGGGTCCTTCCCTTACCTTCTTCAAGAACAAGGATAACGATGTCAACAAGGCCGCTTTCGAATTCTACAAGTATCTTACCAACACTGATAATTCTGCTAAGTTAGCCGTTACCAAGGCTTACTTCCCGCTCAGAACCTCTTCTTATGCAACTGATACTGTCAAGACTTTGACCAATGCTGCTAAGACTGTTGATGCCAGCGCAACCTATTCTGAAAAGTACAATGACTACACTGGTCAGTCCTTGCTTCTCAATGAAACCTATTCCAGCGAGAACGCATACTTCATGTCTGATGTCTTCCTTGGCTCTGCTGAAACCAGAACTGCTGTCGGTAATATCATCACCACAGTCTTCAACAAGTCTGTCGAAGAGACTGACACTGACGAAAAGCTCACTGCCGTTGTTGATGAAGCCTTCAAGACTGCTTACGAAACTGCTGTCAAGAGCATTACCCTTTAAAAAATGAAAAAGCATTGTATCTATTGCAAAAAGACCATCGAAGAAAATGAAGAAGTCTGTCACTTCTGCGGAAAGAATCAGGATAGCAGTAAGATGACTGTCAAGGATGTTCATGAACTTCATCAGAACGCTCATAACAACATTACAGTCTATACTGATAAAAAGAATTCTGGACTGGTCTTTCTTGTGACTGGTGCAATACTTCTCATCGTAGGTCTTCTCTTCCTGTTCCTTTCCTTCAAATACAATTCTATCCGTGTCAGAGAGTTCAGACCTGCTTCCGTTGAATTTGTTGTCTGCTGTCTCTGCTTAGCCATTTCATTGTTTGAACTGGTCTTCGGAACTGTAAAACTGATCATCTCCCTCATCAACATCAAGTTCTACAAGTCCGTTATCACAGATACCAAGATAACAAAGTAACTAGTCTTATAAGCCTCTCTGTCTTACTTCCTTTGGAAGAGGGTAGGGAGGCTTTTTTGGTACTAACTAAGTCGGTCTATGAAATTGATCATTGTGTTTGTGATTCTGGTAATGCCGGTATAGACTTCGTTGTTATTGTCATCAGGCTCTTTAATGGAAATGATTCCAACGACACTGATGTATTTCAGTTCTTCCTGAGTCCTTTCGTCCCATTCCGTGAAATAAGAGATGATAGGACCTCCGCTCATTCCCTTAAGCACATAGGTGTTTAGATTATAACGATACTGTGTAGATGAAATGATTCTGTATCCTTTGCTGTATTGTAAATTCTGTCCTGCCGGGTATCCAAAAGCGACATAAACGCTTCTTGAAAAGTCTGTATTTGTAATCAAAGATGTTGCTCCATATTTATTGAGTTGACTTGAATATTCTATTTTCAGAATAGCCCAGTCATTGTTTTTCTGTTCAGGTGTTGGAGTGAAACTTGTTGAAGACATGGGGTCAGAATCAATCCAGCCTTCCGGTATGTAGCTTTCTGTTATTCTGTAGGTTGTTGTTTCGGTGTTATTGAATGTAACAGATAGGTTAGTCATATATTGCCTATCGATATAGACACAATGTGCAGCGGTCATTATGCATCCGTTAGAAAGGATAAAACAACTGCCTTGAATATGACGTGTTTCTAGATTTGCCGTAATCTTTCCGATTGTAGTGAAGGGCTGGTATTCTTTATATGTGGATGGCACAGACATGATATTGCTAGATGCAGTGGAAGAGTTTCTTTCTATTCCCATTAATTGGTTTGATGATGTCAGCTCACTGTTTGTTCGTTTTGGATTATAGATAATAGCCTCGTTTTCTTATGCTTTTGTTTGTCTGATCCTTCTTCCACTATTGGATTCGTAATTATGTTTCATGATTGTGATTGAATCCGAAGAATTAGTTGTTTCATAAGACCGATTTTCAATTTTAAAAGGTAGTGAATCGGAATTAGAAATAGAGGAGACAAAGCCATATGACTTTTTATTCTCTATTGATTTGGATGGAAACAAAACGATTAACAGACAGATCAAACATAAATTGCTCAAATTCATAAACAAACCTCCCTTTCCAAGAAAATAGATTGATTTTGATTTACTGTCAATGAAAGAAGTCTGATATTCGTTGAAAGAAACACTGATAAACAATGTTATAATTATAGCCATGCACAATGATAGTATTTTAGATACCACTACCTATAAGACAGCAAAAAAAGGCAGACGGTTTGTTGTCATGCTGATTGACTATTTTTTAGTCATGCTGGTCTCTTTTTCTCTTTTTGCGTTGGTTATTCAACCTATCTTTGATGCTCTTCCCTCTACAAATGAGATCAAAGTCCGTTATCAGGAAAAACAGGTCTTGGTAATGGATGAAATCGTCTCTACTCATCTACAGAAAAAGGATGATAAGGATAACCTGATTTCCGTATCGAATGAGAGTAAAAACTATATTGTCAAACTTCTGAAATCCTCTACGACAAAATATGATGGCATCGATTATTATGAGCTGAAGCAAGGTAAGAAAGAAACGGTAGAAATCAAAACAGAAGAACTCCTTTCTTATCAGGATTCTAATGGATACTATGTCAATGATGATATCCTCTACTATTATCTGAATTTCAGAATACAGAACAAAAATAAGTATTCTAAGGATATCACGGATTATACTTTACAAAGCGTCAATACTGATTTACTGAAGCTGAATAGTGACAATAAGAGTCTAGTGTCGGATGGATTCGATATTTCATCAGATGTGTTCTATTTAAGTGAAGAGAATACAAAGATTCTATTGGATTATGTCAATTACAGTACAGAGAGCGGAAAGACATTGTATCAGAATCTTTCCTTGTTATATCGAACTGCAATCCTGTCTGCCATTGAAGAGATTGAAAAGAATTACACTCCCTATGTAGAGAAGATGAATGAGTTTAATGTGGTCTATAAAGAGTATTCTACTCGTCTTGGTTGGATGCTTGTCTTATCTTATATCATCGGATTTTTAGTCTGCTATATTCCGTTCCAACTGATATTCAAGCATGGTAGAACAATCGGCTATCGATTCTTCTCTTTAGCTTTAGCTAGAGCAGACTGTATGGAACTGAAAGTGTGGAATGTGATTGTGAAAGATGTTGTGCTTTTCATCTTAACATTCTCCTCTGTTTTCTTTATGCCACTTTTATTAGGAAAGATTGAGTTGCTCTCATGCTATCTTGTTGGACCGATAACTCTCTTCCAAATTGTGTTGTTCTCGTTTTTGATGATATTGGTATCGCTTGTCTTCTTCTTTGTCAGCAAAAACAATCAGGCGTTGAGCGACTTTGCATCACAGACAATCACAGTGAATCTCAACGAAAAAGAAGAAGACTTCATGATAGAACAGGATAGGAAAATAGAACACGATGGAAAATGAAAAACAGGTGACGGAAGTCGAATATCCAAGAGCAAAGAATTATAAGAGGTGGTTTGCCTTTATCATCGATATCTTCTTTGCCTTTATCATTGGACTCTTTCTTACTGCTGCTACAGGTGCAGTAACCAAACTGATCCCTGCTTATCAGAACGTTGTAAAACAGCGTGATGATATCGAAAACTCTGTCTCTATCTATCAGGATGGGAAAGCAATCATTCTTGTCATGGATGAAAGTGAAAGCACTGTCTCAGATAAGAAGAAGACACTAAATGATGCGATTGAGAATTTCTATTCGGATACTAGGTTCTTTACGGAAGATAAATACTATTCTGCTTACCAGGACAGAAAAAAGGAAGCAAAGGCAACCGATAATGGACTCTTATTTGAATACGACGATTTGACAAAGACATACAAAGAAAAGAATTATTCGGATCAGGAATACTATGACTTCTATTATTCTGAAATTGAGCACTATCTTATCGCTTATATGTCATTGAACGTTGACTACACCAATGCGACCAATGCGATTGTCAGAACTTCCATCATTGAACTGGTGCTGTGTTTATCTGTTGGTTACATTGTATCTTTCCTGATTGTTCCTTTGATCATCAAACGTGGAAGAAGAACTCTTGGCATGTATCTGTTTAAGATTTCACTGATCAGTGTCGATGCGCTCAATGTCACTGGATGGACACTCTTTGGAAGAGATATGCTTCTTCTTTTTATTGGATTCTGGTTATCGATTGTCACCTTCTTTATTCCGTGGGCTGTTTCAGTCTCTATGATGCATCTATCAAAAAGAGGACAGGATTTCTTTGATTACGTCTCTAACACCTATGTTGTCGATACCACGAAGAAGGATGTTTATCTCAATTACGCAGAATATCTCTCCCGTGCAAAAAGTGTGGAAAAAGCCAGTATTGAGAATGAAAACTTCAAAATCTCGTCTTGATAAGCCCTCTTAAGCTTTATTTGAGTTGCTAAGGTTATAGTTAAGCCGTATAATTTTATAGATAAACTATATAATTATTTATATATAGAAATCATTCATCCATCAGTCATCGTTACCGGTACGAGTTCCGAGAAAGGTTAAATTATGGAAATCAAACTGAAGCATTTGACGAAAGCATTCCCCGGAGACGCAAAGAAGAATCGACCTGAGACCATCGCCGTTTCTGATCTCAACATCGATATCCGAGATGGCGAACTCTTAGGCTTGCTTGGCCCTTCTGGATGTGGAAAATCGACAACTCTGTATATGATTGCCGGTCTGAAGCAGCCTACGGATGGCGAAATCTGGTTCGGAGATGAGGAAGTCACTCATCTTGCACCGGAAAAGAGAGGTATTGGACTTGTTTTCCAAAACTATGCTCTTTATCCCCATCTCAGTGTTTACGACAATGTCGCCTTCCCGCTTACGAACATGAAGACGGTGGCACCTTCTAAGGATGATGTTCTTTTAAACATCGATACCGAGACAGAACTTCTTAAGAACCACGCCGATGAGATCATCAGCGTCATCAAGGCGTCTGTCTATCATAATAAGATTTCAAAGGAACTTGCCATTCAGGCATTGGTGGATCATTTCCATATGGTCACATCCATGGCCAAGAGACTTTTCGGATTGAAACTTCATTCTTCTGATAAGCCTCAGTCTATCATCGATGAGAGACTTAATAAGCTTGCTAAAGAAAAAGAAGAGCATCTCAAGAAGAACAAGTCTAAGAACATTGTTCTCAATGAGAAATATGAGCTTCTCGATAATAACGGCAAAGTCATTGTCACAAAGAGAAAGATCACAAAAGATGAAATCGACGCTCTTGTCCAGGAAGCGGCAAGATTGGTTCAGATTTCTCAGTATCTTGAAAGAAAGCCGAGCGAACTTTCTGGTGGTCAGCAGCAGAGAGTCGCTATCGCCCGTGCCCTAGTCAAGAAGCCTCGCGTTCTTCTTCTCGATGAACCGTTATCCAACCTCGATGCCCGTCTTAGACTTCAGACTCGTGAAGAGATCAGAAGAATTCAGCAGGAGACCGGAATCACGACAATCTTCGTCACACACGATCAGGATGAAGCGATGTCCATCTGCGATGACATCGTTGTCATGAAGGATGGTGTTGAGATGCAGAAGGATCATCCTCAGACAATGTACGATAATCCGAAGAACCTCTTCGTTGCCAAGTTCTTAGGTGTTCCTCCGATCAATGTCTTTGAAGGAAGAATCGAAAATCACAAAGTCTATATCGGTGATGAATGCCTCTTAGAGAGCGATAAGCTCGATACCGACAAGAAGGTCATCATCGGTATCCGTCCGGAAGGATTCATTCCTGTCTGTGACGATTACAAGCTCACTATCTCTGTCAGTCAGATCATCACACAGGGAAGAGATAAATCCTTAGTTGCCTCCCACGACAGTTTCCTCGGTGAGCAGATCAAGGTCATCATTGACAGCGATATTCCTGTTTCTGTCGGCGATGTCTCACTTTCTATCCGCAAGAACAAGATGTTCTTGTTCGATCATGACAGTGAAGAAAGAATTTACTTCTGATGGAAAGCAAGAATAACTGGAAAGCGTGGCTATACCTAGCCCCAGTCATCGTCCTGATGGCTGTCTTCACCTTCTATCCTATCGTCAACACTCTCGGTATCTCCTTCCTTAAGAATTACGACACTTTGACAGGAACCTATGACGGTTTCACCTTCGACAACTATCTTGAGATTCTCCATCTGAAACCGACTTTCGAACAAGGGACTTTGAAGCTGTATGAAGAAGAATTCATCAAAGAAGCACTTCCGAATACTCTTCTTATCACCTTCGTCACCGTTCCTCTTTCTATCATCATCGCCTTGGCAATCGCTATCGCTTTGAACTCTATCAAAAGATTCCAGAAGATCTTCCAAACCATCTTCTTCATGCCGTATGTCACTAACGCCATCGCTATCGGTATGGTCTTCTCCGTCATCTTCGATAAGAATGGTGTCTTCAACTATATATTCCACACAGATATCAACTGGCTCTATGCAGGTAGCTCTGGAACAGCTCCGAACTACTGGGCCGCTTTCTTCGCCTTATGCGTTTACATCATCTGGCATTCCTTGCCTTATAAAATCCTTATCTTCTTAGGTGGACTTCAGAACATCGACGGTCAGTATTATGATGCTGCCAAGGTCGATGGCTCCTCCAAGTGGAAGATGATCCGCAAGGTCACGATTCCTCTTCTCTCCCCTCAGATCCTCTACGTCATGATCACCTCCTTCATCGGTGGCTTCAAAGAATACACTTCCGTTGTCGCTTTATTCGGCGCAAACGGCGGTTCCTTCCTAGAATCCACGGGTCCTTCCAGCATGAAGACAGTCGCCTTCTACATCTATGACTATATGAATAATACGAGCGGTTTACAGATTGCTGCTGCCGCTGCCGTTATCTTGCTTATCATCATTCTTTTATTCACAGTCATTCAGAAGCAGGTTGCAAAGAGAAAGGTACATTACTGATGGAAAACGAAAAATCGAATTATTCCGAATGCAGTGCATTCATCCGTAAATTGACCGACTCTTCTGTTCTGAACAGCCGTTTCTCCGAGTCGAAGCAGTTGGTTGAAAAAGCGGTCTCCGGTGATGAGGTAGATTCCAGAATTGATTTGGATGACTTAGAAACATTAGGTGCTCCAGAACCGGCTGAAAGATCTGTTGAATACAGACTTAACAATCAGGCAAAGCAGAAAGAGACTACGGTCGTCATAGAAACAGAAGAAAAAACTGCTGAACCGGAAAAAGAAGTTGCCAAAGCAGAGACAAAACCTGTTGAGACAAAGAAAAAGGCAGATGATGTCATCTCCACCTCTTCCGATACTTCTTATCTTCGCCTTGTCATCAAGAGTGAAGGTCAGTCGACAAAAGTGAAGGAGAAGGCAAGTAAGACCGCACATGTCATTGGACTTATCTTCACCTACGCATTCTTGATCGTTATGGCTATCCTCTTCCTCTTCCCGTTCTACTGGATGATCATCACATCCTTCAAGAGCGGTTCTGAGATTAAAGGTTTCCTTCAGGGATATGAAGGAAAACAGACGTTCTGGCCGGTACAGTTTACAAACAACTATGCTGGACTTACCAAGAAGTTCAACTTCGGTATGTATGTCGGCAACACCTTGGTTGTCGGTCTCTTCTCGACAATCGGTACAATCTTCACCTGTATCTTCGCGGCCTTTGCCTTTGCAAGACTCGACTTCAAAGGAAAGGACTTCATGTTCACTCTCTTACTTGCTACGATGATGATTCCTGGTGAAATGATGGTCGTCACAAACTACATCTCTGTCTCTAACTTCGGATGGACAGGTGGAAACAGAACTGGCGCCTACCTATCTATGATCATTCCGTTTATGGTATCTGTTTTCTATATCTACTTATTGAGACAGAACTTCATGCAGATTCCGAATGAACTCTATCTTGCCGCCAAGGTGGATGGCAAGACAGACTGGCAGTATTTATGGAAAGTCATGGTTCCTCTTGCAATGCCCTCTCTTGTCACAATCTTCATCTTGAAGCTGATGGGCTCCTGGAACTCCTATATCTGGCCGAACTTGATCGCTGGCGGACACGATGAATTCAAGCTTGTCTCCAATGGTTTACGAGATTCCTTCCAGACTGGATCTGACTTCAATGAATATGGCAAACAGATGGCCGCTACTGTCTGTGTCACACTTCCTCTTCTTCTTGTCTTCATTTGTTTCCGTAAATACATCATGCGTGGTGTATCCCGTGCCGGTATCAAAGGCTAACTTATAAAGGAGAATAACAAAATATGAAAAAAGGTGCAATCAGTTTATTAGGTTCCATGCTTCTTATGCTTTCCGCAGTCAGCTGTGGCGAGTCTACAAGCAATGACAAGACAATCACTTTCTGGCATTGTATCGGTCATGACAAGATGAGAAACTTGGACCGTATCATCGAAAAGTTCAACGAAAAACATGCTTCTACTGACGGTTATCAGATTGCCGCTGAGAAATTAGCCGGTGCTTATGATGATCTTCACGATGCGGTCAAGACCAAGCTTCAGGCTGGTTATGTCCCTTCCATCACCATGGGTTATCCGGATTCCTTCTCTGAATACATCGGTACAAAGGGTGAAGAAAACTCTCAGATCCTTAAGCTCGATAACTTCATCTCTTCCGACAAGAGCTTCAACAAAGATGAGTTCGTTGCCGGTTACTATAACGAAGGAACAAGCTATCAGTACTCTGGAACCTGGTCCATGCCGTTATATAAGTCCACAGAAGCCATGTACATCAACAAGCAGATGTTCGAAGGCACCACTCTCTATAAGGAACATAAGGATGATACTTATGGAAACTATGGAGCTAAGATCGGTGATCCTTCCACTTGGGATTGGGATACTCTCATCTATGTCGCCTCTGAGGTTCAGAAGGAGAAGAACCCGGATGGCAAAGGTGATTTCCATGCTTTAGGCTATGACTCTGACTCCAACCTCTTCATCTCCCAGATGGCGATGAGAAACATTCCTTATACTTCCGCGGAAGGCACCGGAAGCCAGCACTTCCTTTTCTGCGATGAGAACGGAACTCCGAATGCTGACTTAGTCAACTTTGCTGCCGGAATCCTTGACCTTGCCTTCTCTGGAACATTGGTCACACAGGGCTCTTATGGATCCTATGCTTCTGATTTATTCCTTTCCAAGAAGACCATGATCACAATCGGTTCTACCGGCGGTTCCTCCTACAACGATCCTCACGGAAGCACGGATGGCCAATTCGATTGCTCTCTCTATGCTGTCCCTTGCTATCAGAACAATGAAATGTACATCATGCAGGGACCTTCCCTTTGCTTCTTCAACACCAAGGATACAAAGAAGGAACAGGCTGCCTGGGAATTCTATTCTGAATTCGTTTCCGATTCTGAACTCAATGCCGCTTTAGCACTCGAAAACTCCTATGATCCTGTCAAGAGTTCTTCCTATACAACTGACATCTATAAGGAATGGACTTCCTTGGGAAAGACTGCAGAAGGCGATGACGACGTCGAAGCTCAGCTTCAGTATCGTATTCCGAACCTCACTGCCACCATCAAGGACCATTACATCACTTCCCCTGTCTTCAATGGTTCTGCTAAGGCTAGAAGCGAAATCGGAAACATACTCTCTTATGCAAAGGCATCTTCCGCTTCTACTTCCGAAGAGAAGGTTAGCGCTGCTATTGTTAAGATCTTCACCAACTGTGTCAACTCTATCCGTGGTTCCGGCAACTAAAAACAAACGAGGAAAAGAAAATGAAAGCAAAGTTTACGATTGCATTACTTCCTCTCCTTCTTCTTACCGCCTGTGGCGGAAAAGATACTGATTCTACTGTACAACCGATTGAAGAGATCGATTATACAGGACAGACTCATCTGAAACTCGATGCTGACCTTTTCACAAAGGTCATGCAGGACAAGTCTGATGGCAATTTCGATGGTGAAAACTATTGTGATTTCAATGAAGACGGGGTCGAAAAGATGTTGACTGAGAGTGATTATCCTACTGGTCAATCCAGCAAGGTCTTCACAAGCTACACCGATGGTGATACCACATCCTTCACCTCTTACAACGGTTTCTATACCGTCAAGGTCCGTTATCTTGCTATCGATACTCCGGAATCCACTTCCGAAATCGAAGAGTGGGGTAAATCCGCTTCCTTATTCAACAAAGGAAAGCTCTCTAACGCAAAGCACGTCATTGTTCAGTCCGCTGGCTGCGCCAGAACAGGTAAGACCGCTGTCGCTGACTTAGATGGTTATCAGAGAACTTTAGCCTATGTCTGGTATACCGATGTCGAAACCCCGACACAGAATGACTTCCGTAACCTCAATCTTGAATTGGTTCAGGAAGGTTATTCCATCTTCTCTGGTTCTAGAGAGGATATGGTTGAGACAGTCACTAATGATGATGGAACAGAGTCTGTTGTCGATGACTCCTTCTATACTGCCTTCGTCGCTGCAAACGATCAGGCAAAGGCATTGAAGAAGCATCTCTACAGCAATGAGAAAGATCCTCATTACTGGTATGATGCTCCGAAGGCCTTAGGATTGGATGAGCTTTACAACACCGACTATTACACCAACACCGCTACGTATAAGAACGGTTCCGTCAAATATTCCGCGTTCTGTGATGAATATACAAAGTATACATTTGAAGGCGTTGTCACAAGAAAGGTCGGTAACTCCTTCTACATTCAGGATACAATCAACGGAAAGGCATATGGCCTTTATATCTTCACATTCCGTACTTATGCTCCTGTCCAGATTGGAAACAGACTCCGTGTCTCCGGCGTCCTTTCCTTCTATAGCGGTATCTATGAACTCTCTGGTGTCAGCTATTCCATGTTCGACCATCAGGAAGGTGACATCGAGTATGTAACAGACAGCAACGGAAACAAGATTGTCGAAGAGGTCACTCCGATTGTTGCTACCCCTGCTGAAATCAAGTCTGGCAAATACGATAACGTTCTTGTTGAAGTCAAGGATACTTCCTCTGACAACAACCTCTACTTCGGTACAACCTGGAGCACATTCGATGGTGAGACTACCTCCTATGCTTCCGGTGGCGAAGAAGAAGTCAACGGCTACAACACAACACATCCTTTCTACAACACAAACAACGATATGATTCTCTTCGGAAAATGGGGAAGCAAGATGTCCAATGTCGATAACTTCACCACATTGACACAGAGCGATGATTATCTCCGTGTCAAGATTCCGGATGCTGTCCGTGTCATGGATGAAAATGATCAGACCGTCGTCTCCTATAAGTACTTTACCGGTACTGCGGATGTCAAAGGTCACGATGCTCCGCATTATTATGTTCCTAAGAATGCTAAACTTGCTTATGATCTTGGCGCTGGAACAGTCAAATATGATGATCTTGATGAAGATGTGAAGAATACAGTCATCAAGGCATCCTATAAACCGAAGAAGGTTTCTAACCCGATCGGTATCGCTGCAAAGTATATCTCCACATCCGGAAATATGACTTACAGTCTCAACATCTGCAATAATGCAGACTTTGCCGGCGAAAAGCTTTCTGAAGTCGGAGCGTAACGACATGGAAGAAAGAACAGATGAACAAAGAAAAGAATCCCAGCGACTTCATAAGGAATCCCAGGCGCAGTATGATAAACAGCAGAATGCGCTTTGCTTCCTAGTCATCGGTGGAATTCTCCTTATCATCGGCATCATCTTCATCTTCTTAGCGAATCGAAGAAGAAACAATGTCATGGTCGGTATTGATGTTCACTCATTAGCATTCTATATTATGTTAGTCGGTTTGGTTCTAGGCGGCGCAGGAGTCATTTACGGCAGCATCAAGTTTATTGTTGCACACCGTAAGCAGAAGAAGATTATCGACGAAATCAATCAACTTAAGTGATTTAAAAGAAAGGATATATAAATCATGAAAAAGAAATTTGGCTTAGCTCTTCTTGCTCTTCTCTCAGTCGGTATGGTCGGATGCGGAAATAAGAATTCTGACACAGGTAACGCAACAGATAACACTGCTGATACCTCCTCTACAGAAGTCAAAGACGAAAAACTTACTATCACTGTCAGCGGAAACCTGAAGGTCGGTGAGACTGTTACCTTCGTCGCTCAGTATGATGGTTCTCCTATTGTTTCTCAGACAACTGCTGTCTCTTATAAGGCTTCTGATGCTACTGTCATGGACATCACTGGCAACAAGGCTACTTTGAAGACTGCTGGCACACACTCTGTCAGAGCTACCTACAAGACCGATGCCGGTACTAGTGTCTACAATGATTTCACCGTCACTGTCGAAGATGCCGCTAAGGCTATCACTATCGCTGAGGCAAGAGCTCTTGCTAAGAACAATACATATACTCCTGTTCTTGTCCGTGGTGTTGTTCAGGCTACCAGCGGAACTTCCGCCTTCATTGCAGATAGCACCG
The DNA here is from genome assembly GCA_963621825.1 of bacterium. Taxonomy (GTDB): domain Bacteria; phylum Bacillota_I; class Bacilli_A; order RFN20; family CAG-288; genus Enterosoma. The sequence continues at coordinate 271,709 of CAVFFP010000001.1, forward strand.
GTGGAATCTTCATCTACAACTGGTATTTTGCTACAACGGATACTGCTTCCGTCTCTAACTACTCTTGGGTCTTAGGCATGTCTGTTGAAGTCTATGCCTATGTCACAGCCTGGTATGATGCTCCTCAGCTTTGCGGAAGTAAGAAGGTCGATGGTAAATATGTTGATCTCGACAACAAATATGCAGTCAAGATTGATGATGAAATCAATCCTATCGATACAACCGAAATCGAAGAAGCTGATCTTAAGGCTATTTCCGCTGCTGATACCGGAAAGATGTACAAGATGACCGCCGAGTTCGTTTCTGGCTCTATTGTCACCACAAAGAAGTCTACTCTTACATTCAAGCTTGGAGATACCGAATTCAGCTTAGTCACAGATGGTAGCTCTGATAAAGCTTATGATAAGAAGATTGATGCTCTTAAGGCTTCCTTTGATGCCCTTGGACTTAAGGCTGGCGATAAGGTTGATATCACTGCTCCGCTTTATTCCATCAGCTCTTCTAAGGCCAGCTTCTCTTACATGAGCTCTGGTACCGTTCTTTCTAAGCATATCGAGAAAGATACTCTTTACGTAGATTATACTGGCGAGACCACAGTCGGAAGCACCATCACATTGGTTTCTTCCTACAATGGTGAGACCGTCACTGATGTTACATATACTGTCACTGCCGGTGCTGACTTAGTCACACTTGAAGGCAGCACTGTCACATTGAACTCTGCTGGTAGTGTCACCATCCACGCTGTCTACACAGTTGATGGAGTTGAAAAGACCGATGATCTTACCTTTGTCATCACTTCTGATAAACCGGTCGCCATCAACACCCTTATCGCCAACAGTGATTATGTTGTCAAAGGTGTTGTCTCCGGCACTTCTACAAAGGGCTTCATGGTAACAGATGCCACTGGCTCTGTCTATTGCCATATGAACGCAGTACCTACCGTTGCTGTTGGTGATGTCGTCAAAGTTGCTGGTTCTACAACAACCTATAACAGCAAGTCCCTCCAGTTCAGCACTCCGACTGTCACAAAGTTAGATGAAGAATCTGATGTCGTTGTTCCGGAAGCCGTTAAATTGACTTCTGAAATCGCTGATGGCTTTACTAGCTCCACAGGCGCCATGTCTGAAATTGTCAAATACAAGTGGACAAGCACGGTCAGCATGGATGGAACTTACTATCTTCTCAACGTCGATGGATCCGATACAAAGATTGAATATTCCTACTATGCTGGAAAATTAGTCTCTGGAACTACCTATGAATTCGAAGGCTTCTTCATCGGTTACAACACAAGCCACAATTATGCTACAATGTTCCTTACCTCTGTCAATGAACAGGCTGCGACAGAAGTCTCTGTTTCCTTAAACAAGTCCTCTGCCTCTGTTGAAGTTGGTAAGACCGTCACATTGACTGCCAATGTCAAATTGCCCGAAGATTTAACTGATAACACTGTCACTTGGGCAACCGACAATGCTGAAGTTGCCACAGTCGATGACGGCGTTGTCACAGGTGTTGCTACTGGTACTGCTAAAATCACTGCTACCTCTGTTGCTGATCCTACTAAGTCTGCTTCCTGCACAGTCACTGTTGCTGAACCTGTTGCTGGTGATACTGTTACAGTCACATTCGATGCTGATTTCAATAAGGATTTCGAGACCATCACTGGAAAACAGATGGTGAAAACTGTCAATGACATCACAGTTACGTTAGACAAGGCTAAAGCCACGTCTGATATTGCTTTGAAGGATACTGCTCTTGAGTATATTGATCCTTTGAGAGTATATAAGAATCAGACTTTAACTTTGAGCAGTACAAAATATAAGTTTGTTAAGATGGAATTTGCCTGCAACGCAAACGGAACCACTAAATGGGGTCCTGGCTGCATGACTGCTGATGTTGGCACTTATACTTATGAAGAGAAAGGTAAGAACGGTACATGGACAGATGTCGCTGGTTGTTCCTCTGTTGTGTTCACTGCAGCTTCAAATCAGACTCAGATTTTCTCCATCGTCTTCACTGTTACTGAGATTGCTTAAATAGCAATCATAGACTGATTCATAACGCTAGGCTTCGGCCTAGCGTTTTTTGTGTGGTTTGGACCTCTTTCATAAATATTTCTTGACTATTGTGTCGGAAAAAAAGATAATAATAGAGCACTATTTGGAGCAGTACTCAAGTGGTGAAGAGGAGTCCCTGCTAAGGACTTAGTACGGGTAACCGTAGCAAGAGTTCAAATCTCTTCTGCTCCGCCATTGAAAATTAAGCACGGAGAAATCTGTGCTTTTTTCAATTTTGTTTTTTACTTTTGAACAAAAATCGATGAAATGTGGTATAATTTATATAGAAATCGACGGCTATATAGATAAAGTCGCTTGGAATATTGCTTCTTGTTTTCTGTTTCTTTTGAAAGGAGAGTCTATGTTTCAAATCGGTGATAAGGTATTAGATAAGAACGGCAAAATTTTCGTCATTGATCATGTTGAAGATAAGGATTTTGGTGTCGGTGTACAGCCGTATTTTATTATGAAACCTTGTTTTCCATACGACTTTAATGCTGGATATGTCAGCTTTGTTCCGACTGGTAAAGCGGATAATCTCCTCAGACCGATCATGAACGAAGAGGAAGCGATGAGACTGATCGACTCCTTTAAAGAGATGGAAGTCTATCCGGAAGTCAATCCTCGTGAGAGAAAGAATTTCTACAGCAAAATCGTTGCCAATGGCAATAGAGATGAAATCTGCAGAGTCATTAAATCTTTGATCGTATACCGTCAGGAAAGATTGAACAGTGGAAAACCATTTTCTGATTTTGATAGAAGGTTATTAGAATCTTTGACTCTTCTGCTAAAGAATGAATTATCTATCTCTCTTCATATGCCGATTGCTGACGTATTTCCGTTTGTCTACCAGAGAACCGGTTTCTCTATCTAAAACATAACAAATGAAAAAAGCCCCTTGCCGTTTGGCAGGGGGCATTTGATTTGAGCTTAGTTTTCGAAGTAGTTGTTGACGATGAAGGAGACAGTCGCAGCGACTTTTCTCTTCTCATCTTCGGGAAGATTTCTGATGTTGTCGTTGATGTCGATCAGGTATTTGTCAATCTGCATCGTGGAGATGTAAGACTGGACATCCTGTTCGATGATGCTGTCATCGCTGTCAGCGGAAATCAATGACTTCGGCTTTCTTCCAACAAGGAAATCGAGAGAAACATTGAAGACATCAGCAAAACGCATCAATGTCTGAATGTTGGGTTCGATTCTTCCAATCTCGTAGTCGGAAATGTTGTATTGTCTCAAATGCATCTTTTTCGCAAGCTCAGCTTGTGTCAAACCAGCTTTGCGCCTAAGGAATCTTAGGTTTTCTTTCAGTTTCATTTTGTAGTCCTCTAAACACATTTTAGTTGTCATAATTGATTGTGTCAACTTGTTTTTTTACTTTGCAAACTTTTTGCATATTTCAATTGCTCTTTTTATGCGTAATTGAGCCGAAAATCGCGGATTACATTATTTTTAAAGGCTTCGGCTGAAAAAGTTGTTTTTCTTGGAAATGTTGATAACCTTTGTTATATCTGAATTGCAATTTGCTTCGAAAATCACTATCATTTTAACTATGGCAAGTATTAATGAAATCAATTGGTTTCCTGGTCATATGCGAAAAGCAATCAATCGCATTCAGGAAAAACTCAAGCAGTGTGATGGCGTCATCGAAATCGGTGACGCAAGAGCTCCTTTCTCCTCTTTTCCGGATTATCTGGATAATCTGACTCAGGGGAAGGTGAAGGTCTTTGTCTTTTCCAAAGTGGATCTGGCTGATCCTATTGTTTTGGATAGGCAGATGAAGCAGATGAAGGAAAAAGGGATTGAACCTTTCTGCTATGACTTAAGAGAGAAGAAGAGCGGAAAAGAACTCCTGAATTATCTTGCATCGGTAAGAACGAGTCAGGATAACCGTTATCTGAAATTAGGATTCCCGCTTCCGATAAAACGTTTTATTGTTTTAGGCATTCCGAATGTCGGAAAGTCTACTTTCATCAATTCCTTATCCGGAAAGAAGAAGGCGGCAGTCGAGAATAGACCTGGTAAGACAAGAGCGGAACAACTGATTCATGTTTCCGATAAGGTCTATATATTTGATGCACCTGGCATATTGGAACCGAACTATGAGGATAAAACGGTCATTGCAAAGCTTGCATTATTAGGTTCTGTGAAACAGGATATCCTTCCTCTTATTGCACTAAGCGATTTCCTTCTCGATTTCCTGAAGGAAAAATATATGGATAACCTGATGGAGAGATTCCCAGTTGACTATACTCTTACAGATGATGAGGTATTCACACAGATTGCCTTGAAGAGAAATCTTCTTCTTCCTGGTGGAGTAGCTGATACAGAAAGAGCCCGTACCCTTCTGTTATACGAATTCAGGAGTGGAGCCTTAGGAAGGATATCCTTAGATGACTGACGCCTTGTTTGAATTTGATAAAAACCAAAGAGAAATAAACCATGTCACATGGATTGCTGGTTTTGATGAGGCAGGACGTGGTCCATTAGCAGGGCCTGTCAGTTCTGCCGGTGTTGTTTTGCCTGTCGACTATCATAACGATATGATCAATGACAGCAAGAAACTGACCGATAAGGAAAGACGCGTCCTTTTTGAGGAGATCAAAAAGGTAGCGATTGCCTATTCTGTCATTCTTGTTCCTGTGGAGACAATAGATGAAATCAATATTCTAGAAGCAGACCGTCTAGGTATGGAGACTTGTCTTACTGAGATCATGAAAAAGACACAGGTCGACTATCTGATCACCGACTATATGAAACTGCATACGAAGATTCCGACATTGTCGATTGCAAAAGGCGATGCCACTTCTCTCTCTGTTGCTGCAGCTTCGATCTTAGCGAAAGTGACAAGAGATGACTATATGATCGAACTGGATAAGAAGTATCCGCAGTATCAGTTCAAGAAGAACAAAGGATACGGAACCAAAGCACATTTAGAGGCTTTGAAGCAGTACGGATATGTTCCTAAGGTTCACCGTCTTACCTTTGAACCAATCAAGAGTATGGTAAACCATACAGAACAGCTGAAACTTTTCTGAACCAATTAAGACTTCGCCTCTTTCGGATATATATGTATTTGAAGGAGGCTTTTCTTATGGACGCAAGAGAAGTGTTGCTCACCATGTCCTATCTCAAGTCAGGAGACTGGAATAAGATCTATGAGAGCATCAAAAACAAAGAGAGACTGAAACAGGAAGATATCATCAAGGCAAAGAAGGAGACGAAGGCTAATTTCATCACAGTAGTGGATGAAAATTATCCAGAATGCTTCAAACACCTCTATAATCCCCCTTTCCTTTTATATTACTATGGAAACCTATCTCTATTATCCTATAAGTACAGACTCACTGTCATAGGGACAAGAAAGCCGACCTTGTATCAGAACAATACCGTCTACTCCTTCCTACAGGAATGCGAAGACAAGTTTGACAATAAGATGGTCATCATATCCGGAATGGCAAAAGGAATCGACCAGTCCGCGATGAAAGCGGCTATGGATAAAGGTGCCCCTGTCATCTCTGTCATCGGATCTGGCATCGATAATCCTTATCCTAAGGATAACGATGGAATCTATGAGTACTGCAAAAGCGGAAACGGACTGGTCTTTTCTGAATATCCTCTGAAGACACAAGCACAGCCGAACAATTTTGTTTTCCGAAATCGTATTTTGGCAGCATTATCCAATGTCACATTTGTCGGAGGTGGAAAAAAGATATCCGGTTCGATGTCGACAGTCCATCATTCCATGGAACTGAACAACGATATTCTCGCTTTGCCTTGTAATACGACTGGGGATGATCTGACAAATATTCTGATTAAAGACGGAGCTACTAGCGTGCTTACCGCAGAGGATATCGTAGAAGCAGTCAAGCAAAGAGGAGACACAATGGCGTAAATATTCTTAGCATAGCTAAGAGAAAATTCTTGCTTGACAAAGCATTCATCCATCTTAATAATAGGTAGGATTTAAGAAGGCACGTATCGAAAATGAAACTGATTATTGTTGAGTCACCGCATAAAAGCGTCACTATCGGAAATTTCTTAGGACCGGATTATAAGGTCTTAGCATCGACAGGTCACATCCGTGATCTCTCTAGCCATGGCAAGATGGGACTTGGCGTCGATGTCGAAAATGGATTCAAACCGAATTATGAAATATCGGAAGATAAGGCATCTGTCGTCAAAGAGCTGAAGAAGGCTTTAAGCAAGGCAGATGATGTCTATCTTGCAACCGACCCTGACCGTGAAGGAGAAGCAATCTCCTGGCATTTGGCTCAGGTCCTTGGATTAGATGTCAATACGACCAAGAGACTCGAATTCCATGAAATCACCAAGTCTGCTATCAATAAGGCTCTCTCTACACCGAGAACCATCAATATGCCTCTTGTCGAATCTCAGGAGACAAGACGTATCATCGACAGACTGATGGGATTCCGTCTTTCTACACTTCTTCAGAAGAAGATCAAATCCCAGTCTGCGGGACGTGTTCAGTCCGTCGTTTTGGAATTCATCGTCGAAAGAGAAAAAGAGATCCGTGATTTCACCCCGGTCGAATACTGGACCATCCAAGGCCAGTTTGCGGATGACAGCAAGAATAAGATCACCGCTGCTCTCTCTTCCTATAAGAATAAGAACATCGAAATCCATAATGAAGAGGAAGCCTTGAAGATCATTTCGGAACTTCCGAAGGATTTCATTGTCAAAAACGTCAAATCCACTGAAGTCAAGAAAGAACCAAAGGATCCTTTCATTACCGCTACCTTACAGCAGGAAGCTTTCTCTAGATTCCATTTCTCCATCAAGAAAACCTCCGCTATCGCTCAGAAGCTCTATGAAGGTGAAGAAATCAACGGTCAGTCAACCGGTCTTATCACCTATATGAGAACCGACTCTATCCGTCTTTCTGATGAGTTTGTCGCTTTAGCCAAGAACTACATCGAAAAGAATTTCGGAAGCGAATATTTAGGAAAAAGACACCTTCAGAAGAGCAGCAAAAATGTCCAGGATGCCCACGAAGCTATCCGTCCGACTGACTTGGCTTTGACTCCGGAGATTGTCCGCCCTTATCTCTCCGATGACGAGTATCGCCTTTACACTCTGATCTATCAGAGAGCAATCGCCTCTTTGATGTCTGCAAAGAAGGAACTGACAACGACGGTCATCCTTTCCGGAAATGATTATGATTTCTCCTCCAGTGCAACGCAGTGTGTCTTTGACGGTTACACAAAGATCTATGGTGAAATCGATGAAGAGAAGAAGAACACTCTCCCTAAAGAGATCAAGAAGGGGGATTCCTATCTCAACACCGAGATAGAGAAGACACAGCACTTCACCAAGGCTCCTGCCCGTTATAACGAAGGTAAGATTGTCAAACTGATGCAGGAAAAGGGCATCGGACGTCCTTCGACTTATCGTAAGACCGTTGAGACCTTAGTCGGAAGAGATTACGTCGAAAACCAGAAAGGATGTTTTGTTCCGACAGAACAGGGTATTCTGACTGCGGATAAACTCGAAGAATACTTCCCGAAGTATATGGATGCTTCCTATACGGCGGAGATGGAAGACGCTCTCGATAGCATCGCAGATGGAAAGACGGATAAGCTTACTCTTCTTACTACCTTCTGGGATGAGTTCAAGACACTCTATGCCGCTGCGGATGACAAGATGGAGAAGATTCAGCCGAAAGTCGTCGAAGGCAAGGTCTGTCCGGAATGCGGAAGCCCACTTGTCTATCGTAAAGGCAAATACGGTGAATTCATCGGCTGCTCCAACTATCCGAAGTGCAAATACATCGAAAAGCCCAAAGAAGAACCGGAAGTCATCGTAGATCATGTCTGTCCGAAATGCGGAAGCAAGCTTGTGAAGAGAAAGAGCAAGCGCGGAGAATTCGTCGGCTGCTCCAATTATCCCAAGTGCAACTACATGGAAGACTTGGAAGGAAAGCCGTTAGCGAAGGAAAAGAAGGAAGTTGTCATACCCGAGGATGCACCAATCTGCCCTCAGTGTCATACTGGTCATCTCATCGAGAAGAAGAGCCGTTGGGGAAAGACGTTCATCGGCTGTTCTAACTATCCCAAGTGCCGTTATATCGTTCCGAATGAAAAGGACGAGAAGAAGGCAAAAAAGTCCACGAAGTCTACTAAGAAGAGCGAAGAATAAGGTATATTATTGCTGACCCTAATTAACAGGGTCAGCAATTTTTGTTCTTGGAGGATTTATGAATAAATCACAGTATAAAGAGATGAAAGAGATTCTTCTCACTGAAAAAGATATCAAGATAAAAGATGCGGAAAGACTGCTTTCTGAAGAGAAGGCGGATTATAAAAAGAAGAAGGAAGAGTACAAAGAAAAGAAGCATGCTTTCCGTAAAGCGAAAAAGAGTCTGAAAAAAGAAAACAAAGAAAAAAGACGTTATCTGAAGAAAGAGTATCGTTCCATCGACTTTGAAAAAGAGAAGAGAATTCGGGAAAAGGATTTATCCGAAGAGCAGATCCGTATCCTAAGAAACAAGGAAGGACTTCCTTTCTACCTTCATTCCGAAGAGATGTTCAATATGATCACCCACATTGTCGGAGGAGGATTCGGTGCGTTATTCTTGATTGTGGGAGTCGTCTGTTCCTGTCTTTTCAAACCGGGAGATATGACCTCTTTATTTTCTATTATCTTCTTTGGACTTACGATGATCGCCCTCTATTCCATCTCTGCTATCTATCACGGACTTCCTATCGGAAAAGGAAAACGAGTGTTACAGGTCTTAGACCATTGCACTATCTATATCCTGATTGCAGGAACCTATACTCCGGTTGTTCTATTAGGACTGAAGGCAATCACTCCTTGGCACTATGTCTTCTTAGCGGGTGTCTATGTCCTATCTATCCTTGGAATCGTATTGAATGCGACAATGATGCGTAAGCTCGCTGTCAAGATCATCTCCATGATTCTTTATATCGCAGTAGGCTGGGGAATCATTTTCTTCTATCCGGTTCTGATTGAAAGCCTTGGTGTTAACGGCATGTGGTTACTCATCGGTGGTGGTATCTCTTATACGGTAGGATCTATCTTATACGGCATCGGTTCGAAGAAGAGATACTTCCATTCTATCTTCCATCTCTTTGTCAATGTCGGTACTTTGCTTCAGTACCTGAGTGTCCTTCTCTACGCGGTGATCGCATGAAAGAAAGAAATAGAATCTCCAAAGTCGAGGATCCTGATTTTCTGAATTTTCTTTCTTATCTGAAAGAGGAAAGAAACTTCTCAGAAAAGACCGTACTCAATTACGGAGAGGATGTGGCTGGATTTCTTCTCTACCTGAAAAAGGAGAATCTTGTCAAAGAGAATATCGATAAGAGTGATATCAGAAGTTATCTTTTTCAATTGAGAAAAGAGAAGTTAGAGAACACCACGATACGAAGGAAGATAGCCGCTTTAAGACACTTCTACTGTTATCTTCAAGGGCAGGATATTGTAACGAAGAATCCGTTTCTTACTCTGTCTCTTCCGAAGAAGAACAAGAAGCTTCCGGAATTCTTCACCAATGAGGAAATCAATTCCTTTCTCGATGAGAATGACAAAAGAACAGACCTCCTTGCCAAAAGAGATCAGGCGATTTTGGAACTGCTCTTTGCCTCTGGATTAAGAGCTGGTGAACTCATCTCCTTGAAATACTCGATGATCGATTTGAAAAATAAGACGATCCGTGTCATCGGCAAAGGAAACAAAGAGAGAGTCACTCACTTTACCGATGTGGCTAAAGATGCCCTAGAGGAGTATACCAATACGCTCCGCATCGTCCTTTTAGGAAACAAAGAGGATGAAGGATATGTGTTTTTGAATCATTGTGGAGAAAAACTATCCGAAAGAGGGTTAGAATATATTGTTGCAGACTGTGCGAAGAAGTGTTCCTTTCCTCTTCATGTCTATCCCCATATGTTCCGTCATTCTTTTGCAACGGAATTAGTGAACAACGGTGCTGACTTAAGAGTGGTACAGGAACTGTTAGGACACGAATCGGTGTCGACGACTAGCATCTATACGGATGTTTCCATACAGGATCTGAAGAAGACGTATGAGAAGTGTTTTCCAAAACTGACTACGGAGGTGAAAAAATGAAAAAAGCAGTAGTATTCGATTTTAACGGAACGATGTTCTTCGATGAGGATAAGCATGTCATCTCCTGGCGTGTGTTCTCTAAGGAGATGTTTAACAGAGAGATTTCAGATGAGGAGTTTCCTCTTCATATCCACGGATACAGCAATGATGAAATCCTTCCTTATCTTGCCGGAAGAAAGTTCACGAAGGAAGAAGTGGATGACTATGCGATGAGAAAGGAACTCATCTATCAGAGAATCTGTGAAGAGGATAGTAAGAATCTTCATTTAGTGGATGGCTTAGAAAAGTTTCTGACCACTTTGAAAGAAAACGGAATCAAGATTGCAATCTGTACCGCAAGCATGAAACCGAATGTCGACTGGTACTGGAGAACGTTCCCTCTTCCGAAATGGTTTTCTTTCGATGATATCATCTATGATGACGGAACCCTAAAAAGAGGAAAACCGGATCCGGAAATCTATCTCCGCGCCTTTGATCATTTGAACGTGAAAGGAGAGGACAGCATCGTCTTTGAAGACTCCCTTTCTGGCATACAGGCTGCCTATGCGGGTCATGTCGATACCATCATCGCCATCGAACCGGATGGACAAAGACCGGAGGCGAAGACTCTTCCGGGTGTCAAAGCGGTCCTTGAGGACTTCACAAAGATTCCCTCCTTTGTCTATGAAGTGCTCGGTATAGATGAAAAATAGAGAAAATCATTACTAAAACACGAAAAACAACTTTCTTATTTTTGAATTAAGTCCTATACTAAATAAAGGACGGGAAAAATAATGATTACAATGTTCAATACTGGATCTATTGCCACCAATTTCCAAAGTGGATATTTTATAGCAGATTACGTCATATCGATTTGTCTGATCTTAGCTTTAGGTGTTGCGATTTCGCTTTTGTCGAGAAGACTCGCTGTCTATATCGGCTACGGAGTTCTCTCTTTTTTATACATCCTCTTCCTCACGCTGAACCTTCCGATTCTCACTTTGATCACCTTGATTGCCATCTTCACTTCCACAATCATTTGTGTGAACATCAATGCCGGTATCTTCAGAAGATTCATCACGGCACCGATGAAGTCACAGAAGTCCATCAAAGAGGAGAAGGGCGGCTATGACAAGGATACGATGATCACAAAGATCGCTACCGCTGTCAAATGGCTCTCTGACAATAAGACAGGTGCTCTTATCACCTTTGAAAAGAAGACTCCGATGGATGAATACATGAAGAACGGTACGATGATCAACTGCCCGATTACTCCGGAAATCATTGAGACGATTTTCTATGAAGGATCCAGACTTCATGATGGTGCCATCATCATCCGTAAGGATGTCATTATCTCTGCCGCTGTCTACTATCCGAACTCAACAAAGGCAATCGTCGGAAAGTTCGGTGCAAGACACCGCGCTGCCTTGGGTATCTCGGAGAGAACAGATAGCGTCACCGTCGTCGTCTCAGAAGAGACGGGAAGAGTCTCTATCGCTCATAACGGAATCATCGACAACGTCAAACTGATGGAGTTTGAGAAGATCTTCCGCGATCGCATGGCTTAAATATCATTCGCTTTCCTTCGGGAGAGCGAATTTTATTTTGCCTATATGATTAGGTTAAGTGGGCTATCCGTGTTAGAATAATGTCAGTCAAATAAGGAGAAACATACAATGTCTACACCACATAATGAAGCAAAGCCGGGCGATATCGCAAAAACAGTCTTGATGCCCGGAGATCCTTTAAGAGCGAAGTTCATCGCAGAACACTATTTAGAGGATGTCAAACAGGTCAATTCCGTCAGAAATATGTTGGCTTTCACCGGATTCTACAAGGGAAAGAGAGTCACCATCATGGGCTCTGGCATGGGTATTCCGTCTATCGGAATCTACTCCTATGAGCTTTATACACACTATGATGTCGATCGTATCATCCGTATCGGTTCTGCGGGATCGACAACCACTGATTTGAAACTTTTCGACCTTGTCATCGCTCAGGGTGCCTCTACAAACTCTGCCTGGTCCGAACAGTATAAGTTAGGCGGAACCTATTCCGCTATCGCTTCCTATCCTGTCATGGAAGAGGCAATCAATGCCAGCAAGAAGTTCGGATACCGTTTCCAGGTTGGTCAGGTCCTCTCTTCCGACAATTTCTATGGAGAGGAATGGAAGCCTTGGGCTGATATGGGAATATTGGCCTGTGAGATGGAAGCGTATGGCCTTTACTGTGTCGCTGCTCAGCTTCATAAGGAAGCTCTTGCTATCCTTACGATCTCCGATAGCATGGTCGAACACGCTGAGACAACAGCTGAGGAGAGAGAAAAGTCCTTCACCCATATGATGGACGTCGCTTTGGAATGCATCAAGGAATAAGATGATCGGTTGGATTGTATTCGGTATTCTTGTTCTTCTGATTCTTATTTCCCTGTTCTTTCTTTTCTATGACAGAATCCATTACTTCTTCGAAAAGAAGAACCATAAAAAAAGAATCTATAAAGTTCTCCACTATTATGCGGAAGAGGAGGACTGCTATCTTTTGAATGATGCGGAATTCTTCCTCTCCGAAAATGATGTCGAACCGACTCATTTTGATCATCTCCTCTTTACGGAGAAGTATGTCTATATCATCACGGACTTTATGGCCTTCGGTGGAATATACGGCAATGTCAATGACGCATCCCTCTTTCTGAAAAAGGCTAGCGGAAAGATCATCACTATCCCTAATCCTGTCCTCAACGGCAAAGAGAGAGTGAGAAGGATGGAAGAGTTAGTCGGTGCCGCCCATGAGAAAAAACTCTTCATGTCTATGACCGTATATAATCCCTCCTTGATTGTTCCCAAAAGCATTCATGTCAAGGATGGAGAGAGCAATTTCATCTCGTTGAAAGAACTCGATGAGACAATTCGCCTGGCGGAAAAAGACAACGTCGTCCCCATCAAAGATGAGATGACAAAGAGACTGGTCCAGTCTCTTTATGAAAGGTCGAACAAAACAAAAAGAAGCGTTAAGGAAACGAGGAAGAGAAGAAAATAATCTCTTCCTCCATTTTTTTGTTTGTTTTGCTTTCCGTAATCATTAAAATATAACTTTGGAGGTGTGCTCAATGAATGAAAAAGATTTTAAATTGCGCGTAAATGAATTGAGAAAACGCGGATTGAACAAGAGCATATTTGTAAATCTTGCTCTTCTGCTTCTTCCTTCTTTTCTTATGATAGTCGTGTTTTTTGTCTCATTATATAGTTTTATTCTGTCACTTTTTGCAATTTACTTCATATTACCTATGTTTTACACTGTGGAAAGACGAATCTGTTTCAGCCTGACTGGCATCGGAAAAGCCGATTTCAGTTATGCGGATGGTTATTCAGCCTTTTTCAAGGAAAAGAAGGGCGGAATCTTCGGCATGATCATAACGCTTCTTCTTTCTTTCTCTCTGCTTCTTCTTTCCTTTGTTGTGTTCATGAACGCTTTTCCGAACATCGTCTCTCTTTATCCGGAGAGTCTTGATGTCTTCCAGAAGATCGGTCAGATGTATCAGAATCCCTATCAGAACAGTACGGAGTTTTTCACCTATGTCATGGATAACCTCCACTACCTGACACGTCCTCTTACGATTCTATTCAGCATCTGTCTATTCCTTCCGATGTTTGTCGCTCTCTTCTTCTCTCTTCCTAGCAATCTTTCCCACCATTACTTAGCTACAATCGTCCTTCCTGATATCGATAAGAATATTTCTGCCTCTCAGGCCAGAAGTCTTTCTAAGAACAGCTTTGGACGTCCGATCAACGGTTTAAGAATCAAATACAATTTTCTCTATAACTGGCCGTACATGATCGTATTCACTCTCTTATACGGAGTCAGCACGTATCTGACTAGTCTTATTCAGACAGACAATTCCTATGTCACGATCCTTGTCATACTCATTACTCCTGCTCTCTCCTTGCTATACGGACTTATTCTTCAGTATTTCTGCATATTGAACAATTATGCAGTCATGGAAGTGTTGGCTCCTAATCTTCTTACTCTTCTTCCGGAACCGATGAAGATCTATATCTCTCAGGCGTTTAAGAATCCGCAGTACATCCACGGAGAAGAGACAAGTTACCGTGGCGCCTTTGTTCCGGAAGTGAAACGCTATGAAGAGAAGCCGGATATGACAATCGATGTCGAAACAAAAGAGCCAAACGGAGATTCCGTAACTGGATTTGTGGTTGATTTTTCTGATCAGAAAGAGGAAAAAGACAAATGAAATCACTAGGCATTGATATTGGCTCTACGACGATCAAAGCGATTGTGCTTGATGATGACGATAACATCGTATTCTCCCTTTATGAGAGACACTTCTCACGCATTTCGGAGAAACTTGCTGAAGTCCTTTCTAAACTCAAGGAAGGACCTCTTTCTGATGTAGATGAGATTCCCTTGGCTTTCACAGGAAGTGCAGGCATGGGCATTGCAGAAGGATGCTCTTTCCCCTTCTATCAGGAAGTCTATGCGACAAGAGAGACGACGAAGAGATACTATCCGGAAGTGGATAGCATCATCGAACTCGGCGGAGAAGATGCCAAGATTCTCTTCCTCAGCGATGGCGTTGAAGTTAGAATGAACGGAACCTGTGCCGGTGGTACAGGAGCCTTCATCGATCAGATGGCAAACCTCCTCAATGTCAAGACAGAGGAAGTCAATGAATTAGCGAAGAATCATGAGAGAACCTATACGATTGCTTCTCGCTGTGGTGTCTTTGCAAAGAGCGATATTCAGCCATTGCTTAACCAAGGAGCAAGAAAGGAAGATATCGCAGAGAGTATCTTCTATGCGGTTGTCAATCAGACGATTGCTGGCTTAAGCCAAGGAAGAGAAATCACAGGAAATGTCATGTATCTCGGTGGCCCTTTGACCTTCATGTCGGAGCTGAGAAACTGCTTTGACAAGGTTTTGAAGGTCAATGGTGTTCTTCCTGAGAACTCTTTATACTTTGTCGCTATCGGTGCTGCACTCTTAGCAAAGAAGGATAAGAATGTCCGTCTTTCCACCATCATGGATAAGGTGAGCAAATACAGAAACGATGAAAACTTCGCTTATCTGAATCCTCTTTTTAAGGATGAAAAAGAATACGATGAGTTTGTCTCTCGTCATGATAAGGATACGGTTGCCACTTATCCTTTAGAGGACTATGTCGGTCCTCTTTACATCGGTGTCGACTCGGGTTCTACTACCTTGAAGATGGTCGCCATCGACAAGGATGACAATATCCGCTTTTCAGACTATGTCTCTAACCAGGGTGATCCGATTGCCCAGTTGAAGACGATGCTTCTGAAATTCTATTCCAAGATGAATGAGAAAGCCTATGTTGCTGGTTCCTCCTCAACAGGATATGGTGAGGAATTGGTCAAGAACGCGTTTTCTTTTGACCATGGAATCGTTGAGACGATGGCTCATTTTGAAGCCGCAAAACATTTCCTTCCGGATGTCGAGTTTGTCATCGACATCGGCGGACAGGATATCAAGTGCTTCAAGATCAGAAACGGAGCAATCGATGATATCTTCTTGAATGAGGCTTGCTCTTCCGGATGTGGATCCTTCCTTCAGACCTTCGCTTCCTCTTTAGGCTATACTGCCAGTGAATTCGCAAAAGAGGCCCTCTTTGCAAAAAGACCGGTCAATTTAGGCTCAAGATGCACCGTCTTTATGAATTCCTCCGTCAAACAGGCTCAGAAAGACGGAGCGACCGTTTCCGATATTGCGGCTGGGTTAGCAATCTCTGTTGTCAAGAATGCTCTTTATAAGGTCATACGCTGCGCTAGCAAGGATGACCTAGGTAAGAAGGTTGTCGTTCAAGGCGGAACCTTCCTCAACGACGCCGTTTTAAGAGCCTTTGAGATGGAACTCGATACCAATGTCATCCGTAGCAATGTCGCCGGCCTTATGGGCGCGTATGGAGCTGCTTTGGATAGTAAGTCTCTGAACTTAGAACATTCTTCCATGCTGAATCAAGAACAGGTGGAGAATTTTGAACGCAAAGTCATCAGCTATGTCTGTCAGCTCTGCAACAATCACTGCCATCTTACTCTCTCTCAGTTCAATGGAGGGAAGAGTTTTATCGGTGGAAACAAATGCGAAAAGCCGGTTACCAAAAAGGCAAGAGATACTTCTCTTGATATGTATGACTTTAAATATCATCTTCTCCGCTCCTTTGATCATGCTAATGACACAAGGGAATATCCTCTTGGTGAAATCGGACTTCCGATGGGACTGAATTTCTATGAACTCGTTCCTTTCTGGTCTACCTTCTTTACGGAACTTGGAATGAAGGTCGTTCTTTCCTCTCCTTCTTCTAATCACCTCTATCATATGGGACAGATGACCATACCTAGCGATACGGTCTGCTATCCTGCCAAATTGATGCATGGACATGTTATCGATCTTCTTGACCGTGGTGTCAAGACGGTCTTTTATCCGTGTATGACATGGAATATCAAAGAGAAGCATACAGACAATCATTACAACTGTCCTGTTGTCGCCTACTATTCTGAGGTTATCGAAGCCAATGTTAAACGCGTCAAGGAAGATGGTGTCCGTTATCTGAAACAGTATGTCAGCCTTTATGAGAAAGGTCATTTCTCGGAGAGAATGTATGAGAATCTTCACTCCTATTATCCGACTCTGACAAAGAAGGATGTAAAGAGAGCAACAAAGGCAGCCTATGCGGCCTATGATAAGTATGAGAAGGATGTCTTCAACAAAGGAATGGAGATCATCAAGAAGGCAAGAGAAGAGAAGAAGACTATCCTTGTCCTTGCTGGAAGACCTTATCATGTTGATCCTCTGATCAACCATGATATCGATAAGCTTGTCCTTCAGTTTGACTGTGCTGTTGTCAGCGAGGATGTTGTTGCAAAACTCTGCAAGAATCCTGAACCGAGCCATGTTCTGAATCAATGGACCTATCATTCCAGAATGTATAAGGCAGCGGATTATGTCTCCACTACCGATGATATGCAGCTGATGCAGTTAGTCTCTTTCGGATGCGGTGTGGATGCTGTCACATCGGATGAGGTCAGAGATATCTTAGAAAGACATGGAAAGATCTATACACAGATCAAGATAGATGAGGTAACGAACTTAGGTACGGTCAAGATCCGTATCCGATCCTTACTGGAGGCTCTGAACAAGAGAAATAACAAATGAAACAGGAAAAACTGAAAAGAGATAAAACCGGAAGAATCATCTTCACAAAAAAGATGAAGAAGACCTATACGCTTCTTTTTCCGATGATGGCACCGATTCATTTTGCCATGCTTCAGAAGGTCTTCAATCACTACGGATATCATGCTGAATTACTTACCGATACTAGCCCTGAGATTGCACAGACCGGTCTGAAATACATTCAGAACGATATGTGCTATCCCGCTATTTTAAGCTGCGGACAGATGATTCACGCTCTTCAGAGCGGAAAATACGATCTTCATCATACCGCATTGATGATCACACAGACCGGTGGTGGATGCCGTGCCTCCAACTATATCAAACTGCTTAGAAAAGGATTAGATAGAGCAGGACTTGGATACGTTCCTACGATCTCCGTCAATGTTTCCGGATTAGAGCCGAATCCTGGCATGAAAATCACGCTTCCTTTGATTCGTCGCTCTCTGGCGGCTGTCATTTACGGAGACATGATAATGTGCCTGAAGAATCAGGTGGAGCCTTACGAAGTCAATAAAGGAGAGGCGGAAAGACTCAGTGAAAAGTGGATTGCCTCCCTTTCTGATCAGATGCTTCATAGAGACGGCTATAAGATGAGAGTCGTCAAAAGAAACTTGGCTCAGATCACGAAGGAATTCGCGGCAATCAAGAAAGATGGAAAGAAGAGACTTAAAGTCGGCGTTGTCGGTGAAATCTATGTTAAATACGCTGCTTTAGGAAATAACAACCTTGAGAAATTCTTAAGAAGTGAAGACTGTGAAGTCAATCTTCCTGGCATGATGAACTTTATCCTGTTCAAGGTGGATAACCGTATCATCGACTGTGATTTATACGGCGGACATAAGATGAAGAGATTTGTCTGCAAACTATTATTCGATTATTGTACGAAGATTCAGAATATGTTCAATGATGCTATCAGAGAAAACTCTGACTTTGTTGTTCCTAGCACCTATGAACACGTCAAAGAATTGACAATCGGTGTCAATGGCATGGGTAACAGAATGGGTGAAGGATGGTTGCTTACCGGTGAGATGCTAGAGCTCGCGGATAGCGGATACGAGAACATTGTTTGCACGCAGCCTTTCGGATGTCTTCCGAATCATATCTCTGGAAAAGGAATGATCCGCAAAGTTAGAGAGAAGATGCCGAATGCTAATATCGTTGCTGTCGACTATGATGCTGGTGCACCGAAGGTCAACCAAGAGAACCGAATCAAACTGATGCTCTCTATCGGCAAAGAGAATCTTGAGAAAGAATAAATAAACTCAAAGCAAAATAAAAGGATGACTGCCTGACAAGAATCAGACAATCATCCTTTTTCTATGATCATAAATCCGCTTGAAGAAGTTGAACAATTCAATTTGTTTCACTTTTGACACCTCAATTCTACCAAAATGATGTGTTTTATATCGGTTTTGGTAGATTATAGGTGTTAATTTTGAAAATAATTGAAATGGCCTATTCAACTAGAATGGTCTAAAACTCTATGAAAGTGGCGTGTTTTTAGAAAAAAGTAACTTTTTACTGCTTTTATATGCTTTTAATCGTTATTATCTAGATCGACATTTCCTTTTTTCCTTTTGATTAGAGTATCAATAGGTTCAAAGACAGCATAATAGACGGGGATTGTGATGAAGAGGAACCAATACGGATG
>CAVFFP010000002.1:0-223199 GCA_963621825.1 bacterium
GTGCTTCATTCATCCTTGCCTACGCTCCTCGGTCCAACAAGTGGGGTTCAGTACATTGAAAGGGGGACATTTTTTCATGTCTTTAAAACACAGCGTGCCGTTATGTCTTTTTTCGTTGGCTACTCTTTTTTCCTGTGGAAAAACAGAAACCAAAAACAGTACCATCACAATGGATGGTACCACTTATACAGTAGAAGCGGAAGAACTTGTCATCGGAATGGAATGCAACTATTCTCCGTTCAACTGGACAACAACTAAGGAAAGCGAATATACACTTCCCATCAACAAAACTGAGTATGCAGATGGCTATGACATTCAGATAGCCAAGATTCTCTCCGAGAAGATGAACATGAATGTCAGAATCGTCAAGCAGAAATGGGGTTCTCTTATCGAAGACTGCGACTTCGGAAACACCAATCTTATCATCGCAGGCATGACCGATACCGAAGAAAGACGCGAGTCTATCTCCTTCAGTGATGAATACTATCGTTCCGAGGTTGTCCTATTAGTCAGAAAAGAGATTGCAGATCAGTATGAAGGTCAGGTCTTGACGGACGAAGATTTGATGGTGTTACTGAACGGAAAACAGGTCATCTCACAAAAAGACACTGTGGAAGATGATATCATCGATAACTTTGTAGAATCCTATGGTTCTATTCATGTTTCCGGACAGACAACTTATGGATTAGCAGCAAAAGATGTAGAACAAGGTCTCGCCTTTGCTTTGACCGTGGAGCTTCCGGTTGCCAATGCATATGTCGCTTCGATGAGCAATGTCGGAATCATCCATGTCGACCAGTCTGTCTTAGGTGTTGACTTAGCGGAACTTGGTGTCTCCATCGGAATCAAAAAAGGAAATGATGGACTGAAAAGTGCTGTCAATCATGTCCTATCCACCATCAGCGAAGAAGAGAGAAACCGCATGATGGAAGAAGCCGTAGAAAGAAGTGCAGAAGAATGAGCTCCGACTTTTCCTATCTTATCAGCCATTATTGGCAGTTTTATCTAAAAGGTACATTATCGACGATCATCCTATCTTTTGTCGGCACTTTCGGGGGACTGATTTTGGGTGTGTTTTTGGCTTTCGGTAAGCGATTGGATACGAAGAACTACCCTTGGTATCATCTGCTCTACCGCTATCCGATCAAATTCCTCTGTTCTTTCTATTCTCTTGTCATCCGTGGAACACCGATGATGGTTCAGGCGATGATCTTCAAATACGGATGTCAGCTCTTGTTCAACCTCAACTGGAACAATGTCCTTCCCGGTGTAGACACCTTCAACGGTTGGCTTATCGCAGGTCTTATTGTCATCACATTCAATACCGCAGGATATATGGGAGAAATTGTAATATCCGGACTTAACGGTATCGATCCAGGACAGGTAGAAGGTGCCAGATCCTTAGGCATGAATTCCTTTGAGACTCTCTTTTATGTCACACTCCCACAGGCACTACGAAATTCGATACCTACTATCGGAAACGAATGGATCGTCAACATCAAAGATTCCTCTGTTCTGAATGTCATCGCTGTCAGTGAACTTTTCTATACCGCAGAATCCGCAGCAAGCAAAAACTACAAATACATGGCTACCTATCTCATTATCGCCATCATCTATCTGATATTGACTGTTGTAGCTACGTCAATTCTGAAAGCAGTCGAATACAAACTGGACGGAAAGAAATTCAAGTTCGACATCAAGAGCATGATTTTCCACTTCCGCAAGAAGGAGGCGTAATATGGCGTTACTAGAAGTAGAGCATTTAGCAAAGACATTTTCCAAGGATACCGTTGTCCTAAAAGACGTGAGCTTTAAAGTGAATGAAGGAGACTGTGTCAGCATCATCGGTTCCTCCGGAAGCGGAAAGTCTACCCTCCTTCGCTGTATCGGACTATTGGAAAGACCGACAGGAGGCTCTATCCTTTTAGAGGGTAAAAACATTCTCTCCAACGAGATGAGTGAAAAAGAGGTCCATAAGAAGATGCAGATGGTTTTTCAGTCCTTCAATCTCTTCAATAATATGGATGTCTTGAAAAACTGCATGATCGGTCAGACATTGATTCTGAAAAGAAGCAAAGAAGAAGCGAAGATGATTGCTTTGGAAAATCTAGAGAGAGTCGGTTTATCCGACAGAGTCCATTTCAAGATCCGTGATTTATCCGGCGGACAGAAACAGCGTGTCGCCATCGCCCGCGTCTTATCGATGAATCCGGAAATCATCCTTTTTGATGAGCCGACATCCGCTTTAGATCCTGAGATGGTTCAGGAAGTACTCAAAGTCATGAAAGAATTAGCCGAGAACAAAGTAACGATGATTGTTGTCACCCATGAGATGTCTTTCGCTAGGGATGTCTCAGACAAAGTCATATTTATGAATGAAGGGATCATTCAGGTGGAGGGGACACCAGAGGAAGTCTTTGAACAAAGCAGAGATGAAAGACTGCTTTCTTTCCTTAGTCGTCCTACCCGTTCTCCTGTTTTCAAGCCTCGTGAACCAGAAAAACTCTTCCAGAAGACATTGATCGGAGACTAAATCATTCTCTTTTTCTTAACTGCGACTATAATATACATACTCTTCTGGAGGTGCTATGAACGATACGATAGAAAAGAAACGTCTGACTGGGGAAAGAACGCTCTTTCGCTGTCATGACAAAACAATAAAAGACTGCCTTTTTGATGACGGAGAATCTCCACTGAAAGAAAGCAGAAATCTTACCATCACAAATTCCACTTTCGGATGGAAGTATCCTTTGTGGTACGGCGAAAATCACATTGTAAAAGACTCTACCTTTTTAGAGATGAGCCGAAGCGGTATCTGGTATACCAATCACTCCCGATTTGAAAACTGCAACATCATCGCTCCGAAACTGTTCAGAAGATGCCATGACATCTCTCTTTCCAACATAGAATTCCATGATGCAAAGGAAACACTTTGGACCTGTGACAGTGTCACTTTGAAGGATGTCAAAGCGGATAACGGAGACTATTTCCTTAAAGATTCTACCAATGTGAATGTCGATTCTCTTGTCTTGAACGGAAATTACTTTTTGGATGGCGGAAAGAACATCAGAGTCGTCAATTCCACCTTAAATAGCAAAGATGCTTTCTGGAACTGCGAAAATGTCTATATCGAGAATTCTACTATCGTCGGCGAATATTTCGGATGGAATAGCAAAAATGTCGTTTTGAAAAACTGCAAGGTCATCTCTCATCAGGGATTCTGTTATATCAAGAATCTGACCATGATCGACTGCACGATTGAAGACTCTGATCTTATCTTCGAATACTGTGAGAATATCGATTGTGATATCCATTCCACTCTTCTTTCTGTCAAGAATCCGATTTCCGGAAGAATCCAGTCTTATGGAATCAATGAGTTGATAGAGGATGATGAATCCTTAGACCATTCTAACGTCGAGTACATCGTAAAGGAGCACAAATGAAATACAATTTCACTACCGCTAGTTCTAGACGTCATACCGATTCTTCGAAATGGAATGTTGAAGAAAATGAACTCCCCCTCTCCATCGCAGACATGGATTTTGAGACCGCACCGGAAATCAAAAACGCCATATTCAAAAGAGCAGAGAGCGGCATCTACGGATATACGGAACCTACAGATGACTGGTATCAGGCCTATATTTCTTTTTATAAAGACATCTATGATGTAAATCTAAAAAAAGAATGGATGATGTTCTCTACCGGTGTTGTTCCGATTATCTCCAGTACAGTCAGAAAACTGACGAAAGAAGGTGACAATGTCGTCGTCCTCTCTCCAGTCTATAACATCTTCTACAACTCAATCGTCAATAATAACAGAAAGGTCTTAGAAGTCGAACTAATTCATGATAAGGATGATTATCGAATCGATTTCGAAGCATTGGAAAATGCCTTTGCCATTGATAACACAACACTTATCATCTTCTGCAATCCCGCTAATCCTGTCGGAAGAATCTGGACTAGCGAAGAACTTAGCCGATTAGGAGAACTCGCCGCAAAATATTCTGTCGTTGTCCTTTCGGATGAAATACACGGGTTCATCACAAGACCAGGAAAGAAATACATTCCTTTCTTCTCCGTCAATGAGACAAACAGAATGAATTCCGTCAACTGTGTTTCTGTGACAAAGCCGTTCAACTTAGCTGGAATACAGACGGCATTATGTTTTGTTCCTAACCCCGAGCTCTATAAAAAAGTAAATCGACAGATCAACACGGACGAGGTTGCTGAACCGAATGTTTTTGCCTGTCCTGTTGCTATAGCCGCATTGAACGAAGGAAGAGACTGGTTAAAAGAAGCGAATACTATTCTCTTTGATAACGGAGACTATGTCCGTGAATTCATCCAAGAGAACATACCGCTCTTATCTGTCACTCCTTCCGATGCTACCTATCTTCTTTGGATCGATGTCAGAAAGATTACGACAACAAGCAAAGAGTTCATCAAGCATTTAAGAAAGACAACCGGTCTCATCCTTGCCGATGGCGCCGTCTATGGAAAAGGCGGAAACGGATTTGTCCGCATGAATGTCGCTCTTCCTAGAAGTGGATTAGACGATGCTCTATCGCGACTAAAACATGGTGTTGAAACTTACACAAAACTGCAGTCCAACTAATCAAAACACATAATCAGCAATAAATTGTTTAGTTAAAAAATAGCCATGGCATAAAGTCATGGCTATTTCAGTTACGATATTTTCTTTACGAAAGAACGTCTTCTCTTATGTTCTCTGTTCTCAAATCTGTTCCACATATTTCTGATTGCGGTGTTGTCTTCCAGATTGAGGTTTGTCTCTAAGTGATCGAGATGCTTATACTTCTGACATCCCTTGACGACTTCCGAGACAAAGACAGCTGTGATTCCGCTGTTTTTGTATTCCTTGGATACTGCGATGAGAGCCATATCGATGGTTTCCGGATCTTTGAAGACACGAAGAAGACGGAGTAAGGAAAGGGGATAAAGATGTCCTTTGCTTTTGGCGACCGCTTTTCCAACACCTGGGAATGTAAGAGACAAGGCAACGACCTTATCCTCTTCATTCACGATGAAGAACGCCTGCTTCAGGTCGATGATAGGCATGAAGCTCTTGATGATGAGTTCTCTTGTCTCCTCGGTAAAGGGGACATATCCATAGAGATCTCCATACGCTTCCGTGATGCAGTCAAAGAAGCCATCTCCATATCTATCCAAGAACGCCTTTTTCGACATTTTGGAAGTGTCGACGATAGATAATTTGTTCTTCTCTAAGATATGCTTTGCGATATGCTCGATTCTAGGATCTACTTCTTTCGGCAGTTTGATGGAACTTTCCACCCAATCTACCTCTTTGACAAATCCCCAGTCTTCGATCAGCTTCTGATAATAGGCGTAGTTATACTGTTCCTCAAAGGTCTGAACTTCTTCAAAGCCTTCAATGAGTAAGCCTTCTCTTTCCAAATCGGAGAAGCCTAATGGTCCACAGATAGTATCCATGCCTTTTTCTTTTGCCCATTTTTCAATAGCCGTGAATAAAGCACGGGAAACTTTCAAATCATCGATTGCGTCAAAACGTGTAAAGCGGACTCTCTTCTCATTCCACTTCTGGTTGTACTGCTTCTGAATGATAGCCTGGACTCTTCCGACTACCTTCTTATTGTCATACGCCAAAAAGGCTTCGCTTTCTGTAACGGATTCATATGGTGATTTATGATTAAGGACATTGAGTTCTTCCCCATAGAAGCAAGGGACAAAATACTTGTTCCCTTTGTATAATTTCAACGGGAATTCAACGAATTCCTTCTTTTGTTTTCTAGTTTGTACTGGTACGACAGTTATCATGGTTGTATCCTCGAACATTTAAGAGTTTACCATAACCGAGGATAACTCAATAAAAAAAGAAGACAAAAAGACTGGAAATGTGCAAATTTATAGGCTCGGAAGATAGGAAACTGTCGCTTTGACGAGTCTTTTTAGAAACTCATCTTTGACTTTTCCCATCCTAGCGATGACTCTTCCTTTGGATATCCATCTGACATTATCCACAATGATTCCCGTGTTGAACTGAAACCCATCCTCTAATGTCCCATCGAGGATATCATCATAATTATGTCCGTATTTCTTTGTGGAACACGGGGCAACAAACATGAACGCTTTTCTCTGTGCTAAGACAACACAAGGATGTGGAAACGATAGTTCGAATCCAAAATTCATCGCACCGAAGTCAACATAAAGAATGCTTCCGACCTCATAGCTTTCATAATAGGGATTATCCCTATCATCTTTCACCCAATGATCGATATGGTTGATCATCTGTGACACCTCATAACTTGTCGCATTCTCAAAATATATTTTCAGTTCTTCCAAGGACTGTTGGAAATAGGTATTCAGTTTCTCGTTGTCAAAACCTTTGTCATATTTCCCATCCCTGATCCTACCTAAACTCTCCACTTCCTTCCTATTGATGCCGCTCATAGCTTGGCTCCTTTCACTTAGATATATGTATGAAAGAGGAATATGAACAAAAAAGAAGTTTTTTTGAAAAAGTCAAAACAATTTGTGTTTCAGTTTAGATAAAGTAATATAATGTATTGGTTTAACTTATATTAAATAATTAGATTGGAGAATCTTACTTATGAGAAAAATGACTAGTGATGAAATCCGTGATACATGGCTGAACTTCTTCCGTGACCATGGTCATTACATCGAACCTTCCGCTTCCTTGGTTCCGAACAACGATCCTACCTTACTTTGGATCAATGCCGGTGTTGCCGCATTGAAGAAATACTTCGATGGCACATTGACCCCGAAGCACAGAAGAATCACCAACGCTCAGAAATGCATCCGTACTAACGACATCGACAATGTCGGACATACTGCAAGACATCATACCTTCTTTGAGATGATGGGAAACTTCTCTATCGGCGATTACTTCAGAAATGAAGTCATTCCGTGGGCTTATGAGCTTCTCACCTCTGAGAAATATTACGGACTTGATCCGCATAAGCTTTATGTCACCTACTATCCGGATGATAAAGAAACCCATGACCTTTGGGTCAAATGTGGTATCCCCGAAGAGAATATGGTTCCTTCCACAAGCAACTTCTGGGAAATCGGTGAAGGTCCGTGCGGTCCTGATACCGAGATCAACTATGACCGTGGTGAGAAATGGGATCCGGAACACTTAGGTCTCAAGCTTCTTCAGGACGATTTGGACAATGACCGTTACATCGAGCTTTGGAACATCGTCTTTTCCCAGTTCAACTCCATGCCTGGCGTTGCAAGAAAAGACTATAAGCCGCTTCCTCAGAAGAACATCGATACCGGTGCCGGTTTAGAAAGACTTGCCTGCATCATGCAGGATGCCGAAACCAATTTCGAAACCGATCTTTTCATGCCCTATATCCGTGCTTTGGAAGAAAAAGCCACTTATCCTTATGAAGGAAAATACAAATTGGCATATCGTGTCATCGCTGATCACATCCGTTCCATCACCTTCGCTCTTGCCGATGGCGCTGTCTTCTCTAACGACGGAAGAGGATACGTCCTTAAGAGACTTTTAAGACGTGCTTCCCGTTATGCTCAGACAATCGGACTCCCTGCCGGAACCCTTGCCTCTCTTGTCCCCCTTGTCACTGAGAACATGTCTCACTTCTATCCTTACCTGAAGGATCATCAGGAAAGAACGATGAAGATGATCTCCAGCGAAGAGAACAAATTTGCCAATACCTTAAAGACCGGTGAAAGACTCCTTTCTCAATATCTGAAGAAAGAAGGAGATACTCTCCTTGCTGAAGACGCTTTCCGTCTTGCCGATACTTATGGTTTCCCGTTTGAACTGACTAAGGAAATCGCTGAGGACAACGGAAAGAAAGTCGATGTCGAAGGATATGAGAAATTATTAGAAGCCAGCAAAGAGTTAGCAAGAAAGAGCCGTGGAGACAAGCAGTCCTTCGGCCTTCAGTCCAAGGACCTTATCGACTTCACTGCCGAAAGTGAATTCACCTATGAGGAAGGCAAAGACTTTGTTTCAAAAGTCAATGGTATCTTCGTGGATGGCGTCAAAGTCGATTCTATTTCCGAAGAAGGAGATGTCTGCTTTGAAAAGACAGATTTCTACGCTCTCTCCGGCGGTCAGGTTTCCGATAAAGGTTATATCCACAACGATAACTGCGAAGCCGAAGTCACAGATGTCAAAGCTTCCAACCACGGTCAGCACCTCCTCCATGTCAAAGTCCTTTACGGAGAAATCAAGCTCGGTGATGAGTTTGAAGAGAGAGTCGACTGGGAAAGAAGAAACAGAATCAGAAAGAATCATTCCGCTACTCACTTGTTGCAGAAAGCCTTACAGGAAAAACTTTCCAGCGATATCCATCAGGAAGGCGCCTATTACGATGACGAACTTCTCCGTTTCGATATCAACTATGATAGCAAGATCTCTGATGACGATCTTTCCAATGTCGAAAGAAGAGTCAACGAGAAAATCTTCGCCTCTCTCCCTGTCAAGACCGAGGTTCTAACAAAAGAAGAAGCTTTGAAGAAGAATGCGATGCATCTTTTCTCTGAAAAATACGGAGACAAAGTAAGAGTCGTCTCCATGGGCGACTACTCCGTCGAATTCTGCGGCGGCACCCATGTCGACAACACTTCTGAAATCGGACTCTTTGTCATCGCTAGCGAAGAAAGCGTTGCTGCCGGTATCAGAAGACTTACCTGCTACACTGGAATGAAAGCCTATGAATATCTCAAAGAGAAACAGGGTCTCATCAATGAAGCAGCTTCTCTTCTCAAGATCAATTCTGACAAGGGTGTCAGAAGCAAGATCATGTCCAACAATGAACTCATCTCCTCTTTGAACAACACAATCAAGGTCTTAAGAGAAGAAAATGCCAACAATCTCATCGGAGAATTGGAAAGCAAGATTGAAAAAGCAGAAGATAAGGAAATCCTTGTCCATACCTTGAAGAATCTCACTCATGAACAGGAAGATACCTTAGCTCATAATTTAGTCGACAAGCATCCGAATCTTCTTCTCTTCTTAGCTATCGATAATGGCGGAAAGAAAGACATCGTCGCTGCCAGAGGAAAAGACCTCGCTTCTATCAAAGCCGGAAACGTCATGAAGGAATGCTCCGCTATCCTTTTAGGAAGAGGCGGCGGAAGACCGGATGTCGCATTCGGTGCAACGGATGACCTTTCCAATTTAGGCAAAGTCAAAGAGCATCTGTTAGGGCTTCTCAAGTGAAAAAGAACTTATTAGCTCTTGATTTAGGCAAAGGAAGCATGGGCGTCGCTATTTCTAGAAGCGGCATGTTCATCACTCCTATCACCAATCTTCGCTTCCATGCCATGCAGTTTCAGGAACCGATCAATTATCTCAAAGAGCTTCTTGTGACAGAAAAGGTTGAGACGTTCGTCTTAGGCCTCCCCCTGTTTCCAAGCGGAGATGACTGTGAGATGACTCTTATCGTCAGAGAGTTTGCTGAAATGCTGAAAAAAGAATTCCCCGATATTGAAATCGTGTTTCAGGATGAACGTTATTCGACAATCGAGGCTTCCTCTGTACTGCACAAGCAAGGACAGAACAGCAAAAAGCAGCACAAAGGCATCGATGCCGCCGCTAGCTGTATCATCTTAGAACGCTACTTGAAATCTATCCATCAGATGGATGATGTCGCTCCATTCTAAAAATCATTCTCTACTCATTTTTAAAAAGGTTATCACTCGATAGCCTTTTTCATTATCAATAAGAAAGATAAGGAATATGTTTTGAAACAATCTCAGATAATTGCTTTAGGTTTTCCTCACTGTTTGCCGCGATGACAAGCTGTGGCTTATCATGCGTGACCTTCTTGTTATGAAGTGAGGCAATGACTCCACCTGCCTCTTTCAGAATCAGTTCTCCACCAGAATAATCATAAGGATGCAAACGATAGGCGAAGTAAAGTTCTCCTCTTCCTAGAGCAATATAGCAGAGTTCCAAAGCCGCACTTCCGAAGCGTCTTATATCATTTGTCTTGGAATAGACTTCCTCCGTCAATGCAAAACACTGTGATGCATATTTCTTTTCGTACAGGGAGAATCCTGTAAAGAAAATGCTATGTCTGAAGTTTCTGTCTGAGACATGGATCTTCCTTCCTTGAAAATAGGCACCTTTTCCTTTGATTGCATAAAACATTTCATCACGGAAAAGATTGTAAACACAGGAAAACACTAGCTCATTGTTATGTAGAAGACCAACAGAGATAGCACATTCCGGGATTCCTCTTGTATAGTTCATTGTTCCATCGATGGGATCGATGATAAAGAGATATTCTGCTTTTTTAAAGGAATTGCAGCCCTCCTCTTCACAATAGAATTCAGAACCAGGAACCAATTCAGAGAGCTGTTTCATCAGTTCTTTTTGGATAGCGACATCACTATCCGTGACTGCTTCTTCTTCGCTCCCCTTCTCCTTCATCAACTGAAAGGAAAGATGTTCTCTTCCTATTTTCCTAACAGATTCTACAATGTTCTGATACACATTCATAATTTACACCCTGATGAGAGCAAATCCCATCACCCTTTCTTCTAAATACAATTCATATAAAGAGATATCATCCATATTCTCTTCCAATACTGGGAAGAAGAATCTGTTTTCATAGACAATGTTGGATTCTATCTTATCCAAGACCTCTTTTATTTCATCCTTATATTCAAACGGAGAGATAAAGGCGTCATTTTTGACCTTTATTTTCCTCAATGAAGTCAGGACCTCTTCTTCTTTATTGATATAAGTAGATAAATCCTCTACACCGAATCGATCCAATAAAGGAAAGATCAGTTTCTGCATCTTATCATAATGTAAAGAGAGAATCTGAATTCTTTCTAATGAATCATGAAGCATATGCAAGGAGACATCATCCTCGTGTTGAAGATCGGTTTTTATCGTCTTCATCAAGGCACGGAATGCACCATTCTCTTCGGCAAGCAGGACAAGCGGATTCTTTTCTTCTGACAGCGAGGAAATAGCAAGGTCATTCAATTCAGGAACTTTTGCATTAGAGGAGGTCTCCCAGTTATTGGGCTTTTGGAATAGTTTTTCATATTCTTTTTTTACTTCCTCTTCACTCTTTCCTTCCTTGATATCTTTTAAAATCCGTTCAATTTCTTTTCTTCTCTCTTCACTCATCATAGACCCCCTTATAAAAGATAAAGATTTCTTTACAATTCGTTTACAATCTTTTACTTACCCTAGGTAGTAACGTAAAAAACTCACTTCTATAATTTTAGCGTAAACAAAGAAAGAGGTCAAAAAATGAAAAACAAAACCTGTAAGAAAATGCTGATGAGTGTCATTTTCGCCTTAGCCTTGACTGGCTGCGGCAAAACGAGTTCCGAGTCTCAGAATTCTGCTAAGAGTGAAAGTACGACTAAGAGTGAAGGTACGACTGATACGACAAAATCCGATTTCGATAAGACCAAAAAAATCACCTGCTATACAAGAGATACCACTTCTGGTACCAGAGATGGTTTCTTCACCAAGATCGGCCTTTCCAAGAATAAGGCCAGCAACGATGGCTTAGTCAACGGCATCGTTGAAACCACCTCCAACGGTAACATGATCCAGTCTGTCAAGAATGACCAGTTCGGTTTAGGATATATCTCCCTCGCTTCCTTAGAAAATTCCGGAGTCAAAGGACTTACCTACAACAATGTCGTTCCTAGCGAAGCCAACGTCTTAAACGGCACCTATGAACTGACAAGAAACTTCAATTATATCTATCGTAATGATTATGCCTCTGATAGCAAAGTCAAACAGATCGTCGAAGCTTTCGTTGCTTATTCCACAACCATTGAAGGAAAGAGCATCATCAAGCAGAACGATGGTATCTTAACCATCAGCAATACTGATAAATCCTGGAAGGACATCAAGGCGAATTATCCCATCGCCAGTGAAGACAACTCTAGTATCACCATCAGAATCGGTGGTTCTACCTCCTGTGAAAAGATCGCAAAGGCTCTCACCAGCGCTTTCTCTCCTTTATGCGGAAACTTCATCGCAAGCCATAATCATACCGGTTCTGGTGACGCATTCAAACATACTCAGGGCAGTGCCAAGGATGATGCCAACGCATTAGACATCGGTTACCTCTCCCGTGAATTAGAAGATAGCGAACCTGCCGCAGAAGGAACTGCCGGCAAGATCTGCACCGATGCTATCGTTGCTGTTGTCAACAGCGCCAACCCTCTCGAAAAGACTGACGCTGACACATTGAAGGCTGTCTATACCGGCGAAAAGACGACTTGGAACGATCTTTTCTAACATGAGATATCTCAACCGGGACAAATGTTTCAAGAAGGCTGAGAATAATGCAAAAGCGGACAGAATTGTCCGCTATTTGCTGTTTTTCATCGCTTTTTTGGCTTCCGTTTCGATACTGTTTGTCATCATTTTCATCTTCATCAAAGGCATCAAGCCTTTTGTTTCCGAATATGAGATCCAAGGTGAAAAATACCGAGTCAACTTCTTTTCCTTCCTCTTTGGCAATACCTGGTTAAAAGGTAACGCCGAATATTCCATTGGTTTCATCATCGTCAATACGATATATATTGCATTCCTGACCATGTTACTGACTGCACCAATATCTATCTTCACCGCTCTAGTCATCGTCAGAATGACACCAAAACCATTAAGTGCTGTACTTAACACTATTATTGAGATACTCGCTTCCATTCCTTCTGTCATCTACGGTATGTTCGGTTTAGGTATGGTTACTGGATGGGCTAAGAATCTATCTGATCTATTCAACTATCAGTCCGCTGGTGGTTTATCTACGTTTACTGTTGTATTGGTTCTTACTATGATGTCTGTTCCAACAGTCACCATGCTATCGATCACATCCTTAAAAGCAGTCAACTCCAATCTGGAGAAAGGTTCTTTGGCTTTGGGTGCTTCTAGAAGCGAAACGAATTTCAGAGTCATCATTCCTGCCGCAAAATCCGGTATCTTTTCCGGTTTGATCTTAGGTCTTAGCCGTGCCTTAGGTGAAGCAACTGCAGTCTCCATGGTTGCCGGTAATAGACTCTCCGGCCCTAGTTTCAACGTTTTCTCTACGACTCGAACGCTGACTTCCACCATGTTATCGGGAATCAGTGAAGCGAGCGGACTAAATTATGATATCCGTTTTTCTGTCGGCATCATGCTTATCTTCATCATCATCTTCTTCAATCTCCTTTTACGATTCTTTAAGAAGAGATTAGAAAAGAGGGGCTTATAATGAAAGTCACTGAACGCTCATTGAAGCAAAGGAAAGTCAAAGACATCTTCCGTGATTCCGGAGCTTACTTATTCTCTCTTTTCGGTGTTCTGATTTTAGCCCTTATTCTCTTCTTCGTCTTTGACCAAGGACACGAATATCTTTCCTGGAAGTTTCTGACTTCCGATTACTATACAACCAATACTACAGTCAGTTATGATCAGTCAACTACAGTAGGAACATTTGAAGATCCGAAGATTGAAAACGTCTACTTCTCCTCCCGTTGGGGTGTCGGATTAGAGGATGGATACGACAACGAAAAGAATGCAATCATCCAAGTCACCTACGTCGATAAGAATTCTCCTTTCAATTCGTTATTGAACGAAACGAGTCAGGAAAGTTATCGAATCGAAACTAATTCTTCTATCTCTACTCTACTTCTTTATGATGATAGCGGAAGCATCTTCTTCGGCGAATCACGATACGGAGCTGAAACCTTGGTTAAGGACTTAGAAAAAGCGGACAAGATCTCAAGCATGATCGTTCAGACTTCGGGCGGTGGCATCCGAGGTTCTCTTATTTCTACGATATATATGATTCTATTAACACTGCTATTTGCTCTTCCTATCGGTATCCTGACTGCTGTTTACCTCTCTCTTATCGCAAAGCAGAACAAGGTGACAGAGATATTCCGAACCTTGATTGACTTAGCTTCCGGTATTCCGACCATCATATTCGGTCTTATCGGTGCTATTCTGTTTATCCCGTTTGTCGCTTTATTCACGCATAAAGGTAACGGATCCTTGCTCTCCGGTAGCCTTACTCTTGCATTGATGCTTCTTCCTGTCATCATCAACACCACAGAAGAAGCTATTAAGACCGTACCAAAATCATACCGAGAAGGCTCCTTAGCCTTAGGAACGAGCAACACTCAGACTATCTTCAAAGTCGTTCTTCCTAACGCGCTTCCTGGCATACTTACCGCAGTGCTTCTCTCTATCGGACGTATCATCGGTGAATCCGCCGCATTGATTTATTCGATGGGTACCACGATCAAAGACCATATCATTCTAAGCGAAGCCAGTGCTACCTTAGCCTTACACATCTATAAGCTCGTCGCCTTCGAGAATCCGAACTTCGGAGCAGCCAGTGCTATCTCTATCATCATCCTTATTGTCGATCTGATACTCAACCTTATCGTCAAGCTTTTATCCTATCGTTTCCTAAAGAAATTCAAGAGGTAATCTATGGAACAGAATACAGAAAATGATGTCATCTTCCATGTTGAGAATCTCAATCTCAGCTATGGAGAGAAGCATGTCCTCCACGATATCAATATGGATATCAGAAAGAATCATGTCACTGCATTTATCGGTCCTTCCGGATGTGGAAAATCCACATTCTTACGTTGTCTCAATCGTATGAACGATCTCATCAGCGACTGCAAGATAACCGGAAAGATCGAATATATGGGAAAAGATGTAAAAGACTATAACCCAATGGTTTTACGAACCATTGTCGGCATGGTCTTCCAACAGCCTAACCCCTTCCCGATGTCTATCTACGATAACATCACATACGGTCTGAAATGCCATGGAATCAAAGACAAGAAGCTTCTCAAAGAGATTGTGATATCCTCCTTAAAGAAAGCATCCCTTTATGAGGAAGTCAAAGACAGACTGAAAGACTCTGCCCTTGCCTTATCCGGCGGACAGCAACAGAGATTATGTATCGCCCGTGCCATCGCCATGGAACCGGATGTCATCCTGATGGATGAGCCCACTTCCGCTTTGGACCCGATTGCAACAAAGAAAATCGAAGACCTGATCGACGAACTGAAAAGCGAGTATTCCATCATCATTGTCACCCATAACATGCAGCAGGCTAGCAGAATCTCCGATGATACTGCCTTCTTCATGCTCGGAGATCTAGTCGAATTCAATAAGACCGAAGAACTCTTCTCCCGTCCGAAGGTAAAGAAGACGGAAGACTATATCACGGGACGTTTCGGATAAACATAAGAAAGGATTCAGTTTATGGAAATCAAAGAAGAAATCGAGCATCTTAACTCTCTCATCCTTCAGATGGCTGGAGTCGTTGAGAAGAATCTCTTTTACGCGTTTGATGTCTACCTCAATTACGATAACAACAAGTACTATCACGCAGTCGATGATGAGAAGGTCAACGCCTATGAAAGATGGATTGAAGCAGATGCGTTGCACATCATGCTCAAGGAAAAACTTTACGCTTCTGACCTTCGTGTTGTCACTGGCATCATGAGCATGGTCCAGGATATGGAGAGATTAGGTGACCACGCCAAAGATATTCTGGAGTTCTCCCTCAAAGTCAAAAACGCAAACAAGAACCAGAAAGAGATCAAGGACTTGGTCGAATTTGTCATTCAGATGGTCAAAGACAGTGTCAGAAGCTATATTGAGAAAAATGAAAGCCTCGCAAGAGAGGTTGTCTTAAGAGACGACCACGTCGATGAGACGTATACTAGACTCATCGATGAACTCATTCACCATGACCAGGATAAAGAAATCGCATCGGAATATGCTATCTATACCGCTTTAGTAGTAAAATATATTGAACGTATTGCCGATCACGCTACGAACATCGCGGAATGGGTAATCTATATTATGACGGGTTTCTATAAGGATAAGCAGGTCATTTAGGAGGCACCATGAAAATCATTTATTCTGTCGAAGATGATCAGGACATTGCCAAAATCATTTCCGTCTCTCTGACAAAATCCGGTTATCTCGTCCACTCTCTCCCTACAACAAAGGCTTTTTGGGATGCCTTCAAAAAGCAGAAACCGGACCTCATCCTACTCGATCTGATGCTCCCCGACGGAAGCGGTATGGATGTCTTGAAAACCATTCGCAGCGATCACGAAAACAATAACATTCAGGTTATCATCCTTTCGGCAAAAAGAATGACAATGGATAAAGTCGAAGGACTCGATTCCGGTGCCGATGACTATATCGAAAAACCGTTTGATATTCTAGAACTCATCTCCAGAGTCAACGCCAGGTTCCGTCTTGACCATGAGATTCTTTCCTATCAGGATATCAGCATGGATTTAAACCGCCATACCTGCACGTATCATGGTTTACCGATCGATCTGACAAACAGTGAGTTTGCCATTCTGAAACTGCTTCTCCAAAACCAGGGAAAAGCCATCACAAGAGATGAAATCTATCATAAGCTTTACGATGAAAACGACATGGTCGAATCCCGTGCCATCGATATGCATATCGCATCTTTGAGAAAGAAACTCAACGACAAGGAAAGTCACATCATCCATACCATTTATGGTGTCGGATATATCATCGGATGAAAAAGAAGATTATCCTCGCTCACTTCATCACTCTTTTTCTTTCCTTCCTTTTGATGTTTTTCTTTGTCTATTTTTCTTTGGACAAGGTCAATAAAAGCAACACAGAAAATAGCCTAAGAAATGATTTAGCCATCTCTCAGGAAGTTTTTGTGTCGAATGCAAATGAGAAAGATATCTCTTCTGCGATGAGTGAGACTAGCCGTATCCTCACAATCAATCAAAAGGATATCCGAATCACCTTCATCGATAAGGATGGCACTGTCCTATTCGATAACGACACCAATAACAAAGAAGAAAAACATCTCTCTAGACCTGAGATTCAAAACTTAGGAACCATCTATTACAGACACTCAGCTTCATTGAATCTCGATATGACATATCTCGCCTGCTATATAGACAGTTTCTCACTTTATATACGAATTGCTTTGCCGCTTAAATCCGTAAATAGTATCTTGAATAAGTTTATCTTATATTCTGTTATTGCTGTTTTAATCATCTTTGTCATCGCATTGTTCTTAGACTATTTCTTTATCGATCATGAGCTGAAGCCGTTAAGAAGAGAAAGCGAAAAACTAGCGAAGATCGTATCCTCGGAAAATATCGGCAGTGAAAATGAAATCGAAAGCATTTCGGAAAGCATCAACAAGACAGAGCTGCTCATCAAAGAAAAAGTCGATGACCTCACTGATGAAAAGGAAAAGCTGAACTATATCATCGATTCCATGAACCAGGGTGTCATCCTTCTTGACGAAAGAGAGAATATCCTTTTGGTCAATTCCTATGCCAAGAACCTATTCCATTCTAATAAAGCAACAACCCTTTCCACTTTGACTATCCTTCCTGAGATCCATGAGGTCTATGCTTCTTCTTTGAAAGATAAGGAGTGCAGCATCATTTTGAAGATTGAAGAAAGAACAATGCTGATAACAGCTCACACCATCAAAAACGTCTGGGTCAAGGAGAATGAAAGAGGATCTTTCATCATGCTTGTCGATATCTCAGAAGAACAGAGATTGGAAAGTGCAAAGAAGGACTTCTTCGCTAACGCCAGCCATGAACTGAAGTCTCCGTTGACCTCTATTCTCGGTTACACCCAGATGATCAAGGAAGGTTTCTTGACGGAGAAGGAAGAAATTGATGATGCTCTAATCAAGATTCAGTCGGAAGGCAAGAGAATGAATGACATCATCATCGGTATGCTCGAGCTTTCCAGACTGGAAAGTGAGACTAAGACAAACACAGATGACTGGGTAGCGTTGAATGAGGTTATCAGAGAAGAGCTTCTTCAGTTCGATACGGAGATTGAAAAGCATGGCATCTCTGTCTCTTTGATTGGCACAAGTTTCTCTGTCAAAGTTCCAAAAGAGGACTTATCCTCTTTGATCAAGAATCTGATTGAGAATGCAATCCGTTATAACAAAGATAACGGAAACGTCTCCCTTATTTTCGATAAGGAAAAAGGATGTCTGACCATCAAAGATACCGGTATCGGTATCCCGAAAGAAGACCAGGACAGAATCTTTGAGCGCTTCTTCCGCGTCGATAAGGCAAGAAGCAGAAAACTAGGCGGTACTGGTCTTGGCCTTAGCATCGTCAAACATATCTGCAGCAATAACGATATTCAGATCAAAGTCGAATCGGAATTAGGAGAGGGCTCTTCCTTCTTCCTCTATTTCCCATCCGTTCAATAAGTCTTTTCTTTTCCTCTTCTTCCCGTATAATACTAGGGATGAAAAAGTGTCCCTATTGTATTCTATATGAAGATGAGAATCTTCTTTCTGTCTATAAGGAAAGAGATGTCTTTTCTGTTGCCACGGATGATATCAAGACGAGATATCAGAATCTATTTTCCTATCTGAAATGCTATGCAAAGAAGAAAGGCGAAGAAGTCTTTCTTGTTCACCGCTTAGACTATGAGACAAGCGGTGTCATGGTCTTTGCAAAGAACAAAGAGACACAGCGTTACCTGAAATCCTGTTTTGAGAGTCGAACCGTGACTCGCCTTTATGAGGCAGTCGTAAGAGAAGATTTAGACTCTGACTATCATGAAATAGTAAAGCAATCTCTTATAGAAAACGCATCCTATATCGTTAAAGAGGACGATAACGGAAAAGAGGCCATCACTGAAGTGACATACTCCAATCCGATACAGATTGGAACCGCATTGAAAATCCAGATATACACAGGAAGGAAAAATCAGATACGCTATGCTCTCCACTCTCTTTCTCTTACGTTGATTGGAGATAAACGATACTCTTCAGATTCAGCTAAAAGGCTCTATCTGAATAGTTACGCACTTATTTTCCCTTCTTCTAATTTATTGAAAATCACCTCTTTTCAGACAAAGCCCCTATGGCTATTAGACCAACCATCATGAAAAACAAACCTGTCCAGCGCATGGCACTGATTGCCATTTTTGCCGCGTTATATGTCATCCTTTGCTATGTTGACATCCAGGCTGGCCGCTTCAAGATTACGCTTGCCGCCCTTGTCATCTATTTTGTGTCCTTTTCTTTTTCTTTCGGAGATGCTCTTTCCTGTTCTATCTTAGGTGTCTTCATCGACCAGCTCATCTATGGTATTACTCCAACGACATGGCTGTGGATGCTACCTCCTTTGATAAGACCATTGATCATTGCTCCCATCAAATCGATATTGGAAAGAAAAGGAATTATCTTAGACGAAAAACGTATCCTTTCTGTCCTGCTCGTCATCATTACCTCATTGCTGACAACGTGTGCAAATACGGGAGCCTTATATCTTGACTCCATCATCATGAAGTATGATTTCAAGGCAGTCTTTATTCAGAATTTAATTCAGGCCTTGATCACCGTGGCGACTGGAATTGTTGAAATATTCCTGCTTTTCCCGACTATTAAGGCACTACGAAAAGCATCTTTCCTCCCTAACGAAAAAGAAGTGCAGAAAGCTGCACTTCTCAAAGGGACAAAACGGAAGAAATCAAGATAGGATTATCTTCCTACCTTTTCCTGTATTCTGGACAACAAGGACATAGCAACATCTTCTACACCTTCATTTTTGATGCTGCTGACAGTGAAGATTTCCGCTTCAGGATGAAGTTTCTCAACTCTGTCTTTGAAGTCAGAGAAGGAGAAATCAAAAGCAGGAAGAACATCCATCTTTGTGACAAGAACAAAATCCGATACCTTGAACATCAATGGATATTTCAAAGGTTTATCATCTCCTTCCGGAACAGAAAGGAGCATCATATTCAAATCAGAGCCCGTATCGAATTCCGCCGGGCAGACAAGATTTCCGATGTTCTCCATGATGACGATGTCGACATCATCGAGATCCGTGCTCTTTAATGCATCATAAGTCATCTGAGCGGTCAGATGACAGGCACCATTGGTGTGAATCTGAATCGATTTAGCAGCAGTCTTCTCTAATATTGTATAGGCGTCGACATCTCCATCGATATCTGCCTCTAATACCAAAACGCGATATCCTTTCTCGGTAAGATAAGGAATCAAAGAACAGAGAAGCGTAGTCTTTCCGCTTCCCGGGGAAGACATCAGATTGATCTGATATACCTTCTTCTCTTTCAGCAATTCACGGACTTTTTTCGCTTCTGTATCATTTTCG
Source organism: bacterium (assembly GCA_963621825.1). Classification (GTDB taxonomy): domain Bacteria; phylum Bacillota_I; class Bacilli_A; order RFN20; family CAG-288; genus Enterosoma. The sequence goes on from CAVFFP010000002.1 coordinate 20,167, forward strand.
GACAGAATATTATCCTTAACCTCTACGATTTTGACTTGATCCATACTCTTAGATCTCCTTTGAAAAAGATTATAAAAGAATCGGAATGAAAAGGAAACAACAAGACACCTTCCTTTGTTACTCTTTCTTTCTCGTTTTTGAGTTATCGAACAAAAATATCGAATTTGTTTTATTTCTTATATGTTTTTTCTTTGATTTTCTCAACATGTGTTATAAAATACACTCATGACTGAAAATTACAACATACCTTACCAAGAACGATGTCAAAGAAGAAAACGGAAGATGATACTGATATTAGTCCTCTTCCTTATCGTATTCCTTCTTCTTTCCTTCTTCTCCTTATTTGTAGGAACATCCTCTCTCTCCTTTAAGGAATCCTTCTATGCCTTATTCGGAGTCGGAGACAAGATAAGCATAAGGATTATGCAGAACATCAGACTTCCGCGTGTATTAGCCGCTATCTTATGCGGTATCGGATTATCGATATCCGGACTGATCATGCAGACATGTCTGAACAATCCGATGGCATCCCCTGCCACTTTAGGAATCTCAAACGCATCCGTACTGGGAGCGAATGTAGCAATCATCCTATTAAGCGGGGGAAAAGTAGCGACAAACAACAACGCCAACTGGAATTCTTTTAATCCGTATGCCGTCTCTTCTATCGCCTTCCTCTTCTCTTTAGCTGCCATTCTTTTGATACTGTTGATTGCAAAAACACAGAACTTCTCGCCTGAAACTCTTGTCTTAAGCGGACTTTCCTTCTCCACTCTCTTCAGTGCCATCACTTCTTTGTTGCAGTATTTTGCAACAGACACTGAACTTTCTTCCGCCGTCTACTGGTCCTTCGGTGACTTAGGAAGAGTCGGATACAAAGAGATTCTCATCATGCTCTTCGCCATTGTCATCTCTTATGTTGTCTTTACTATGTATTCTAGTCAGCTTAACGCTTTATGCCTTGGCGATGATATCGCAAAGACTACCGGCGTCAATACCGAGTTCTTGCGTTTCCTATTACTCTCCTTGGCTTCACTTGTCACTGCGACATGCATCTCCTTCTTAGGTGTCATCTCCTTCTTAGGTCTTATCTGCCCTCATATCGCAAGAAAGATTTTCTCCAGCAACCATAAATACCTACTTCCGACTACCGCACTATCTGGAAGCATTCTCTTACTTATCTCCGATGATATCTCCAGAGTGATTCTAAAAGGATTTTCCCTTCCTGTCGGTGCATTGACTGCTATCATCGGTGCCCCCTTCTTCATCTTCATCATCTTCTCTTACGAAAGGAGGAAGAGACATGCTTGAAATCAAGAATCTTAGTTATCGATATAAAAAAGATATCGCATCACTGAATCAGGTATCCCTTACGATACAGCCCGGAAAACTGAATATTCTATTAGGCAAAAACGGATCCGGTAAATCCACGTTGATGAAATGCGTTCTATCCCTGTACAAAGGGTATGAGGGCGAAATCCTCTACAACGGAACCGACATGAAAAAGATGAAGCGAAAAGATATCGCAAAAACCATCTCTTATCTCCCACAGGAGATACCTCGTTCTTCTCTCACTGTCTATGACACACTGGAACTAGGAAAACTTCCTTATCTTTCCTACCGAAATCATAAGAGGAAAGAAGATTCCATCTCTTCCATCATTGAAGAACTTCACTTAGAAAATGTTATCGACAAGACGACCGATGAGCTTTCCGGAGGAGAAAGACAGAAGGTCATGATTGCAAAAGCGCTCGTTCAGAAGTGTGATCTTCTCATCATGGATGAGCCTACCTCCTCTCTCGACATCGAAAACCAGGCCCTGTTACTAAGGCTATTAGAGAAACTTGTCAAAGAGAAAGGGATGACAGTCCTCCTCTCTCTTCACGACATCAACCTCTCCTTCCGATTCGGTCAGCACTTTTTCTTCTTGAAAGAGGGAAAACTGATTCATCAAGGGGATATCGAGAGTGTCACACAACAGATTCTAGAAGAAACTTTCGATACAGACTTCAGATTGCAGATAGACGAATACGGTCATAAATATGTATCAATAGGAGAATAAAAAATGAAAAAAACTAATTTATTATTGTTGACCCTTGCTCTTCTTACCGCTTGCGGAGCAAACACAGAAACTACACAGAATAACAGTGAAAGCAGTGAAAACAAGGTTGAGATTACCGACCTTATCGGAAGAACAAACAGCATCGCCGAGTCCGATAAAGAAAGAGTCCTTTGCATCGGTGCCGGAGCCTTAAGACTCTACTCTTATGTCGGCGACATCCACAACATCATCGCCGTCGAAGATATCGACAGAGATGTCGATGCCAACATCTTCGCTAACGTCTCTAGACCCTACTATGATGTCAACAAAGAGTACTTCAAGACTCTTCCTAGCTGCGGAAAAGGTGGTCCTCAGGCTCAGCAGGCAGAGGCAGAGAAGATCTTATCCTGCCGTCCTTCCTTGATCATCTCTGAGTATGCGGATGTCTTAAAAGCTGATACGCTTCAGAGTCAGGTCGGAGTCCCGGTTGTCGTTGTGAAATACGGAAGCAATTCTGTCTTTGATGATAACGTCAAAGAGTCTTTGACACTCTTAGGTAAGATTTTAGGAAAAGAAGAAAAAGCAAAGACGCTCAACGACTACATCGCCTCTTCTAAGGCTGACTTAGAAAATAGAGCCAGCAATATCGCTGACGCGGATAAGAGCAGCATCTATATCGGCGGCTTAGGTAACTGGGGAACCCAGGACATCTATTCCACTTCCACCTCCTTCCCTCTCTTCAATGTTTCCAATATCAAAAATGCAGTTACAAGCGATATCACTTTGACAAACGGAAAATTGGAAAAGGAAGCTTTCCTCTCCCTCAATCCGGATAAGATTGTCTTAGATAGTGCTGGCTTAGCCAAGTTCAAGACCACTTATGAATCCGCTAGCGAAGAGTTTGATTCTCTTGAAGCTTTCGCCAATGGAGAAATCTATCTTGAGATGCCATTCAACGCTTATTACACCAATCTTGAAATCGCCCTTATGGACGCTTACTTCCTTGCTTCTGTCGCCTATCCGGATGCTTACAAGGATATGGACATGGACAAGAAGTATGATGAGATTGGAAATGCGTTCTTAGGAAGCAACTGCTATAGCGAGTCTATCAAGAATGCTCCGATGAGCTATGGCGGATTCCAGAAGATCAGTAACATCAAGGAATTCTTAGCCAATGTCTAATCCCGATACCACACTGATCCGTTCCTTCTTCGATTCTCATGCCAGTCACTGGGATGATAACGATGAACACGATGACAGAAAAATCAATGCGTTGCTGAATAAGGTCGGCATCCTAGAAGGAGACAAGATTCTAGATTTAGGATGTGGAACCGGAGTCATCTCCGAAAAGCTTTACGAGAGATCGAAAAGACAGGTGACCGCTGTCGACCTGTCGGAAAAGATGATCCAGCAGGCAAAGAACAAGCACATCAGTGAAAAAGAGGTTCAGTTCTTTGCCAAAGACTTCTACACAATGAGAGAGGGCGGATACGATCTCATCATCATCTTTGACGCCTACCCTCATTTCCTTCAGCTAAACGAGTTCAAGGAGAGCATCATCCGAAATCTCAGCGAGGATGGCCGCTTTGCCATCGTCCACGATTTAGGAAGAAAGCAGCTGCACGATTGCCATAAGGGAAGAGACGTCTCCCTTTTAAGCCGTGACCTCTCTGATCCCAACACCGAAGCGGAACTGTATCGTGCCGACTTCGATATTCTGAAAGCAGAAGAAGGAGAAAACTACTATCTCCTCGTCGGACAGAAGAAAAGACTCTCTCCTTCCCTTTTCTCGATGAACGAGGAAAGAGACAAACGAGAAGTAAAGACAAGACAGTTACTGATCCAAACCTTTTTCTCCCTTTTAAAAGAGAAAAGCTATGCGGACATCACCATCTCTGACCTGATCAAGAATTCGAAAGTCTCATCTAGTACCTTCTATTCCCACTTCAAAAGCAAAGGGGACATCATCAAGGCAATCGGAGATAACGTATTAGAGCACGTCTTAGCCGAGAAGAAAAAGAAAGAGGATGACCACGACTTTTCCAAGGAGTCTGATCCCGTCTCTTTGCTTTCCCATCTCTTCCTCCATATGGAAGAGGACAAAGAAGAACTGCTCACTTTGCTTGCTGACAAGGACGGAAAAAATCTCTTCTATGAGACGATGAAGGATGGCCTTATGCCTGTCATGGAGTCTTTCATCGACTGCGGAATCATCCGCAAGGAAGGGATGGAACGACATTTCTTCTCCCTCTATTTAAGCGAGTCTTTTACGAGCTATTTATTCCTCTGGTTGGAGATGAATTCTGGAATGAATGCGTCCGAAGCCTCCAATATGTTTCTCAGACTATTTCAATAATCCGATTTAACATAAATCAAAAACTTTTTATATGTAAGGGCTTTTAAATGTCAAGTCTACATTTCAGCCCAAAAAAGTTTTCAATTGGGAGAGCATTTTTCTTTTATTATTGCTTTTTAGCGAGTATCATATCTTGGTTTTAAAAAATCATAAGCCCAAAACAAGTAAAAAAGAGAGGTACAAAAATATGAAATTTGAATCTACAGCTTGGGAAGGTTTCAAAGGCAGCCACTGGAAACACGACATCAATGTCCGTGACTTCATCCAGAACAACTACGAGCCTTATGAAGGCGATGCTTCTTTCTTGGAAGGTCCGACCAAATCCACAAACATCCTTTGGTTTGAACTCCAGAAGCTTCAGAGAGAGGCCAGAGCCAAGGGCGGTGTCCTTGATATGGATACCGACATCGTCTCCTCTATCACAAGCCACAAACCCGGCTACATCAGTGAAGAGTACAAGGATCTTGAAAAGGTCGTCGGTCTTCAGACAGACAAGCCTTTGAAGAGAGCCTTCATGCCTTATGGTGGCATCAAGATGGCCGAACAGGCTCTTTCCACCCACGGCTACACTCCGAATCCGGAACTCCACAAGATCTTCACCGAATATCATAAGACCCACAACGATGGTGTCTTCGATGCTTACACTCCTGAGATGATGAAGTGCCGTCACAACAAGATTCTCACCGGTCTTCCGGATACTTACGGAAGAGGAAGAATCGTCGGTGACTACAGAAGAGTCGCTCTTTATGGTATCGACTACCTCATCGAAGGAAAGCAGTTCGACTTAGCCAACTGTGGTGATGGAACCATGGTCGACGATGTCATCCGTCAGAGAGAAGAGATCTCCATGCAGATCAAGTGCCTGAAGCAGATGAAGGAAATGGCTGCTTCCTATGGCTATGATATCTCTAAGCCGGCCACCAATGCTCACGAAGCAGTTCAGTGGTTATACTTCGGCTATCTTGCCGCCATCAAGAGCCAAAACGGCGCTGCTATGTCTGTCGGCAGAATCTCTACCTTCTTAGACATCTACATCAGCCGTGACCTCAAGAATGGTGTCATCACCGAAAAGGATGCCCAGGAGCTCATCGACCATCTCGTCATGAAATTCCGTATGGTCAAGTTCGCCCGTATTCCTTCCTATGACGCTTTGTTCTCTGGAGACCCTGTCTGGGCCACCTTGGAAGTCGGCGGTATGGGCATGGACGGAAGAGACATGGTCACCAAGAATGACTTCCGTTTCCTCCACACCCTTGAGAACATGGGTCCTGCTCCGGAACCGAACCTCACCGTTCTTTACTCCGCAAGAATGAGCAAGAACTTCAGAAACTATGCTTCCCACATCTCCATCACAACTTCCTCCATCCAGTACGAAAACGATGATGTCATGCGTCCGATCTGGGGCGATGACTATTCTATCTGCTGCTGCGTCTCCGCTACCGAAACCGGTAAGGAAATGCAGTTCTTCGGAGCCCGTGCCAACCTTGCCAAGTGCTTGCTTTACGCCATCAACGGTGGTGTCGATGAAATGAGCCATCAGCAGGTCGGTCCCGCTTATGAGAAGATCACAAGCGAAGTCCTCAACTATGATGAGGTCATCAAGAGCTATGACAGAATGATGGATTGGCTCGCTGGCATCTATGTCAACGTCCTCAACCTCATCCAGTATATGCACGACAAATATTATTATGAAGCTGCCGAAATGGCTTTGATCGATACCGATGTCAGAAGAACCTTCGCAACTGGTATCGCTGGCTTCAGCCACGTTGTCGATTCCCTTTCCGCCATCAAATATGCCAAGGTCACCGCTATCCGCGATGAACAGGGTATCACCACCGACTTCAAGATCGAAGGCGACTTCCCTCGCTATGGTAACGATGATGACAGAGCCGATGATATCGCCATCGAAGTTCTCCACACCTTCTTGACCAAGCTCAAGAAGCATCACACCTATCGTAACAGTGAACCTACCACTTCCATCCTTACCATCACCAGCAACGTCGTCTATGGTAAGGCCACTGGTACACTTCCGGATGGAAGACCTGCCGGAAAGCCGCTTTCCCCTGGTGCCAACCCGTCCTATGGTGCCGAGAACAACGGTCTCCTCGCTTCCCTCAACTCCGTCGCTAAGCTTCCTTACGAGTATGCTCTCGACGGTATCTCCAACACCCAGACTATGAACCCTGATGCCTTAGGCCACAGCGACCAGGAACGTATCGATAACCTCACTCAGGTTCTCGATGGTTACTTCACACAGGGTGCACATCACCTCAACGTCAACGTCTTCAACAAAGAAAAACTCCTCGATGCCATGGAACATCCGGAGAAAGAAGAATATGCCAACTTCACAATCCGTGTCTCTGGCTATGCTGTCAAGTTCATTGACCTTACCAGAGAACAGCAGTTGGACGTCATCTCCCGTACCTTCCACGACCATATGTAATTCATGACGGTCGGTTATTATCAGTCCCTCGAGTCCTTCGCATTAGTCGATGGACCCGGGGTAAGAAGTGTACTCTTCTTAGCAGGCTGCCCATATCGCTGCCTCTTCTGCCACAATCCGGATTCCTGGGAATTCTCCAAGAAGAATCCGATCACACCAGAGGAAGCCTATAAGAAACTCATCCGATTCAAACCGTATTGGAAAGATAATGGCGGTGTCACTATCAGTGGTGGTGAGCCTTTGGCTCAGCTCGATTTCATCACGGAATTGGCAACACTGTTCCACAAGGATGGCATCTCTGTCGCTATCGATACAAGCGGTGCGACATTCTCTAATTCCGAAGCTTACTTAGCAAAGCTTGATAAACTCTTATCCGTCACGGATCTATTCCTTCTTGACATCAAATGCATCGATCCTGTCCTTCACAAAAAGATAACAGGAAAAGATAATAGCAATGTCTTAGAGTTATTCTCCTATTTGGATAAGAAAAATTATCCGATTTGGGTAAGGCATGTTCTTGTCCCGACGTTGAGCGACGATGATAAGCTTTTAAAAGAGACGGGAGAGTTCTTAAAGCAGTTTAACAATATCAGAAGAGTCGAAGTTCTTCCCTATCATACCTTAGGCATTTACAAGTACGATCTCTTGAAGATTCCTTATCCTTTAAAGGGAGTCAATGCTCCTAGCAAGGAACGTATCGAAAACGCGGAGAACCTCCTTCACATCAAGGATTATCCCGATTATCGGTAAATTAAAAACTTCCACATTCGCTGTGGAAGTTTTTTGTTGTTCTTAAGCGAGGAATTCTAAGATTGCGTCAACTACTTTATCTCTATCCGTCTCATTGAGAATCTCATGTCTCATATGAGGGAAGATGCATAGTCTTACATCCTTGACGCCTAACTTCTTATACATCTTTTCCAGAGATTTCGGTCCTTTGGAACAAGCACCGACTGGATCATCTGCACCAGCGATAACAAGGATATGTTCGTCCTTGGAGATGCGCTTGAGGTTCTTTTTCTTGTAGAGCTGATTCATGCCGTCCATGAACTCATGGAAGAAACCGAACGTGTTCTCATGTCCGCAATAGGGATCAGCAGCGTAGTTCTTCCAGTTCTCTTCGTTATAGCTTAACCATTCAAGATCATTCTTTCTGTTCTTGATGGATTTCGCATAGGCACCGACAGACATGCTTTCGATGAACTTAGCATGTTTGTTCCAGTTCTTCTTGGTCGTAAGCAGTTTGGTTAAGAAGTTTCCTAAGGAGATGGCAAGCTTATTGTTCTTTCCGTTACTTGCCATGATGATGGCCTTATCGACTGTGTTGGGATAATTGATGAGATAGTTCTGAACAGCGAAGGAACCCATGGAATGTCCCATCAGATAGACTGGAACTCCATCCTTCTTCAGTTCCATGACTTTCTTGTTGAGATCGGCCTGTGTCATCCTCCAAGCGTTTTTAGGCCACTGCTGTTGCTCTTCAACGCTCTTTGCATTCTCACCCTGTCCCCAATGATCGAGAACGGAAACGGAATATCCTTTTTCATTGAGTTCATGAGCAAAGGTCTCATATCGGGAAGAGTGCTCATCCATTCCTGTGATGACAAGTAAGTGAGCTTTCGGATTCTCGATAAGATAATCATTGCCTTTCTGAACGAATTCATCATTGTATTTTACTTCAAACACTGACATGGTTAATCCTCCTAATTTGATTACCAGCGATTATAGACTTTCTCTGCGAAACCGTAACAGTTATTGATTTTAAATGATTTGCCCTCTATTTCAAAGGTTCCGTTATAAATACCGAAGATCTGATTCTGGATGGAGTGGATGACTAACGCATTCCCGCCTCCTTTTCGATGAATCAACGGTGTGAAGGTAAGATTGATCATATGATCTTTGGATGTCATCTTCCACTCTTTCTCGTATTCTTCTTTTCCGTTCTTATCTTTCGGAATATCGAAATAGACATCATTAAGCTTATAGGCCATCTCATCATAGAAAAACATGTTCTCGCTTGCCTTAGAAGTGTCTCCGAATCCATAACCTAAATTGAAACCGACAGCATGTCCATCCATAACGTCATTCATGCTAGCCCAGTACCAGGTGTTGATTCTAGTCCAGACACCTCTTCCCCAGTCTAAGACTCCGGGCATGTTCTTAACAGGATAGACGTCATCTCCGATTCTGATTTCACCATCGGCAACGAGGTTGTTGATCTTCTGATTGTAATAGAAGTGTTTCTTCTTATCAAAGGGAGTAGCAATAACCATAGTATCTTTTCTAGTCTCTTTGACAATGAAATGAAACACTAATTTGTCCTTCCCTCTAAAATGGTCATAGGTACCTAATATCTCTCTCGTCTCTCCATCATTGGAGAAAAGGAAATAGACTTTCGAATCCTGATACTTCGTATCACCTATTCTGCTAGTAGAAGGGAGATTTCTCTTTCCGTTCGAGAATAGGTGCATTCTCGATTTCTCATGATAGGTTCTGTTTTTATAGTCGAAGAAGGTAGCCGAGCAAAGATCCATATAGGAGTTGTCATCGATTGTGAGTGCTAGACCGATTTCATGATTTCCGAAGTAATAGTAATCCCATTCCTTGATTCTTGACTTTCTTGCCTTGATATCATCTCTGGAATACTCTTTCACAAGGGAAAAGGCAAAGCCTGCTTCCTGTAGACAACCTTTTTCGTCTAAAAGTTTTCCGTCTTTCAGTTCATGCTGTTCCATAGTGATTCCCCATCATCATTTCTACCTTTGATTATAGCAAAAGTAAGCGGATACAATCTATTGAATTAAAAAAATAACCATCTAAAATAGTATGGCTTATCAGAAAGAGATACTTATGAAAATCAAAAAACAGTCAGAAATGGATCTTACGAGCGGAAATCTGTTTCTCAAAATACCGCTCTTTGCTTTGCCGATGGCCTTTTCTACCATTCTCCAGCTTCTCTATTCCACCGTTGACCTCTTCACCGTTTCCCACTATGGAGGCGGAAATCTCTCCATGTCCGCTGTCGGAAGCAATTCCCCGCTCATCAATCTGATCATCACTCTCTTTGTCTCTCTTGCCATCGGATGCAACGTCGCTATCGGCAATGCAAAAGGAGCGAACAATCAGGAAAAGGCACAGCGCATCCTCTCCACTTCCATGATACTCTCTGTGCTCGTCGGTATCTTTGTCGGAATTCTCGGATTCTTCCTCTCTCCCTACCTTCTGAAGATGATGAATACTCCGGACAATATCCTTCCGCTTGCAAGCACCTATCTGAAGATCTATTTCGCCGGCCTCCCGTTTCTGATGATCTACAACTTCGGATCTCAGATTCTCCGCGCATTAGGAGATTCTAGAAGACCGTTCTATTTCTTAGCTGTATCCGGACTTATAAACGTCGCCTGCGATCTACTCTTCGTCATTGTCTTCGACATGGATGTCGCTGGTGTTGCTTTGGCTACTATCATCTCCGAAGCCATATCCGCTATCTTTGTCATACTATGGCTCTCCATCAACAAAAAAGGCTATGTCAGACTCGATTTCAAAAAGCTGAAATTCGATCGAGAGAGCCTTGCTGACATTCTTAGGATCGGTATTCCGGCTGGACTTCAGGGTTTAGGATTCTGTATTCCTAACGTTCTGATTCAGTCCTCCCTATATACGATTCATAACTACACCATCTCCGGTGTTGCTATCTCCGAAAACGAGATTCTGTCCGGTTCTAGTGCAAGCAGCCAGATTGAATCCTATGTCTATGCCTTCATCGAAGCCTTTGGCTTAGCCTGTGTCTCCTTTGTCGGTCAGAATTATGGTGCCGGAAAGAAAGAGAACATCAAGAAGATTTTCTGGTATTCTATCGCCTGGATGTCTATCGCCTGCTTTGTCTGCGCGATGATCGTCCTTATCATTCCGAATCAGATCTTATCCGTCTTTATCTCCGATACCAATACGGAAGACAGCGTCACGATCGTTAGAGAGAATGCACTCGCTGCCGGAAAAGAGAGAATGTACATGATGGTCTTCACCTATGTCCTTGATGGCATCATGGATATCTCCAGCCAATATCTAAGAGGCATGAAGAGATCGACTGCTCCTGCTATCATCACGCTTGTCGGATGCACCGGTACAAGAATCGTATTCATCCTGACTCTCTTCACCTATGTTTCTACCTTCCATACGATCTTCTGGCTCTACTTCTGCTATCCTCTGAGCTGGATCTTCGTCGATCTCATCTATATCCCTGTCACGCTCTGTATACAGAAAAAAGCATTCCATGAAATCGATGTAAAGAACGGTGTTGTCATCGATTCGAAGCCGAAAAAGATTGAAGCAATGTAAATTTTTAGAAAGGGAGGATTAACTACTCCCTTTTTTCATTTGTTTCGATTATAATATAATCTCCAACCGAGGGGGTTAATTATGCAAATCTTAGTTACGGGTGGCGCAGGGTTCATCGGAACTCACACAGTAGTCGAATTGCTGAATCAGGGTTATGACGTCGTTGTCTTAGACAACCTCTGCAATGCCAATGAGGAAGCGCTGAAGAGAGTAGAAAAGATCACCGGAAAGACAGTGAAGTTCTACAAAGTCGATATGAGAGACAAAGAAGCAGACCGTCAGATTCTCAGAGAGAACAAGATCGATGCGGTCATTCACTTTGCCGGACTCAAAGCCGTTGGCGAAAGTGTCCAGAAACCATTAGAATACTACGATAACAACATCGGTGGCACTGTCACCTTATTGGAAGTCTTGAAGGAGTTTGGAGTCAAGAATTTCATCTTCTCCTCTTCTGCAACTGTCTATGGAAAGCCGGAGCGTCTTCCTTTGGACGAGAGCTGCCGTCTTTCTGTCACCAATCCTTATGGTGCGACAAAGCTCATGTTAGAGCATGTCCTGAAAGACTTATATGTCGCAGATCCAGAATGGAACATCATGCTTCTTCGTTACTTCAATCCAGTCGGTGCTCATCCGAGCGGATTGATCGGTGAAGACCCGAAGGGCATCCCGAACAACCTTATGCCTTTTGTCGCTCAGGTTGCAACAGGAAAACTTCCTTGCATCAAGGTTTACGGAAATGACTACAACACACCGGACGGAACTGGTGTCAGAGATTACATCCACGTTGTCGATCTCGCTTTAGGACATATCGCTGCCTTGAAGTACTGCACAAAGCCGGGTGTTCATATCTATAACCTTGGAACCGGAAAAGGATATTCTGTCCTTGACATGATCCACGCCTTTGAAAAGGCATGCGGAAAGACTCTTCCCTATCAGATTGTCGGAAGAAGAGCCGGTGATGTCGATAGTTGCTATGCTTGTGCTGACCGTGCCAAAAACGACCTTCACTGGGAAGCCAAATACGATTTGGAAGATATGTGCCGTGACCAGTGGAACTGGCAGAGCCATAATCCGAACGGATACGAAAAGTAATCTTTCAGAGCCACAGAAATGTGGCTCTTTTCTGTTTGCCTATCCTAACCTTTTCTCTAATAGTGGCTATCTTTCCATTTTCGACTTATAATATTGTCACTACGGAGAAACGATTATGAAAACTACACTCGTCGTAATGGCTGCCGGAATGGGCAGTCGCTTTGGCGGACTGAAACAGGCCGCCCCTATCACCGAAAGCGGACGTGGAATCCTCGACTTTTCCATCTATGATGCGAAAAGAGCCGGTTTTGATGATGTTGTCTTTATCATACGCAAAGAAATCGAAGCGGATTTCATCGAACTTGTCGGAAAAAGAATCGAGAAAACAATACCGGTCAGTTATGTCCTTCAGGATATGTCTATCCTTCCAGAGGGAAGAAAGAAGCCCTTTGGTACTGCACAGGCTATCTTAAACTGTAAAGAGGTTGTGAAGAATCCTTTTGCCATCATCAATTCCGATGATTATTACGGACGACACGCTTTTGACAGCATCCACGAGCATCTGATCCATGCAAAAGACGGCGAATACGCGATGGTCGCCTATTGCTTGGATAAGACCCTTTCCAAAAACGGAGATGTCAATAGAGGTGTCTGCAAGATTGAAAACGGACTCCTTAAAGAAGTCATCGAAACACTGAATATCAATTCGGATGGCGTCTATATCAAAGATAACATCCAGCATCAGTTAGCCTTAGATACTCCAGTCTCTATGAATCTCTGGGGACTTACTCCCGACATCTTCCCGGTCATTGAGAAGAACTTCAACGATTTCCTCTCTACCTGTGACAAGATGAAGGATGAACTCATCATTGCTGATGTCATCTTTGATCAACTAAGAAAAGGAAAAGCCACCTGCAAGGTCTATCACAACCTGGACAGATGGTGTGGAATCACCTATAAGGAAGACCTTGATGAAGTAAAAGAGATTCTTAACGGTTACGTTAAGGAAGGATACTATCCTGGTTTCTAAGAATTCAAAAAGCCTCAGCGCAAAAGCTGAGGTTTTTATGTTGTGAAAGGAATTGTGTTCTAGTATCAAACGAACAACGAAAAAACCTTCTTTCGAGGACTCTTCTAACATTAACGGTCGGAACAATGAGAGCGTTAAAACGGCTTTAATGAGCTCTTATGTTTTGTCGAAAACCCCTGAAACACCGCGATAATGTCAAATGGGCATTTTATCGGTTTGTGTTACCATTTATGCAAATGACATCAAAATCACAACACTTTTTTCGTTGAAACGCTATTTTTTCCTTAAGGCAAACAGCAGTTAATCAAATCGCCATAAAAAAAACGATTAATGGCGCAGTAAAGGACGGTTTCGGCTGTATTCCGGTGACGAGAAGCTCGGCCCGATGAGTGTCTATTTTTTCTCTCTGACTATGACGTTTCCGTCCGGAGTGAACTCTACCAGTGTCGGCTTGTCCTCACTTCCGGAGTCATGGTCTGCATGGATCTTGTTATGGCAGTCCCGACATAGCAGTTCGAGGTTGTCGAAGTTCAGTGATATGTACGGATCGTTCACGTTCTGTGTCCTGTGATGCACGAGGTTTCCTCTCTTTCCGCATATCTGGCATTTACCATGGTTCAGCGCTACGAAGGTAGTCCGGCATTTCATCCACTGTTTCGTATGGTAGAACTTCTCGAACTTTGGTCCGTGCTTGCTTGGCATTTCTCTCTCTTCCCTGTCCTTCTCCATAAGAGGTGAGGGAGCCGGAAGACACATTTGCGCTCCCTCTGTGCCTAGCAAGAAACAATCGAGTCCCCCAAGGACCCATATTATCGAGTCATCGTGAAAAATCATGTCAGCACTTTCACCCTTCTTTTTTGAAAAAGCCCATTTCCATCGAGAAAAACTGTGAAAACTTATATGAAGAATGGGACCATTCATCTTGTCTCAAATCGAAAAATATCGCTTCATGAATTTCTAAAAAGCGAAATCTCAGGCTTATGTAATTTAAAAAAAGCGAAAAAAATGAGGGCCACAGAATTTTCAGTTTTGAATTTTTTTGGCTCACGGAAGGGCCTTTTTCCTGAAATTTTCGGTCATATATATTTTCGAACTTCCCGGCCGCTCCATTTCTAAAATAAAAAAAGGGTTGACCCCGGGGGGTACCCTATGGTGCGTACAGAAAAAGGACGATTGAAGAAACGGGCTTATAATAGTCTTGGTCAAGGATACCAGCCTTGACTGAGAGCCATAGCCGACACCTAGAAAGGAGGTGAGAGCCATGGAACAAACAATTATCTTACTCGTTCTTCTAATCATCCTTCTTCGACTTGTAGATAAGCGATAGCTTCTCTTCATAGACGCAAACCATTTGTCTTAAGATTAAAGCTATGGCTCACTTATCATACGATATTGTTTAGGGCTTGTCAAACCCATAAAATACGCTTGATATAGTGTCATTAATGCTTCTTAAGAAGCATTAAAATATCATTCGAAAATATCTCGTCAAGCATTTTTTAAAAAACTTTTTCGAGATCCAAACAATCAAAAATAGAAAGTATAGGTATTTTTTCAGAAAAATCGACTTTTTCTGTATCAGGCTTTCCGAAAAATTATTTTTCCGGATTTTTCAGACCTGTTTCATCGCCTTCCGTTTTTTTCGGAAGGCTTTTTTGTCACGAAACTTCCCCTGACTTCCCTCAACTTCCCTTCCTGCTTTTCTCCAGAGGATTTCCGCCGGATTTTTTGCTCTGGTTTCTTCTCCTTTCACAGATTCAGAATTGATTCCGAGTTTATTTCCGAAAATGTGCAGCGCAAAAGCTGAGGTTTTTATGTTGTGAAAGGAATTGTGTTCTAGTATCAAACGAACAACGAAAAAGCCCTCTTTCGAGGGCTCTTCTAACATTAATGGTCGGAACAATGAGATTTGAACTCATGACCCCTTCCACCCCAAGGAAGTGCGCTACCAAGCTGCGCTATGTCCCGAACACCTACGGTTTTATCCATAAGCCGTATAATTATAGTCTTTCAGCCTGGTATTTTCAAGTATGATTTATCCCTTTTTGCCGTGATTTTCAATCATCGTCCGTGATTCGTTCGATCATCTTATCTGCTTCTTCTTTTGTGATTTTCTTCTGATCGAGAAGGGTAGTCACCATTTTCAGCATTTCTGACTTGCTGTTTTTCGTTTCCACTACTTTTTTCTCTTCCTTGATTTCTTCTTTTTCCGCTTGGAAAAGAGGTTCGTTCTTTTCCTTTTTTTCCTCTTCTTTTTCTATCTGTTTCTTCAGTTCATGATATGGTTTTGAAATGAAGAGTATCTCTGTGACAAAGTAAGAGGCAGAGACAAGAAGATTCAGAATCAGAACAATCCAGTTGAATGCACTAAAGAATGTAGGGTCTAAGTCTTTTGTCATAAAGACCATGACAAAGGCAACAATCTCAGACACAGTCTCCAAAACAACCAGTCCAAAGAGCATCTTATGGACCGTATGATAATTGAATAACCGGTCAAAGAAGAAGGTAACAATATCAAGAAGAAGGATGAAGACCAACAGGAGAACGACGAATATCGTAAAGATTCCGCCTAATGTATAAGCATAATGTTCTTTCGAGAAGGGTGTCTCACCGACAATGCGAAAGAGATCAGAGAACAGCTGATACTGTGATTTTCCTAATGCCATGAAGATAAAGATAAGAGAAAGAACAAGTAGGATGAAAGATGGGATTCTCTGTTTTCGAGTCAATTGTGAAAGCATATTTCAGTCTCCTTTTTTTGTCATGTTTTTCGGATAGAGAAGGTATTCATCTCTTTTTCTAAGGATTTCAATCGCCGATTCCTCTGGAATAATCTGCATCAACTCCTCTTTTTTCACCCCCTCAAGGGATTCGATTGTAGGATAGAGTTCCAGCATTCTCTTCTTTCTCTTTTCACCGATACCAGAGACATCATCATAGATGGTCTTGAAAACCGATTTCGATCTTTTTCCTCTATGGTAGGTGATTGCAAAGCGGTGAATCTCATCCTGCATTCTCATCAGCAAGAAGAATAGAGGAGTATTTCTCTCTAATGGAATTACTTCACCGGTATCGGCATTGATAAGAGAGTCAGTCTCATGCTTATCATTTTTCATAAGGCCAGCCAAAGGGATATCGACACCGACCTCCTCTTTGACTTCTAGTCCTACCTGACACTGCGTGAATCCACCATCGAGAATGATAAGATCTGGAAGTTTCTGATTCTCTTCCTTAAGACGGGTGAAACGGCGGGTGAGCACTTCCCTCATGCTTGCCAAGTCATCCTGTGGATTAGGCTGGGTAATCTTATATTTACGGTAAAGAGAAGGCGCCTTTTCTCCGTTGATGTATTTTACCATAGCACCGACAGGATCATATCCCTGAATATGGGAGTTATCGTAGAGTTCGATATCTAAAGGAGTCTTTTCTAATCCAAGTTTCTCTTTCAGCTCTTCCAAAAGCTTCAATACATCATCCTCTAATCGTGCTGTCTGGAAATGCTGGTCAAGCATCTGCTTGGAGTTCTCTAACGCCATAGAGATCAAATCTCTCTTCTTTCCTCTTGTCGGACAGATGACATCAAAGTCCAAGGACTCCTTCAAAACAGGGACAATATCTTCTGTAGGAAGAATGAGTTCTTTTGGATGGTCTTTGTGTTTTTCATAGAACTGGAAGATGATATTCTCCAAAAACTCATTGATATCGTCATCCAGTTCTTCAACATAGGAGTTCTTACCCAAGAGAACACCTTTGCGGAAGAGAAGAAAGACAACACAGATATATCCTTCTCTTATCGAGTAGGAGACGATATCTCTTGAAACATGATCCTGGAAGATAATCTTCTGTGAAGAGGTGATTCCATTGACCATATCGATCAGTTTCTTATAATCCGATGCTCTTTCAAATTCTAAGGCATCCGCATACTTCTTCATGTTCGCTTTCAGATCTGAAAGGACCGAAGCCGTATCCCCATTGAGAAAACGAGTGATGGAATTGACCATCTCCTGATAATCTTCTTGTTCTATCCTGTTGATGCAGGGGGCAAGACACTGACCCATATGGTAATAGAGGCAAGGTCTTTCCGGAATGTTCTGACACTTTCTAAGCGGATAAATCTTATTCAGAAGATCAATCATTTTATAGGCTTGAGAAGAATTCGGAAATGGACCGAAATAATAGTATCCTTTCTCCTTGTCAGAACGGGTGATCTTCAGATAGGGATCATCATTCTTCTTCAAAGCGATATAAGGATACATCTTATCATCCATCAGCATAATGTTATACTTTGGATAATATTTATGTATCAAGGAAATCTCTAATAACAGAGCCTCTTTTTCCGAGTTAGTCTCGATGATGTCGAAATCACGGATCTCCATGACCATTCTCGCGACCTTTCCAACCTGAGGTCTAGTAAAATACTGCTTCACTCTTTTTAAAAGAGACTTTGCTTTTCCAACGTAAATGATAGTTCCATTACCATCTTTCATCTGGTAGGAACCTGGCTTATCAGGAAGCAATGATATCTTCTGTTTCAGAACGGGATAATCTAAATAACTCATTTTAGATAGACGACTGTCGCTCCTAATCCGCCTTCTCCTTCACCGCCAAGACGATACTCTTTGACAAACTCTTTATGATTGGCTAGATACTTCCATACAGCATTCTTCAAGGCAAAAGTTCCGGCACCATGAATGATTCTTACCGGTGTATAACGATGGATTCTGGCGGAGTCTAAGAAGGATACTACCTTTCTCATCGCCTCATCGACATGTAAGCCGATGATATTGACTTCTAATCCTTGAGAGGGACCAAGATTTAAGATTGCACTATCGATAGAGGCATAGGTCTCTTTCTTTACTTTAACGTCTTTGGCAGTCAGTCTCGCTCTCTTGAGTCCTGCAATCTTTCTACGGATTCTAAGTCCGTCCATATCAAGAAGAACCTCTTTCTTCTTGATCTCCATGACTGTACCAAGTCGATGGTCTTCATCTTCTACCTTCTCTCCTACTTTCAGGTCAGTCAGTTCAACCACTTTTCCGATTGTATTCAAAGAAGGCTCATTCTCGACTTTGATCTTCTTCAATTCGCCTTTAGCCTGAGATATCTGCGAATAGGAAAGGTCACTTGTTCCCTGTTTGGATTCCCAGATTTTGTTGATCTCTGCGATTCTCTGTTCCACCAGTCTTTCGATTTTGCTTTCGGCTTTCATCTTGATGGAATTCTTTTCCTCGTTAAGAGCATCAATCGCTTTCTGTCTTTTCTCTAAAAGCTTATCTAAGTCTTTCTTCTTTCCTTCTAATTCTCTTTCCTTCTTCTGGTTGATAGAGACCTGTTCTGTCAGTTTCTCCATCAAAGCATCAGTATCTCTATCGCTTCTTTCCTTTTCAAAGGCGACGGCATCATCGATGATCTCTTTCGATAGTCCCATCTGTCTCGCTAAAAGGATACCATAGGATTTTCCAGTGGTATGAAGGAGTAGACGATATGTTGGCTTTAATGTGTTGTTATTGAACTCCATAGCACCTGTCAACGTCTTATCATCGCTAGCCGCATAGATCTTCATGCCGTCAAAGTGGGAAGTGAGCAAGGAAAAACATCCGACTCTTTCAAAATATTTCAGAATGGCAACACCAATTGCTTCACCGTCTTTCGGTGATGTACCTTCTCCGACTTCATCGATGATGACTAATGAATTCTCTGTTGCCTTCTCCGTTATCTCTTTGATACCCAAAAGGTGGGAAGAGAACGTGGAAAGGTTATCCATGACAGACTGATTGTCTCCGCCTAAAAAGAGAACATGGTCGATAAAAGGTATCTTTGCCTCTTTGTGGCAAGGAACCATAAGTCCTAATTTATCCATGCAGACCGATAATGCGACCGCTTTGATAAGAATCGATTTACCGCCCGCATTCGGACCGGTGATCAATAATGACATCGGCTCTTTTCCGCCCAATTCAATCGTATTGGTGATGACTTTCTCCGCTTTGAGAAGAGGATGGAAGAATCCGTCCAAAAGGAAATCTTTATCAGATAATACCGATATGGTTCCGTTGAAGGAATTTCCGTATCTCACCGCACCTAAATAACGGTCAAAGCGTTCAATGATCTCATAGTCCTTCTTTAGGTAGGATAGCTGCTTTGCACATTTCTGAGAAAGGTCCGTCAAAACTTTCATGACTTCGCTAGCTTCCTCTTGCTTCAGGGAATTATATTTGTTTCTTAAATCGATGACTTCGTAGGGAACCATGAAGACGGTTTCACCCGTTGAGGAATACGAGACAACGGCACCTCTAACCGAGCCTTTGCAGCTGACTTTGATCGGAAGTGCTTCCTGTCCGCCTTTGAAGGAGATGACATCGCTAGAAAGATACTGCGAATAGCGATTACGATAGGTGTTCATGATATTCGTAAGAGAATGCTGAACGGTTCTCAGTTGAGAACGAACCTCTCTTAATTTGCTCGAAGCATGATCGGATACTGTAAGATCAGGATCGATACTGGAAGTGAGGTCTCTTTTTAAAGGAACAAGAGGATTGAGATCCAAAGCGTCATCATTGAGATGATAGAACTCTTTCTTGTCATAGAACATATCATAAAGATACTGACTGCAGCTTAAAAGGTCTCCGATATCATAGAGTTCCGGACAGGATAAGACTCTTCCTTTATCTAAGGCAATGAAAAGAGACTCCATATCCATCAAAGAGGGAATGGTGATCTGATGACCTTGCGTAAGGAATTTAGAGAATTCCTCTAAATATTCATGACTCGTCTCTAATTCGACAGAGTCTTTGCATTTATAGTCTTCATAATTGAATTTTTCCTTCAGTCCTTCTAAGGAGAAGCAGGTCTTCAGTTCAGTTATGACCTGGTCGATTTCTGTATGTAATATATTATCTTTCATAGGAAAGATTTTATCACAAATAGCCTTATCAAGCCTATTTTGATATACTAATTCTATGTATTACGCAAAATTCAAAGCCGACCAGGCAAAAGCGGAAGAAGTAAAAGACTTCTATCACGCGGAAGAAATCCATAACGATTCTACTCCTTACGAATACTTCCTCACGAAAAAGAACGGAGTGATCATTCACGCCTTCAAGAATAAGAAGGAAATCTATACGATCGTATTCTCCTCGGAGGATGCGAAGTGTATTGAAGAGGCCAATTTCTTTTCCCAGGATGTCTCTGTGACAGAGACATCAAAGAACGAAAAGACGGAACCTACCGATTACTTCCAGAACTGGGAGGACCTTCATTCTCAGATTGGTTCTGATGAAGTGGGTGTCGGTGACTTTTTCGGACCTCTGATTGTAACAAGCTGTTATGTCGACAAAGATGATATCGACTTTCTTCAGAAATACGGAATCAACGATTCCAAGAAGATGAAAGATCCCTATATCTATTCCATCGGACCTGTCATCAAAAGAAGGATCAAGAATTATGTTGTTATGGTTTCACCGAACAAGTTATCTCTATTAGCAGAAAACCACTTCAACATCCATAAAGTGATGGCAAAGTGTCACAACTTTGCTCAGAAAGGACTGATTGAAAAATATCATCTTTCTAACAATATCATCACCTATATCGATCAGTTCACAAAGGAAGAAGACTACAGAAAATTAGTCGGAAATGAAATCATCAATAATCCGCTTTGCTTCCGTACAAAAGGGGAGACCTATTATCCCTCTGTCGCCTGCAGTTCTGTCATCAGCCGCTATACCTTTCTCAAAGAGTGGAAAGCGATGGAAGAGGATCTAGGCTATGAGATTCCGAAAGGAGCCAGTGCACAGGTAGACAAAGTCTATCATGAACTAATCAGCAAAAAAGGCAAAGATAAAGTAGATTCCTATGTAAAGAGGTTCTTTGCCAATTACGAGAAGTAGTTCAATAAGGAAACATAGGATATTTTTACAATTCTATATTCAAAGTCACAATATCATAGAAATTACGGTCAACTAACTAGGAAAGCCGAGAAGATTCATCTATAATAGTTGAGAAGGGGGGAAACGCATGAAAAACGATCTTCTTTTTGCAACATTGTCCTTAGTCAGCGGTTTCTCCAAAGTCCGCGACAGAGAGACGAGCGGATCATTGAAAGGTATGGAAATCGAAAAGAACAATACCTTCCAGATCACTGGCAAATACACAAACGTCAATGATTTCTGGGGTATCAACGTTCAAAACACGGGAACAGAAGACTATTTCTATACTTTCGATGTCGAGGATGAGAACAAGATTTACTTTCACGGAGAGAAGAAAAACTTATCTGACATCAAGGAAGGCGACATTCTCAAAGTCACCTATGACGGTTCAGTATCCTTAGTTTATCCGCCAAAGCTGAACAATGTATCCAAGATTGAGATATTGGATGAAAAAGACAAGTAGAAGGCTTGAATGGACAATAAGTTCCACCAAGCCTTTTTTCATTCTGCTTCAAATACGACTTCTACTTTTACCATTGCTTTACTATCTTCAACGGACACCTCAGACAGGGAGGAGAAGAGATACGGAGTATCATTCTCTTCCTCTAACTTGATATCCGAAGTGGAGACGATCTTCGTATTCATCGTTTCAGCGATGAGTTCTGCTTTTCTTCTTGCGTCCATCAACGCTTCCTGGATAGCTTTATCCTTATTCTCCTTCTCCAAAGAAGAAGAGAAGGAATAAGAAAGAGAAAGCTCGCTAGATTCCGATTTGTAGATCAACGAAAGAAAAGAGAACAGAAGAGAAACATCATACTTAACTGAGAACTTAAACTGTTCTTCCATTCGATAGCCGCTAAAGACAGTATTGTTCTTTTCGGTTTTATATTCTTTGCGGATATCTGAAGAAAGAAGAGAAAGAGAAATGTCACCCTTAACGGAATGAAGAGAAGCAATCATCTTCTCTTTTTCTTTCTTTTCCATTTCCAATAGCGTTTCCGCATCCTTCCCATAAGTGACGAAAACCAGTTGGAAATCGATGGTATCGATTTTGCATGGAATTGAGGAAATGCCTTTGACTGTAATTTTCATATCATCTCCTTATATCTCAACCGCAATACGGAACACAAGATCGCGGGAAGTCGTATCTTTCTCTAAGATAGTAATAGTCAAAGAGATATCATCCGATTCTGTCTTCATGGAGATGATATGATCATTCTCTTTGGAAACAGAGAAACTTTCAAATCCCTTTTTCACCAATGAAACCTGATACAAGGAGTAAAGATTATCGCGATACGCATAATAGTTTTCACTCTCTTTCTTAGAAAGAATTCCGTTTCTGTCTTCATCAAAGAGAGAGTAGACGTTACCGATATAATAATCTAAACGAAGCTGAGAGTTATAAACATTTGTTTCGACATTGAAATATCCGTTATTCAGAAGCGGAATCTGATTCAATTTTTCTTCAGTAATGTTCTTTGTGACAAAAAGATAATCATCATTGCTTAGAACATCTTTCCATGTAAGATCATCCATGGATTGAAGATGATCAATATCGATTCCGTTGTCAGTTGTTCCGATATCAGAATAGGTGACTGTCGCATCAAAGGAATCATTCAGACTGTCTTTTCCTTTTAATGATATGACAACACTATCGTCTTTCAGTTCGATAGTGACTTCATGTAACGTCGCATTGTCAACACCATCTACGAATAAAGAGGAAGTGCAGTCAAGGACGCCAGTATCGATCATTGAGAAATGGTATTTGCCGCCTTCTTTCTTTTCAAACAAAGACAGACTCATTTCAAAGGAAGCAAAAGGAGTGTCGTTGATGACTTCGCTTCCATCTTTATAATATCCGCCGTTAAGATAACGAAGATTCTGTCTTTTGTTCTCATCTGTTACGTAATATCCAGACTGTATCTCACCGGACGAAACGACAGCCATTGTATTAGCGACTCTTTTATATTCCACTTCAGACTGTTCTTTTCCCTCATCCCCTTTTCGACTCAAAACGACCTTTTCGGTATAGTTTCCAAGTTTCAGGGAATCGAGAGCGGATTTCAGATTTTCATCTTCCGCTTTATCATATGCCTTTAAGAAATGCTTTGTAACAGTCTCATCATCTTTTCCTAAAGCGGTGATATTGCCTTTTGCAAATGTCTTAAAAGTATAGATAACACCAGGAACCCAATCATCCGCAATAACAGGCTCTAATTCAGCCTCATAAGAGGTGATATGATAGCCATCGGTGTAAAGGGTAAGATTTTTCAATGCAGTCTGATTCAGACCAGCTGTCATACTAACAGCCGCTTCATTAAGTGCACTGGTATCTAGTATATTTTCTGTATCGAGAACAAAGGAATATTCCTTCTCTCCCTTTCTGAAATCGGAGGATGTAAAAGCAGAGAAGAAATTATAGAATCCGGATGTCGAGTAGGGGACACCTACTTTATCGCTAGTAGAGCCATCCTTTCTTCCGTAATAGGTGACAATGGTATTATCCTTTGTCAGTCTTTTATCCAGAAGCATTCCGTCCTTCCCCTTTATATAATCTCTCATCATAGAGAGACTGTTTCTTGTAGGAGCAAGACTTTCATACGGGATAGGATCACTATCCTTGTAATGATTCTCATCATAGCTATCAGAATAAAGACGATAGGAATACTCATCGGCAGTCGTCTCATAGTCAAGAAGACAGGAATTATATGTGACGATATTATCGACATCATCGCCGGCATCCGTAGTGGAGGAATGGACGATCTGAGACTGAACGGCAACACCATATGCTGCCTCATATAGCATATCTTCGGTCAGTTCATTCCTCTTTGTGACATCGCTTTTACTCTCTGAAAAAGAGTAGGAATCACTAGCAGAAAGAGATTCACTTCCCTTTCCTTTCTCACAGGAGCAGAAAAGAGAAAAAGAGAAAAGCAAGAATGCCATCGCCTTGATTCGATTCGTCATACAAGCCTCCAAAGATCAATGATAGAAATAGCGGAGAAGTTCTTTCATATACTCATCAATCGGAGCATAGAAAGTCATTCTCTTCAATGTGCGGGGATGGATCAAAGAGAGAGAATAGGCATGTAATGCCTGTCCTTTGTCAGCAACCTTATCCTGAGAACGTCCATATAAAGTATCACCTACAATCGGGAAACCGATATAGGCAAGATGAGCACGGATCTGATGGGTTCTTCCCGTCTCCAAAGAGCACTGAAGAAGAGAGACTTTTCCGTTGTTTCCTAAAGTGACGCAATGCGTGATTGCGTCTCTTCCCTTATAGACATCGACAAGTGCTTTTCTTTCCGTATGGTTGGGTCTAGTAAGAGGAGCCTCGATACGGAATCTCTTATCTGGAACATTTCCGTATACCAACGCGAGATAGTTGCGGTGGAAGTCACCTTCTCTAACTTCCTGAGAGAGGGTCTGTTGTGCCAACGGATTCTGAGCCACAACCAAAAGTCCAGAGGTATCCTTATCGATACGATGGACAATGCCAGGACGGATATTCTCTTTGTCATCCGGGTCAAAATCAAAACCGTCCTCATCAAAAAGGTAATTCACCAATGTGTCATTGCTATGTCCGGGTGCCGGATGGACGACCATGCCACGGGGCTTATTGATGATAGCGATATCCTCATCACGATAGACATAATCGAGCTGAACACTCTCTTGCGGTTTTTCAACAGCCGGCTTATCTTCGATGACAGGAGTGTATTCCACTTCGGAATTCTCCTTCACTTTGAAAGAGGGAGTATCGATGATGACACCATCCACTTTGACAGATGCCTGACGAATCGCTTTACTAGCCTGAGAGCGGGAAATCGAGAATAATTTGCTGACAATGATGTCCAGTCTGTTATTTTCCGTCGCTTTCATCTTTCACCTCATCTGTTTTATTTTCGCCTTTGTTTTCATCATTGTTCTTATCCATATCAGCTAATTTCTTCTTCATATCATCGTCAGCGGAATCGGTAGCAGCAATATTCATAGCAGCCGCTTCCTTTTCCTTCTTTTCTTCTTCTTTCATCTCTCTGTATTCTTTCTTGAATTCCAAGACAAAGCCAACAATGAGGAAGACAACACCGATTGTCAGATAGTAGTCGGCAAGGTTGCAAATCGGGAAGCCGGGCCAAAAGGTGAACTGAAGGAAATCAATGACACCTTTCTTATAGATTCCAGACTGGGTCAGGCATCCCATACGGTCGACTAAGTTTCCGATAGCACCCGGTGCCATAAGAGTGATGCCGATTGTCATCCAGATGTTATATTTGTTGAAGCGGAAGAGTAAGTTGATTGTAAGAGCGATAGAGGCGATAAAGGAGACGATGCATAAAGCCCACATCTTTCCGGAGAAAGAGCCCCATGCCGCACCATCATTGGCGGTATAGGTCAGATTGATCAATCCCGGAATGATGGTTGTTCCGATTCGATTGCTATTGATGACAAGATTATCGATGTCACCATTTGTCATGAACTCAAAGGCGATATGCTTAGAGAAATAATCGGTTAAGAAGAGTCCGACGGCTAAGACTACCATGGAAATATAGAAAGGATAATTGAGCTTTTTGAAGTAGTCTTTGGCTCTTGTCGGGAAGGAGGTGAAATACTGTTTGATCTTATCTTTCATATTATTCACCTTCCGGATAATCTTTCACAACGTCATGACAGCGAGAGCAAAGGTGATGTCCTTCCTTGTCTGTTTCAAGGCTGTCAAAATAGTTCCAGCATCTCTCGCAACGTTCTCCGTCATGCTTCTTGACTTCATTCTTGTCAGAGAGAGCAAAGTGGGAGACGATGAAGATACGGCAGATTTCTTTCTCACCGAGTTTCTCGACCAAATCCTTCTCCTTGTCATCCAAAGCGACATAGTGGACGCTAGCTTCGGAAGAAGAACCGATGACACCTTCTTTTCTGACAGGCTCGATGATGTTGTTGACATGGCTTCTAAGCAAGAGCAATGTCTCATATTCTGCGGAGAGGGAAGCATCGATATCGCCTAAATCCGGATAGGATTCCAAGGCGACGGATTTCTTCTTGTCATCCATATGGATAGCACGGTAGATCTCCTCACAGGTGAAGCAGAGAATCGGAGAATAGGCGATAGCGATATTCTTGACGATCTGGAAGAGGACGTACTGTGTATTTCTTCTCTTGATGGAATCCTTCTTTTCGCAATAGAGCGTATCCTTGGAGAAGTCGAGATAGAAGGAGGAAAGATCATTGACAAAGAAGTTGGTGACTGCATTTGTGACATCCATGATGTCATAAGTGTCATAGCCTTTCTTCATCATGGCTAAGACTTCCTTAAGACGATTGAGCATCATCTGATCCATCAAAGAGAGAGAAGTCGGCTTATAGGAACTATCGAAATAATGTCCTTCATCATCGTCCTGAAGATTGGAAAGCATAAACTTGAAGGTGTTTCTGATCTTTCTGTACTGATCCGAGCATGCCTTAAGAAGATCCTGACTGAGTTTGATTTCCGCAGTGGTATAGTCGATGCTAGTAGTCCAGAGGCGGAGAATATCGGCTCCGAAGTTATTGCAGATGGTAACAGGATCGATGCCGTTCTTTTTCGACTTGGAGAACTTCTCTCCGTACTGATCGACGATGAAACCATGAGTAAGGATGTTCTTATATGGTGCTTTTCCGGTATAGGCGACAGAAAGAATCATGGAGGAGTTATACCATCCACGATACTGATCGTTACCTTCAAAGTAGATGTCAGCCGGGAAAGGATGGTCAAGTTCGATATCGCTTCCCAAGAAGGAAGAACCAGAATCGAACCAGACATCCATGATGTCCTTCTCTTTGGTGAATTCACCATTGGGAGAATGGATGCTTGTATATCCTTCCGGAAGAAGTTC
Organism: bacterium; assembly: GCA_963621825.1. Taxonomy (GTDB): domain Bacteria; phylum Bacillota_I; class Bacilli_A; order RFN20; family CAG-288; genus Enterosoma. Next base: position 47,196 of record CAVFFP010000002.1, read on the forward strand.
CTTAGCAGATTTCTCATACCAGATATCAGAGCCATACTCTAAGAAGAGGTTTTCGATGTGTTCAAAAAGTTTCTCGTCGAGAATCGGTTCATTGTCCTCTCCGTAGAAGATCGGAATCGGAACACCCCAAAGTCTCTGTCTTGAAATGCACCAGTCATCACGATCGGAAAGCATGTTCTCAAAGCGAACCTTGCCCCAGGACGGGATATAGTTGACTTTGTCTGCTTCCTTCAGAAGCTGTTCTTTGATCTTGCTGACAGAGCAGAACCACTGATCTGTGGCACGGAAGATGGTCGGCTTCTTTGTACGCCAATCGTGCGGATAAGCGTGGACGATATCCTTTGTCTTGACAAGATTGTCTTTTTCTTTGAGAAGATCAAGAACCTTAACGGAGCAGTCCTCATAGAAGAGGCCTTCTACTTCCTTGCCGGCTCCCTCATTCATATAACCTTTAGGATCGACTGTGCAGATGATAGGAAGATGATACTTCTTACCGATTCTATAGTCGTCAGCACCATGTCCAGGACCTAAATGGACAATACCAGTACCGGAATCGGAAGTGACATAGTCATCGACGCAGACCGGAACAAGGCGGTCCTGATAAGGATGCATGACCTTGACGCCTTCGACATCTTTTCCGGTGAACTCCTTAAGAAGTTCCATAGTCTCAAAACCGATTTCCTCTTTGAGTTTCTCACTGAGTTCCTTAAGCATGACAAAATCACCCTTTTCGGTATGATAAAGTCCGTAGACAAAACGAGGATTAAGGCAAAGACCCTGGTTAGATGGGATTGTCCATCCGGTTGTAGTCCAAACAAGGAAATAATCGCCTTTACTTACGAATTCATTGCCTTCGATGACAGGGAAACGGAAATAGATGGTAGTAGCACTGACATCATGATACTCGATCTCCGCTTCTGCCAAAGCGGATTCACTAGACCAAGACCAGTTGACCGGCTTGAGTCCCTTATAAATCAGTCCATCCATTGCCATCTTGGCAAAGACCTTGATCTGGTCAACTTCATACTTTCTGTCCAAAGTGAGATAAGGATGATGATAATCACCGATCACACCGAGACGAAGCATCTGAGCTCTTTGTCTATCGACCTGAGTCAGTGCGTATTCACGGCATTTCTTTCTGAACTCAGCAGAAGGTGTTGTTCTTCTGTCGACGCCTGACTTGGTGACACAGTTCTCAATCGGAAGACCATGTGTATCCCATCCAGGAGTATACGGAACATAATATCCTTCCAGATTCTTACTGCGGATGATGATATCCTTGACAATCTTGTTCAGAGCGTGTCCTGCATGGATTTCTCCGTTTGCATACGGAGGGCCATCATGAAGATAGAAGGGTTTCTTTGCATCATGGCTTTCTAGTAACAGCTGGTAAAGATTCATGTCATCCCATTCTTTTGCCATATTGCCTTCCCAGGAAGGGAGATTGGCACGCATTGGGAAAGTGCCTTTCGGCATCGTAAGTGTCTTTTTGAGTTCCATATAAGCCTCCAATAAATAGACGAATTCTTTAAAACTAAAATATTATATTAAAATTATATTTAATACTCAATTTTTTAAAGCCGAAAAAGGGGAGAGGAAGGTAAGATTTTTGAATAGATATCACTATCGGCATCACTTTAACCCTAAACTTTAAAAACAATCCTGTTTTTCAGGCAGAAAAAAAGCGGCCGAAGCCGCTTGATATCAGAACTGGTCTTCTCTTGCCACGGCATCGTTATCGATGTCGGGATCAAGGGAGTTGAAGATTTCACCGAATGTCGGAATTTCTTCTCCGTCCTCGTCGAGCTTATGCTTGACGATCTTCTGTTCTGCACTCTTGATTTCTTCTTTCTTCTCAATAAGGAAAGGAGTATCAAAGGCATAATGGAGAATATCCTCGTAGACAACACCATTGAGTCTTGCTGTCTTTAACATCGTATGATTCATTCCGCTGTAAAGATAGAATCCATAATCTCCCTTCATATGGGAGAGAATCTTCTTTGCAGAATGCTCACTGCACATAGGATCAACATCACCGCGAAGGATCAAAGCCTCCTGAGAGACACGTCTAAGATATTTACGGTTGTGGATGACAGAAACAAGAATCGAGAATAAGAGTCCTAAGAATCCTTTGACCGTCTGTCCATTCATGGAAGATGTGATTCTATTGCCATACTTCTTCTGCATGACCTTGAACTTTTTCGCATATTTGAGATAGTTCGGAATCATGTTGTTGAGAATCGTGTCATAAATCGGTGCGACCATGATGACTTTATCGATTCTATCTTTATACTGACAGGCAACCTTAGCGACCAAAGAACAGCTAAAGGAATAGCCCATCAGGACAATACGATATCCCTTGGCGATATATTCCTCAACAGCCTCTCTTAAACGTTTCTCATAGAGTCTGATATGATGTGTTTCCTTTAAGTGCGCCTCAAAAAGAAGAACACAGCGGACTTCGCATAACGGATAGTCCTTCTGGAAATTGTTCTTGTAATAATCGAATAGTCCCGTGGCATCATGAAGATTTGTCGTCTGTAAGCCATTAGCACAAATCAAAACAGTCTTCTGTGTCGGCTCCTGATAGGTAAGTGTGCCGCGGATTGTTTTAACAACCTTCACTTTGTTTTTAGAATTGGCCATATCTTTCCTCCCCTACTTGAACCGATACATGAAGATGCCGGCTGCAACAGCGACATTCAGCGAATCGATTCCATTCATCTCAATTTTCAGTTTCTTACCCAAGGTAAGATTCTCCTTGGAAACTCCTTGTCCTTCATTTCCGAAAACAAGGACAAATGGTTTTGTAAGATGATCGATTTCTCTCTCATCTACGCCATCCAAAGTGGTCAGGTAAATGTTGTATCCCTTCTCTTTCAAAGTAATGAGATCTTCGCGCAAGACAGGAAGGTGAAATAGGGCACCCTTCGTACTCTGGATTACCTTACTATTATACAACGAAACGGAGTCTTTGGATAAGACCAAAGATGAATAAGAAAACGATAAAGCGGTTCGAATCATAGTACCCGCATTTCCAGGATCCTGGATTCTGTCGAGATAGATGACTTTGTCTCCTAGGGAATCAAGGGAGTAATTAAGTTTTTTGCATACGCCCATCATCTCCGGAAGTGACTGATAGGAAGATAATTCACGGTATAATCCCTGTTTCAATCCATAGATTGGAACATCCATTCTCGGACAAGAAGTACCATCTACAACAACCAAGGCTTCGAGAAGATTCGCTTTCATTGCCTCTTCTACTAAGTCTTTTCCCTCAACTAAAAAGGAAGTCTGCTTTTTATCGCCTTTTTTCAAGGCCAAAAGCTCTTTGAACGTTTTGTTGTCTCTGCTTTCAATGACGCGGAATGACATAATCCATCTCTCCTTCAAAATGTCCTAAATTGACTTCGTTTTCCAAGTAGTCATAATTTGGACAATAATATTTTACGATAGAATAGAATCTATCGTTATGTTTAATTTCGAAAATGTGTGCGATTTCATGATAGATGATGCAATCGGATATGCTTGGAAGATAGGCAAAAAGACGATAATCAAACTTCAGCATATGCTTCGTCGGAAAACAGACTCCCGCATAAGAAAGAAATAATCCAGTACGAATCGTCCAGGAAGAGACATCAACTCCCATCTTCTTTCCTATCTCCACTACTCTTGTTTTCAGATACTCAAGATATAGTTTCTTGTATTTTTCAATAGGATCCTTTGTATTAGGGGAGATATAAAAATAATTAGGATCATTCTTTTTAGATACATCATTCGTAAAATATCTTTTTACACCCAACAAGTAAATATAGACATTCTCTTTGTAGAACGGTCTACCAAAGATATGATTTGGAAATTTCTTTATGACTTTCAAAGCAAATTCATAAACATGTTTTTCTGAGCAATAAGGCGTACTATAAATTTCCAGTTCACCATAGGTAAATCTGGCAATGATTTTATTGCCAGTCTTCTTCAGATAGACTTTGACCGGCAATAAGGTGCCATCATTCAATGGCACTTCGATGATATTCAATAATGTTCGTTTATCCATATATTGTTATTTTACTCTTTTGGCATTCTTATTCCTAATCCATGCACCCAAATAAAGTCATATAACACCACTTGATGAAATTTTCAAAAAAAGTCTTGCATCGATTTTGGAAAGTCGCTATAATTATTAGGCTTGACATGCGGACGTGGCGGAATTGGTAGACGCGCACGTTTGAGGGGCGTGTGGTTTCACCATGTGAGTTCGATTCTCACCGTCCGCACCATCAAATAAAAAGCAAGCCTGATGCGATTGCATCAGGCTTTTTTCGTTCATAAAGATTTCAAGAACAAATATAAACTCAGACGGCTAATCAACCGGAGCATCCAATATTCTTAACAAAAAACAATTCATTCTTTTCCTAAGAAGACCAGCAATGATGAATCATTAAGATAAGAATATCAAACAAATCACTTTGTCTGTTTTTTGTATTGATTTCCAAAGTCGGCCATGGTATCGATGATTGGCATTAAGTTCTCGCCTAATTCAGAAAGAGAATACTCAACATGGGGAGGATTGCTCTTAAAATCATTTCTTATTACGAGTCCATCTTGGATTAGCTCTCTTAAGGAATCAGTCAAGACCTTCTGAGAAATACCATCCAAGGATCTCTGTAATTCATTGAATCTCCATGGTCTTTGTCTTAAGTTTCGAATGATAAGAAGTTTCCACTTTGATCCAATCAGTGATACTGTTGTTGCAACGGGACATTCCGGAAGTTCTGATTTTCTTTTCATAGTTCTACCTCCTAAAAAATATTATATTACACATTCAATTTTGTATGCGCACTTACTTTTTTGTGCGTACTATTTTTCGCTTTCGCATTATGTTTCAATCTTATTGCATCAAGAGATGCAGAAAGAGAGAACACATGAAAAACTACAGCATCACAAATGTAAAAGACGAGCCGAGAACCGAGCTTCATGACACATTAGGCCTTACTGGAGCCGAAATTTCCATCAACCACTTACCGAAGAACGCAAACGTTCCTTTTGTTCATTCTCACAAAGAGAATGAGGAAATCTACTTCATCGTCTCCGGAAAAGGTTATGCCATCATCGACGAAGAGAAAGTCGAATTGAATGCAAACGATTGGTTAAGAATCTCCCCTAAAGCAAAGCGTCAGTTCTTTGCAAGTGCAGTTTCTGATCTTGTTTATGTTTGCATCCAGACCAAAGCGGATTCTTTGACTGGATACACCATAACAGACGCCATCATCGGATAAAATCCTTTCTTACGAAAAGAACTCTGTGGTCGCGTCACAGAGTTCTTTTTCGTTATTACTCTTCGTCCGTTTCAACAAAATCGGAACTGTCACCGAACACTAATTTTGCAGTCTCCTCATCCAAGGCATCGATCGTATTGAGCTGTTTATTCATCGCCCTGGTTCTTGTGCCGACAAGTTTTTCTAATTCCGTTGAGGCATCATCCACTTTCTTCTGTGTCTTCTGCAAGGCATCCGCAAACTTACCAAATTCTGTCTTAACAGCGCCTAGAAGTTTGAAAACATCGGCACTCTTCTTCTGAATCAATAAGGATTTGAATCCCATGTTCAGGGAATTGACAAAAGCAGAGAAAGTAGTCGGTCCTGTGAGGTTCACTTTATACTTAGACTGTATCTCTTCAAATAATCCCATATTCAAGGCTTCAAGATATAGACCTTCTAATGGTAAGAAGATGACTGCAAAGTCTGTAGTATTCGGAACATCGATATACTTATCGTGAACATCTTTTGCATATTTCAGCAAATCAGTTCTAAGTTGCTTCTTTGCACCTTCAATATCTTTTGGATCAGATGAGTCATGGATGATAGCATAGGATTCGTATGGGAACTTGGAATCGACAGGAAGATAGATTTTGCTATCCTTCGTTCCAGGAAGAACGATAGCGAATTCAACTCTCTCCGAGCTTCCTTTCTTCGTAGCGACATTCTCCTCATATTGTCCTGCGGTGAGGAATTCTTTGATGATGTTACCTAATATCACCTCACCCATGATTCCTTTTGTTTTGACATTTGTGAGTACGTTCTTCAAGGATCCGACATCCGTCGCGATTCCTTTGATTTCACCGACCGCCTTATTCACATCACCGATTCCCTGAACGACACTCTTGAAGGAATCATTCAGTTTCTCTTCCAATGTCTTTTGAAGTTTCTCATTGACAGACTGATTGATTCTATCGAGCTTTTCGTTATTGTCTTTTCTGATTTCTTCTAGATTCTTGCTTACAGTACCATTCAGATTCGTAATTGAGACCTCGGTGTTATTCTTAAAGTCATTGAGTTTTTCTTTAATAGAGGTGTCAAACTCCGTAAGTGTCTTTTTTACTGCATCGTTGAAGGACTGAATCTCATTGCTGAGCTTTTGCATGATCTCTTCTTTTTGTTTGTTGCTTTCTTTTGTATACTCGGTCACAAACTGATCAAAGGACTTATCCAATTTCTGAAAGTTATCATTGACGAGAGAAGTTAACTTTTCTTTATCATTATTATTCTCTGCTGAGAAGGATATAACAAAGCCGTTAAAGATATCTTTCATTTCTGTCTGATTCTGAATACAGATATTAGAAATGCATTGTCTAAAGTTCTCTTGCGCCTTTTCTAATTCCGCTTCAGAACGGACAAGGCCATCTATCTTCTCATTCATATTATTGACCTTTGTGGATAATTCACTCATCAGGACTGAGTTTTTCTCCGCAACCAAGGAACTGATTGCACTTCCTAACGTGTTTACCGATTCATTGACTGTAATACGGATTTGTTTTAGATCATCCTCTCCTAATTTGATGTCTCCTGTCTTTCTGTTTTTCAATACGATGACAAGCACAACAATCGCCATCGAAAAGGAAAGGACACTGAAAGACATAGTAAGCCATATTGCTAATTCCATATTGTTTCCTCCGTTTTATACTGTATTGATTATAGGTGAAATTCAGTAAAATTCAACTGAACAAAAAGTTCACACTGTAACAGAAAGAAAAGAATAAAATATATGATAATGATTGGAGGATACAATATGACACAGGAAGAATATATAAAGGCGAGTGAGTATTGGAAAAACAAGAAAGGTGTTGAAATGCCAAAAGAGCTCTTATTGAAGAAAGCAGAAGAATACATACAAGCCAACAACACGCTAGCCTTAGCGACAGGAACAGGAGACTACATTAGATGCACACCGCTTGAATACAGTTATCATGACGGTAAGTTCTGGATTTTTACAGAAGGCGGCGAGAAATTCATCGGATTAGAGAAGAATAAGAATGTCAGCCTTGCTATCTTTGATAAATATAACGGCTTTGGAAAGATTTCCAGTATCCAGATTATGGGAAAAGCGGAAGTTATCGAACCCTTCTCTGATTTATATAACAGTCATGCAGCAATCAAGAAAATTCCTATAGAGGCACTGAAGAGATTAGAATCTCCGATGCATCTTTTATGTATCACACCAAAAGAAATGATTCTCCTTTTCTCCGATTTCAAAAAAGACGGATACGATAGTAGACAGACTTTAAAGCTATGACTTTCCTTGATTTAGTCTTGAATTTTAAACAAATATTAGAAAAGTGTTGAAATTATTTTGCTTTCGTTCTGTATTTTGTTAATATATGCACAGATAGCAATATCAGAACAGAAAGGAGGAATCGTGTTAGCATCTAACACGGAAGAAAATGGATTACATAATCGAAACGACGAATCTCAGCAAAAAGTTTTCCAACAAAGTTGCTGTCGATAAAGTGAACATGCATATCAGAAAAGGTGATATCTATGGCTTTATCGGAAAGAATGGTGCCGGTAAGACTACGGCGATGAAGATGATATTAGGACTATTGAATCCGAGTGAGGGTGAAATCACCCTGTTCGGAAATAAGGAACTCAACAAGGGACGTGAAAAGATCGGTTCCCTGATTGAAAGCCCCGGTCTTTATAAGAACTGCACCGCCTATGAGAACTTAAAGAGATTCTCTATACTCTATGGAGGAACTGACGAAGAGATCAAAGATATCCTCAATCTTATCGGACTAGGTGACACCGGAAATAAGAAGGCAGGAAGATTCTCTCTTGGTATGAAGCAGAGACTTGGAATCGGTATTGCACTTTTAGGAAATCCAGAAGTCTTGGTCTTAGATGAACCGATCAACGGTCTGGATCCTGCCGGTATCAAAGAGATCAGAGACCTCTTAGTGAAGCTCAACAAGGAAAGAGGAGTCACCATCTTGATTTCCTCCCACATCTTAGACGAGTTAGCTAAGATCACAACGACCTACGGCATCATCAACGAGGGAAGACTCATTGAGGAAGTCTCCGCCTCTCAATTAGAGGAAAACTGCAAGAGAGTCATGATTATCCGTGTCGATAACACGGATAAGGCAGTCGAAATCTTAAAAGAGAAAAATCTTTTAGAAGAGTATGAAGTCAAAGATGACACTCTTCTCTTCTACTCTAATTTCGATAAGGCAGGACTTATCAACACGACACTTGTCACAAGTGGTGTCACTGTAAGTGAACTGGCGAACAAAGAAGTCAGCTTAGAAGATTATTTCATCGAGAGGCTTGGAAAATGATGGGCAAACTATTGAAATTCGAACTCAGAAAAGTATTCCGAGGCAAAAACATATATATCTGTACTGGTGTATCCGTTCTGCTTGTCATCTTATCCGCATTGATTCTAAAAGCATTCGGAAATTCCGTCGATTCCAATCCGACTACGGCATCCTTAGTAAAAAGCTGTCTCAACGACATGAATGTCCTTCTCTTATCCGCTATCTTCATATCCATCTATGTCAGTGAAGACTTCTCCTTAGGAACAATCAAAAACGTTCTAGGAAAAGGATATTCCAAAGACAAGATCTACTTTGTAAAATACATTGTCTGTCTTATCGCGACCATGATTATGTCAGTCGCTTGTCTTCTCTTCTCATATCTCTTCGGTGTCATCTTCTGCAACCATGACGCTTCCTTAGGAAAGGATGTCATCCTATCCGTCCTTGTCCAGCTCATTGTCGTTATCAGTTATCTCTCCCTCTACTTCTTTGTCTCTATGTCCATTGGTAAATTAGCATTCTCTGTCGCAATCAATCTCGTCGCTCCTGGCATTGTCTCTCTTGTCCTTACACTCGTTGACAGCCTGACAAAATGGGAGAAATTCCACTTCAGCGATTATTGGCTGAAGAACATGATGAGTTCCTTGCAGGCAAGTGAAACCTCAAGCAAATCCATGTGGATTGCATTTGTCGGCGGACTTGTCTATATCGCAATCTGCTTAGTCGCTGGATTCTTCATCAACAGAAAAAGAGAAATCAAGTAATCTAACACTTAGCAACTTATCTTGAAACATACAAAAAGTCGGATTCATGAAGAGCCCGACTTTTTTGATTTCTGTTTTTGATTAAGCGGCTTCGACGTCCTTTGTGGCGACAACATCAGCACCGGTGGAGAGGACGTTTTCGATGATGACGTCACCGATATGGACAGGGGCCTTGATATCGACTTTGTCAATCTCTTCCATAACCTGTTTCATCATCTCCTTAGGAACTGGATTATTGGTCTTGACGGAACAACGTGCGATTCTTCCACCTTCGACTTTGACTGTGGATGTGATAGTTCTGACAGGATGAGTCGCTTCATTGATACCGTATGTCTTTCCTCTAAGGCAGGAATTTCCAGTGACGGTCATCGTATCGAGATCGACCGTCAGAGAGCAGCCTCTCGGGCATTGAATGCAAACAAAATTCTTTACCATAACTAAGCCTCCTCAATTTCGACTTTGATTTCCTTCTTTCCCTGAATGAGGGATTTGGAAAGGACGATTTTCTCCATTTCCGAAGGAATGATCTTCAGCTTTTCGACCTTCTTGATGACTTCGCCATCGGCAGAGACGATGACACGGCTACGATTGAAAGGATGACGGACACGGAAGGAGAACTCAAAGTTTTCATCTCCGTTATAAGCGACCTTCTGAGGACAGAGATAAGAGACGCCGTTTCCGACAACGGCAGTGGCACAATCGGACTCGATTTCACCATTATGGATATAGGCGGCAGCATTCTTACCGGCTTTTTCCCCTTCCTGAGAAACATAGTCGACAAGATCATGAACCTGAAGGACATTTCCGCAGGCGAAGATACCTTCTACGCTCGTCTCAAGGTTATCCTTGACGACAGCACCTTTAGTTCTGCCATCGAGTTCGACATTGGCCTTCTTGGAAAGTTCATTCTCCGGAATGAGACCAACAGAGAGCAAGAGAGTATCACAGTCGAATTTGATCTCGGTTCCAGGGATCGGTCTATTCTTTTCATCGACTTTGGAGATGACGACCTGTTTGACACGGCGGTGTTCTTCATCGGCGACGATATCGGTGACAGTATGGGAAAGATAAAGCGGAATATTGAAGTCGTTAAGGCACTGAACGATGTTACGGTTAAGACCATTGGAATACGGGCAAAGCTCGACATCAGCAAGAACGGTTGCACCTTCTAATGTCATACGTCTAGCCATGATAAGACCGATATCACCCGATCCTAAAATGACAACTCTTTTACCGACAAGGTATCCGTCAATATTGCAGTACTTCTGAGCGGCACCAGCTGTATAGACACCGGCAACACGATCACCAGGAGTAGAGATAGCGCCACGGCTTCTTTCTCTGCATCCCATAGCAAGGACGATGGCTTTAGCCGAGATCTGCTCTAATCCTTTATCCGAAGAGAGGACTGTGACAACCTTATCCGAAGAGATGTCGATGGCCATTGTCTTGATGCGGACACTGACCGATGTCTCAGCGACCATCTTCTCATAACGTCCTGCATATTCTGGGCCAGTCAACTCTTCTTTGAAGCGGTGAAGACCGAAACCGTTGTGGATGCACTGATTGAGAATTCCACCTAATGTGTCATCTCTTTCAATGATAAGGATATCCTTGATTCCACTCTGGTAGGCGCCATAGGCGGCAGCCAATCCGGCGGGGCCTCCGCCGATGATGACTAAATCATGCTGTTCTTTCATTTTCTCTTCCCCTTCGTTTCTGCGACAACGACACTGGAACCTGTGACATCCTGATAGACTTCATCGAAATTGAGATATCTTTCTCTCTTGATGATTTCGAAGACTTTCGGTCCACAGAAACCACCCTGGCAACGTCCCATACCAGCATTGGTACGGCGTTTGACGCCATCGATGGTCTTAGCAGGAATCGGCTGATGGATCGCCTGAATGATCTCACCTTCTGTGACTGTCTCACAGCGGCAGATGACCTGACCATATCTCTTGTCCTTCTTGATCCATTCTTCCTTTTCCTCTAAGGAAAGAGAAGCGAAGAATCCAGGGAGACGATAATACTTGAAGTCCTTCTTTTCGACGAGTTTCTCCCCCATAGCAGTCAGCATTCTGACTAATTCCTTACCGAAGGCAGGACCAGAGGAGAGACCCGGAGACTTAATGCCAGCGAAGTTGATGAAATGAGGAAGGAAAGGACTCTCTTCAATGAGGAAGTCTTCTCTTCCTTCGATTGTGGCACGGACACCGGCGAAGTTACGGATATTATTGCGATAATTGATGTTGGCTGTTGTACGCTTTGCCTGTTCTCTGACATAGTCAAGAGCTTCCTGACGGTTGCCGGTATAATCCTTAGAAGGAGTATCCTTATTGGCATCCGGCCCGACGATCAGATTACCATGGCAGGTCGGTGAGACCAAAACACCTTTTCCTAAAGAGCTCGGAGTCTGGAAGACAACATGATTGACTGTCTTTCCTTCTTCTTTATCTAGTAGATAATAGTCGCCTTTGACAGCAGTGATTGTGAAGGATTCGTCCTTCTTATCCTTTAAGGCAAGGCGATAGATATCATCGGCATGGACACCAGCGCAGTTGATGACATATCTTGCCTTGACATCCTCAGTGGCAGTTTTGACGAGATAGCCTTCTTCCTCTTTGTCGATAGCAAGAACAGGGCTGTCGCTTAAGAAACGGACATCGTTTATGACAGCAGTCTCTGCCAAAGAGAGAGCAAGTTCCCAAGGAGAAACAACACCGCAGCTAGGTGCATAAAGTGCATAATCAATCTCAGGATTGAGGTTAGGTTCCATCTTGTGAACCTCTTCCTTACTCTTGAGAACAACTAATCCAGGGACACCGTTTTTGACACCTCTTTCATAAAGTTCATCGATCTTCTGATGTTCTTCTTCAGTCGATCCGATGACTAAGGACCCAATCTGACGATAATGGAAGTTGAGAAGGGGCTGCAAGTCATGAATCAATTTGCATCCTTCGACATTAAGCCTTGCCATCTTTGTGCCAGGCTTTGGATCATAACCGGCATGGACAATACCCGAATTTGCTTTTGTCGTCTTCATCGCGACATCATTTTCTTTGTCGATCAAGATGACATTGAGCTCATATTTTGAGAGTTCAAACGCCAAGGAGGCACCAGTGATACCAGCACCTATGATAGCTACATCGTATAACATACTTTGGTTTCCTAACCTTTCTGAAGACTATTATAAGCCATTTTATAAAAATAGATAATGAAAATCGAAAATTTTGTAGTTTTGTCTATTTTTCAGTTATGGTAGGGCTTTACTTTCCTATATTTTAAACAATCTGGCAAAGAAAAAGAAGAGAGTGTTTCACCCTCTTCTGATAGAACAGATTCGCTTAGAAAAGTATCTCTTTGACGACTTCATCGGTCAATAGATCATAGAGGCGGATTCCCTTCTCATTCATGACCAAATAGGAATGTCTTCCGTCTTTCGGTAAGGAGACAGAGCCAGGATTGGCCAAAATGAGATTTCCTTTCTTTTCCAATACTCCGATATGGGTATGTCCCTGAAGGAAGATATCTCCACAGGAATTCGGAAGATTATCGAAGGAATAATGATGGCCGTGTGTCATCGTGACAAGGTGAGAGAAGACATAAAGCTGAGAAATCTCACAGAAGGGGAAAGCGGATACCATCTGATCCACTTCGCTTTCGCAGTTGCCTTTGACTGCAATGAGTTTATCAGCATAGGAGTTCAACAGTTTTACGACTTCCTTTGGGCAGTATTCTTCCGGAGGATCATTTCTGGCTCCGTTATAATAGCAGTCTCCTAATAAAATGATTCTGTCCGGATTGTAGATCTCTGTCTTAGAGAAAAACATCTTAGCGTATTTTAGTGAACCATGAATGTCACTTCCAATAAGTATATTCATCTTTCCATCCTCCTAAAATGATAGACTTTGAATCACAGATTTTGTCCGATAGTCATAGAGCTTAAGCCCCTTCTCATCCATGACCATATAAGAGTGGATACCATCTCTAGGATGAGCGAAACTTCCTGGATTTGCGATGATTCTTCCGTCGCTTTCTTTTCTCAGCGTCGAGATATGCGTATGTCCAAAGAAGAAGATATCATAAGGAAGCTGATAAGTATAGGGAGATTCATAATGTCCATGGGAAAGGACGATGACTTTTCCGCACTGGTAATCCAGATTGACATAGGGCATCATAAAGCGTGCATGCTCTATCTCACTTTCTGAGTCGCAGTTTCCAGCCACTGCAACGATATTCTCCGAGATGGAATTAAGAAGATCGATGCTATCGAATAACAGATCACCTAAAAGATAGAGTTTATCAAACTTTTCTTCCTTGAAGAGTTCGATTAAGGCTTCTGTATAAGGGACGTCACCATGAAGATCGGATGCAATAAGTATTTTCATACACACAATTATAGGAAAAGAAAACAAAATTGAAAAGAAGGAAAATCCCTTTCTCCTTTTCTCTCCTTGCTATGGTATCATTTAAGGCGGAAAAAGGAGATACGGATATGGATTTTCTCTTCGCATCGGATTTTGACGGGACCTTCTACTTCAGAGACGGTTTCCATAAGGAAGACTTAGATAGCATCCGCACATTCCAGGGAAAAGGATATCGGTTCGGTCTTTGCACAGGAAGATCCTATCAAGGCATCATGGAAGTCGTAGAGGATAGAATCAACTTTGACTTTTATCTATTAGTCACAGGATCATATTTATTAAGAAAAGACAAAAGCCTCCTCTATAAACTCCCTATCGATAAAGAGGTCGCAAAAGAGATCTATTCCCATTATCAAGATAATTATTCTATCGCCATCAATACCGGAGAAGACTATATCATAACCTGCGATAAGCTATCCGTATTCAGAGAACCTCTCTCCCCATTCCCAGAAAACGATACGGTATTCTGTGTCTCTATCTGCTACCGTTCCATTCAAGAGGCAAAAGAAGAAAAACAGAAGATAGAATCTAAGTATCCTTTCCTTACCGCTCATCAGAATGCAACCTATCTCGATATCACAGACAAGAGATGTTCCAAAGGCTATGCTGTAAGCATCCTGAAAAAAGAGTATGAAAAACCTTTTGTCTTCGGAATCGGAGACAACTTCAACGATATCACTCTTTTGGACAGTGCAGATGTTTCATTCACTTTCACCTATTCTGATGAAGAAGTGAAAAAGCATGCCGATTATATTGTAAACAATTTAAAAGAAGCAATGGAGATTGCAGAAAGGCTAATCACGCAAGAATCGCGATGACTTCCTCTTGTCTTCCACCGACCATATGCGGGACCCTATCCTTTGAGATATAGACATCCGTTTCACTTCTCATACCAAAGTCAGGAGCATAGATTCCCGGCTCTAAAGAGAAGGATGTGTTTTCAATAAGATTTCTTTCATCGTGAGACTCATAGTCATCGATATTGGCACCAGGTCCATGCGGAGAGACGTCCTTGGAGATATTGTGTCCGGTACGATGGATGAAGTATTCTCCATATCCTGCCTTTTCAATGACATCTCTTACAACATCATCGACCTCATAGCCTTTGACATCCCTTAAAGGCAGATTCTTCTCTAAGAATTCAAATCCGGAGTCGACAGCTTTTCTTAGAATTGCAAATCTTTCTTTTACCGCCTCAGGAATCTCTTCTCCGACATATCCCATCCAGGTGATATCTCCGTATACGCTGTTTTCGATATCCTTCTTTGCCCACATATCGATAAGAACGACATCTCCTTTATGAATCTTAGAAGAGATGTTTTCACTCGGTCCATAATGGGGATCACTGGCATTATGATTGATGGCGACAATGGCAGGATCATCATAGATATAGCCTTCCTCATGAAGCCTATCACAGATGAAGGTCTGAATCTCGTATTCATCAGATTCTCCCTTATTCAGGATATCCTCTTTGATCTTAGCAAAGGCTTCATCCTTGATTTTAAGAAGAGTCTTACAGGCTTCTTCTTGTGTTTTTTCCTCTTCTTCTGTAAATGCAGCATAGAGATGCTGTTGCATATCCTGACTAGACTTTACAACATGACCTAATGAGATCAGATATTCGACACTTCCATAGTCTGCCAAGGAGACGCGGGGCAAGAGTCCTTTTTCTGAGATATCCATCATCAAAGTCGGATACTCTTTCAGAAGGCTCTCTTCTAAATCGAGCATCTCTTTCCAGGTCTTGTAGACAAAAAGATCAAATTGACTAGTTATCCTTTCCTGATTCAGGAAGACCGTGTCGATTTTATGACAGATGAGAAATGGTTTCTTCTCTTTCGGTATGACCATGATGATCTTTCTAGTCAGCATCAGATTTCCAAGCATGGAAACCATGATCGGATTCTTATTCTCGTAATCGACTAATACCCAGCAGGGAACTTCCTCAGGAAGTCTTTTCTGTATTTCTTCTATTTGATTTGACATGTGTTTTACCATCCCGGAATAGTTTAGCACAGTAACGGTAAGCGATGACTAACAAGTAAACAAATCATGAATATTCATTCAAAATGATAAGTAATGTCATACTTATTTGTTATACAATACATAAAGTCTTACGGAGGAACGGCTATGCATTTCAAGAATAAGAGAATGAAAACCATTGCCAAAATCCTTTTTGCCATCTGTTATTTCGGATGTTGTCTTGTCCTGATTGTAGAAGCCGCACTCCCTGGAAGCGTTTCTGCGGATCAAAGCAATACAATCGGCGGAGGAATCGCAGACATCATCAACAACGGTGCCGGTGATCAATCTGTCCTTGTAAAACCGACCGGAATCAAAATGAAAGAAGTAGATACCACACTCTATGTTGGAGATGCTATCCAATTAGAGACAAGTATAGAACCTGAGAACTGCACTTTTCAGTCTGTCTCCTTTGAAAGTGATGATAGCTCTATTTTATCTGTGGACGAAAAAGGAAAAGTCACTGCATACAGTTCTGGAAAAGCAACGATAAAAGCCTATTCCACCTCCTATCCGGAAGTGAACACTTCTCTTACTTTCCAAGTCTTGAATGTACAGGAAGAGAAGATAGAATCCTCACTGAAAAACTGCAGTAAATCAGAAGAAGGGTATTATCTGTTGCAGGCGAATCACTCCTACTTTATCGAGACACTGTTCACGCCGGAAAACACAACAGATAAATCAATCAGTTATTCTCTTTCTTGTCCAGGTATGACAGAAGAGGAGATATCCGATTATGTCTCAATCAGTTCTGATACTCTCTATGCAAAAAAGATGACAGATAACGATGATCGAATTCAAGTCACCGCTCTTTCCAAAAATGGATTATCTTCTTCTTTCTCAGTCAAAATAGAAGAGAACAAAACCGAAGTCATACCACTAGAATCCATCTCCGTAGAAAACAAATCGAATCCATCCTATTCCTTGGCCGTAACAGAAAGCATCGACTTCACTTCTAAGTTTAAGATTAACTATTCCCCATCCAATGCCACCTATAAAAATTACCGTCTGGAATCTTCCGATTCCTCTATCATAAAGGTATCTGGAAGCAAGATTATCGGTGTCAGTTTAGGAGAATGTGATATCCGTGTCTATTCCACCTACTATGACTTATCTTCCTCTATCCGTGTCTCTGTCAAAGGGAGAGAGTTAAAAGATATCAGTATCTCCTTAAACTACCTCTCTAATCCTCGCATCAAAAAGGGTAGCACCTCCTATATCCGTTATACAAACGCAAGTCCAACCAACTCCGATTCCATCTTGCAGAAACTCTATGACTACACCTCAAGCGATACAAGTATTCTGGAAGTAGATAATAGTGGAAAAGTAACCGCGAAAGAGAGTGGAACTGCCACGGTCACCATGAACTTCTACGCATCCAAAGAGAGCATGAATAATGGTGATATCCTTCTTTTTAAGAAGATAGAAATCACCGTCTTCGAGCCGAGCAAAATCAGCGCTATCGACTATAAGAATACATTGGATGAAACTGAGGACAATAGCCGTGTCCTCTATAACGGAAAAGAATACAACCTTGCCAACTATATAAAAGTCGATAACATGTATGATGTCGATGGAAAGCTGATGGATATCAAAGAAGAAGGAGTCTCTACTGCTTTGACATATACCATCACGGATAAGTCCGGTAACAGCGGTGACTTATCCAATGTCACAATTAACGGAAACACCTTATCCACCAAAGGGAATGAAGACTGTGGCATCATCACAATCGAATACTCCCACCTAGAATCCGGTCTTTCGGAATCCGTCCGATATACGCTTTTGAACGAGATAGATCCGATCATCGAAAGCGAAGACTCGTTAGACTATAATGCATCCTCTAGAAGCAAAAAGAGTTTTGATGGAATCGACTATGATACTCTTCCTGTCTCTCTTTCTCTTTATGTCGCTTCCAATGCGACAATCCGTTTCAACGATAACCAATCCTATGCTTTTAAGGTATCGGATACATCCTATGTCACTACCACCTCTATCACCTCTTCTTCCATCTCGTTCCGTGGAGTAGAGGAAGGAAGCCTCTTATTGCTAATTACACCGATCTATGACGGGAAAGAGATTACGGGTGCTAGCAAAGTGATGGAGGTTTCCGTCTATCATAAAGTAGCCACTTCCTTTGTTCTTCATCTTTATGAAAATGAGAATGAAATCGACTTAACAGAAAAGACAGATGAATCTGGTAATGTTTCTCTTTCCGTCTATGTGGATTCTTCTATCCGTCTAGAGACTATCTATGCTCCATTTGTCATTCCGACAAAGTATCAGCTGAATGTCACTACTCAAGAGAATGATATCGGAAACTATAAAGATTCTCTCTTCACTTTCCAAAAAGTCGGAAAAGTGAAATTTCTAATCAAAGAGGAAGTCTCATCCTACAGCAAAGAGATTACGTTCTATGTCATCAATAGGGTGAAACTGAATGACGAGAATCCCATCTCCATTAAGCAGAACAAGGTATCGTATGACAAGGAGACAAACACCTATCACATCGAAAACGGAACACCAGCAAAGATCATTACCAACTTCGATTCTTCCTCCACCTTCCAAAGCGTAAAGTATCAAAGCTCTGATGAAGAGATTCTTAAAGTCGGAGATGACGGGTCCATCACTCCCTTGAAAGCTGGCGCCTGTGATATCCAGTGTCAAATCGATGACAACAACAGCATCGATTACAGATTCACAGTCCATATCGTCGTTGACAAGAAGAAACTGATCACCAATATGACTACCTTCCTCTACTACATCCGAAAAGGACTTGGTCACTTCGGTGCCTTCTTGATCACTGCTGTATTTTCTGTCCTCTTCTATCTTTTTGTCTTCGATGACAAGAGGAACTGGTTCTTCTCTATTCCCTTCATTTATCTTCAGGGACTCTTTGTCGCGGAGCTTACCGAATTCATTCAGTTATTCACGCCCAACCGCTCTGGTCTTTGGAGTGATGTCATGATTGATTTCACCGGTTTCTCCATCGGTGCTTCTTTAACCTTGCTTATCATTCTTGTTTATTATCTTATTAGATATTTCATCAGCAAAAAAAGAAAGAAGAACAGTGATTGTACAGAAAACTGATTGTCTTCAAATCTTTTTTCAATGCTTAAAGCAAACTTAAAATAAAGCAGGATTACTTTATGTGCATCCGGTATATAGAATTAGAAATGAAAGCGCTTTTTTAGATTAAGCTTTTTTGAACTTAAATTTCGAGTTTTCCCTTTTTTAAGAAAAAGTAGGCAAAACTGCCCTGATTAGGACACTTTTCGGGCTTATAAAAATTACCTTTGAATAATTGTGCCTTTTTCGTTAAATCATTTCGATTTTGCTCGATTTTTTGTTTTCCACTGAAATGGTTATAATTTCAATGTTATTTTAAGAGAGGTGAAAAATGAAAAAAAGCATTATCTTACTCAGTTCATTGCTACTCTTAGTTGGATGCGGTTCAAATACCGATTCTACAGCAACAGATAGCAGCAAGCCGAGTGAAAGTCCTGTTTCCGATTCTAGCACCAGTACATCAAGCTCGAACTCGGAAAAGAAAGACGACGTATTCGTCGAGAAAGGATTCTTGACCTATGAGGACGAATACTCTGTCCCGAAATTAGAGAAAGGGGGTATCTTTTCTGATTTAGGTATCGATATCGTCGCCCTTGTCACAAACAAGGTCTACACCGGAACACTTGCCCTTGAAGGTTATACCGACAAGACTCTTCAATTCGAAACGAGTGAAGAGGGCATCCTTGAAATCTCCGGCGACATGAATGAGATCAAGATCAAAGGCCTTAAGGATGGCGGAACCGTATTGACTGTCCGCGATGCAAACGGCCTACAGCTCTACACAAAGGCGATCAACGTAAGAAGTGAAAAATCCCATGCCGAGTTGTCCAAATACATCTATGAAGATGTGAACTACTACTATCCCGTCATGGTCGGCTATGATACCTATCGTATCGCATTCGATTCCACTTCTACCGGTATCTTCTACGCAAAGGAAGGTGACCTCGACTACGGAACTGAAGCCTTTTCCTACGAATACGGAGATAAGGCATCTGTCGGACAGGCCGAGTTCTACGTCCTGAATGTCACCATGTCAAGCGATTATGCCACATTGAAGCTGAAGACAATCTATCTAGCTGTCAATGGCAGCGGCATGGTTCCTTACGATTCCACAGGAATATCCATTCAAATCTTCACAGCAGTGTTCTAAATCAGAAAACAGGAGAAAATATTGAAAATGAAAAAGACAAGATTATTATTGCTCGCACTCACAGCCATTGCGATGGTCGGATGCGGAGAAGTCACATCCAACACAACAGACAAAGGAAGTGATTCCACAGTCACTACCGACACTACAAACTCTGACAAAGGAAACACAGATAGCACCTCTGGCGGTTCTTCTGACACCGGTTCCTCCGATGCTGTCAAAAACAAGTACAACATCGTCGTAGAGTCTGATAGCCGTTATAGCATCACCTTTGAAGGCGGTGACAAGAAGACGGCTGAAAAAGGCGAGACTATCACCTTCACCGTCACTCCTTCCGCTGGTTTCACTCTTAGCCACGTCTACATCGATTCTACAGAGCTTTCCGGAACCGATGGCAAATACACCTTCACGATGCCGGGACACGATATCCGTATCACCGTCTCCTTATCCGTCGATGGTGATGTCACCATCCAAGGCGGTATCACTGCTGTCCTCAACTTAGGTGAAGATGGAGTCTATCGCGCTAACGATGTACTCGTCTCTACGGATGCCAATATCTCTTTCTGCGTCAAGGGAAATGATGGAAGCCTTACTCAGTTGGATTCCTGGCTCATCGACAGAACCAAGACCATGGCCGATGTCGAACCTGCCTATAACTCTACCTATAAGCTCACTCTTGCCGGCGGATTCAAGTACAATTTCAGCTATGATCCTAGTGCAACTCTTCCTTGCACCATCGTCAGAAGCGAAGTCACTACTCTTCCGAATTCTGCTGCAAGCTTAGAGCATCTCTTCCAGGGTAAGATCAAGAGTGAGAACACCCAGACACTTCAGGGACTCACCCATGTCACCTACACCAACTCCAAGATGGCTATCTCCTATGATTGGAAGAAGTACAGCGACAACAAATCCTTGGCTACCATCAAGGATACCTCCGGAAAGAACCTCGCTGACAAATATGTCTACAAGGCAATCGAAGGAGATATGTATACCGTTGTCGATACCTTCGACAGAAACAACTATTCCGTCGATGCTTGGGAAATCGCACACAAGGAAGACACCTATGCCTTCTCCGGAAACTACAAGATCTCGGATGTCAACACTTCCCGCGGCGGTTCTACAGCTACTGATCTCTACAGCCTCGATTACGAATCCGATTATATGAACGGCATCTTAGCCAACTATGATCTCAACAAGACTGACTTCGACTTGGAATCCTTGGATTTCGATATCGATAGCGCCTATCGAGTTCAGATGTCTGTCCAGGATGAAATCACTTATGTCAAGCTGAACATCACTTCTGTCGCTGATGCCGACGGTGGATTCACTACTACTATCGATTCTGCAAGAGTCTATGATGCCACTGCAGTTGCTTCCAATGCCAGCTACGGTATCACGGACAAGTACTATGACACCTATGCTGTCACTCTCAAGTTCACCAAGGATGGTAAGATCCTCTCCGGTTCCTACCTCGATACCCGTTACTCCGAAGGCAATTACACCTTATCCGGAAATACGGTCACCACAGTCGGAGACGGAACAAAGATCAAAGAGCTCTCCTTCACTTATGAATACGGAAGTGAATACGATATGCTCCAGGCCTTCGATACCACTCCTTACTTCACCACTTCCATCGATCCTGTCATCCGCAACGAAAATGCGGCTGGAACTGACACTGGAAACATCGTCTCTGTCGGTGATGTCTTAGAGCAGGGAAGAAAGCTCAACTCTGACATCGTTGAACTCAACGCTCTTCCTGCTACTGCCTTAGACACATGGCAGTATCATGTCGTCGATACTTCTAACGCCAGCGTTATCCGCTGGGATGATACGTATCGTAACTACACTGCTTTCGGTGCTGGAACCGTCGATCTTACGATTGGTAAGTTCGTAAACGATAACGCAAAGAAAACAGTCTCTGTCACTTCCAAGGCTTCCTACTCTATCCGTAACTTCTATCTCGACAATTCCAGAAGAAGTGATGTCACCTATTCTGATCAGATGGTCGCTTATGAAGGAGAAAGTGATACCTTCATCCTCTGCGCAAATGCTGAAGCCATGGATCCCAAGTACAATGTCAGCGGTCAGGTCATTCCTCCCTCTGATCTTACCTTCACCCTCACTGTCCACGGAACTGACACAGTCGACACCAGCGGATTGAAAGTCACTTACAATCCTGTCGGAAAATACAACTCCACCATCACTTTGGATGCTACAGATGCTCATATCGATGCGGATACCGTCTTAGACTTAACCATCAATACCAGCATGTATGCGAAGTATACCACTTCCAGCGGAACTGAAGTCGTCGATGGTCCGACTGTCTTCACCGTCTACTTCTTCGATCAGGACAATGCCGCTACCATCGATACTATCCAGGGCGACTGGAGCTACACTTCTTCCGATGGCAAGACAAACGCAAGTCTCAACTTCACGAAGAACGCAACCACCGACACCACTTATAGCACCTCCTATCCTTATACCGGAAGCATCACCGTCAACGGAACCGTTTACGGTTTCTACTACGGATTCGATACTCACACCTATGCTATCAAGGTCCACTTCACTACTGCTAACGTCTATGGTTCCATGGGTTATGTCGCCGATGACGATGCTATCCAGGTCTGTGTCTACTCTGAAACCTATAACTATGATGACGGCGAATACAGCACCGATATCACTGAAATCATCGGTAGCGTAGACAGCGATGACGAAGGCAATGTTGATTACTACTACGATGACTTCGCCAGAGCCAAATAAGAGGTGATACGATGAAGAAAAAAATTCTCGCTTCTCTCCTTTTTGTCACATCCCTTGTCGGATGTGGCAAAATCGAGTCGGGAAATACGGAGCCGACAACGGGCAAAGAGACTTCCACAGCAGATACCGCTAAGACCTATACTCTGAAGGAAGCCTTAGACGAGCTAAAGAACCCTTCCTCCCGTTACTCTCTCTATTCCGGCAAATACGAAAATGACAGCTACTTCGAAGTAGACAATGCAACCGATGAAATCACATTCGGTCCGCATTACTACACCAAAAACACTCTTTTAGGAAACACGGGAGACTACAATACCGAAACCGGTTATCTGGAAGAGAATGGCGGTGTCAGCTCTTACACCTATGACTTCGAAAGCGATGTATTGACCCGTTCTGAGCTTCTCACAGATGAAGAAGGAAACCAGATCACTTCTCTCGACCAGGTTGCACCTTCTTTTAACGGAGTCGATGCTTCTAGTATCGAGGTTGTGGATAACGCACTCGATTTCAAGGGGCAGAAGAAATCCGTTCTCGCTCTTCTTGATCTGTTCAACATCTCCAATACCGCGCTCTTCTACTTAGAAAGCTTCAAGATGGAATTCCTTGGAACTCATGTGATGAACAACCTCATCTTCACCGCAAAGATCAACATGCAGTTAGGAACTGGTGAAGAACCAGGTGAAGGTGAAGTCTACTATTATGTCGGTGCCATCCAGAACTTCGGAAAAGCACAGACTACCTACTTGGAAGACTTCTTAGCCGATCCTCAGCCCGCCTACACTCCTAGCGACAACGAAAAAAGACTGAGAAAGCTCTTCGCCAACAAGAATTACACCCAGTATCGTGATTTGGATGTCGACGGTGTCTATGATCAGTTCGACTTCTTCACCAACCAGTACTACTTCATCCGCTTCACAGACGACTACAAGGAAAAAGATCCTTCTACTGTCGCCCAGTATGGTGACAGAGGATATCTTGCTATTAACAACAAGGTCATGAACTATGGTGGTTCTCCTCTTGTCTTCATCGGATGCTATCTCTTCTACGGATTCAATGATAACTTCCAGCTTGTCACTAGACAGGATCCAAGCAATCCCTATTACGCACAGTCCGCTTTCACTCAGGTCTATACGGATATCTCCTATGTCATGAATTACCCCAACCGCATGCTCTGCCTCAACAACTTCCAGAACGGAAGCGTCAATGAGGAAGATACGGAGATCACCTATACCGATACCTCTACCTTGAACGACTTCGTCAAGAACTTCAATCTCGGAGATTCCCTTGAATACTTAGGAATGAATGCAGAGAGACTTGTCGTCAAGATGGATATGGATGAGGAAGATTCCAAATGCGTCTGCACTTTCGACCTCTATGTCGGAGATGATCAGATGCAGTACTTCGAATACACCTTCACCGATTTCGGTACAACAAAAGTCGATTTTGTCGATACGTACATTGAAGAAAACAATCTGAAAATGGACTAGCCTTTTGGCTAGTCCTTCCCCTAAGTTAAATCCAGACTAGTTTCTAGCTTGATTTAAATAGAAAAGAAAGGAAATACATTATGAAAAAATCAATCTTATTGCTTCCTTTGGTAACATTGATGACCTTGGCAGGATGCTCGGACAAAACATCATCGGATACCGCCACAACCGGAAGCACAGATGGCACTTCCAGCAGTGTTCATGTAACAGAGTACACTGTCGCTATCTCAGGCGATGCCTCCATGGCTATCGGAAGAACACAGACATTGAGTGCTCTTGTCTCTGTTGATGGAGAAGCAGATGCTTCCTTGACTGTCAACTGGATGGTCGATGATGAAAGCATCGCTACTATCGATTATGACACCGGACTTGTCACCGCCTTAGCAATTGGCAATGTCAAAGTCACCGCCTGCATGAATGATGCTCCTTACAAGATGGGAACCTTTGATCTCACTATCGTCGCTCCTACTTTCGATGCTTCTTTATTCCCGGTCAAGGATAACTACACCGCTGCTTATGACTGCGGACTTGTCACAAATGGAGAATCCGGTCTTCTCGTTTCGGACAGCCTTATCTATATGTATGAGAATAGCGGCTACACCGGATCAGAAGGCGAAGCGATCTTCTGCTTCGACGATGATCTTGTCTATCTGACCGACATCCGATCCGCAACCGAAATCTACTACTATGAAGGCGAGAATCTGAAAGACAGCGACGGTGTCGCTTACACAAAAGAAGCTGTCTTAGATTCTTATGATGGAACCGAGGCTCTTAGTAGCACCGATTACACCTTCGTTATGCACAGTACAAAGTATGATTGCGATTACTTTGCCACCTTACCGAAAGAGGGTGAGACAGTGGATGCCTGGACAGAGTTCGCTATCTCTTTATCCGCTTTGACTCTCAAACAAGTCACCAACGCCTATGCTAGCATCAGCGAAACACCGATCAGCATGCTCATTCCGCTTGCCGAGACAGATGAGGAGACAGGTAAAATCACCTATACACTTGTCGGTTCTATCTGCGGTTTGAAGAGCGATGGCTCTTTAGATACTTCCAATATCGTTTTAAGTTATCAGTTCTATGATTTCGGAACCTCTGACTTAGGAGTCACTCCTGTCAAGAAGGCTTTCCATACTGGCGGAGAAGCCGGTGAATGGGATGGTAACGGCGAAGATTTCGATCACGGAAGCGATGACGGTGACACTGGCGATTCCGAAGACACCGGTGATACCGGTGACGGTGAATAAGGAGGATAACGATTATGAGAAAGAATAAACTTACCCTTTTATCATTGATTGCTTTGCTTTCTGTTTCCTCTGTCACTCTCTTCAGCTGCTCTAATGAAGGAAGTGATGATTCTGCAACAACTGAAAACTTTTCCATCGATAAAGACATTGTCGTCGGAAAAGAAGACGAAATCGGAATGGCTCTTCCTATCGGTAAGAGACTAGCCGATGATGTCGATGGTTCCGGTGATATTGTCACTACTCCGGATGTTCTTAGAGGCGATATGGGTGTCCTCCTCACCGAGAATCAGAACGACACCTATGATATCCGTTATGTAGCTGCCTTCACTGGCAATGACAATTTAGTTGGTGCTACATTCACGAGAGATTCCTACACCAACTCTAACGGTAAGGTCGTTGCTGCTACTACTTCCAAAGTCTCCTATATCTACACTTCTGTCAACAACAGCGCAAACATCAAGTGGGACGGCGATATTTCTGTCGACTATACCTACTACATGGTCTACACCATCCGCAACATCCCTACTAGCGACATCTTCACTACATTGAGTGTTTCCTTAAGCGTTACAACCGTTGACGGCGATACCCTTAGCGCAAGCCAGTCTGCTAACGTCTATGGTATCCAGGGTGATGTCAGCAAGAACGTCATTTATGAAGCATATCCTACTGTAGAGGGAACCTATTCTGCTATCCGTTCTTCTACCGATATCACGGATGCAGTTGTCGCTCCTTATTACGCAACATTCGACGGATTTGTCGCCACAAAAATCGGTGACGTAATTGCTTTGAATGTCCGTGGCGGTTCAGGAAGCAATGGTGCCTTTGAAAGCTGCAAGTCTTTGACAAACATCACACTTCCGGATACCATTCAGTTCATCGGAAAATATGCTTTCTATAGCGATAACGTTCTTAAGAGCATGACTTTCCCACGCGACTTAAAGACAATCGAAGCGGCGAATGCTTTCGGTGGCTATGGTGATCACTTCACCACTCTTTACTACAACGCAACGAATTATGAGAACACCAGTTTCTCTTGTATCACTTGGAATATGGATACAATCTATGTCTCCAAGAATGTTCAGAGTCTTCCGAAGTATCTCATTTCCACTTCCAACACAGTCAACAAAGTCGTTTATGAAGGAACGACAGCTGAATGGAACGCTTTGAAGACAGAAGATAACAAGAACAACGGTCTTTTCATCGACAATGTTCTCTGCTCTGACTCCAAGCTTGTCACCATCAACTTCCATCTCAGCGGTGGTACTTTAAGCGGTGATACAGACACCACAGATGACCTTTACACCACTAGCATCATCGCCGGACATGCCGTCAAGAATCCTGGTAAGCCGAAGAAGACCGGTCAGGTATTCAAGGGCTGGTACAGCGATTCTGAGTTCAATTCCGAATATGACTTTGACACCATCCTGGATGTCGATGACGGAGAAGAGACAAAGACGGTTGATCTCTATGCCAAGTTCGAAAATTATCCGGCTGGCAGTGATATCAACACTGCTCTTGACCTTGTCGTCAATGGCGATAGCTACAATGTCACTCTCACTCATGATATTCAGACTTTCTACTTCAAGGTCACTGCTCCTACCGATGCAAACAAGGACCTCTACTATGTCAAAGGCAGCAATGTCAAACTTAACGGTTCTTCCTCTTCGAACGACTACATGTTCACTGTCTACAATTCTGATAAGACAACAAGAACAGCCTACCAAACCACTACTTATTCTCCGGAAAAAGCCGCTTCTTACAAGGTATTCGGCGGTACCTATGATGATAAGACAATCTTACTCGAACCAGGTGAAACTGTCTATATCGCTGTCACTGCTGGATATAGCAGCACATTAAGCTCTGAGGATGCCGAATTCAGTTTAGACCTCTCTCTTACCACTGTCGAAGGCGACTATGAGAGCGATGCAAGAGCATACACTGTCGGTGAAACTCTCAAATCCAACGCCGATGAAGATGCAATGCCGTTTGAAACATTGTCCTTCACTGCAACAGAGAGCAAAGAATACTGCGCCAGAAAGATTCTGACCGGTTACTTCTATGGAACTATCATCGTCTATCATTACGATAACGGAACTTACGTCAAGGATACCGAACTTTCCGGGTCGACTTACATCGGTGATGTCGACCTTGTCGCTGGAACGACCTACTACATCTATTGCTACACTTCCAATAGCACCATCACAGATAGTAAGTTCATGTCCGTCTATGTCGGTGACATGCCCGCCAACTACAAGCCTTCTACTGCTACTGCACTTCCGATGGACGGAAGCGAAGAGACAATCACCGTCTCCGGATTCAATCAGAGATACTACACTGTCACACCTAGCAAAAATGCCAATTATGGACTTATCTTAAACGGTGGCTCCAAAGACTATGCTAAGAAGATCCGTGTCTTCAACAGCGATGCCACATCCTATAGCGATAGTGAAGTACTTGCCGTTGCAACAGAAACCGGAACATCTTCTAGTTCTTATGGATGGAGTTCTACAAGCTACGGTGGCTCTGTTGAGGCTACTATTCCCTTAGAAGCGGATAAGACCTATGTCGTTGAAGTCAGCTATAACACCACCTCCTCGATTTCTACAGCCAGCAGCTTCACTTTCAAAGCTGTTGAAAGAGAAACCGGTGACTTAAGAACTATCGCCTATGACTTGACTGTCAATGAGGACGGAAGCTTCGATGATTTCGACTTCGATAGCAAGACATCCGGAAAATGGTTCAAGTATGATGCAACACAGGACGGATACTTCACACTCTATGTCGATGGACTCAGCGCTGATAACACCGCCTCCTTCAAGTGCTACAACGGAACAAGCACAAGTGTCCAGAACTCTCAGAACAACTCCATGTCCTTCTATGTCACCACAAGCGGAACATCTACCTACTACTTCTATGTTGAGACAAGTGTTGCTCAGACTGGTCTTACACTTAAGTCTGTAACTCCGGATGGAATTGCATTAGGTGATCTCTCCGACCTTGTCATCGGCTCTGATGTCACTGCAAGAGATGTCTCTCTTACAAGCGAATGCGATTCTATGGTCTTCGAGTTCACAAGCACTTCTACAGATGGTGTCTATTCCAAGTTCACCTTTGCTCCTAGTGCTGGTAACATCTCCTTCGACTGGTCTATCGTTCCTACTTCTGCCCTTGGAACCACAACCGATTACGGTAAAGTTACGGAAGCAGAATCCGCATCCTTCGGAACAAAGAAGATGGATACTTCTAAGACATACTACCTCGTCTTGAAGAACATCGTCTTAAGCGATACTGCTGCAACTCTCTCTGTCACTCCTTCTGTCGAAGAACTCCCTGCTGATGGTTCTAGCGCTGCTCTTGCCTTAAGCCTTGACAGCAACGGAAACTATACAATGACAAATAACGGCACTTCCAGAGACTATGATGAGTATTGGTTCAAGTTTGTCTGTACAGAAAGCGGAACCTACAAGTTCTACTCTTCCTCTGAAGGCACATCAACTGCCGACCCTAAGCTCTATGGCATCTATGACGGAATCGATAACGCAAAGAGTACAACTTCTTCTCTCATTTCTAAGGAAGAAGACGATCATGCCGGTCATTCCAATAATAAATATGATTACTATGTCGAAGTCACTTTGGAAGCAGGTCACACCTACTACTTCAAGATGACGCCAAAGAACTACGTCGGACAATACGTTGAAGTCCACGTCGAGAAAGTCGAAGCCGACGCTTAATTCATCTATTATTATGAGGTCATAGGCAATGCCTATGACCTCTTTTTTATGGAACGAAAAACTGCCATCCAACAGGATAGCAGTTAAATTTATTCAGATGATTTACGGATGTGGTTTGAAAACGTGAGGTACGTTTTCGTTCGGTCTTTTCTTCACTTCCAACTTTGGTTCTTCAGCAATAGGTGTTTCGACTTTCTTCTCTTCTTTCTTTTCTTCTTCAACCTTCTCTTCTTTCAGAATTTCTTTGCCGGCGACTAGATAGCTGGATAAGTCCTGAAGATTGCTAGGAACGATGATCTTCGTTGCTTTTCCGTCTGCGACTTTTGATAAGGTTTCAAAAGAGCGTAAGGTGATGGCTTCTTTGCTCGGTGAAGAGTTATTGATCAATTCGATACCTTTGGCTTCGGCTTCACGGATCATCAGTTCACCGTCTGCCTGTGCCTTTTTGACTTTGAGGATAGACTCCGCTTCGGCTTCCGCTGCTTTGATTTTTGCCTGCTTCTCTGCTTCAGCGTTAAGGATCATCGACTCTTTCTTACCTTCTGCGATGGTGATGGCAGAGGTCTTTTCACCTTCTGCGATCAAGATCTTTTCTCTCTTCTCTCGTTCAGCTCTCATCTGCTTCTCCATCGCTTCCTGAATATCGCGTGGAGGAAGGATGTTCTTGACTTCGACTCTGGTGACTTTGATGCCCCAGGGATCGGTTGCCTCATCGAGAATGTTTCTCATCTTATTGTTGATGATGTCACGACTAGTTAATGTGTCATCTAAATCCAGATCACCGATGATGTTTCTTAATGTGGTAGAAGAGAGAGCCTGGATACCGGCGATAGGATCTTCGACACCATAAGCGTATAACTTAGCATCGGTGACATAGAAGAAGACGACGGTATCAATCTGCATGGTGACATTATCCTTGGTGATGACAGGCTGTGGAGGGAAATCATAAATCTGTTCCTTTAAGGATACCTTCTCTTCGATACGGTCGATGAAGGGAAGAAGATAGTGAACACCGACATCCCAGACGGAACGGAAGACACCTAATCGTTCAATGACGTACTGTTCTGTCTGTCTTACGATACGGATGCCGCTTAACAGTATGATGATAACGATAAAGAAAAAGACTACTAATATAATTCCGACAATCATTCCTGGATTCATAAATTAACCCCCTTGTAGCAAGAATATTCTACAACATAAACAGACTGTTTCATAGGTTAGACAGATATCTTCTCAATAACAGCGAGTCTCGTTTTCCCTGTCTGTCCGATCTCTTTTTCTGTCATCAGGCTTGCCTTAGAATAAAGAGTATCATTCATTAGATAGACTTCTCTGAAGGATGGATTATATTTTGACTTCACATCCTTTAAATCAGAACTAGATAACGTAGAGTAGTCTCCCTGATACTCACTGCCATCTGATAAGGTAGAGATAGGAAGATGAGAAGAGGATAACGTATCATAGTCATCCAAGGAATAAGAGTAATGATCAAGACTATCTTTCTTTGCCTTATAGCAGAGAAGAAGAGAGACGTCATCTTTCTGATAAATCTGATTCAGACTTTCAAATAATGAGTATGCTTCCTCTACACTATACGTATTCATCAAAGCAGTCGTATACATATCAGCAAGAGAGGAGTCATCCATAATGACAGAGACCTGATCGAAGAAGGAAGAAGAATATCCGTCACTTGCATTCAGGATATGCATCCTTCTTAAAAAGGTGTTCTCATTTTTATCATATTCATAGAAATACTGATTGTAGTATCCAGAGGTAGAGAGATCAAAGGAGCCGGTCCACTGAATCTTCACTTCGTTTTTGTAATAGGGGTTCTCACGGCTTAAAGCCTGCTCATAATAGCTAGGGTTATCATATCTGATCTTCCATTCATTGCTATCCGGCCTTGTGCCGATAGTCTTGATAGAGGAGTATCCGGAATTGATCAAAAAGGAGATGTCCGGATATTTTTCCTTCAGTTCTTTTGCGACATATTCCGTTGCGAATCCTTTGGCGTTTCCGCCTAAGGATATCGACAGTTTATCCGCTTTTTCGTATTTGTGGAATACGACAGAATACTTCGTGTCATCGAAGGTAAGTAGACCTTCCATCTCCGATTTATTCTGAGGTATTGTTTTTACGGTTTCACTGATTTCACTCATCTCTGTTTCACTGAAATGAGAGAAATAGAGATTTGTCGAATACTCAAATACGGAGTCCAAAGTAGACTGATTGACATCTTCTCTTACAGTATCGAGTTTCGTCTCGTAGATGTCATTTAAGGTACCTAAGAAGAGATTGAACTTGCCATTGGAGTTCAAGGAGAACTCATAGCTTGTCTTCAATAGGTTATAGAGATAAGGATGCAGTGTGATCTCTTCCTCATTTCCATAACTATCATTGATGGTTTTGATATTAGTGATGACTTCCTGTGTGTCATTATAGAAGTAGGAATAATGACGGTCAGAAAGAGCATGATAGAGGACAAAATCGTTTTTGAAAGTATCCTCTATATCCTTGATCTGACTCTCCGTATAGTCGTTCTGATAATAGTAAAGAGATCCTGTGATAGAGGTATCAAAGGGAGAGACGAAATCCGCATCGATGACGCGGATTTCTCCGCCACCAGCATAGATAGACGGAACTTCTATCGTATCGACGAGTTCACTCTCTTTGCAGGAAGTAAGAGAAGAGAGTGTGATGAATAGAATAGGAATGATTTTTGCTTTGTCTGACATATAGCACCTCATGAATAGACTTAAGTAGAATTATACCAATTCTAACAATTAAGAAGTTATAATATTTCACATGGAAAACACAAAGAATGATACTCGTTTACCTCGTTTTACCCCTTGGAAGGATATTCCTCTTCTTTCCCTTCTTTTGATTCTTGTCATTTCCATTATCGTGACTACTTTCCTTCTTCTTCCGAAGGGAACGGAAAGATATGTCAACATCAAATACGATAGTCATCTTCTCTATGATAAAGAGACACATAAAACTGCCTTCTCCTTTCCAGAAAGCGGAAGCAAAGAGATCACGTTCTATAACGAAGACGGAAAGTCCTACGGATTAGAAGGTGATTTCTCCTTTATAGATGGCAGTATCACTCTTACTCTCTATTCGGATAAATCGATACAGATCAAGAAAGAGGATGTATCCTGTAACGATCATACCTGCAGCAAATTAGGAAGGATCTATACTTCCTATACCCCTTTAGTCTGTCTTCCTAATCACTTCCAGGCAATGATCATCGAGAATGGATTCCCGGAGTTTGACGCATGAAAAAGATCACAGTGAAAAAGATGGTGGTATTAGCCTTGTTCATCGCCATGTCCTTTAGTCTCCACTATATCGACTCTATCATCCCTTCTTTTTTGCCGATACCTGGTTTTCGACTAGGTTTAGCAAATCTTGTCACTCTATTTACGCTTTACTATTACGGAGTTTTCTCTTTCCTCTTTGTCATGATATCCAAGACGCTTCTTGTCGCTACTTTGACTTCCGGATTCGGAGTCACCTTCCTGATGTCACTAGGAGGAACGATACTATCGAGTCTTATCTCTATCCTTTTGTATAAAGCAATCAAGCCGTCTATCTATACGGTCTCCATCTATGGAAGCGTATTTCATGCTCTTGGTCAGTTATTTGTCTATGCCCTTTTCTTCTCTTCCTTCTATATCTTCCTCTATCTTATCGTATTAGGTCCAATGAGCATGCTCACCGGTTACTTTATCGCCTTATTCGATAAGATTATTATCAAAAGACTTCCTTCCTCATTAAAGGCAGAAGAGAGACGAAGATAAGTCTTATTTCACAATATTCTCTTTGACAAACTGAATCTCTCTTTTATATCCTTCATCCTCATTCGGAGTCTCTAAGATAAAGGGGAGATTCTGTAATTTCGGATGCTGAATGATTCTTTTTATCGTATCATATCCTAAATTTCCAAAGCCTAATCTCTCATGTCTATCCTTGTGGGAACCTAATACATTCTTCGTATCATTGAGATGAATTGCTTTCAGTCTATCTAGTCCGATAACTTTGTCGAATTCATCTAATACATCATCGAGATGACTCTTGATATCATAGCCCGCGTCAAAGACATGACAGGTATCCAGACAGACTCCTAAACGAGAGGAATCTTTCACCTTATCAATGATTGCTTTCAGTTCTTGAAAAGTTCTACCTACTTCACTTCCTTTTCCTGCCATCGTCTCTAATAACAGAGTCGTATCCGTAGCAAGAGGAAGCACCTCATCTAAGGCACTCGCTATCTGAGAAATAGCCGTTTCGATATCCTGATCCTGCCTGCTTCCGGGATGGAAGTTCAGATAGTTTCCTTTTAATCTATTCATAAAGAGGACATCCTCTTTTAAGACACGAAGGGATACTTCTCTGATATCTTCTCTGAATGAGCAGAGATTCATCGTATAAGGCATATGGGCAACTAATGGAAAGAAGGATTCTTCCTCTAATCTTTTTTTCAAAGCATCAACATCCGAAAGAGAATAGCTCTTCTCTTTATAAGAGCGTGGATTCCGTGTAAAAAAGGCAAACGTATTTCCGCCCAATTCCTTTTCCTTCTCTAGCATCCCCTTATATCCTAAAGAGATAGAGACATGGTTACCGATTGCAATCATATACCCTCCTAATAATAAAATCAGGAAGAGTATAACCTCTTCCTGACTGTTTCTGCTGAAATATGCTTAAGGACGAAGTCCTAATCCACCTTCTAATGTGAGAGTCTCACCGGTAAGATATTTGAAATCCGGAGTAGAGAGCATGACACAGACTCTTCCGATTTCGGTCTCCGAATCTCCAAAGTGTCCCATCGGCGGAACATGGACATTGGCCTTATAGGCTTCCGGATATGCTTTCTCGAAGTTCTCAAGCTGACTTGTCCATGCAAGAGGGCAGATGACATTGACATTGATTCCGTCCTTTGCCCACTCTGTCGCAGCAACTCTGGATAATCCGCGAATACCTTCCTTAGCAGCAGCGTAGGAGCACTGACCATAGTTACCAAATAAACCTGCTCCGCTAGCAAAGTTGATGACGCTTCCCTTCTTCTCCTTCAGATAAGGATAGCATGCCTTCATGTAGTAGAAGGCCGCATATAATCCAGAATAGAGAGCGAGATTGAACTGCTCCGTTGTCTGTGTGGCAAGCGGAACACCGGATGCACTAGCCTGTGCGTTATTGATGAGGACGTCAATTCCTCCGAATGTCTCCACGGCTTTCTTAACGACATCATTCACCATCTTCTCATTATCATTCTTCTCGCTGACATCAGCCTGAAGAGTAAGAACCATGACATGATACTTTCTTTCTAGTTCTTCCTTAGCGGCATTGAGCTTTTCGACATTTCTTCCTGTGATGACTAAATTTGCACCTTCTTTTGCAAAGGCGGTTGCAATTCCATATCCGATGGAACCGCATCTGCCATCGCTTAAAACTGCTCTTCCTGCACCTGTGATCAGAATCGTCTTCCCTTTGAACAAATCCATAGTCTGTTTCTCCTTGTTAGGAAAATTATAATGGATTGCTTTACACTTGTCACGAAAAGAAAATCACCTTCCATATGGAGTAAGCATACAGAAGGCGATCAGTTTACTTTGCGTTTGCTTTTTCTAAGTCCTTGATGGTGATGTTCTCATTATGGACAATCGGTGTCCACTGGACATCTTTCTTAAATAAGGCGATAAAGGAGAGAGGAATGAACATGGAAACAAAGAAGGGGAAGACAAGAACAGAGGCTACTTTCTTTGTCCACTTGGCACGGATATGTTTTCCGTATTTGATCATCGTGACAATAGCGTGGATATATGCAATACCGAATAAGGAGACAAGTTCGATTGCTGTAGCAGTCAGTGTCAAAGCTCTGAAAGCATCCAATGTCTCCATACCCATAGAATAGAACATGCTATGCAGACAAATATTGATGATGAACCATGCAGTAGCAATGATCGGGAACGGACAGACATGGACGAACATTTCAAAGGAAGAAAGACGGCTTGTGAATTTTCTCTTCTTGAATCCGAAGGTGTTCTTCAATAAGTCTTTTCCATATAAAGCGAAGCACTGATGACAGCCTTTGGACCAACGGAACCTCTGTTTATCTGAGACACGGAATTTATTCGGCTGTTCATCATAGAAGACAGCTTCCTGGTTGTATCCGATCTTGATGTTATTCTTGGCACAGTAGCAGGAGAACTCGATATCCTCAGTCAAGGTGTTGAAGTTCCATCCGCCTAACTCTTTGATGATACGGGAAGAGATGAAGTATCCTGTACCAGAGATGAAGGTAGAGAGATTAAGATTCTGTCTGGAATGATGGACTAAGAGACATTCACGGTAGAAGATAAGAGAAGAGGAAGCGGAAGCAAGAGTAGAATCGAAGTTTTTGGAATCACGGAAGGAGGTAGATACCTCATAGCCGGAATCAAAGACATCATTCATATGACTGAGATAGTCTTTGGAAAGAATATTGTCCGCATCGAAGACAAAGTATGCTTCGATATCATCATATTCTTTCTCCTGGATAATCTTTTTGATCATGTAGTCCATCGCATAGCTCTTTCCCTTATGAAGGGCGTCTTTTCTTTCGAAGACAATAGCTCCATGTTCTCTTGCGATATCAGCGGTACGGTCTGTGGAGTTATCAGCAACAACGAAGACCTGAATGAGTTCACGAGGATAATCCTGAGCATAGATGCTGTCGATCAAGTTTCCGATGACGATCTCTTCATTTCTTGCAGCGATCATGAAGCCGTACTTATGAAGCTTCTTTGCTTTCTTGAACTTCTTATGCTTTGTGAATGTTCCGACTAATAAGTGAACATTCTGCATGAAGTATACAAGCAGGAATACGATTCCTAATATAAGATTGATATAAAATAATATTGTCGGTGCTAAATCTGTCATATCTAATTTTTACCTTAGTGTTGAATTTTCAAACCTTTCTATTGTAATACAACACCCAAGAATCAAAAATATGTTAACGCTTCCCATAAAAGCGCTTTACCAGAAAAACAACTTGATAAGATAGGGGCGTGCATTCGTAAAAATCAGACAAAAACACACTAGCTGTACAAAATCGCACGACCATTATTCCGCATTCAATCGAGTCAGCGAGTCTTCTTTCCTGCTTTCCTCGCTTTGAAAAAAGACATTGAAGAACTCAAAGACTTATGTTATGTACCTTTTTTCAATGTGTCATTGACAAAGGGTACACATTATATCGATAGTCCACTCGACAAAAATCAAAGACTTTGAGAAAAATCGAATTATATTCACTTAATATAAGAATGATGGTATAATCTACTCGACAAAAAACAAAGACTTTAAAAAAAATCGAGTGAGGTGACACTATGGAGTTCCAAAGAAACAAATACATAGAAGAATTATTGGACAAAAAGAATAATTCATTGATCAAAGTCATTACCGGTGCAAGAAGAAGTGGAAAATCATACCTGATGAATACTATTTTCTATCGAAAGTTATTATCTTTAGGTGTCCCAGAAAGTTCTATTATCCGTTTTTCGTTTGACAACGACGAAGACATTGATAAATTAGAAAAATACTACCCGGATGAACCTACCAAGATAAAGACTAAGAATGATTTATATACCGTAAACTCTAAAAAGTTCAGAGCCTATATCAAAGATATTCTAACTGACAACACAGATTATTATCTGCTTCTTGATGAAATACAGATTCTTGATTCGTTTGTCGGAACTTTAAATGGTTTCTTAACCCATGAGAATTATGATGTCTATGTCACAGGAAGCAATTCACAATTGTTATCTAGTGAAATAGAAACCAAGTTCAGAGGAAGAAAATCTTCCATCCATGTCTTACCTCTTTCCTTCTCGGAGTTCATGACAGGCTTTGATATGAACGCTACAGAAGCTTGGAAAACCTATCTCGTCACGGGTGGAATACCAATTGTATATAAACAATCCCCAAAAGATAGG
Organism: bacterium; assembly: GCA_963621825.1. Taxonomy (GTDB): domain Bacteria; phylum Bacillota_I; class Bacilli_A; order RFN20; family CAG-288; genus Enterosoma. The sequence continues at coordinate 84,413 of CAVFFP010000002.1, forward strand.
CAATCTTTCCTTTCAGAAATAGCTTATGAAGTCTATTTAAAAGACATCATCGGAAGAAAAAATGTAAAGAATGTAGACACTTTGAAAGAGCTGTTTTCGGTTTTAGCCTCTTCCATTGGAAGTCCCACAAGTCCAACCAAACTTGAAAGAACATTCAAATCGATCAAAAGCGTAAAAATAGCGAATGATACTATCAACAATTACATCGATGATTTTCAAGATGCTTTTGTAATTTCAAAGGCACTCAAATATGATATTAAAGGGAAAGCATATATCAACACACCATATAAAGTATATTTTGAGGATATCGGTGTCAGAAACGCAGTCACTGATTATAGACAGATTGAAGAGACCCATCTGATGGAGAATGTCATATATAACGAGTTACGATATAGAAACTTCCAGGTACATATCGGAGAAATCGACATTAATGAGGCAAGTGACAGGCTAGACAAGAACGGAAAGAAAATCTACGTGAAGAAATCGTTGGAAGTAGATTTTGTCGCCACAAACGGAGATAAAAAATACTATATTCAGTCTTGTCTGAACATCAACGATACCGAGACTCTAATCCGTGAAAAGAAAAGTCTAAGCTATATCGGTGACTCATTTAAAAAGATTATCATCACAAAAGATTCTCTCCCCGTCAGAAGAGATGAATCCGGATTTATGATTATCGATTTATTTGACTTCCTATTGAATTACGATTCTCTCGATTTTTAGCATCGGATTTCAGCACAGAAACAAATAACGAAACACTATCTTAATGTGTACCTTTTTTCATTGTGTCCTTAACAAAGGGTACACATAATTCCAAAGCATCCCGCTCTGATTTCTGTGCAACTGTGAGCACATTCATGAATATCGATGCCATTAAAAAGCTCTTTTAAATTGAAATTAGGACATTGTAATGTTATAGTTTTGATTAAAAGGAGGCCTACAATGGAAAAGCGATTCATTATCTATCATGGTTCTAGCAACATTATTGAAAGTCCTATGTTCGGATACGGAAATCCGAAAAACGATTACGGGCTTGGCTTTTATTGCACTGAAAACATCGATCTTGCAAAAGAGTGGGGTGTGACTGACTTAACAGATGGTTACGCAAACAAGTATGAGCTAGACACAAACGGACTTACCTGTCTTGATTTATCTGATTCCAAATACAACATCCTTCATTGGATAACCATACTTTTAACGAATCGAGTTTTCACACTGAAAAGCGATATCAGCAAAGTCGGAAGAAAATATCTGATAGACAACTTTTCTATTCCTTATGAAGATTATGACATCATCCTCGGTTATCGTGCGGATGATTCCTACTTTTCCTATGCTGAATCCTTTTTGAATAATACGATTTCATGTCAAAGACTGGCAGAAGCACTTAAGTTTGGTAATCTTGGGGAACAGATTGTCCTCAAGAGTCAGAAAGCATTTGACAGTCTTAAATTCATCGGATATGAAATAGCTACTGCTGATATTTACTATCCGCTACGCAAGCAAAGAAACGAAAAAGCAAGATTGGAGTTTTTATCGGATAAAAGAGGAACATTCAATCCAAACGCCTTGTATCTGATTGAAATCATAAAGGGAGGAATCAAAGACAATGATCCACGCATACGATGAGTATTATCTCGATATGGTTCAGAATAAACTTGCATCCATGTTTGAACTGTCTGTATTCCATGAAAAAATGACGGTTGATGAATTCGCAAAAAAGTTTATCAATAGTCCGATCAGCAATGCTTTTGAAAAAGGAGACCCTATTTATATTGCTGGAAAATCCGCAAATGAGTTATTAGGTCTTGTACTGAATAAACAACCAGAAGAAACAGAGCAGAACATGTTCGCTTCGCCCGAATATTGGGTAGGATGGGTTCTTGCCTATACTCAGTGGTACACCTGTAAATCCTTCGCTGAAATCATCAATGCATATCCGTGCAGCAAGCTGCTTCTTAATTATTTTCCATACCATGAAATGGATATAACAGAAACTGTTCAACTGATTCAAAAGCAGTTTCCAGAAGAATGTGCACTGAAGCAATGGCGAAAGAAAAGAAATCTAAGCCAATCCGAATTAGCAAAAATCAGCCATGTCTCATTAAGAGTGATAAAGGCTTATGAACAAGGAAAACTAGATATATCGAAAGCGCAAGGAGATACATTATATAAGCTTGCTAAGACACTGGACTGCACTATAGAAGACTTAATGAAGTGACATTAAGGTTTCTGTCATTATCCACTCCGGTGTGTTCAAAAAAACGCCTATTTACAACAAAAAAGGTCTGACACATTTGCGTCAGACCTATTCTTGCTAATGGCGGAGCGAAAGAGATTTGAACTCTTGCACGGTTTTACCCGTCTATGAGCTTTCCAAGCCCACCTCTTCAGCCTCTTGAGTATCGCTCCAAATGCTTCCCGTTTTTAACGGCAAGTTATATTCTATAAAATTTTAAAATTTTGTCAAGAAAAATTCACGCCATATCGAAAATAACCTCTTTAAAATGCTATAATCCTAGTATGATTTACACAATAACTGATAAAGATTGCAATCAACGCATCGACAAATTCCTAAAGAGGATGTTAAAAGACGCTCCTGTCTCCTTCCTCTACAAAATGTTCCGCCAGAAGGATGTCAAAGTAAACGGAAAGAAGGCAAGCATCGACTATATCCTGAAACAGGGTGATGTCGTAGATATCTATCTGAAAGAGGAACTTCTCAACCAATTCCATAAGGAAGCACTCCTTCGCCCTGTGAAGGCTGATTTCCCAATTATCTACGAGGATGATAACATCCTTGTCATCGATAAGCCGAAAGGACTTTTAGTCCACGGCGATGAAGGAGAGAAGAGAATCACATTGCAGAACATGGTTCTGAACTATCTGAAGGACAAAAGAGAATGGGATCCCGACTCTCTTACCGGATTCATACCCTCTCCTGCCCATAGACTTGACAGAAACACTTCTGGCATCGTCATCTTCGGAAAGAATCTTCCCGCTCTTCAACAACTTCTCACTCTTTTCCGTGAAAGAACACAGATTGAAAAGAGATACACGCTTTTAGTCCGCGGTTTCACATCAGACAGAGGAGAGATCAACTATCCTCTCATCAAGGACAGCGACAAGAAGATGGTCAAAGTCGGAACGCTCCAGAAAGGTGCGAAGCCTGCCTTGACCCGTTTCCACAGACTGAAATCCTACGCCTGCGGATTCTCGCTCGTCGAAGCGGAATTACTCACCGGAAGAACACATCAGCTCCGTGTCCACTTCGCGGCAATTGGACATCCGATTGTCGGAGACAGCAAATACGGAGATTTCAAAGTCAACGATAACTTCGAGAGGATGTACGGGCTGAAGAATCAGTTCCTCCATGCCTCCTATTTCAAATTTGATAAGATTGATGGCGTCTTATCGTATCTCTCTGGCAAAGAGTTCACCTCTGCTCTTCCTGAGAAGGAGCAGAAAATACTCAGTTCCATCGCAAGGATTCAGTGAAATGACTCTTTCGATTCTGCTTTTGCTTTTGCTTCCTCTCTTCCTCATACCTGCATTCTTTCTATCCAAGAATCGATTAGAGCTTTACCTTTTCTGTGCCTTTCCGTCTCTTGTTCTCGTTCTTCTTCTAGTTTTGATCGATATTTCCTTTCCTAACTATGAAATCAATGAGAAGATCGGAACTGCATTTCTTCCGATGTGGAGATGGATCTTTTACGGTTACAAAGAGCTGAATCAGAGTGAGATCATCCATCTATCTGTCTCCTTTACCTATCTCTTCTTCTACTTCCTCTGCTATTTCCTCTTCTACATTCCGATGAAGTTTCTCTATATCGGAAGCAATCCGAACATCCATAAGCCGATTAAGACCGTCACTAGAATCTTCAGTGTCCTTCTCTTCTTTTTCTCCACTTATGGAATGGCGTTTGCCTTTTTAGCATCCATCAGACAGATTCTTCCTTTTCCGGACGGATTCCTGTCATTTCTCTTCAATCTGATTTATCGTATCGAGGTATAGGATGGAAGACTATCTCAAGTTTTATTTTCTAGCGGAAGAGAGCGGTTGGGACTGCACCAACTATGCTTTCGAGTACCGAGATAGACTGCTCTCTTCCGGTACCTATCAGGTCATCACCATCAATGTGCTGAGTGCAAAGAACCATTTAGGAGAAAAAGCGCAGCAGATCTGTGAATTATTCTCCTCACTCGATAAAGACCCCAAGACATTAAAGGACGTCTTCATTTTAGAGAACACGCTGAATTATCTCGCCTTGCATTCCTTCCCGGAATATTATCTCAATCCCTTTGCCATCAACCCGAGATACAGCGGAGATGTCACGACTATCGGAGAGCTCATCTTTGATATCCAAGGGCAGGAAAAGAGTCTGAACGACTGGATTTCAGATGAGACTATCCCGTTAGAAGAAAAGAAAGAAGAAATCAACAATCAGTTGGACTATTATCTGAACGACATGAACCAATTGGTCTCCAAATCCATGGATATCGTCAAAAAACGTGCTTTTTCCAAAGGAGACGACAAAAAAGAAGCCTTTTGGCGCATTGTCGAATACGCATCCTTTGTCCTATTGCATATCTGTCTTTTCCTACTCATCGTTTATCCTTTTGAGGAGTTCCGTGCCTGTCTCTACTCGAATAATGGCAAAGTCATGTCCTATATCTGGATCCTTTTCCCATTATTTGTCTTACTCTACGACATCTTTTTCATGCTCTTCCACTGTTACAAGTCCGTCATATCAGAGCCTTACAACTACGCAAGACGATTCTTAAAGAGGAATGTCAACAAAGTATATGAGGATATCCAAAGCAAAAAGGAAGAACTCTACAACTACATCTGCGGTGCTATCAACAATAAGATTCTTCTGAAGAACGATATCAAAGACTTTTCCAAGCTCTCATCGAGTTATGTCGACATCGAGAAAGTCATCACATCCGATGAGCTGAAGAAGAAAAAGCCTTACCAGATACTGCACTTCCTCCTCTTCGCCTTTGGAACACTCGCCTATCTTATGGCGGCGTTTTCGATTATCATCTATGTCATAGGAATGGTCTTTCAGACCTCGATTTAATTATGGAAATCAACGGAAAAGAATATCAGGACATCTTCCATCTTGCACTGGATATCTATCAGTCCAGCGATTATTTCGCTAAGGAACTGAGAAAAGAGGAACTTCTCTCCTTCATCCGAAAAGAGGATGAAGCAAAATACGAGAAGATTGTAAAACTATCCTTACTCTCCCTTCCGGATGATGTCTTTGTCTTCAAAGCAAGCTATATCCTGAATCCATTCATGTCCTTACGAATCAAAGGATTCTGCTTTGACAATTACAAGCAGTTAGGAGAGACATTCCTTGCCTTTTCTCCTAATCCCAATCCGATACTTACAGAGCTTCTCCGCTACTCTTTGATCAGCAAACATATGGAGAGCATCTATTACCAAGGAAGCAACAAAGAAGAGTATGAAAAGATTCTCTTCTTTGAGAAGCTATCCGAAACAGATCTCCCATACGCATATTTCTCACTTGGATATTACCTAAGCAAAAAGACAACCATCATCTACGAAGGAAAAGAATACCAGGACATCTTTGACCTTACCTACTTCCTCTGCAAAAAAGAAAAGGATCTTAACGCATTAGGCGCCTACTTATCCAAGTCTCCGCTTCTTAAGGCGTATTCTCAGTACGGAAAGCACAGCAAAAAGATGGAAGAGTATCTCCATATCTGTGAAGAAGTTGACAAAAGTGAGAAAAAACTGGATGAATTCCTCTCCAGAAAGAAAGAGAAATCATCTGAATAAATATTTCAGTTTGTAAAATAATTAATGATAAATTTCAAGTATCATTCTAGTTGTTGTATAGAGATAAAATCTCTATAATATTTTGTGCAGTTTATATTTTTAACGAGGCATAATTATGGACTATAAAACAAAAATGCAGGAATGGCTGGACAGCGATCTTGTCAGCGAAGAAGACAAAAAGCAGATCAGACTCGCTAGCCCGGACACTCAGAAAGAGATGTTCTCTACCTACATCCACTTCGGAACCGCTGGCATGAGAGCATTATTAGGACCTGGTACATCCAGACTGAATCTCATCACCGTCAGAAAGGCCGCAATCGGATTAGCAAACTTCCTCCTTTCCACCTACAAGGATGAAGTAAGAGAAAGAGGTATCGCCATCTCCTTCGACAACAGGCATTACTCCAAGGAGTTCCGTGACCTCTCCGCCAAAATCTTCAACGAGATGGGAATTCCGGTCTACACCTTCCGCGATCCGCATCCGACTCCGGAACTTTCCTACACCGTCAGAAAGATGAATGCCATCGCCGGTGTCATGATCACAGCCAGCCACAACAACAGAGAGTACAACGGCTATAAGATCTACGATCAAAAGGGCTGCCAGGCTGTCTATGAATTCATCGACGGTATCATCAAAACCATCAACGAGCTTCCGGATGAACTCCATGTCGACTATCAGAAAGTCGATGAGAAGGCCTATGCAAAGACTGTCTATCTCGATGATGACAACCAGTATGATATCGACTTCGTCAACAAGGAACTTACCACCTCCCTTTACAAGGATTATTTCAAGGGCGAGAGACTAACAAAGATCGTCTTCACTCCTCAGTGCGGATGCGACTGCAAGGTCGGTCCTATGGCTCTTAGAGGAGCCGGATATGAAGTCTCCACCGTTGCCGGCCAGGATTATTTCGATCCGGACTTCACCAATACCAAAAACCCGAACCCTGAGACCGATGACGCTTATCAGCTCGCTTTCGAGCAGATGAAAAAGCTCAATAAGGATGGCGGAAAGTATAACCTCATCCTCTGCACCGATCCTGATGCCGATCGATGTGGTCTTGCCTTCTTAAACAGCAAGGGCGAGATTCAACGTTTCACCGGTAACCAGACAGGCGCCCTTCTTATCGACTTCATCCTTTCCACGATGGATAGAAGAGGAACCCTTCCGAACAACGGAGTCCTCTGCAATACCTTTGTCACCGGAAGCCAGGGTGCAAAGATTGCATCCTTCTACCACGTCAAAGTCAGAACCACCGCTACCGGATTCAAGTACATCGGCAATATGGCTGACCGCATCGAAGAAGAGGGCGAGAAGTACATCTTCGGATATGAAGAGTCTTATGGATATCTTCTCTCCGACTTCATCCGCGATAAGGACTCTCTCCAGAGCATTGTCGCTATCGCTGATATGTGCGAATACTATCTGAGACAGGGAAAGACATTGGATGTCGCTCTTGCTGACTTAGACCAGAAGACCGGGCACTATGTCAACACCCAGGTCTCTGTCATGTTCTCCGGAGCGGATTGCTTAGCCAGAATGAACAATGAGGTCAACAACCTGAGAAAGACTCCGTTCACTACCTTAGCCGGATTAAAGGTCAAAACACTCTTCGATTACCTCGACAGAAGAGTCATCCATATGGACACGAACGTCAACGAAGAGATGAACCTTCCTGACATCGATAAGACCAACTGCCTCCGCTTCGACTTCGAAGAAGGCGGATTCTTAGCTATCCGTCCTTCCGGAACGGAACCGAAGGTCAAATTCTATATTGAGATCGTCGGTAAGAGTGAGGAAGAAGGTAAGAAGTTAGCTGATAAGATGGCGGACGAACTGAAGAAAATCATGGGTCTTTAGACCTAATAGAAAAGCCTAGTTTCATCGAAGCTAGGCTTTTTTGATGCATGACTATTTTCCTTCAAAGAACTTCTTCAGAGTCAGATAGATACCTTCATGATTGTTATCTTCCACAGTGACATTGTGGACAATCTGTTTCAGATGATCGTTTGCGTTTTTCATCGCAAAGGGAACACCAGCAGTGGTGAGCATCTCCACATCATTTTCCGCATCACCGAAGGCAATCGTATGTGCTCTATCGATATGATAATGTTTCTGAAGCAAGGAGATTCCTGTCGCTTTGCTCCTTTTATAAGATCCGAACTCTCCAACGGTCTTCACACTGTACCAATGGCGTAAGAAAAGGCTCTCGTCAGGAAGTGCAGTCCCTTTTACCTTCTGAATGCAGTCTTTTCTTGTCTGAAAGACAAAAGCATAGACATCCTCATCGAGAACCTGATTGAAATCACCGTAAATCAACTCCATGCCATCATGATTGAACATCTCATTGAACTCTTCATCATGACTGGTATAGAAGACTTTTGTCTCACTTTCCGCAAAGGAGTGAATGATCTCTCCCTCTTTGAATTGAGAAAGGAAAGAGAGGACATCTTCCTTTCTATAGTATTCGTCGTATCGAGGGAATGCCTCGTCATTAGGATCATAGACACAGGCTCCGTTATAGGAGATAAGTGGTCCATCAAGTCCTAATTCATCGTAATAGGGAAGGATAGCTCTTGGCGGACGACCGCTGGCCAAGGCGATGACATGTCCTTCTCTCTTCAGCTCCTTCAGATAGGAAGCTGTCTTCTCCATGATATGTTTGCTATCATCAAGGAGGGTACCGTCTAAATCCGAGACGATTAAAAATTTCTGGTTATTATTCATGATTTCATTGTAACAAAAAGAAATCCCGATTTCTTTATAAAGTGCTTTCGTTTACAATATTATGGCTGAAGAATTACAATTGCTTTCATCCATTCGAAAAGGAGATGACCATGAAATATAAAAACCACTTACCACTATTATTCCTACCCCTTCTTCTCTGTTCCTTCAAAACAGAAGACAGCAAATCGATTGCCAATAAGCAGGAGTTTGACGGAAGAGCCTATGACAAGACACAGATGATGGACTTTTCTGACAGCACAACAGATGAGATCAAAGACTATTACCACTACTCAGAGATGATCACCAAAAAAGGAGATGACCTGAAAAACTATCTCTATGACATCATCTCAGAAGACAACTACTTCATCCCATATGGAAGCTCGACCACGTCTGGTGTCGGCATGTGGTATGAGATCACCGACAGAAACTGGGATATCTCTAATAGCATCGATCCTTCCACTTTCCAGTTTGGAAAAGAGAATCCAGAAGACTATTATCTTGTCAACTTCTACTTTGAAAGTTCCGCGAATTACGACAAGAACAAAGCGACAAACAACAACGTCAACTCCACCTCTCTAAAGGCGGTGGACGGAGCGACAAAAGTAGACTATGTCAACAAGACAAAACCAAAGGGAGTCTCTACTGACAAAGAGCATCTTTGGGCAAAGAATCACGGATTCAAAGTTGTCGAAAACAGCAAAGATGTTTTTGCAACCGGCGCCCCGACTGATTTACATCACCTTGTCGCCGCTGACGGAAACACCAACTCCGCCGGACATAACGATAACTTCTTCGGTGAAGTGAAAAGCAAATCTGACTCCAAGACAATCTATTCCTATTACGCCGATGGTACAACAGGTGTATCCGGTTACTTAGGAAAGGACAACAACGGAGTGACCGTTTTTGAGCCGACAGATGAATGGAAAGGCGATATCGCACGTTCCATGCTCTATATGGCTACAAGATACTCTAAGGATAACGGCGATGCACAGACACAGGGAGAACCTTGTCTTGTCTTCGACGATAATGGAAGCTACACGGACGAAAAGACGGACGGAAAATACGACAGAAGCAAATTCCACGGCTATCATCCTAGCCTTTCTCTCTATCTGAAGTGGAACAAAGAGGATCCCGTCTCAAAATACGAATACCATAGAAATAATCTCATCTACAAGAACGTACAGAAGAACAGAAACCCGTTTGTCGATTTTCCTTCTCTTGCTGACTGGGTCTTCGCTACCACGACAGAAAGCGAGCCTGAGATAGCAGCACCGGTCGATGACAATCCTTATGCGGTCATCGATTTCTCCAAGTTAGAAAGCAAATACCAGCTTCATGTAGAAGATAGCGTCACCTTCTCTCTCAGTTTCGGAAGCGCAAAGGATCTTACAGTCGATTATGATGAGAGCTATCTCACCATGTCCTCTGACAAGAAGACTTTCACCGCAAAGAAAGCCGGTGAAACTACAATCACCTATTCCTACACGGATGAAAAGAGCAAGACTGTCACTCACTCCACATCCATTCAGATCAAGGATAAAATCATCCTTCTCTCTGTCAAACCGGATACCGGAGTCATCGATCACATGGATCTTGTAACCGGTGATGAGTACCTCTTCGAACTTGGTTTCAAGAGTCAGGATGCCTTCTTCTTCAATGAGAAGATCGTCTATTCCACCGATGACACAAGCGTCATCTCCGTGACGGATGAGGGCAAAGTAACGGCACTGGAAGAAGGAGAATGCACGCTCTATATCATCGTCAAGACAGATAAAACAGAAAAGACACTTCTTAAGATCGATGTCAAAGTAACCCTCTCAGAAGAGGAGCAGAAGAAGAGGCAGATGTATATCATCATCATTGCTGTCGCTGCCGCATTACTCATCCTCATCTTCTTGATCTTTGCTCTCCTCATCAAGAAATCCGGTAAGAAAAACAACGTCAAAGACTATACGAAAGTATATAATAAAAAGAGCTCCAAGAAGAAATCTTCCAAGAGCGGAAAGAAAAATACGAGGAAATAAACATGGCTGAAGAAAAAGTTGAAGAGAAGAAGGAAGAGAAGAAAGAGAACGGATTCTCTAAGTTCTTCAAGAAGATTGGAAAGTCTATCTCTGACAGCAACAGAGAAGACAAGCTCTTAAAGACCTATCGTGAGAGAGATAACGTTCAGGAGTTCACTATCTATACAGAGGAATCCCTCTTCGCTATCCGCACCTATTACGGAACCATCGACGAAGGAAAGAAGGAAATCACCATCTATGGAGAAATCAAGGAAGAAGACGTCCCTTACTCCAGCATCCTTTCCACCGTCACCGATAGCGACAAAGAGCTTCCGAGACGTTTCTATCTCTTAGGAAGAAGAACAGAAAACGTCGATGTCGAAATCGAAGAGAAAGATGAAAATGACGATGCCGTCAAAAACACCTACACACGACCTGTGACCGTCTTCACCGTCGATCCGGATATGAAGGAAGTCAAAGTCATCAAAGTCAAGAACACCTACTATCTCAAGCACGAATAAACGTAGCTCGGCATTCACCAAAAATAAATGGCTATCAGTCAATTCGACTGATAGCCATTTTTCTATTTGTTTTTGAATTTTCTCTTCAACCAGGAGAAGACGCCATTGCTCTTCTTGCTTTCAATCTCGTCAAACTTGTTGATAAGATCTTTCTGCTCGCTATCCAATGACTTCGGGAACTTGACATTCACCGTAACGTACTGATTTCCGACCTTTCCGCTAGGGAGTGTGATACCCTTATTGGTCATTCTAAGAATCGTTCCCGGTTCTGTGCAGGGCGGAATGACTAAGTCACAGTCTCCGCTGACCGTCGGAATCGTAACCGTTGCGCCAAGAAGCGCGTCAGAGATAGAGATTGGAGCATTGACATAGACATCGGCACCTTTTCTGACAAAGGTCTGAGAAGGTTTGACATTGAAGGTGACGATGAGGTTACCATTAGCACCGCCGTTGATGCCAGGCTCACCTTTGCCTTTGATGTTCATCCTGTCTCCCGTATCCACGCCATGGGGAATATTCACAGTGATCGTCTCGGATTTTCTGACACGTCCTGTGCCTTTGCACTGAGAGCACTTATGGGTGACTTTCTTACCGGAACCGTTACAATCCGGGCAGACATCCTCTGTCTCAACGACGCCGAATATCGTCTGCTTTCTGGCGTGGACTCTTCCTGTTCCGCGGCAGGTAGAGCAGGTTGAAACATCACTAGGATTCTCAGCGCCACTTCCATGGCAATGCGGACAGCTATCGACATAATCTAACGGCACTTCAATCTTGGTCCCTTTCACGGCATCGTCAAAGGAGAGATTGACCTGTATAATCTTATCTTCTCCGTTTCTAGGCATGTTACTGCGTCTAGAACCTCTTGATGTTCCTCCGCCGAAGAAAGAGGAGAAGATATCGTTGATATCACCGAAATCACCAAAGTCGGCACCCTGGAAACCATTGAATCCACCTTGGAAACCATTGGCTCCATTGTTGTCGAAAGCAGCATGGCCGAATTGATCGTACTGTTTTCTCTTATCAGCATTTCCAAGGACTTCATAGGCTTCCTGAACTTCCTTGAACTTCTCCGGTGCATCAGGTGACTTGTTCAAATCAGGGTGATACTGTTTTGCGAGCTTTCGATAGGCGCTTTTGATTTCATCCTGTGTTGCGTTTTTGTCAACGCCTAACACTTCATAATAATCTCGTTTTTCAGCCATCGATGATGACCTCCTATTCTAACAAGAAGCCCGGAAGTTTTCCCTCCGGGCTCATGTTCATGATTTTACTTGTTATCGTCTTTCTTCTCTTCGAATGTGGCATCGACGACATGCGGATCATTTCCGTTGTCAGTGCCTGCAGTTCCGCCAGCATTGTAGGTGGAAGCATTGGCCTGAGCCTGTGCCTGAGCCTGATAGACCTTGTTAGCGGCCTGCTGGAGTTCAGCAATCTTGGCTCTGACAGCGTCGAGATCATTCTTATCAAGGCTTGCCTTGATTTCATCTCTGATCTGCTTGACCTGAGCCTTGGTGTTATCATCGATCGGATGTGCAGTGTCGTTCATAGAACGGTCGATGCTATCGATGAGAGACTGAGCTTCATTTCTGGTATCAGCATCCTGTTTTCTCTTATCATCTTCAGCCTTGTGAGCTTCAGCTTCATGGACCATCTTATCGATTTCATCTTTTGAAAGACCAGAAGAGTTGGAGATAGTGATATGCTGTTCAGCATTGGTATCCAAATCCTTAGCGGAGACGGAAACAATACCGTTGACATCGATAGAGAAGGTGACCTGAATTCTCGGTTCACCACGTCTTGCGGGACGGATGCCTTCAAGCTTGAACTGGCCTAAGAACTTGTTGTCTGTGGCCATCGGTCTTTCACCCTGGAAGACCTGAATCTCAACACCAGGCTGGTTATCTTCTGCTGTGGAGAAGACCTGGCTCTTGGTGGTAGGGATGGTTGTATTTCTAGGGATCATGACGCTCATGACACCGCCGAGAACTTCAATACCCAAGGAAAGAGGTGTGACATCGAGAAGGACAACATCCTTGACGTCGCCACGGATGACACCACCCTGAATAGCGGCACCGACAGAGACAGCCTCGTCCGGGTTGACGGACTGATTCGGCTTCTTGCCGTTGCATAAACGGGTGACAAGGTCGACGACGGCCGGCATTCTGGTAGAACCACCGACAAGAATGACATCGGTGATTTCATTGATGGAAAGGGATGCATCAGCAAGAGCCTTTTCAAACGGAACACGGCAACGGTCGATCAAATCAGCAGTAAGATCCTGGAAGGCAGCTCTTGTCAAAGTGGTCTCGAAGTTGACCGGTGCACCATCTTTGAATCCGATATAAGGCAAAGAGATGATGGTCTGAGTCTGAGAGGAGAGGTTGATCTTTGCTTTTTCTGCTTCATCACGAAGTCTCTGGAGAGTCGGTCTATCCTTGACATTGTCCTTGGAGAGATAGATTCCGCACTGATTTCCGATTTCACGGATGAGCCAGTCGATGATATGGTTATCCCAGTCATCGCCACCGAGGTTGGTATCACCAGAGGTGGAAAGAACTTCGAAGGTTCCATCTCCGATATCGAGGATGGAGACATCGAGTGTACCACCGCCCAAATCGAAGACAAGAATCTTTCCGGACTGCTTGCTATCCATACCATAAGCCAAAGCGGCTGCGGTAGGTTCAGAGATGACACGGACAACATCAAGACCAGCGATAGTGCCGGCGTTCTTGGTTGCCTGTCTCTGATCATCATTGAAGTAGGCAGGGCAGGTGATGACGGCTTTCTTGACCGGAGAACCTAAATACTTTTCAGCATAGCTCTTCATGTAGGAAAGGATCTTTGCGGAGATCTCTTCCGGAGTGAAGTCCTTATTGACACAGTTGATGTGGGTCATGCTTCTGGTACCCATCTTTCTCTTGATGGAGTGAACGGTGTCAGGATTGGTAAGGAGCATACGCTTGGCGGCGTTGCCGACAATCTCATCACCATCAGCTTTGAAGGAGACGACAGACGGACAGGTGTTGGTTCCTTCCGGAGAAGGAATGACCTTGACAGTCTGGTCATCCTGCATATACGAAACGACAGAGTTTGTAGTACCTAAATCGATACCTAAGATTACTTCTTTAGCCATAATTTATATCCTCCTGAATGTGGTTATTTATTTTCTGATTCTTTCGAATCTTCAGCTTTCGTATCTTCTTTCTTCTCTTCTTCGACGACTGCTTTGGCTGTTACGATAACGCCGGCAGGACGGAGAAGATGTTCATGCAAGGCGTAGCCTTTGCAATAGACTTCTGCAATCTTGTTGTCTTCTTCGCCATCGACGGTAGAGAAGGCCTGCATCTTATGCGGATCATATTCTGATCCGATCTCTGGTGATATGATGCTGACACCTAACTGAGTCAAGGTGTTGATCATCTTGGAATGAATCATTTCGAAGCCCTGAACATACTGTTTGATCTTCGGGTCATCGGATGGATTCTTCAAGGCGTAGTCGAAGCTATCCAACGTCGGAATCAATTCCTCAACGAAGGATTTGCTTGCATACTTCTTTGCATCATCGCACTCTTTCTGAACCTGTTTACGAAGGTTAGCCATGTCAGCGTAAGCTTCATAATACTTGTTCTTCCAATCGTCTTTCTCACGATCTGCCTTTTCATAAAGGCTTTGAGATTCCTGAACCTTTTTCTTCAGTTCTTCAATCTCCTTTTTCAGAAGGTCTGTCTCGGAAGGTTTTTCTTCTTTTACTTCTTCTTTTTTCTCTTCCTTGATTTCCGCTTCCTGTTTTATCTCTTTTTTGTCTTTACTCATTTCTTCACTCCTTTCTTGGTAGTGTTCTTTGTTGTCTTCTTGTTTGTCTTCACTTCGCTTTCATCGCTGATTGGAGAGACAGGAACAAGGGATGTGCCGCTTCCTGTTGAAGAGAAGTAATACTTGTTCAGCATGTAGACAACATATTCCAGGGCTGAAAGAATCTTTTTATAATCCATTCGTTTCGGCCCGACAACAGCAATCTGATCTTTTCCGTTCACCGCCTTGGAGATGATCGCGAAGTCGCCTTTGTTTTCATTGGTGAATCCGACATTGCAGAAACCGAAGTTATCATTTTCCGATAAGTTCTTCTGAAGGCTAGTAGGGTCTTCTAAGGTTTCTACAGCGGAGAGGAACGAATTGATATCGTTGCTGAATTCCGGCAGATTCAGAAGATTCTTCTGTCCATACACCTGATAGTGCTTTTTCGTGAAGGACAGGAGCGTTTCCATAAATGCCTGAATGACGAGATCTCCTTCTTTTCCGAAGAGGGATGAAGCAATCGGCTTAAGCAACCTTGCTTTTTCCTCTAGTTCGGATATCGGTGTTCCGCTTAGTCTGTCATTGAGAAGGGAGACAGCATTCTTCAGTGTCTCATAGGAGTTAGCATTCTTGCTATCGATGACGAATGTCTTCTTCTCGACATAGCCGGAATCCGTGATGAAGATTCCCATGGCCGAATTGTCAGAGAGCTTCAGAAGCTGAACGGAGACAAGTTTCTCATCGTTCGCTTTCGGTCCTAAGACAACCGTAGCCATCTTTGTCATCTCGGAGAGAATCTCGCAGGACTGGGAGAGAACATCCTCCACACTCTTGCTTTTGTTCTTCAGGATGTGCTGGAACTCTCTTTGGAATTCGATGTCGACTGTAGTCATCATCGAGGAGTTATCCAGTTTCTCAAGATAGTACTGATATCCTTTTGAAGAAGGTACACGACCGGAAGAGACATGTGTCTTTTCTAGGTATCCGTCTTTCTCCAATTCCGCCATCGCATTACGGATCGTGGCAGAAGAGCATTTGAGCTGATACTTCTTAAGTAATGCCTCAGAGCCGACCGGCTGAGCGGTTCGGATGAACTCTTCAACGATGGCTTTTAAGATTTCTTCTTTTCTTTCCAGTTTCATCCTAACCTCCTTAGCACTCAATCTCTCAAGTGCTATTGATATTATAGATAACTTTTTAGCAATTTCAAGTCTTGAGTGCTAATTTTTGAAATAATCGATTCTGAGCCGCTATATTATAAATAAGGATAGGAAGTTTCTTCTTGATACTATAAGTTAGTATAATCTAACTTTCAATTGATACCCTAATATTTCAATGATATAATGGCT
The DNA here is from genome assembly GCA_963621825.1 of bacterium. Taxonomy (GTDB): domain Bacteria; phylum Bacillota_I; class Bacilli_A; order RFN20; family CAG-288; genus Enterosoma. The sequence continues at coordinate 100,621 of CAVFFP010000002.1, forward strand.
CTAAGAAGGTATTGTTATGAAAAACAAAGATTTAGACTTTGACAGAAACTGTCATGTCATCTACTCCAAGACCTGTGAAAAAGTGATCCGCAATCGTATATCTATTCATTATCCTATGGAAGAGCAGGAAAACATGTGGACGAAAGTTCAGATGCAATATGTCTCTTATCTGAAAGATCTGAGAACAGATTTAGGTGGGAAAAAGAATTTTCATAACCGTGGTGCGGGCGGAACATACGATGGGATTGCTCTATTATCCTATTATTCCGTATGCAAGGACGTCACCTCGTTTGAAGAGATAGAGAAGATGGAAGAGGATATCGTACTTCCCAGGTTTCAAAGACTGCGTTTTGTCGATTTCAACAAGAGCATCTATAAAAAGCTCATGCATGCCGCTTTTGAGAAAACGAAAAAACAATGTGATAAATATAATGACTATAAAATGAAAGTGGACAGTTACAAGAAAGACAAGCCCTTATATTATGAATTCACTTCCTGTCCTCTTGCCGAGTTTGCAAAAGCACATGGGCTAACTGGTATCATGCCTGCTTTATGCAACGTAGATTATAAATGCATGGAAATCATGCATGCAAAACTGATAAGAAAGACAACATGTGTCAACGGAGAGAGATGTGACTATATGATATGTCAGGATAAAGACAAGGAAATAGAAGAGCATCCAGAATATGTGGATTGTGAGGGCTATAGGAGGAATCGATAATGATATTTGAAACATGTGGACAAAAAGGAAAACCGGTCATCCTGTTTTTCCATGCGATGGGAGTTGTAGGCTCTAGCAGCACGAGAATAGCAGAAAATCTGAAAGAGGATTATTTCTCTATTATGCCAACTTCTACCGTTTACTGTCACAATCAAAAGTATATATCCAAAGAAGAGGAAATACGGCAAGTCGAAAATTATCTAGATAAAGAAGGAGTAACAGATATCGCATTAGTCTGTGCCTCCTCACTCGGTGCAGACATTGCAATGTCTTTTCTGTCTTCCACAAAAAGAAAGATAGGACATGTCTTTATCGATGGTGGACAATACGCACAGATCAATAAATTCACGCGCCGTATCATGACTCCATTCCTCTATTTTGCAATCAGAAGCCTATATAAAAAGAACGGAGAGAATCTAGGAAAGATCCTCTGGTGCGATGATAAAAAACTGAGGCCTTATTTTGTCCAAGCCGGAAAAGAACTGAAATACAATAACCTAAGAAGGCAGCTGTCTGATAGTTTGGTAAATAAACCATTTCCGATATTAACTCCTGAATTGCAAAAACATTGTTTTATCGAATTTGGAAGCATAGAAGAACACTTCAAATATCGAGATGCTGTTATGAAAGCATATCCGTATGCTCATTTTCCAATCTTTGAAAACTATAATCATATGCAGTATCAGATTCAAGATCAAAAAGGCTTTGCAGAGATGATAGACTACATCATCAAAAACGATAGCATGCCTGATTTACCGTTCTTGAAGTAAATCATTCAAACTTAAAAGTCGAAAGGAAATCTTTGATAAGGAAAGCGCAGAAGTGAGGGAAAGTGCAGATATTAGAATCGAAGCCAATATTCCCTTTGACAATCTTTATTCCGAAGCGGATTTCGGGATAGTTTTTACTCTTTATTAAAGTGGAAAGAGATTTGGAATTATTATTTCCCGCTTTAACTTCTATCGGCACTAGACAGTCCTTGTATCGAACAAAGAATTCTTCCTGGAGAGTCGAATTCTCTTTTTTGTAATAGCGGAGATCGTAACCGGATTTCACAAGAGCTTCCCCAACGATGCTTTCAAATAATCCTCCTTTATAGACATCAAGGTTCTTATTCTGACGAAAATCCATCTGTGCTTCATCATCGAGCTGTGAAAGAAGCAAACCGTTATCCGCATAATAAAGAATGCAGCAACCCTCCATGACATTGCCCTTGAGAGGAAGGTTGGGAGTCTGTAAAGCTCTGCTGATATTGATGATGCCTGCGTCCTCAAGCCATTCGAGTGAGCCTCGGTAATCAGAGAACCTTGCACCGGAACGAACCTTCGAAATTTGGAATTTCTTGTTTTCTTTTCCTAATTGAAATGGAACAGAGCGGAACACATTGGCAACGCGTGACTTGTCCAGGCCTAGCGCATACTTTCTAATATCAGCTTCATAGCCTATTACTATCTGGCGTTGAATCTCTAACGTATTTTCAAACGTCTTCTTTGTTACGAAATCTTTAACTGCTTCCGGCATACCGCCGACAATACAATAATCTAAAAACAGGTTATCATAAATTTTAAGAACAGAAGGGGAAAAAGGTGTGAAAGATTGCATATGAGACAAGATATCATCCTTGATAGAATCATCATATCCTTCCGCCCAGATAAATTCTTCAAAATCTAATGATTTCAGTTCAATTTCCGTTTTATATCCTACACTGATACTTGAAATCTCTTTGTAATGAACACCGAGCAATGAGCCACTGCATATCACATCATAGTTCCCATCGAGTGAAAAGAATTTTAACGATGTCACAATATCCGGAAATTCCTGAACCTCATCAAAAAAGATGAGTGTTTTTCCTTTTATGAACCTAGCGCTTGAGTTGATGCGTGATATGTTTTTGATGATAGCATCCACCGAATAGCCATTCTCAACGATTTGCTTGTAGATAGGATCCTCTACAAAATTGATTGTGATGATGCTTTCGTAATTGTTTCTAGCAAAGAATTCAATCGATTTTGTTTTGCCGACCTGTCTGGCCCCTTTTACAATAAGAGGCTTTCTATCAGGATTATTTTTCCAATCGATAAAGTATTTATCTATCTTTCTTTTCAAATATTCGGTCATAATCTATTACCTCCCTTTGAATATATTATATTCTATCCAGTCTGTAAATATAAGGTGAATCGCAAAAAATGAGGGAGTTTTATCTCCACTTCTACAAAAAAATGAGCCACTTTTATAGTCAATTCTACAAAAAAATGAGGCACTTCATCATAAACAGCATTTTTTCTTTGTCTATCACATCTAGAAAATTAGCAACTTTTTAGATTGTTTTCTTAAAAATAGCAATTATGCATCAAAAAAGCGCAGATTTCTCTGCGCCGTTTTATTATTTCTTTTTCGGATGAGCGATGAGAAGATGAATATCGACACCTTTCTCACGGAATTTTGTCTCATATTCCGTCTTAGGAAGATAGTCGACCTTCTCGGAATAGAAGGGTTCAATAACTTCAAAATAAAAGAGATCAGAAGTCTTGAAGTACTCAACTGTATCTTCAAATAAGAGAGCGTTATCCGTTCTGAAGTACAGCGTTCCGTCTTCTTTCAGGATACGGATATATTCTTTCAGCATTGTCGGATAGCTAAGTCTTCTATGCTGTTGTTTTTTCTTCGGCCACGGATCGGGGAAATTGATATAGATATTATCCAACTGATGATCCTGGATAAGCGGGAAGATTCTTTCAATCGGAGAATTAAGAAGGAGGAAGTTTTTCTGGGTGTCTTTGACTAAGGCAGCTTTTTTGACTGCAGTAGCAAAAGCGTTACGATTGATTTCCACTCCGAGATATTTGTTTTCCGGATGGAGTGCAGAGATCCCAAGAAGGAATCCTCCGCAACCAGAACCGATTTCGAGATTCGGGAAATTCTTGACTTCTTCCGGATCAAAATCCGAAAGGTTTCTTCCGATGTCCTTATTCTCTTCCAGGACAGCATCGGACCATTTGCGATGTCTCAGTCTCATATCAGAAAGGCTTCTTTCCTGATCTCAGATACTCCGAGAGATCATAAATGGCATGAGCATAAATCTGCATGTTGTCATAGAAGTCAGAGAGAGGGAAGAATTCATCATTGCCGTGCATACGGTAATCTCTTCCGATGAACTGAGCACCGAAAGCGACAGAGTTCTTACTTTCACGGGCATAGGTTCCACCGCCGATAGCAAGAGGCTTAGAGAGAGTATCTCCAGTCTCTTTTTGATACGCGTTAAGAAGGAGACGGACAAAATCGGAATTCGGATCCGCGACAAAGCCATCGCTTCCACCCAACTTGGTCAACTTTGCTTTCGTTCCTTTTTCGACAAAGGCAAGGACATCATCACTAGACATCGAGGCCGGGAATCTCAGATTGACAAAGAGAGAAAGTTTTCCATTCTGATAGGAGATTCTTCCGACATTATAGGAAGTCTCACTGAAATCCTTATCTTTGAAGTTTCCATGGAAGGCTTCTCCCATTCCATCCTCATAGTTTCTGAAGATGGTAAGAAGAGTATCGTTATGATAGAACTCACCAAGGAAGTTCAGAAGATGAAGTCCGGCGTTGACACCATTCCAAGGCATAGAACCATGATATGGTTTTCCAAACATTGTAAGCTTGCCATTCTTGAACTCGCCTTTGACAACCTTGTTCTTGTCAAGGTATTCAGCAAGAGCAGCACTGACTTTCTCTTCTTCATCATCAATTGTGCAGCTAGCTTCCGCCAAAACGATGTTCAAAGCGGCACCGAGTGAGAAATCTCTGACATGTTCTAAAGAGATGTCATAGTCTGCTTCATAGGCATAAATAGATTTTTCGGCATAAATTAGAGGATAATCGGCATCAGGAGAAATACCGAGAGTCGGATACTCTTTCTTCATGGTGTGGAAATAGTGTTCCAAGCAGAGAGAATCATTTTCTTCATTTCCGCCAAAGAGGAAACGAAGTTTGTATCCGCCTAACATCTTGTTGTCCATCAACGCTTTGACCGCATATAAACAGGCAAGGGCCGGTCCTTTATCATCGCTAGAGCCTCTTCCGTACATTGTGTTTCCGTCTTCCAAGGTAAGCGCAAAAGGATCATGAACCCACTTTTCTCTATCGACAGGTACAACATCACAATGTCCGTAGACATCAAGGATCTTGTCGCCTTCGCCATAAGTAAGCTCTGTGACATAGTTATCACAACGGTCTACTTCAAAGCCGAGCTTCTTTCCTAATTCTGCGACATAGCTAAGAGCATCCTCAACGCCTTTTCCAAAAGGCATGGTCTCGCTCTTTGTCTTTGGATCCAAAACAGAAGGGATGCTAACCAATTCCTTCCAGGCCTTCAGCGCTTCTTCTTTGTACGGAGCAACCAGTTTCTTGAACTCCGTATCATTCATCTTCATCGGTTCTGCATTTTCTTTCATGTCTCATCGCTTCCTTTCTAAAATCGATACATCATGTCCGCTGATCTTAACTAATCCTTTTAAAGTATGGCCAAGGTCATAGACGAAATCATCACTCATCCATGTCTTCAGATGATCTTTTATCAAATAGGCATTCCCGCCCGTCAATACCACTTCCGATTCTGGATTCTTATACTCTGTCTTGATGGCTTTCACCATTCCAGAAATCAAGGAGGAGACTCCGTTGATGACTCCGGAAGAGATACACTCTTCTGTCTTCAAAGAGACAAGAGGAGGATTAGTCAGAATCGGTGAATTCTTTAATAAATCCGTTTTGGAATGGAGAATCTCCGGGAAGGAGGCAAGACCTGGGAAGATCTGGCATCCCCGGAAATAGGAATCTTTATCCAGATAGAGGATCTTGCTCGCTGTTCCTAAGTCTATGACAATCATTCCTTTTGAATGACTGTTTTTGACGATATCGCAGAAGAGGTCACTTCCGAGAATATCGATGTTATCCACTTTGATATCATTGTCTTTCGCGTATTTCATCATCGTATCCGCATCAAGAGTATGTAGTACACATGAGGGAAAATAAGTGTTCAATGCGTCTTTCAGATTCAGTAATCCTGCGTAGTTGACTGAGGAAACATACGCTTCAGAAAGGTTTTTCTGTTTTTCTACAAAAGCAAAGATATTCTTCCTTGAGCGTGTGTCTACTTTCTCAATGGAATATTCATTCTGATTCAGCAGAAGAAAATCGATGGTGGAATTTCCGATATCGGCATATAGAATAGCTGGATTCTCGTTAACAGATAGATTGTTTGACATAGCCTCAACATTATAACATGATACGTTTTCAGTCTAAATCAAATTGATAAAACAATCCTTACACTTTGATGGTAATACTACCCTCTTTGTCTGTTCTTCGGTATGGAATCGATAGCGCATCTAACGTTATCGTTGTCTCTTTATGCGGATGACCGTATTTGTTGTTCTCTCCACAAGAGATGACAGCTAATGACGGATTCAATGACTGAAGAAAAGAGAAATCACTGGATGTATTGGAGCCATGGTGACCAATTTTGATGACGTCTGTTTTCAACTCCGGATTTTCTTTTCCTATTTTCCTTTCCACCTCTTTCGGTGCATCACCCATGATTAGAAAAGATTTATCTTTGATTGTGAAAGAATAAACACCAGAGCGATAATTATTGTCCTCTTTCTCGGAATAATCCCAGATGTTATAGTTTTGAATGACAAGACCTTCCACATTAAGAGTATTGTTCTCCGATAACATAAAGTCATCTCTGGCATATACTTTTCTAACCATGAATTCTTTTTCTAGACTTTCTAACGCACCATTATGATCCAAATCGGAATGCGTAATGATGACAGCATCCAGCGAATTTATTTTCCGTTTTCTAAAGTAAGGAACAAGGCATTCTTTTGCAAGGTCTATATTTTTCTTTCCGCCAGTATCGATTAAGATATTCTTTCTTCCGTAACGAACCAAAGTAGAGTCTCCTTGATCGACATCGATAAAGGTGACCTCATAATGAAAGGTAAAGTCCGGAACAAATAGAACTGAGGTCAATAATGCAAGACTTACCGATACAATCTTCCCTTGTTTTACATAGTGATAGCCTTTCAGCACCTCAATGAAGATATAAATGAGATAATAGAGAAGGAATATAACTAAAGATATCTTTCCGCTGACGATATAGAAATCACTGCCTTGAATCTTATCGGATATCAAGACAAGAAAAGAACATAACGGATTGATGAGATAAGAAATCTGAGGAAGAATGATCAAAAGGAGAGACAAGAGAAAAAGAACATGCGAATACGGAATCAAAAGAAACGAAAAAGCAAAGGAAAGAAAGGAGAGATATCCGTCCTGAATCAAGTGATAGGGTAAGTAAAAACTCTGAATTCGAAGGAAGAAAGAAAATGGATTCTCTCCCTTCTTTTTCTTCTTGCGTGGAAAAATCGCCAAAAGAAAGAGAAACGGAATCGCATAATAAAACGATGCGCTAAGCAAAGAGTACGGCTCAACAAGAAGCATGATGATAGCTGTTATCGATACACGCGTCAGATAATTTATTCTCTTTGCTTTAAAACCGGAGACAATCTTTAATAGAGAAAGCAATGTCAGTCTTCTCATTGTATAGGAAAAAGAAGAAAGATAACAAAAGAAGAATAATATAACAATTTCAATATATTGAGAGAGTTTCTTTTTCTTTTCTCCTAGTGTCTTCTCTAAAATACGAAAAGAAAAAGATAGATGAAATCCAGAAAGAGAAAAGAGGTTCAACACTCCTAATCCGTTTAACGAAGACAAAGACTCTTCCGAGTAAAGACTATCCTGAAAAAGAAAAGATTCGATAAACGGACGAGAGATATCATTGGAATATAGAAGAATGTAATCCTTGATCGGATTCTTCTTTCCTAACAAGGTGAATGATGTCGTATAGCTAGTCAGTTTCAGTTCAGCAAAAACACCCTGACTTTTCAGATATTCCTGAAACGAGAATCCAGATTCATAGTGCGAAAACGATAGAGTGGATAATTCCCCTTCCATATGAATCACAGCTAGAAACGGAATCGTATTATCCTTCACCGGCACATAGAATCTACCTTTCAGTGTGAGAACAAGGAAGTAATTTTCCTTGCTTTTTATCACTACTCCATAAGTGTTTATACTTCCCTGATTTGCTTTTGGATAAAGAAGAACAAGAAGAAAGAACAAGAGCAGAAAGGAAAGATAAACAAGAATCTGTTTCCTCCTCTTTTTATAAAAGAATAGATAGAGGAGAAGCGGAAGAGCAAGAAGAAAATACCAATAAGAGAAAATGCCAGAAAGAAGTCCAATCAGCGAAAAAAGAAAACAGAAGAAAGCCCTCATGCAATAGATATCTTGTTCTTCACCTTTTCGAAAGTAGCCTGTCCGACTCCTTTGACATTCATGACATCTTCAATCGCCTGATAGTCTCCGTTAGAGATTCGATAATCGACAACATTCGGTGCCTGTGCGGATGTGAATCCTACCTCCATCAAGGCTTCAGCCAGTGCGATGTTGATATTGACCTTAGTCAAGGTCGTATCCACACAAAGTCCACTCGATGCTGCAAGAGGTGCAATGTAAAAAGAAGTTCTCGTAGAAATAATAAGAGAAGAATTATACGCAGACTCATCCGCATTGGTTGTGACACCACCCGCCATCGTGATCAAGTCACCCAAGGTCAATGATGCAGCGATGGAATATTCTCCAGGATGATTGATTTCTCCGCTGATATTCACCTTGACTGTGTTGTTATCTTCGACATCGGTAGTCTTCGTTCCATTGCTGGTACCTTGGCTATTGTTTCCGATTTTATGAACTGCAGACAACATAAAAAGACCTACTACTGTGACGACTATGCCTATGACAATTGTCTTAACCATAATCTTATCCCCCTTCACTAAGATATACACTCAGAAAAAGGAAATTCACAAAAGCAGGTCTTATTTTTTTACAGAAAGGAATTAGTTCTTGTATTCGATTTTGACAATCTCAACAGAATAGACAACCTTAGCTTCGACTTCGACAACATCGCCGACCTTGTGTCCAAGGATAGCCTTGGCAACAGGGCATTCACTGTTGATTTCACCATTGAGCGGCTTGGTGTTGGAAGTACCGATGATCTTGACGACATAGGTCTTTCCATTATCAACACGTTTCAAGGTGATTTCACCAGTTGCGGAGACAACATTCTTATCGATCTTAGATTCATCGATGATCTTGGCATGATCGAGGGTGAAACTGATGGAATCGATTTCCTTTTTGATCTTCTCAAATGTTTCTCTTGCGGCATCGTAATCAGCATTTTCACTCAAGTCGCCTAAAGAGCGGGCAGCGTTAAGAGCGGCATCCGCTTTCGGTCTTTCGACATTGATAAGGTATTCTCTTCTTGCTTCAAGTTCTTTCTTATTTGCTTGGGTAATTTCAATTGTTTGTTCCATATTAAAAAAATCTCCTTCGATGAAAGTCCATAGAATTATATCATAATCGGGTGTAGATTGATTCAATTATTGCATTATTTGCGCTTTTATTTTCCTATTCAAAAGATGTCGATTCAAAAGTTGTGTTTTTCCTTCGAAAAATTCTTTCGTTTTTCATGTCATAACGATATAATGTATTTCCCACCTACAATGTAACCGCTACCATTTCTAATAAAGGAGAATCTATGAAAATACATCAGGAAATCAAAAAGGGAACTAGTATACTCTCCCTGCTAAACGAAAAAGACAAGAAAAGCTATTATTGCTGCAAGATAGACGGACGTATACGTGAACTGGATTATGTCGTAGACCATGATGGCGCTTACGATATCGAGTTCCTCTCACTTGAAAGCCCTGATTCCACAAGAATCTATGCAACATCGATGAGATACTTGATTGCGATGGCTGTCAAAGAAATCAATCCGAAACTCGACATCCGTTTCTTCTATAACATCTCTCGCTCCATCTTCGCCAAAGTCATCTATCCGAGCAATTTCAAGGTGACATCATCCTTTGTCAGTAAAGTTGAGAACAAGATGAAAGAGATTATCGCATCCGATATTCCCTTTGTCCGCGTCAAGCTAAGCAAAGAGGAAGCCTTAGCCAAGTATAGAAAAGAACATCTCAACGATAAGATCAATGTCCTAAAGTACAGAAGCGAAAACTATGTCCATCTCTATCAGTGCAATCATGGTAGCAGTCATTATTCCGACTATCTTTACGGAATGATGGTACCTTCTTCCGGTTATCTTTCCCATTTCACGCTTCGTTATTATGCCCCTGGATTCTTAGTTCAGGTGCCTAGAAGTGAGTGCAACGGCGAAATCCCTCCGTTTTCCGATGAGATGAAATTTGCAACCTCTCTTGCCAGCACTTATGAGTGGGCAGAGACAAATAAGCTTTCCACCGCTTATGAGACAAACCGTTTCATCAAAACGTATGATGCGATGTCCCTTATCAATCTCTGTGAAGCCAGAATCAACAACATGCTTTCCGATTTAGGAAAAGAAATCGTCCAGGATAGTCACATACGTCTTATCTGTGTCGCTGGTCCTTCCTCAAGCGGAAAGACTTCCTTTGCTAACCGTCTCCTTTTCGAACTCATGTCGAGAGGACTTCGTCCTATCCGTATCTCCATCGATAACTTCTACATCCCGAAGAGGGAACTTCCGAAAGGAACGGATATCGAATCCATCGAAGCGCTTGACCTTCCCTATTTCAATAATTTCATCTCAAAACTGATTCAAGGGGAAGAAGTCGAGAATCCAATCTATGACTTCAAGACTGGAAACAGAACGTTCGGAAAATCAATCCATGTGGATGAGAATCAGCCAATCATCATCGAAGGCATTCACGCCTTAAATGCTAAGATGACGGAAGAGATTCCTGACTTCCAGAAATACAAAATCTATATTGCCCCACAGCCTCAGGTCAACATCGATAACCATACTCCTATCTCTATGACCGACATGAGACTGTTAAGAAGAATCGCAAGAGACTCCAGAACCAGAGGAAGCGATGCCAGAGAGACGATCAGTATGTGGCCCAACGTCAGAAACGGTGAATTCAATTACATCTATCCGACGCAGGAGAACGCAGACTTTGTCTTTGACTCCTACTATCCCTATGAGCCCTGCGTATTAAAGAACATCGTCTTACCGCAGTTAGATAAGATCACACCCGACATGGAAGAGTTCTTGACCGCACAAAGACTGAAAAACATGATCAAGTACTTCCTTCCTATCGATTCGGATGATATTCCATGCAATTCTCTGATGAGAGAGTTCGTCGGCGGCTCTTCCTTCAAAGACGCGAGATGAAAAAAAGGCCACTCCTGAGGGAGTGACCTTTTAATCTTAGTCAATATTTCACAAGAAACTGACTAAGAGCCTTGGATTAGTCGGCGAAGTGGATGTTGTTGGCTCTGAGACCCTTTTCGGTAGAAGCTTCTTCGTAATCAACCTTCTGACCGACTTCGGCAGTCTTGAATCCATCCATGACTAACTGAGAATAATGGAAGAAATAATCCTTGCCATCTTCACCAGTGATGAATCCATAGCCTTTTTCTTTGTCGAATTTCTTAACGGTACCCTTCATTGTCTAAACCCTTTCTTTCGCATCGATAAATTATCAACGCGATAAAAATATATCACAAAAACATTTCAAATGAGAGATATTTTTTTACTAATTTTTTGTAAGCGGTTATACAGAAGAGGATTTCAAGGCCTCTTTCGGTGTGATTTTCCGCATCTGAAGAGCCAACAAAAAGAAGACAACAAGAGATAAAGCAATCATTTCCACAAAGGATATCACAAAAGGAATTATGCTCCCCTGATAGCTCGATAACGTCAATTCCATCGTATCCCTTATCATCTTTTCTGTTATCAAAGATACCGATAACGAGCTTAGATAGCTGATAAAGGATAGGCCCATAATCAGGAAAAGATAATAGAAGAATATCTCTTTCTTCTGATATCCCAAAGATAGCATAACGCCGACTGCCTTTCTGTCTTTTTTCAAAATGAGGAAGAAAGATAGAAACATTAAATATCCGGAACATAAGAAGGACAATAAGGATAAGAAGAAAAACAATTTGGATAATAAATACAATGTACGATTGATTTCAGCAATCATTTCATACATCGGAAAACTCGATGTGTATCTTCCGCTTTTCTCTATGAGCGCTTCACACTCCTCTTTTGTTATTTTATCGAAGTCCACACGCATCGTCGCATTGTCCAAAACAAAGCTGTCCTTGCTCGGTTGGGTGAGAAAGAAAGAATAGGCTAACGGAAATAGGGCGTCCTGATATAAAGAGAGATTATCATCGTCATAGATTGCACATATTTTCAGTTTTCCTTCCGCGAAGTGATGCCGATACAGTTCTCCTTCTTTCTGAGTTTTTTCCAATGTTAAGACATATAGTCTCTCGCCTAAGGCATCGGTAACATTCGGATAGAATTCCTCAGCCATCTTTTTCGAGATTCCGATCTCATCATTCGTTTTTGGGACTTCCCCGTAGAGAACTTCTGCATCATCATAGGGGTGGAAAACAAGTCCGTTTCCATCCATGGATGATACCAAATCCGCTTTCACAACACCGTCTTCGGTCTGCATGACGGAACCTTGAAAATTGCCTAGGTCATATTTCGAGTAGGCATTACTATCCTGAATACGATTTAACTTTTCCCTGTATCTGGAAAAGAAATACGGCTTCATGAATCCACTGATATAGCCGCTAGCCGTATAGGTGTACATCGGAGAAGAGAAACAGAGGGAGGAAAAGATATCTCGGTTCTCTTCGTATAGTCTCGTGATGTCCTTAAAAGAGATGCGGTCTTTATAATCCTTGTAGATTCCTATGCGGTTATATGTATCTGTATTTCCTTTTCCGTAGTAACCGGAGAGTTTCAGTATTTCTAGTGTGAGATGACTCTGACTATCTTTCAAGAAAGAAAGGAAGAAGTCTAACACTTTCCCTTTCTTCGCCCGTATTCCTCTGCATTTAACTAATGTCCAAGGCGGATATTCCCCTTTTTCCTCTTCAAACCGTTCCTTGAAATGTAGGATGTCTTTGACAAAGTAAGAGGAGAATCCCTTTTCAGGAATAACGATTTTACAGACGTCAGACAGAAAAGCATTCCGTATTCGAAAGGAGTGTTCTAACCGATAGTTCCAATCGCTCACACTGAAGATTATATCCATCGAAACAAGCTTATAACCCAAAAGGCCATTGATATAACTGACATCCTTTTCTTCAATCTCCTTCTTTTTCATTCCAGTCAGAAGATAATAGAATCCAAGATACGATTCCTCATCTAGCATCAAGGCCACCTCTTCCCTTTTATAGTCTTTGACAAGTGTCTCTACCCCTTCCTCCTCTGGCAAAGAGTAGTTCAGAATCGAATCAGCAGAAAGCTTCTTCAAGGAATAAGTGGAGTTTTGATATCTTGCTTTCAAAGACTGGTTGCTTTGAAAAATCTCATTCAGAGATGTGAGATAGAAAATATCTTTGTCAATCACGGATTCCGGATAGTTATTGACATAGTGCATCACTTCCTCTTCTGAGGCTATCTCATAACTGGAACGTTCAATTCCCTGTTCTTTGTTTTCGATGACTACTGTATTGTCTTTCATATACTTAGAAAAGGACTCCACCAAAGAGGATGAAACATTACCCGAGAGCTGAAACGAAAAAGAAGAAGAGAATAAAGATAGTGTCAAAGCAAAGAAGACTACGGACATGAACCGAATATTGGTTTTCAGAAAGATAAGAGAAGATTTCAACTTCGACTTAAAGGAATAGCCTCTTCTCTTGATTGGTTCCTGAATCGGTTTGTTTTCTTGTTCTTCTCCGATTTTCTTCAGCTCTATTTTTCCATTATGGATTTCATAAATTGTAGCGGAAGACGGTATTGACTCTAATTCATGTGTGATGACAAGAACAAGTCTATGTTTCGCTTCCTCTTGTAATATCTGAGAGATGTTCTCTCTTAATTTTCTGTCTAAGGAACTGACCGGCTCATCCACAAGAAGTATCTCAGATGGTTTAAGAAGACCACGAGCTAAAGATAACCTCTTCTTTTCTCCGCCAGAGGCATCTTTGAACTTCATCTTCTTCTTGTCTTCAAGACCGACTCTTTTTAATGCATCCTCTATCCTTCTTCTTTTTTCCTCATCGGTATAGTTAATGATATCCAGTACCTTATATAGGTTATCTTCGACGCTTTCCTCCTCCATCGAGCAGAAATCCTGAAAGACAAAGGAGACATGTGCAAAACGGTAATACGATTTCTCTTCCGTTGTCATCTCTTTCAGTTCCGTATTGTTGAAACAGATACTACCCTCATACTCCTCATCAATGCACCCAAGTAAAGAGAGTAATGTCGTTTTACCCGCACCGGATTTACCGATCAGATAAAAAAGACCGGTGTCCGGAAAGGTAAGAGATATATCATCTAGAATACTGACAGAATCCGGATTGTATTTTTTGCTTAGGTGAGTAATCTGTATCATCAGTCTTCTCCTTCCAATTGTTCTTTGACTTCGTTTTCCTTGATTCTCTTCAGTGCCAAGAAAGAGGAGAGAACAGAAACGAAAAAGACTAAAAGAAACAAAAGCATCAGATAAGAAAGGATGATGCCGTTGAAGAAAGTAGGATAGAGAAGTTTAAATAGTAACGAATCCAGCAAATAGCTGATTGCACATATCGAAAAGAAAAGAAAAATCGAGTTCAATAGGAAAAACAGAACAGATAGAGCAAAGACTAGAATTCTTTTGTTTTTCCTTTGATTTTCAAACACAGAGAGAAGAGAAAAGAAACGGATGTTGTCGACATATAAAGAATAGATGACCAGAAACTCAGAAAGAAACGCACCCAAGAGATTCAGAAACAGAAAGAGAAAGACGACTTTAAGCAGGGAATCCATCACCTCTGACGCACTCTTTTCCATAGATAACGCCTGATTCGTGACGTGAAGATTTTCAACATTCTTAACGTACTCAACAAAAGTAGAGACATCCGAAGAATAAAAGAGAATCTCATGACTGAGATAATCTTCCTCTCTGTATTTATCAATATCGAGATAAGAGGAAAGATAGACGTCCGTTTCATATTCCTTGGAAGTTTTCTCTAACTTCATGTCTCCAATCATTTCTCTTACACTAGGATAATCGTAATAAAGAGTAGGATGATTCAATAGATTCTTTTCTTTGCAAATGCCTACAATACGAAAGGTATAATCAAAAGAAAGTATTTCTTCCATCTCAATTTCTTTGACAGGAAATGCAACATTGTAGGTGAAATGAATCACTTTATCTAATACATCCGTCTGAAAGGCTGAAACAAAGGAGGAATTGACTACCGCTTCCTTCTCACTAGCTGCAATTCTTCCTTTGACGATACGATTCTCATCCTGATATAAAACCGGAGATAATACACAGTCCTCTTCCTTATTTCCTAACTGGATTTCACGACTGGAAGGAAGAAAATAAGAAAGAGAAGGGAAGACTAAGGACATCTGATAACTATCTCTTTTTTCTTTCTCGGGTATGACATATCTTTCTAAAGTCAGATGTCCTTCCTGTGCTATCTTGACTTTTTCTTTTACAGTCAAAGTCTCGTATCCATAATGCTCTTTTGAAAGAGAGGAGAGAAAAGGATTTAAATTGTTATTGATAGCAAGTGAAAAATAGATAAGGACTAGATTGAGGACAAGGAAAAGAGAAGAGACGAGGATTCTTTTGCTCTTCGCCTTTAGATATTTGAATTGCAGTTGAATCGCATTACGAAAGGAGACATGTTTTTCTTTCTTCTCTTCTTTGTTTTCTTTTATCTTGGAAGACTCTTTTTTCTTTTCAACTCTTGCCTCGAGTTTCCCATCTTTCAGCTCATAAACGTAGTCCGCTAATTCAAAAGAGTTTTTCTCATCATGAGTCACCATGATAACAAGTCTGTTCTTCGATATCTCCTGAAGGATCGAGTAGATAACCAAAGAGGAGTTTTCATCCAACTGTCCCGTCGGTTCATCGAGAATAAGTACATCTTTATCTAGAACTAACGCACGAGCAATGGAAACACGCATCTTTTCTCCACCGGATAAAGTCGTAACATCTCTCTTCTCATATTCTTCCATTCCTACTTTCTTCAACGCATCTTCTACTTTTTTATCGATATCCAGTTCATTTCTTAATAACAGAGGAAAAGAGACGTTGTCTTTTACATCCATATAGTTCAATAAAAGCGGTGACTGAAAAACATAGGATATACATTCTCTCTCATTCCCTTCTATTGTCCCTTCGGTAAGCGGAAGAACATGGGATAACAGAGATAGAAAAGTCGTTTTCCCTGAGCCGCTTTTCCCGAGTATGACGATAAATCCAGAATCAGGAAAAGTCACTGAAATATCATTCAGCACTTTCTTTTCCTGATAGGAGTAGGAAAGATTCTTTATTCTGATCAATTGGAGTTCCTCATACTAATATTTGTCTACATATGAGGAATGTGCAAAAGATCAGAGTGTTTTCAATTGAGAAGTCAAATTCTTCTCTTTGCTCTTGAGGTAGATAGCGTTATCAATCAGGCAGTAGGAAGTCAAAGCACCGACACCGCCTGGAACGGGAGTATAGTCGATATTATCCGTTTCTTCTACTGTAAATCCGATATCTCCGTGTGAGTAGGAAAAGCCACAGTCAATAATAGTGACTCCTTCTTTCAGAGTCTCTTTCTTTACAAGTCCGGAATGTCCAGAAGCTAGTATGACAATATCTGCATCGCATAGATATTCGTCTCTCTTTTTCTCGTCTGTCTTAGAGTGCAAAAGAGTGACGTTCGCATTTTTGCGGTTCATAAGCTCAAAGCAAGGAAGTCCTAAAGATAAGGATCGGCCAATGACAACAGCATTTTTATTCTCACAGTCGATATGATAGTAATCTAAGATTGTCTTCACTGATTTTGCAGTAGCAGGAAGATAATTCAGATCACCAGAGAAAAGCAATCCTCTGTTGATGTCAGTCAGCATATCCGGATCACAAGAGGATGGGATGCTGTCGATGAACTTCTTTTCGTTTTTGACAGGAAGTGGTCTTAATAAAAGGACACTATGGTTTTCAGTCACACTGTTTTTAAATTCAGCAAGGTTTTCCTCTTCTGTCTTCTCCTTGTCATAGCAACCAATCGTATACGGAATGGAAAAAGACTCAAGAAGCTTCTTGATGCTATTGAGATAACTGACACAGTCCGCATTGTCACTATCCAAATAAAGATAGAAAGAAAGAGGAACAAGAGAAAGATTCTCCTGAATCAGATTCTTAAAGATAGGTCGGATCGTTTTTCCAGAGAGTAGTTTCATAAATCCTCCATTTTCTTAGAAGCAGGCACTTTTGGAAGGCCAGGCATAGTAAAGATATCGCCAGTAAGCGGAACGATGAACTTGGCACCGGTAAAGACACGATACGCTTTGATATGAAGCGGAACATGCGGCACATTGACAAGTTTCGGATCATCGCTTAACGAGTTCGGAACCTTAGACATACAGCAATAGAAGTCGGAGACAGGTAGTTTCATGATTTCACGAAGTTGTTCTTCTGACTCACTGGAATACTCCACTGAAGTAGATCCGTAAATCTTAGTTGCAATCGTTTCGATTTTCTCTTTGATAGACATAGAATTGTTGACAATAGGTGCAAAAGCATCATTGTTTTTCTTATCAAGAAGTTCCATCGCCTTCTTTGCAAGATCGACACTTCCCTTAGGGCCATCCGTATAGGAAGTATTTAACGCATAGGGAATATGATGTTCTTCCAATAAGTCAATAAGGGCATCCGTTTCTTCTTTAGTGTCAGTATCAAAGTGATTGATGCTCACTAGGCAAGGAAGATGATACAGCGAAACATTGCTTACATGTTTAAGAAGATTCGAGAAACCGATTTTGACAGCCACGGCATTCTCCTCCTTCATATCCGCATAGCTGACTCCGCCATGCAGTTTCAAAGAGCGAACAGAGGTTACCATGACAATAAGATCCGGTGCTTTCAGCTGAAGAGGAGAAATGATATCCAGATACTTTTCCATGCCTAAGTCGGAGCCAAAACCCGCTTCCGTCACAACATAATCGGCAAAGCGAAGAGCGGCGTCCGTCGCCAAAACAGAATTCGTACCATGGGCGATATTCGCAAAAGGACCGCCATGGACAAGAGCAGGAGTATGATACTTGCTTTGTACAAGATTTGGATAAAGTGCAGTATGAATCAGTTTCTTAATGGCAACTCTAGAGCTTAAATCCTTGACGTAAACCGGCTTATCATCTTTTGTATAGCCAACAAGGATGTTCTCAACTCTATCGAGGAAATCCTCCTCGCTTGTGCATAAAGAGAATATAGCCATGATTTCCGATGCAGCAGTGATGACAAAGGATGAGGTGTGTGGTGTTGCCTTCTTATCCTTTAAAGCGACCTCTATCGTTCTCAATGAGCGATCATTCATATCCATCGCACGCGGGAAAACAATGCGTTCAGGATCGATGTCGATATTGCCTTGATAAAGTTCGTTATCGACTAGTGCGGAGATCAGATTGTTGACACTGGTAATAGCATGCATATCTCCAGTAAAATGAAGATTGATGTCATCCTCAGGAACAAGGATTTCCTCTCCACCACCGGTTCCGCCGCCTTTCACACCGAAGACTGGACCCAAGGATGGTTCACGAAGAGCAAGCATCGCATTCTTATTCAGGTAGGTAAGTCCATCAGCAAGTCCGATGGCAGTTGTCGTTTTTCCTTCTCCTGCTTTGTTCGGTGTCATTGCCGTGCAGAGGATAAGTTTTCCTTTTCGTTCCCTCTTTCCAGAAAGAGAGAAACAGTTGATCTTAGCCTTATCATATCCAAAAGGAATCACATCTTCCTTCTCGATGCCAAGGTTTTTCAGGATAGGTTCGATTTCATAATCTTTGTTCATATGTTTCCTCCCTTTTTGTTCAGAACGGATTTCAGATATTCGTATATTTCTTCTTTCGTTCCCTTCTTGATGTCTGGGAACTGATTGCGTAAGAAGGTTCTCTGCTTTTTGGCGTATTGATGAGTATGGAGTTTGATGAGGTTCTTTACCTCCTCATCAATCGGTTTATTCTCCTCCATCGCAGTAATGATTTCATCATATCCAATGCAGTGGAAGGGACGCAAGTCCTTTCCATACTGATTAACTAATCGTTCCACCTCGGAAACAAAACCTTCTTCAAACATCTGATCAACACGTTTATCGATTTTCTGATTGCCTAAGTCTTTATCGATTTCCAATTGGAAAAAGGTCACCGGATAGATCGGTTTTCCATCATTCGCTTTTAAAATATCTTCTCTTGTCTTTCCGGAATCTAACTGCACAAGGGCTCTGACAAGACGTCTTGGATTTTTATTGTCGATACTTTCAAAAGTTTTTTCATCTTTTTCTTTGAGCAATTTCTGCAGTTCTTCCAATGGAAGAGAATCATAATAGGACTGCTTATTGTTCTCTTCTCTTTCAAAGGAATAATTGAATAGGAGTGCTTTCACATAAAGGAAATTTCCACCGACAACCAAAACATCTTCATCCTGTTTCAGATAGGATTCTAGAACAGGTCTAATCTCCTGTTGGAAAAGGTAAACAGACATCTCATGATCCGGTTCATATTCATCCGTGAAATAGAAGTCTAAGCCTTCAATCTCTTCTTTCTTCGGCTTATCCGTTCCGATCTGCATCATCTTAAAACATTGGAAAGCATCCGCAGAAATGACAGGCACATGAAACTCCCTTGCCAATGAAATGGCAAGAGACGTCTTTCCGCTTGCTGTCTGTCCTAAAATACAGTAGATCAAAATCCACTCCTCCTGAAAATGCGTTCAATGTCATCTTTCGTCATTCGTATCATCGTCGGTCTTCCATGCGGACAATTCGCAGGATTCTTACATTTTGCTAAGTCGCGAAGCAGTGCTTCCATCTCACTTAACGGCATAAGGTGATTCGCTTTGATCGACATCTTACATGCGATATTCGCTATCGTAAGATGCAACAAGGACAAAGGATCACATGCCTCATCATTAAGACAGGCATGAACACAGTCCTGAATTACATTGTTCATATTGCCTTCGTTGAGGAAGGACGGAATCTCCATCGCCTTTGCAGTATGAGATCCAAAAGGTTCCACGATGATGCCGACAGAGGCAAGACGTGCAATATGCTCTTCGTCGAAGTTATTCTCTTCCTTCGGAGTCAGATCAATCGTGATTGGGATAAGAGGGACAATACGGCTTCGAATGGATGCGAAAAGAGCTTCCGTTTTTTCAAAGTTGATTCTCTCCGCCGCTGCGTGCTGATCGATGATATAGAATCCATCCTTGGAATCACAGATGATATACGTATCCAATACCTGACCAATAGGATGCATGTCAGGTAACTTATGCGAATAACCGATATCGTTGAAAATCGTATTGTAATAATCTACATGATCATAGTAGGCAATTGGTTTTTTCTCACTAGGAATAGGTTTGACATCTTCTTCTATCATTTGTGATTTGATAGGTTCTTCTTTCTTCTCAACCATCGGAATATACGGAGCCTTAGAAACATATGTTTCCTGAATAGGAAGAGAATCTTGCAAGAAGAGAGGTTCCTCTTTCTTCTCGATATTCGGATAAACAGTCTCCTCTTCCTTTTTATCGTCTAATTCCAGTTCTAAGGGATCATCATCTTTCTTTCCCATAAGCTTTTCGCTCTTGGGGTCCTGGCTTGCAAAGTATATAGGCTTTTTCATCTCCAAGGTCTTGGAGATTTGATTTTTGATATCTCTTGCAATCTCTTCTTCCATGGAGATTCTGACTTCCTTCTTTGTCGGATGAACATTGACATCAACTAAAGAAGCATCGATATCCAAACAGATGATATCAAAAGGATATCTTAAAGGAGGAAGATAATCTTTATAGGCATCCTCTATCGCTTTATTGATCTTATAGTCATAGATACAGCGATGATTGAGGAAAGTGAGCATATCCTTTCTTCTGGAATAATTGATCTCCGGTTTTGAGATGAATCCCGTGAAGGAATAGGCAACGCCCTCTTTCTTAATCGGATAAAGGGATTGTGCAATTGTATTTCCGTAAATCTTCTGTACGCATTCTAATAGATCACCTCTTCCCGATGTACGGAATATCTCTTTTCCATCGATGACTAAAGAGAAAGAGATTTCCGGAAAACCGAGAGCAAGATGCTCAACCGTCTCAATGATACTATATGTTTCAGCTTGAGAGGAACGAAGATATTTCAGTCTGGCAGGAGTATTGAAGAAGAGGTCACTGATTTCAAAAATCGTACCTTTTCTGCTCGGCGCATCCATGACTCTCAATTCCTCATTCGGATTGGATTCCACTCTTGTTCCAACCCCCATCTCAGAACAGGTCGTCAGAACGACGTGGGATACAGCAGCAATCGACGGAATGGCTTCGCCTCGAAAACCTAAAGTATGGATACGATTCAGATCGAATTCTGTTTTTATTTTGCTAGAAGCATGTCTTAAAAAACAGTGAATAGCATCATCTCTATCCATGCCAAATCCATCATCCTTGACAAGGATGGTTCCTTTTCCAGCATCTGTGATACCGACATAGATGTTTTTGCTATTGGCATCGATACTGTTCTCGACCAGTTCCTTGACAACAGAACTTGGTCTTTCGATCACTTCACCGGCAGCGATAAGGTTAGCCAGTTCCGGCTTCATCAATTCAATTCTTGACATCAGTGAATCCTCTTTTTCACATTGATCAGGTAATTCAAAGCATCAAGAGGAGAAAGAGTCATCGGATCTAACTTCTTCAGTTCATCGAGAACCGGATCTTTCTTCACTTCCTCTTTCTTGATTTCGCGCACCTGAGAACGGTCTACGGCATTCTGCTTTTCCAAAGAGCTGAGGAGTTCATCCGCGCGGGCGATGATCTCATCGGGAAGACCAGCTAACTTTGCAACGTTGACACCATAAGATCTATCCATGCTTCCCTCTTTCATACGGTAGAGGAAAGTGACTTTGCCATCGCTCTCACTGACTTCGCAGTGAATATTCTTGACAGCGGAAATCTTTTCGCTGAGCTTTGTGATTTCATGATAATGCGTAGAGAAGAAGGTCTTAGCATGCACATGACGGACGATATATTCGATGATGGACTGAGCGATTGCCATGCCATCGAAGGTTGCCGTTCCTCTTCCAATCTCATCAAAGAGGAAGAGAGAATGATTGTCCGCTGCTTCTAAAGCTTCTGCGACCTCACTCATCTCTGTCATGAAGGTAGACTGTCCCTTGATCAGGTTATCGCTTGCTCCGATTCTAGTGTAAAGGGAGTCAAAAATCGGAATCGAACAACTGCTTGCCGGAACGAAAGAACCCATCTGAGCCATGATAGAGAGAAGTCCGAATTCCTTCATATAGGTAGATTTACCACCCATGTTCGGACCAGTGATGATCAATACATCAGTAGAGTTATCCATATAATAATCATTCGCAACAAAGAGAACACCAGGTGTTGCCTTTTCGATAATCGGATGTCGAGCATCTTTGATATCGATCTTATTTTCGCCATTGAAGGTAGGACGGATATAGTTGTTTTCACTAGCAACATAAGCAAGGTCAAGGAAATAGTCTAGCTCAGAAACTGCATCGCTTGTCCTCTGAATCTGTGTCGTGAACTCCGATACCGTTTTTCTCAGTTCCTTGAAGAGTTTGTATTCCAGAGATACTCTTAAATCCTTAGAACGCAGAATCTTATCTTCCTGCTCCTTCAGTTCCTGTGTGATGTATCTTTCACCTGTCTTCAAGGTCTGCTTACGAATGTAACCAAATTCCGGCTTGACTAGAGCGGTCTGTGCTGCCGAAATTTCAATATAGTATCCGAAAACGGAATTGTTACCGACACGAAGATTATGTATTCCGGTCTTTTCCTTTTCTTTGATTTCAAAGTTACTGAGCCATTCCTTAGCATCCGTCGTCAGAGAAATAAGTTCATCGAGCTGTTCATTGTAACCGCGTTTGAAGATATCGCCTTCCGTAATGGTGATCGGACAGTCCTCGCGTATTGCCTTCTCCAACAAGTTTAAAAGAGAGGAATAGTCTCCGATTCTGTTGGAGATATCCTCTAATTCTTTAGAAGGAATACGGGCTAAGTCTTCTTTGACCTTAGGAAGGATAGCAAGAGACTTCTTCAACTGAAGCAAGTCATGACCATTACAGTTTTCATAACCCATTCTTGCAATCAGTCTCTCCATATCAAAAATGCCGTTCAAGTCAGCACGGAGATCTTCTCGGACTAGATAGTTATTGACAAAAAGTTCCGTGATGTTCTGACGTCTTGTGATTTCATTCAGTGATGCACTCGGAGAAGTAATCTGCGATTTCAGATAACGGGATCCCATCGGTGTCTTTGTCTGATTCAAAAGCCAGTACAGTGTGCCAAAGGTTTTGCCATCAAGCGATTTTACAAGCTCCATGTTGCTCTGGGCAGCAAAATCGATCTTCATGCTCTTTTTCTCCATCAGATTGATGGCAGGCTTGAAATAATAGAGATTGCGCCTTTCCATGTTCTTCAGATAATTGTAAAGACGTGCTGTCGTTTCAATCTGTCTAACATCCGAAAGATTGACAAAAAGAGGTTCCGTCTCTAAATTCCTGGTTGTATCGTTAGAATAGGAGATGCAGATAGTGGAATTGGATTTGATATAAGTAACAAAAGCGGCGTCGATATTGGTAGGAAGAATCAATTCTCTGACATCCAAGGAGAGAAGTTTCTCTAGTACTCTTTCCTTTGAATTTTCTAAGGAAAGAACCTTCAGTTCTCCGGTAGAAAGATCCGCATAGGACAAAAAGGCCTGAAGAGGAGTCAGTGTAACCGATGCGATATAGTTGTTATCATTTCCAGTATAGTCCATATTGGCACCAGGGGAAATGATCTGAATGACATCACGCTTGACGAGCTTATTTGTCAGTTTTGGATCTTCTACCTGTTCACAGATGCCGACTTTGTATCCGCGGTCGACGAGTTTCTGCGCATAGGAAAGATATGCGTGATGCGGAATACCACACATCGGCATGAACTTGCCGTTTCCGCAAGACTTTCTCGTAAGGAAAAGCTGAAGCTCTTTGCTTGCTATCTCTGCGTCCTCGTTGAACATCTCATAGAAATCTCCGATACGATAAAAAAGAATAATATCTCCATACTGCTTCTTAAAAGCGAGATATTGTTCGACCATCGGAGTAAAGCCGGAAGATTTTTCATCTGTCGTTGATTTTGCCATATTGTTCACCTATGAAATAACTAACTAATATTATAAGACATAATTATGTCTTATAAAACAAAGAAAAAGGGGACAGGCCCCTTTTATAAAATTAAATCATTCAGATAGGAAAGAAGAGACAATACTTCCTCTTTCAAGGCTTTGTAATTGATGACAAGAGGATCATTTTCATATTCAATCTGCAATTCCTTGCAGGCTTTGATGCATTCATCTTTCTTGGCATCCTTCATATACTTGATACCCTTCTGAAGAATGGTTCTTTTCTCTTCTATTTCCTTAAGATGCTGATCTTCTTTTAAAGCGTCTTTGATGATCTTGTATCGCTTGACGACATCAAGATCATTGAAGTCAGCAAGAAAAGCATCGATTTCAATTTGGATTTCGTCTTCACTCATCCACAAGTTCTCCAATCAGGGAATAGGTGTGGGATTCTAAGATCTTAACCTTTCTGATCTGTCCGACAAGGGAAGCATCTCCTTTGACGTGGACAAGTTTGTTATGAGGGTCATATCCAGAAATCATTTCAGAGTTCTTATCAGAGACTTTTTCGAATAAGACATCCACAGTCTTTCCGACAAATGTGGAGGCACGCTTTGTGGAGCATTCATCGATCAAATCCTTGAGGCGGTCAAACCTCTCATGCTTTGTCTTATCGCTGACTTCATCCTTCATACGATAGGCAGGTGTACCAGGTCTAGGTGAGAAGATGAAGGTAAAGGCAGCATCAAACTGAACCTCTCTGACTAAAGACAACGTATCCTCAAAGTCCTGGTCCGTTTCATTCGGGAAACCGACGATGATATCGGTAGAAAGGAAGACATCAGGAAGTCTCTTTCTCAGTTCATGAACGATATCGAGATACTGTTCTCTCGTATATCGTCGATTCATTCTCTTTAAGACGGCATTGGATCCGGACTGAATCGGAAGATGAAGGAAAGGCATGATGTTTTTATGTTTTGCCATTACATCGAAGACTTCCACTTTGAAATCGGAAGGATAAGGAGTGACAAATCTGACACGCTCAATTCCGGTTTCGGCAACCTTCTCCAATAAGGAAGCGAAGGCGTATTCATCTCCGAAATCTTTTCCATAAGCATCGACATTCTGTCCTAAGAGTGTGACCTGCTTATAGCCTTGTTCCTTTAAACATCTGACTTCAGCAAGGATATCCTCTTCTTTTCTTGATCTTTCTCTTCCTCTTGTATAAGGAACGATACAGTAAGTGCAGAACTTATCGCATCCATACATGATATTGACAAAAGCAGTGACTTTGCTTTCACGGCTTTCATTGGTCAGATAGCTTTCCTCGATGAGGTCGGAATTGGAACGGACATCGACAATGCCTTCATGATGAGCGACAACATCCTCTAATAAGGAGTAAAAGGATGTGATATTATTGGTACCAAAAATAAGAGATACAAAATTGAAGTGATCCAATATGTATCTGACAGCCACCTCTTCCTGCATGACGCAGCCACAGACGGCAATGATTGTATCCTTGTTCTTCGTATAGGTTTCTTTTGCTCGGCCTAATTCACCATAAAGATGATTCTCTGCGTTCTCACGAATGGCACAGGTGTTGAATAAAATAAAATCAGCACCATCAAAATCCATTTGTTCTTTCATTCCTAATGAAAGAAGATAACCGCGGATGATTTCGGAATCACGTACATTGGCCTGACAACCGTAGGTTTTGATACAAAAAGTCTTTCCCTGTCCCCATGAGACAAGGAAAGACGTTGGTTTCATGATTGTATTTTTGTATGAGACCGGTACTGAACGATTCCGTCCTGCTGCTTTCTTCAAATCAGGAAGCGATACAAGACGAGTTTTCATACGATAGATTATTCAGCAGCTTCTTCGTGCTTAGGAACGTCAGAAGAAACAGCGTTTTCAGGATCGAAATCAACTTTCTTGATGTGAAGCATGATGGTAGTGACTTCTCTGCTTTCCTCGCTGGAGGGTTCAGAGAAATTCTGCATCATGAATTCAGGCTGAATGACGATATCAGATTTCTGCTCATCATCCTTCAAGAATCTTCTGGCGACGATGCAAGCCTTTAAAGCCTGATTCAAGGCAGAAGCTCCAACCAAAGAGACCTGAACGGCACCTTCCTGACGAATGTTTCCGGCGATAGCTCCGGCTAACTTCTGGATTTGAGTGTTTCCACTAGCTTTTAATGTTGTCATATAAGAAAAACCTCTTTCAAACATTATTATATACTTTTTGTATCCGTTTACAAGAAACAATGATTTTTCACCACTTTTTTCGGGCTTTTTTCGTGATTAGCGTTTCAAAAAGACGTTATTTTTTGTCAAAATACTTTTTTTGTCAAAAAAAGACGGCCTTTACAGGTCGTCTTCCACTATTTCGTTAATAAGTTTGAACTGCTCGACTTTTCCTGCCTCTTCATTGACATCGAGAAGAACGCCGTTGACAAGAATCTTGCCTTTTCTTGGTACAGCCATTGTAGTCGGCATTCCAGTCATGGTTCGATAGATAGAAGGAGCCTTTTCATCTCCTAATGAAGAATCATAGGCGCCATTCATGCCAACGTCGGAGAGGAAGAAGCTTCCTTTGGACAGACATTTTGCATCATTCGTCTGAACGTGCGTATGCGTTCCGATGACAGCAGTGACTCTGCCATCTGCATATTCAGCCAAACATCTCTTTTCTCCTGTCGCCTCCGCATGGAAGTCGACAATATGGATTTTGCAGTCCTCATCATTTACAGAGATGATGTCGTCAATGGCGTAGAAAGGATTTCCCTGTGTCATAGTAAGAAAGACACGGCCGAGAAGATTCGAGACACGAATCTTAACACCTTTCTTTGTCGTAAATACTTTTGTACCGATGCCAGGACAGTTTCTATCCAGATTATAAGGTCTTAAGGCCTCCGTCATCTGCTTAGAATAATTGAAGCAGTCTGGAGTGTTATAGAAATGGTTGCCGCTAGTTATCGCATCGATACCATAGGAAAGGAGTTCTTTGTAATGCTGGAAAGAGAGTCCATGACCATGTGTCGTGTTTTCTCCGTTTGCGATAACAAAGTCGATAGAATCAGCCTCTTTATGAAGAGCAAGATATTTCCTGACTCCGATTCTTCCCAAAGGGCCGACAATATCTCCTAGAAAAAGAATACGTACCATAGATGATTATTTTGCGATTTCAACAGCGCGTGTCTCACGGATAACAGAAACTTTGATCTGTCCCGGGAACTGCATCTCAGCTTCGATTTTATCACGAATCTGCTGTGCTAAGACTTTGGCATCCTCATCGGAGACCTTTTCCGGAACAACCATGACGCGGACATCTCTTCCGGACTGGAGTGCATAAGAGGACTGAACGCCAGAGAAGGATTTGCAGATGGTCTCTAACTGTTCCAAACGCTTGATATAAGTCTCTAAGGTTTCGCTTCTTGCACCAGGACGTGCAGCAGAAAGAGTATCAGCGGCAGTGACAAGCTCAGAGATGAGATTGGTCTTAGGAACATCGCCGTGGTGAGATTCGATAGCGTTGATGACAACGGCAGGCTCGTTGAACTTCTTGGCTAAGGAGCTACCTAACTGAACGTGGCTGCCTTCCTGTTCTGCATCGATGGACTTACCGATATCGTGAAGAAGACCGGCGCGCTTTGCAAGGACAGGATCCAATCCAAGTTCGCTTGCCATGACAGAAGCAAGATAAGCGACCTGGATGGAGTGGTCTAAGACATTCTGACCATAAGAGGTACGATAACGAAGTCTTCCGATATATGGGAGAAGACCGGCGCTGATTCTAGGCAAACCGAGTTTGAATATGGTCTGTTCACCGATTCTCTTAAGTTTGTCATCGAATTCAGTAGAAATCTTGTTATAGAGATCCTCAATTCTGCCAGGCTGGATTCTGCCATCGTGGATCAGAGCTTCTAAGGTGAGCTTTGCCTTTTCACGGCGGATAGGATCGAAGCAGGAGACAGTCAAGGTCTCAGGGGTATCATCGATGATGAGGGAGACACCGAAGAGCTGTTCCATGGACTTGATGTTTCTGCCTTCACGGCCGATGATTCTTCCTTTCATCTCATCGCTAGGAAGAGCAACTGTGGATGTGCTTCTTTCACAGGTGACATCCTGTGCATATTTCTCCATGGCATTAGCCAAAAGCATCTTAGCATGATCTTCGCATTCGCTTTCAGCCTGTTCCTGCATCTGCTCCTTGTAAAGAGCAATCTTCTTCATCTCTTTTTCTTCGACGTGGGCCATCAAAGCATCTCTAGCCTCATCGATAGACATATTGGCGACTTTCTGAAGTTCGTCAGCGATAGATTCGGCTTTCTGCTGAAGTTCTCTTTCCTTCTCAGAAAGACCAGCAATCTTGCCTTCATATTCCGACTTCTTCTGTTCGTATTCGCTTCTCTTCTGATCGAGCTGATCCTCTCTTGTAATGATGGCATCCTCTCTCTTGTCCAAAGCGGATTCCTTCTGATCAAGTTTTGCCTCTCTCTTTGCGGATTCGGCTTTGCTGGATTCCGCTTCTGCCTTTGCCTTGTTCAAAGTCTCTTCATAATCGGCTTTAGCTTCCACTTTAGAATCAGCAATAATCTTATCGGCTTTTTTGTTTGCTTCGTCGATGATGCTATCGGCTGTCTTCTTCGCCTGTTCCTTTTTCGCTTTAGGGATGAAGATGAACAGAACAGAAGTAAGTCCGATACATACAACGCCGACTGCAATCGCAATAATGGCTACAATTAATGGTTCCATTTTAAAATACCCTTTCTGATACAGACCGCATTAAAAAAGATTCGCTGTACCTATGAATCTCTCTCGTAAAAAGATTAAAAAATCAAGAACGACTATTCGACAAAATTTTAGAACGTAAATCTTTTATATAAAACATAGAAAATAACTCTCTATGTGTATAAATATTATAGTAAAAATACAAACCTTGGGCAAAGGTTTTCTAGCAACTTTTTGCTCCTTGGTTCAGAGATCAGGGTCAAAAAAAGTGAAAAGCAAGCAACTTTTCACTTTGTAGACTAAATTGTTAAAATGGAATAAAGTAGAAATAAGATTATTCAGCAGAAGAAGTATCGGTACCGGCAAGTTTTGCTCTTACCTGTTCTTCGATTTTGTTCTTCACATCAGGATTTGCAGCAAAGAAGTCATAAACTGCCGTAATTCCCTGACCTAATCTTTCTCCCTGATAGGAGAACCAGCTTCCGGACTTCTCGATGAGAGAGTAATCGACAGCAAGCTGAGCAAGTTCATTATCGTGGCTGATGCCTTTTCCAAAGATGAGATTGATCTTGCAGGAACGATACGGAGCTGCAACCTTGTTCTTGACGACTTTGACATTGACAATGTTGCCTAAGGCTTTGTCACCCTGTTTGATTGTCTCCGCTCTTCTGATCTCAATACGGATAGTGGAATAGAACTTAAGAGCGCGTCCGCCAGTTGTGGTTTCCGGATTTCCGTACATGACTCCGACTTTCTCACGGAGCTGATTGATGAAGATGACAGTGCAGGAGCTCTTAGAGAGAACGCCTGCGATCTTTCTTAAGGACTTAGACATCAATCTCGCCTGAAGTCCGACGGAGGAATCCTCGAATGTGCCTTCCAGTTCTGCTTTAGGGACAAGAGCAGCGACAGAGTCGACGATGATAAGATCAATGGCATTGCTCTTAGCGAGCATATCGACAATTTCCATCGCCTGTTCGCCGTAGTCCGGCTGAGAGAGAATCAGATCATCAATATCAACACCTAATGTCTTAGCATAATCGGGATCGATGGCATGCTCAGCATCGATATAGGCGGCTCTTCCGCCTAATTTCTGAACCTGAGCGATGGCTTCCAAAGCTAAAGTGGTCTTACCGGAGGATTCCGGACCATAGATTTCGATGATTCTGCCTTTTGGATAACCGCCGACACCTAACGCAGAGTCCAAAAGGAGAGAACCTGTCGGAATGACACCGACATCGACATGGGTCTGTTCACCCATCTTCATGATAATTCCCTTGTCGTTGAAATAATTGCGGATGTCCTTTAAGGTTGCTTCGACAGCCTTTTCCTTCTCGACGCTGTCTAATTCTTCTGTATTCGTCTTTTTATCAGCTTTTGCCATAGGTTAAAGCCTCGCTTTCATATAGATATATATCGTCAAAACGGATTTTAGAAAAATTAATTGTTTTCAGCTTTGATCTTGTCAAAAATCGTAGAGAAGGCGAAATCGACACACTGTCTTCTGATATCTTCTCTGTCTCCGTTGAGATTGAGCTGATAAGAATAGAGCTTGTTCTTAATGTGGATAGAGATATAGACAAGGCCAACCGGTTTTTCCTCTTCAGCGGAAGGTCCTGCATTTCCGGTGAAGGAAACAGAGCAGTCGCTGTGGAAGAACAAAGAGGATTTCAATGCCATTTCATCAGCGCATTCTCTGGATATTGCACCATATTTCTCAATCGTTGCATTCTTGACGCCAAAGGATTCTTTGACCTTGTTGGAATATGCAACTGCACCACCGACAAAGACCTCACTGGCACCAGGAACACTTGTGAACGAAGTAGCAAACATGCCACCAGTCAAAGACTCCATGCAGGATAAAGTGAGATGCTTTTCCATCATCAGCTGTAACAAATCTTTTCTTTCCATTTTATTTGCCCCCTTTGAGAACTTGTTTATTTCTATACAAATAAATGCCTAAAGATAATAACGAGAAGAATAAGGTGATTCCGACGAAGATATTTGTAAGGATGTAAGTATATTCGAAGCGATTCGCTAACCAATAATTCAGATCAAGCTTTGTAGGGATCAAAGAGAACGGGAATCCGTTAAGGAAGAGAACAGGAATTAAGCCCATCTGGATACCAGTCTTCACTTTCCCCCAGATATTCGCAGCTAATATCGTACCTTTTCCAGCGGCAACCATTCTTAATCCATCCATCGCCAAGTCTCTTCCGATGAAAAGGATAGCAAGGAAAGGAAGGACCTGAGAGTGACCCGTCCAATCTGTTCGGACACAGAGAAGAACGAACGCAGAATCGACAAGGAACTTATCCGCTAAAGGATCCATGAACTTTCCAAAGTCAGTGACAAGATTACGGCTTCTTGCGATATGACCGTCAATGGCATCCGTGACAGATCCGATAATGAAGAGAATACAGCAGACCAGATCAATCCAGTTGAATCCCATATGCATGCCGCCGATGACGAATTCCTTCGCGAATGTATTGGATGCACTCGGTATAAACGAAAGAGAGAAGATGATAATGATCACAAATGAGATGGCAAGACGTACAGTAGTAATCTTATTTGGTGTATTCATTCGTTTGTCCTTTCTTTTTTTAATTGACAGAATAGAGTTCCGATCCTGTAAGCCATGTTTTGTCGAGGATGACAATTTATCTAGGTCAATGACCTGTCCTAAGCAGTTCGTTTCCCGCCTTGAACTTCCCTTACCGAAATTTAGGTTTCTCGCTTGTGGGGCTTCCCAACGTTGCATTTCTTCCGTTTCCGGAAGATTCGTCACTGTGGGGCTTTTATAGAGAAGACATCATGCTTTCGTTTAGATTCTTCTCAGCCGTCCGGGACTCCTCCCGGCCCAGGCTTATTGATTAACCTGGCGCAATCACTGCTCCCATCACAGAGAGCGCGAGCATGGACTTTCCTCAAATGGCATTTACCACCTGCAGTCATCCAGATCGGATTTTTTGATTTTATTCTATCGTATTCGGATTAATACCTGCCTTCGACAATGCCTCTTCCAGTTTGGAGATACGTTTGAGAAGCTCAAGATTGTTCAATGAAGCATCCTCGTTTTCGGTGATATCCCCCAGTCTTTCTTTCAGGGTAGCATTTTCTGCTTCCGCCTTAGACAATTGAGCGTTGACCATTTTAACCTTGTTCTTCAGTTCTTCCATTTCAGCATCATTATCGACGATGTACTGTTCCATCGATTCATAATCCTTGATGACAATATCAAGGAAAGAATCCACTTGAAGAGCATCATATCCAGGTTTCGTTCCTTCAAAGATCTTGTGATAGATTTTATTTGAGTCAAGCATCAATTTTATAGGCATAGCAAATAGGTATTTCTCCTTTCACTATTATAAATCATTAATCAAATATAAAACAATCAATTCGATATAAAGATTGAGGTGCTTTTCTTGTTTAAAATCATATTTTTGACAAATTAAGCTTTTTGTCAAAAAAGTTTTTGCTAAATTTTAGATTTCTGTCCATTATTTCCAAACATATCGTAAGCGCTATTTGCGCATTTCCGCTGTGCTTCCAAAAAAGTGCGCAAACATATTACATTTTTTCAGGGATTTTCTAGGTATTAAATATATTATTATATTTAAATAGCGTAATTTCGTTCATTTTCCTATATATTCAAAGTTTGCGCATTTTAACTTGTAAGCCCTTGCAATAATATGTTGAAATAATCAAAATATATTGTTGGTAATAGGAGGTATATTAGATGAAATACAGATTTACATTACCAAGAGACATTTATTTCGGCGAAGAGAGCCTTGCTGAACTTAAGAACCTTAAGGGTAAGAAGGCCATGGTCGTCACTGGCGGTCATGCTATGCAGAAGTTTGGTTGGCTCGAAAAGACTGTTGCCTATCTCAAAGAAGCAGGATTCGAAGTCAGAACCTTCGAAGGCGTTGAAAACGATCCGACTGTCCAGACCGTTCTCCGCGGCGGAGCTGCAATGAGAGAATTCGAACCTGATTGGATCGTCGCTATCGGCGGCGGTTCTCCGATCGATGCCGCAAAGGCCATGTGGGTATTCTATGAATATCCTGATTATAAATTCGAAGATCTTGCTGAAGAGAAGATTCCTGTTCTCAGAAACAAGGCAAGATTCGCTGCTATCGGTTCCACTTCCGGTACCGGTACTGAAGTCACCGCTTTCTCCGTCATCACCGATCCTGAAAAGGGAATCAAATATCCGCTTGCCAACTTCGAATTGACACCGGATATCGCCATTGTCGATCCTGCTCTTCCGCAGTCTATGCCTCAGAAGCAGGTCGCCTTCACTGGTATGGATGCTTTGACACATGCTATCGAAGCTTATGTCTCCATCTTCGCCAATGATGTCTGCGATCCTTTATCCTTAAAGGCCGCTAAGATGGTCAACGACAACATCGTCGCTTCCTATAACGGTGATGTTACCGCCAGAGGCAATATGCACTATGCGCAGTGCATCGCCGGTATGGCATTCTCCAATGCCTTATTAGGTATCACCCACTCCTTAGCTCATAAGACTGGTGCCGCCTTCTCCACTGGCCACGTCCCGCACGGATGCGCCAACGCCATGTATCTGCCTCACGTCATCGAGTGCAACGCTCATGACGCAAGAGCACATGCCAGATATGCTGAAATCGCTGACTACCTCGGCTTAGGCGGAAATACCGAAGACGAGAAGGTCCAGAACCTTATCAACAGAATCAGAGATCTCGACAGAGCTC
The DNA here is from genome assembly GCA_963621825.1 of bacterium. Lineage (GTDB taxonomy): Bacteria > Bacillota_I > Bacilli_A > RFN20 > CAG-288 > Enterosoma. Next base: position 134,058 of record CAVFFP010000002.1, read on the forward strand.
TCAACATCCCTCACGGTTTGAAGGAATTCGGTGTCCTTGAAGACGAATTCAACGCCAAGAAGGCTGAAATCGCCCACAACGCTGTCTTAGACGCCTGCACTCCTGAGAATCCTAGAAAGATGGATGACGCTCTCATGGAGAAGGTTCTTGTCGCTTGCTACTACGACACCGTTGTCACTGACTAATACAAAACGATAAAGCAGGCCCGGTTTTATCCGGGCCTGCATTTTCCGTTTTTATACAAAAACAAAGACGTGTCGATTTTTATAGAAAACGTTTCCATATCCTATTAGAATATAATTACTTACATGGAGGTAAAGTATGTTTAAGATCCTAAAAAAGGATGTTCTTAACCCTACAATTATCCGTTTGGTTATAGAAGCTCCTTATGTTGCCAAAAAGGCTCAGCCTGGTCAGTTCATCATCCTGAGAACCTACGAAGACAGTGAACGTATCCCGTTCACCATTGCTGGCGAAGATCCGGAAAAAGGGACTGTCACCATCATTTTCCAGATTGTCGGCGCCGGTACAGTGGAATTGAACCGTCTCAACGAAGGTGATTCCTTAGCCGATTTCGTCGGTCCTTTAGGAAGACCTAGTGAATTGGATGGTCTGAAGAGAGTCGCCATTGTCGGTGGCGGAGCCGGTTGTGCTATCGCCTATCCTTTAGCCTACGCTTTGCACGAACGTGGTGCGGAAGTCACTTCCGTTGCCGGTTTCAGAAATAAGGACCTCGTCATCCTTGAAAAGGAATTTGAAGATGCTTCCAATATCTTCGTTAAGATGTCCGATGATGGAAGCTGGGGAAGACAGGGATTTGTCACCCAGGGTTTGGAAGACGAAATCCTTCGTCGCCAGGGAACCGATGAGCAGTTCGATGAAGTCATCGCTATCGGACCTATCGTCATGATGAAGAATATCTGCATCCTGACAAAGAAATACGGAATCAAGACTATTGTCTCCATGAACCCGATTATGATTGATGGCACCGGTATGTGCGGATGCTGCAGAGTCATGGTCGGAGGCGAGATGAAATTCGCCTGTGTCGACGGTCCTGATTTCGACGGATGGGAAGTCGATTTCGATTCCGCTTCGGAAAGAAACACCATGTACCGCAGCTGGGAACATAAGAAATATGAAGAAGAATGCAATCTTCTCAAGGAGGGAAAATAATCATGCCGTTCAACATGAATCCTAAGAAGAATGCCATGCCGACTCAGGCTCCTGAAGTCCGCAGACATAATTTCGATGAAGTCGCTATCGGCTATACTGAAGAATTAGCTATCGACGAAGCTAAGAGATGTATGCAGTGCAAAAATCCGGGCTGCGTCCCTGGATGCCCTGTCCATATCAATATTCCTGCCTTCATCGCCAAAATTGCAGAAGGCGAATTCGAAGCCGCTTATCAGATCATCTCTCAGTCTTCTTCCCTTCCTGCCGTTTGTGGACGTGTCTGCCCTCAGGAAACACAGTGTGAGCAGAACTGCTTGAGAGCAAAGATGCCTGTCCGTGAAAAGAATGCAGAAGGCAAGATGGTCGTCACCGGCATGGGTGAATCTGTCGGCATTGGACGTCTGGAACGTTTCGTGGCTGACTGGCATAGAAACCATGTTGTTCCGACAGCCTGCACCGTCAAAACCAATGGTCATAAGATTGCCGTCATCGGTTCTGGTCCTTCCGGACTTGCCTGCGCCTACGATTTAGCAAAAGCCGGATATGAAGTCACCATGTTTGAAGCACTTCATGTCGCTGGCGGTGTCTTAATGTATGGCATTCCTGAATTCCGTCTTCCTAAGGCCATTGTTCAGAATGAAATCGAAGGCTTAAAGAGAATGGGTGTCAAGATTCTTACCGATATGGTCATCGGAAGAGTCATGTCTATCGATGAACTCATGGAACAGTATGGATTCGAAGCTTGCTTCGTTGGAACTGGCGCTGGTCTTCCTAGATTCTTAGGAATCCCTGGCGAAAATGCAAAGGGCGTTTACTCCGCCAATGAGTTCCTCACCAGATGCAATTTGATGAAAGCCTATCTTGATACTTCCAAAACTCCGATTCAGCATGCTAAGAATGTCGTCGTCGTCGGTGGCGGTAACGTTGCTATGGATGCCTTGAGAACTCCGTTAAGACTCGGTGCCGAGCATGTCACCTGCGTCTATAGAAGAAGCAAAGAAGAACTTCCTGCCCGTAAGGAAGAGGTTGAGCACGCCGAGGAAGAAGGTGTCGTATTCGATCTTCTCAGAAATCCTGTCGAAATCTTAGAAGACCGCACCGGTTCTCCTTCTCCGAGAGCTAGCGACTTCAACCCGAATTACGGAAGCGTTATCGGAATCAAGGTCCAGAAGCAGAAATTAGGTGAACCGGATGCATCTGGAAGAAGAAGACCGGTTCCTGTCACTGTCGAAGAGGATCCGGAAGCCATCTATACTATTCCTTGCGATTGCGTCATCATCGCTATCGGTACCACACCGAACCCGCTCATCAAACACACAACTCCTGGTATCGAAACCAATAAGCACGGCTGCCTTATCGTCAATGAAGAGACCAACGAAACAACAAAGAATGGTGTCTTCGCCGGCGGCGATGCTGTCACCGGTGCTGCTACCGTCATCCTTGCCATGGGCGCTGGCCGTAAGGCTGCTAAAGCAATCGACGATTACATCCGCGCTAAATAATCCGAGATAGAAATACTATCGAAAAATTCAATCACCCATCTTAATTTGAACAAATAAATCAAAAAGAGGCTGTTGCAGAATGAACTTTCCTTAAGTTTGTTCTAACAGCCTCTTTTTCGTTTCTACTTTATCCTATAGTTCTATTTAAAGTCCAACATCTGAGATTCATTACATTCTATGAGCGTAAGTGTTGTTATATCGGTTTCAGATACAGAATGCTGCATAGAGAGGAACAATCTTTTTATTGCCTTCAAAGCCGAAGTTTTTACTAGAGAGCTTTATAGCATAAGCGGGTTTATAAGTGTCCATATAAATCTTTAAGCTCTTGGCTTTTGTATTGTCGGCTGACTTGACCTCAACAGGAATGAGCTGACCATCACGTTGAATGACAAAATCGATTTCAGCTCCACGCTCCGACTCCCAATAGTAGGTGTGATAGCCATTAAGGGTAAGCTGCACATTGGCATAGTTTTCTGCCATACCGCCCTTAAAATCGTTGATTTCATCAACCATATAGAGGATATCATTAGCGACTAAATCTTTCTTTGCACAAAGCAATCCTAAGTCGGACACATAAATCTTGAACGCATCAATATCACGGTAGTTCTCAAGTGGCTTTTTGATTTGCTCGACCTTATAGACCTGGGACACGATACCCGATAGGCTTAGCCATTCAATCGCATTTTCAAATTCAGAAGCTCGTCCGCCTTTTTTTAACAGTTTATATTGGAAACGGGTATTCTTCTTTGAAAGCTGAACGGTTATATTATCGTAAGCTAATCTGGTTTTCTTGATTTCATTCAGATTGTTATACTTGCTCATATCGTTAAGATAGCTTGCAAGTATCGTATCCTGCATATTGCGAACTAGAATATAGTCCTTTGTTTCAGCAAACAGTTTCACACACTCTGGCATACCACCAATAACAAGATACTGGCGGTAAAGCTGCATTGCGGCATCGTGCAAAGCAGAAGGTAGCGGCGTATTGGTTTGGAAGTTCTTCTTAATCTGCTCTACCAAATCATCCTCACCAAGAGCCAACATGAATTCCTCCATATCCAAAGGATAAAGTGTTTTTATATCGACTTTTCCAACCGGAAAAGAGAATTTTGCTTTGTTGACAGCAACACCGAGCAAGCTTCCTGCGACGATGATGTGATAATCCGGCGTGTTCTCATAGAAGTATTTAAGCGAAGTCAACGCCCGTTCACAGAGCTGAACTTCATCAAATACAATCAGCGTCTTTTCCTTTACGATAGTTTGACCAGCGATATGGGAAAGAATCGGAATGAGATAATCGGGGCTGATGTTTTCTTCAAATGTTTCATTCAGTTTCGGATTGGTTTCAAAATTGAAATATGCCACGTTTTCGTAATGGGTGCGCCCAAACTCAAGAATAGAATAGGTCTTTCCAACCTGTCTGGCGCCTTGTAAAACAAGAGGCTTTCTATGATTGTTTTCTTTCCACGCTTCTAAAAAACTCATAATTTTTCTATACATAAAGAGTCCTCCTGAAAGGTCTTAACCATAGTATAGCAGACATTCATGTAAAAATAAACAAAACTTTTATTGTGGTTTACACTAAACTGCACGAATATTTTTGTCAATATCACACCAAACAACACGAAAGCTATTGCTTCAGTGTTTTTCAACTATCCAAATCTGTTGTTCAACATCGTGTAAACTCAGTATTCTAGGAAACTTTTTTGTAAACGACACAATTAACTTATTACCTTGAAAAGATACTATCCTACGTCGAAATTCATGACATAGCTAAAGGGAGGGCCAATAGTATTGAGATGTTCATCATATCCGATATTGTCTGAGGTCTCTTAAGAGAACTGTCATAACGTAAAACTATGACAACTTTTTACTTTGATCAAACTTGTTTGCTTTAGGACTTTTGTTTAAATCCTGTTCTATCTTTTATAAAGCTTATGTATTTTTATCAGGAATCTAAAAAGGCCTATCGCTTAGTGCAATAGGCCCAATTCTATACAAGATAAGAAAACTAGACAGTAGGAATATCAGTCTTGGTAATAGTAGAAAGATCGTCGATTCTATCGATCATACCGACGTTCTCAATAGTAGCCGGAGTATATTTTCCCTGATACACAATGTTGAAAACAGCATTGCCAATTACAGTGAAGGATACGATGTACAAGCCACCAGAGGTCGTCTGATCAGTAAAGGTGAAGTTGAAGTTATCATCCATTGTATAGCTGAATGTCTTCGTAGTCTGCAAAGTCCATCCGCTATAGGAGCTATACTGAGCTTCTCTCTGCGTTCCTGTTCCATCAGCATTGAAGTTGATATAAAGGGCAATTGTAGAAGTAGTCGTGCTGGCACCCCAATGGATGCCTCCGACGAAACGAATCGTCTTTGTTGTAAGGTTCGTTGCGACGGTGTCTTTATCCGGTTTGACCATGATGTTCATATCAACATGGGCAACAATGGTAGGATCGGCAGTTGTAGCGAGGTCCAAAGTGACAGCTCCTTCTTTGACACCTTCAATCGTGAAGGATCCATCATCGTTTTTCGTCACATTGACTTCACCTTCAGAGGCATCATTCATAGTGACTGTAAAGTCCTGAACCGCAGCAGCAGGAGCAATCTTAGCAGTCAGTGTCGTCGTATCACCAACATAGATTGCTTTCTTTTCAACTGTCGCTGTGATAGAGGTAGGTTTTGCATCCACGATTGTGACCGGAATCTCTTTCATGACACCTAAGCCGTTATCGAATTCAATGACACCATCGCCAGTGGCAATAGCAGTAATGTCATTGATGGAAGAATACTTGAACAAATCGGTAGAGATGGAGTTGATGGCCGGTGTTACAATACTGTTTTCATCACTGCTGACGGTGTATCTTAAGACACCCCCGTTTTCAATCTCGGTTCCATTGATGGCATCATAGTATGTGTTTTTCGTTTCCGGCTTAACATACTGAAGATGAATATCATAATCGTCGACAACATAGTCATGAATATCCTTCAGTTCAGAGGATAAATCATTCTTAAGGCCGCGTGTCAATGTAGCATTAAGGGACTTTACAGAAGCAGGTGCAGCACCATCATTGATGACATACTCTCCATCTGTTTCCGTGAAGGTACCAACAGCATAGGACTTTTCCTGGTAGACTTCCGTCATGATAAGACCTAATCCATCGAATGTAGTTACCGATTCATATACCTTCAAAGACTTATCATAACTGAGATGATTCCAAGTAACTGTGGCTGTATAGGATTTCTTGTCTTCTGCCAATTCAGATGTGACTTTGCACTTATCCGAATCAAAGTAGTTGCTATATGCGAAGACTTTGCTAAGGATATAGTTATTGGCACCGATAGAGCTAGAGCTAAGAGAAGAGGTTGTACCTGCAAAGAAGCTAGTAGAAGCGGCCTTAGCAAGACTATCCTTTGCAAGATAACGAAGATCATAATCTTTTTCTGTGTCATCCGAGACAATCTTCAAAGTAGATGCTGTTTCCGACATCGTACCAGAACCTGAGCCTTCACTCATAGCAGGGACAGCCTTGATGGAATAGAAGTAACCATCGACAATGCCACTCTGAGCAACTGTCGCAGCACTTCTTGTCGGTCGAGCGTTATTCTCCTTTGCGTTCATAGAATAGCTCTTCGTAATAGAAGCTGTTTCACCAGAGAAATATTCATACTTGATATCATTGAGTTCATCCTCAATCACAACCTCAGAGACATATTTAGACTCTAAAGCACCTTCGGCATCGAAGTTCGCTTTCAGCTGAGCATAGGTAGTAGGAAGGACAGACTCATCGACATCAGGATTGACAAAGATCTCATCCGCACCCGTATCGGCTAGAGAGACTTCGATAGCGACATCCTTATTCGGCATGACAAAGGAATATTTACCATCCGTATCCGGAGTACGGGCGATACCATCCACTTTGACAAAACTCAGTTTCTTATGGAATTCATCTGTGACACTGACTGTGAAGGTAACCGTTGAACCTGCTTCAACACTAGATGCATCAAATCCATCATCAAAGGAAAGAGTGAACTCATCACTTGTCGGTACAGTTAGAACAAACGTCTTAAGTGTAGGAACAGTGACGGTGACCTTTTCCGGTTCAACAGAAGCATGGCTTTCAGATACAGCACTATCAGATGGTTTACTTGTGTCAGTAGGAGCCTCAACACCACAACCGACCATCATCAACGCCGTAAGACCAATAAGGGAACAAACAAAGCTCTTTTTCATAATTTTATCTAACCTCCATTTAAGAAAGACAAAAAACATGAGAAATTATAGCACAGCAAGAATTTTCAAACCTTTTCGTCAAAATACGATCCTTTTGGTGAAACAAACAGCAAGCAATGAGATTTTCAATAAAACTTCATAATTCAATTGAAAATATAGAAAAAACATAAAGAATATAGCCATAATTCGCTCCTTTTCTAGATCGTCTATCATTTTGTAACCGCTACCAAGCATAGTATATACACAGCCGATATATCTATACTCAACCTTAAATGAAACTTAAAGAAATATAATTTTAAAAGATTGTTTTGATTCGTCTTTTTCTTAGTTATACATCATCTATAGGCGCTTTTCGTGCTTTTTTCCGGTCGTTTTCCGATAACTTAAAACAAAATTGAAGAACTATTCAAAATCCTTTTGACCATGCTGCTTTTTTAGACTATAGTAGTTTTCAGTCGTTCATTATGGAAGGATAAAAATTATGAAGGCAAAAAAAGCACAGATTCTATCGCTATTATTCTTAGCCGCCCTTGTCGGATGTTCGAACACTTCAGATGTCACATCAGATACAGGAAATAGCAGTAATACAGCTCAGACTACCGATAAAGGAAACTCCGAGTCGAAAGCGGATGCAAAACCGACCTCAGTAAGCATCAACGCAGAAAGAAACTATCTTTATGTCAATGAGGAACTCTCCCTCTCTGCCGCCTTTGAACCGAGTAATACTACGGATGACTATAGACTCACCTCTTCTGATCCTGACATCATTTCAGTAACTGGAAGAAAAATCAAGGGTGTCTCTGCTACCACCGACGATGAGGAAGTCACTATCACTTTGACAACAGATGCTGGACTTACTGCTACGGCAAAGTTTGTCGTCTATGATGCCATCAATCATGTCACGGATCTACTGAACATCTCCCATACCCTTGCGTTAAAGAATGCGACCGGTGGTTCCTTGGATATCATCTCTACAGAAGATGGCCTAGATGATTATAACGAAAGCATCTCCTATAACATCTATAAGAACAGTTCTGAAGTCATCGATGAAGTTCAGGAAGGAACGGATGATTCTATCACAACAATCTATAACCGTGCTATCATCGGAGATAGCTATGTCGAATCAAGAAGAAAGAGAAAAGGAAACACTGGTGATTACACCAATGTGAACGGATATCTAGAAAACAGAAGCATCGTGGACGAGGTCACCGATTCCTATCATCAGTACACAAAAGAAGAAGCGGAAGAGAGAATCAGCAATGTTCAGATCTGTTCTTCCACATCTATCGGCACCAGAGGCATGGAAGGCTTTATCCTTGATCAGTTCTTGACCAATGTAAGTTCTTTCGGTTCTTCTTACGCAAAGAGTTCTATCACGATGAAAGAGAACCTCTCCGCTATCTCTGATATCTATACGTTAAGCTATGATTACACCAAGACGGATTCCACAACCAGAGTCGAAGAAGAACTCGTTCTGGAATTCGATCCTTCTGGACTTCTTATTGAAATTTCGGATAAACTCAACGAATACGAAGGAGAAGATCCTAAGCTTGTCGCAAGCTATGATGTAAACGGTGTTCAGATGTCCGGAGAAAGAGAAGACATTCCAGAAGGCGCCTTTGATTTCAGCGAATACTTCCTTACGGACTTTGATGTCATCTTCCATTCCGATATGTTCGATTATTCCACTACTTGTGATACCACATACAATGTCGGAGATACAGCATGGCTTTTGACTTCTGACTATAGCCTTCCCCATTCTCCCTCCACTGCTACCACCTATATCGATCCTATCAAGATTACCGCTGTCAGTGATCCGGATGCTGTGGAAATCATCTATGGCAGCAGAATCAAATTCAAAAAACTAGTCGATGATTTGGAAGTCACTGTATCCAGTACAATCAATAAGGTAGAAAAGAAAATCACACTGCACTGTGTCCCTCCGGCAACGACCATGATCCGTTTCGGTGAATACACGAATCCCGACTCCTTCCCGTCCTATGCTGATGTGACTAGCGCTCACTATCTCCCTTCTAGCTGGGTTATTGGAATGGACCGCGAAGTCTGGGTTGTCGGCGAAAAAGTACAACAGTCTCCTGATGTCACAGTCACTTCTTCCGATCCTGAGGTTGCAACAGTCACCATGGTAGAAGGAAGCAACAACAAGTTCACATTCCATCCTATCAAAGCCGGAAAAACAACCATCAAAGTTGTCGATAAAACGTTAGGTGAAGAAAAGGCTCTGACAAAGGAAATCACAATCTATGATAATTCCGATACCGGAATTGCGGATCTTCTCCGTGAATCTGCCTTTACTCCTTTCAACAGCTCCCTCTACGCCGATTTTGATTTCTCTGGAACAACAGGAACAAACTGCGGTGACTTCAGTGGAAAATACGCGTATGGATCGGGTGGCATCGATATCTGGGGTTCCTGGATTGTCGAAGAAGGTGAAGTAAAGGTTACCACCTACTCTGGAGCATTCGGAGAAGTCACGTATGGTTCTTCCGTCTTTGTTCTTACCGACGTCTCCTTTACAAACTATAGCAAATACGGTCCGACCAATCTTACAATCAAAGGTTCCTCCCAGTCTGTCGGTGAAATCGGTGATGGTGTTGGAACAGGTATCGTTCTTTACTAAGTAACAACAAGCCTTGTCTTATGCGGCAAGGCTTTTTCTTTGCTCATATCTTTCAAAATAGTTGTGTGCTATAATTGTTTTGAAAGGAATACTATTTATGAACCAACCTAATTCTGAAGAACTCCTACAGGACATCAATAAACTTATGCTGTATGTGAACAAAATCCATGAATCCGGTGCTATCGATCTTTTCTCACGCCTTTTTCAAAGTGATTTCCGTATTCTGAGTTATCTCCGCGACAAGAAGGATGTTCATCCTTCCACTATCGCTGATGCTCTTCGTCTGACAAGACCGAATGTCGCAGCCAACATGAGAATCCTGGAATCAAAAAAATATATCTCCAGAGTCGGAGATGAGAAGAATCATAGACAGGTATTCGTCAACATCACTCCTCTCGGTTTACGTTTTCTCTCTATCATCGATCAGCAGATGGCATCCCTTTTTGTCGGATGGTTCTCTGTCCTTGGAAAAGAGGAGACAGAGCATCTTTTCCGAATCTTAGAATTATCCTCTGATCCGAAGCTTATCACAGACGAACTGAAGAAATTCTCATTCGGTGACTGACATGGATTTCCCTGTTTTATCCAAAAAGCTCAGAAAGGCTGAGCTTCTCATCTTTTTTGATTTGGAAGCGACACAGATCAACCATCAGGCTATTGCTTTTGCGATGGTCTGTTATCAAAAAAAGCAAGGAGAACTCTCCTTCGATAACAACAACCCTATCACTTATCAGGCCTATATCAAAACAGAGGATACGATCGGTCCTATCGTAGAAGAGATGACCGGCATCCATAAAGAGACACTGGAGGAAAAAGGCATTCCTCTTCATCAGGTCATATTAGATATTTCTAAACTCATCCGTCATTACAAAAACCGTGCCTTTCTCTCCTTTGGAAGTCTCGATATTGAGATTCTGAGAAAAAGCATCGATTTTGACAATGAGACAGAAAAGAACTTCTTTGCCAATCTGACAAAGAATCACGTCGATTTTCAGAATTATCTCTTTCATCGCATCATCGATAAAAGAGGAAACTCCTACTCCTTAGCCAAATTCAAGGAATTATATAACATCTCAGAAGTGGGAACCCCACATGATCCTTTCTATGACAGCGTCATATTGAAAGATATCTATCTTTCCTATGTCACGGATAAAGAAAAAGATATTGAACTGATCCTAGAAAACTATTCCATCAATAAAGGAATGGATGATGTAAATAAGAAATTGACTGAAAAAGTGATAAAGGATGGAAAAGCGGACAAAGCGGATTTCATCCACATTTTGGAAGAACACTTATGAAAGTAATCAAATATCCAGATGGTAGAGTGATGGAGACTAAGGATACAACCACTCACTCTGACAAAAGAAAAACAGCGAACAAGACAGAAGAAGAGCGTATCCGTGATTCCTATATCAAGAGCAATATGGGTATGGGATTTGAAAGCGACATCTCCAAATGCTGTGATTTTTACCGCAGTCAAGGGATTGCAGACATCTACAAAAGACCAACACCGATCAGAGTGGTCAAGATGTCAAAGACAAAGCCTGGCATGATCGAGGAAGCTTATTTCGAGGCAAAATCCACAACCGATTATGTCGGAATCTACAAAGGAAAGTATATCGATTTCGAATGCAAAGAAACGATTCATGATAGTATTCCTTACCATATGATCAGAGAACAGCAATACGATCATCTTTCCTTCATCACCCAGTTAGGCGGTGTCGGATTCTTCCTTGTGTCTTTCAAAGCCCATCAGGAAGTCTATCTGATGAGAGCGGATATCATATTAGAAGAAATCAAGAAAAAGAAACACCCTGGTTTTAAACGTGAATTCTTTATCGAGCACGGAATAAAAGTAGAGAGAAGCTATCTCCCGCCTTATAAAATCATCGATAGCATGGAGAAGGCATTCCCTGAATTTTTCCCGAAAGAGGAGAAATAATCTTTTTTCGGCATTCTATTATCCTTATAATATACAATTATGAATATCAATGAACTTGGAAAAAGAATTGTTCTAGACGGAACAATCAACACCCGTTCTTTGGGTGGTTATGAAAACAAAGAAGGAAGAAGAATCAAGGACGGAAGAATCTATCGTTCTGATGCCTTATGCCGTATCAGTGAAAACGACAGGAAGTACTTTTCTGAAGTCCTGTCTTTACGCTACGACATCGATTTAAGAGGTCATGATGAAATAGAGAGAAGTCCAGATATCGCAATACCTGGCTGCACATATCTGCACTGCCCTGTTGAGGGATCATTGAATAAAACGGCTCCGCATGTCTATCCACATGAGGAATTCAACATTCCGGATCCCGCTATCCGTGGAACAGTCGAATATCTTTTCCGACTCGACCCAAACGGAGATGCAACCTATGCCTTTGAAAAAGTATACAGAAACTATATCTCCCTTCCCTTTGCTCAGCAAAACTATGAACGTCTCCTCAAGACCATTCTGAAAAACAAGGAAGGCGCTGTCCTCTTCCACTGCGCTGATGGAAAGGATCGCTGTGGAACCGGAGTTGCTCTTTTCCTATCGATTCTCGGCGTAGACAGAGAAGTCATCATTCAGGATTATCTGAAGACTAATCAGAACACGAAAGAAAAAGCAGACAGAAGAGAAAAGTATCTTAGGGAAGCATGTCATGTCACAAATGAGACTGTCATCCAATCCGTCAGAATCGTAGCGGGAGTCAGAGAAAACTTCCTCCGTGCCGCTTTTGATGAGATCGATACCAAGTACAACGGAATCGATTCCTATATCCATAACCAGCTGCATTTCAGCGATGAAATGATAGAAGAGATGAAGGAAAATTATCTGGAATAGTCCGGGAGACCGGACTTTTCTTGAATGAAAATTAAAATCCACTCTAATCAAAACTTAAGCGAACCTTAAGCCATTTTTAAGAAAAAGAAACTTGTAAGCGGTTTAACAAAAGAGATAGCAACTTTAGGTTGCGCTATAAAAAACATAATCCACATTTCCTAGTTGCGCCTATCTTTCTCTCTTGATTTTCGATATTGCATTCTATAGGAGACTTTTTTAAAATAACTACATGAAAAAGATTAAAAAACTATTTCAGGACAAATTGTTCCTGGCCCTATTCAGAAGCGCATTATCCTTCTTGTTCGGAGCTATATTTTTCCTTTCCTATTTTTTCACACATGAAAGGACTTACAGCACGATTTCTTCGGGATTTTTCATCCCTGCCGCCGTTCTTATCACGGTCGGAGTCTTCTCCTTTATCAATCATTTAGGAGGCTGGGACTTTGTTTCCTATGCCTCTATCACTACAGTCCAGTATTTGAAAAAAAACCCGGAAAGACCATTCCAGGACTTAGTCGACTATAAAGAATACAAAAACGAGAGAAGAGAATTCGAAGGACCTGTCTATCTTCCTTATCTCATTTTCGGTCTTGTTTTTCTTCTTGTCGCCATCATTTTCTACGTCCTATACAAGAAAAGCCTCTAATTGACACGACTTTTGGCTTTCGGTAAATTATTGCCACTCTTTCCGCAGAATTATCTTCGCAGGAAAGACAACACTGTTTGGGAGGTATAATTTATGAAAAAGTCAAAAACAATGTTCGTCTCACTTCTCACCGTATTGATGCTCGCAGGTTGCGGCGGAGGAAATAACTCGGGTGCAACAAGCGATGGTGGTGACTCCGGAAGCGATATTCCTTACGTCAAACCTACTGATGAAAAACCGGTTTACGATGGTTCTACCTATTCTGGAGATCTCAATCTTACTGGTTTATCCGCCGATGAAAAGACTGATCTCTTAGGCCAGATGGAAGCCTATGCACAGAAGAATCATCTTACTGGTATCCCGCTTTATGGATCCGGCGGCTATACCTTGATCAATGAGAGAATCTCTCTCCCTGTTCAGAACGAAGTTGTCAACTATGGTTTCGGTACACTCCGTGAAGGCAAGATCACTTCTGCCATGAATGATGAACAGGAACCAGTCAAAGATTATCAGAACTATTATCATTCCATGACTTCCTCTGTTAAGAACAACCTTTCCACCATCGATGCTTCCGATACTGGAACTTCTACTCTTGTCGGATACATTTCTTCTTCCTTATTCAGTACAAGACTTGTCAAGAACAAAGACGCCAACAAAACCTATAAAGAAGAATATGAATGGTATGGTTCCTTAGCTCTCGATGATGCTCCTACCGCTCTCGATGATGACTATGCCACAACCAACTCTTCCAAGAAATGGAAATTCCGTGTCAAAACAGGCGCCAACAGCGGACTCAAGTTCAAGACCTTATCTACAAAGTCCATCGATGGCAAGGCTATCGCTGACTTCAACGATACTGATGTCACTGTCGATGACTATATCTTCGCTTTGAAGGCCCTTGCCACCTATAGCAGCGGAAACTACTATTACTTCCAGTATGCCGAAGATACCACTGCTATTGCTGGTGTTGCTGACTATGTCAACGCTACTGCTAAAGTCGGCATGACCGATGAAGCTGCTGTCGAAGCTTGGAAGAATGTCGGATACAAGAAATTAGATGATGAGACGATCGAAGTCGAATTCAAGTATGCTACCGATCAGTTCGGTGCCATGTATCGTTTATCCGACCTCTTGCTTGCTCCGATCAATGAGGATTTCTACACCCTTGTCACAACTTTAGATGCCGATGGCTCTCTCGCTGATGAATCCTTCGACAACGACCGTTATGCAAAGACTGTCGTTGATACAACAGCTGGAATCGACCTTACCCCTGCCGATACCACCCTTTCCTTAGGTGCCTACACCATTAAGAGTTACAATGTTGGAACCGGCACAGACAACCAGCTCATCTTCGTCAAGAATGATGATTGGGTTGATACCGTCAAGGAAAAGACCGACACCGGTTATGACATCTATCAGATTCCTGGCATTGTCGTCAATGTCAACAGCGCCATCAAGACAGATGCCACAGCCGTCTACAATGCTTTCAAAGATGGAAGAACAGATGTCTCCGGCATTCCTGCCTCTGTCGCCGATGAAGACTTCGCAAAGGGCGACCATCCGTATAAGCACTTCACAAATGGTACATCCGTCTGGAAGCTTCAGGTCAACGCTCTCAACCAGGCTGAATGGGAGAACATCTTCGGTGTCGATGGTGAAGTCTACAATGAATACAAGACAGTCAATCCGGATGATTACTATCAGTGCAAGCCGATCATGAGCAACGACAACTTCGTCAATGGTGTCTATACCTCCATCAACCGTAGTGAACTTGCTGACCTTGTCGGTGCCGATGTCGGTGATTCCTTCTTCGCTGACGCTTATGAAATCGATCCTATCAATCACGTCTCCTATAACTCCACTGATGCTCATAAGAATGCAATGAAGAACTACTATCCGGATAGCAACGGCTATAACTTGGAAGCTGCCAAGCAGTTGTTCTCCAAGGCTATCGATGAAGAGCTCTCTCTTGGCCATTACAAAGCCGGAACAAAAGAAAATCCGACCGTCATCACTGTCGATGTCGCATACCAGACAGAAAGTCAGATCACAGAAGAAGGCTCTGCCATCGAAAAGTACATCGAGGATGCCTTCAATGCTGTCGGTCTTGATAAAGGTGTCAAACTCGACGTCAACAGCTTCGCTCCCGCTGATTGGTCTGATGTCTACTACACTATGACATTGGTCGGTAACTTCGATTTCGCCTTCGCTTCTATCTCTGGTGGCACATTGGATCCTCTCGGATTCATGAACACCCTCTGCTCCAACTCCCGTTCTACCTTCACCCTTTCCTGGGGCGCCCATACCAACTGGGTCACAGGTGACATTATCTATGACGGAAATGCCTATTCCTATGACGCCATGTATGAGGCTTTGGTCTTAGGCGATGCCGTTATCGAAAATGGCGAATTAGTCTACTAAGCCTTTCGAATCGTTTATTCCAAGACTGAACTGAGGAAACTCAGTTCAGTCTTTAGTTTCAGTCAAGAAAACATCATTTAGCACTTTATAGAAAGGAGAACAAAATGGTAAAATACATTATCAAACGACTTTTGCTAGCAATCGTTACATTGTTTATCATTTTATCCCTAACGTTTATTCTCATCCAGTTGTTGCCGTTTGAAAAACCGGTCGGCACAACCGCAACTCAGATTGCTTACTATTCTAAGCAAGCAACGTTAGGATACCTTGTTCAGACAACTGAACTCACCCCATCGCTTGGCACCCCTTTATATACCGCAAAGATTTCAGACACCACTTATTACTTCTATCAGGCTCCTATCCTTGGACAGTATATGTCCTGGCTGAAAAACATCTTTACCTCATGGGACTGGGGATATAGCAAGTCCGTCCAGGCCAACGTTCCTGTCATGAAGATCATCGCCGATGGTCTTCCTACAACGATCAGCGTCAATATCATCTCCGTCATCGTCTCTGTTCCACTTGGTATTGCACTTGGTATCCTCGCCGCTTTGAAGAAGAACAAGCCCACCGATCATATCATCTCTACCCTTATCATGATCTTCATCTCTGTTCCTAGCTTTGTCATCATCACCTTCCTCATCCTTACCTTCGGCTATATGTGGCATCTTCTTCCGACAGAGTGGGCGAAAACTCAGTCGCCGCTTTCCACAAAAGTTGCCGCTTATGTCATTCCTGTCATCGCCTTGTCCTTTTCTAGTATCTGCGGATACTGCCGATTCACAAGAGCAGAACTTTGCGATGTCTTATCCTCTGACTATCTCCTTTTGGCAAGAACCAAAGGTCTTACCAGAAAGCAGTCCGTCATGAGACATGCTCTTCGTAACGCAATGGTTCCAATCCTTCCTTCCATCTTGGCAGAAGTTGTCGGCATCCTCTCCGGTTCCATGATTCTGGAGACGTTATACAACATCCCTGGCATCGGTAACCTTTTCTATGAAGCGTTGACTGCAAAAGACTACAACCTTTTGATGGCGGATATGGCGTTATTCACAAGCATCGGATTAGTCGCTGGCATCGTCCTTGACTTATCCTACGGATTCCTCGATCCGAGAATCAGAATGGGGGAAAAGTAATATGGAAAATTATCAATATCGTGATTCCTCTGGCAAAACCCATTCGATTGAATTGGATGCGAGCAAATTCGAACTTGCACAGAAGAACGAAAAACTCACTGACGTCAAATTCAAAGAGAAACCGGTCACCTTTGCAAAGGATGCCATTATCCGTTTCTGCAAGAACAAATCCAGCATCGTTGCCGCTATTGTCTTAGGTTTCCTCATCCTCTGCTCCCTTATCATCCCTGTCGCTCTTCCGTTTGATGTCTCTACGACACACGCCGATGAGACCTTCCTTGCCCCGAAGCTATTCAAAGCAGGAACAGGATTCTGGGACGGAACCAAGCAGTATAACGACATCATCTATGATGAGGCTACTGGCTTACCGACTGCCAGTTCTGGATTAGACTCCAATTCCATTCTTATGGATACGATGAAAGTCTATGACGGCTATACCTCCACAACGTATTCTTTCGCTCACAACGGCTATGTCCAGGTCGGAAACTTCTCCACAGAGAATGCCGCTTCCGTAACCACTGGCACTTTCACTCTCACAGGAAAGAGCAATGTCACAGTCGACTTTGAAATCGAATCCGGTCTTGATCCGGAGAACTATGACAACTCCTCCTATAATGTCTTACTGAATTACGTCGATGGCGAAGAGACAAAGTCTATCTCCGTCCTCGCGGATTCCTATGAGTATGAGAATGTCAATGTCGTCTTAGATGACTTCATCAAAGATATCGATGCAACAGACTTCACCCTCTCCTTCTCTGTCGATGCGGTAGAAAACACCGGAAAAGCTGTCTATCTGAAATCCGTAGACATCAAGGAAAACGGAACCTCTCTTGTCTCCTTCAGCGATGCCGCTCAGGCTCTTTACAACAAGGAGCTCTACTTAAATGGTGAGAACGTTTCCTTATTCAACGGCGTTGTCAAATATTGTTCCTTCAGATACGACACCTACAATGCCAAGTACGGTGACAAGGCAATGGTCATCGGCGAATCCGAGATGAAGGATTATATCAGCAAAGGCTATTGCAGCTACAACTTCACCGTCGGTCCTTCCTCCTTCAAGATTCTTGACGAAGCAAAATGCCCGATCAAATCCGTCACAAAACAGACCAATTCGGAAGGTCTTGTCTCCGTCATCAACCTCGACTGTGTCGTCACTTACTATAAGTATATCGGTTATACGAGTATGCCGATTCACGTCTTTGGCACAAACGGCCAAGGAAAAGATATGTTAAAGTATGTTGCCGAAGGTACGAGAAACTCTTTAGGACTCGGTGTCCTCATCTCCTTCATCACCTTCTTGTTCGGTTTGATCTATGGTGCGATCGAAGGTTACTTCGGTGGCACAGTCGATTTGATCTTAGAGCGTATCGTCGATATCCTCGGTTACATCCCGTGGATTGTCATCGTCACACTCTGCGTCCTCCACTTAGGCCAGAACTTCGGTGTCTTCATCCTTGCTATGTGTCTTACCGGATGGATCGGCACCTCCTCTATCACAAGAACGCAGTTCTACCGATTCAAGAAACGAGAATATGTTCTTGCCTCCCGCTCTTTAGGAGCAAGCAACACTAGACTCATCTTTACGCACATCCTTCCTAACTCTTTAGGTACGATTGTCACATCATCCGTCTTGATGATTCCTTCTGTCATCTTCTCCGAGGCCAGCATCTCCTACTTAGGCATCGGTTTGAAGGGTATGTCCTCATTAGGTGTCATCCTCAGCAACAACCAGATCTACATCAACTCCTATCCTTACCTCCTTATCTTCCCCTCTGTCATCTTGGCTTTGATGATGATCTGCTTCAACTTATTCGGCAATGGCCTACGCGATGCCATGAATCCGTCTCTGAAAGGAAGTGATTGATATGGAAGAGAAAAACAAAGTATTATCGGTTCAGAATCTTCGTGTCTCCTTCAAGACAGATCACGGAATCGTTCACGCTGTAAGAGGTGTCTCCTTCGACCTTTATAAAGGTGAGACACTCTGTATTGTCGGTGAATCCGGAAGCGGAAAATCCGTCACCTCCAAGACCATTATGGGAATCCTTCCGCAGTCTGCCATGATCGAGGAAGGAAACGTCTTCTATGAAGGCGAAGATCTTACCAAGGTTGCCGAAGAAGAATTCCACAACATCCGTGGCAAGAAGATCGGCATGATCTTCCAGGACCCTCTCTCCTCTCTCAATCCGATTATGAAGATTGGAAAGCAGATCACAGAGAGCATGCTCATCAACAAGAATATCCTCAACAAGCTTTATGAATCCAAGATTCAGAAAGAGATGACCGCTTATAAGAACTGTGAATCCAACAGAAGAGTCGCCAAAGAGAAGACCTATGCCAACGAGGAGTTCTTCCGTTCTGACAGCAAGAAGAAATTGGAAGACCTTGTCTATGTCAACAAGGGAAAACCCAGAAGTGAGATCAAAAAACTGATTGCCGAAGAAAAGAAGAAAGACAAAGAAGAGTACAAGAAAATCTGCGCCGATGGAAAAGCCGAGAGAAAGAAAATCGACGAAGAGTACAAGAAAGTGGCTCCTGGATTAAAGGCTGCTTTAAAGGCGAAGAAGAAAGTTGCCAAGAAAGAAGTCAACGAATATTACAAAGGCCTGAAGAAGGATAGAGACGAGAAACTCAGAAAGCTCAAAGAGCAGTCTGTCCTCACCGCTGACTTAAAGTCCTCTAAGGAAATCTATAAAGCAAGAAGGAAAGAGATCGAAGACGAGTTCATCTCTAAGACCAAGATTACAAAAGCGATGGCCAAGGAAAAAGCTTTGGCTGTCATGAAAGAGGTCGGTATCCCTCAGCCGGAACAGAGATTCAAGCAGTATCCGTTTGAGTTCTCCGGCGGTATGAGACAGAGAATCGTCATCGCCATCGCTCTTACGGCCAACCCGGATGTTCTCATCTGCGACGAGCCGACAACTGCGCTTGACGTTACCATTCAGGCTCAGATTCTTGAGCTGATCAACCGTCTGAAGAAGGAAAGAAACATGTCCATCATCTTCATCACGCATGACTTGGGCGTTGTCGCCAACATGGCTGACAGAGTCGCTGTCATGTATGCGGGTAAGATTGTTGAGGTCGGCAAAGTAGACGAAATCTTCTTTGACCCGAAACATCCTTACACTTGGGCACTTCTCTCCTCTATCCCGGATATCGATTCCAAGGAGAAGCTCGATGCCATTCCTGGAACTCCTCCGAACCTTGTTCATCCGCCTAAGGGTGACGCCTTCGCCGAGAGAAACAAATACGCACTGAAAATCGACTTCGAATACGAGCCGCCGGAATTCACCATCACCGAAACCCACAAAGCATCCACCTGGCTCTTATATGACAAATACGCTCCGAAGGTTACCATGCCGCCAATCATTGTAAACCGTATCGAGCGTGCACTTGAGGAGGAAAAAGAATATGAACAAAAACAAAAAGAAGCAGGAAAACCTTCAGCCTGAAATTCCTGAAAATGCTTCTTTGACTGGCCGTTTTTCATCTTCTGACCCCTTCGAGGAAGACGAAGAACATCAATTCAATGAACCTGTCGAAGACAGAATGGAGACAAAAGAGATCGCCGTCAACAATTCCAAGGTCAAATTCCGTCAGGAATATGTCACGAATCACGTTCTCCTTTCCGTCAACCATCTGAAGCAATTCTTTACGCTCGGCCACTTCCCGAACAAGACCTGGTTAAAGGCCGTTCACGGAATCTCCTTCCAGATTCATGAAGGCGAATGCGTCGGTCTTGTCGGTGAATCCGGCTGTGGAAAATCCACAACAGGAAGAACCATCATGAGACTCTATCCTGCAACTTCCGGCTCTGTCTATTACAAAGGTTACCGTATTCAGGCGGGAACCCGTTGGAACGAGAAAGAGATCAAATGGACAAGAAAAAAAGGCTTAGCCAAGATCAAAGAAATCAAAGCAGATGCCTCTCTCTCCGAAGATGAAAAGAAAGAACAGACCGATGCTATCAAGCTTCACATCAAAGAGACAAAACGTATCCAATCCGCTAAGATCAAACAGATCAAATACGATAACCGTCATGTTGATGACAAACTACTAAGCGAAATTCAGATGATCTTCCAGGATCCGATTGACTCTCTTGACCCTCATATGACTGTCGAAGAGATCATTTCCGAAGGTCTTAAGATTCAGGGCTTCCACAACAAGAAGGAAAATCACGAAAAAGTCGTCTCTGTCTTAAAGGAAGTCGGATTGATCGAAGATTACTGCTCCCGTTATCCGCATGAATTCTCAGGCGGTCAGAGACAGCGTGTCGGCATCGCAAGAGCCTTAGTCATGAATCCGAAACTTCTCATCTGCGATGAGCCGATCTCCGCACTTGACGTCTCCATCCGTGCACAGGTCATCAATTTGCTCAACGATCTGAAGGAGAAGAGAAATCTATCCATTCTCTTTATCGCCCACGACCTTTCCGTCGTCAAATACTTCTGCGATAAGATCGCAGTCATGTACTTCGGTGATATGGTTGAACTCGCTTCTTCGGATGAGCTCTTTAAACATCCTCTCCATCCCTATACCCGTTCCCTTCTCTCTGCTATTCCTAAACCGAATCCCTATACCGAGAAGAGAAGAGACAGAATCCACTATGATCCGAAAAGAGATCATGACTATTCAACGGACAAGCCTTCTTTCCGTGAAGTAGAACCTGGTCATTTTGTTCTCTGCAATGATGCAGAGTTTGCAAAATATCAGGAAGAAGTAAAGAAGTAACTCATAAACAAAAAGGAGTCCCGCATGTTCGCAGGGCTCCTTTTCTTGTCTGAAAATTATTCTTCCTCTTCCTTTTTAAAGGCGATGATCTTTTCGACCGCACCATTATCATCAATCGCGATGACTTTGAGGTGAACATCTTCGAATTCGACTTCATCTCCGATCTTGGCGAAGCGGTCATCGAGAAGTTCGACAACAAATCCACCGACAGTCAGATAATCAGAATTGACATGATCGAAGGGGATATCAAATAGGTCACAGAAGTCTTCCAATGTCACGTTTCCATCGATGATATAAGAACCATCTTTTCTTTCGACAACAGGATCTTTCGGTCTATCTTTTTCGTCCCAGATCTCACCGACAATCTCTTCTAAGATATCTTCCATTGTTAAGATACCATCAACTCCGCCATATTCATCCATGATGACAGCAAAGTGAGTCTTGCTCTTCTTGAACTGTCTCATGATATCATTGATTTCAGCAGACTGAGGGAAGCGAAGCGGTTCAAGAAGGATATCCTGGATCTTGAAGGATTCCCCAGAGAGATAACGAGTCATGAAGGTCTTAGACTGGATGAATCCGATGATGTTATCAATCGTATCCTCATAAACTGGAACACGGCTATAACATAAGACGCTGCCTTCTTCTAATATCGTCTCTACAGAATCATTGATATTGATCGCCTGTATCTCAACGCGTGGCGTCATCGCTTCTTTAGCTTCCGTATGCGTATATTTGATTGTTTCATGAAGCATCGAGGCTTTTTCCTCATCGACAGTACCTTGTTCCTCGATGTCATCCACCATCTCGTGAAGATCATCTTCCGCAATCTGAACATCTTCGACATTGTCTTTTGTTGTCTTAGCGAAGATGCTGCCGATAAGAGCGACTGGATAGGTGATCGGCATGAAGACATATCGTATCACTTTAATGATTCCAGCATAGCTGACACTGAGTTTGAAATTGTTGATCTTAGAAACCGATTTCGGAACGATTTCACCGAAGGTAATCTTTAATACCAAGACAATCAAGGAAGCGACAAGACCCCAAGTCTCTGAAGTCTGAGCGACATTGGGATCATCTGTCATTATCATGACACAGAGTTTGACACCAAAGAGAGTGGCAACAGAGTCAAGACCGGCATTGACGACATCGTTTCCAAAGAGAATCGTTGCGATGGTCTTATCATAATTCTTAGCCAGTTCCTTAGCCCAGATGAGACCTTTCTTATTCGGATTCTTTTTCAGTTCCGAATCAAAGCGCAGAATATCCACGCTTCCATAAGCCATATCCGCACTGGAAAAAAAGAAAGAAAGGAATAAGAAGATAAGTATGGCAATGCCATAGAAAATCAGGGAGAGATAGTCTTTCATGCTTTCTTCCCCTTTCTCTGGACGAACTTATTCTCTTCATCGATATCTTCAATCAATTCCTCTAAGATATCTTCCATCGTGATGATGCCAAGGACTTTTCCCTCCTTGTCTTTGACGATACCCATATGCACCTTATTGGAATTCAGTTTTTCAAACGCATCATCGAGTTCCTCATCCGGCGAGACATAAATCGTCTTTTCCAAAATAGATGGGATAGAAAGATGCGGATCCTCAACATATTCTTTGAAATAGATTTTCAGTACTAAGATACCGATGATATTGTCTTTAGTCTCCTCATAGACAGGGATACGACTATAACTGCAGGTTTGAAGCTGTTCATTGATCTTCTTGCAGGTTAATCCCTCCATATCAAAGCAGAAGACATCCTCAAGTTTAGTATAGACAGAGGAGACCTTTCTCTCATCAAAGGCAAAGACATGATTGAGAAGTACCTTCTCATCATTCTCAAAGAGTTTCTCCGGTTCTTCCTCTTCCTCAGAATCCTCAATGAGAGCATCCTCTTGGTTGACCGCATCATCCACCTGTCTCATAATGTCCTCTTTGGAGAGAAGATTCTCATCCTTAAGATGAAACATCTTATGAATTCCCTTCAAAAGCATTCTGAAGAGGAAGATGATAGGATAAAGGACATATTGAATGACAATGATTGGATAGCAAAGAATCATAGCTAACTGATTCGGAATCGCTTTGGATATGACTTTTGGTATCGTATCGGATACGATGTAGAAAAGAATACCCATCACAACGGTGGATAATACAGCCTCAACACCATCTCCCCATCCGTTGTTGTTGCAGATCTGATACCAAAGCATGGCAGAGAGATAGGACATCACCGTCGCTACCGTATTGGAAGAGACTAAGACTGTGATCAAAGTATTATCAAAATGGTCGACAAGATAGGTGATGATCTTTGCGGTTTTCTTTCCTTTTTCCGCTTCCGCGCGGAAATGATACTTGTTGCAGGTAGAGAACGCGTTCTCACTCGCGGCAAACATACCACTGAAAACAAGAAGAACTCCGATTATGATCCAACACACATAACTCGGCATTCCCCACACATAGTTTTCAGTTGATTGCGTAACTTCACTTAATATAGATAAATTAAATAACCTTGGGTAACATTGGTCCATAATGGTAATATTTTAACATATATCGTCAGGATATCAAAATGACGATAGAGAAAATCCTGAGGCTTTCACCCCAGGATTTCGTTTTTTAGTATTCGACGACAGAGATGTTTCTGGTAAGGATTTCTCTCTTTTCCGGATCTGTGATAGAGCGAAGCTTTGTCGCAGAGACAACGGATATCCAACGCTGGACATAGGAGATATCCGTATCGGATTTCTTGCAAAATTCCTTCAGATAGATTTCAGCGCCTTTCTCATCTCCGCTTAAGACGAAGAGGAGATAAGTCATGGCAGCATCCGCAGCAGCGTTTCCGCGGGTGGCATGAGCCCAATCGAGGATATAGTAGGTGTCTCCCTGGAAGATAATGTTCTCCGGGCAGATATCGCCATGGCAGACTTTGTAGTGATTCGGCATCTTCTCAAGTCTTTCATGAAGATCGTATCTTGTTGTGGCATCCAGGCCAGACTCGCTGATATAGCTGTTGAGCTTATCCTTCAGCTTGGGAAGCTTAAGATTGGAGGAAAGATGGGAAAGAACTTCGATTTGAATGGCAACGAGCTTATTGATGTACTTCTTCTTGTTCTCCGGATCCTTATCCATGAGTTCCTTTAAGGTCTCACCATGGATTCTTCTAGAGGAGATAGCCCAGTCTTCACCGACAGGGAAGACAGAGAGAACGCCGGGAACATGGAAACCAAGTTCGATTGCATATTCCTGATTCATCGCTTCCTTGATGACATCAGAGGAGGAGTAGAAGTTGTGATCAAAGACTTTCGTGATGACGTCATCCTTGACATAGACTTTCTTGTTGTTTCTTTTCAGCAACAGCTCACCTAATTTTTTCTCTTCCATACCCATTTATCCTTTCTTATGCTTTTTTGGAGTAGTCAGCACCATAATAGGCCTTGAGATAGAGTTCCTTCATCTCAGAGATAAGAGGATATCTAGGGTTGGCACCAGTGCACTGGTCGTTGAAGGCAGCTTCTGCCATCTCGTCCAATGTCTTGAGGAAGTCTTCCTCTTTGACGCCAGCTTCCTTGATGGTGAGCGGGAGTTCGATGTCTGTCTTGAGTTCATCGATCTTCTTGATGAGCTTCTCAAGCTTCTCGTTATCGTTCTTTCCGCTGATTCCTAACATCTCTGCAATCTCAGCATAACGTCTGAGAGTATGAGGATACTCATACTGAGGGAAGGTACCCATCTTGACAGGTTTCTCTTCAGCATTGAAGCGCATGACTTCATCCAGCATGAGGGAAACGCAGTAACCATGAGGCAAATGATGATAAGCTCCAAGCTTATGGCCTAAAGAGTGATCGATTCCTAAGAAGGCATTGGCAAATGCCATACCGGCCATCGTTGCAGCGTGTGCCATATGCTCACGTGCTACAGGATCCTTACTAAGATTATGATACGCGCGAGGCAAATAATCAAAGATTTCTTTTATTGCTTCCTTGCAGATGCCATCTGTGAAGGGAGTTGCATACATGGAAACATAGGCCTCCATGCAGTGGGTAAGAGCATCGATACCAGAAGCTCTTGTCAGTCCCTTAGGGATGTTGAGCATCAAGTCAGAATCGATGATTGCCATATTCGGAAGGAGTTCGTAATCGGTGATAGGATACTTTGTTCCATCCTTTTCATCGGTGATGATAGCAAAAGGAGTGACTTCAGAGCCAGTACCGGCAGAGGTCGGAACGCAGACAAGCATCGCCTTTGTACCTAACTGTGGGAAGGTGCAGACTCTCTTTCTGATATCCATGAAGTCCATGGCAAGATCAGAGAAATCCGCTTCCGGATGTTCGTATAAGAGCCAGATGATCTTAGCGGCATCCATCGGAGAACCACCGCCTAAAGCGATGATGGTATCCGGCTGGAAGGACATGGCAAGTTTCGCACCGTCTCTAGCACAGGCCAAAGTCGGGTCACTCTTGACCTCGGAGAAGACTTCTGTATCAATTCCAAGCTTATCGAGGATACGGATGAGCTTGTCGGCCATACCGGACTGATAAAGGAATCCGTCTGTGACAAGCATGACTTTCTTCTTATTGTAGACAGTCTTGAGTTCTTCCAAAGCGGAGGAAAGGCATCCAGGCTTGAAGAAGATCTTACTGGGAGTTCTGAACCAAAGCATATTTTGTCTCCTTTTTGCAACAGTCTTCACATTGAGAAGCTGTTCGACGCCGACGTTCTCAGAAACAGAGTTTCCACCCCAGGAACCGCAGCCTAAGGTAAGGCTAGGACGGATTCTGAAGTTGTAGATATCACCGATACCGCCTAAAGCAGAAGGAGTGTTGACCAAAATACGGCAAGCCTTCATTCTGTTTGCGAAAGCATCGATATGATCTTTTCCTAAGACTTCATCGGCATAGATATCGGCAGTGTGTCCGAATCCGCCTTCACGGACTAAAACATCGGCCTTATCCATGGCATCTTCAAAGTTCTCTGCCTTGTATAAAGCAAGAACGGGAGAAAGTTTCTCATGAGCGAACTCTTCGCTCTTATCGACAACTTTGACTTCACCGACAAGGACCTTTGTATCGTGAGGGACTTCAAATCCAGCCATCTCAGCGATCTTATAGGCAGGCTGACCAACGATCTTGGCATTGATAGCACCATTGATGACGATAGTCTTTCTGACCTTGTTGAGTTCAGTAGGATTAAGGAAGTAGCATCCTCTGTATTCCAATTCGTCCTTGACTGCGTTATAGACATCCTTGACAGCAATCAAGGAGTTCTCAGAGGCGCAGATCATACCATTATCGAAAGTCTTGGAGTGGATGATAGAGCTGACGCACATCTTGATGTCAGCAGTCGTATCGATGATGACAGGAGCATTTCCAGGGCCGACACCGATAGCCGGTTTTCCAGAGGAATAAGCAGCTGTGACCATACCCGGACCACCAGTAGCAAGGATGCAGTCGCAGGACTTCATCAGCTGAGAGGAAAGTTCGATGGAAGGCTTTTCAATCCAGGCGATAATGCCTTCCGGGGCACCAGCCTTGACAGCAGCCTCTAAAACGATCTTCGCAGCATGAATGGTGCATTTCGCAGCTCTAGGATGAGGAGAGAAGATGATAGCATTTCTCGTCTTCAATGCAATCAAAGACTTGAAGATAGCTGTAGAAGTAGGATTGGTAGTCGGGACGATACCGGCTAAGACGCCGATCGGCTCTGCAATTCTCTCGTAGCCATTATCCTCATCGCTTTCGATGACACCGCATGTCTTGACAGATTTATACTTATTATAGATATATTCTGCAGCATAATGGTTCTTAGTGACCTTGTCTTCCAAAACGCCCATGCCCGTTTCTTCAACGGCTTCCTTTGCCAAAGGAATTCTGCACTTGTTGGCAGCAATAGCAGCAGCCTGGAAAATCTTGTCGACCTGTTCCTGAGAATAAGTAGAATAGATCTCCTGTGCCTTTCTGGTAGCTTCGATGAGCTTAGAAAGATTTTCGCTGGCTAACATCTTTTCGTTTTCGATATCCATGTTGATAAACCTCGCTTTCTTGAACGGTTAAATTATAATCATTTTGCGCATTAAAACACAAGAGAAAATACTTAATTTGTTCATTTTTATGCGTGAACTAAGCAATCTTTATCCGTTTAAGCGGTTTCAGATGATTAACGTGCAAAAATTGCGCATTTTCAGTTCGTACAGTTGTTCAAAATTTCATATGTTGAATCTTTAATAATCTATATTTTATGGTGTAAGCGGTAACCAATATAAGCGAATGTGCAAAAACGTCAAACGATGCACAACACTTTCTTTTGTTCAGTAATCAAAATTTTCTTGCGTAAAGAGTCACTTTATGGTACTATCAATAAGCACGTTTTTTGTGTCAATATGATTTTGATAATTATAGGAGGTTATTGCTATGTCCAGAACATGCCCTATCACAGGAAAGAAACCGATGTCCGGTAAGAACGTCTCCCACTCTATGAGACACACCTGCAGAAGATGGAACGTCAATATGCAGACTGCTACCGTTGTCATCGATGGAAAGAAACAGAAGATCAGAGTTTCTGCCGCTGGTTTACGCACTCTCAGAAAGAATGCCAAGGCCCAGAACGCTGAAGTCGAAAGCAAATAATCTTCCTTTCTGAAATTACCTACACGAGGAGACAGTTGTCTCCTCTTTTTTTGGTTTTGAAAAAGTCCGCCTTTATAGGCGGACAAGGGTTCATATATATTACTGGAGTCCCGCAACAAAGATATTGATGAGGATCAATAATCCGACAATTCCGTTTAAGGATAGATAGATCCATTCATAGAGAGCATAGAAATTGACTTTAGGACGGATATAGACGACTTTTCCGTTCACCTCTGTCTTCTGCATCTTTGCCCAGTTGGCAAGTTTCGGATTGAGCAAGGAAAGGAAGCACAGAAGTCCGATCACACCGATGACGATAGTGATAGCTCTGTTATAGTACATGTTGATTCCGGTTCCGGAGACAAAGGTGACAAGACCGGTAAGAAGACAGGCACTAGCAAAGAAGAAGAAACCGAGAATAGAAGTGATCAGATGCATCTTATAGTAATTCAGAGACAGGATATTGGATAGATAAAGGCATAACGAAGCGATTGGGAAGAGGATAGCAAGAGCAAGTTGGTAAGAGGAGAAGGTGATAGCAGAGAAGAAGAAGGATTCGCCTAATCCTAACATGACGACTCCAACTCCTAATAAGATATATAGGAAGAGTCGCATCGACATAGGCATATTCTGATAATAGAGATAAGGGAAGGAATTCAGGAAGGAGTTTCTTTCCTCTCTTTCAATGGCACGATTCGAATAGATGACAAGAATGTAATAGGCAAGAAGCAATAGTAAGGCACCGATTAAGAAGACACAGGCAACATGGAAGTAGTTCATTCTGTCACCTTCTTTCCGTGAAGCATTGCTAGCGCATTCTTTTTATCCTTCGCTTTGAAGTAATAGGATCCGGCGACTAAGAAGTCAGCACCATTTTCAACACATAAAGAAGCAGTCGTATCATTGATTCCACCATCCACACCGATTTGGAAGGATAGATTCTTCTCTTCTCTCATCTTTGCTAGCTGAGCAATCTTTTTCTCGCTGCCCTCGATGAAGGGTTGCCCACCCTTTCCGGGAACAACAGACATAACCAACACATAATCGAATAAAGGAAGGACTGCAGATATTTCTTCCACCTTTGTTTCCGGTGAAATCGCAATTCCGATTCTGCTATCCGGATAGTCCTCTTTCAGTCTATTGATCTTCATGATGTCACCAAGAGTCATCGCCTCATAGTGGAAACAGACTTCCTTTGCACCAAGAGAGAGGAAACTCTCCGCCTGAGCAAGAGGATTCAAGGTCATCAGATGGACATCGAAGACAATGTCCGAGAAATAACCTTTCAACGAACGGAATAACGGCTGACCAAAGGACACTTCTCTTACAAAGCTTCCATCCATCACATCATAGTGGCAATGCGTGATGCCAAGAGAAATCATCTCCTCTACATCTTTGTCAAGATGAAGGAAATCCGCAGATAAGAGTGAAGGGCGAATCAGATTTTCTTTTTCCATTTGTCATTCTCCTTGACTTCTTCCATTATTTTAAGATAATTCGCATAAGAATCCATAGAAAGATTTGTACCTAAGTCCTCTTTTACCTTGCAGTCGAGGTTCTCTTCCTTGTGTAAACAGTCATGAAAACGGCATTTTCCGATATAGGAATCGTATCCTGGGAAACAATAAGCGAGATCCTCGCTTTTGATATCTGCTAACTCCAAAGCGGAAAAACCAGGAGTATCAAAAAGGAAACCATCCTGATAAGGAAGCAGAACCACTTCCTTTGTCGTATGTCTTCCTCTTCCGGAATTGACGTAAAGAGCGTCGACCTTTCTGGAAAAGTTAGAATCGATAGCGTTCATCAATGTCGACTTGCCAACGCCGGTCTGTCCGACAAAAGCAACGGTCTTTCCAGCAATATCTTCCTTCAGCTTCGGAAAATCAAATTTTGCACTTTCCTTAGCATTGACAAAGTAGACAGGGTAGGAGAGTTTTTCATACCATGTCATCCTCTCCTTCAGTTCCTTTTTCTCACTAGGCTTAAGCAAATCGTATTTGGTTAGTACAATACCAGCCTTAATGGATGAAAAAGAAATCAAAGAAAGGAACTTATCGAGAAGATAGCTAGAGAAATCAGGCTGTGTCAAAGAGACCAGAACATAGACACGATCCACATTGGAAAGTCTAGGACGGGGAAGATAGTTCTTCCTATCCTCGATATGGTCGATGAATCCTGCTTTATCTAAGGTGACTTTGTCACCGATTACAATCTTCTTTTCCTGAAACGAGATTTTTCTTCTGTGTTCGTGAAAAGAAGTCTCTTTCGTCTCATAATCATATAACTGATATCCAAAAGAGGAAGTCGATAGGACAAGATAAACCTTGTTCTCCATCATCTCTCTTCCTTCTTGGCGTCTTTGGCAGCCTTCTTCAACGCTTTCTTTTGTCTTCTCTCATTCTTCCTCTCCTCATTCTCCTCAGATTTCGGATGGAATATGGAATAAAGGAAAGACTTCTTCTTCTCCAAAAGATTCGGATTCTTCAGAATCTTCTCGATGTCTTTTCTCATATAGTCACAAGAAGCATAACGGTCCTTTGGATTCTTCTCCACTGCCTTATAAATGATCTGCTCGACGCATTCCGGTGTCTTTGGATTGAACTTCTTTACACTCGGGAACTTGTTCTTGATCTGCATGACAGCGACCTTTACTAAAGAGTCAGAATCAAATGGAACACGGCCTGTGATCAATTCGAAGAACGTGATACCCATCGAATAGATATCACTTCTTACCGATGCCGGATTTCCGTCAGCAACTTCAGGTGCAATATAATGCACGCTACCGATGATCATCTCAGAACGTGTGACATGGCTTCCGTTTTGGAAGGTAGCGATACCGAAATCGCCAAGCTTGATCGTTCCATCTGTTGTGAGGAAGACGTTCTGTGGCTTGATGTCACGGTGGATGACACCATGGTTATGTGCGTACAAGACAGCAGAGCAAAGCTGATACATGATATCGCATGCTTCCATGAAGGAGAACTTTCCTCTGACATCCAAGACCTGTCTTAAATTCTGTCCATTGACAAATTCGTTTACCATATAAGGTAAACCATTATAGGTTCCGACATTGACGACTTTGACAATGTTCTGATGGTTTAAGCTCGCAGCTGCTCTCGCCTCTCTATCAAATCGGCTGAGGTTTTCTTTATTGGCAGCGGTCTCCTGCTTGAGCATCTTCAAAGCGACATCTCTGTCGTTGATAAGATCATGAGCCTTATAGACAACGGCCATTCCGCCTTCGCCCAAAGACTCAATTATCTTGTATCGATCGTCGATGATCTCATTGATTTTGATATTACCGTACATAATCACTTCTCCAAAATGATGATGGCAACGTTATCATTTCCGCCTGCATCTAAGGCACGGGAAAGGAGTTCCTTTGCCTTTTCTTCCGTAGAAAGGGCGGAAGAGAGGACTTCCGTCATATCCTCTTCTGAAATCATGTTATAAAGTCCATCTGTACATAAAAGAAGAGAATCATAAGAGTCATTGCTGATGACGAATTCTTCATAATTCGTCAAGTTGGCATTCAAACCAACTGCGTTAGTCAACAGATTTCTCTGTGGATGATTCTTCATATCAGCCTTTGAGATTCTTCCTGTCTCAAAAAGCATTCCGACATAGCTTTGGTCCTTTGTAACCTGAGTAAGGCCAGTGGTCTTAGAAAAAGAATAGACTCGGGAATCACCGACTGAAAAGATACACGTTCCATCCTCGCAGACAAGAGCGGCAGACTCCGTCGTTCCCATCTCACGGTAATCGTCATCGCTGACTGCGCGGCGATAAATCTCTTTGTTTACCTTCTTAGAGTGATGAGAGAGGAAGAACTTTCCGCGGAAAGTACTGAAGACATGTCTTGCGGAACAAAATGGCAAGGAAAGAGAATCGATGACCATCTTCGAGGCCACTTCTCCTTTTCTGTGTCCACCCATACCATCACAGACAATCAAGAAAATACCGTATTGGCTCTTTGCACAATAGGCGGCATCTTCGTTGTTCTTTCTTTTCTTTCCGATATCGGAAACGGCGTAGATCGAACCTTTGAATAAATCACTCGTGTTTTCCATATTTTGCCCTCAATTGTCCACATGCAGCATCGATATCGCTTCCGAATTCTTTTCGGATTGTGGCTTTCACATTCTTCTGAAGGAGATAGGAGTGGAAGAGTTCAACATTGCTGTCCGGTGATCTTTCAAATCCGTTCTCCATGACAGGATTATAGGGAATCAAGTTGACATAGCCAAAAGTAGGTGCGATGAGAAGGTAAAGCTTTTTCGCACATTCGATCGAGTCATTCACACCCTTGATGAGAATATATTCAAAAGTGACTCTTCTTCCGCCGGAATCCTTTCCGTACTGAATGATGGCAGGGATAAGCTTATCTAAAGGATAGGCGTGATTGATCGGCATCAGCTTGTCGCGTAGTTCATTCGTCGGTGCATGAAGGGAGATAGCAAGATTGACCTGCAGTCCCTCTTTTCCAAAGCGAAGGATGGATGGAACAACACCGCAAGTGGATACCGTGATATGTCTTGCACCGATATCCAGTCCAAAGGGACAGTTCAGAATACGAATGAAGGAAAGAACATTATCATAGTTATCAAAAGGTTCACCGGTTCCCATGACAACACAGTGCGTGACATGTTTCTCCGGGTCTTCCTTTCTCAGCATTTCATCAAACGCCAAAACCTGTCCTAACATCTCATCGGGAGTCAGGTTTCTCTTTTTCTTCAACAGTCCGGACGCACAAAAAGCGCAGGCCATATTGCAGCCGACCTGGGAAGAGACACAGACAGAATATCCGTATACATAATGCATCAGAACGCCTTCCACGCGTTCGCCGTCTTTTAGACGGAACAAGCATTTGATGGTGCCATCGCTGCTCTTTTCCATGACATCGACCGTCGGAAGAGCAAAGTCAAAGTTCTCTTTCAATGTATCGCGGAAGCTTTTCTTGACATCCGACATCTCATCGAAAGAATGAACTCTCTTTTTATAAAGCCACGAGAAAATCTGCTTCGCACGGTAATTGCTTTCTCCCATGCTCTGCATGATTTTACTCAAATCTTCCAAGGAATAAGAATAGATGCTGTTCATTTCTTTTCCCTCCTTAATATTGCATAATAGCCTAAATCAGAATCGGATTGGTCCGATAGAACCATATTTTCTTCTTCGAGCACATAATCCTTATTTTTCATTAGGAAATCAGAGATAACATCTTTTGTCTCTTTTCTAAAAAGAGAATAAGAGACAAAGACAAGGTTTCCGCCTTTTCTGACATATTTGCTCGCTTCCTTCAGATCCTTCTTCTCCTCATCGATATGAGAGAGGAAGGTTTTCTTTTCCAGAGAAGGAAGGATTTCCATCTTTTTTCTTGCATATCCGACATTGCTATCCTTAACGGAAGAGACAACAATATCAAATGTTTCATAAGGAAGATATGTTTTCAGAAGAGAAAGAGAAGAACAAAGTGGTTTCACATAATCAAAGTGATGCTGGAAGGAAAGACTTACGCTATAGCGGTATCTGACGCTATCCTCTTCCACTTCTACAAGCTGTTTTTCATAACAGTCTTTCAGTCGGTAGGCAAAGGGAATATAAGAATTCACCTCTTTCAGTCCTAACATCAGAATCTTTGTAGAAAGACTATTGAATCCAAGTCTGGATAAGGCAAGGCTTTCCACATATCTTACCGGATAGATATGGTTTTCTTTGGCAGCCTGAGAAGTATAAGCTGTCTTTGTTTCAAAAAGTTTACTTCCATCCGCCAATTCAATCTCTTTATACTCGCCTTCTTTCGGTGCCGTGTTATCGATGCTTTTATAGTAATACATCGGCTTACTCTTCAGTACCTTACAGATAGATAACGAATCCGAAGAAGAATAATCACGGTAAAGTTCCGATAAGATGAAGTCCGGTATCTCTAACAACAAGGAATTATAGAGAGAAGGTGACTTTTTCAGTTCATCCGGAATGACAAATGGTTTCAGTGACGCTGTATAAAGGACAGAATAGTTCTTTTTAGCATCTCCTAACATTCTCATCGTCTCAAACGTAGAAAGATATGCCTCTTTCATGGTCTCTTCCTCTGGATGTTCCTTACGAAGGATAGACAGAGTCAGAAGGGAAAGCAAGGATTCGTCAGCGTCTCTCTCATACTGAGGAAAAAGATTCTGACACTCAAAAGACAAGGTTTCCTTGTGTCTTAAGATAGAGTAGATTCTGTTCTTCACACGTTCTAAACGGGGAAGAGAGACTCTCTCATTATGCTTCAGAATGAAGCAGGACTCATGGAAACTCTTGTGTTGGATGAGGATGGATTTCAAGGTCAGCAATTCCGGAACAAGATCGTTCATATCAATACTTCGCTTTCTCTACTATTATACCGAATAAAAGGCATTCTTTCATCTGTCTAATAGAGGCGATCGCATTCTTTTGCCAAAATCTGATTCAGTTCGACTGCCTTGTCACAATACTCCTGTAACTCATTGATCTTGCTAACATAGACTGCAACCTCTTCTGTTGCAATCTGATTAGCGTTATCAAGATAGAAAGCAGAGACGACATAGTCTCTCTTCTTCAAGACAAAAGACAGTTTCTGATAATCCTTTGTGGAGAGTCCTTTATCGGAAAGGAACTTAAGAATTTCTTCACTGCCTTTGAAAGTGAATTCCACAATAAGGTCGTTAGCCTTCTTTTCCGCTACGACAAAACCGGCATCGCTCTGCTTTGTATAGTTTGTCTCCTTGTTCTTGTTTTCAAGAAGGCAGATGAAGCGGAACGCGTTCTTCAAAGTGAACTGGGAAACCTGAATGAAGTTTCCGGTCAGATATGTGATTTTCTCCAAATAGGTCATGATATTTCTCCTTTAGCGAAAAAAACCCACAAATGTGGGTTTTTCAAAATCTAACAGACAGGAGCGAAATTATTCAGCTTCCTTGACGTCCTTAACCTTCTTGCCGTTATAATAACCGCAATTAGGGCAGACATGATGAGGTCTGATCTGAGCTCCGCAGTTGCTGCAGGGAACTGTATTTGTAGCCTTCAAGGCGGTGTTCTGTCTCACCTGTCCCTGTTTTGCATGGCCTCTTCTTCTAGTCGGTACTGCCATATTCGAATCCTCCGTTTCTGATTAATACGCGATAAATGCTTTAAACGCATTGCTTATTATATAGCCAAGAGCTCCCAAAGTAAACAAAAATTTGGTTTTTAAGAGAGCAAGAAAGAAAATACAAGCGCTTTCCCTATTTCCAGTCGATGGAATGGTATAGAGCAAGGTACTCTTTTGCGGATTTATTCCAGGAATAATCCCCTTTCATTCCGTTTTCGATCATTGTGGAAATACGTTTCTGATAATACATGGAACAGGCATTATAGTAACTGTTGACACATCCGTAATAGTCATTGTTAGAGAAGACAAAGCCAGTGGCGTCCTTTCCTTTCATGACATCGATAACCGTATCATTGAGACCACCGACATTGCTGACGATAGGAAGGGTACCATATCGCATCGATATCAGCTGACTTGTTCCACACGGTTCAAAATAACTCGGCATAAGGAAGAAGTCACTCGCCGCATAAAGAAGGTGGGCAAGATTCTCATCATATCTCTTTACAAAGTAGACATTAGGACAACCGAGTGCACGGGAAAGGAATTCATCTTCCATCTCACCGGTACCGATGACAATAAGTCTTGCAT
Source organism: bacterium (assembly GCA_963621825.1). Taxonomy (GTDB): domain Bacteria; phylum Bacillota_I; class Bacilli_A; order RFN20; family CAG-288; genus Enterosoma. Next base: position 169,693 of record CAVFFP010000002.1, read on the forward strand.
TGTATTCATGAAGATGAGGGAAAAGGTCAAGAATTCTTTCAACACCCTTCTGAGAGGAAAGTCTTGTGATAGCGGAGAAGAGAGGACCGGAGAAGTTCTCATCAATGCCTAAACTCTTAAGAAGGGCTCTCTTATTGGCCTGTTTTCCCTCTTTGTAGTTATCGATGGAATAGTTCATCGCCAATAACTTATCGGTCATCGGATTCCATAAATCGGTATCGAGACCATTGACGATGCCGGAGAAATCATAATGTCTGCACCAGTCGATGATGGCGCCAAGACCACCAAAGCCAGAATGGTCATTGATCAATTCCTGTGCGTGTGTCTTACTGACGGTATTGATCTTATCGGCGGACATAATGCCAGTCTTAAGATAGTTGAAAGATTCACCCAGACGGACATATCCGGAATCATAGTATCCTGTAGAGAGATTGAAGAAGTCAGATAAATCCTGACGATTCGCCCATCCCTGATAAGCGGGATTATGAATGGTGAGAACGGTTTTGATCGACTTCGGATTGTAGCTCAAAAGAAGAGGAAGGACAGCAGCCTGCCAATCGTTGCAGTGGACAACATCGTATTCGTTATGTCTGGTAAGGAAGGTGTTGACTGCCATGACAAAACAGGCAAATCTTTCCTTGTCATCATCGTAGCCATACATATTGTCTCGATCGAAGCGGTCCATCGCCAAGAAGTAGAACGGAACTCCTTCGTACTCTAATTTAAAAACTCCGCAACCCTGGGTTCTCCAGGACATATTGAAGTCAAACTGATCATAAAAACCTTGCATCACTTCCGGAAATTTGTTTCTGATCTGCTTATAAAGCGGCATGATGACAGAGACGTCTTCTCCTAAGTTATGGAGTGCCTTTGAATATGAACAGATGAAATCACCCAAGCCACCGGATTTGGCAAATGGCAAGGCTTCACTGGTGACAAGAAGAATTTTCATCAGATGATATCTCCTTTTTTGACATAGAGAGGATCTTCCATGGTGCCGATGATCTCATTGACATGGATGACTTTGGCATCACGATCAACAATGGCATTCTCCAAATGAGCATTCTCGCCGATATAGCAGCCGCTGGAGATGATGGAGTTCTTGATAACGGCACCTTTCTTGACCTGAACATTACGTCCTAAGATCGAGTTGATGACAGTACCCTGGACATCACAGCCGTTAGCAAGATTGGAGTTCTTGACGGTGGCATCTCTTCCGTAGAGAGTCGGAGGTGTGTCATAGGTTCTTGTATGAATCGGCCAATTCTCTTTGAAGAGGGAATTAAAGACATCATCATCGAGAAGCTCTAAGGAGTACTGAAGCAGATGACTTAAGGAGTCATAGCAGCGGACATAGCCTTTCACTTCGACAGCACGGATCAAAACGGAAGCAGAAAGATAGCTTAAGACATCGCTGATATTAAAGAAGGAAGAGGTTCCGGAGGCATATTCCATCAAGGATTCCAACATCGGATAATCCATGATGACACTGCCTAAGGAGATATTGCCTTCATCGGTATCACCGCGGTTGAGTTCTAGAGCACGGACCTTTCCTCTCGGAGAGACATCGACTTTCTTCTGATCGATAAAGGAGGTCTTCAGTCCCTTGTTGACATGGGTGTAAAGCAAGGAGATACGGTCTCCATATGCGATATGATCCTCTAACAGTTTGCGGTAATCGACCGTATAAACCATATGAGGAGAGGCGATGACGACATAATCCGGATGCTGTGCCTTGAGGACTTCGATGTTCTCATAAAGGCAGGCAACATCAGTATTGTAGCCAGGATTTGCAACGTTGGGCTCATCGTAGAGAACATTGAAGTCACCGATCTTGGTGTTGCTGATCCAGCTTCTTCCGTTTCCGACATGCTTGGAAAGAGAACGGATATGGTTTTGGCACAAAACGGCCATGGAAGGAATTTCAGAATTTAGGAAGTTGGAAAGCGGGAAATCGATAAAGGAATATCTGCCTAAGAACGATGTCGAAGCCAAAGAGCGGTGCTGAGTCAAAGGACCGAAGCCCGGATTATTGAAGCAATCGACTAAACCAATGATTTTGTAAGCCATGTTGACCTCCTATTCCTCGACGACGTTGACTAAGACGACTTCTTCTTCGGTGCCGATCTGATCCTTGTCGATGACGGTATTGCCTCCGACTAATGCATAATCGAGTGTGACACCTTCTTTGATGACAGCGCCAGGAAGAATGACGGAATTATGGACGTGCGTGTTTTTTTCGATGACAACGTCGCTACAGATGACAGAATGTCTTACTTCACCGCGGACAATCGCACCCTGGTTGATGACGCAGTCCTTGACGTCGGCAGTAGGGGAGATGAACTGAGGACGATTGGAACGGTCAGCGGAATAGATTTTGAAATCCGAAGAGAAGATATGGAGTTCACAGTTCGGATTGAGCAAGTCCATGTTCGCTTCCCAAAGGGAATGAACCGTACCGACATCCTTCCAATATCCTTTGAAAGGATAAGCGAAAAGTCTCTTGTTCTGATCCAATAACGTCGGAAGGATGTTCTTTCCGAAGTCGTGACTGGATTTCTCATCCTTGGCATCCTTGATCAATGCTTTTCTTAAAAGCGGATAATCGAAGATATAGATACCCATGGATGCATAATCTGATTTCGGCTGTTTCGGTTTTTCCTGGAATTCGGTGATCTGATTGTTTGTATCGGTAACAACGATACCAAATCTAGGGGCCTCTTCCATCGGAACACGGATGCAGGCGATGGTGACATCAGCATCGTTCGATTTGTGGAAGGCGAGCATTTCGGAATAATCCATCTTATAGATGTGATCGCCAGAAAGGATGACAACATACTTGCATCCAGTCTTATCGAGCCAGTCGATGTTCTGATAGATGGCATCGGCCGTTCCAGAATACCAGCTTGCACCTCGCGGAGTCTCTCTCGGAGGCAGGATGGATGCCAAAGCATTGGTTCCATTCAAGCCCCAGTTACGACCAGAACCGATGTAGTTGTTCAGTGTGCTTGACTCGTACTGAGTAAGAACACCGACCGTATGAATACCGGAATTTGCGACATTGCTAAGTGGAAAATCGATGATCCTGTACTTTCCACCGAAATAGACAGCCGGTTTTGCAATCGAGCTTGTCAACGATTTCAGTCGTGTACCTCTGCCGCCGGCAAGAATCATCGCTACCATTTCTTCGTTATTTGGCATATTGGCCTCCCTCTGCGTATGAGATTTACTATATATAAATTATAAAGTTATCTATAGATAAAAGAAAGAGAATTGAGAACTTTTTCGACACATTTTGTAAATTTAAGGGGTTACACTTTGTTGATATATGTCCTCCAACTTACATAGCACAGAAAACGCGTCAATAAAAAGACCAGGATGGATCCTGGTCTATTCATCTTATTCTTTTTGTTCCTGATCAAGAGGAGTGGCTTCGATATCACTACCCTTCTCTTCAATGATGAGAGGTGTAGAAATATTGTCAACCTTTGTCTTATCCTGATAGATATCAATATAAGACTTCTTTCTCTTGTCATCATGCATCGTGACAAGGACGAGGTCCACATAGGAGACAAGGTCTCTGAGCTTTTCACTCGGTGTGGAGAGGATGGCCTGAAGACCGAAGTCACGGAGCAAGTCAGTGGACTGTCTGATACGGGCAGCATCCATCTTAGAGAAAGCTTCATCGAAGATGACAAGACGAAGCGTATTGTTATCAGCTGCATTGTTGACACGGCAGAGCTGTGCAAAGGATGCAAGAATTGCGATATAGAACGGAGTCTGTGTTTCACCACCGGATTGGGAGTTGAAGGAACGGCCCAAGGAGAAGGTGTACTGATTGCCTTCCAAGCCTCTTGTGACGATAAGGTCGAAGACGATATAAGTCGTATAAGTGGTAAAGAGTTCCACATTGCGCATGATCTGCTCTCTCTGTTCACCGGTAGCGGAAGTGGAAGAGGAAATGAGGTTGAAGAGATCATCCATCGTGCTCTTGTACTTCTCCATGAAGAGGTTCTCGGCATCTCCGACACGGAGAAGGAGAGGATCCATGATCATGTCATAGTACTGCTGATAGGCTTTGTTGGGAGAAACGGTGAACTGATAGGAATCTCTTCCGAAGTGGGAGTCTTCCAACGCATGGTTGAGTTCGTCGATCTGGGCGCGGACCGTTTCAATTGCAGTTCTCAGTTTATAGATGAAGTCATCCTTGAATTCACGGATGGACTCCTCATGTGCCTTCTTGATCTTTTCCTCATAATCCGGAAGCATGACCTTGGAGATATTCTCCAATTCTCTGTCGAATTCCGCATTGGATTTTTCATTCTGAACATCGTAATTGAGGCGGTACTGGCTGCAGTATGTGTCTCTCATACGGATAAGAGCAGACTTGTCTCTCGAGATTTTTCCGGAAGTCTGGATGGATTCACGCATCGCTTCCTGACGGATCTGAGCAAGAGTGAGATGCTGTTCATCCAGAAGTTTGCTGAAGAACGGCTCATAATCATGATTGACGCTCTCGCTGGGGAAGGTGTCGAGCTGTTTCTTGCTATCGGCGATATTGGCTTCGATAGCAGGAATCTCCTCGGAATTGAGGCGGTTCGTATCGGCGATGATCTGACCTCTTTCCGTAAGGATGTCGTTTCTCTTCTGTTGGATTTCCTTGATCTGAGCGGTGATCTCATCGATCTTCTTCTGGATGGCGGTCATGTCGCCTCTTGTCACCGACTTCATTTCGTTCTCAACATCGAGAACCTCTTTCTGAAGTTCATTGATTTCATCCATTCTCTTGACGTCAGCCTGGTAAGTCGTGCATTCCGACTGAGACATGATGGAAAGAGAGACGAGATTGTTGACGCGGTTAAGGGCATCGCTTAACAAGGCATACGTCTTGTTGATCTTCTGATAGTCTTCGCTAGATAGGGCCTTTGTGGAGTTGGAGACCACAGTTCCAAGATAGAAGACTCTGGCAGAGCCTTTGTTGAGATACCATGTAGCAAAGTTACGGTATCCGGTGCAGTCAGAAAGCAAACCGGAGCCGGAATTTCTGGCTTCTTCGAAGGTTCTGCACTTCTTGATGCGTCCTAAAAGGTAATCGGTATAGACTCTTGCAGCCTCATCCTTGGTATCGATAAGGTGAGCGACGGAGTCATCATTGCTGACAATGCCGGCTCTTAAGAGTCGATCCGTATCGACTAAGGATACACGGTAGAAATTATAGGAGGCAGTGAGTTCCTTCAGAATTCTGTTTGCCTCTTCATAATAGCGGGGATTGACAAAGAAGTTGAACTTCTGAGAATAGAGGACGGCTTCCAAAGCCAAGGTCCATTCCGGATCATTGACATCGACAAGGTCGCAGTAGATTCTGACATAGGCATCCGAATGTCTTGCCTTAAGCTGCGTCTCAAGTCCGCGTCTGATTTCGTTATAGGCAATACCGAGCTTATCAAAGGGCTTCTGTCCCTGATTGACTGCTCTTAAATCGCTCTGAAGCGTCTGAAGCTGTTCGGAGACGCTATAGAACTCACGGTTGATAAGACTCTTGACATCTAATGCCTGATTGCGGAGCGTCTCCATATCGGTTCTGAAAAGGTTGACCGCTTCAAAGTCGACGCTTCCGTCATTTAAGGAGGTTGTCAGAGATTCGGCTTCATAAACGATATTTGTCGTTGTTTCCAATAATTCAGCAAACGGAGCCTGGATATTGTTTCCGAGTCTTTCCGGATTGAAGTCTTTATAATAGTTGACAAAGGAAGAGCAGACAGACTTATAGGAAGTAGCGTACTGAGAAAGAGTTCTCGAAACCTCAGCGACCTGCATCTGAATGGATGTAATCTGCTTCATGATGTTTTCTTTCTTCATCATGAGCTTTTCCGTCAGAGAGTAATTGTCGCTCTGAAGCACCTTTGCGTTATAGGAGTTGAGGTCGGAGTTAAGATCATCCAGCTGAGAATCGAATCTCTTGATGGAATCAGATATAATCATGAGACGCTCATTGTCTTTTCTGAGTCTCTCATTGAAATTGTCGAGTTTTTTCTTATTTTCCTCATAGCTGACACGAGCGCTAACATAATTGAGCATGTCGCTTCGCTTGATGAAGGTTGTGAGCTCTTCAAATGTGTTGTGGATCTGAGTGAGGGCATCCACTTTGACTTTGAGGTTCTTTGCCTCATTTTCAAGAATCTTGTACTGTTCGATATTCTTCTGCATCGGAGTGATATCGACATTGAGATCCGCATCGCAGATATATTCGGTGATGAAAGAGGAAATATTGGAGATAGGGGCAAAGGAGACCGCCTTCTTAAAGAGCATGAAGTACTTATCCGGAAGATTGCCGAAGGCACCTTTGATAAAGCCCTGGTATTCGGTATCCGTATCGAAGAAACGGAAATGATTCGGTTTGTATTCATTGCGGACGAAGGCAGAGAGTTCCTTGTAGTTCAAAGGACGTGTCTTGTTCTTCTCAGCAGTCTGACTGTTGGTGAAGTTGTTTTCCGGGAAAGCGGAATCGAGGTAGAAATAATGCTTATCGATTCTATCGGAAGAATCGACATCAAAGCAGGCACCAAGGGTGAAGTAGCTCTTCTTCACATCGTCATAGATTTCGATGGCGATATAAGAGGTAAAGGTTCCTTCGCGGAGAACGATGACGGAGTTATCATCCTTGACACCGGTCTGACCACGGAGATAGGAGATGAGATTACGTCCGCTTCTGCCCTTTTCATTGGCGGCCTTGTTGAAGTTATCCGGTCTTGTTGTACCGAGAATAACGATCTGAAGGGCGTCGATGATGGTAGATTTACCAGTTCCGTTAGGACCAGTCAAGAAGGTAAGATTTCTGATATCGGTCGTGATATTGCAGAAATAGTGCCAGTTGATAAGACGAAGTTTTGTGATGCTTTTCATTATTCATTTGCTCCTTCCTTGCTCATATCAAAGAGAGAGGGAACGGTATTCTCCTCTTTCGGAGCGGTGAGCATCGAATAGAGTGCATTCAGCTTTTCGCTGGAGATGACATAACGGATGGTTGGAAGAATGAAGAAGGAATAGGAAGGATCTCCGTAGTTGTTGTTGGCTTTGGTGACGATGTTGAAGGAATCCAGTAAGCGCAAAGAGGAAGCGATGGTAGTAGGAGAGAGTCTCTTGCTAAGATTAGATAATCCCATCTGATTGACAAGGGAGTTGAGGGTGACATTTGTCATCAAGGTCTCCGTCACCTGAGGAGACTGCTCGATGGCTCCTTCATAATAGGAGCGTAAGGCATAGACGACTAAGGTCGTAGTCGGATCGAAACGGTAATGGTTTCTCTCCGCACCGGATGTGACGAAGATGACGCCATCCTCATCGTTTTTGCTCAATTGCATGTCCATATAGGAAAGATAGTCCTCAAAGACGGAATAATAGCGTTCAATGAAAAGGTATCCGGGATCCATACGGAACATCTTGGTCTTTCTGTCGTAGCTCTTTCTGAAGATATAGCACTGATAGAGCAGATCATTTACAGTCTCAGCGAAGATTTCTCTGTCGCTTCTAGACATTTTCTCATATTCTTCTTGAAACATTCTTCTTGCCTCCCTTCTTGGTCAAACGGTATAAAGGCATATAGTAACCAGCATATTCGACACGGTCATCCACTTTCTCTGCCTTGTAAGGAAGGACACCGAGAACAGACTTTAAGATAGCGAAAATGGTAAGGACAAGGCTATCGGTATCCTCAATATCGATCTCATTGGTGAGGATCTGATCTCTTCCTTGCATATTCTTATCGAGGAACTCCTCGATGGCTCTGTCAGAGAAGCGGTTGACTTCGCTGTTGAGAGTATCATTGAGAAGCTGTGCAGTCTCATCCGGGAAGAGATCATCATCCAAGACAAGAGGTTCGCTATCCTCTTCCACTTTTCCTCTTCTAAAAGGCATCGTCATGGAATTAGAATCCAGACAGCCCTGACGGAAGAGCATGACAGAGGATGTCGCCTCTTTCAAAAAAGGCATCTCATCATAGTTCAAGGCCGGATTCTTGCTGATCTCCTGAGAAAGAGCAAGGATGATGCGGTCGACTTTGCCTTTGACCGTCTTATCCGTGGCGGAGAGATAGTTGATCTTCTTCTGAACCGCCTCGGTATAATTGGCGTTAGCGTTATCGATTTCATTGAAGGAGGAGGCAAGATGGGAAAGCGTATCGATGACAGACTGAATCAGTCCGATGACCTCATTCGTCATCGTTGCGATATCCTTCTTCTTGTTGACGGCTTCTCCTCTCGCTTCCTTGACGATCAATGTCAAGATACGTTCAGAATGGAGCCAACGGTTTAGGATAGCGATCGTCGGCTGAGCATAAAGGCCGAGAGAGTCGAAGGTCTTCATCGGATGATAGTATTTTTCCGCGATATCGACGCGGTATTCATCAAAGTGCTGCTTCAACGCGACATTCGGATCCAGGACGTGAGTCAATCTGTTTCCGAAGACAAGAATCTGCTGTCTTAACAAAGTAACAGACATCTCAAGGGAGTCAGCGTTGTTCTTAGCGTTGATGAGAGAACGGTACATATAGTCATCCTCTTTCTCATCCTCAAGTTTCAGTTCCGAGTAGGTCTGATGGACAAGAGGGAGATAAGAGCCCGCATCGCTTGTCAGCTCATTGAGTAGTTTGATGAACTGAATGGAGTAAGCGGGAATGTAGATGTACTCAATGTTATCCTTGGGATCCTTGGAGATGATGAACCATCCGCATTTGGCAAGTTTTCTTACGACATAGTTGACCTTGTCATTCAAGACAGAGGCATCATCTTTATCCGCAGAGGAAATCGTCATATCGACCTGTTCTGTGTCGGACTTGTCATCAAGACGATCCGTTTCCACAGAAAAAAGCTTCATCATTTCCTGACCTTGCGCCTTTAAGAAAGCGACATAATCCGCTCTTTTGATGTCGGTATGGTACAGGCGAAGCATATGATAGAGGGAGACTAGAGAGAAAGCGTAGACAGCTTTATATTTCCTGGAAAGAGGTGAGAAGAGCTCTTCCGGAACTTTATCAAATAATCTATTCAAAATCGATCCACCTTTTTTGTTTTACAACTATAGTAAATTATAAACTATCCGCGGTTTTCAATACAATAAAACAAGCGGGAAAATATAACTTTTTTCAAGTCGATAAAGCGAAACGATTTTTCTTTTTCATCAATCGACACGCATTTGTTGAAAAGACGTTAAAAGGCACCGTCAAACGGTGCCTGAAACAATCTATTTTTTGTAGGCGATGACCTTTTTTGTCTTCTTGTCGGAATAGCGGTTCATGGACTTGATCAGATCCTCTTCCTTCTCTTTCATCGAAAGAAGTTCCTGTTCCATCCTATCGTGAAGAAGAGTAGCAATCTCTTCTCCGGTCATATTCTCATACTCCTCTTTGTAAAGAGGCTTCAGTATGGATACCTGAACCGGATAGACATGATAGTGGAAGCTCTGATTCAGGATTCTGTCGGTGAGATACATGCAGACAGGAACAATCGGAAGAGAAAGCTTCGTCGCGATCTTGAACGTTCCGGCATGGAAAGGAAGAAGGGAAAAATCCGGTTCCTTGCTTCTTGTTCCCTCAGGATAGATCAATAGGGAGAGGTCTTTGTTTTCTTCCAGTTCCTTGTTGATGCTGATGAATGTCTTCAGTTCGCTTCTCAGATTTCCTCTGTCGAGGAAGAATCCGTCCACGCATTTGACAACGCTCCCAAAGACCGGCATCTTCTCCACTTCCTTCTTAGCGACGACAGTCAAAGGCATATCGCTGATTGCATAGAAAAGGATCGGATCGATAACGGAGCAATGATTTCCGATGTACAGACTCTGTTCTTTGAGAAGATTCTCTTCTCCCTTGATGACAAAGCGGACGCGGAAGCCTCCGTCACACAGTTTCTTCGAATACTTGTGAACGACATCACAGCGATCCTTCAGAGTATATTTATTGGAATGTTTCTTGTATCTCTTCAGGACATGATTGGCATGAAGAACACTCACTCCGCAGGAGAGTCCTAAACGTATCCACTTGATCATTTTCTGTTCTCCTTCCAGGAGGAAAGAAGGCCCGTCTTCTTCTTTAAGAAGACAGAAACCGTTCTTGTCGGAACAATGGCAAGACGGATGAAGAATTCGCTCTCTTCGACAGAACCGGTATCATTGAAGATGAGTCTTACATAATCTCCGAAATCACACATGATGGATTCGTTGGAAGGGTTATAGACAAAGCTTACCATTGAGTTCGGGGTCTGATAGTCGATGCGAAGCGCACCCTTTTCCAGATTGACAAAGGTCATATGGGAAGGAACATCGGAATAATATTCTCCCATCTCCTTGATGAATCTCTTCTTCAGGTCGATAGCCTGTAAGAAGAAGGAGTAGAGTTCCTTTCTCTCGGATAACAGATCATAATCGAAGCCGTTATCCTTATCACCAGTGTTATAGGTATTCGGTTTTCCGTTCTTGGAATGTCCGATTTCCTGTCCCTGATGGAAGAAAGGGATGCCGGCGGCAAAAAGGATAGCCATCGTCAGCATCTTGATTCTCTTTTCGATATCAGCCTCTGTCTCATCCGGACAGGCGATTTTGATCTTATCGTAAAGAGCATTGTTGTCATGGCATTCCACATAGTTGATGGATTGCCTGTAGCTAGAGAGCATGGGAGGGAAAGCAAGCGGGTAGCAAGATCCCATCATGACATGCTTGAATCCATCGATATAGTATCCATCTCCTAAAAGATAGCCTTTGACAGAGAGTTCAGAAGAGGAACTTCTTCCTTTGGCGACATCGCGGAAGCGGTCGTTGAAGAAGGCGACATTCGGCATCTTGGAAGAATTGAAGGAGCTAGCCTTCTTATCCGTCGGAAGGGCGGTCCATAAGTCCCAGCCTTCTCCATAGAACATGACATCCTCTTTTACTTTCTTACAGGCCTCATATCCCATGTTGATCGTATCGACATCGAGAATTCCCATCAAGTCGAAACGGAAACCATCGACATCATAGAAATCGATAGCATGGAGAAGCGAATCGATGATGAGTTTCCTTGCCATATATTTTCTCGACTCGATATCGTTTCCGCAGCCGGTGCCGTTACTTAAAGAGCCGTCCTGGTTATAACGGAAATAGTATTTAGGAACTAGGACAGAGAGGGAGTTGAACTTTTCCGAGTAGACATGGTTATAAACGACATCCAGATTGACTCTCAGTCCATTCTTGTGGAAAGTAGAGACCAATCTTCTCAAAGCGAGGACACGGTCATAGGGATCCTCCGGATTTTCGCAATAACTTCCTTCCGGAGCAAAATAGAACATCGGGTCATAACCCCAGTTATAGCTACCTTTTCTGTTGTCGTCATTGACTGTCTGGAAGTCCAAAACCGGCATCAATTGGATATGGCTTACTCCTAAGGAGGAGAGATAATCCATTCCCATCGGCATACCATCTTTGCTTCTCAGTCCTTCTAAAGCTAAAGCGTCATAGGTTCCGCTATCCGCTCTTCCGCTAAGAGAGGTCATGTCTCTTACGGAGCACTCATAGATGATGGCATCTGTGACATCCGTAAAATGAGGAAGAGAAGTATGATGGTCATCCATCTTCTTCACCTTATCCGGATTGATGACATAGGCGCTTCTGGAATTGGAGGAAAGACTATAGGCATAGGGATCGACAACGCGGTGAATCTTGGAAAAGATTTCTGCCTCGTAGATATATTTTGTTTCGTCCAAATCTCCGTCCACCACGATTTCAAAGACACCAGTACTTGAGTCCTTCTTCATGACAAAGGTTTCTTCATCACTAGCATCTTTTCTTCTGATTATAAGAATGATTCTGGTTGCAAACGGAGAATAGACACGGAAGGTGGTCTTTTTCTTCGTATAGATTGCACCGAGTTCTCCATCATAGCGGTACTTTTCCTCAAACGCATCATCGAGCGCGAGAAAGGAGATATCGACAGGGATGAAGTAATTCTGTTCCGTTACGACTTCATACTTCTTCCCGACAAGAAAAGGAGAATTCTTCAGCATGAAGGTATAGATGCGGGAAGAATGGGATTCACTCTGAGAGACGGAAGTCAGTTCCGTGATTCTCTTTCCATCGATATACAGATAGAACTTAGATAGTTTATTGGAGCAGAACTCTTTGTCCACGGAGATTTCGAGGACTTTCTGACTTCTTGCGACAGCTGTAAATGTATGGTTCATGAACGTCTCCTATCTCTTTGTGTAGACAACGCAGCGCTGGAATGACTTGATCTGTTCTAAGAACTTCTTGAAGGCAGAATAGGATAAGCGCTGTGTATGACAGACGACAGACGGATATGTGATGTGATTCGGATAGCATCTAGCAAACTCAGAGCAAAGAAGATAAGGAGAATGGAGAACAGCAAGATTTCTGACATAGTATTCATTCTGAATCCTGTCATAGAAAGAAGAGGAAACCTTCTTGTTCAGTTTGGAAAGATAGTTTGCCATGAAATTGCAAAGCTCATTTCTTGAAGGAGTTCTGAAAGAGAGCATGATATAGCTATCCTCACCCGCTTCTATAAGTTCCGCATTCAATAATTCGCTTCTTAAATCTGCAACAGAGGCTAAGAAGGAAGGATTCTTTTTAAAGGCGGCATCAAGAAGAAGCTCATAGTAGAAGAACATCGCCTGTCCATAGGCTTCATAGATGATCTTTCTAGCCGGGAACTTGATTCCGTAAGTGAGATAGGAATCATCTTCCCCTTTGATCTCGATGATGTCTTCTGCGACTTTGTCATAGACTTCCTCATTCTTATATTCCTCTTCCGGATTAGAAAGGGATAAGGATGGGAAAGGAAGGCTCTTGATTTTGGCGATGATTTCCTTTGGATTCACATCACCGGAAAAGAAGATGGCCAGTCTTTCCTGTGTATAGTATGACTTCTGGAAACGTTTCAGAGTGGAAGCGTGAATGAGCGTTGCTTCCTGCTGGCTTGTCGGATAGACTCCGCTTTGGATTCCGGACTTAAGATAAAGACCTTTCGGACAGTATTTCTCTGTTTTGAAAAGAGGATTGATTTCTTCCGATTTTCTTCTTTCCTCATCGATAAGGCGGAAAGCTTCCACATCCTTTTCAGTATAAGAAGGGGTGGAGATTCTTTCCATCAGCTCTTTCAAGGAAGGGAATACATCTTCACCATTCGTTGTCAAAGAATAGGTAGAATAGGAATAAGAGACGTTATTATCCGCCATGATATTCTTCTTTGCCTGTTCCTTTTTGAAATTCTCATCCATGATCACATGGGAAAGATAATACGCAGTTCCTAAAGGATACCTCGACGCGATATCACTTCTATGATATCCGCCCTTGGAGACAAGGACTGTCACATTGAGGGTTTTGCTTTTTCTAGGGATGATATAGATCTCTACTCCGCCTTTGAGCTTTTCAAGATAATAGGGAGTGTTAAGATGTCCGTAATCATTCTTAATCATGGTTCTCGTCCTTTCTATTCGTCAAAGAGACAGAGGCAGTCAATTCCATGTTCTTGAAACAGGAAAGGACTTTGTCCTTATCATTTGTGACTTTCTTGAAGAATCTCTCCTTATCAAGAGAAAGGGAGAAATCTTTATACTTTTTCATCTCTTCTAAACTGGAAAGAGGATAGATGGCACGGGAGAGCATATCCTTGTTGAATCCGATGAAGCTATCATCATAGGATGTCTCATCACGTAGTACATATCCTTCTTTTTCTTTCAGAGGAATCTTATCCTCTAAAAGAGAGAACTTTCCTTTTTCTGTCTCAATATAAAGATAAAGAGAAGACGGAGAAAGAAGAGAAGAACTCACGGAAAACTCGGAGCCATATCCCTTCTTGATCACTTTCTTCATCTCTTCCTCTAAGACATAAAGAGACTGCTTATAAAGGAGATAGTCTTCTTCATTCTTGATTGGAGAAACAAGGTCAAAAAGATAGATTCTTCCATCTTTATCCTTGTTTTCGCTGTATTCTCTCTTGTCTAATGCAAGAGAGGAATAAGGAAGAGAAGTCAGATCCGTTTCAAATCCAGAGTCATTCTGGAAAGGATTTTTCTTATCCTGTTCTCCTAAATAGAGGTAATCACCGATTTTGCTAGAAGCGAAGGCATCCAAAAGAGATAAAACCTCGTCTATTTTGACATCCTTTACCTTATTGGCATCAAATTCCGGGAAGGAATAATCCGCATGGACATAGGTAAGAAGTCTGGAAAGAGCGGAAAAAGCAAAGTTTTTACGGCTGATGAGTCTTTCTTTTGCAACAGCAAGGCTTTTCTCATCCGAGAGAAGATTCGCATTATCAAAGTGGGCAAGCATCTCATATCCTGCCTTATATGGATTTTTCAGAATATAGGAAAGTCCTTTGGTCTTAGTCTGAATCAGTCTGGATTCTAGGACATATCCACCGCGATAAGAGTAAGCCTGGTAAGATAATTCTCCACCGGACAAAGAAGTGTATCCCTTCTTCTGATAGAGGAAGGAAAGATTCAGAAGCTCCGAAAGAACAAGAAGAGCTTCCGGCTTTGTCTGAGAAGAGGACAGATACGATCTTCTGAGAAGTATGCGCTGTCCGAAACTATCTGTAAATAACGTCATTGAAGATTTCATAAGTTCTCCTTCTGGCGGGCCATGATTGCCGCCGGTCCTAAAACATACTTTCCATCATAACTAGCCATCAGAACATTCTCTTGTACCATCGTCAATAAGAAGTTATCGGCTTTGGAACTCGTCACCTGGAAGTTACGCATGATGCTCTCTTTCGAGGTGATTCCGGTACAGATGACAAAGTCTTTGACATCATCATAAAGTCTCTTCGCCGGATCGCTCTCTTCAGAGCTGATCGGCTCGTCTTCATCATCCTCCAATTCCAAGAAGGCACGGTCATAGACAGGATCTCCGGCCTGTTCTTTCACATAGGCAAGGATAGAATCAATCTCCTCATCCGAGAGATAGGGAGACTGAGCACGGATCAGAGACTTCTTTCCGGGATCTTTGAAGAGCAAGTCGCCCTTTCCTAATAAGGTCTCAGCACCATTCTCATCGAGGATGACGCGGGAATCGACCTGAGCGGAACAGGATAAACCGATACGGCAAGGAACATTGGCTTTGATCATCATCGGAACCGTGTCTTTGCTCGGTCTCTGAGTGGCGATGATCATATGGATACCAGCGGCTCTTGCCTTCTGACCGATCTTCTGGACATTGCTGACCACGTCTTTTCCGCCGGTCATCATCAAGTCAGCGAACTCGTCGATGACACAGACAAGATATGGCATCTCTTCCATCGTCGCCTCTTTTCCTTTGCGGACTTTGTTATAGCCTTCGATGTTCGGAGCCTTGTACTCACTGAAGACGGTGAATCTGCGGTTCATCTCATCGACTAGCTTCTTCAGGGCAAGGACTGCTTTTTCCGGCTGAGAGATGACAGGACAGAACAAGTGAGAGCATTCCTGATAGCGGATGAATTCAACCTGCTTCGGATCGATTAAGATCAGTTTCATCTGAGAAGGATAATTTCGCATGATCAAGGTCATGATCATAGAATGGACAAGAACAGATTTACCAGAGCCAGTCGTACCAGCGATAAGAAGATGAGGCATCTTGTTCAAAGGACTTGCGATGATATTGCCAGAAATATCTTTTCCGATAGGAAGAAGAAGATTGTCGCTTGTATTTGTCTCAACGGATTCAAACACATCTTTGAAAGAGACAGCCATCGGCGTTGCATTACCGACTTCGATGCCGGATGTGCTCATGCCTTGGACAACGGTTTCGACACGGACGGATTTATCACCATTGAGTGCCTTCTGAAGCTCGTCCACTAATGAAGCGAGGCGGTCACTTCTTTCACCGGGTTCCGTCTCGATGTTGAAACGGGTGACAGAGGCACCGACAGTGAAGGACACCGCCTTTGCTTTGACACCATAGTTTTTGAAGACTTCGTTGATTGTCTGTACTTTGCTGACCGCAGACTCCGTATTGAGCTGCATCTTGGCAGAGTCATCATGTTCCTGAAGCAGAGAATCGGTAGGAAGCGGATAACGGTAGATCTTCGGAGTATCCGAGACATAGCGCATCAGTTTGGCTTTTCTCTCGTTTCTTTCCTGCTGTTTCTTCTTGATCTTATCGATGGCGCGCTGCTGCTTATCCATGAAGTAACGTCTTTCAATCTCTCTTTCCGATTCCTCTTCCGCTTCCAAAATGATAGGAGCGTCATTTTTGACCGGTTCTTCCTTCTTCTCTTCCTTCGGATATTCCACCTGAACCGTTGTCGTCTCCTCTTTCTTGACGCGAGGAGCAACGTTCTTGGCGACTTCCTCTAAAGGATTCTTGACAGGATATGCTGTTTCAAAAGCAGGCTTTGCTTCCTGTTTTTTCGGTTCTTCCTGATAGACAGGTGTTCTCTTTTCGACTTGATGTTCGACTTCATTTCTCATCGGAACATCGGGAACGATCGGTTCAATGACATCAAAGGTAGAACGTTTCGATCCTTTTGCACCATTTTTGAAATTCTCTGCTTCTTTATCGATATCGATGCTATTGAAATCATCAAAGGACGGAGCTGAGAACACACTCTTCTCCGTTTTCGCCGCAGAAGAAGGAGTTCTATTCTCGTTAATAGAAGGTCTTTCCACTGGTTTTGGCTCCACTATTTTCGGCTTTGGAGTTTCCACCGGTTTAAAAGGAGCAACAGCTGGTTCAACGACCGTCTCTTTTTTCTCACTCTGAATCTCTTCCGAAGAGAAGGAGTGAGTCAAAGTCGCTTCCAATACACTCTCGGCAGGAATGGATGAGGTTCTCTGCCAATCATTGGAGATAGGTCTTTTCAACTCAGGATCAATCTCAGGTTCACTCTCAATATTTTCGACAGGATGATTTCGATCGAGGGTCTTCTTCTCTTTTCCTTTTTCCGGGTGGAAAGGAGAATTGTATTTTACTTTCTCGTCTTTTTTCTTCTTCAGTTTCAGAACCGCTTCATGGACAGGAGCAAAGAGAGCGAAGAAGGCGCCAGCCAAAAGAAGGATGACATAGAAAATCATGTCACCTACCATTCCCCAGATAGAAGAGAAGAGAGTCAAAAGGAATAATCCGACATATCCACCACCTAAGGTAGACATCGCCTCATAAGAATCAACCGTAAAAGGAGTCTGAGC
Organism: bacterium; assembly: GCA_963621825.1. Taxonomy (GTDB): domain Bacteria; phylum Bacillota_I; class Bacilli_A; order RFN20; family CAG-288; genus Enterosoma. The sequence continues at coordinate 186,846 of CAVFFP010000002.1, forward strand.
GAAGTATTTGATCTTTTTCGCGTAGAAATCCGTGAAATTGACAAAACTTAAAGTGCTGCTTTCCTTAGCCAAGGAAATGGAACCTAAGGCAAGAACAGAAAGAAGAACGAAAGTAATACCAAGATAGAGGAAGAAATGATGTTTCACCGGCAAAAACTTACCACGGATGATCAAAACAAGGCCTAATGCAAAAAAGGCAGCCGCAAATAAGGGAAAGAACGAACCGAAGAGATAAGCAAAGCTGTACGCCAAAAATTCACCGACCACCGTCTTACCAGTCAGTGCAATGATTGAGAAGGAAAGAAGAAGAATGCCGAAGCATAACTTGATATGCCTAGACAAGGACAAAGATTGATTCTTTTCGTTTTCTGTTTCCATAATAGCCACCTTATATATAAATATTTAAATACAAAAGTTAACATTGAAAAGTATAACACATAAGAGTGTGTATTTATATGATAGGAAAAGCGAAAATTCATCAGACTTTCCACAACAAGAAAAGCCCCCTAAGGGGCTTAGCTTATTTCTCGTTGACTGCGACAACAAATCTGAGAACGCCTTGATAGCCTTTTTCGTCCTGTTTATAGACGCCGGCATACTCAAGGACCTTCATAAAGACAAGTCCAACTTCATCATTGAGAATCTTATCGATGTTGTTTTCATCGATGACATCATATTTCTTTCTGAACTCAGAAACCCATTCATAATGAGAGGAAATCTCAGGGTCAGAGGAGAAGTCACGGTTTTCTAAGATTGCTTCTTTGACAAGGGTGAGTTCTTTCTTCAGACGGGAGGGAAGAACAGCAAGTCCCATCGCCTCGATGAGTCCGATGTTCTCTTTCTTGATGTGCCAGCATTCCTGATGAGGATGATAGACACCAAGCGGGAATTCTTCTGTCGTAATGTTGTTTCTTAAGACAAGATCAAAGGCGAATTCATCACCAATCTTATGACAGATAGGAGAAATGGTATTATGAGGAGTCACATCAGTTTCAGATAAAACGTAACAAGCTTCGTCAGTATATCCTCTCCAGACTGCCAAAATCTTGTCAGCGAGAGAAAGAAGCTGTTTCTTATTTTTAGACTGAATGCGGATGACGCTTAACGGCCATTTGAGGTAGCTTGCCTTTACAGCAGGGAAGCCTTCAAAATGGAGGTCCATAATCTTCTTTGCCTTGAACATCGGGAACATATATTTTCCACCCTGATAGTGATCATGGGTGAGAATGCTGCCACCAACAATCGGAAGATCGGCATTGCTTCCTAAGATATAATGCGGGAACATGTCGACAAAGTCCAAAAGATGAAGGAAGCAGTTCTTGTCGATGACCATCGGGATATGTTCCGAGTTGAAGACGATGCAGTGCTCATTGTAATAGGAGTAGGGAGAATACTGAAGATTGTACATGCCGTCTCCTAATTGAATCGGGATGATACGGATTGTCTCTCTGGCCGGATGATTGACTCTTCCACGATAGCCCATGTTCTCTTCGCAGAGCATGCACTTCGGATAAGAAGTATTCTTCAATAGCTTTGCAGCTGCAATGGCTTTCGGATCCTTCTCCGGCTTAGAAAGGTTGATGGAGATATCGAGCATTCCGTATTTGGTCTTGGTCTTCCATCTTAAATCCTTCTTTACGCGATAGTCACGGATATAGTCCGTGTCTTTGCTGAATTGATAGAACCAGTCCGTAGCGGCCTTCGGTCCACGTTCATTGTAGAGGTTTGCAAAAGTCTCGACGACTTCATAAGGTCTCGGTGTGAAGCAGTTCATGACCTTTGTATCGAAAAGGTCACGGTAGACGACAGAATTCTCCTTGATCAAGCCTTTCTCATATGCGTAATCTAGGATTTCCTTCAACGTCTCTTCTAAATTGACATCATGATAAAGCGTATTGGTCTTCTGATAGGAATCCAGATTCAGGACATCCAAAAGGAGATTGATGGAATAGTTGTATTCAAAAGGAGAAATCAGGTTCTTTTCTATTGCGTAAGAAGCTAACTTCTCAATATTTTCATCGATGGTAGACATTAGAATAACTTCCTTCCGCCATCACCGACTTCCAAAGTAGCAAAGGAAGCGTTCAGACCCGTCTTTGCCTTATAGATTCTGCCGACATTGCACTTGAAGGCTTCGACATTCTCATCCTTGACGATGGATACGGTATTTCCACCCCATCCGCCACCAGTCTCTCTGGAGCCATAGACACCCTTTTGTTCACGGGCAGCATCAACTAAGACATCGATTTCAAAGCAGGTGGCATCATAATCATAGCGGAGAGAATCACCGGATTCATTGAGAAGCCTTCCGAAATTGACAAGGTCGTTGTTCTTCAAGGCGACGATGGCATCTTTGGTTCTCTGCTCTTCATAGACAGCATGCTTTGCTCTTAATCTGCGGACATCATCCTTAATGAGATCCTTATTGGCTTCGAACTGTTCCGGAGTCAATTCGCAGAGGTGTTCGATATCAAGCTTTGTGGAAAGTTCCTGAACGGCCATCTCGCATTCCGCTCTTCTTTCGTTGTAATGAGAGGAGACAAGGCTATGAGGCTTGTTGGAATTGGTGACGATGATCTTGCATCCCTCTAAGACAAGAGGAACATAATCATAGGAAAGACTTGCGCAGTCAAGGAAGATAGCCTCATCTTTCTTGCCCATCGCAGAAGCGAACTGATCCATGATGCCGCAGTTGCAGCCGTTAAAATTGTTTTCGGAATACTGTCCGATCAAAGCGATTTCAGTCATGGACACATCAAATCCGTACATATCCTTAAGCATGACGCCGATAGAGACTTCCATAGCTGCAGAAGAAGAAAGTCCGGATCCCGGAATGTTTCCATAGACATAGACATCAAGTCCGCAGTCCATCTTCATTCCGCGCTTATCAAAAGCCCAAATGACACCAAACGGATAATTGGTCCAGACTTTGGATTTATCATAGGTAAGATCATCCAAGGAGCGTTCAATCACGCCACCCTTTTTATAGTTTTCAGAATAAAAGAGGACCTTTCTGTCGTTTCTTTTTCTTGCAACAACATAATTTCCGACAGTGAGAGCACATGGGAAAACATGTCCTCCGTTATAGTCGATATGTTCGCCGATGAGGTTGACTCTTCCCGGAGCGAAATATCCTCTTATATCGCCTCCTGCAGAAAATACTTTTTCAAAAGAAGACTTCAGAATTTCTGGTGTCATAGTAATTTATCCCTTTCCATTTTCATCACTGAAAATTATAGTAAAAAGATACTTATCTTTCAATGAATATCCGTTTCTCAGAGTCAAAAAACGCCCTGCTTTTCGCAGAGCGTTTGTAAGTGTCAGACAATATGATAGAGAAGATCGCCGTAGGAAGGAACCGGCCAGCAGTCTTTAGCGATCAGAAGTTCGAGTTCATCGATCGGTTTTCTGAGTTTTGCCATCTGAGGGAGAAGCTGATCTCTGCAGAAGCAGGCTAAGTCTCTTCCCTTGTAGTTAGCAGACTTTTCGATAAGCTGATCCAAACGGGCAAGTGCAATACCGGCATCATCAAGATAAGAGGAGACCATCATAGCAGTCTTCAGTGTTGTCTTAGGAACAGGAATCCTGCACTTCTCCAAGTCAGAGATTTCCTTGGCCATCTTTCCTAATGCGTTATTGACGCTAGGAATGTACTGCTTATGAGCCATATGGGACATCGTCTTCGAATCGATGAGAACCTGAGCGGCATAGTTAGCATATTTGATTTCAGCACGGGAAGAGAGTTCTGTTTCTGTCAAAACACCGGTAGAGTAGAAGAGGTCCTGAACCTCTTTGGTCTTTAAGACATCGGTCGCATCCACTGTCGTTCTAAGATTCGGAAGTCCGCGTTTTTCCGCTTCCGCTTCCCAAGCTTTGGAATAGCCGTCTCCATTGAAGATGACTCTCTGATGTTCTTTCAGAGTCTTCTTGATCCATTTACGGATAGAAGCCTCTTTATCAGTAGCCTGTTCAATCTCATCGGCAAAGAGAGAAAGCTCATATCCTAAGATCATATTGAGAACAGTGTTGGGTTCCGAGATATTCTGTAAGGAACCAGGCATACGGAACTCGAAACGGTTGCCGGTGAAGGCAAAAGGAGAGGTTCTGTTTCTGTCTGTGGTATCACGGTTAAAGGAAGGAAGCGTCTTCACATCCTTGAAAAGAACGGAATCTTTCTTTCCTTTCACAGTATTCTTGGATTCGATGATTTTTTCAACGATACTATTGAGTTCATCTCCTAAGAAGATAGAGATGATAGCCGGCGGAGCCTCATTGGCACCGAGTCGGAAATCGTTGGTATAGCTAGCGACAGATTCACGGAGAAGTCCAGCAAATTCATCGACGCCTTTGACAACGCTAGAGAGGAAGACGAGGAACTGAAGATTATCTTCCGGATTTTTTCCCGGTTTGAAGAGATTTGTTCCATCCTCTTTTGCAATAGACCAATTGTTATGTTTTCCGCTTCCATTGATTCCATCAAATGGCTTTTCAGCAAGTAAGCAGATAAAGTCGTGTTTCTTAGCCATCTTCTTCAAGACGGTCATCACGAGTGCGTTCTGATCTGCGGCAACATTCGCTTCGGAATAGATAACGGCCAATTCATGCTGAGAAGGGGCAACTTCATTGTGCTCCGTCTTAGCTGGAATACCTAATTTCCATAAAGTCTCATTGACATCGCTCATAAAGGAGGCAATCTTTTCACGGATTGGTCCAAAGTAATGATCTTCCAATTCCTGTCCTTTCGGAGCATAGGCGCCGAAAAGTGTTCTTCCTGTATAGACAAGATCTTTTCTTTCCGCATAGGCGGAAGTGTCAACTAAGAAATATTCCTGTTCCGGACCAGCGAAAGGAAGAATCTTCTTTGTCTTATCATCGCCAAAGATTCTTAAAACACGGATAGCCTGCTTGTTCAGATAATCCATGCTTCTAAGAAGCGGAGTCTTTCCATCAAGGGCATCGCCATTATAGGAACAGAAGGCGGTAGGGATGTATAAGACGGCACCATAGACATCAGAGATGACAAAAGCAGGGCTTGTACAATCCCATGCCGTATAACCTCTTGCCTCGAAGGTGGCTCTTAATCCACCATTCGGAAAGGATGAGGCATCCGGTTCGCCTTTGATCAGCTCTTTTCCGGAAAAGTCCATAATTGTCTTCCCGTCTTTGGAGTAGGTTAAAAAGGAGTCGTGCTTCTCTGCTGTTTCCCCGGTCAAAGGTGAGAACCAATGTGTGTAATGGGTTGCACCTTTGGAGATGGCCCAGTCCTTCATTCCCTTGGCTACATCATCTGCGATCTGAGGATCCAACTCTTTTCCTTCTTTGATTGTCTTGATCAGTTTTTCGAAGACATCGGAAGGAAGATACTTCTTCATCGTCTCTTCATTGAATACGTCCATACCATATTGTGAAGTAACGTCAAAGTTCTTGCCGCTCATGGCTGTTCCTCCTAAAACATGATAAATCTTATTCTATTTCCGACTCACTGTAAAGAAAAAAACGATTACATCGAAAAAGAGGCTTGTTAGGCCTCTGTTTCTTTAAAGCTGTTTCAATAATTCGACGATGTCTTTCTTCTCATCGTGAAGCAAGAAAGCTTCTTTTCCGATGCGGGAGGTGTTCTTTCTGACCGTGGAGTTTCCGATGACGGAAGCATATCCTTCTCCGCCGTGATCCAGATAGCCGACGCATTCACGGATTTCAGGAACCTTATCGTATCCGATCAGTTCACTGCTTTCTAGTGTCGAAGTCAAATAACTATCATAATCCGTATCAGTATAAAGAGAAGTCATGACTTCTTCCTGAGAAGAAGAGACACAAAGGGAGACTGTCGCTGTAACGTTGACTGCCTCTTCTAAGGATGAGGCAACATAGATTTTGTATCCGTTCTCCTCTAAGATGCTAGCCTGAATGCTTTTCAGTTTCGCGATGCTTTCTTCACTAGCCTTAGTCGCTACAGCACTCTCATCTGTATATTCCTGATAGAAGAGAACTGCATCATAGTAATCATCCGGAACGACAGAACCACAGTTCTTCACCGTGAAAAGGGAAAACGGGGAGGCAGCATTATTCTTGAAGGTGACCTTCTTTCTTTCTCCGTTTGCATCAGGAAGCGTATAGATAGAAGTAGAGACTGTGCTTTCATCCGCTAAGGAATAGCAATCCGGTTTTTCGGTCTTCTCCTCTCCGTGATAGGGATAAACCAAATAATCACCTGCAGAGACCTTGGAAAAGTCGATATAGTATCGATTTCCAGAGAATGCGGTACGGTTACTCAAAGCGGTGACGGTATCATTGGTCAAATCATACAAAGAGAAGTCTGTCGTCATCGCATCCGAAGAGAATGTCTTGTTCTTCAACGTAGAAGGAGTGATTTTGTACTCAGAGAGGAAGAACTTGGTTCCGACAAAGGCGTAATCATTGATTTTCTTCTTGTTCTTCTGACCGAATGTACTATAGACAGCCTTGCTATCATTGATGCTCTTGTCAGTCAAAGTAAGATAACTGTTTACACCATTTCCGTCATCATTTCCCTGAACGATACGAAGAGCGACACAATAGACAGAAAAGGCAAGGCAGGAAAGAGAAAGGAGCAAGGTGAAAAGACGGAAGAAAGAAAACTTTCTCTCTTTCTTGTCGCTAGTAGTAGTCTCAGTAGCGATAGTTGTATTTTCGTTAACAGGAGCAGTATTCTCTGCTTCCTTTTCTTCCTTCTTCTTTCCAAACAACATAATCTAATAACCTCTTAGAAAAGCATATCCTTGTAGCAACGAGGATAAGGAAGGGTGTCGCGGATATTCGTCATGCCAGTGACAAGCATGACAAGTCTTTCGAATCCTAAGCCGAAGCCAGAATGAGGAATCGATCCGTTTCTTCTTAAATCAAGATACCACTCGTAGGCCGGGATATTCATATTGAGTTCATTCATGCGGTCGAGGAGTTTCTTGTAGTCGCTCTCTCTTTCACTTCCGCCGCAGAGTTCTCCGATGAATGGAACAAGAAGATCGACAGCACCGACTGTCTTACCATCCTCATTCTGCTTCATATAGAAGGCTTTGATATCCTTCGGATAATCGGTAAGGAAGATAGGGCCCTTGAAGACCTTCTCGGTCAGATAGCGTTCATGTTCGCTACCAAGATCCAATCCAAACTGGATATCCTTGACTTCGAATTTAACGCCATCTTTGACAGCCTTCTGAAGGATTTCAATGGCTTCTGTGTATTTGACTCTCGTGAAAGGAGTATTGATGAATTCCTCTAATCTTGCCTTAAGATCCTTGTCGACAAAATTGTAGAAGAACTCCATATCCTGTGCGCAGTCACGGACGGTATTCTTGACGACATACTTGAGGAATTCCTCTTCGATGTCGCAGAGATCACTTAAGTGTGCCCAAGCGATTTCCGGTTCGATCATCCAGAATTCAGCGGCGTGTCTTACAGTGTTGCTTTTCTCAGCACGGAAGGTCGGACCAAAGGTATAGACCTTTCCATAGGTCAAAGCGAACGGTTCAACATGGAGCTGACCGGAAACAGTAAGATGGACATTATCTTTGTTGAAGTATTCTTCCGGATGCTTGCTATCGGCATTGACATTGAATGTCTGTCCTTCACCTTCGCAGTCATTGGCTGTAAGGATAGGAGTATGGATCCAATAGTATCCATGAGAATGGAAGTATTCGTGGATGTAATAGGACAAGGTGCTTCTGACACGGAAGACGGCGTTGAAGGTATTTGTCTTCATTCTCCACTGAGGATAATTTCTCAAATATTCGAAAGAAGTCTTCTTCTTCTGAAGAGGATAGCTTTCATCGACAGGACCGACGAGTTCCACCTTATCGGTATCCACTTCAAAGGGCTGTTTATTCTCGGGTGTATATTTTAAGATGCCAGTTGCCTTGACAGTGCTTCCAAGCTTTGCCTGAAGTGCCATCTCATCCGTTGCCTTATAGACAATCTGGATGTTCTTGAAGCAGGATCCGTCATTGACAGAGAGGAATCCGATATCACCAAAAGTACGGTTGGTACGAACAAAGCCACCGACCGTGACTGTCGTTCCATCCAAGTCCTTCAGAGTTCCATCCTCTGCCATCTCATAAAACTTCTTGACTGTGTACTGTTCATTCAATTCCATAAGAATATTCTCCTTTTATTTTCCTTCATCCTCAAGGTCTCTATTGGGCTGACTTGAGAAATCCATCGAAGCAAATCTTCCCTGCTCAATCATATGATGCGCCACTTTGGCAATCATGGCAGCATTGTCTGTCGTGCACCAAAGAGGTGGAATCATCACTTCAATATCCGTATTGGCAAAGCGTCTTGTCACCTCTTCACGAAGATAGGAGTTCGCGCTGACGCCACCACCGACAACAACCTGTTTCACCTTATAATCCTGACTTGCTTTATAAAGCTTGTCCAAAAGCTGATTGACGAAATTGACTTCCGTAGAACGGGCATAGCGTTTTACGACATCTTCCGGAAGTTTTCCATTTTCATCCTTCTCTTCCTTCTCAATCAGTCTGACGAGATGGGATTTCAGTCCGGAGTAGGAGAGATTGTATCCGTCGACCTTCGGTTTAGGAAGAGCGAATGTCTCAATATTAGGATCACGGCTCACCTTGTCGATCATGACACCGCCCGGATAAGGAAGGCCTAATGATCTAGCCACTTTGTCAAAGGCTTCTCCGATTGCATCATCTTCTGTCTCGCCGATGATTTCAAAGTGAAGCGGAGAAGGGAGATAGACGATTTCCGAATTTCCGCCCGATGCGATAAGAGCGATAAGCGGATAGTGGAAGTCTGTCACATATTCATTCGCATAGATATGGCCAGCCAAATGATGGACAGAGAGAAGCGGAACATTGAGATACTGGGCGATTGTCTTTGCGGCCATGACACCGATTTGAAGAGCGCCGGGAAGTCCAGGACCTCCTGTCACCGCAACATGGGTGATGGTGTTATAATCAAATCCCTTTAAGGAAAGAGCATAAGAGAGCACCTTGGTGATATTCTTCAGGTGAAGTCGGCTGGCAAGTTCCGGGTAGACGCCACCGAATCTCTGATGATCGGCAATCTGCGTATTGACCGAATTGACCATCAATTCCTTTCCGTTTTTAAGAATAGCGATAGCTGTCTCATCACAGCTGGATTCTATCGCCAGGATAATTTCATCTTTCATGGAACAAGTTCCTTTCTATAACATAGAGCATCCTCAGTAGGAGAAAGATAGTAGTCTTTTCTTCTCCGATAAAGGACAAAGCCATTCTTTTCATAAAGGCGGATAGCACGGTGATTGCTTTCTCTCACTTCCAGAAACACGGTCTTTGTCTGATGTTCCTTTTCTAATATTTCAAACGCGCTATGAAGAAGCTGATTGCTGTATCCTTTTCCTTCTTCCTGTTGATTTACGGCAAGATAATCAATCTCCGCCTCCTCGAACGATAAGGATAAGGCGACAAAGGCGATGGGCGTATCATCAAGAGAAAGCAGAAGCAGTCTCTTGTCTTTTTCCTGAAGATAAGAGTCCAAATCCTCTTTTTTCAGTCCACTGATTCTGCCATAGGGAAGAAGAGACACATCGAAACAGGAAGTAGCAATCATAGTCTTGATCATATCTTGAGTAGATATTCAGGAAGATAATCCTCTTCCATCGAGGAGTAGTTCTTGAATCTTTCCTTTTCCTTCATCATGAGGTCGAGAACATCGATTTCGATGACATCTCTTCCCTTCAGTTCCTCTTTTGCAAGGACATCCTTGCTTTCGATCACAATCTTATCATCACTGATTTCAGGGATTTTCTCCTTATCGACGCGGACAAAGGAAGTCTCTTCTCCGTTTTTGGTTCCGTAATAGAGGTTTCCGTTACGGTCGGATAAGGCAGCATGATCAGCAAGTGTCATAAAAAGATCCAGAGTCGGGATTCCGTAGAGTTCAATCTTATCATTGAAGGCATAGATGGTTCTAGGAATCGTAAGTCCTAATCGGATGCCGGTATTGCTTCCCGGTCCGAGAAGAAGATAGAAGCTATCGACATCGCGTAATGTAACAGAAGCCTCATCGAAGAGTTTCTGCATTCCGATATGAAGGCTTTCTAATGCTTTCTTCGGATCTGGTAAGTCAACGCGATAGTTTTCTTCTCCATATTGGAGACCAATCTGAAGTGCCTTTGTTGCACTATTGATGAACAACGATATTTTTTTATTCTCTTTCATCTTGAATCACAATCTTTCTTTTTTCCTCATCCAAGTAGGTCAAGGAGACACGGATGACCGGATGATAATTCAGCAAAGTCTTATTTCCGAAATCGGGCCATTCCACATAGGTGATGACATCCTTGTCGCCTAAGACATCATCCAATCCTATATCCTTTCTTTCTTCATCCGAATCTTCAAGACGATAACAATCCACATGATAGAGGGTATACTTCTCGCCTTGGTAGACTTTGATGAGATTGAAGGTCGGAGAATTGATGATTTTCTTGACGCCAAGCGCTTTTCCGATTCCCTGACAGAAAGCAGTCTTTCCAGCCCCCAAAGGACCGGTGGCCAAGATGACCTCTCCGCCATGGAAGGTGGAAACCAAGTTTTTGGCTACTTCCCTTGTCTCTTCTTTGCTTTCTGTGATGAATTCCTGGATCTTCATATCTTATTCCTGCTCAGAGGAAATGATTTTTTCCAGATTGTCAACAAAAGCGAAGATTTTGTCATTGGCGCTCTTGAAAGACTGAACGCTTCCGGGGACCTGTCTGTTCTTGACAGGAACATTCATGATGTCATCAGAAAGGTTTACACCGATTCTGGTACCGAAGGAATTGACGGAGAGGAACAAGGACTGAACAACCTGGTTCGGAACGATGTCATTGAGCAAGGCGATGGATTCTTCATTGAAGAATTTCTTAGAACGATTCGAATCGGCAACATAACAGATGATGTTAGGTCTTAATCCCGGAACCTTGAGGGCTTTGAAACCGGTGAGGTAATCCGGAAGATTAGTGAACTCTCTGTCACCCATGAAGTAGAGGATGAAGCTCTCATCGGATGCTACTTTAAGGTCATAAGCATAGAATCTTCCGAAAAGACCGTAACGGTTGGTCTTTCCTTCACTGCTCTTCTTTCCCTTCTCGACATCTTTCGCCTTCTTTTCGGCATTCTTGGTGTTGTTGGCCTCATCGGCAAGATCGATATCGACAAGGGTCATATCCTTGTCCTTGAGTTCGGTTGTTCCGATAAAGGTATCATCGAGATTCGGTTCGATATAAGGAGTTCCGTCAAGATTAATGAAATCCTTCGGAAGTTCATTGGCCTTAGTAAGGCTGACAGGAGGAACGATGGCGGCCATCTCAGAGATGATGAGTTTGTGACCTTTTCTTGTACCTTCTAAGACAGCGCGGGAATCGATAGAGGAAATCGTACGATAGCAGTGTGCCTGGATGAAGGCTGTCTCATCGACTTTTCCGTCTGGACAGAGAACCGGGTTCTCAACGTCCATCTTGTAAAGGAGATATCCAGAGAGTGTATCCTCATAGTCTCCTAAATAGGCGTGAATGTTTTTGGCATCCTTCTTGGCAAAATGGCTAGTGAGGATGAAGGAGCCGATGATCAAGGCAGCAGCAACACCTAAGACGGTATAGGTAAGCCATGCCATCTCTGCATTCTTATTGAGGAAGAAGACAAGGATGACAGCGACAAAGGCGACAAGCATGACAGCGATAGCGACAAGATTGAACACCTTGGACTTCTTCAGCTTGGCAAGATATCCTTTTCTCACATTCTCGATTTCATCATCAATGTTGGAGAAACCGTCATAGACGAAATTGACCGGTTTGAAGTAGGTTTCAGCAGTGACCGTGTTATGCAGATTGATCTCACCATCGAGTTCATCAGCTTTCATCTGAGCCTTGATGTTCTCTTTTTCCTCTTCTTCAACAGCAGATTCATCCACATTGTTAGGATTCTCTAAGTCAGCAACCTCTTCCTCGAGGTTCTCTTCGACAGTATTCAAACTGTTATCTTTTGCAGATTCCGAAACAGAATTTACCGTTTCCTTGTTTTCTTCCACTGCATTCTCTTCTTTTTTGATTTCATCATTTTCCATGAACATAAGCAATAGCCTCACTTTCTAGAAACGTCGCATATGTAAATTATAACAAATATTTATATATAAATATATCGTAAGACAAAAAAAGGCTCAACTTTGTGAGCCTTGATTATGTTTAGTAAAGATTGGAAGCGACAATCATGCCGTAATAGAGGATAGCAACGGCATCCAGGATGAAGCAGGTAAGTGTGAAGAAGTGTCCGACAAGGACGTTGGAATCCTTTTTCTTATCAAGAAGAAGAGGAAGTGCGATAGCGCTAGATACAACGGCGGAGACAAGAAGAGGAAGAGAGAAACGGCTTAAAGAGTAATTCTGAATGAGGATAGTGGAGAAAGAGAGGACAAGGGCAGGTAAGACGATTGATGCGATACCAAAGGCGGTCTTGTTTGTCTTCTCGCCTTTCTTAAACTCCAATACGACAAGTGCGATGACGACAAGCCATACAAAGGCAAGAAGAAGGATATTCCAATAGCCGAAGACTTCAGAGATATCCAAGACAGCCTTTCTCAAAGGGATGAGGGCAAAGGTCGTATAAAGGAAGCCAACCGCAAGATAGTAAGATGAATTGGAAAGAGCAAAATATATTTTTCTTTTGTCACTTTTGTACCATTTTGTGTTGTAGAGATAGCGGCATGTGCTGAATAATCCGACAGAGAGTAAGAAAAGGAGGAAGAAGACAAGTCCTAAGACTCCGTATCCTCTCATAGCCGTGAAGTTCGGATTGCCGACTGTACCAAAGACAATAGTCAAGACAATGAGAGCCACAACGCTCATAAGTGAAAAAGCGAGGAAGATAATGTATCCGATCTTCACTCCTTTTGCTTTGTCTTTTGTCAGATCCTCTTCTTTTTTCTTCTCGAGGAATGTGAACTTGCTCCAATCGGTGCTGTCCATAATGTTCTGTTCGTTGTTGTCGATCATATTGATATTCTCCTATTTATTCTTTCGTTTTCTTCAAGTCTTTCGGCTTATAAAAGATCTGGGAATCCATCCACAGAATCTTCTGGGTGAATTCGCCTTCTTCTGTGCCTTGATAGGCGTTTTTGAGAAGTTCTAGCTTCGAGTCGAGTTCATCCATCATATGGAGAACGAAGGCTTCCGCTGTCATCGGCACCTTTGCGGAACCAAATTCCGGCTTCCCGTGATGAGCAAGTATCATGTGAGTAAGAACAAGAAGTTTCTCCTCATCGATATTCAGTTCCTTGCCTTTGGAATAGACCATCATCGCACCGATCTGGATATGGCCGAGAAGATTTCCTTCCTCGGTGTAATTGACTGCCTTATATCCAGAAAGTTCCTTCACCTTTCCGATATCGTGAAGAAGAGATCCCGCAATCAGATAATCCTTCTTCAGATACTGATACTGGTCGCTTGCCTTTATCGCCATGGCGCAAATGGATAAGGAATGATACATCAATCCACCCATATAGGCATGATGGACCGTAACCGCAGCAGGATACGTCGTATAATCCTTATAATTCTCTTCGATGATAGCCTTGGTCAGATTTCTAAGGTCATCATCCTGAATCTGAAGGATATATTCGTCAAGCTTCGCTCTGAGTTTTGCTAAGTCATACGGAGCAGAAGGAATGAATCTGGACATATCCACTTCATTCTCATTGACGCCTTCGACATCGCTGATTTTCAGCTGAGGATGTCCTTTGAAAACCTGGTAAAGTCCTTCGACACGGATGATGCTTCCCGGAATGATAACGTCGATATCCACATCATCGACAGCCCATTTCTTCGCTTCTATCGTTCCTGTGGAATCCTGCAAAAGGACATTCAGATAAGGACTTCCTTTGCTATCTAACGCCTTAGTAACCGACTTGACCATAAAGAGCTGTCCATTGACTGGGCCGCCATTCTCTTTGTAGGTCTGGATGATATCCTTAATCATTGAAATTCAGCCCCTCCTGTTGAATCAGTTCTTCTATCTCCGAATACTCATATCCCTGTCTTAAAAAACGTTGCAGAAACGCTTGTTTTCTTTTTTTGACGTCCGGATATTTTCGAACGAATGAATTATAGCATTTTAATGCTTCTTTCTTTAACAACATTTTCGAATTTTCTTCTTGTTTTTTTCTCTCTTCTACACTCAGAGAGGAGAAATAATCATCAATCATCGCTTGTGATTGGCTAGAAGTGAAACCTCTGCGATACAAACACTGAGAAAGGACTTCCTTTCTCCTTTTTGATGAAAGCGCTTTTCTCTTTTTATCCTCCCTAGATAGCAAGGCGTAAACGGCTTCCGGATTCACTTCCATGAGAAGTTGAATTTCTTTTTCCTGAAGCAAGGAATCTGGGATTCCTTTCCTTTTCAAGGAGGATACCAGATACTGTTTTCCATACCCTTGTTCCGTCTTGTTTTCTAAATAATCGATCACATATTCCCGATCAGAAAGGAGACCGCTTTCCACATAGGGTTTTATCATCTCCTCACATTCTTTATCGCTGACAGAGTGCTTTTCCTTCAGACGCTTCTTGATTTCATACGTCGTATAACGACCATGAGAAAGCAAATAGAGCAGATACTTTCTCGATTTCAGCTGTTTCTCCATTTTAAGGAGATCAGCATATTGTTCTTTGTCTAACTCTTTGCCCGGATAAAAATAATCGGACAGATAGGAGTCCGTGGATATCGTAATCTCTTTTTGGTCTACAAAAATAGATACATTCCCTTTCTTCAGAGTGACATCTTTAATGATATGCTTTTTTTCAGAAGCGGTGTCGGAGAGCTTTTTCGTAGACGTGCATGATTCTCTCATAATAGGTCTCCTTCCCGAAGAGATAATCGTTTCTCTTCTTTGCTTCCTGTATTACTTTTGTTTTCTCCTCATCGGATAAAGATAAGACAGTATGGATTCTTTCCGAGAGAGAGTTGATATCATCAAAGAAGAAACCTGTCTTGGAATCCTGAATCAGATAGTCAAGGTTGAAGTCATATTTTGCTAAAACGATGCAGGAACTTGCAATCGCTTCGGAATACGTAAGTCCCTGTGTCTCACTAAGGGACGCTGAGAGAAAGGCATCTGCGATCTGATAATAGAAGCAAGTATCCTCATGGGAAACTTTTCCAAGGAAGTAGATATCATCCTTATAAGGTGTTGACTCTTTCTTCTCCTTCAGTCTTTCTAGATCCGGTCCGGATCCAACAATCAATAACACCGTATCCTTATCTGAATAATCGCTCTTGTATTTATTGAATCCATCGATTAGTTCATCGATATTCTTTTCCTGTGCAACTCTTCCGAGATAAAGAAGGATGTGTTTTTCTTCTATTTTGAGTTCTTTCCTAAATTCAGTCTCTCTTTCTGTATCCTTCTCTTTCTCATAGTCAGAGAAGTCGACCGCATTAGGAACGACGTTGATATACCGACTGACATGATAGGAAAGAAGGATTTTCTTTGTCTTCAAAGAGGGGGTGACGATTTCACCTTTCATGGATAAGACTTTCTTAACCAAGGAGATGATCAGTTTCTTCATGTATTTCTCGGATATCTTAAAACGGGAGAGATAATTCGAATAGTCCGCATAAGAAGTGTGATAAGTATAGACAACAGGGACAGAGAATAACTTGGCACAGATTCTGCCAAAGATAGAGATTCCGAATTCCTGCTGAATGTGGAACAGATCAAAGTGCATCTTCTTTAAGATGTGATACGCGTGGAAATTGAAGAAAAAAGAAAGCCTATAATCATATAAAAACTTCAGCGATGCGCCAGGGATACGCATCACACCATCCTCGAAAGAGAATCTTCTTTGTCCCTTCAGTCCGGTAGTGATGATGATAACCTCGTGACCATGGCTTTTTAAGACATCAGATAATGTCTTTGTTGCTGTCGCAACACCATTGATGTCAGGATAATAGGTATCCGTAAAGATTCCGATAACCATATTACTTTTTATCCTCCGAAGGATCTGATGTCGTAAGAGTCTTCATCTCGGTGAATTCCGGAGAATGAATCTCGATTCCCTTTGTATCATCATAGGTGATGGTTGTGCCTTTCGGCTGAAGCTTCATCAGCCTCTTTCTTTCCCTCATCTCCTCTTTCATCTTTCTCTTTTCATCTTTTTTCGTTTTCTTCTGCTTTTTCTTCTTGTTCTTCTCTGCAAAAAAGTCAAACTCTTTTTCTGATTCGCGTTTGATTTCTTCTTTCGATGGTGTGGACTGAACCAACTCGTTATATTCTTTTACAACATCAGCCAAAGCAGATTTCTGCTCTTCGAGTATTTTCTCAAACTCTTCATCATCCACTTTTTCTTTGACTGATTCCTCTTCGGTAATGTTATCCTTCATAGATGCGAAAGAGGATTCGATATCTTCTTTCGTTAATAAAGGCCCTCTTTTACTGTCGCCACGTTTTTTGATTTCCGTGAGATATTCTTTCGTCTCATCATCGGCGCTTTCAATATCGACTAAGGCAAGATCGTAAATCGTTCCCGTCGAGGAGAGAATCTCGACTCTCTTCGGTGATCCACGATATAAAGCAGTTGTGATGACTCCCAAGAAAAGGATGAGATAGAACGTGAGGAAACGCCAAAGAATATTCGCAGCAGATGCGATGGAATCCGGGTTGGAGATAGATGCAACATCTTTTAAGAAGTAGGAGAATGTGTCTTGGAAGATGATTTCGGGAGCACCGACGGTAATAAAGGAGGAAATGACATTGACAAATCCGGTTCCAGTCAAGGACTGCGCGAAGAATGTCGCATTATCCGTTCCTGTGCTGACAAGGGATAAGAAGACGAAGAAAGGAAGCATGCCTAAAAGGAAAAGCCTGAGGAAGTTGATCAGCATGACCAATAAGACTCTTCCTCCATTTGCTCTCATACGTTTCATTTCGATTCGATAGGTAGCAAACTGTATCGTCAGTCTTCTTCTGGACTGCTCCGGATTTCTAAGAATATGGAGCTTCGCCAACAAATTGATGCCAGAATTCAAAAAGAGACGATGCAAAGGTCTACAGTATGCAAGTAAAATAGCACCGACAAGAAAGAGGAACTGAATCGCCATGCCGATGACGACTAAGTAAATCAGTTTCAGATTCCATAATACGGGAAGAGGAACATTCTTCATAATCGGATAACCGAATATGATGATAAATAAGGAATAGATGCAAAGGCATAACTGATAGAGAAGGAAGTTCATCGTCAAGATCGAAGCGGCCTCTGAATTCTGAACATCCTGTTTTTTGAACGTATAAGCTTGTA
This sequence comes from bacterium, assembly GCA_963621825.1. Classification (GTDB taxonomy): domain Bacteria; phylum Bacillota_I; class Bacilli_A; order RFN20; family CAG-288; genus Enterosoma. The sequence continues at coordinate 204,151 of CAVFFP010000002.1, forward strand.
TTAAAGGTGCAGCGCTTTTGACATAGACACCGACTAGTCCTCCGATCATGCAATTGATCAAGCCTTGGTAGTAATGGTATTTCGGATGAAACAGTCTTGTCAAAAGTGTCAAAGCGAGCCCATCGAGCAAAACTGTGACTAAAACCAAAGCAATCGCCATGCTTAAAGGAAGTGCTCTCGTCTGAGAGAGCACCGAAAAGGTTTTCTTCGGGTCATCCTTTAATATGTAATACAAGGCGAGAACAGTCAAAGCGGCAAAGAAAAGGATTTGTAAGACTAGCTTAACGTGTTTCGCTTTGCCCTTGTTCTGGCTGTTCTCCATAGGCGATTAAAGTGTATTCTTCACCTCATCGATTCTGCGACGGATTTCATCTTTTCCAAGAATCTTAAGAACGTCGAAGAGTTTCGGAGACTGCGTGGAGGCGCAAAGAGCAACTCTGACGATAGAGATGCAATCCGCATACCAGCCATTATAGGCAGTCGGATTCTTCTTGTAGACTTTTCTGTCATCGATGAAGTTATGACGGAGTCCGAGTTCCTTCATCGAAGCAAACCAGGTGTTTTCATCCTGTCTCTCTAAGTCTAAGCTGGAGTAGAAGTCTTCCAAGACATCCTTGATGATGTCATGAGAGAGGAATTCGTTAAACGGAAGCGGATTAGCTTTGACCATACTATCGAACTGTTCCGGATAGAAGAAGCGGATCTTAGGAAGGACATCAGAGAATTTCTCATAATCCTTTCTGGGCTTTTCCTGATCGCGTTCAATGTTGATGATAGCCTCGAAGAGATCTCTGTCTCTTTCGATATCTTCCTTTAATTCCGGAGAGTGTTCCTTGGCCCATTCATAAGCCTGATCAGTGAAGGTCTTCTTATCCATGTTGGCAAGGACTTCTTTGGAGATGTTGTTAAGCTTCGGCATATCGAACAAGGCGCCATCCAAAGAGAATTTGGAGAAGGAGAGTTTGAAGTCATCCATGTTCCCCTTCGGATTCGCCATCATCCACTCTTCAAAGTTGGAGTTGGCGATGGTCATCAAGTATTTGATGACACCATCTTTCGGATAGCCCTGTTCCAAGAAGAAGGAGACAGCGGCTTCTGGATCTTTACGCTTAGAAAGTTTTCTCTTGTTTCCGGTATCTTTGTCGTTGACCATGATGACAGGAAGATGAGCGTATTTCGGAGCAGTCCAGCCCATAGTGCTGAAGAGTTCGACGTGAATCGGAAGAGAGGAAATCCACTCTTCACCACGGGTGACAAGAGTTGTTCCCATATAATGATCATCGACAAGGTGGGCGAAGTGATAGGTCGGAAGTCCGTCGCTCTTGAGAATGACGATGTCCTGATCGTTCTCGGTAAGATCCATGTCGCCTCTGATCTCATCATGGACGCGGACGTGGTTGAGGTGGTTTCCCTTGGACTTGAAACGGATGACATAAGGCTTTCCGGCCTTGATGTTTTTAATCATCTCATCGAGAGAAAGATGACGGCATCTTGCATATTCACCATAATATCCAGGGATGACCTTGTTGGCTTCCTGAACCATACGGAGCTGCTCGAGATCTTCCTTAGTGCAGAAGCAAGGATAGGCTCTTCCCTTCTTGATCAATTCCTTGATGACGATCTTGTAGATGTCAGCTCTCTTAGACTGAACATAAGGAACGTATTCGCCTTCCTCATGATCACCATAGAAGCCTTCATCGGCAACGATTCCGAAATTCTTCAGCTGTCTGACAAGGTCAAGACCAGTGCCAGCGATTTCTCTCTTCTGGTCCGTATCTTCCAAACGGAAGTAATAGACGCCACCGCTCTGCTTTGCGAATTTATGTGCAATCATAGCGGTGAAAAGGGATCCAGTATGAAGGAATCCAGTCGGGGAAGGTGCAAAACGAGTCACCTCAGCTCCTTCCGGAAGGTTTCTCTTTGGATATCTCTTATCGAGATCTTTGATTGTCTCTTTGACGTCCGGGAAAATAAGTTCTGCCAATTCTTTGTTTGTAGCCATAATGATTTCTCCTATTTTTTATAAAAATGCTTGTAAACGTGATTTGATAAAAAGCCTATTCAATCGGCTTGATGTAGAAACGTCCATAGACCTGGGAAAGATCCTGAACGGTGATGAAGGACTGAGGATCTGCTGCCTTGACAATCTTGATTGCCTTTTTCGCCTCAGGCTTAGAGATGACCATATAGAGAACATATTTCTTCTGTCCGCTATAGGCGCCTTTTCCATCGATGATGGTGCAGGAATGCGGGAAGGCATGAATCAAGATCTGAGAGACATTCTCAACAGAGGTGAAAACCTGAAGTTCGACTTTCTTGTTCTTTCTGTTGATGAAGTCGAGAACCTTAGCTGAAACGAAGGAATAGACGACAGTGTAGAGAGCGGAGGAGATGACTTTGTTGTTATCCTGACTGTTCCATTCCGGATGAGTAGTATGAGCGATGACGGAAGAGACAACATAGAGCAAGACAATCGTCATATTGATGAGAATCATGTATTTACCGACACCGGTCGACTTCTTTTCCGAAAAGTATGTCGTAACAATATCCGTGCCGCCTGTACAGCTTCCGACAGCCATTGCCATTGCAGTAGCAATGCCCGTCATGATTCCGCCGAAGATCGCTCTGGCTAACATATCCTGATAGAGATTGAAGGTATTGGCGATAGTAGAGTCAGGAATGATGCGGATAAATAAGGAGCAGAGACCGACGTTGATTGCCGTGAATATGGTGAACTGTTTGCTGATTTTCAAAAAGGCGAAGATGAATAAAGGAATGTTGATAGCAAAATAGAGAATGGAAAGAAGCAGTGTCTCCAAGTCAAAGTTTGCACCTCCGACAGCACTGACGTTGAAGAAGATATTCAGCGTCTTGATGATGACCTGGCTTAAACCAGTAGCACCGCCACCGATAAGGTGGGTCGGCGATGTGATATCACTAGTCCAAAGACTATAATTTCCGCTTTGATTCGCCCAGATTTCAACGCACTCAGTAGAAGGGTTGACGAAGCTTTTGATACCAAAGGCGTAGAGAAGAGAGGATACGGCTTCTACAACGAGGATGAATCCCCAGTTGTAAATTTTCTTTTGAGTAGGATGGTCAAGGAGATAGTCTTCGGATTTGGCTTTTAATTTTTTGAATGCATGCATCATGTATTTAATATGTCCCTATATAAATATATATCTCATATATGATAAAGAAATAAGTTTTTATTTCAAGATTTTTTCTATTCATACAGAGTCTTTCTTCTTCTGTCGTCTCAAAGTCGGTTTGACTTTAGGTTCGATTAAGGATATGATTATCACCACTAAGGTAAATTCAACAGATGAACAAATCAACGCCAAGCGATAAGCCGAGCAAGAAAAAATATGTATTGAGCATTGTCTTTTTGCTTGTTCTGATCATCGCTACCTGCGTTGCCATATTCTCCACGTACAAGATTAGCGACCTTATCGAAGTTATCAAGAATGTTAACCCATTATCTCTTTCCATCAGCATTATTCTGATTCTTATTTACATCCTGTTTGAAGGTCTTGCAATGAAAAGGATTTTCACAGGAGAAGGAATCAAAACAGGAGTGTTTGCCAATTTCATTTATTCCGCTATCGATTATTATTTCTGCGCCATCACCCCTTCCGCTAGCGGTGGACAGCCGATGGTCGCCTACTATATGAAGAAGGATGGTATCCCTATCTCCTATTCTTCCATCGATCTTCTGATCAATACCGCCTTATTCAAAATTGTCTTACTCACTCTTTCTATTCCAGCCATCATCATCTCAAGAGCCTTTGTTTTCTCTCATCCTCTTGTCATCGCGCTTTACTTCATCGGCTTTGTCATCAATCTCTTCTTGATATGGTTATGCTATGCAGCCGCCTTTAAAAGGAAACTGGTGGAAAAGATCGGCACGAAGGTAATCAAACTATTGAACAAGATACATATCGTCAAGAATTCTGTCGAACTTATCGAAAAATATACTGCAAAAATGGATGAATATGAGAAGGCCGGAAAGTTATTTCTTGAAAAACGTAGACATTTTATACTCGCTTTGCTCTATAATTTTGTACAGAGAATCGCTTTTTTCTCAATATCTTACTTCGTCTACCGCTCTTTCTTAGAGTCTTATCCTGAAATTTCCGGGTACAATTACTTTGACTTGATATCGATTCAGGTGCTAGTTGCTCTTTGTGTCGATTCTCTTCCTCTCCCTGGAGGAGTCGGAATATCGGAATACCTTTACATTCTTTTGCTTGGTCATATCTTCCAAAGCAACGGAGTCGATATTTTGGCCAGTGCGATGATTCTCACCCGAATCTTTACCTTCTATATTCCTCTCTTATTCACAGGTATCATCACTGTGTCTAAGCAGATCTGTGTCGTCAGAAAGTCTTGATAAGGAGACCGTGTATGTTAGGTTTTTACAATTATACTGTTTGGATGACTTATGCTTCCTTAGCCTCCGGCATTATAGGAATCTTTTTTGCCTTCCGTGACAATCCATTGATTTCCGTCATCTGCTTAGGACTTAGCGGTCTCTTAGATCTTTTTGACGGAAAAGTCGCCAGAACAAAAAAAGACAGATCCTTGGATGAAAGAAAATACGGTATTCAGATTGACTCATTAAGTGACTTGGTCTGTTTTGCAGTCCTTCCCGCCTGTATCGGAATCGGACTTGGAATGAGAGCATGGTACTTTGTCTTTATTTTCGTCTTCTTCATCATCGCTGGCATGATCCGTCTTGCTTATTTCAATGTTCTCGAGGAGCATAGACAGGAAGATGGAGGAAAAGCCTGCTTTCTTGGCGTTCCGATTACGACTTCCGCTATCATTGTTCCTGCCTTCTATATCCTCAGTTATCTCATCCCGAATGCGATTTCCTATGTCTATGCCAGTGTTCTTCTTATCCTTGGCATTTTCTATCTTGTGAAAATCCGTATTCCGAAACCTGGACTGAAAGTCAGTATCATCTTCTCATCTCTCATCCTCATTTTGGAAGTCACGGGACTCATTCTCGTTCTCACATTATGCAAATAGCGACTAGAGACGGAAAAATATATAAATCCAAAGTTCTGCTAAGTCAAAGGTTTCTTTACCATACCTTGCTTGGCAGACTTTTTCTGAAGATACTAATTAAACCATCTATCTCTATAAAAATAGGAAAAAGACTGGATTCTGAAAAAAGCAAAAAAAAGATCAAGAGATTCGTAAAGAAAAATAATATCTGCCTGGATGACTATATCCTAGATGATATCCATAGTTTCAATGACTTTTTTTCTAGGAAAATCAAACCGGAGAAAAGACCGATAGACAGAGTGGAAAATCATCTGATTTCACCCTGTGACTGTAAGGTCACCTATTATCCAATCGATAAGGATTTAAGACTCTTCATCAAAGAGAGTGTCTATTCTCTTTCTGAGCTGGTTCAGAACGATGAAATCGTCTCGAAATACCAGGGCGGAACCTGTTTAGTCTTACGACTTTGCGTAGATGATTATCATCGCTATTGCTATATCGATGACGGAACAAAAGAAGCGAATGTCTTTTTGCCCGGTGTGCTTCACACTGTCAATCCCATCGCAAATGATCATTATAAAATCTATTCTCAGAATCAAAGAGAATATACGATACTTCATACAAAAAACTTTTCTGATGTAATTCAAATGGAAGTTGGTGCCCTCTTAGTAGGAAAGATTGTCAACTACCAAGAAAAAGGCGAATACAGAAAAGGAGAGGAGAAAGGAAAATTCCTTTATGGGGGATCGACGATTGTCCTTCTTTTGAACAAGGACATAGTCATCGATTCTGACATCAGAGAGAATTCCAAGAAAGAGATTGAGACCATAGTGAAGATGGGTGAAAAGATAGGAGAGATCCATGAAAAGAAAGTGGCAACAGTTTAAAGAGACAAAAGCCTATGCTGTCATGAAAAGAGAGCATCTTTTTGAACTATTGCTTATCGTTTTCTTCTATATTTTCATGTCAGCGTTCTATGCGTTCAGTTCTGCCTTCAGCACAGAGACACATCTGATATCGATGTCAATCGATGACAAGATTCCTTTTATCCGCTACTTCATCATCCCCTATTGCACCTATTACTTCATGCCTGTCATCATCCTTTACATGGTAGCTAGGAAAGATTCAGAAAAATTCAAAAAAGGAATCCTTTCCATGTTCATCATCGATACGATTGCGAATATCTTCTTCCTTTGTTACAACGTTAAGATCATCCGTCCTGACTTTATCGATCTCAACATGAAAATCACGGAAGTCACTAGCTTTGACTCGTTCATGGATTATATGATTTCCGTCATTTACCGAGTGGACAAGAGTGCATCCTGCTGTTTTCCTTCCTTGCATGCTGCAATCGGCACACTGCTTGTCATACTCTCTGTCTCTTTTCAGAAAGACAAAAGACTCCCTATCGTTCTTTCTATCCTTGGTGTCCTTTCCGGACTCGGATGCATTACAGCCACATTCTTCATCAAGCAGCATTACTTTATCGATAGTGTCGCTGGTGTGATACTTAGCCTTCTTGTCTACTCTTTGGTCTCCTTGACAATTTATCTCGTAAAGAAAAACAAAGAAAAACAAAAAGACACTGAAACATCGAAGGATTCCGTCTCTCTGAAGTAGAATTTCCAACAAATCTTTCATCATTTAGTCAAAAATTAATACACTTAATTATTATTTATTGTATAATAAAAAAGCGGTAACATTTTTTAAACATGGGTATTAAAGTCATTGAATTAAAGCAAAGCGTTTTTGCTGACAACAACAAAAAAGCAGATGAACTCCGAAAGGAGTTAAAAGAGAAGAAGGTGTTTCTTCTGAACGTAATGTCTAGTCCAGGTGCTGGAAAAACCACCACTTTGACTGCCTTGATCAACATGATGAAAGACGATTATAGAATCGGAGTCATGGAAGCGGATATCGATGGAGACTGTGATACGCACAAGATCATCGATAACACCGGTGTCAGAGCAATCCAGCTTCATACCGATGGCATGTGCCATCTCGATAGCGGAATGACAAGAACAGGACTCAATGGCATTGACCTTTCTGTCTTGGATCTTATCTTCCTTGAGAATGTCGGAAATCTTGTCTGCCCTGCAGAATTCGATACGGGCGCTTCTAAAAACTGCGTGCTCCTATCTGTTCCAGAAGGAGATGACAAGCCATTAAAATATCCGCTGATGTTTGAAAAGGCGGATGTTGTCGTCGTTACGAAGATCGACACCAAACCCTATTTCACCTTTGACGATGCTAAATTTGAATCTTATATTCGTTTGCGAAATAAGAGTTGCCGGATTATTTCTGTCTCCGGCAAGACGAAAGAAGGGATGAACGATTTGAAAGATTGGCTTACGGAAGAAATCAGAAATTGGAGGGAAAACTGATATGCCAGAACAAAGTAAACTCATCAAACCAGCTTACCAAGGAGAAGAGAATCCTGATGAGGAGATTCTCAAATTAGGAAAGAAGATCACAGACGTTGTTGCTCACAAGCTTCATGGAGTCACAGCCAACGATCCCGAGTATTGGGGATTGAAGGAAGTCGTCTCCCATGAGATGGCTGTTGTGCTCAACAAGATGAAGCTTAGAAAGTTCTATACTTTCGAAGAGCTTCTCAAGATGAATCCGGAGTATGATGCCATCAAGTTCCAGAAGCTTTTGGACGATATGGCTGATGTCGGCATCTTAGAGTTCGATTACGGAGATGCCTATAACGACGATGGCCCGATTGCAGACGCACCTAGAATCAAACGTTATCGTATTTGTTTCTTCGTTCCTGGCTCTGCTGAACTCTTCAATTCCACCAAGGAAAAGATCAAGAAGAATCCGACTGTCTCCTCTTTCTTCGAAAGAATGACATTCATTCCTCTTGCCGGAATCACACAGATGGTTCCTCCTGGAGGCGATGGTATCGGTATGCACGTCATCCCGGTCGAAAAAGCTATCCCGATGGATCAGGAATCCATCAAGTTGGAACATATCTCCTACTGGCTTAAGAAGTATTCCGGACACCTTTCTGCCGGTCTTTGCTCTTGCCGTGAATCCAGAAAAGTCACTGGTGACGGCTGCGCAGACGATTCCGACGATTGGTGCATTCAGGTCGGCGATATGGCCGACTATGCTGTCGAGACCGGTAAGGCCCGTCCTATCGATCACGACGAGGCCATGAGAATTCTAGAGCTTGCTGAAAAGAACGGCTTTGTCCATCAGATTACAAACATCGATGGCGAACACAAGATCTTCGATATCTGCAACTGCGACGTCAAGATCTGCAACGCTTTAAGAACAAGCATGCTCTTCAACACTCCGAACCTTTCCAGAAGTGCATATACCGCCAAAGTCGATCCGACCAACTGTGTCGCCTGCGGCCTTTGCGTTGAATCCTGCCCTGCCGGTGCTGTCAAGCTCGGTCAAAAGCTTTGCAAAAAGGATGGTTCCAAGGTCAAATATCCTCAGGCTCCTTTACCGGACAACCTCATCTGGGGCAAATATGCTTGGGATGAAAATTATCGTGATACTGCTAGACTTACCAATACCTATAGCACAGGTACCGCACCTTGTAAGGTCGCCTGCCCTGCTCACGTTCCTGTTCAGGGTTATCTGAAGAAAGCACACGAAGGAAAGTATCAGGAAGCCTTGGCTCTCATCAAGAAAGAGAACCCGTTCCCGGCCATCTGCGGACGTATCTGCAACAGACGCTGCGAAGATGCCTGTACACGTGGAACCATCGATCAGCCTGTCGCTATCGATGCCGTCAAGAAATTCGTCGCTGACTTGGATCTTAAGAGCGAAACTAGATATGTCCCTGAGAAGACTGTTCCTAGTGCTCATGAGAAATTCGACGAAAAGATCGCTATCATCGGTGCCGGCCCTGCTGGCTTAAGCGCCGCTTACTATCTCGCTTTGATGGGATACAAGCCGACTGTCTTCGAAAAGAACGCTAGACCTGGCGGTATGATGATGTATGGCATCCCGACCTACAAGCTCGAGAAGGATGTCATCGATGCGGAAATCGAAATCATTAAGAAGCTCGGTGTTGAAATCATCACCAATTGCGAAGTCGGCAAGGATACCACCATCGCTAAGTTGAAAGAAGAAGGATACAAAGCCTTCTATATCGCTATCGGCTGCCAGGGTGGAAGAAGACCGAATGTCAATAATGACACTGCCGAAGGCACTTATATCGCTGTTGACTATCTCCGTCACTCCTTCGAACATCAGGATGAGAAATTCGAAGGTGATGTCGTTGTCATCGGTGGCGGAAACGTCGCTGTCGACTGCGCCAGAACCGCAAAGAGACTCTCTGCCAAATCCGTTCAGATGTTCTCCTTGGAATCCAGAGATGAAATGCCTGCTTCCAAAGAAGAAATCACTGAGACTTTAGAAGAAGACATCAAGATCAACAACTCTTGGGGTCCGAAGGAAGTCTTGGTCGATGAAAACGGAAAAGTCACTGGCATCGTCATGAAGAAGTGCACCCGTGTCTTCGACGAGAATCACAAGTTCTCTCCTCAGTATGATGACAATGATACTGTCGAAGTCCATGCAGACAGAATCGTCTTCGCTATCGGTCAGGCTATCGAATGGGGTAACCTCCTTGAAGGAACAAAGGTCAACTTCTGGCACGGCAACTATCCTATCGCTGATAAGCTCACCTATCAGACCGCTGATCCGGACATCTATGTCGGTGGCGACGTCTACACTGGTCCGAAGTTTGTTATCGATGCTATTGCTGCTGGTCACTTTGTCGCCGAATCCTTACATCGTCACGTCCAGCCCAATGCACATCCTACCATCGGTTTGGAACGTCATCATTTCGAACCTCTGAACAAGAAAGATATCTCTGTCCCTGGCTATGATGAAGCCGGAAGACAGGAAGCCGCTATGAATAAGGACATCGATGCCAAGACATCCTTCCGCGATGCCCACCTCACTCTCACGGAAGAGCAGGTCAAGATCGAGACCGGCCGTTGCTTAAGCTGCGGTGCTTCCGTTGTCGATCCTCATAAGTGCATCGGCTGCGGTATCTGTACAACCCGCTGCGAATTCAATGCTATCCACCTCGTCAGAGATCATCCGGAAATGTCCAAGATGGTTGCTGGTGAAGACAAAGTCGGTGGCTTGTTAGGCTATTCCATCAAGAGAAGCTTCAAGATTCTCTTCCACAGTGGAAGCAAAGAAGCCAAAGAGATGAGAAAGAAGAGAAAGGCATACAAGAAGGCAAACAAAGAGTTCGCCAAGAAGAATCCTTTCACTGGAAACGCAACAGACCTCAATGCATGAGCTTGGTCTTGTCTTCTATGTCATCGACAACGTTGAGAAGGTAGCCAAAGAAAACAATGTCAAATCTGTAAAGAAAGTCACGCTTGAAGTAGGTGAAGTATCCACCGTCGTCCCCTCCTACTTCCGTGACTGCTTTGCCTGGGCAATCAAGAAAACAGAGCACATGCAGAACTGTGAACTGGATATCATCATCCTGAAAGCAATCACATACTGCAAGAACTGCAAAGAGACCTATTCCACAACGGAATTCGGAAAAGAGTGTCCGCATTGTCATTCGACTGATACCTATCTCGTAACGGGAAGCGATGTCATGATCAAAAATATCGAAGTTGAAGAATAAATTGAGCCTAGTGCAGTTGCACTAGGCTTTTCTAATGATAAAAAGCAATAGTCACAACAAAAGCAATTTATTTGATTGTTATGATGTTGATAAAACAATTGATTCCATATATCAATTTCATCTTCTTATATTTGCAAAATAGATAATGATACTCTATCGCAATTTCAATTTATTCACTATATCGTATTGTATAGGTGCGTTTTTATGGAATACAAGGTTTACGATAGATATCCATTCACCAAGAAGGCGTATGGCGGCTCCGAAAAGAAGATCGGTCTTCTTGTCGATGGAGAACCCTATATGCTGAAGTTTAAAAAGAGAACTCCTTTGGGTTATCGATTCAACAATACCATCTCCGAATATCTTGGTAGTCACATCTATCAATCTGTCGGTTTAAATTGTCAGGAAACCTACTTGGGCACATATCACGGTGAAGAGGTGGTCGCATGCAAAGACTTCCTCACTTCCGGTTTTCAATTTGTGCCTTTCAATGATGTCGGTGAATCTACCATCGAAGAAGATAAAGACCTTTATCAGTATACGTACAATGATATTATGCGTCTGTTAACCTTAAACAAGAAACTTACCAATGTCGATGATACTATTTCCTCTTTCTTTGATATCTATATCGTCGACGCTTTAATCGGTAACTATGATAGACATGGAGGTAATTGGGGCTTTCTGAAGAAAGATAACAAATACGTATTAGCTCCTGTTTTTGACAATGGTTCTTGTCTATATCCTAATCTTACTGACGAAGATGAGATGACAAAAATCATAACGGATGAAGAACAAATCAATGCAAGAATCTATGATTATCCGACTTCACAGATCAGATTAGGAAATAAGAAGAGTTCCTATTTTGAAGTCATCTCTTCCTTACAGTTCGAAGAGATGAATAATGCATTGCTCAGGATTACACCGAGAATTGATCTTGATAAAATAAATCACCTTATAGAGGAGATACCTAGTATCAGCAGCGTCCATAAATTCTTCTATACAACAATGATTAGAGAGCGTTATAAGAAAATCATCCAATATTCCTATGAAAGGTTGACCGGTAATAAGTTATGAAATCCTATACATCAAAAGGCACCATCTGTATTCATGGTGATTTCAATCTCGTTTATGCAGTATGTAAGCTGACTTATACAACTTATGAGGATGGCAGTTTCCAATACATCTTTGAACCGAACTACTCGACGATTGATTTATTGTCCAGTAAATACTTTCAAGGTATTCCTGGACTGAATTTAGACCTTAGAAGAGATAAATATATCAGAGAAAACCGTGTCCCGGTTTTCATCAGTGAGAGAGTTCCATCCGAAAAAAGAGAAGACTATCAAGAACTGTTGGAAGCAGCCGGATTAGAATACATGGATCCGATTCAATACCTGATCAATACGGACTTGCAGTATTTCGGTGATCCGCTTTATATGACGGAAGAACAGATAAAGGAAACTGTCAATCTTGATGATGATACAACTAGAGAGAACAATGCCGCATTCATCAAGAAGATACTTCTCAACCTATGTCTTGGGAACGATGTCATCATCAACAATCAGTTGATCAACGATGATTACCGTAAGATTTTCCACGATGTGTTTTCTGCTATCTATAAAAGAACATATATCGCTAAGAAAGAAGCACAGTCTATCGGTATCGGTAAAGCAAAGGCAGCGAAGAAATACAAGGGAAGAAAGCCGACTCCGGTAGATACTATAAAGTTTTTTGAATTGGAAGATATGGTTAAGAGTCGATTATTGACTACGAAGGAAGCGAGCGAACAACTAGGTATCAGCATCGATCGATACTATCGTTATCGAAAGAAGATGAATCAGTTCTGACTTTTATAGCATATGAAAAGCCTGGTCCGATGATGAACCAGGCTTTTCTTGTATAGTCTATTTATCCTAAGACGTAGGCGAAGGAAGCGGCGGTTCCAGAGACGGTGATCATCGTGAATAACATCGCGTTGATCAAGGAGCCTAAGTAGACATTGCCGGTCTTCTCGTAAAGTTTTCTGGAGATGATGGTAGCAAAAATCAAAATCGGAATGATGGGGAAGAGGACGATATAACCTAAAGCCATATCAGACTGCCATAAGACACCAGTGGACTTGAATGTCGCATACTGGATGATCATGACAAGTAAGATACCGAAGATGTTGAAGAAGGCGTTGATGGCGATGGTTCCCCATTCAGGAAGGTTCTTTGCTCTGTAGGTCTGGTTGGCAATACCATTGCAGAGATAGAAGAGGAAGAAGAACAGACCATAACGGATTGCAGTTGGGAGCATCTCAGGGACATTGAAGACTTTGATGGCAAGGGTCCAGAGACGGAAGTCGACTTTGAAGGCTCTCCAGTTGATGAAGACGATGAGGTATAAGCCAACGACGACAAGGAAGGCTAAGAGGACGGTCTTGATTGCATTAGAGAAGGAGGAGATACGAGCGGTTTCAAATGGATTGCTGACTTCCTCTGCTTCTTTCTCTCTAGCGATCATACAGCGTCTGATTGCACGTCTTACAATGAAGAAGAAGAGGATGACTAATACTGCGAATAAGCCACAGGCGACTGACCATAAGGCAACCCAGTTTGTCGTATCCTGAGGATAGAGCTGAGTGTTCGGGAACCATCTGTCTCCCCATTTTGTCGCAAAGGAACGGATCATGAATCCGGAGAATAACGTACAGCCAACAGCAGCGACAAAGTATAACACCCAGTCAAGCCAAGTTCTTAACGGCTTATCCTTAGACTGAATGCTTTCTTTTGTAACGAGTTCTTCTTTAAAGGAGATTGTACCATCTTCACTGACCAATTTCTTTCTTCTCTTCTTAAGGGATTCAAAGACAGGGATGGTGAGTAAGAGAGAGACAGCGGGGAAGATAAGAGAGAGGAGAGCTAACATACCGATGAAGGAGAAGGTCTCCTTGACTTCCCAGACCTGATTGTTGACGCCTTTGAGAGAATATCCATTCGGTGTACCGAATGCAGTATAGAAGAAGTCGATGACATGTTTTGTGGAAGGGATGGACCAATGGTTCAACGGATGGATTTCATCTGCTTCATAGATAGCACGGAAAGGAGTATTTAAGGCAGTACCTAATGTCGTCTCAACAATAGAACCGGAAACATAGTGAGCACCGTTTTCGATGTTGATAGTATCTCCAGCGTTATAACTGACACCGACGAATTTAGCAGCACCTGTAGACTGAAGGAACTGACGGGAGATGGTCTTATTGCCAAGGGTATCTGTAGAGTTGAAGAAGAATTCATCATCCGACGCCTTAAGAAGACCGACGCTGACATCACTTCCTGCACCCATGAAGGTAGACCAACCCTGGATAAGACCAGCTTTGATGATTCCGTATCCGTAGGTAGTAGCCGTCTTTCCATCGACTTTGGCCGTACCGATAGGCATATCCTTACTATCCTTCATCAAGGTAGCGGCGGTAGTATAGCCACCCATAGAGTGACCGGTGATACCGATTTTTGTCTGATCGACATAATCGAGATTATATAAGTACTGTGCAGATTCATATAATCCCTTGGTTGCCATTAAGGCATTGGCATCATCGACATTGTTGTAGTTTCCGTGTCCTTCACGGTCGACAGTTAAAACGACGAATCCACGTCTTGCCAATTCGATGGCAAAGGGAAGCTGAAGTTCTCTGTTGTTAAGATAACCATGTGTCAATACGACTGCAGGCAACTTATTGTCTTTTGTAGCTGTCTTCGGGCGGAAGAGGATACCGCTTGTGACCGTTCCGGTCAGTTTGGTCTCCATGGTGGATTCTGTAATAGCACCATCATCCCCAGTGAGAGTGATTCTCTGCTGAACGGTACCGGTATTGGTCGCATTACGAAGATCAGAGACTTCAATGCTTCCTCCGGCATTCTGAATCAAAGACTGCGTAAGACTTGTGATGAAGATGACGACGATTGCGATGAGGAACCATAGAATCGACTTTTTGTTTTTCATGTAATAGTCTTTCATAGTTTTTCCTTTCTTAAAGACTTATTGAAAACAGAACACGACAAAAATAGCAATATTGCCTCCTTTCTTTTACTTTGCTCATTTTCTGCGTGTTTATTGAATATTCTTCTCTACGTCTAAAGTTTAGCATAGACAAAAATCAAAGTAAACAGATTTATAAAAGCGCTTTTTACGCATATATTTTAAACAAAATAAATATTTTTGTCTAAAAAGTGCAACTTACGCAAGTTATTTCACTTTATTGAAAATTACGCTCGTAGTTTGCAAATGAAACTATTCATTTTGCACGTTTGTAACTCTCATAAATTTCTTCAATATCTTTTTCTATCTCTTTGTTTTCCTTTCTCATCAGCACTTTTGAACAAGTAACCGATTTCATGTCCTCTTTCCCTTTCGCATCACTATAATTTCTATGTTCTTTTTAAAAGGATATCATCATATGAAAGAAACGAACATCTTCAAGAAGTTATTCTCTCCTGTCGATCTGACCAAAGGTAAGCCGATGAAGTCATTACTGATCTTCATGCTTCCGATTCTGTTGTCTCTTGTCTTCCAGCAGATCTATACGATCTCCGATGCCGCCATTGTAGGACAGACACTCTCCAAAGCGGAAGTAGCTGGTGTCAATGACGTATACGGACTCTTCTACATCGTAATCCAGTTCTCCTTTGGATGTGCTGCCGGATTCTCGGTCATCTCCAGTCAAAAGGCTGGTGAAAACGATGAGGAAGGAATCCGAAAGAGTTTCGCAGCACAGATTCTCTTATCCGCTATCATCGCGGTTGTCCTGACTGTTGTCTTTGTTCCTCTTGTCCCATCCTTGCTGAAGGTGATCGGATTAGATGAGAACAACTCTGTCTTCCCGTATGCGAAGCAGTATCTCTCTATCATCTATATTGGTCTATTCACCCAGGTCTTCTACAACCTTGTTGTCTCTGTCTTACGAAGCATCGGTGACAGTTTTGCTCCTTTGATGTTCTTAATCGGTTCTACGATTCTTAATATCGGTCTGGATTTCCTCTTCATCGTCACATTCAGGTGGGGGGTCTCTGGTGCTGCTATCGCTACCATCATCGCTCAGTTCTTAGCTGCCATTGTATCCTTTATCTATTGTCTGAAGAAGTATGCTTTCTTAAGAGTAAAACTCAGCGATTTCAAAATCGGATGGGAAAGCTGTAAGAATCATCTCCGTCTAGGTCTTCCTCTTGCGATGCAGTACTCCATCATCGCTATCGGACTTATCATATTGGAGAAAGCGATTATCCGTTTCGATATTCCGACTGGTGTTGAAGATGCACAGGTCGGATATGGTGCCGGTGTCAAATTCAACGATTTCATGATGACTCCTCTTATCGCCTTAGGTACAGCTGTCCTTTCCTATCATGGTCAGAACTATGGTGCTAGAGACAGTGAACGTATCCGTATCGGATTCAAAGATAGCATGATACTGATGTTGATCATGTATGTGGTATTCGGTGGTATTGCCGCTTTATGTTCGATCAATGGTGCTTTCACTCATATCTTCCTTTCGGAGAGTTCTATCAATGACAGAGTTCTCTTCTATGCGAAGACCTATCAGCTTGTCGATGCTTCCTGCTATTTCCTATTAGGATCTCTGATGGTTTTCAGAAGTACGTTACAAGGATTCCAGAAACCGATTTATCCTTTCTTAAGCGGTACTGCGGAACTGATTGGACGTGCTGTCATCGCTGAGTTCATGCCTAGACTGATCGATCCTTCTAATCCGGTCAGCGACAAAGCTTATGTCGGTGTTGTCTTCTCTGACAGCATGGCATGGCTATTATCGATTGTTGTCATGGGATACGGTATCTATAAATACATCATCAAGAATAAGATCAAAGACGAGTTACAAAGACAGAATTAGTACCAATAGAGGTACATAACATGGTTTTAAGCCTCTTCCAACTTGAAAGAGGCTTTTTTTGACTTAAGATATATATGTATCGGAAAGGGGATAATATATGAAATTCATTCAAGTGTCGATCAAAGACAAGAATACGTTAGTTTTAGAAGAAGATGGTGCAAAGGGAGATTACATCGATCTTACCTCTGTCACTAGTTTTGATTCTTCTGAATTAGAGAAGAGCTTAGAAGAAGGAAAAGACCTCTATTACAAGAAGAAATTAGAAGAAGTGAAGAACAATCTCCATGAGAAACACACTCTAGAACTCAAAGCCTTAGAGAAAACGTTAGAAGCGAAGAACAAAGATCAGATCAACTCTCTCAACGAGAAGATTTCCGCTCTTACAAGTCAGAATGAACATGATAAGAAGAATGCCAAGAATAATGAGACCATCCATCTTAATGAATTAGAGACAAAGAAGAATGAGGAAATCCATAAGTTACAGAACGAGTTATCTGCTATTAAAGCTCAGTTAGACAGCGAGAAAGAGAAGTATCGTTTAGAGATTGAGAACAAGTACCAGAAAGAGATTTCTGAGCAGAAAACCAAGATCTCAGAGCTGACACTGAAAGCTCAGGCAAAAGAAGAGAGTTATCAGAAAGATATAGAGACAATCAAGGCGGAGAGTGCAAAAGAGAAAGCAGACTTACAAAACAAATACAACATTCAATTATCCGAAATTAAAGAGAATGCAAACAAAGAAAAAGAAGGTCTTAGCAATCAGTTAAGAGAGGCACAGAGACTCCGCTCCACCTCTACTATCAAGGTCATCGGTGAAGACTTAGAAACCTGGTGTGACAGAGAAGTGACTTCCTATATGCAGGCCGGATTCCTCAACTGCACCTGGGAGAAAGATAACACTGTCATCAAAGAGGATGGTGAGACAAAGGGTAGCAAAGCTGACTATATCTTTAAGATCTATGCAGATGATACCCATAAGGATATCCTCTCCTCTGTCATCCTCGATATGAAGAGTGAAAGCTTAGTCAGCACCAACAAGAAACGTAACCAGGACCACTACGCCCAGTTAGCCAAGAACAGAGAGAAGAAGGGATGTAAGTACGCAGTCCTTGTCTCGGAACTGGAAATGGATAAATCCAACGATATTCCGATATTCCGTGTCATCGATCCGAACTATCCGGATATGTATGTCGTAAGACCTCAGTACCTCACTACCTTCCTTTCCATGATCACAACTTTGACCAATAAATTCAGTTCTCTTATCCTCCAGGTCAACAAAGACAACATCGAATTCCAGGAGAAACAGAAGATCATCGAGGATCTCTTATCCTATAAGAACACCTATCTCGATAAGCCGTTAGCTACAATGAAGAATGATATTGAAGATATTCTGAAAAGTTCCTCCAGTATCCGCAAGGCCTGTGGTGATATCGATGCAACAGTAGATCACATCAAGTCCTCCTATATCAATAACATCAACGACAAATTAGAGAAGTACGAAACCTTTATCCGTAAAGAAGTGAAGAAGATCAAAGAAGACTAAGAAACAAAGCCTGCCTAGTGTACTGAGCCCCACTTGTTGATTCAATAATCCCAATGCTGTGCTATAGTTCTATTTAAAGTCCAACAATTGGGGTTCCGTACAGATTTAAGTTAGAAATGAATTTATTATTAGGAGATACATATGGAAAAGATAAAAGACAAAGACGAAGCGCTTGAAGCAATACTCTACTTTTTCTCTACACAAGATGATTTTAAACTTATTGACGAGTCATTGTGGAAAGATAGAGAATTCGTGTTAGAAGCAGTTAAAGGCAATGGCTTTGCATTAGAATTCGCTGATGACTCATTTAAGGGAGACAAAGAAGTAGTCTTAGCGGCAGTTAAAAATGTTGGCTATGCATTGGAATTCGCTGACGAGTCATTGAAGAAAGACAAGGAAGTCGTTTTACAGGCAGTTAAAATCAATGGCTATGCATTGGAATTCGCTGATGACTCATTAAAGAAAGATAGAAAATTCGTGTTAGAAGCAGTTAAAAATCAGGGCTTAGCATTAAAATATGCCGATGACTCATTAAAGAAAGACAGAGAGATCGTTTTAGAGGCTGTTAAAAGCAATGGCTATGCATTGGAATTCGCTGATGATTCATTAAATAAAGACAAAGAAGTCGTGTTAGAAGCAATTAAAGGCCATGGCAGGGCACTAGAAGTCGCAGACTCCTCTTTTAAGAAAGACAGAGAGGTCGTTTTACAGGCAGTTAAAAGCAATGGCAGGGCATTAGAATTCGCTGATGATTCATTAAAGAAAGACAAAGAAGTCGTGTTACAGGCAGTTAAAAGCAATGGCAGAGCATTAGAATTCAGAGCATTAGAATTCGCTGATGATTCATTAAAAAAAGACAAAGAAGTCATTTTAGAGGCAGTTAAAAACGATGGCAGGGCATTAGAATTCGCCGACGAGTCATTGAAGAAAGACAAGGAAGTCGTTTTACAGGCAGTTAAAATCAATGGCTATGCATTGGAATTCGC
>CAVFFP010000003.1:0-203511 GCA_963621825.1 bacterium
GCCTGGCGGCGAAAATACCCCTCGGGGGAAGATAGCTGCGGCCGCTTTTTTCGTGGTAAATTTTGATTGATTTTTGATTTTAATTTTTATATAATATATGAGTTGTATGGCCTCCACAAGCCTACAACCGCTACAAACTGGTTTCAAATCTTGTTCACAAGTACCAGCCGTGCGAGTACTTAGTACTACTTAAATTTCATTAAGGAAGGAGGCAAAGAGATGTACGCTATTATTTTAACTGGTGGCAAGCAGGTCAAAGCTGAGATCGGACAGGTTATCTACACCGAAAAGATCGAAGGCGAAAAGGATCAGGAAGTTACTTTCGATAAAGTTCTCTTCATCGATGGTGACAAGGTTCTTGTCGGCAAGCCGTTCGTTGATGGTGCTACTGTCAAAGCCACAATTGTAAAGCAAGGACGTGAACCTAAGATTCGTGTTCTTCGTTACAAGGCAAAGAGCAACGAAAGAGTCGCTCGTGGTCACAGACAGCCTTACACCGCTCTCAAGATTGAAGCTATCAACTTCTAATCTATGATCAGTGTAGTTGTCGAATATGATCATGACGTCTTCTCTTCACTTCATATCGATGGACATGGAGGGGATGAGATAGGTTATGACATCTATTGTGCGGGAGTTTCTTCCTGCCTGATAGGAGCCTTGAATGCATTAGATGAAGGACAGGATTACATCATTGAGATAGAATCTGGTCATTCCTTAGTGCAGGCCAAGACGAAGCCAAATGGGCATGATGCGATTGTATTGGAGACGCTCATCTGCCAACTCGAAACGATAAGTTCAAGTTATCCGGAACGAGTGAAATTCCTAGTCTCCAGGAAAGAAGGTAAATTATGAAACTGAATTTAGTTCTTGATATTCAGCTCTTCGCTTCTCATAAAGGTGTTACCTCTACAAAGAACGGCCGTGATTCCAACGCCCAGCGTTTAGGTGCAAAACTTTATGATGGACAGTGGTGCCACTCTGGTTCTATTATCTATCGTCAGCGCGGAACAAAGATCCATGCTGGTCACAACGTCAAGAGAGCCGGCGATGACTCCTTGTTCGCTTTGATCGATGGTTATGTCAAGTACGAAAGACTTGATTCCAAGAGACTTAAAGTTTCCGTCTATCCGACGAAGCCTGAAGTCGCTTCTAAGTAATTCGTAGAAAAACATAAATAGGCTTCGGAGGTCCGAAGCCTTTTCTATTCTATGCTCTAAGGAGGTATGTTATGCATGATAAAGTGAAAATAACAGTTGTTTCTGGCAAAGGCGGTGATGGTGCTATTGCTTTCCGACATGAAAAATCCATCATGAATGGCGGACCTTACGGAGGAAACGGTGGCCGTGGCGGTGATGTTTCTTTTGTTGCTGATAATGGTATCAATTCTCTTTCCGAATACCGTTTCGGTAAGCTTTTCCGTGCCGCAGATGGTGAAAACGGACGTACAAAGCTCCAGTATGGCAAAGACGCATCGTCCATTCTTCTTCATGTTCCTGTCGGAACAGTGATTGAAGATGAACAAGGCAGAGTTTTAGCGGACCTTTATCATCATGGCGATACCTATATGGCCGTAAAAGGCGGAAGAGGCGGTAGAGGAAACGCGACTTTTAAGTCACCGGTTCGCCGTACTCCGAATATCGCAGAAAATGGTATGCCTGGTGAGACCAAAGTTCTTTATCTTGAACTGAAGCTTATCGCTGACGTTGGTCTTGTCGGCTATCCGAATGTCGGAAAGTCTACCTATATCAGTGCGGTCACACGCGCAAAGTCTGCTATTGGTGACTATGCATTTACTACCCTGGAACCACAGCTTGGTGTCTGCTTCCTCAAGGATGACAAATCTTTCATCATCGCTGACCTTCCTGGTCTTATCGATGGTGCAAGTGCGGGAAAAGGACTTGGATATACCTTCCTTCGTCACATCGAAAGATGCCGTGTCCTGCTTCACATTGTCGACCTGACAAGAAATGATGATCCCTATGAGGACTTTTTGTCTATCAATAAAGAACTCTCTACGTATCGCAAAGAACTGACGGATAAGCCGATGATCGTTGCCTTGAACAAGATTGACGAAGATATTCCGGATGAGAAAATCGAAGAATTCAAGAAAAAGATTGGCGATCAGTACGAAATTTATGAAATTTCCGCGAAAAGCGGCAAAGGTCTTTACCGTTTGAATCAGAGACTCTATAAATTGGTCAAGGAAAGCAAAGAAGAAGAAAAGAAGAACTTGGTCAAGGATGGCGGAGAAGAAAGAGTCTATACCGCTAAGATGAGCGATAATGGTAAAATCCCTGACTATCGTATTGTCAGAAGAGAAGATGGTTATTTCGAAATTGTCGGAGAACGCGTCATCAGAACAAAGAAACTTATCAACATCAAGACGGATGAGGGTATGGATCGTCTTTTGAAATATCTCGATAGTATCGGCATCGATGAAAAACTCAAAGAAGCTGGTGCTGAAAACGGTGACACTGTTATTCTTGATGACTTTGAATTCGAATATTTTGAATGATTTTTTGTGAAAAGCCGCTGTTTGTCATAATATATTAGTGGAGGAGATTGAGTGTACTACTATCTTCATGGCTTGATTTCGTTTCATACTGCCAATTCTGTCATCGTGGAATGTTCTGGCGTAGGTTATGACGTCATTGTTTCTCATCCGGATGAATTTCCAATCGGTGAGACGATGTTTGTCTACGTCTGCTATATTTTCAATGAGAACGAACAGTATTTTGTCGGTTTCAAGACCTTGGAAGAGAAGAAACTCTATCTTGCCCTGACTTCTGTCAAAGGAATCGGACCGAAGACTGCCCTCAATGCGATGGGCCAGACCTCGGTTGGTCGTCTCAGTGACGCCATCAATCAGGCGGATGATGTTTTTCTTACACGCCTTCCCGGCATTGGGAAAAAGTCTGCTTCTCAGATTATCTTGGATCTCAAAGGCAAGCTCACCATGCTAGAGAGTGAGAATGACATCACACTGAACAAAAATATGGATTTGGCCTTGCAAGGCCTTAAAAATTATGGCTTCAAAGACAAAGAAATCAAGTCGGCTCTTTTGTCGATTCAGGAGAAAGACCTTACTGCAGAGGAGTATCTGAAGAAGGCACTTGCCTTACTTTCTAGGTAAATTATGGATGAATCTGTGAACAAACAAGAAGGATTGATCGCTCAGGAAATCAAAGAGAATGTCGACGACGTCGATCTTTCTTTGCGTCCACAGAAATTGGCCGATTATATTGGACAGTCTGAAATTAAGCAAGAACTCTCTATCTCGATTTCCGCTGCAAAGAAAAGAGAAGAATCACTAGACCACGTGCTGTTTTTTGGCCCGCCTGGCTTAGGAAAGACGACATTAGCCAATGTCATCGCCAACGAACTGGAATCCGGAATCAAACTGACTAACGGTTCTTCCTTGGTACGAACGGGTGATTTGGCCGCGATTCTTTCTTCCCTGACACCTGGCGATGTTCTTTTCATTGATGAAATTCATAGAATGCCCATCGTCGTTCAGGAAGTGCTCTATTCTGCCATGGAAGATTTTTCCCTTTCCATCATCGTTGGAAAAGGAACGGATGCGAGAACCTTGACGATTCCGCTTGTTCCGTTTACCTTGATCGGTGCGACAACGGATGCCGGAAACCTTTCCGCTCCTCTCAGGGATAGATTCGGTATCATTCTTCAGATGCATTATTACACTCCAGATGAGCTTTTTGAAATCGTGATGAGAACTTCAAAAGCCCTTCATTATCCAATCCATCCAGACGCTGCCTATCAGTTGGCAGTCCGTGGAAGAGGAACTCCGAGAATTGTGAACCGTCTTTTCCGACGTGTTCGTGATTTTGCGACATTTCAGGGAAAAGCAGTCATTGACCGCTCTTCCTGTGATGAGGCGATGAAATTCCTTAAAATCGATGATTTAGGTTTGGATGAGACGGATCGAAAGGTTCTCGAATGTCTGATTCATCGCTATAACGGAAAACCGGTCGGTCTCAACGCTATTGCCTCCGCAATCGGTGAATCGGTCGATAACGTTTCTGACGTCTATGAGCCCTATCTTGTTCAAATTGGCCTTATCAACCGTACACCTAAAGGCAGAGTCGCCACAAGGAAAGCGTATGAGCATTTATCCTTGCCTGTTCCGGCTGATTTGAAATGATTCTCTTTTAAAAATAAAACTCTATTTATATTTTATTTAACTATGTATATATGCTTGAAAAAGGGTATGACATTTGTTAAATTATTTGTTGTCTAATTGTGTGCTTTTTTCGATACACGAGATTTCAGGAGGATTGACACATGCGTCGCTTCTTAGCTTATATTGTCATGATGCTTACTGTTGTTTGTGCGTTGGTATTCAATGCCCAAGCGGTTTTGGACCAGAAAACCGATGCCATGGAATATGGTTCCGGTACGGAACTTTATTATTCCATCACAAAACGAGACAGTGCATCTTATTCCGAAGATGCCAAACTTGAAGAAAATCAGTTTTCTGAGCTTCAGGACATCGATATCGAATCCGCTATCATGAACCGACTTGATCTTGCTGGTGTAAGAAACGCCAATGTCAAGATTGTCAAAGGCAATCAGGAGACTCAGGAAGGCTATCAGCTCCGCATCTCCCTTTCTCCTTTGAATGAAAGTGAGTTAGGACGTGTCAAAGAAGTGGTCGGAATCACCGGCTCCCTTTCTATGGGAACCATCGGCGATGACACCGTCATGTATGCTTCTGCCAATCAGCTCTTCGACTATTCTTCTGACACTTTCTCCAAAATCGTTTATAACGGCACTACTCCTTATCCGACCATCAAAGTCTCCAAAGAGGACTATGATAGCCTGAAGGAAAAAGCTAAAGAAGCCAGTGAAGCCCATAAGAATGATAAGAAATCCGATTCTACTTCGGAAGCCAATCGTTATTATGCTGATACTGAATCCGATGACAGCACAGAAACTGATGATTCCACGACTGTTTATCTCTGGTCGAATAAGACAAAAGATGATACCTATGACAAGGCCTTTGGTACAAATGAAACTATCGTTCAGGATGAAGTAAAGAATAAGGTCATCGCTAAGATTGATCTCGATAATTACGACTCTGATACAGAAAGAATCTCCATCGTCACGGATTTGGATGGCAATTCCTTCGATATCTCCTCTGCCCGTGCCTTCGTCAATATGCTCAATGGTACCGATTATGGATTTGATATTGAATTCCTTTATCAGAACATGGTCACAGCCACCTTTGGTGCAAATAGCAAAGGCCTTATCGCTTCCTTCATTGTATTAGGAGCCTTATTAGTCGTCATCATCGCTCTTCTCATCGTCTTCTATGGTTTTGCTGGTGTCACCGCATCCTTAACCATGTTAGGCTCGCTCCTCACTTCTTTCTTCCTCTTCTCTGTTCTTGGATTTGAGTTCTCTGTTGCCGCTCTTGTTGCACTTGCCATCTTGACTTGCCAGTCACTTTTGATCTCGTTGAATTACTTCGAACGCGTCAAACGTGAAATCAAGCAAAAACATGATTTGGAAAAGGCAAACAAAGAAGGCTATCATAAGTCTTTCTTCGGCGCTTTGGATAGTTCTATCGTTCTCCTTCTCGTCTCTCTCTTCTCCTTCCTTATCGCCGTTGGATCCTATAAGACTTTCTTCGGCGTCATTATGATTGGGTCTATCTTCACCTTTGTCATTACCAATTATGTCAATAAGTGGATGATGTACTGGCTTTGCAACAACATCCACGATGACGGAAAGAATTATTTCTTCGGTATCCGCACAAAGAAAGAACATAAGCATTTCGACTTTGTTTCTGATAAGAAGAAATTCAGTC
The DNA here is from genome assembly GCA_963621825.1 of bacterium. Classification (GTDB taxonomy): domain Bacteria; phylum Bacillota_I; class Bacilli_A; order RFN20; family CAG-288; genus Enterosoma. The sequence goes on from CAVFFP010000003.1 coordinate 5,831, forward strand.
CGAAGCTCTTGACTATTCTTCCGGCTGTCATTGCCGTTGGCTTAGGTGTCGCCTTACCGACATCCTATGCTTTATCCGATACGAATTCCTTCTTCAACAACTCCAGCGACTTCGCTTCTGGATATACTCTCAACATCATGTTCCAGGGCGATTCCCAGTCCTATACTAAACTCTCTACTAAGGAAATCTACTTAGCCTACCTGGAGAAGATCGGTACGATTGCAACGGACGAATCCTTTACCATGAGTTCCTCTGATGTTGATAAAGATGCAGTCGGATTCAAGTATGATGAGACTACTGCTTTCGTCAATATCGTCGAAAAGAAGGATGAAGAAGGCAATAAGTATTACAATCAGTATTTCACGGTCAATGTAGACCGCGACCTCAATAACATCAAGACGTCAAACGGAAGCGATGTTGTTTCCATCATCACAAGAACGATGGAATCCGGTTCTGTTGAAGGTGTCGAGGGTGTCACTGGTGATATTTCCTTCGCTGGCTTCGGTCACTACATCAATGATTCTCTAACTGTCGGTTGCTATTCCACTGCTCCGACAAATGTCGCTCATAACTACACTTCCATGATTCTTCTTGTCTTCCTCCTCTCCTGCTTCGCTGCTGTCTATCTCCTGTTCCGTTATGGATTCAGTCTGAATATGGCAATGACAATCCTTGTCAATGGTTCCTTGGTTTCTGCCTTAGGCATCCTTCTTCTTGTCGCCTGCCGTATTCCATTTACTTCCTATACTGGATTCGGACTCCTTGCTGTCGTTACCCTCTTCGACCTGTTCTCTGTCATTCTTCTTTCTGGAAACAGAGAGATCATCAAAGAGAGAGGCATTAAGAAGACCGCTACCAATGAAGAAAGAGCTGAAATCTGCAATGAAGTTGCAAACAGAAGCTTGCTTGTCACACTTCCTTGCACCCTCTTCCTTGCATTATTCGGACTTGGTGTTGCCTTCATCAATACCGCATTGATCGGTTTGTCGATTTCCTTGATTGCTTTTGCTCTTATTTCCTTCGTTCTGATGTATATCTATGCTGTTCCTCTCTATTACTACTTCGCTACCCATATCTCCTTCAAGAAGATTTCCGAATCTCACGACAGATGGCGTGAAAAACACGGAAAGAAGAAGGAAGAAGTCAAAGCTCAGAACGGAATTGTCTATGTTGATCAGGACGGACCGCATGAAACGATCATTCCTGGTGTCAACGATTTCCATCATTGATTATGTCATTTCTAAGTCAGCTGCTTGAATATTATCATCTGACGGTTAAGGACCTTGGCGAACGAAAAACGCCAGGGTCTTTTGCTAGTTTGGAAAAACCTTTTGAAAATCCTTCTTTTCTTTCCGTCATCAAAAGAATCAAACAGGCGATAGACAATCACGAAAAGACGGTCATCTATGGTGATTACGATGTCGATGGTATCACTGCCACCGCTATCATGAAACGTGTTTTGGATGAGAAAGGACTCGTTCCTGGTTATTTCATTCCTTCTCGTTATAAGGAAGGCTATGGTTTGAATGCGGAAAGAGTCAATGAATTTGCCAAAAAGGGGTATCATCTCATCATTACTGTGGATAATGGTGTCTCATGCAAAGAGAGCATCGCTCTTGCAAAAAGCCTTGGCATGGAAGTCATCATCATTGATCATCATGAAATCCTAAACGAACTTCCGAATACTCCCTATTTATTCCATCAGTTTCATAGCGGCTTTCTTTCCTATAACTGCTCCGCCGCATCGCTTTGTTTTTTTGTGGCATCCTATCTTAGAGGAAGTTTTGATGATTATGACGCTACATTAGCGGGAATCGCCGTCTTTTCTGATGTGATGCCTTTAGTTGGAAACAATCTGAATCTGGCAAAAATCATGCTTCAGTCTTTAAGAGTGCACAGATATCCAAATCTCATCCGTTTCTTATCAGAGGAGATCTCCTATCATGATGTTGGCTTCCAGCTCAATCCCTCTTTGAATGCTCCTGGACGAATTTCTCATGATCCGTTATCCACGAATCATGTTGTCGCCTTCCTCCTTGAAAATAAGAACACGGAGCGAATGGTTCGTTTAGCCAATGAAATCGTCTCCATCAATAACGAGAGAAAACAATTGGTGAAGACAATGTCTTTGATCCATCCTGTTGAATCGGAATATGCAAAGATCTATCAGTGCATTACGGGTTCTGATTCCGTGGTTTATTACTCTGGACTTACAGGTTCCATCGCCAATAAAGTCATGAGAGAATGTGACCGCCCGATCATCGTCTTTTCTAAGACAGAGATGGAGAGTGATGTCCTTGTCGGATCCATCCGCATGCCAGATGGATATGATGTCCTACCGTTTTTAGAAAAACAGAAGAAATACTTTATCCGACATGGCGGACACAGCAAAGCCGCTGGCGTTACGATTAGTGAAAAAGATTATTATCAGGTCGCGACTTTATTTGCCGCCTATTGCATGGAGCAGTCGTTCCACTGCCAACATGAGAGAAAAGAGATTCATCTTGTTTTAGATGATTTATCGAAAGAGAACTATGAAATCTATGAATCCTTCATGCCTTTTGGAGAGGGATTTGAAGAACCACGTTTTTCATTGACGGTGGGTAAGGAAGACCTCTTCTTTTCTAAAAACGGAAATGCCATCTTTTCAAAGGATAATGGTAAAAACGGAAGAATCTGCTGCTTTAAGAATGCCTCCTATGTCAGTGAGAGTCTGTCTTCCCTTTTTGTTTTCCATGGAAGTCTTCGCAGAAGTTCCTTCAATGGTGTGACGCATTATGAACTTTTAGCTGACGAAATTACATATGACGAGTAAACGATAAAGATTGAACTTTTCTTTAAATTTGTGTATAATGAAGACAACTTGGAGGAAAAGTAATTTTATGCGAGTTTATTTACGCGACTATGTTGTCTCATTTTTAAAAAGCAAGATTCGTCCCATTGAAGAGATCACCGAGATTGCTATCTATGTCTGTCAGAGCATCAATGTCCATCCGATGGTCTATTCTCTTGTTTTGCCAGTGGACTTCTTCATTCCCGGAGCTGTCGGCTATTTCAATGTTGTCTATTACAAAAATCCTCATCTTTCATCCGTTTTTGTCTCGACGTCCTGTTTTACTGACCTAGAAAAAGCCAAGAATCTTGCCTATTGTCTTTTTGATAATTCTGGCAAGTTCATGTTGGATAAAAGATTTGTCATTGAACGTAGTTAATGCTTTCATAAATCCGAGATTTAATATAAAATATTAAACAGTCGGAGGACTGTTTTTTGAACGAAGATACTTATCAATCTGACAAAACCGAAACCTTGTCCAGTCAAGATACAATCGAATATTCCATAGCTCTGAAAAACAGGAATAATCAGATCAGAAAAATGATATCTGTTATCTCTCTGTCTGTATGTTCTTTGTTGCTTCTGTTTTATTTTACATTGCCTAGTTTTCAGTGCAAGAATATTCCTATCTCCGGAAACGTCAATCTGACGAAGGAAGACATCGTCGTTCTTTCCGATAACAGAAAGTATTCTCCTCTTCTTTTCCTAGATAAGGAAAAGGCTGCTGATCAGATTGTCTCTTCCTCTCTGGGACTTGTCCGTTATGCCAGTTATGAGTCGAACGGAATCTCGGCTAGTCTTACTCTCATCGAAGACTTTCCCCATGCTAAAATCAAGACCGATACGGAGAATTCCTATTTTTTGTCCGGTGTTGAGACTTCCGAAATGCTCGAAAAACTCAATTCTCTTCCTCTTGAGACTTCCAGAATCGATGAAATCAAAGCGAATCTTACTAAGGATTGTGAAAAACTTCCGACACTTCATTTCCCTACCGCTTCCTTTACCATCGATGACACGTCTATAAAAAGTGCAATGTCTTCCCTCTCTTTCTTCTCTTATTCTGCAATCAGTGCTTTTTCTGACATTCAGTTCATTAACGATAGTGGAGATGCGACATGGAATAACGTCTGTGACTTTGCTATCAATTACAATGAAAAATGGTTTGTTCTGAAAGATTGTCTCGTCGACAGCTTTTCGAAATATTTCACGGCTAAGGCCTTCCCGGACGTCATCCTGACCTCTTTATATGAGAAGACGAAGGATAGCGCGAATATCAAAACCGTTTCCTACCAGTTCAGGGATGAAAGCAAGACGATAGATGCTTACTTGTTCAAACCTTATTTCGGTAGCGAAGGGAAGATCGGATGGAGTTACGTCAACTCGGATTAGAAAGGATTCATTATGGATAAACAGCTCACAATTGTTGAATTCACACCAAATAGCATCAAACTATTAAGCGGATATTATATGAAGGATAAGGTCAAAGTCCTTCAGTGCCTAGAAGGAGAAAAGCTTCCGCTTTCTGAAAACGGATTACCTAAGGCGAATGATCTCAGAGAATCTCTCCTTACATTGATGGCGAAAGCAAGAGAACAGTCTAAGGTCGAATTAGGACCTTTGGTCGTTCTTTATCCTCCTTACAAATTTGCTAACATGGAAGTGAGGGAATCGAATGTCACTGGAAACGCAGAAAACTGCATTACTTATGCTGACTTTAGATCCTGCAGCATCCGTGCGACAAAGGTAACTCCTCCCGTCGAAACAGAAGCTGTCAATTTTGTCCCATTCCGCTATTCTATTGATGGTATACCGGATATGACGGAATTTCCGCTTAACAAGACTTCTACCTCATTAGAGATCGATGGTGATGTTCATTTTATGAATCGAAATGTTCTTTCGTTCTATAAAGATGTCATTCAGTCCACGGGATTGAAATCTAGTATCTATCTTCAGATGGTTTCCACCTATGCCAGTTCCTATTTCGTCAGTGCAAACGATAAGGATTATAACTTTCTTCTTCTGGAGATGCAGTCTGACTATACTTACATCACTTATGTGAGAAATAACCACGTCATGGCTTCCTATGTCGTCAAGGAAGGTATTTCTCAGGTGACTGCACGCTATGCGAAGTTGTTGAATATGACTGATGAGCGTGCTAAGGAACTGATCTCTACGTTCGGATTTTTGAAAAATCTCCAATTCGAATACCAGACAGATGAGGGATATGATCTTCTCCATTTGTCTAATACCCTTCTGAAGGCGTTTCTCCCGACGTTTGATAAGATTCAGGCCGCTATCAATGAGTATGATATCGATATACAGATTCCGATTGTGCTTACTGGAATTGCGAACGGAATCTTCGGTATGGAATCTGGTCTTGCCTTCTACTTTAAACGCAGTGTACGTGTGTTTAAGGGAAGAGCGATGGGCGCGGAATGCGGTGTATACGATGCCGCATTAGGAGCGATTGGCATCGCTAACAAAAACTATCAGGCTCCTAGAGACCAATTCCAGAGATCGGAATCTGATTCGCAGCTGAAGTCGACTATGTTTGACAGATAAACAGAAAGAGGACTGAAATTATGGCAGAAAACAATGAATTGCATGAACTTCTCGATGATGAGGAATTGAAGAAAAACGCAAAAATCAAAGTCATCGGCGTCGGTGGCGGTGGTGGAAATGCCGTCAATGGCATGATTCATGACAAGGAAGACTTGGTCGAGTATTGGGTATTCAATACGGATTGCCAGGCCTTGAGCCATTCTCCTTGCGAGAATAAGCTTGTTTTAGGAAGAACTGTGACAGGTGGCCTAGGTGCAGGTGGTATTCCGGCAACCGGAAAAATGGCGGCGGAAGAAAGCTATGAGGACATCAAACGCATTGTTGATGGTTCTGACCTTATCTTCATTGCGGCCGGTGAAGGCGGCGGAACCGGTACTGGTGCCGCTCCGATTGTTGCAAAAGCTGCAAAAGAAGTCGGATGCCTTGTCATCGGTATTGTAACGCGCCCGTTCAACTTTGAAGGCAAGACAAGAAGAACACATGCTCTGGAAGGCATCAATGCCTTGAAGGAAAATGTGGATGCTTTGATTGTCATCTCCAATGACAAACTGATGTTCAATGGAGGCAACAAACCAGTCTGTGACACTTTCCTTGATGCGGATCAGATTCTTGGCTCCTCTGTCAGAACTGTCACGGACTTGATTCTGAAGCATGGTGTCATCAATCTTGACTTTGCTGATGTCAAAGCTACCTTGCTTGGAAAAGGTCTTGCTCTTATCGGTATCGGACATGGAAAAGGCCCTAACAAAGCGATTGAAGCAGCCGATAACGCCATCAACTCTCCTCTTCTTGAGGCAAGTATCCGCGGAGCTCATAGCATGATTGTCAATTTCACTGTCGGACCGGATACTACTTTGAACGATACATCCGATGCTGTTGCATACATCAATCAGGCCGCTGTCGGAAAGGACAGCGACGAAGAACCGAATATCATTTTCGGTGTCTTGCAGGATCCTAACTTACATGATGAGATGACTATCGCCATCATCGCTACTGACTTTAACAAGGATGTGGATTTCAACACGGTTCCGCTTCGTAACGCAAAGCCGAGTGCAGATGCTCCTGCTCCAATTGTAGAACAGAACGTGGACAATGGTTTTGTCGATGAGGCAATCAAGAAGAGCAATGAGGTCAAAAACGCCTCTGTTCTTCCTTCCTTCCTTCGCAACAAGATGAAGGAACCTATTGTCACAGAACCGATAAAGGAAGAACCTGTTATGAAACAGAATGCTGTTTCTCTTGATGACGATGAGGACGAACCGATTGTCCTTTCTCGTGATGATGATTAAATACAAGGAGATGAAAAATGGAACTCAACGAATTTGAAAAACTCTCCAAAAAAGAGATAGAAGATGCGAAAAACGAAAGTCTTAAGATCACTGACCGTGCTTCCTTAGAAGCCTTCAAAGGTAAATTCTTAGGCAAAAAGAGTAATCTGACAGCTTTTTATTCTCAGATGAGAACAATTTCTCAGGATCAGAAAAAAGCCTTCGGTGAAAAACTTACTGCCTTAAAGGAACAGCTTAATCTTTACTTTGAAGAAAAGGAAAAGGAACTGAAGGAAAAGGAACTGAACAAGAGGCTTGCCAAGGAGAAGGTTGACATCACTCTTCCTGGCTATGAGGAAACCTTGGGAAGCAAACATCCTTTCTATGCTGTCGTCGATGATATCACCGACTTCTTTGTCGGCTTAGGATTTACGGTTGCCGATGGTCCGGAAGTCGAAAGCGACAGAAACAATTTCGAATTGATGAACATTCCCGCCGATCATCCGGCAAGAGATATGCAGGATTCCTTCTCTATCGACCCTACTACTGTCTTAAGAAGCCACACTTCCTGTGTTCAGGCCCGCGTCATGCAGCAGATGCAGGGAAAAGGCCCGGTCAAGGTCATCTGCCCAGGCAAAGTGTACCGCCGCGACAACGATGCTACCCATAGTCATCAGTTCGGTCAGATTGAAGGTCTTGTCATCTCCGAAGACTGTACTTTCAGCAATCTCCTTGAGACATTGACTCTTCTCCTTCGCCATCTCTTCGGTGACAAACGTGAAATCCGTTTCCGTCCTTCCTTCTTCCCGTTCACGGAACCGAGCGTAGAAGCTGACATCTCCTGTTTTGAATGCGGCGGAAAAGGCTGCAACTTCTGCAAGCATACCGGTTGGATTGAGGTTTTAGGCTCGGGCATGGTTCATCCTAACGTCCTTCGTCTGAACGGATATGATGATACCAAATACAAAGGATTTGCCTTTGGTATCGGCATTGACCGTATCGCGATGCTGAAATACAACATCGATGACATCAAGAGATTCTATACCAATGATGTCAACTTTGTCTCTCAGTTCAGAAAGGAGTAAAAATCATGCTATTTTCTTATAAAACATTATCTACATTGGTCGATTTGACCTCCATTTCACCGGAAGAACTGAGAAAGAGACTTACCTTCTCTGGATTTGAAGTAGAAGGCATGGAGAAACTTGCTCAGGCTAGTGAACTTGTCATCGGTGAGGTTCTCACCTGTGTGAATCATCCGGATAGTGACCATCTTCATGTTCTGACGGTAGACTGTGGCGGAGAAGGCATCAAACATATCGTCTGCGGTGCCAAGAATGTCCGTAAAGGTCTTCGTGTCATCGTCGCTTTGGAAGGCTGTGTCTTACCTGCTCTTGGAGAGACAATCAAGAAGGGCAAAATCCGTGGTGAAGTCAGTGAGGGTATGTGCTGCTCTTTGTTGGAACTTGGTGTTTCCAAAGACTCCTTGGACGAGAATTCTCCATCTTTGGATGGTATCGAAGAGCTTCCTTCCGATGCACCCATCGGTGAAAGACACGTACTCGATTATCTTGGTTTAGAAGATGTCATTCTCGATATCAATGTTCTTCCGAACCGTCCGGATTGCCTAAGTTACATCGGTATGGCAAGAGAGATCGCCGCTCTCTTCTCCAGAGAGTTATTCCCTCTTCCTACATATAAACTTTCCTCTTTGAAGGACAATATCCATGTCCGTTCCAAGACCATCAACTGTGCGAGAATCGATATGCTCCGCATCAATGATGTCAAACCGAAGAAAGAGACTCCTCTTTACATCAAGAGAACCTTGATGGCAAACGGAATCCGTTCTCTTTCTCCTCTTGTCGATTTAGGGAACTATTCCATGCTCCTTACCGGTCAGCCGCTGAACCTTTATGATGCGGATGACAATACCGGTGACGATTATATTGTCAGCGATGATTTTGATGGTGATTTCACCTGCTTTGACGGAAAGACCATCAAACTGATTCCTGGAGACCTTGTCATCTCCGACAAGGAAGCTCCTCTTTGTCTTGCCGGCATCATGGCAGGAGAGAAAGCATCCATCCGTCCTTCTACGAAGAACATCGTGATTGAAGCAGCCTCTTTCTATCATGCCAGCATCCGTTACACCTCCGCTAGAATCGGTGTCTCCTCTTTCTCTTCTCAGCTTTTTGCCAAGGAGAGAAATCCGAAACTCATTCCGGAGGCCTTATCTGTCACCATCGCCTTATTGCCAGAATTCCTTGAAAAATATGAACTCGGAAGTTATTCTTCCTTCAATCGTGCAGAGACAGAGAACAAGCCGTTTGCTTTCTCTTTAGACGCTTTGAATGCGAGACTTGGCTCTTCCTATACGGAAGAAGAAGTGGATCAGGTGCTTAAGGCATATCGCATCCAGAAGTGCAAAGACGGAAAACTTCTTGCTCCGATTGACCGTGTGGATCTGAATGAACAGTGCGATATCGACGAGGAAGTCTTCCGTTATTTCCCAGCGGAAAGAATCACTCCTTCCTTGAAAAATTTCCCGATTACACACGGCAAATTGAGCGATGTTCAGAAAAAGAAGAAGGAAATCCGTGAATTATTGGTCTCTCGTGGACTTAACGAAATTCTTTCTTTTACCCTTATCAGTGAAAAAGAGGATGAGTCTATCCGTGTCTTCCAGAATGAGAAAGGATTCAAGATCATCAACCCGATGACAAAGGATCATGAGATTGTACGCAGCGACCTTCTTCCTTCTCTTATCAGCACTGTCGACTACAACAAAGCGCATCAGAACAAGAATCTTGCCCTTTTTGAAATCTCTCCGATCGACACTCCGAAGGGAAATCATCTTTATCTCTCTATCGCCTTGTTTGGCAATAAGATGGGAAGAGATGAATATCTCAGCAGACCCTATGATTTCTTTGATCTGAAAGGCTATGTCTTTGCTGTCCTTAAGAAGATCGGACTTTCCGATACCCGTTTCCGTATCGCCTATTCCAAGAATCCGAAATTCCATCCGAACTGCTCTGCCGATATCTTTGTCGGCAAGGATTTAGTCGGAACATTCGGTCAGCTTCACCCTTCCTTCTATGAGGATAAACTCTATGTCGCGGAACTCGATTTAGGAAAGCTTCTCGCTCTGAAGGGAATGAACACGAAGTTTGTCCCCTTCTCTACCTTCCCGGAAGTCAGAAGAGACCTTTCTTTCCGCATGAACGACAGAGTCGATTATGCATTGCTTAGAAAGACGATCCTCCATGTTCCGGATACGAATGTTCAGGATGTCTGCCTGTTTGATGAGTTTGTGGACAAAGTCACATCCATCACCTATCTTGGCGTCTCTGTCTTCTTAGGAAAGGAAGACGGCACTTTGAAAGAGAGTGAAATCTCTTCATCCATCAAAAAGATTACCGACTGCTGCAAAGCAGAGCTCGGCCTTACTCTAAGAGGAGAATGACATGGCTACTTTCCGTTTGATTGAAAATTCCTTTTCCGAAGTGAACCACACTGACTTCTTTGACAAGATTGCGCTTGTCGCACATAACTGTTACCAGGTCAAGGAAAAGGATCACGCTAGCAACATCGGCTTCATCCAGAGGCTTGTTCAGAGCGGACATCTTGCGATGATGGAACATTACCGTTTTGCTTTTGTCCTGAATGAGAGCCAGTATCACCGCTTTTTGGAATTGCACAATTCCTTCTATGAATTAGGTGAGTACATGAGAGAGAAGGGAAGCTATCACGAGATGGTTTATCTTCTTTCCTGTTCTATCCGTCCTATCCTTGAAAATCTTGATAGCGCAGATGTTCTTGAAAAAGAGATGGCCACCCTTTTAGCAAACTCTCTTCCGGAAGAAGTCAAGTCTGTATTGCTTCCTAACCTCAAAGGTGAGGAGAAAGTCCCCTTATTCGATGTCGAGAAGAACAAAGACAAAATTCCTTCTGAGATTTATGACCGTTTCACCTATGTCACCTATCATTTGATCACAGACCGTGGTGTGACACATGAATTGGTCCGTCACAGAATCTGTTCTTTCGCTCAGGAATCCACTCGTTACTGCAACTACACCAAGGATAAGTTTGATGCTTGTCTTACCTTCATGAAGCCGAGCAAATACGAGGAAAGAAAAGAAATCTATGACGCCTTCTATCAAAAATGCGCAGACGCTTACTTTGAACTGATTCAGTCTGGAGCCACTCCGGATGAAGCGCGTGCCGTACTTCCGAACTCCTTGAAAGCTAGCATCATGGTGACTTGCAATCTGAAAGAATGGAAGAAGATCTTCTTCCTTCGTACCGATCCGCACGCTCACTTTGACATCCGCAGACTCATGCTTCTTGTTCAGGAAGATATGATAAAGAAAGGATACATCCATGATGAAGAAGGAAGATAGAATTGCTATCGATCTCCTTTCCTTAGAGGAAGGTAATGAATACGATCTCGACTTCGAACTGACCGAAAAGGAGAAGAAATATTTTCCGAATCTCCTTTCTATCAACGATACTACCTTTGTCTTACGTGTCCTTTCCCTTGGGAAGCTCAGTTCACTTGTCCTTCTTGTTGAGGGTGACATCACTCTTACCGATGCCCATGACTTGAGCGAGAGATCGTATCATCTTGATGACAGCGTCGAGATCACTATCGCCACGGATAACGAGGACAACAGCGATATCCTTCCGGATGAGGATGGCCTTTATGACTTAAGAGGCTCATTGTTAGCGTTATTGTTCAATGACATCCCGCAGAATTATTCCGAAGTGCCTCTTACCAAGATTGAACATGAGAATTACGTCCTGATGTCTGAGGAAGAATACGAAGAAGAAAAGAAAAAGAGAAAGAACACAAACGCTTTCTCTGATCTCTGATTCTGAACTTATGCACTGAAGCCCATGGGATCCCATGGGCTTTTATTGAAGTTTTTTATATTTCGCTGATTTTCATCCCACTTTTGCTCTTTTTATACCACATTGCCCCACCACGGACTCGTAATTATCAAAAAAGCCCTTGATTAAGGGCTTTTTTGTATATTCAAGAAAAACTTAAAAAAGCTGGCGTATCACTTTTTGCAAGAAAAAACTTAAAAAGTATTGCACGAAGTGGGATGAATAATTATAATTGTGGGTGAAAGTGGGAAATAAATCGTGTTTTATGGTCAAAAAGAACTGACACTCGATGACAAGTATCGTCTGGTTCTACCCTCAATCTATCGCGACGGTTTCACAGAAAGCACATGCTTTGCCACTTTAGGCATGGACAAATGTGTCCAGCTGTTTCCAAAGGAAACGTTTGAGAAAAACGCTGAGGAGATCATGAAGCTTTCTGAGTTCTCCAAAGAGGCCAGAGATGTCCGTCGTATCTTCATGGGAAACACCTTCAACATTCAGATTGACTCCCATAATCGTATTCTCTTGCCGAAGCTTCTTATGAACAAAGTATCCTTAGGAAAGAAAGTTGTTGTTGTCGGTGTCTACGATCATCTTGAAGTTTGGGATCAGGACGCCTATTACGCAAGCGAAAAAGAAGGCGAAGAGAATTATTCGTCCAACGCGAAGAAACTCTTGGAAGGGACGGATAAGGCATGAGCGAGTATAACGAACATATACCCGTCATGTTAGAGGAAGTTCTCTCCTTTGTTCCTTCTGGAAAGAAAATGACTTACCTTGATATGACGCTTGGACGTGCCGGACACGCTTCCAACATCATGAAAAGGATGGGGAAAGGCAGCACCTTCATTGGTGTTGACCGCGACACTGACGCTCTTCAGTACTGCGAAGAATTCCTGACACCCTACGCTAAGACCGTAAAGCAGTATTTCCTCCATTCCACCTTTGCGGAATGCGTTGAGACATTGAAGAAAAGCGGTTTCGAAGGCGCTGACTTCATTCTCATGGATATCGGAGTCTCTTCCCCACAGTTCGATGATCCTAGCCGTGGCTTCTCCTATCGCTATGATGCTCCTCTTGATATGAGGATGGATCAGAAAGATGGATTGACTGCTGCTGATATCATCAACCGATATGATGAAGAAAAACTCTGCCACGTTTTCAGAGATTTAGGCCAATGCAAGATCTATTATCCAGTCGTCAAAAAGATTCTGAAGGTCAGAGAAGAGAAGAGGATTGAGACAACTTTCGAACTTGTCGAGATCATCAAATCTTCCTTGCCCGCCAAGGAACTTCGAAAGGAAGGACATCCTGCAAAGCAGTTCTTCCTCGGACTTCGTTACGAAGTGAACGGAGAGATGGATCAGCTTCAGAAAGGCTTGAAACAGGCGATTGAGTTCCTCAATCATAAAGGAAGACTAGTCATAATCTCCTTCAACAGTGAAGAGGATAAAATCGTCAAGGATACATTCAAAGAATACGTTGTCGAGAAGCATGTCGATAAGTATAAGGCAGATGCTGAAACGGGTGGTTACATCGCTCTGACCAAGAAACCGCTTCTGCCTACATCAGAGGAGATAGAAGGCAATAACCGTTGCAAGCCTTCCATCCTCAGGGCGATAGAAAGGATATAAGCATATGAAAGACCGTATCGAAAGAACATATAAGAAAAAGCCTAGACATTCTTTGAAGACTGCCATGCTCTTGATGGTTGCTTTTACTGCGGTCGTCTCTGCTTCGTCCATCGCCATACTTTCTATTTACGGTAGAGAGAACAGTGAAATGTCAAAGAAAATCGACAATTATTCTGTTCAGATCGATTATCTTGAAAAAGAAAACGGTGACTCCAATCAGCTTTACAATAGAAAGTAATCACAAAGACAATAATTTCAATACCCTATAATACGCAATGAAACAGAGGTTGCTGAGACAAGTAAGACAGTCGGCAACCTCTTTTTCTTTGTCGTAAGAACGGAAACAGCGGAAACAGAATGCTTTTAGGCCGTTTAAACGCCATAAAGAGATGAGATGATATAATATTCAGAAACAAAAAAGGATGCCTTATAGCCGCTATATACGGCGTCAGGCATCCTTTCTTTTATTTAGTAGTGACGATAAGGAGCTCTTGTAGAGATATCGGTTTCGATGATCTTGATGAACTCTTTCTCAGTTACAGTCTTGGAGGCTGTTTCATGATAGAGACGATAGGTGATATTACCTTGTTCGGCTTCCTTGGGTCCTAATACGATAGTATAAGGGACCTTCATGACCTGAGAGTCATGAATCTTATAGGAAAGCTTTTCGTTTCTGTCATCAATCTTAGAACGGACATTCTTCTTAAGGAGCTTCTTGTTGAGGTCGTTAGCAAGCTTAACGACATTCTCATCATTGTTGACAGCGATGATTCTGACCTGTTCTGGATGGAGCCAAGTCGGGAATGCGCCCTTGAAGTTTTCGGTGATGATACCGAGGAAACGTTCAAAGGAACCAAAGATTGCTCTATGAAGCATGACAGGTTCTTTCAACTTGCCATCTTTATCGACATAAGTGAGTCCGAAACGGTGAGGAAGCTGCATATCGAGCTGAATGGTTCCGCACTGCCAGACACGGTTCAGGGAGTCTCTGATCTTGAAGTCGAGCTTCGGACCATAGAAAGCACCATCTCCTTCATTGACTTCGTAAGGAAGGTTGTTTTCTTCTAAGCAGGCCTTCAGTTCAGCTTCTGCTTTATCCCAAGTGGAAATCTTTCCGACAAATCTTTCAGGACGTGTGGAAAGTTCAACGGAATAGGAAAGACCAAAGGTCTTATAGACATATCCGAACATCTTGATCATCTTACGGATTTCATCACCAATCTGATCGAAAGCCAAGAGGATATGGGCATCATCCTGGGTGAATGCACGGACACGGAAGAGACCGTTTAAAGCACCGCTTGCTTCGTGACGGTGGTCAAGACCGAACTCTGCATAACGCAAAGGAAGGTCACGATAAGAGTGGATGCTGTTCTGATAGACGAGAATTGCGCCAGGGCAGTTCATCGGCTTGATAGCATAAGGTTTGCCGTCAACCTTGGTGATGTACATGTTTTCCTTGTACTTTTTCCAGTGGCCAGAAGTTTCCCAAAGTTCACGGGAAAGCATCTGAGGAGTCTTCAGGAAGGAGTAACCATATTCTTTCGTGAGGAGATCCCAGAGGAAGTTTTCCAGCTCGTGACGGATGATCATGCCGTTAGGGAGCCAGAAAGGAAGACCAGGTCCATAATCGGAGAACATGAAGAGACCTAACTGGGTTCCAAGTCTCTTATGATCTGCTTCTTTTCTCTCTTCGAGAAGTTTGAGATAGTTATCCAACTCTTCCTGGGAGAAGAAAGCAGTTCCATAGATACGTGTCAAAGAATCATTGTCCTTGTTTCCCTGGAAATAGCAGGAAGAAGTGGACATGATCTTGATGGCCTTGATATCTTTAGTGGTTCTGACATGGGGACCAAGGCAGAGATCCTTGAAGTCGCCCTGAGAATAGACAGAAAGGGATTCGCCTTTGTCGGCGAGTTCGTGGATGTGAATCAGTTTGTATTTCTGATCCTTGAAAAGTTCCTCCGCTTCTTTGATGGAGACATTGGTTCTTACGATAGGCTGCTTTTCAGAGACAATCTTCTTCATCTCCTGCTCGATCTTTGGGAAGTCGTTCTCGGAAATCGGACGAGGAAGCTTCATATCATAATAGAAGCCATCATCAGTAGCAGGTCCATAGGCGAACTGAACGCCAGGGAAAAGATGCTGAATTGCTTCTGCCATCAAATGGGCAGCAGAGTGACGGAGAACATGGAGTGCATCCGGGGAGGACTTTGTGATTGCCTCGAAGGTGCAATTGTCCGGCAATACTTCATTCAGATCGAAAAGATTGCCATTGACTTTGCAGCATATTGCCTTTTCTGCAAGGGAGAGGGAGATGCTTTTGCATGCTTCCAAGGCGGTGCTACCGTCTTTGATTTCTTTTTCGGAATGATCCGGTAAAATGATTTTCATATTTGTGCCTTTCAATAAAACGTTAAGTATTTTACTTCTTTAAAACGTGCCACGCAAGTGCACCACCGCCAGCCAAGCCGACATCCTGGGTGAAAGAAGCGTATTTCAGAACAATAGGATTGAGGTTAAATGATGCGATTTTTTCGTTGGCTAATCTCTCTAAATCGTCAAAGAAGACGTCTTTGCTCTTCATGACACCGCCGGAGATGGCATAGGAGTCGACATTGAAGAGTAACTGGAGGTTTCCAAACCAGGTGGCGAGCATGTCGATCCAGGTGTGATAAAGTGCTACCATTTTCTCATCGTTGTCACGGATGCCTTGGAAGAAATCGGCAGCGCTATGAATGGAGATGCCGTTCAGCTTTGCTAAATTGACAATGCCGTTTCCCGAGAGAAGATATTCGGTCTGATAATCTTTTCCTTTGTAATTGATTGTCATTCTTCCGCCTTCAAGAGGAAGGTCAATCATTTCTCCACGATGTACGATTCCGAGGCCAATGCCTGTAGAAATCGTGACAAAGGCAGAGTTTGCATAGCCTTTGTTTGCGCCGTATTCTGCTTCGACAAGCGCAGAACAGTTGGCGTCATTGGCAAAATATAATTTTGCACCAGGGAAATCTCTTTTGAAAAGAGATTCGAAATCATAAGATGTAATACCAAGATTGCCGGTGAATCCGACCTGGTTGTTCTGCACGATTCCACACATCGACATACCGATGGAATCGATAGTCTCCATATGAGCTTCCTCTTTTACGATGAGGATTAGTTCTTTCATCTTTGCATATAAGGCGTCCGGATTGTTTTTGATGGATGGAATGATACGGACGGAAAGGATATTCAGTTCAGCATCCATTGCAGCGACGCGGAGATTGGTGCCGCCGCAGTCTACGGAAATAATTTTGTCTGTCATTCGTTTTCATCCTCCAAGATTGAATTGTTGTCTGTGTCACGGACTGTAAGAACCTTCATGAAGTTCGTCTTTCCGGCACCGACAGGTGTACCGCCTGTCATGATGATGTGACTGCCAGGGGCGATACCGTAATCTTTGGCTATTTTGAGCGAGAGAACTTCCATTTCCTCCGAGAACTGAGGGACTTTTTTTGTATGATAAGGATAGCAGGCATAGTAGAGCATGGAGTGAGTCAAAGCGTCCAAATCAGAGGAGACGACAAAGACAGGGCAGATCGGACGTGTCTTACTGATTCGGATGCCAGTCTGTCCGGAGACAGAGAAGCAGATAATCAGCTTTGCATTGATTAAGATTGCTGTGTCAGAGACAGCGGCAGCAATGGCGTCGTTGACTTTCTTGTTAGAAGTCTCGAATGCCTGATGGGAGGAAACCTCATAGTTGAAATGCTTTTCGACTTCCTTTGCGATACGGGCCTGCATATCGACAGATTCTACAGGATAAGAACCATTGGCGCTTTCACCTGAGAGCATGACAGCATCGCTTCCCTGATCGATAGCCAAAGAGACGTCGCTGACTTCGGCACGAGTCGGGAACGGATTGTGAATCATGGAGTCAAGCATCTGGGTGGCTGTGATGACCGGTTTTCCTAACTTACGGCAGGTATTGATCATATAGCGCTGATAGGTAGGAACCTCTTCTGGAGGGATTTCGACAGCTAAGTCGCCTCTGGCGACCATGATGCCATCGCTTTCGCGGATGATGCTATCGAGATTTTCGATGGATTCCGTATTTTCAATCTTAGAAATGATGAGGATGTTTTTTCCGCCGTGGGAATCAAGAAGTGCTCTCATATCTCGGATATCCTGTACACTTCTGACAAAGGAAGCGGAAACCAAATCGACATGCTCTTCGCATCCGAAGATAAGATCGCTCTTATCCTGTTCGGAAAGGTAAGGCATGGTAAGATGGACACCAGGGCAATTGACACCACGTCTGTTCTTACAGGTGTGATCATTGCCGATAAGGCAGACGAGTTCTCGATTCGCACTGTCCTTTTCCTGGACGATGAGTTCGAGGTTTCCGTCATCGAGGCGGATAACGCTTCCTACTTTGCAGTCATTATATAAATTCTTATAGGTTACACCAAAAGCCTTGCTGTTACCGATTTTCTCGGTGCCCATATAGATTCTGGTTGTCTCACCTTTTTTGAACTCAGCAAAACCACCTTCAAATTCTCCGGTTCTGATTTCAGGGCCCTTTGTATCGAGACAGATAGGGATGATGAGGTTCTCTTCTCTTTCAATCTCACGAAGAGTACGGATTTTCTGAAGATGCTCCTCATGTGAGCCATGTGAGAAATTGAGTCTCATGCAGGTCATGCCAGAAGCAAGAAGCTTCTTCATCATCGGCTTATCTTGGCTGGCGGGACCGATAGTACAGACAATTTTTGTTTTTTTGTCGATTCTATAATTCATGTGGGTTCTCCTTCGAAACACGAAATGATTAGAAATTACCCTATTATTCTACCAATAGCAAAAGGATTTTTAAAGATGATATAACTTATAACATAGTGATATTTCTTCTTATTTGGTATAATTTTAGTGTATGAACATTATTGAACCGAATTCCTGTTTTTCCATCCAGATGGATTTTACCTTATCCGAGACGGATTTTTCTGTTCTCGCGTTACTTTATCTTCCAATCATAAAATCTGATGCTTACCTGCTCTATGATGTCTTCTACAAGATGAATGACATGATTCAGCTGGAAGGGAAGATGACGCACGAAGATTTCTTTGAGATGACCGGATTTGATTCCGTCCGTTTTCTGAAGGCAAGAGAAAAATTAGAGGCTATCGGTCTTCTTGAGACGTATCGTAAGGAGAATGACACAGCTCAGGGAAGAAATGTGTTATATGTCTATCGTGTCATACCGATTGCAAGTCCGAAAAAATTTTTCAGAGATCCGATTCTGAAAAATCTGCTTCAGCAGAATGTCTCTTCGAGAAAGTATAATCGACTTTTAAACTATTTCAAAAAGGATGAGGATAAAGCTCTCGATGACTACGATTCTGTCGGTGCAAGATTCCATGATGTTTTCTCCGTTGCACTTTCCGAAGAGGATCTTAACAAGGTAAATGATGTCGAAGAAAAGAAATACAAAGAGATTTCTAAGTTTTCCTCTGCTCTTTTAGAAGAGTATCTGATTGCATCGAACTTACCGGTAGAGAAACTGAAACCATACCTGAATCATATCGAGGACGATGCGAAACTCTATGGACTCGATGAAAAGACAGTCCTTCGACTGATTGAGGAATCCTTAGATACCGAATTCAATTTCTATCTGGATCAGTTTGAGGCAAAGGCTCGAAAACAGAATTCTTATATCCGTCAAGAAAGAGAGAACAAAGACAAGGTAGCTTTAGGAAAAGGGGAATCTTCCAAGAGCGTTAAAATCTATACCTCAACAACGCCGAAACAATATCTTCAGGCTTTTTTCCATGCGGAACCTAGCACCTATATGCTAAAGACAGTCGAAGATTTAAGACAAAGATACGGCTTTGATAACGGTGTCATCAATGTCATACTGGATTATTGCCTTAAGAAGACGGGGAAAGAGTTCAATTCACTATTGATTGATAAAGTTGCTAGCACTTTGTCTGCAAAGGAAGTTAATGACTGTTATTCTGCAATTGTATTCCTTAAGGAAAGAGATTTTAAATTCTCTGAAACGAAGAGAAAAGCTTCCTCTCCAAAAGTGAAAGAGATGAAAAAAGAAGAGCCTGAAGAAGAAAAAGATGAAGTGACAAAAGAAGATCTTTTGAAACTTTCTGAGGGATTAGGATTATGAAAGAAAACGATACCGTCTTACCGATTTCACAAAAACAAGGACATGTTACTGTTGAAACTGACTCAGAAAGCTTTACTGAACTAGAGGAAGAGGTCATGGAGTTCATTCATAGTGACACTTTAGCATGTTCACGTATTCGTCCTTATATGAAATCGCACAAGACCGTGGAGAACTCGCTTGGCGATCTTTACTCCTATAAGTCAGATCGTGACTTATGTCTTTCCTGTGGCAAAAAACTGTTGTCTTGTCCAAAGAAGGACAAAAAGGGTTATCAGTTAGAACCATATTATGTCAAAGAAGATGATAGAATCCGTTTCCAGTATGTTCCGTGTCCCTATCTGATTGATATGAACAGAGTCTTAGACCATATTTCTCCTTGTGACTGTGGAACGACAACGTTAGTCGAAGATGCTAACTCTCTTTTAGAATCCTTGTTCAAGGGTGACAACATCAAAAAACAGCAAGGCATTGCATCTATCTTCCTTGCTTCCATGAACGATATCAACAACAAAGAAAAAATGGAAACAGGTATCGCCTTTGCCTGTGCCAATGCTACAGAAAAACTTTCTTCCTCTCTTCTTCGCTTAGTCGCCTATCTATATGCAAAGCACGGACATTCCGTCGCTTATATTGATACAAACAAATACTTCAAACAGCTTTTCTCCGGATATTATGAATTATCCTCTGTAGCTGAAAAAGAACTGAAATCATTGATGAAAGCCGATGCTGTCTTCTTTGAAAATTTGGATGAAATGCCATATCTTGATGATGACAGAGTGAAGAAATATCTGCTTCCCCTTTTCAAAGAGAGGGGAAGTGAAGGCAAAGTCAATTTCGCTTCCTTATTAAAACCGAACCGTCTATCTTCTATCGTATACAGAAACAAGAATCTCACCTATACGAAGGATGAACTTTTATCTTCCTTCTCTTCTTTGTTCCATTATGTTGTCATTCACGATTTAGATCTTCGCTGAATTTGTACGATTCCTTCTATCTGACGATATATTCAGTAGGAGGAAGTTTGTATGTTACTTCAAAGCCAAGAGTCAGACTGTGGGAAAACAGTAGTGAGGAATCTTCTTTCCCTACTTTTTCATGACAAAGGATTTTATACGGAGAAGCTTTTTACGCCGTGCAAAACCTTCTATGATATAAGGTCGGAATTAAGACGTTACGACATCATGTATCAGTCCTGTCATGTTGATGACATCAGAGATATCAAAAAAGAGATGTTTCCATTGATATGCCAGATGATTCAGGGAGATTATTACCATTTTGTAATCGTAACATCCTTGACGATGCATAAGGTTGAACTTCTGGATCCTTGCTTTGGAAGCATGACGATTCCGATAGAAGAGTTTCTCTTTTCCTTCACTGGGAAACTGATGATTTTCACCTCTTCAGGTAAGAAGAGAAAGGCCAAAAAGAGCAAATGTCTATTAAAGGCTTATGAAGTGGTTTTATATGTCATCTGCTTTCTTTTTCAGGCTACATCCATTTGCACCGCTCTTCTATTTACCGGAAAAGAAAATCCTTTTCTACCTTGTCTTTTATCCGCGTTGATTTTCTTTGTCTTTGTACTGCTTCAGAATTCATTGAATCAAATCGTCAGACATCGGTTAGAGAAGGAACTGATCATTTCTGATCTATCAAACGTGAAGAATAAAGATCGTTTCAGCCATGTTTATCGGTTGATCACGGATACCGTGAAATGTTATTCCAATGCATGTTCGTATGCAGTTTTGATTGTCGGACTTGCTGTTTTGATTCTGATCAGCTCTTACTTCATGGCTTTTCTCATTTTGATTTCTGTTCTTTTTTATCTTATCCGAACGCCGTTACAAGAAGAAAGGAATGCGTGCAACAGATATTGTTCTCTTGCGGAGCAATACTTTTTCCATCAGATTCAGAATGGAAGGGAAGAAGAGGCCAAAAGAACCTATAGCATGATGCGTAAAAGAGGTGAACTTCTCTTGTTTACCATTGTGTTCAGTTGGGTGCTTGAAGCGTTCTCGTTCATGATTTTCTCTTTTGCCATCTTCACGATATCGAAGACCTATTCCATCAACGCAGTCCTTTTTATGACGAGTCTAAGCATTTCCTTTTCTTATGCGATCCAATCTATGATGAAGATATTAGAGTATCCCGCAAAAAAGGCGAAGGAAATCAACGCGTTAGCAGACGAATGAAGGAAAAGTAGAAGAAACACTTAAATTAAGGTTAATTTTGCTATATACTTTAGTATATATGGGGGTAACCTTTCATGGTAAGTGATCATATTTTAGACTATGTGTCCTGTGTCAAATCAAAACGTTCCTGGAAAAAACTTTTCCAGATTGTTTTTGATCATACATTGGCCTATCTGAAGAAGGAAGGATCTTATGAAGTCTCCTTGTCTCTTCAGTCTTTGGACAAGATGCAGGAGTACAATAAACAGTATCGTAATATTGATAGACCGACGGATGTCTTGACCTTCGCCTATCAGGAAGCGGATTTTGTATCGGATGAGCCTATCTTTGATTTAGGAGACATCATGCTTTCTGTCGATATCGCTAAGAAACAGGCCAAAGAATTTTCTCATCCTTTGGAAAGAGAGCTGGCTTTCTTATTCATCCACGGTCTTCTTCATGCTTTTGGTTATGATCACCATCGTAGTGAACAGGAAGCCGAAGAGATGTTTGCACTTCAGAATGCGATCCTTAATTCTCTTCCCTACGATTTCTATACGGATCAGAAGAAAGTCAAAAAACTTCTTTTGGAAGCACAGAGACATTCCATCTCTCCTTATTCCAACTTCAAAGTCGGCGCTGTAGTCTTGACAAAGGACGGAAAGTACCATTCTGGCTTCAACATTGAAAATTCCGCCTTTGGTGTTTCTATGTGCGCGGAAAGATGCGCTCTGTTCCATACCTATGCTTCGGGATATACAAAGGATGATATCGTATCCTTGTCCCTTATCACTTCTTCCACGAATGTCGGAACACCTTGTGGAAGCTGCAGACAGGTCATGAGCGAATTGATGAATATCAATTGCCCTGTCTATATCTACAACAAAGATGAATCAGAACATCTCTTCACTACGGTGAAAGATCTCTTGCCCTATATGTTCACTTCGGAGGATTATCACGCATGAAAAAAGTAGGATTCGCCTGTGTCTATGGCCGTGCCAATGCAGGAAAGAGCACCATTATCAATAAATGCCTTGGCTTTAAATTATTACCCGTCTCTTCTAAGCCACAGACAACGAGAGACAATGTCAATGCCATTTATAACGATGAAGACTCCCAGATTGTCTTTGTTGACACTCCTGGTGTCTTCCGCCCACATGGAAAATTAGGAAGCATCCTTCTTCGCGATGCGGAAAGCGCGAAAGATGGTGTCGATGTTATCGTCTATGTCATCGATGCTAGCGAAGTTCCGAACTTTGAATTGGCGATGAAGCTTTCCAAGCAGGATATTCCTGTCATTCTTGCTTTCAATAAGGTTGACCTCGTTTCCGCCGATATCGGAGAAAGCCGCCTTGCCCGCTATTTGGAATATCTCCCAAATGCAAAAGTTCTCCGTATGTCTGCTAAGGAAGGCTATGGAATCAAGGAACTGTTAGATGAGATTAAATCTCATTTTTCTGAAGGCGAAGTAATCTTCCCGGAAGATATCGTTTCTGATCGTCCGAAAGAATATATCATCTCCGAAATCGTCCGTGAGAAATGCATGAGGCTTCTTGAAAAGGAAGTTCCGCACTCCATCTATGTCGATATGAGACATGTCGAGGAAAGTGATGAAGGCATGGAAATCTATGCTGATATCATTGTCGAGAAAGAATCCGAAAAGGCGATTGTCATAGGAAAGGGCGGAAAGATGATATCGGAAATCTGTCGCTATTCTGAACAATCCATCTCTTCTTATTTCGGTGTTCCTGTCCGCTGTGAACTTTTGGTCAAGGCGATTCCGGACTGGAGAAATCAGGATAAATATCTCCGCAAATTCGGATACGAGCAATGATCTCTCTTCCGTTAAAGGAAAGCCTTTGTTTTGTCCTTTCTGTAACTCCCTACCAAGAGGATTCCGCTGTCATTACTTTTGTAGGTGAAGAAGGATTGTTCTCAGGCCTTGCCCGAGGCGTTTATAAACCCAAAAGCAGTCTGAAATCTCTTCTCATCGTTCCTAACCTTGTGAAACTGGACTATAAGGAAACGTCTTCTGGTATTCGATTGATCTCATCCTGCCAAGTCGTAGAAGACAACTCGCTTCTTGCCTTCGATTATCAGAAATCCTGTCTTCTAATGTTTTTACAGGAATTATCATTATCCCTGTTCCGTTTCGGAGACAGTTATCCGAGCCATGATATTTATCATCTGCTCTCGTCGTTGAAGGACCATGATGAAATCTTATCGTACTCTATTCTTCTTCTTGGCATCTTTTATCGCTCGCTTGGAATTGATGAGGTCACGGATAAGTGCATATCGTGTGGAAAAACGAAAAATATCATTTCGTATAATCTAGTCAAAGGTGGATTCCTTTGCTCGGATTGCAAAGGAGAAGAGACTATTTCATCTGATACGAAACTTTATATTCTGAAGTTCGCATTCATGCCCATCACTTCGGACCTGTTGAAGAAAAAAGTCCCGAAAGAAGAAGGTAAAGAAATTCTTTCTGAGCTGCTCAATCATCTCATCAACTATTTTGATCTGAAGCCTATCCGATCTTTTTCTCTTCTATTAGAAGCGATAGGATAGATTCAGCAACCTTATTATGTGGTAGAATATTGTCGTTTTATATAACTACTTAAGGAGACATATCATGTCAGACAAAGAAATCAAATTTGAAGAAGTGACAAGCCATCTCATCACTAGTGGCTTTGTTTATCCTGGTTCCGATATTTATGGCGGTTTATCCAACTCATGGGATTATGGTCCGTTAGGCACCTTGCTTAAGAATCACGTCAAGGATTTATGGCTCCGTCATTTTGTCCGTGGAATCGAATACAATGTACAGATTGACCCAGCAATCATCATGAACCCCAAAGTCTGGGAAGCAACAGGACATGTCGCTAATTTCCATGATCCTCTTGTCGACTGCAAATATTGCCATTCCCGTTTCCGCGCCGATCAGATTATCCATGATCAGAAACCGGAACTTGATGTTGATGGCATGACTCAGCAGGAACTGAATGATGTGATGCAGTCTGGTGAAATCACCTGCCCGAGCTGTGGAAAGAATCAGTTCACTCCTATCCGTCAGTTCCAGATGATGTTCAAGACCTTTATCGGTGTCACTGAGGACAAGCAGTCTGTTGTCTATTTAAGACCGGAAACCGCCCAGGGTATTTTCGTCAACTTCAAGAATGTCATGCGTACCACCAGAAGAAAACTCCCTATCGGTATTGTCGATATCGGCAAATCTTTCCGTAATGAAATCACTCCTGGCAACTTCACCTTCCGTACCAGAGAGTTTGAACAGATGGAAATCGAATTCTTCTTCAAGCCTGGCGAAGATGATAAGTGGTTTGAGTTCTATAAAGAAAACTGCAAAACCTTCGTTGAGAAACTCGGCTTAAAGGAAGAAAAAGTCCGTTTCCGTGATCATGAACCTGCCGAACTTGCTTTCTATTCGAAGGCTACTACCGATATTGAATATTATTTCCCGACCATCGGATGGGGAGAACTGATGGGTATTGCCTGCCGTGGTGATTATGATCTTTCCAAGCACATGCAGTATTCCACACAGGATCTGACTTATCTCGATCCTGAGACCAATACCAGATACGTTCCTCATGTCGTCGAGCCTTCCTTTGGCTTAGATAGACTTATGTTGGCTTTGTGTTGTGACGCCTATGATGTTGAATCCCTCCAGGATGGCAAGGATTCCCGTATCGTTATGCACTTCGCACCGGAACTTGCTCCTTATTCTGTCGCCGTCATGCCTTTAAGCAACAAGCTTACGGAACAGGCAAAGAAAGTATTCGATGAACTTAGATATCATTATGATGCCATCTTCGATACGACTGGCAGCATTGGAAAACGTTACAGAAGAGAAGACGCAATCGGTACTCCCTTATGCGTCACTTATGATTTCCAGAGTGAAGAGGACCAGACTGTCACGGTCCGTGAAAGAGATACGATGAGTCAGGAAAGAATCAAGATTTCTGATTTGGATTCTTATATCCACGCTTTCCTGCATAAGAACGAAGTCAAATAAGGAGTTTAATCTTGGCTAACAATCCTAAGACAGGCGAAAGCATTTTCAAGGAAGTTGACAAAAAAGCGGACATCGTGAAAGTGGTGTCCACTTTTTTGGGCTACAATAACCTTCAGAAGAAGGGAAAGATTTACTATGCTCTCTGCCCGTTCCATAACGATACCAATCCCTCCATGCAGGTGAATCCGGAACGTAACACCTTCCATTGCTGGGCTTGCAACTCTTATGGAAGTTCTATTGAGTTTGTCAAAAAATACAAGAATGTCAAACCGATTGAAGCTTTGAAAATCGTTTCTGATATCTGCTCTATTCCCTTACCGAATGAGTTTACAAAAAATAGCTTTGTTCCTCGTATTGAAAAAGACTATCCGAAGGAACTGAAAGCTTTAGAGGATGCCGATAAATTCTATCAGCTGGTTTTGGATAGCAAGTCTGGAACTGACGGAAAACTCTACCTAGAAAAGAGAGGTCTGACGAAAGAGGTCATCTCCCATTTTGGAATCGGTTATGCTCCAGATGATCCGAAGATGATTGTCGATAGCCTTAGAAAGCAGGGGTATGATATCGATACTTTGACTCGTGCAGGAATACTTTCAAATTCTGCTAAGCTGGAGGACAGATACTACCATCGTATCATGTTCCCTATCTATGATAACAACGATCATCTTGTTGCATTCTCTGGCCGAGTTCTTACAAAGGATCAAAGTCCTTCTAAATACGTGAACTATCCTGAGACTGTCTTGTTCAAGAAGAATGAAATCCTTTATCATTTTTCAAAGGCGAAAGAGGATGCGAAGAGGAAAGGCTATATCTATCTTGTCGAAGGATTCATGGATGTCATCGCCGTTGTTCGTTCCGGTCTTTATGCTGTCTGTGGAACCATGGGTACTGCCTTAACTCAAGAACATATCAACGCTCTGAAAGATTTATCCGTTGAGGTAAGACTTTGCCTTGATAGCGATGAACCGGGTCAGATTGGCGAGGAAAGAGCAGCAGAGGCATTATTGAAGAACCATGTGCCTTTTAGAATCGTCCGTAAGTTCCAGACCGGAAAAGATGCGGATGAAGTTTTGACTAACGGAAAAGAAAAAGGCGCTGAGTTGCTTCTTAGCCAACTCAACCGACTTTGTGATCCTTTCCTGTTTTTCTTAAGAAGGACTCTTGGTGACAGAAAAATGCTGACGGACACGGTTGAGATTCAGAAGTTCTTACGTGACCGTTATCCCTACTATGAGGCATTGGATGATATTTCAAAGGCAAAAGATCTCGAATACTTATCCCGTGTCTGTTCTTTGGACAAGGCGACCTTAGAAAAGGTCCTTAAGAATATGGCACCGGTTTCCAATAAGACCGGCACGCCGATTGTAAACCAGAATCCGAAAGAGAATGATGGCTATATCCCACGTACAAACACTGGTACTGTTTACCGTAAAAGAAGAACCACACCTGTAGAACCGAACAT
Organism: bacterium; assembly: GCA_963621825.1. Classification (GTDB taxonomy): domain Bacteria; phylum Bacillota_I; class Bacilli_A; order RFN20; family CAG-288; genus Enterosoma. The sequence continues at coordinate 32,829 of CAVFFP010000003.1, forward strand.
CCGTTGCTCTTGGAGTGGGAAATATAAGCTGAGTGAGATCCTTTTCTCTCTGACTGAGATGGCAAAGAAATCTCCAGAAGCCGAAGGATTTCTCCCACAGTTGATCGAAAATGAATGCTCGATTGCTATCGTACTCACTCACTCTTATGATGCTTTAGTGGAGTTACAGAGTTCACGTACGGATCTTGTATTCCCTCCACTTTCGAAACTTGTCAACTTTATCGGTGATGAATATCTAAGACATCCTGGAAACAAGGAACCGTTCAAAGAACTTGATTATCAGGCTATCCGTGATGAAATCTCTTCTCATAGTGCCGTTTCTGATGAGGCTGTTGATGACGCTGATCCCTTGGGGCTGTTCAAAGATGAAGAGACGAACTCGAATTACTATCGTAATCTCAATGAAGCGGAATCCGATTTCTTATTGGAATTCATAGAGAAGATCAAATTGCTGAGCGATGACTGCTTCGATATGGAAACACTAAAGGGGAATCTTATACTTCATCCTCTTTATGTAAGCTGGGACAAACTCGAAAAGAAAAAGAATCTTTCCGGCTTCCTCTCAAAAGAAGAGGAAATTGAAGTGTTCCAGTTGAAAGCGAAAATTAGAAAATGCAGTGGAAAAATCTAAAAAAATATCTTAGTTTACTTGATATTAGCAAAGAATCCATAATAATGTTTATAGTGAGGTCCAAAAATGAAAAAAACCAAAGAAAAGACTTTAGAAGCAACAGAAGAGGTTTCTGTTGATGTTGACATCAAAGAACCTGTCAAGCAAGTAAAGAAGACAAAGAAGAAAACGGAAACCGTTTCTGATACCGATACTGCTGAACCCAAAGCGAAAAAGACCGCAAAGAAGGCAAAGAAGCAGGAGTTCACGGAATTAGAAGATATCTCTGAGAAGGTCATCGAAGTGTCTGCTGATAAGGATGCTGATATCGTCAGTGACGAGGAAATCGATAGCTTTGTTCAGAAGAATCTCGAACAGGCCAAAGGCAAAAAAGGCAAAAAGACCATTTCTGAGCTTGTCAATGACAACAAAGAATTGATGGGCCTCGATGACATCAAACAGCACTTTTTGGACCTTGGCAAAAAGAATAACGGCATTTATAAACAGACAGAATTCGATAAATATATCTCAAAGTTTGAATTGAACGATGATGACCTTGCTGACTTACAGGAATTCCTCATCGACAACAATCTCCATTCCGACGATGAGAATTTAGATGATGAAGTCCTTGACCCGGTTGATGATGGCGATGATTTCAACGATGACGACTCCTATGACCGCGATGATACCGATTATGATGACGATGACGATTATTATGTCGCTACCGATGTCAAAAACGCAGATCCTGTCAGACAGTATCTCCATTCCATTGGCACGTATCAGGTCTTAGAGAGCAAAGAACAGGAAGTCGAACTTGCCAAGCGTGTCTTAGAACACGATCAGGATGCAAAAGATCAGCTCATCACCTGCAACCTGAAGCTTGTCGTTTCTATTGCCAAACATTATGTCAACCGCGGTATGGATTTCCTCGATTTGATTCAGGAAGGCAACCTCGGCTTGATGAAGGCGGTTGATAAATTCGATTACACAAGAGGATTCAAGTTCTCTACCTATGCGACATGGTGGATCCGACAGGCTATCACCCGTGCCTTGGCTGACCAGGCAAGAACCATCCGTATTCCTGTCCATATGGTTGAAACCATCAACAAAATCACCCGTGCTCAGAGAAAGCTCGTCCAGAAACTCAACCGCGATCCTACTGCCGAAGAAATCTCTGAGGAACTTGGCGGAACCCTTTCTGCCAATAAGATCCGCGAGATTCAGCAGATTGCCCTTGATCCGCTTTCCTTAGAGAAACCGGTCGGTGAAGAAGAAGACAGTCACGTCGGTGATTTCATCGAAGACAAAGATAACATCTCTCCATATGAATACGCAAATCGTTCCATGGAGACTGAGAGAATTAATGAGGTTTTAAGTCAGCTTACCGAAAAGGAAGCACGTATCATTCGTCTCCGCTATGGTTTGGAAGATGGCAGAACACACACCTTGGAAGAAGTCGGAAAAGAGTTCAACGTCACGAGAGAACGTATCCGTCAGATTGAGGCTAAGGCCTTAAAGAAGCTTCGCCATCCTGCAAGAAGCAAGCTCTTGAAAGATTTCTGTGATCAGTGATTTGTCTACGCGTCTACTAGACGCCTATCAGATGATTCCAAAGGACCAGATCATCATGGATATTGGGGCAGACAGCGGGCTTCTTGCAAAAGAGCTCGCCAGAAGCCATATGAAGGTCTATGCCAGTGAAAACAAAAAAGGTCCTTTTCTATCCTTGTCATCGAATACGATATCAGAACAGAAAGAGTTTGGTCTTACCTGTCTTTTCACAGACGGCATCGATATTCTTCCTAGTGATGTCACGATGCTTTCAATAATGGGTATGGGAGGCGGTACCATCTATGATATTCTTTCTAGACATGAGAAAAAACTGAACCAGATTTCCTACTTGTTGATCGAACCGCAGAGCGAATATACTCTCCCTTTGAAATTCCTTCTAGATAGAAAATACCATGTCATCGACGGGCACTATGTCTATGAAAAGAGATATTATCCGATGCTTCTCTTGAAAAAAGAAGAGAGTAAGATGACTTATGACGGAGTGGAATTATCCTATGGGATTCTTCCACTAAGAAATCATGACGAGGTATTAAAAGAATATCTGTTGCGACAGAAGAAACATATTCTTTCGTTTCCTGAAAATGTCAGAGAAACGAAAACCGATGAGTTGACTATGATTGAGAAAGGATTAGCACGATATGAATGAACGCAGTCTGATTAGCCGCATCAATTCTTGCTTTCCTCCTTCCTCTTCTGAAGTATGGGATTTCCCTGGTTTTCAATGCGGTAAAAGAAACCCCAAAAGAGAGATCAAAAAGGTTCTTCTTTGCCTTGATTTCACTGAGGACGTCCTTGTGGAAGCGAAAAAGTATCAGCCTGATTTGATTCTTACTCATCATCCATTCTTTTTCGGGAAGAAGAAAGATGTGCTTTCTTCCGATGCGAAAAAGATATACTTGACTCAGGAAGTCGAAAAACTGAATTGTTCCCTTTATTCTTATCATACTGACTTTGATAAAGATGCAATGGGTATGAATGACACTCTTCTTTCTTTCTTGGGTGTGAAAGATATTCAAGTTGCTCCGGATGGACTCATGAGATTAGGTCATTTGTCACATCCTTTTTCCATGGTGGAGCTTCTTGATTTAGTAAAAGACAAATACTCTCTTCCCTTTCTCCTTTACTTAAAAGGCACAAAAGAAGAGATTCAGAATATCGCCTTTGTTGCTGGAGGTGATTCCGGCGCTTACTTTGATGCTCTTTCCTTAGGAGCGGATTGCTATATTTCCGGAGACTGTCCTCACCACACTAGACTTGAGATGAGACGATACGGACTCAATTACATCGAACTTCCGCATGAAGTGGAAGAGTTAGGGTTCTTAATTGGAATGTCTGAAGTTCTTTCTAAAATCAATCCAGAGATTGATGTAAACAAATTTGCGTTTGAAAAGTATTTTGATATCCGATAAAGGAGCAGAAAGCATGAACAAAGAGAAAAAGGTTACTGACGGATTAGACGAAGACTTCGACATTGATGAGGTCGATTGCGGTTCTTCCATCAATGGCAAAGATGCCTACCAGATGTTTATCGATTCAATCTCTACGTTCCCCAAATTCACCTCTCAGGAGAATCTTGAAAAGATAAAGGAGTATCACTCTGCGGAAGGTGATGAAAAGATTGCACTACTAGATAGCATTGTCGAAGGGAATATCCGTCTTGTCATAAAATATGCAGCCGAAATCGCCTCACATGCTGCTCCGAACTCTTCAGAAAAGAGTGTCCGAGGACTTAGGATGGATTTGATACAGGAAGGCTCTCAGGCGCTTGCGAAAGCCATTAAGGACTTTGATCCGGCAAGAGGCTACGCTTTCTCCACATTAGCTGTCACCTATATCAAACGAGCTATGTACGCTTTTCTCAATGCCAATTCCAGAATGATCTATCTCCCCCAACAAATATTGGACCGCCATAGACTGATTGTCAGAGCATCTGATGAACTGGTGAAGAAAAATGGCACGAAACCTACCTTTGAGGAAGTGGCCAGTTATCTGAATAACGGACTTACGGCAAAGGACATAGAAGAAAACTGCTTGATCTTCAACGGTGTGGAAGTCAAGTCGATGGAAGGTGATTCAGACGAAGATAACGAAAAGAACGCACTGAATAATCTTCCTAGTCCGGATATGAACCCTCAGGAAGTCTGTGAGAAAAAGGAACAGATGGAAAAACTCGAGAAGGGAAGAAAAAGTCTGACTCCTATGATGAACTTCATCATTTCCCACCGTTATCCTAACGATGATTCAGAACCTTGGACGTTACGTGAGCTTTCTGAAGAGTTAGGCATTTCCAAAGAAAGGGTCAGACAACTCGAAAGCGAAGCAAAGGAAAAATTAAGAGAGATGCTTTCTTAAAAATGATAAGACCGGTCAATTTGTCTTTTGACCGGTTTTTGTTTGATCAAGATAATCACGGATTGCAAGAACGGATTCTTTGCTGATAGAAGTAGAAGAAACAAGAAGAATGTTTTCTTTTTTCAGTTCTTTTAAGGTGATGTCATCGATGCAATTTGCACGTGTTACATAACATTCCGGAAAAGAAAACTGAATCGATTTTGCTAACTGTTCACAGTTGGATGAAGTTTTAGAACCAAGAACAATGACATCGAATGTAGTAGCATCATGCTTTGCTAAGAAATCGAGAGCGTCTTTTTTTCTTTTCAGATAGGAAGGGCATGGTAAAAGAGAGATGCGAAGATCAGAGTTCTTGGATAAATAATCTTGGAACGACAATGCTTTTTCTTCCGACATCGTCGATTGAACGAGAAGCCCTGTCTTATTTTTTGCATTAATGCATGGATATTCCTTATCGGGATCAACATAAATCATGAAAGGAAAATGGGATAGAAAAGAAATGCTTTCCTGATGTTCTTTTTTTCCAAGGTAATACCAAGTCAGATTTTCGCTTTTTCCCACTATCCCATAACGCTTTTTCAAGACGGGACAGATTGCATCATAACAAGGATGAGAAGAGAAGCATTTCTCATCCTCTAATGTATGTCCGTGAGCCGGGAAAAGGATAGCATCACTTTCCTGAATGTCTTCTTTTCTGTCCTTGAAATGATAACTTGTTTTCAACTTACGGTTTTCAATTTCGTTATGCATCAACGGCAAAAGAAGAACGACGGAATCCTGTTCCTGTTTAGCCCTTTTCAGGGTCTCGATGCTGTTTTTTACGCCGGCACAGAAGCCGAAATCAGATAGAAGATAAATCATGGCTTTATGATAGCACTGATGAAACAAATCTGTGCTAAAAAATGAATAATAAGGTGTTATACTATACCCGTATCGGAGGACTACTCTTTATGGATTATGAAAAATATATCGGAGTCACACCTGACTTCCCCAAGAAAGGCATTTCGTTCAAGGACATTTCACCCTTGCTTGCTAACCCGGACGCATTCGCTTCCTGCATCAAGGATTTGTCTAAAATGGCAGAAGAATTCAAACCGGATTATATCTGCGGACCGGAAAGCCGCGCCTTCATCTTCGGCGCAGCCATGGGCTATGAAATGCACAAAGGATTTGTCATGGCCAGAAAGGCCGGAAAACTTCCTGGTGTGACATATAAAGTCACCTATCAGCTTGAATACGGCACCGCAACAATCGAGATTCCGGCCAATGCTTTCCCGAAGGGCGCAAGAGTTCTTTTGGTCGATGACCTTATGGCAACGGGAGGAACTTTCTTGGCATTGAAACAGCTGATTGAACAGGCTGGCGGAATCCCGGTCGGCTGCATTACGTTGATCAATCTTGAGGAACTTCACGGAGAAAAGACGGTCGGTCTTCCCTGCAAGAGCCTTTTGAATCTGTCAGATAGTCACTAAGGTATTGATATGAAAATCCAAAACCACATCTACACATTCGAAGATGTCAAAGCCATCTATTCTAAATACATTCACGACGCTGATTCCCTGGCTTTGATTGAGAAAGCGTATCGTTTTGCTGATGAGAAACACGAGGGACAGGTCCGCAAAAGTGGTGATCCCTATGTTTCACATTGCATCGGTGTTGCTGAAATATTAGCTGAGCTTCAGGCAGGACCTATCACCATCTGTGCTGGACTTCTTCACGATACGATTGAGGATACTCCCACTACCAAAGAGGAGATCGAAAAACTGTTCGGCAAAGAAGTTGCCGTCCTAGTAGAGGCTTTGACAAAGGTTACTAGACTTTCTGATTACAAGAATGTCGAATTTACCGCTGAAAATCATCGCAAAATCTTTGTTGCTATGGCGAAGGATGTCCGTGTCATCATCGTCAAGCTTTCTGATCGACTCCACAATATGAGGACACTTCAGTTCCAGCCAAGAGAAAAGCAGATTCGCATCTCAAAAGAGACTTTGGATGTCTATGCTCCAATCGCTCATCGACTCGGTTTATACAACGTTCAGACCGAATTGGAAGATCTTTCCTTATGGTATCTGGAACCGGAAAAGTACAAAGATATCGAAGAGAAGATGAACTCGTCGATTCAGAATGCACATGCGGCTTTGGAACAATTGAAGAACGAATTGACACAGATACTGAAAGACAGCAAGATTCCTTTTTCTGTCACTGACCGTGTCAAATCGGTGTATTCCATCTATAAGAAGATGTACAACAAACACTACTCCTTTGATCAGATCTTCGACATTATGGCACTCCGTGTCATCACAGAGACGGAACAGAACTGTTATGAGATCTTAGGCTACGTCCATGCCAATTTCAAACCGGTCCCTGGCCGTTTCAAAGACTATATCGCTATGCCGAAACCGAATATGTACCAGTCCTTACATACGACGGTCATTACAGGCACTGGCCATGTCTTTGAAATCCAGATCAGAACTAAGCAGATGGATGAGACGGCAGAAGGTGGCGTTGCTGCTCATTGGCGTTATAAAGAGGGCTCTCATTACGATGCCAAGAGAGAACAGGAAGAGATTGAAAATCAGCTTCATTGGTTCAAGGACTTCGTTTCTATGACCGATGAAGGGAAGGATTCTTCGGCTAAGGAATACGTCGATACGCTTTCCCATGATATTTTTGATGCCAACGTATATGTCTTCACTCCGAAGGGCAATGTCGTATGTCTTCCTAACGGTTCCACTCCAATCGACTTTGCCTATCGTATCCATTCCGACTTAGGCGATCACCTTCAGGGCACTAAGGTAAACGGTACTTTGGTACCGCTTTCTACTACTTTGAAGACAGGCGATATTGTAGAAGTCATCAACAACAAAAACGCCTCTCCGAACTCGGAGTGGCTCAATATTGCACATACGAATTTCGCAAGAAACAAGATCAGAAAATACTTAGCGAAACAAAATGCCGATTATGTAAGAGAAGATGCCCTCAAGCGCGGAAGACAAACGTTACAGGATGCTCTCCGTGAGAGAAAGATTACCATCGAACCATCTAAGCTTTACACGAAGAAAGTTTTGGATAACTTCCACGCGGAAAATAGCGACGATCTTCTTCTGATGGTTGCCAATAAGTCAGTCTTCCCATATCAGATTATCGACGTATGCGAGAATATCGAATACGATGGAAAGATGACCGCAGAACAGATTACGGAGAGAATCAATCAGAGAACGGTCAAGAAGAACACGAATGACTCTGTCCTTCTGAAAAACGGTGACACCGTTATGATTGCTCTTGCCAACTGCTGCACTCCGATTCCGGGTGACGATATCATCGGCTTTGTCTCAACGGGTCAAGGTGTCAAAGTTCACCGCTGTGACTGTCCGAATGTTCTAAGGGATGACTGCAAATCCAGACTGATCGAAGTCAAATGGAATCCGGATAAGAAGAGTGAAGGCTCCTATCCTGTCGACTTGGCGGTCCTGTGCCACGACAGAAATAACCTTCTCATCGACATTCTTAACACAATGACTGCTTGTGACGCTAAGGTCATCAAGATCAATGCAAAAGTTCACAATTCCAACAACACGACAACAGTTGCTATGACAGTCTTATGCCGTGATAAGGAACAGTTAGGACATTACATGCATACGCTCATGGGTGTAAAATCCGTCTTCCAGATTCAGAGAGTCACGCATTAGTGCTCTCTGATTCCTTTCTTTCGCTTAATTTATTACTTATTTTGTTATATAATATTGTGTTTTAATTTTGGAGGCTATTTTTCATATGGCAGAACAAATCATCAAAAGGCCGCGTGGCACAATCGATTATTTCGGTGAAGAGGAGAAAGTCCTTCTTGGATTGAAGGACATCCTTTTGTCACAGGCTCATAACTATGGTTGTGAGGAAGTGGAGCTTCCTCTCTTTGAGGAGAACCGCCTGTTCCATAGAACGGTCGGCGAGAGTTCTGATATCGTTCAGAAGGAAACGTTTGATTTGGAACAGAGAGGTGATAAGAACTACACGCTCCGTCCAGAGTTCACTGCTTCTGTCTCCCGTGCTGTCATTGAAAACAAGTTATACAATTCTCCGGATATGCCGCTTCGCTTCTGCTATCTCGGAGAGGTCTTCCGTTATGAGAGACCACAGACAGGAAGACTTCGTCAGTTCAATCAGTTCGGTGTCGAATTCATCGATACCAAGATTGACCTTTCTTCCACTTTGGACGCTTTCCTGCTTTCTGTCCGTTCGAGCGAAGCTCTTTTAGGACATAAGGTCAAGGCAAAAATCAATTTCTTAGGCTCCTTTGAATCAAGAGAAATCTACAAGAAGGAACTTTACGAATACTTCAAACCTAAAATCGATAATATGTGCGATGACTGCAAAAGAAGATTGGAGACAAATCCTTTACGTATCTTAGACTGCAAAGTTGAAGCTGATCAGGCCATTGCCAAGGAATCTCCGAGAATCACAAATTATCTCAACGAAGAAGACAAGAAAGAATACGAGAACATCAAAGAAGCTCTCAATCGTATCGGAATCGAATATGTCGTGGATGATGAGCTAGTCAGAGGCCTTGATTATTACACCGGCCTTGTCTGGGAACTCTACGATACCGAGAACAAGACATTGGGTGCTATCGGCGGAGGAGGAAAGTACTCTTCCTTGATGAAACAGATCGGCGGTCCGGATATGGAAGGCATCGGATTCTCCCTTGGTGTAGAGCGTCTTATCATCGCTTTAAGCGACGAGAGAAAGGCTGAAATCAAGAAAGAAAAGCCTTTGGATTACTTCATCATCGATTTTGCAAGAGATGGCTATGCCTCTTATCTTGCAGACCGACTTCGCTCTAAAGGTAAGAACGTCATGTTCGCTTCTTATTCAAGAGCCTTGGGCGGTGCCTTCAAGATGGCAGACAGAAAACATGCAAAATCTGTCCTTATCGTGGAAAGCGACCATCGCATCCAGGAGAAAGTCATGGAGACGAGAAGTCAGAATGATATCACGGAAGAGGAACTTTTCCGCTGATAGGAGGAACATATGCTTAGAACTAATACTTGCGGCGAACTTCGCCTGTCGGATGTCGGTAAGGAAGTCACTCTTTGCGGTTGGGTATCCACCGTCAGAAATCTTGGCTCTCTTTGCTTTGTCGATTTAAGAGACAAATACGGAATCACACAGCTGAATATCGATACGGAACTCTTCCACAAGTGTCCGTTGAAGACCGAATACTGTGTCAGTGTCACAGGAACTGTGGCAAAAAGAGAAGTCGCCAATGACAACATTCCTACTGGTCAGATTGAAATCTCCGTCAAAGAGATCAAAGTCTTCTCCAAGAGCGAAACGACTCCTTTCGAAATCAAAGATGATACCAATGCCAGTGAAGATACGAGACTTTTATACCGTTATCTCGATTTAAGAAGACCTGTCATGCAGAAGTATCTTGCAATCCGTCATGATATCAACCGTTATGCAAGAGAATACCTCTATGAGAACAATTTTCAGGAGATTGATACACCGACTTTGATTAAGTCCACTCCGGAAGGGGCAAGAGACTATCTTGTTCCTAGCCGTATCTATCCGGGAAGCTTCTATGCTCTTCCTCAATCTCCTCAGCTATACAAACAGCTCCTTATGATCAGCGGTTCTGACCGCTATTTCCAACTCGCTCATTGCTATCGTGATGAAGATCAGAGAGCGGACAGACAGCCGGAATTCATGCAGATCGACTGTGAAATGTCTTTCTGCACTAGAGAAGATGTCCTTTCTGTCATCGAAGGACTTCTCGATTATCTGTTCTTGAAGATCAAGGGCGTGAAATTGCCGCCTTTTGTCCGTCTTGACTACGATGTCGCCATCCACTCTTACGGAAGCGACAAGCCGGATCTTCGTTTCGATATGCTTCTTAACGATGTCACTCCTTCCTTGGAGGGATGCGGCTTCAAGGCCTATGAAGGTAAGAATGTCATCGCTCTTGTCGTACCTAATAGAGCACACGAGACGACTAGAAAGCAGATGGATAGCGACAACATGCTTGCTAAGAAGTTCCATGTCTTCGGTGTCACCCATCTCAAGTATGAAAACGGTGCTCTTACCGGTAACATCTTAAAGAATGTCAATCCGGAGAACGTTGAAAAACTTCAAAAACAGCTTTCTCTCAACGAGGATGATCTTGTCATCCTTTGCGCCGATGAGAAGAAGGACAAGGCCTGCTGGGCACTCGGTGCCTTAAGAAGCTACTATGGTCAGCTTCTCGGCCTTTGCAAGAAGGATGACTACAAGCCTTTGTTTGTCATCAACTGGCCGTTATTTGAAAGAGATGACGAAGGCAATATTGTCTCTTTGTCCAATCCTTTCACTAGACCGATCGACGAAGATCTTCATTATCTTGATGAGGATCCTACCAAGATCCGTTCTACATCCTATGATACTGTCCTCAATGGTGTTGAACTCTCTTCCGGTGCTTTAAGAATCTATGATTCTGAGACACAGGAGAAAGTCTTCAGCCTTTTAGGACTCAGTGAAGAGGATATCAATGTCCGCTTTGGCTTCTTTGTCAAAGCTCTGAAATACGGTGTTCCTCCGGAAGGCGGCTTCGGTATCGGTATCGAGCGTCTTGCCATGGAACTTGCCGGAACAGACAATGTCCGCGATGTTGTCGCTTTCCCCAAGAACCTCAAAGCCTTTGAGCCGATGTCTAGCTGCCCGAGCCGTGTTCCGACATGTGACACGGATATTCTCGGTATCCGTTTTGTCGATAAAGAATCTGAATAATTATTTTGAAAGAGAGGTGGATTATGAATACTGAATTGCCTTTTGGCTCAACCTCATTGAAAAAAGACCTTCTTGATATTCTGAAAGAAGATGGTTTTGTTTCGATGTCCCCCGTCCAAGCTAAGACGATTCCTTTGATGCTGAAAGGGAATAACGTTCTTTCCTTAGCACCGACAGGCACTGGCAAGACTCTTGCCTATGCTTTGCCGATTTTGAATGATTTAGAGGATAACGGATATGTGCAGGCTGTCATCATCTCTCCGACGGTTGCTCTTCTTGATCAGATCAAGTCGGTCTTTGAAGAATTCACGCTTAGAATGAGCTTTAAGCCCGATGCGGTAAAAGCCATCTATTCTCAGAATGACTTCAAGAGAAGCAGACCGGATGTTGTTCTTATCACTCCGGAACTCTATCCTTCCTTATGTTCTCATTATCCTGTCAATAAGCTGAAACGCGTTGTCATCGATGAAGGTGACATGGTCGCTTTTGATGGATTCAAGGACGCTTTGGAAGCTCTGAAGAAACAGAAGGAAGCCCATATGATTTCCTTCTTCTCCGCCTCTTTGAATGAACAGGATATCAAAAGAGTCAAGAAGACCTTTGCTATTGAATCGGTTGTGGATGTCAGAGATGCCATCACTTCAAAAAGCGTCAAGCATCATTTAGTTGATATCAGAACAAACAGCAAGGCCCAGGCTTTGGATCTCTTTATGTCCGAGGCTGCTCCTTTTAAGACAATCGCCTTTGTCTCTACCAAAGAGGAACTCTATAAGGTCAGCGAGGAACTGAAAAAGCTTCACCGTCATCACCTGATTGTTCATGGAGGTTTAGACAAGAGAGAAATCAAGAAGACCCTCGATAGTTTCCGTAAGGATGAGGAAAATCTTCTTTTGGCTTCAGACTATGTTTCCCGCGGATTGGATATTCCGGATGTCGAAGTCATCCTTTCGTTGGATTTACCGAAAGACTCTGACTACTATTTCCACCGTGCAGGAAGAGCAGGTAGATTCTCTGCACCTGGTGATTCCTATGTCTTCTATACGATGGATGACGAGGATTCTGTCAAAAAGGTTAAAGATCTTGTCAGAAGAAACGTAAACTTCGACTCCTTCACGCTGACAAAAGAAAATCTGAAGAAGAACAAGGGAGCCTATGAGTTCCGCAATCTTGGAAAGAAGGACAGAGCTGATTCCGATGTCCTTCAGAAGAAGATCCGTCATGCCGTGAACGAAAACAAGTCGAGAAAGGTTAAGCCCGGCTATAAGAAAAAGGTCAAGAAAGCTGTTGATCTTGTCAAATTCAAACATAGACGTAAAATCGTTTTGACCAACATCGTCAAAAACGGCGGAAACGCCAAGGACTTCCATATGGATCGTCCTACCAATTCAAAAAAGAAGTGAAAAATAGGCTCTGAGAACTCTCAGGGCCTTTCTTTTTTGTCGATGGATTCAAAGAGAAGTCTTATAGCTTCTTCTTTTTCGTATAGTCCTATCTCTTTTCCGTTTTCAAAATAAAGATAGACATCCTTCTTTCCGCTTCCTGCGATTCCGAAATCGGCATCTTTGGCTTCTCCGATTCCGTTGACGGGGCATCCCATGACCGCAACTTTTACATCCTTATTTACGTAATCGAGTTTATCCTGAACACGGTTTGCGACTTCTTTTAAATCAATCAGAGTTCTTCCACAGGATGGACATACGATAAGAGTAGGTACGTCTTTTCTTCTTCCCGTCAGCTTCAGAAGCTCTTTGCAGGCTCTGATTTCCTGTTTTCTGCTATCCGCTAAGGAAATACGTATCGTATCTCCGATACCTTTTTTCAGAAGGTCGGTAAGTGCATATGTGGTACGTATTGCACCGTTAAGGGAGAGTCCGCTTTCCGTCAAGCCGATATGAAGTGGGTATGGATATAAGTCATAGGCTTTTGTATATAGTTCCTTGATCTCGTCTGGATCACTTGTCTTCAAGGAAAGGACAAGATGAGTGAAGTTTTCCTCTTTGAAGACTTTTAAACTGTCCGATAAAGAAAGAAGCATATCATCGACAGGACTGTTCGTTTTTCCGCGGTACGCATTCAAAGAACCAGCATTGACTCCGATACGGATAGCCACGTTCCTTTTCTTACATTGATGTATCAGTTCTCTTAATAAGGAAAGAGAAGGAAAATTGCCAGGATTGATACGGATTTTGTCTACTCCGCTCTCCAATGAGAGAAAGGCAAGCTTTGGCAGGAAATGGATGTCGCTGACAATAGGCACATCAACCTGTCTTTTGATTTCCTTCAAAGCAAGAGCATCTTTTTCATCCAGCACAGAAAATCTCATCATCTGAAGTCCGCATAAAGAGAGTTCATTGGTCAAAGCAATATTTTCTTCAATATGTTCAGTCTTGATATCTGACATCGATTGGATAGAGATCGGAACATCTTTTCCAATAGGAAGATTTCCGATTGTAAACTGATATTTGTCCATGACAATATTGTAAACGAAGCGGCGAAAAAGAAAAGGAAATTTATAATAAAAGAACGGATAAATATTGAAGAATGTGTATGAAAAAGAAGAAACACAAAAGAAATAGAAACGGTTATCTTTCTTCTGGTTTGAACATAGAAGACAGTGCTTTTAATAAAACAAGCGCAAAAGTGTCTCAAAATTGCTTTCTTTTCCTTGAAAACTTCTCTCTTGCTCTATATAATAGTAAGGCTTACTTTTTAGGAGGACTAACAAAATGGCTGAAAAACGTGCAAATATCATTCTCCGTTGCAAAGAATGCAAACATGAGAACTACATCACCACGAAGAACAAGAAGGCTCATCCCGATCGTTTCAACACTCAGAAATATTGCCCTTGGTGCAATAAGAAGACCCTTCACGAAGAAAAGAAATAAATTCGTAGTTGCAATCTAGGAGGACAAAAAGATGGCAGACATGATTATGATCGGCGATTGTGGACCGGGCAAATCCTTTAAGGATGGAAATGATATTTTCACTTCTTTGTCCATTGATCACAATAAGACCGCTATGAGAGGCATGATCGTTAAGATCAAGGCCAAGAACCTCAGAACAGGTTCCATTATGGAAAAATCCTACAATGGTGACATCAAGGTTGAACAGATTTATCTCGATAAGAGAATCATGAACCTTATGTATGATGACGGAAGTTTGGTTCACTTCCAGGATTCCGAGACTTTTGATGAAGTCTCCATCCCGAAGGACAGACTTACTTGGGAAATGAACTTCATCTCCTTTGAAAACCCCATCACTGTCACATTCTATGGCCAGGAACTCCTCGGCGTTGAATTGCCTGCAAAGGTCACCCTTCTCATCACTGATACGGATGACAATGCTGTCGCAGGTGACACTGTCAATAAGGCAACAAAGGAAGCTATCTTGGAGACTGGATACAAGATCCGCGTTCCTATGTTCGTCAAGAACAACACCAAGATTGTCGTTACCACTGCTGACGGCGCCTACGATTCCAGAGCTTAATTTTGAAATCTGAATGCCGGAGCAGAACTCCGGCATTTTTATTAACGAAAGGAGAAATGATATTATGCCACTTTGGGCACAGATTGTCGTTCCGATTCTTGCGTTTATCCTTGGAGCTGTCTTAGGCCTCTTCATCTGCAGAAAGCTTGTGAAGAAGGAATTGGACAAGAACCCTCCCATCAACAAGGAAATGATCAGAGCCTTGTACTCTTCTATGGGCCGTACTCCTTCTGAAGCACAGGTCAATGCCGCTATGAGAAACGTCATGCAGGCACAGAAGAACGGAAACAAGAAACGCTAATAGTAAAACCTCTTTGGTTTATCAGCCGAAGAGGTTTTTTATTGTTCTGTTTCCGCAAAGAAAAAGCGAGACAGAAGATTCTGTCTCGCATGATGAATTTGTTTTAGTCTTTCTTGAAATGAGTTTCAGGCTCAATACCTTTTTCCAATCTTTGGATGTTTGATCTATGACGGATGACAATCATGGAAACAAATAAGAGCATCGAGACAGTCGTTACAAAGCTAAGATGAAGCATGAGGGTGCTAGTGAAGTAAAGTCCGCCATTGAATGTCGTTTTATCCTGAAGCACCGTAAGATCCAAGATAGCAGGAACACAGGAGAGGAGCAATGTCATCGGAGCACCGATAAGACTAGCGAGGGAAACTCTCTTTCTAAGGAAGAAAACGGAGAAGAAGATACTAGCTCCAACAACAGCAAGGATAGGGGAAACGAAGAGAACATATCCTGCAAAGCAGGCAACACATTTGCCACCTTTGAAGTGTCCGAATATTGGATAGGAATGGCCTAAGGCGACAGCAAGGGCTGTGATGGATACGAAAATCTCATTGCGGTAGGAGAAATCAGAGATGGATAAGGGAGCGTATGTAAGAAGCAATAGGACAGCAAGGCAAGGGAGATAGCACTTGATCATGTCAAGGACCATCGTCAGGATTCCTGCCTTCTTGCCGATCACTCGTCCGACGTTGGTGCCGCCAGCGTTTTTGCTTCCTTCCTTGGTGATATCGACACCATGGCTTCTGGCGATGATTTTTGCCGTTGGAATGCTACCGATCAGATAGGCAAGAATGGCGGAGATGACTGCGAATAAAATAGTGTAAAAAGTTTCCATAAATAAATATTTATATATAACACAAGTATTATATCGATAAATGCTTTATTTTCAACTTTTTTACAAGTAAAATAATGTTTGAGGTTTTTTATTATGGGCACAACTTATGACGCAAAAAGCTTAACCATTCTTCATGGACTAGAACCAGTCCGTGAAAGACCAGGTATGTATATCGGCTCGACATCCACATTGGGTCTTCACCATCTCGTTTGGGAGATCGTTGACAATGCAGTGGATGAAGCGAACGAAGGACACGGAAAAAACATTACAGTAACCATCCATAGCGATGGTTCTTTGGAAGTGGAAGATCAGGGTCGTGGCGTCCCTTACGATTATAACGCCAAAGAGAAGATGAACGGCTTCCAGATCGTTTATCAGACGCTCCATGGCGGCGGAAAGTTCGATGAATCCAATTATAAGAGCGCCGGCGGTTTACACGGCGTCGGTGCATCTGTCACGAATGCGCTTTCCACTTGGATGGAAGTCCATTCTTACCGCGATGGCGTAGATCACTTCGCCCGCTTTGAAAAGGGTGGAAGCAAATTTTCCGGCATCAAGGAATTAGGTAAGACTACCAAGCGTGGAACCAATGTCCGCTTCCTTCCGGATGACACGATCTTCGAGGACATCACGTTCAATTATGAGCGTATCGCCAATCATCTTGATGATCAGGCTTGCCTTACAAAAGGTGTTGTCTTCCATCTCAAGGATGAAAGAACAGATCGTGAAAACACCTTCTATTACGAGAATGGTCTTGTCGAATACTATAACCGTCATATCTTCCAAAAGGCTACCCTGACTCAGCCTATGCACTTTGAAGGCACGGAAAGCGGCATCAAAGTGGAAGTTGTCTTTGGCTTTCTCAAAGACTCCTATGATGAGAAGATCATTGCTTTTGCCAATGGTGTCAGAACAGGTGACGGCGGATATCATGTCACTGGTCTTAAAAAGGCAATCACGAGCTGCTACAATCAGTTCGGAATCAACAATCAGATGTTCAAATCCAACTCTCCGTTAGATGGAGACTGCTTAAGAGAGGGCTTAGTTGCCATTCTTTCTGTCTGGGTACCAGAGCATCTTCTTCAGTTCGAAGGTCAGACCAAAGGAAAACTCGGCACAAAAGAGGCCTTAAATGCCACGGATTCTGTCATTGAGAACAAATTAGCCTATTACCTTGTCGAGAACAAGCAAGAAGCGGAAGCAGTCGTCAAAAAGACGATGAACGAAATGAGAGCAAGAGATAAGGCAGAAGCCGAGAGAAAGAAGGAAAGAGATCTTCTCAAAGGAAAGAGCCTTGACTATGAAATCTCCACGAAGCTTACACCTTGCTCTAGCAAGGAGTATATGCAGAATGAGCTCTTCATCGTTGAGGGTGATTCCGCAGGCGGATCTGCCAAGAAAGGAAGAGACCCGAAACATCAGGCGATTCTTCCGTTAAGAGGAAAACCGAAGAATACAACCGAAGTTGAAGATGCGAAGGCGTTACTTGGAAACCGTGAGATTTCCACTCTTATCTACACAATCGGTGCCGGATACGGAAAAGAATTCAAAATCCGCGATATCCATTACGGAAAGGTCATTATCATGACCGATGCCGATGATGACGGAAGTCACATTCAGTCTCTCCTTCTCACCTTCTTCTATAACCATATGAAGCCCCTTATTGAGAATGGAAACCTCTATATCGCCTGTCCTCCTCTTTACCGTGTCTACAACAGCAAGAATGAAATCTACTGTTATGATGATACAGAGCTAGAAGAGGCGAAAAAGAATATCGGAAGCAACTATAGAATCAACCGTTATAAAGGTCTTGGCGAAATGGATTACACGCAGCTTTCCTCTACCACCATGAATCCGGAACACAGAAAACTGCTCAAGGTCTCCTTAAAAGATGATGACGATACCGGTGATAAAGTATCCCTCTTCTTAGGCAAGGATGCTGACCGTAGAAAAGACTGGATCAACAATAACATCGACTTCTCTGTCGTCGATACATTTACGAATGAGGTGATGAAGAATGAAAAGTAAAAAAACGATTAAGCCCACCTATCAGGAAAACATCGTCGACAGCGATATGAGCGATGTCCTTATCGGAGCATTCAACCGCTACGCGAAGGAAGTCATCACAGACCGTGCCATCCCGGACGCCAGAGACGGCTTGAAACCGGTTCAGCGCCGTATCATTTTCGATATGTTTGATAAGGGATATCTTTATAGCAAGCCTACTATCAAATGTGCTACGATCGTCGGTAATGTCATGGGACATTTCCATCCTCATGGAGATGCCTCTATCTATGATGCCTTAGTCCACCTTTCCCAGAGTTGGAAGATGGAAGCGCCTCTTGTCACTTTCCAGGGAAACAACGGCTCTCAGGATGACGATCCTGCCGCCGCATCCCGTTATACGGAAGCTAAGCTTTCCCAGCTGAGCGAATATCTCTGCATGGATCTCGACAAGGATACGGTCAAGATGGTCTTGACCTTTGATGATAAGGCCTTAGAACCGACTGTTCTTCCTGCCAGATTCCCGAACCTTTTGGTCAATGGCACTAGCGGTATCGCTGTCGGAAGCACAACCTATATCCCTCCTCACAACCTTTCTGAAGTCATTGACGCCTGTATCTATCGTCTCAACCACAAGAAGACCTCTCTTGTTGATTTGATGCAGTTTATCCCCGGCCCTGATTTTCCGACCGGCGGTGTCATCGATGATAAAGAGACATTGAAGACAATTTATGAGACTGGAAGTGGCAATTTCTATCTTTACTGCCGCACTCATATCGACGAAGGCGAAAATGCCATTGTCATTACAGAACTTCCTTATGGTACGGTCAAGAAAGACTTTGTCGCCGCACTCGTAAAGAGAAAGGACACCGATCATCTCGATAACATCTCCGAAATCATCGATGAATCCGCAAAAGATGATGTCAACATCGTTATTCAGATCAAAAACGGTGCCGATCCGAATGATATCCTTACCTATCTTCAGTCTAAAGGAGCATTAAGAACGACGATCAGCTGCAACTTCCTTGCCATCGATCACGGCCATCCGAAGAAAATGCCTTTGATCGACTTGATTGACTCCTTCCTTAACCATCAGAGAGAAGTCTCAACCAAAGCCTATCAGTATGACTTAAAGACCTGCAAAGACCGCCTTGAGATCGTCTCTGGCTATATGAAGGCCTATTCGATTCTCAATGAGATCATCGATAAAATCCGAAAGTGCTCTGGAAAAGAAGGCGTCAAGACGATGCTTAAGAACGATTACGGATTTACGGATAGACAGGCAGAAGCCATCGCTATGATGCCTTTATACCGTCTTAGCAATACCGATATCGTCGCTTTAAGAAACGAAGAGAATCAGCTTACCAATGTCGAAATTCCAAAATACGAAGCGATTCTGAATAATCCGGACAAGCTCGATAAGACGATTGCTGACATCTTAAAGGAAGTCAGAATGAAGTTCTCTAAGCCGAGAAAAACACTCATTCTCGAGGAAAAACAATCCTTTGATGCTGTTGATCAGACAAAGCTCATCGCCAAAGAGGATGTCTATGTCTGTGTGACCAATGACGGATACGCAAAGCGTACCAGTGTGAAGTCCTATCAGGCCGCTTTGAAGAACATCTCCGAGAACGACCCATATAATCTTCCGAAGATGAAGCCCGGTGATCGTCTTGTCTATGATGGTCTCTGCGATACTCATCAGGCTCTTCTTCTCTTTACCAATACCGGAAACTACGCCTACTTGCCGATCCACCTTCTTTCCGACTTAAAGTGGAAAGAGGAAGGAAAGCATTTGAATAACCTCATCTCTTTAAAAGCTGAGGAAAGAATTGTCAAAGCATTCCGTATCGATGAATTCAAAGCGGGTCTATATGCTGTCATGCTCACTAAAGAGAACAAAATTAAGAGAACCGCACTGAGTGAATTTGAGCAGAGTGCTCTGACAAGAAGACCGCTTCGCGCCTGCAAGATCACTGGAAAAGATGATGCTCTTGTCGATGTCGCCATCACCAGCGGAAACAGCGATGTCATCGTCTGTGATTCCTTAGGCCGTGTCAGCCGTTTCAACGAAGGGGATATCCCTGTTGTCTCGACTTCCGCCATGGGTGTAAAAGCTATCTCTTCCGGCATTGAGAACGCTCCTCTTGTCTCCCTTGTCGCATTGAATAGCAAGGAGGCATGCCTCCTTCTTCTTATCGGTGATAGACGAGGTGCAAGACTGATTCGTTCTCAGGAAGTGGAGACTTCCGAGCGTCTTGCCTTCAAGACCAACCTCATCAAGATTCTGAAGAAGAATCCGTGGACGGTCATCACGCTACAGAAGGTAAGCAGAAACAAAGACGAGCGCAATCCGATCTCTGTCACTACCTTGGATTCTTCCTTCGCTGTCAATATCGATGCCCTCACTCCGAACGCTCCGAATTCCGAGCTGAGAGAGAACCTCGATAAGCTTGGCAAATCCAATGTCTTAGGATTCAACGACTTCGGCTCTGTCATCGGAAAAGATACGCTCGTAGAAGAGCCTGTTGTTCAGAAGACAAAGAAAGTCAATGCCAAACCGGACATTGCCGATACCCAGTTATCCCTCTTTGATCTCTTTGAACGCAATAAAAAGTAAATATTTTGCCTATAAATCTGTTTCATTATAGAATAGAAGAAAAGAAAGGAGAAAATTCTATGTTTTTCCATAAAACGAAGAGCAGTGGTGTCACTGCTGAAATCAGAGTTAAGCGCTGCTATGGATGCGGTGCCATCCTTCAGGATCAGGATCCAAATGAAGTCGGATATATCCCGAAAGAGAAGCTGGAATCCGATCAAGAGAATCTCTGCGAACGCTGCTATAAGCTTCGCCATTATTCCAAATACAAGGCAAGCGGTGATTTCACCATCGATTACGTGACCATCCTTTCTCGTGCCAAAGAGGAGAATGCCCTTGTCTGCTATGTCCTTAACGCTTTTTCCTTAGAGGGAAGCTTCTTAAAGGGCATCAACAAGTTCCTTCCGGAACGTTTCCTTGTAATTGTGAACAAGAGAGATTTATTGCCGAAGGATTATTCCGACGAATACATCATCGACCGCGTCAAAGAGAAGATGGAAAAAGACGGAAATCATCCGATCGATATCCTCATCACCTCTAGCGGAAACCACAGAAACAACATCGACGCTCTCGTCTCTTCCATCGAGAAGAACAGAAACGGAAAGAGTGTCTACTTTGTCGGTGCCTATCAGGTCGGAAAGTCCTCGTTGATCAACTGTCTTTTGATGGGTTATACCAACTCCACAGAGAAGATGATTACCACCTCTCCCTATCCTGGAACCACTTTGGACGTTATCTCCATCCCGTTAGATGAGAATTCCTTCCTTTACGACACTCCTGGCATCTACAACTCTTCTTCCATCGTCTCTTTTGTAGAGCCTGAAATCGTCAAATATGTCCTTCCCAGAAGCGAAGTAAGACCGGAGAACTATTCCTCCAAAGAAGGTCAGTCCTTCATCCTGTCTAACCTTTGCAGGATCGACTTTGTCTCCGGCGATAAGACGAACTTCACCTTCTATAAATCCAATGACCTTACCATTCAGAGATGCAAGACCAATAAGGCGGATAGCCTCTTTGACAGCATCGCAGGCAATGTCAATTCCGATGTCAGAAGCAATAAGATCTCTTCCATCAAATCCATGAAGAAAGTGACATTCAAAGCGGATGGCAAAGATAATGCTCGCCTTGTCGTAAACGGTCTTCTCTTCGTCGAATTCCTCCAGAAGGGTCAGACGATCGAATGCTATGTCCCTGAGCCTGTCGAAGTCTCTTTGGAAAGCACAAGCGTGAAAAAGTAATGTCTCTCTTCTATTATCTTTCTTCGTTCGATCCTATCGTCAATAGCGACACTGCCTTTCTACAAGACCCTGCTTTATACTTTCCTGTTCTAGGTAAGGATGTGAATGTAATCTTTCTTCCTGTTGGCAAGAACGATAACAGTCAAAAAAAAGAAATGATACAATCCCTTTATCCGGATGCTAAAATTGATGAGCGCAGTATTTCAACTTATAACGACATAGTCATGTTCTTGAATAGCATAAGCGATACCTCTTATGTTGTATTGGAGGAATCCTTGCTTGATGAACTGATGAGCGGAAATATCGACTCCTTCTTATCCTCTTGGCCGAATGTTTTAGTGCTGAGTTCGGATGAGAAAAAAGGACACCCTTATTCTCAGATCCGATATTTCGGAAAAAGAGAAAGAGAAGAAACCGTTCACGGAAACTATCTATGGTGTCAGAAACCGGTCTTAGACCTCATCGGAGATAAAGCCTTATATTTTATGATGGATATCAAAGCGATGATCTCTACGCACCGTTATCTGCATTCTGTCTCTGTTGCAAAGACTGCCTATGAAATGGCACAAAGAAACGGACTGGATCCGATTCTCTGTTATCATGCCGGACTTCTTCATGATATGGCTAAAGACTACAATAAAGAGAAGGCGTTAGAGATCATGAAAGAACATTACCCTTCTTTCCTACCCTGCCCGGATTTCGCTCTTCATGAATTTATCGGCGCATACCTTGCTAAGACACTCTATCATGTTCCGAAAGATGTCGTTGATATGATTCAGTATCACTGCACCGGAAAAGCGGAGATGACAAAGTATATGAAATGCCTATATTCTGCTGATGAAGTAGAGCCGCTTAGAGAATTCGAAACGGAAGAGAAGAGAAGAAGATGCATGGAGAACCTAGATGATGGGTTTCTCTATCTTGTCGAAAAGCAGTTAGAATTTTTCAAGAAAAAACAAATCGATTACAACGAATACTTCCTCTGTAAAGAGAAGTATCGCTATTATCTGAATAACAAGGAGTAACAGAAATGTTAAAGAAAAGCACAACACAGAAGTTTGTCCTTGCTGACAAGGGCTCAATTACAAACAAAAGGCCGCTTCACATCGCGGAAGACCTCTCCTATAACTTCGGAGAGGATGTCGTCGTCTATGATGTGAGAAACAATTCTCCGTTCGTCTCTTTCTATGTCGTCGCAAGCGCAAAGAACGAGACAAGACTCAGAGCCTTAGTCCAGAGCGCTAAGGATGCTATCTATGACAACTATCATGAAGTCGACCATGTCGAAGGCAGAAACGATTCCAACTGGATTCTCATCGACTGCAAAGATATCGTCGTTCAGCTCTTTGCCAAAGAGGAAAGAGAAAGAGTCGGTTTCGATCAGCTTTACAAGGATGTTCCGCATAAGATTGTCAAAGTGAGTGAAGAACCTGTCTATAGACGCAGAAAGAAGCAGGTCAAAGAATTCTAATGGGCCAGCATTATTTAGTAGTCGCCGCTCAGAAAGAAGAACTCGACGGACTTTTCCAAAACAAAAAGAATGTAAGAAAAGTCTCTGACTTTCTTGTCTTAGAGGAGAATGACTATATCATCTACGGTATGATCGGCGGAATCGGTAAGGTCAGCATGGCTTATCGACTTGGCGCCTTTTTACAGGATTTCCATATCGACGAAATCATCAATATCGGTGTTGCGGGAAGCATCTCAAAAGAGGTCTTGCCGTTACAGACATTGATTGCGACAAAATGCTGCTATCACGATGTTGACGTTGTTGCATTCGGATATAAGAAGGGACAGATGTGTCAGATGCCTCTTTACTTCGATTGTGATGAGAGAGCTCTCGCATATGCTTCCTCTTTGAAGAATGACAACATCAAGACTGGTCTTATTGTCTCTGGCGATGTCTTTGTCACAAAAGAAAACCTCAGTTCTGATATCTATGAGAATTTCGATAACCCTGTTGCCTGCGATATGGAATCTGCTGCAGTTGGTCAGGTCGCACACATGGCAAAGAAACCGTACATCATCATCCGTACCATCTCCGATGATCCCAACAGCGAATCCAACAAAGACACCTACAATGCAAGACTTGTCGCTGCCAGCAATGAGGCAGGAAGACTTGCCTATTCTTTGATTCAGTATTTAGCAGAAAATTAGTACTAAATAAAGACTAATAAATAGTTTTAGTAATAGTTATAATTTAGTACTAGATAATTACTAAATTAATGATACACTAGTTTTCACTAAACAAGCTCACATGTTCGTCTTAGCTGATGAATATATTTAGTATTAGATTAGTACTAGATAAATACTACAAATTAAATTCTAATTGAGTGATACTATTTCAATAAAGGTCTGGAAACAGGCCTTTTTTCAATATATAACTAAGTACGTATAATGGATATTATGTTAATAAATAAAAAAGAAACGAAATAAGTAGTATTTATCTAGTACTATATTATTACTAACGAAGAAAAAAGTTTAATCTTGAGAAATTAGTACTTAATTTCATACATTTCAAAATTAGTAATAAAAAAGTACTAAATAATAACTAACATCATTTTTATTTGCTAGTTATTATTTAGTACTAATATTTTACTAATTATCTTTAGTCATCTAACAATTCAGAGATGATGTCTCCGATTTCATTCTCGCTCGGAGTTACATCAAAATTCTTAAGAACTGTTTTTCCAATGCAGGCGAAGGTATCCCTTTCCTCAATGAGTCTTCCGTAAGCATAAGAAGGAGAATAAGAGATGAGTGGGACTCTTTCTCTGGTATGATCGGTTCCCCACCAGGTAGGATCGTTTCCGTGGTCGGCAGTGATCATGAGGCAGTCGTCTTCTTTCAATACATCAAGAATCTCTTTGAGGTCCTGATCAAACTCTTCGATGCACTTACCATAACCGATAGGATCTCTTCTATGTCCATAGAGAACATCGAAGTCAGCAAGATTCACAAAGCAGAGTCCTTCAAAGTCTCTGTTCTTAGCAATGTCGAGTGTCTTCATCATTCCGTCATGATTGCTATCGATATGATAGGATTCGTTCATTCCGCGTCCGGCGAAGATATCGTGGATTTTTCCGACTGCGATGACTTCTTTTCCGTTCTTGATTAAGTCATCTAAGGATGTATTGCCGTCCGGTTCCAAAGAATAGTCTCTTCTGTCAGTGGTTCTCTTGAAGTGACCTTTTTCGGTTCCGACGAAAGGACGGGCGATGACTCTTCCTACTCTCCACTCCTTTTTCATTGTGATTTCACGGGCAATCTCACAGTCACGATACAATTCCTCGAGAGGAATGACATCGATGTTGGCAGCAATCTGAAGGACGGAGTCAGCGGAGGTATAGACAATCAGGGCTTTCTCACGGATGGATTCTTCTCCAAGTTCATCTAAGATGACCGTTCCGGACTGGGAATAGTTTCCGATCAGCTTTCTTCCGGTTCTCTTAGAAAGCTCATCCATGAGTTCTTTCGGGAATCCCGTATCGGTAAAGGTGACTAACGGGTTTTCGGTCAAGATTCCCATCATTTCCCAGTGACCGGTCAAGGTGTCTTTTCCGTTGCTTCTTTCTCTCAATGTCTGAACATAGGAGTTCGGATGAGAGACTTTCTCGGTTCCTTTTACATCTGCGAGATCATGAATGCCTAAGGCGTTCATGGTGGGAACATGTAAGCCGTTCATCTTATCTGCGATGTGCACCCATGTGTTGGAGCCGACATCGTTATGGTCACCGTTATAGAATCTGTCCGCATCGGGTTCTGCACCGATTCCGACGGAATCCATGACGATGACGAACATTCTTTTGAATTTTTTCATTGTAGTTTCCTCTCTTGTCTTCATTTTAACTTTTTCTTTCTTTTCTTTCAATGAATTGGATTTTTCGTTCTGCTTTTCTTCATGCCTTTTTCGTATTCTTGCTTCTCTTTTGTCTGTGTGATGTGAGTATAGATCTCCGTCGTTCTGATGTCTTCATGCCCTAATAAGGCTTTGACCTGAACAAGTCCAGCCCCGTTTGTCAATAATGCGGTAGCAAAGGAATGGCGCAGAGTATGAGGAGATATCTTCTTATCGATATGAGCAAGGCTAGCGTATTTCTTCAGCTGAAGGAAAAAGTACTGTCTGCTAACCTGTTTTCCGTCAGGATGGACAAAGAACAATAGCGGATTGTCTTTGATCTTCTTCCGGTATTGTTCTTCATAATAGGTCATCGCTAGCGAACATTCCTCACTGAGAGGAAGAATTCGTTCTTTGCTTCTTTTTCCTAGTATTTTGATATATCCGCCTTTTAAATAGATATAATCCTCTCTCAAGCCGACTAATTCAGAGACTCTTAATCCTAACGAATAAGAGATGAGAATCATCGTATAATCCAATAATCCTTTTTCCTCCTGAACAGGACATTGTTCTAAAATGCGTTTTACTTCCTCCGTAGTCAGGTAAACAGGCAGTTTTTTCTCACTTCTAGGAAGATAGATCTTCTCTAACTGTAAGTCGATGCCCTTCTCTTTTCTCAAGTAGGAGAGAAAACATCGTAGAGATGTCAGTTTCCTGATGATGGTCGAATTACAATACCCCTGTTTTACAAGTTCAGTATGATAACAGGAGAAATCTCTTTCGGTAAGAGATCCGATTTCTTCCTTTCCAAAAAGACGTTCAAAAAGGGCTAAGTCCCTAGAATAGGCGTCATAAGTCTTCTGAGAGAGACCTTTTTCACTAAGAAGATAGATAAGATACTCGTTCATTGCGTCAGAAACGGTCATTTCTTCGCCTTTCTTGCTGTGGTCAGCTGAATATCCATCGGAAGCTTTTCGTTGAGGAGAGAAAGGATTTCTGAGCTGTCTTCCTTTTTCTTCTCTTCTGTATCTTCTACTCTTTCCAGCATGACGCCGATAAGGCGGAAGCTCTGTCCATGGTAAATCGAATCAAATACCTTTATCGCATTGCTATATATCACTTCTAATTCATCCGTGCTTTTTGTAAGAGAGATGCGTTTGCTCTTCGTCACAAAATCCGGAGTACGGTATTTCAAGCCGATGCAGTCTGTCTTTTTATGGAACTTCACAAGTTCATTCTGACATTCCTTGGCACACTGATAAATCATCTCGGATATCTCATCCTCATTGGATTCATCGTTGGCAAAGGTGCGTTCTGCGGAGATACTCTTCGGATTGAACTCGGAAGCATCGACAAAGTCATCTCCTATTCCATTGAGGTGGTCTTTGAGAACATCGTAATAGCTTCCTAGAATCTTTTTCTCCTCTGGAAACTGATACTGGTAGAAATCACCGATAGTGTTAATTCCGCAATCGATCAGTTTCGGTGCAGTCTTCTTTCCGACGCCAAAGAGCTTATCGATGGACAAAGGAAACAGCATCTTTTGGAAATTCTCTCTTGTGAATATAGTGATGCCTAATGGTTTTTTATAGTCGGACCCCATCTTTGCCAAAAACTTAGTCCAACCGCAGCCGATAGAACATTTCAGTTTTGTTGCACGGTATAGTTCCATGGAAAGATCAAAAAGATAATCGTGAAGATGTTCTTTATCCGCAGAGTCTGTCATATCGATATAGCATTCATCGATAGAAGCCTGTTCCAGTATCGGATACTTCTTCTTCAGATAAGAGAAGAAAGCGATGGAATTGCGTTTGTATAGGGAAAAATGAGGAGGCACAAGAATCAGGTCCCGGCATTTGTTTTTTGCGGTGCTGACTGGCATTCCTGAATGCACACCTAAACGTCTAGCCTCATAGCTAGAGGTAGAGATAACGCCTCTTTTCCCGTCATAACCGATAGCGACAGGTTTATTGAGAAGTTCCGGGTTCTCCTTGACTTCGCACTGGACAAAGAAGCAGTTGAGATCGATATGTACGATGATCTTTTCCATCAGCGATATTCGTTCCTCAGTTCAATAGCCTGATTTCTTGCGGCATCTGTGATATTATTTCCAGAAAGCATCTTAGCGATGAAGGAGATGATTTCCTCTTCGCTCATATTCTTAGCCGTTGTCTTTGTGACCTTGTCGGTTGTCTTTTTCTCAATATAGATGGCACTCTTTGCACTGGATACGACTTGAGCAAGATGAGAGATGACAAGAACGGAACTGCAAGAAGAAAGAGAGGAAATCTTCTTAGCGATGAGAGCAGCTTGCTTTCCGCTGACTCCGGTATCAATCTCATCCAAGACGACTAAATCATAGGGATTAATATGGTTCAGGACGATTTTCAAAGCCAACATAAGTCGGCTAGCTTCACCGCCGGAGGCTGCTTTTCTTAGGCTTGCCTTTTCGATGCCGTCATTGAGCTGAACTAAAAACTGACAGTTATAAGCACCGGTATTGGTGAGTTCAGATTTTGCAAATTCGATAAAGAATCCGTTCTTTCTTAAGCCTAAGTCTGTCATCTCTTTGGAGATAGCTTTATTGAGTTTCTCAGCAGCTTTCTTTTCTGAAGCATAGAAAACTTCGGCACTTTCTTCCGCTTCTTTATAGAGTCTCTGTAACTCCTTTTCTTTCTTTTCTTTTTCCATTTCAAAAGTAGATGAGAATTCGAGTTTATCCTTGTATTCGTGATACTTTGCTAAGATTTCTTCTGTCGTTCTTCCATACTTCCTCTGTAATGTCTTCAAAGAAAAGAGTCGTTCATTGATTTCATCGATTCGATGAGGATCAAAGTCGAGGGAATCAAAAGCATGGGAGAGACTAGAATACTGTTCTCTAACGTTGTTTAATGCTTCTTCTAACGCTTCAGCCTTATCGGATAAGGAAGTCTCTTTCAAAGGTCTTAAAGCACGAAGAACAGAGGAGATTGAGGAGTTAAGGGAAAAATCTTCGTTTTCGACTGCGTTATCGAATGCGGCATAATCATTCTGAATCTTGCTGAACTCTTTTAAAGAGTCGAATTCTGCATTGAGGTTTTCGATCTCATGCTCTTTGAGATGGTATTTTTCGATTTCATTGATCTGATAGGTCAGATAATCGGTATCGATGTCCTTATAGGAAGAGAGGAAATCATTTCTTTCTTTCTTCTTTGCTAGGTATTCGTCGTATTTCTTCTGATAATTCTTCAGTGCTTTATTTCCTGCTTCGTCTAAGAAGCCTAACACATAAAACAGCTGTTTTTTCTCATCTAAGATATCGATATTGCTATTCTGTGAATGGATATCGATAAGATGCAAAGAGATTCTTTTCAGCTCATTCTGAGAGACGATTTCATCATTGATATAACAACGGCTGGAATGATCAGGAAGAAGCACTCTTTTTAAGATAAGCTGACCATTTTCAACGTACTCATTCACTTCTTCATGACGGGACAGAAAATCAGAATTCAGAGTAAAAAGCGCCGATATCGTGGCTTTCTTCTCTTTGTCGCGAATCAAGGAGAAATCCGCTCTTTCTCCTAAAAGAAGATTCAAGGATGAGACAATCAATGATTTTCCGGCACCGGTCTCACCTAAAAGCGCGACATATTCGCTTTCAAAGCGTAGTGTCGTATCCTCAATGACGGCAAG
This sequence comes from bacterium, assembly GCA_963621825.1. Taxonomy (GTDB): domain Bacteria; phylum Bacillota_I; class Bacilli_A; order RFN20; family CAG-288; genus Enterosoma. The sequence continues at coordinate 62,092 of CAVFFP010000003.1, forward strand.
ATTTGATATGTGTAGTTCCTCTAACATGATAGCCTCCTACTAGAATATATATCCAAATAAGACTTAACAGTATCTCTTTATGAAATCCTTTGCACTCTCTAAATCGATATGACTTTCCTTCTCGATGTCAGAATTCTGGCCGTATGGATAAAACTTCTTTTCTAATGTCAAAGAATGGTAATTTCCTTTAAATCCCTTATCGAAAAGTTTTTCTTTCAAATAGGAAGAAGTTCCTTCTTCAATCGAATAAGGATCATAGAATAGAATCGTATCATAGGAAAGAAGCTCTTCTACATCAAAAGAAAGCAAGGAAATAATAAGAGCTTTATCACAGGCACAATCCACTGTTTCTTCTATCAGATAGAATCCCTTCGGTCCAACTGAGAGAAGTAGAGTGTTCTCAGCTTCTTTATGGAAGAAACAGATATCCTGATACTCAAAAGGAAGATTCGTTATAGGCATCGTTTCCTTCGGGAAGCGGATAAACACGCTTTTCATATTCTGGAATCCTTTTTCTCTCATAAGATAATCTAAACTCGTTCTATCATAGGGCATATAACAAAGAATATTAGGAATAGAACGAAGCAACGCTACATCAAAAATACCATGGTGAGAAGAACCATCCCCTCCAACCAAAGAGCATCTTTCCAGAAGGAAAAGAGCAGTGCAGCCCTGTCTAGAAAGATTCATGATGAGCTGATCGAGTCCTCTTTGCAAAAAGGTCGAATAAATATCAATGACAGGCTTTTTCCCTTTGAGAGACAGTCCGCTAGATATCGTAAGCGAACACTCTTCCGCAATACCGACGTCTAAGGTGCGGTCTGAGTATTTTGCAAACACACGAAGAAGAGAAGAGGAGGTTTCCATAGCCGGAGTAAGAACATAAATATCCGTATCCTTTTCCATCATATTCAAAAGGATATTCTCTTTTTCATAGGCAAAAGAAGTGTCATTATCCTCTTTTATAAATCCAGGATTGACTCCATGGTAGAATCCTTTTCCATCGTTTTCAAACTCATTGTTTCCGTATCCTTTTCTTGTCAGCACTTCTAATAAGACGGGACCTTTTTCACTTACCTGTTTTGCGGTTTCAAAGGCTTCCACAAGAGCATAAGGATCATGACCTTCGACCTTTCCAAGATAGTTAAGTCCACCGTATTTATTCGGCTCAATCGAATCTTCTCTGATCTGTTTTACATGTAAAAGATAGGATTCTTTATCGTATTCCCGAATATGATTCTCGCGGTACTGGATTCTATCTTCGCGGATTTTATCATCACTTAACGATTCCTCATCCCACTCTTTCTGTATTGCCATACCATTCTTGTTGATGATGACAATCAGATTCTTTAGCTTAGTTCTGTTAGCAAGGACATCCATCGCTTCCTGGGCTAAGCCGTTTTTATATGAGGCATCCCCAATGAGGATGACAGTATAACTATCATTGCCGTCAAGCTGTTTCGAAAGAGCCATACCAATACCTGTAGGTAAAGCGTCTCCGGAATGACCGCTATCGTATTTATCAGAAGAGGATTCACTTCTCAGCGTAAACGGAGAGACCCCGTCAATCTGACGAAGGCGGGTAAGGTCTCTTCCAGTCAGTATTTTATAGGCATAGCTTTGATGTCCGACATCAAAAAGAATATCATCCTTGATCGTGTCAAAGGATGATACAAGGGCTGAAGAGAGTTCAACGACACCGAGATTGGAAGTCAGATGTCCGCCGTTATGATAGACAGCAGATATGATTTTCTCTCTGATCTCTTCCGCTTCCTTGCACTTCTTCTGATAGTCGTTAAGAAAGCTATTATCAGGCATTCTGAATTGTGTCTGTAACCTCTTTGGAGAGTTTCTCAAGTCTGTTCTCCATCTCTTTCAGAACAGCTTTCCCTTTGAGATAGAGTGTGCTTGCATCATCTAATCCGATATTGTCTTTGGATAATTCTGCCATGATGTCCTCAGAAAGTTTCTCGAGTTCCTCATAGCTTTTTGTCGATAAATCATCGCTCTGTTTTGTAGTTTTAGCCATACTAGCCTCCTATTTGATCTTCGCGCCCTTTCTTCCGTCTAAGAAGGTGATCTCTACTTCATCCGCGGAATTGAGTTCGTTCGCTGACATGATTTTCTTACCACCTTTCATGACGATGGCATAGCCTTTATCTTTTAATAATGTTGGGTTATATTTTTCCAACTCATTCTCTTTTTTCAAGAGTTTCTCTTTCTTATCGCTCAGATAATTCCTGTATACAGAATCAAGAGACGACTCTTTTTTTAATAGTTCAAGTCGCTTCTTTCGGATTACATTATAAAGACAGTAGTTCAATGTCGAAGAAGAAGAGGATAATTTCTTCTGTTCCTTTTTCAGTAAAGAGAGAGGAGAGAGGGATTCAAGTCTTTTTCTTCTCTGCTCTAACGTGAAGACAGCGTTATTCATGATAGAGCTGAACCTGTCATTGAGTCCATCTCGGATAGATTCTAATTCATCGGAAATATCGCTTAAGCTAGGATTGATTAGGCTAGCGCCTTCCGTCGGCGTGATTGCCTGAGCATCCGAAACGCGGTCAGCGATTGCGGTATCGATCGTATGACCGATACAGGTGATAACTGGAATCCTGCTTTCTGCAATCGCTAAAGCGACTTTCTCATCATCGAAGCAGGAAAGGTCCGTTTTGCTGCCTCCTCCTCTTCCTAAGATGATACAGTCAAAATCCATCGAAGAGGCAAGATTCATATTCTTAACGATGCTTTTTGCAGCGCCTTCTCCTTGTACGACGGTCGGAAAAAGAACGGTATCGACTGGGAATCGATCATGAAGCGTCTTCTTGATATCCTGATATGCGGCACCGGTCTCTGCGGTGAGAATTGCGATTCTCTTGCAGAAACGAGGTATCATTCTTTTCCTTTTCGGATCCAAATAGCCGAGCTTATCGAGTTTTTCCAGTGTCTTTTTCTTCTCTAACAGAGCTTTTCCAGACTGAGTCTGAATCATCTCAACCTTCTTGCCCCAGAGAGTCAAAGACGAGCCGTGCGCGTAATAAGATAAACTTCCTGTAATCTGTATGACGTCACCGACTTTGATCTCCTCTAAGCCATAGTCATTCCCGTAGTAGCAGTTGAAGGCGCAGCGAAGAAGAGGAGAATTCGTCTCCTTATGGCCTTGGTCTCCTAAATCGATATAGGTGAACTTGCCTAATCGGATAGAATATACTTCACCATAAACAGCAAGCGAGGAGAACATGGGGTTCTCAAAGCAGGCTTTCAGAATATTGGATAATTGTGATACGGATAACGGCTTAGTTTCCTTTGCACTCATAGGGTGGGATTGCCTTATCCAAGATGGCATTGACAAACTTATGATCGTTCTCTTTCAAGAAGTTCTTGCTGATCATGACAGCTTCATTGATAACGGCATTTCTAGGAGCCTGTTTCAGATAGAGACCTTCTGTCAGAGCAACAAAAAGAATACCCTTGCAGACATTATCGAGTCTTTCAAAGGTCCAACCGACGAGATGGTCAGAGATAACCTTCTTGATCTCATCGAAATGTTCGATTCCTAAAGCGTAAATAGCCTGGGAAAAGGGAGGGCAATCCTCATAATTGTCCACTCCGTAGATATTGCAAAGCATGCTGGTGGCATCATATTCCGTCTTGTTCTCTAATGCTAAAAAGAGCTGATAGAATGCCTGCATGGTCTTGGTGCGTTCATCGCGTCTTGTATATGTGCTCATAGGTTATTCGTTCTCCTGTTCATAATGATCCAATTTTCTGGATAACAGATATAAATAAAGGCAAATCGCAAGGAAGATGAGATGAAGGATAATAGAAAGTATGACATCGACTGTCGTCATCTTCAATAACGGTAAAGAGAGATAATTGACAAGCAGAAGAGGAAGAAGACAGACAGAATCGACAGAGTAAGCGACAAGTATCGCTAAGACATATCCTTTCTTTCCTTTGACAGCAAAGGAAGAGAAGAGAATCATACTCAGAGTGAAGACAATCGTGATGACTGAGGAGATGGAATTGACCAGATCCGCATTCTGTTTTCCGGAAAGAAGCAATGCAGAAAGAAGAGAGGAAGAGTACATGATTCCAAGTCCGGGACAGGAGGAGTAAGTCAATGTCTCCGTATTGAATTTCAAGAAGGTCTGAAGAAGGATCTGACCGATGGAATGAAGAATGCTTAAGAAGATCGGTAACGAGCATAATAGCCCATATCTTTTCCTTTTTAGAGTGTAATCCTGTTCATCCATATTACTTCTTGGTGATAAAGCCGAGAATGATGACGTTCACTTTAACGGAAGAAATCTCCGTAGCGTCATAAATATCATCATAAATCGCTTTCTGAATGTCGGAAGAGATGACGCTAGCCTGGCAATCGGAAGAAAGATAAAGTTCGACATCAACTTTGATATGATTCTTCTTGTCGATCTCTGTGTGGATCTTAGCCGTCTTTTTTCCGTTCTTGAGGAAAACGACATCTTTCAGCTCATCATTCATCAAAGAGCTAAGAGAGTCGCCTGCAATCTGATTGAACACATTTTCGGAAATATTAAGATTTCCGTTGTTGTTTTTTTGGTTATAGTAATTCATAATTTCACCTATTTCTTTAAGCCTTTCATGGAAAGAGAGATACGTTTTCTCTTCAAGTCGACATCGATGACCTTCACCTTGACGATATCACCCGGTTTTCCTTCGGTATGAGGATCGGAGACAAAGTGGTCCGCGATTTCGGAGATATGGACAAGACCGTTGATCTCAACGCCTAAGTCGACGAAGAAACCGAATCCAGCGACGTTACGGATTGTGCCTTCCATAATCATTCCCGTCTTGATGTCCTTGATATCGGTGACATTGTCGAGTAGCTTTGCAGTGATGGCGTTCTCACGGGGGTCACGGCTAGGCTGAATAAGTTCCTTTACGATGTCCTTCAATGTCGGGAAGCCGACAGAAAGCTTTTCGCTATAGGCCTTGATGGCATTGTCATCGAGAGATTTCAAGGATGCAACCTTCTCATCGTGGGTCGAACCCGAAATCTCTTTTAACAGCGCTTTTGCAACCGCATAGGATTCCGGATGGACGGCACTGTTGTCTAATGGTTCTTTGCTTTCCGGAATGCGTAAGAAACCGGCAGCGTTAAGGAATGCCTTGGGGCCGAGATTTGGAACTTTCTTCAGCTGACTTCTCGAAGTGAAGGCGCCATTCTCATCGCGGTAAGCAACGATGCTATCTGCAATCTTAGTGGAGATACCGGAGACATAGCTAAGCAAGGAACTCGATGCCGTGTTGAGATTGACACCAACATAGTTGACGCAGTCTTCGACAACACCCTTTAAAGCCATGGAAAGCTTCTTGTTGTCGATATCGTACTGATACTGACCGACACCGATGCTCTCCGGCGGAATCTTGACGAGTTCCGCAAGAGGATCTTCCAGTCTTCTCGCGATAGAGACAGCAGAACGGAGGTTCGGTTCGAAGTCCGGGAATTCTTTCTGAGCAAGAGCAGTAGCGGAGTAGATGGAAGCGCCGCTTTCGCTGACAAAGATGATCTCTAAATCGTGGAAGTCTTCTACGTTCGCTTTGATCTGTTTGAGAAGTTCTTCGCTCTCTCTTCCGGCATGGCCGTTACCTAAAGCGATAGTATGTGTTTTGTTCTTTCTTAATAAAGTGACGATTTCCTGCTTGGCTCTTTCCTTTCTTCCGTCACTGGTGAAAGGATTATTGAGAACATAGGTATCTAAGACCTTTCCGTTCTCATCGATGAAGGCAAGCTTGCATCCATGGGCATAGCCAGGATCAAAGCCTAAGATTCTTCTACCCTTGAGCGGAGGATAAAGAAGGGTGGCACGGAGAGAGGTCTTAAACTCTTCGATGGAGCTGTCACTGGCCTTATCCATCAAGTCAGAGAAGACATCATTGCTGATAGAAGGATAGATAAGTCTCTTATAGCTGTCGTTGATCATCTCCTCAAACTCATGCTGATAGGGAGTGTGAGAAGGAATTTCAAAAGTGTAGAGATGCTTCAGAATGGCTTCGTCATCTAGGATAAGTCTCTTTGTAAGACATTTCTGATTGACACCACGATTGATGGCTAAAGTGTTATAAGGCTTAATCTGGGAAACCTTTTTCTGGTATGCGGCATAGTTATCAAAGACATCGCTTGCTGCATCTTCGGTCTTTGTCGATTCAACAATACCGGAGTTCTGAGCAAGATTTTTGATGAAAAGACGATAGTTGGCATTGTCAGAGATGCGTTCAGCCAAAATATCAAAGGCACCCTGTATGACTTTGTCCGTGGTCTTATATTCCTCGCAAAGGTATTTTTCAGCCTCTGTTTTCAGTGTTCCCGTCTTATCATGAAGCAGGAATTCCGCTAACGGCTCAAGTCCAGCTTTGATAGCCTTAGAAGCGCGAGTAACGCGTTTTGGCTTATATGGGCGGTAAAGATCTTCGACTAAAGCCATTGTCATGGCTTCATCGATCTTCTTTCTCAGTTCCGGATCATCGATTTTCTGATCATCAAGAGATTTGAAGACGGTCTTCTTTCTGTCTTCCAGGTTACGATAGGCAATGAGTTTCTCCTCTAACTGGCGGAGATTTTCATCGGTAAGACCGCCGGTGACTTCCTTTCTGTAACGGGCGATGAAAGGGACGGTATTTCCTTCATCAAGAAGTGTGATGGCAGAGTTGACGTTATCGAGATTGAGTTTCAGTTCCTGAGCAATTGTTTTATTGATATCCATGTTTTGTTTTCCTTCCTAGCAGTTGACCATGTAATAAAAAGATAATTCGTCTGAAGAGAAGTAAGCGTAGAGCGTATTCAATTCCACCGTAGAGGAGAAATTGATATTGAGTCCATAGATGCTATCTTTGCCTTTGTCAGCTTTGTCCTTATCCTTGACTAAGGTATAAGAGGCATCATATCCGAAAAAGAAAAAAGAATCCTTCTTCGGAGAAAGAAGAACGTGGACGTTATGATAATCCACTTTTGCAGAATCGAGGACATAGGATAGACGATAGACGCTGTCTGTCTTCTTACAGATGAGGCTATCGTTGAAATTCCCTTGATTGTCGGCACTGAAAATCTCCTGAGCCAAGAATTTATCTTTGTCCTCATTAAGAGAGGAGGAGATAGTATTTCCGCAGCTTACAAGGAGAACAAGCGATAGAAGACAACCAAAGAGCGTTTTTTTCATAGAAATATTATACCATAGGAAAAGAAGGGTTTCGACTAGTGATTCTCTTCTTTTTCCTCGCCCTTTTTCAAAAGATAATTGAAGCTTTCATCATAGATGAACTTGGAGTGCTCCTCCACGGCCTTTTTCAAAGCTTTTTCTTCACGATGTTCTTCCTGGATCATCTTGTCGATCTCTTTTCCTTTCTCTTCAAAATCATCGAGGAAAGAGTGTTCGATACCATCGGCCTTATAACCTAAAATCATATCGAGATTGACATTGGAAGCCGCTTTGAAGATATTCTTTTCGACAACAGGAGAATACTCCTTCATCAGTCTTTGAATAAGGAGCTTTGTCTCATATCTCTGACTTCCGCCTCCGCCATTATCGCAGATGGCACAGTTTTCCGTGAATCTACAGGCACACTGGATGAAGGTGAGATGATTCTTCACCTTCCAGTCGATGATATCGTTCTCACGGATGAGATACATCGGACGGATGACTTCCATTCCCTCATAATGATCCGAGTGAAGTTTCGGAAGCATCGTCTGGAAGGATCCGGCATTGAGCATATTCATCAAGGTCGTCTCGATGACGTCATCGTAGTGATGACCTAAGGCGATCTTGTTGCATCCCCATTCCTTGGCGATACGATATAAGGCACCTCTTCTCATTTTTGCGCAAAGATAGCAAGGCTTTCGGTCTGTGCTATTTGCGATGTCAAAGATATCGGTCTCTACAATCGTTGCCGGAATCTTCAAAGTAGCAAGATTATTCTTGATGATCTGAAGGTTGATCTCGTTATATCCAGGATTCATGACCAGATATTTGACTTCAAAAGGAAAATCGGAATATTCCTGGAGATGCTTAAAAAGAAGACCCATCAGCATCGAGTCTTTTCCGCCGGAAATACAGACACAGACCTTATCTCCCTCTTTGACGAGGTCATAGATCTTTAAGGCCTTGGTGAACATTCTCCAGATGCGGAACTTATAGGTCGTGATCAGGGAATGTTCCGCCATTTCCCCTTTGGACAGCTGGTTCAGTTTTTTCTCGTTCATGCGACAAACTCCTTCAATCTTTCAATAAGCGTATCAACTTCCTCTTTTGTAGTAAGGTAGGACAAAGAGACTCGGGCACTTGATAACGCTCTTCTTTTATCGTGATAAATTGCCATTACCGCCTTTGACGGTGTATTGTTGAGAGAACAGGCACTTTTCTGTGAAATGCAGATGTCATTATCAGAAAGGTAAGAGACAATATCGGATCCCTTTCTATTCAGGATAGAGAAGTTGAGAATATAGGGATTTCCAACAGGAGAATTGATAACGACATCCTTCAGTTTTGAAATTTCCTCACGCAAGTGAGAGGAGAGTTCTTGTACCTTCTTGTATCTCTCATCTAGGTTTCCCATAGCCAGAGAAAGAGATTTCTCAACACTTGCCATCAGTCCTAACGGGAAAGTAGACGAACGGTAGATTGATACACTCTTTCCGCCATGAAGCAAGGGAGTCAGGACGATGTTCTTTTTCTTGACAAGGACACCAGTTCCGATAATGCCCCCGAATTTATGCGGAGAGAACGTGATGAAATCGATTCCGTTCAAATCCAGTTTTATCTTTCCGATAGCCTGTGTTGCATCGCAGAGATAAAAAGTATTCGGATAGTCTTTTAATGCGTCCTGTATTCCATGGTAATCCTGTATGGTACCTACTTCCGATTCTACTAATGCAGTAGAGACAAGAAGAGTATCCATGGTCAGTTTGCTCTTTAAATCATCTAAGGAGAGTTTTCCGTCCTTCTCAGTTCTCACTAACTGAATGTCGGCTCCCTTGTTCTTCAGATAAGATAAAGTAGCATTGACTGAATTATGTTCGAACTCGCTAGAGAGCATCTTTCTTCCAAATCCGTTATAAGACTCATAGACGCCTTTGATAACAGTGTTGTTGCTCTCTGTGGCGGAGGAAGTGTAAATAACCTCATACTCCTCTTCCTTCAGTCCTAAAAGGTGTAAAACCGAGGAATTCAGTTCATGATAAAACTGAAGCGATTCCTCACCGGCTTTATGAAGGGAATTGCAGTTACCGTAATATGTCTTCTCTACGGCTAAGAAAGTCTTGAGGACTTCATCCTCCACAGGATGATTGCTGGAATAATCTAAATAAATCATAACGGAAAGATTTTATCACAATCACACACTTCTTTTGTAAGTGTCGTAAAACGTATTAAATGTAATCGCTTTTATCCATTTCTTCTTTTTCCTATGTTTTTCCGCTCTTCCCTTCCTTTCCCATGTTTTTCATAAAAACCACATCCATTTATAAATATAGTTTCAATGGGAAAAGTATCTTGTATTTGATAAGATAGTCTTCCCTATCAGGAGGGCCAATATGAAAAAAGATATATCACTAGAAGATATTCAGTTATTCGAAAAAGATGTAGAGGATAGAGATAGTTCCTCTCTTATCCGTCATACCATCACCAAAAACGGCATTGCAAACAGCATCGTCGATGAAGAAGTCAGCAAAAGCATGAAGAACTTCTTCTCTGTCGATTTGAAGACAGGAGATGTCTGCAATCAGAAGAGAAGCGGACGCTGCTGGATGTTTGCCGGTCTTAATGTGCTTAGAACAATACTGATCAAAAAGCTCAATGTTACAAACTTCGAGCTTTCCCAGGCTTACTTGCAGTTCTATGACAAACTCGAGAAGTGCAATTTCGCCTTAGAAAGAGCAATCGAATTGGCGTCAGAGCCAATCGACTCTAGACTCAATGTTTTCAACATCGATTCCACATTAGGAGATGGCGGACACTTTGTCATGTTCACCAACCTCGTCAAGAAGTATGGTGTCGTTCCGATTTCCGAAATGCCTGATCTTGCTGTCAGTCAGGACACTACCTATCTCAATTCCATTCTCAGCCACTATGTCAATCATGCCATCATGGAATTAAGAGAAGCAAAGAAAAACGATGCGTCCGATGAAGTCCTCTTCCGCATGAAGGAAGGCTATCTTAATGACATCTACCGTATCCTTTCTCTCTCCTTAGGCAAGCCAGTCAAAGAGTTTGATCTCGATTACACGGATAAGGACAACAAGTATCAGCATGTCAGTCATCTCACACCGAAATCCTTCTACGAAGAATACATCAAAGAAGACTTGGATGACTATGTCTGTCTCTGCGATGCACCGATAGAAGGTATGGATATGTATCAGAAGTACACGTCCCGTTATGTCAATAACGTCGAAGGCGGTGATCCCATCATCTTCTTCAATGTTCCGACAGACACTTTGAAGAAGTCGGTCCTTGCTTCCTTAGAGGGCGGAGAACCGGTCTGGTTTGCTGGAGATGTCTCCTCTCAGTCCCTGAGACAGGAAGGAATCTTAGCTAGCGGAATCAACCGTGAAAACGAAATCTTCTCCTTGAACTATCATATGAATAAAGGTCAGAGACTTACCTATCGTTCCTCCTTCTCTAATCACGCCATGACTTTCACAGGCGCCAACGTCTTAGAGGACAAGAGTGTCAACAGATGGAAAGTCGAAAACTCCTGGGGAAAGGAAAACGGAAAGAACGGTTACTTTATCATGTCGGATGCATGGTTCGATGATTATGTCTATGAGGCCTTCGTCCACAGAAAATATGTCGATGAAGAGACTCTGAAGAAGTATGACGCTTCCAGTGTGAAAGAGCAGTCGATCTTCAATACCATCTGGGCCGTCATGAACTAAAACAACACAGAAAAAGCCAGAGAATTGTTTCCCTGGCTTTTTCTTATGTTTACTTAGCGACAATAGAGACAATCTTATTCTTAACAACGATGACTTTAGCGATAGTCTTTCCTTCGATATGAGGTAAGACGCGGCTATCGGAAAGAGCAACCTTCTTCAGTTCTTCCGCTTCCGCTTCGCTGCAGTCCTTCTTCCATTCGATGGTGGCACGGAGCTTTCCGTTGACCTGAACAGCGTAGGTGACAGGCCTGTCGTTAAGCTTACCTTCATCGAATGCCGGCCATTTGACATAGTCGATCAATCCTTCATAACCTAATAAGGTATAGCACTCCTGTGCGATATGAGGACAGATAGGAGACAAAAGCTGTGCTAAGCCTAAGAGCATCTTTTTAGGAAGAGTCTTAGCCTTATAGAACTCTGTGATACAGACCATGAGCTGAGAGATACCAGTGTTGTAGTGGAGAATCTCATAGTCGTTGGTGCACTTCTTGACTGTAGTATGATAGATGAAATCCAATTCCGGATTCTCTCCGTCGATAATCTTAGATGTGAACTCTTCATCGCTATAGAGACGATAGAATTTATCCAAGAATCTCTTAGCGCCGCGAGGACCATCGTTAGACCAAGGCATAGACTGGTCGACCGGTCCTTTGAACATCTCATAAAGTCTAAGGCTATCAGCACCATAATCACGGATGACATCATCCGGAGAGACGGTGTTGCCTAAGGACTTACTCATCTTCTGTCCATCCGGTCCTAAGACCAAGCCCTGATGATACAGTTTCTGGAACGGTTCTTCGGACTTGAAGATTCCCTCATCGTGGAGGAACTTATGCCAGAAGCGGGCATAGAGAAGATGCAAGACAGCGTGTTCTGCACCGCCGACATAGACGTCGACAGGAAGCCAGTGATCAAGAAGTTCCTTATCGCCGATGGCATCATTGTTATGCGGATCGATATATCGGGCATAATACCAAGAGGAACCGGCCCACTGTGGCATGGTGTTGGTCTCTCTTAAGCCTTTCTTACCATCGATTTCGACTTCGACCCATTCCTTTTCCTTGCTTAACGGAGGCTGACCGTCACCAGAAGGCTTATAGTCTTTCATCTCCGGCAAGGTAAGAGGCAACTGATCATAGGGGACAGGAATGGTCTTTCCGTCTTCCATATGGATGACAGGGATCGGTTCACCCCAATATCTCTGTCTGGAGAAGAGCCAGTCACGAAGCTTATAGTTGACCTGATATCTTCCCTTATTCATCTCGATAAGTTTTTCCGTGATTGCCTTCTTGGCATCAGCATTGTTCATGCCATCCGCAAAGGAGGAATTGATGTGTTTTCCATCTCCTTCATACGCTGCTTCGCTGCAGTCACCTTCGATGACCTGAATCATTTCGATGTTGTGCTTCTTAGCAAAGTCGAAATCTCTCTGATCATGGGTCGGAACAGCCATGACGGCGCCGCTGCCATAGGTAGCTAAGACATAGTCCCCGATATAGATCGGTACTACCTTGCCATTGATCGGATTGATGGCATAGCTTCCGAGGAAGACACCAGTCTTTTCCTTGGAACCGTCGGTTCGCTCCTGATCGGATTTGCTGGCGACATGTTTCTGATATTCTGCAACTTTCTCTTCCTGTTCCTTTGTCGTCAGTTCTTTGACGAAAGGATGCTCCGGAGCCAAGACAACATAGGTGCATCCGAATAAGGTATCGGCTCTGGTTGTGAAGACTTCGATATTCTTATCGCTGTCTTTGACGGGGAAGACGACAACAGTACCCTGACTCTTGCCGATCCAGTTCTTCTGCATGGTCAAAGTAGAGGCAGGCCACTGAATGTCCTTCAATCCGTCCAAAAGCTTGTCAGCATAGGCAGTGATTTTTAAGACCCACTGCTTCATCGGGCGTCTTTCGACCGGGAATCCGCCTCTTTCGCTCTTTCCGTCGATGACTTCCTCATTGGCTAAGACGGTACCTAATGCAGGGCACCAGTTGACAAGACGATAGTCTTCATAGGCTAAGCCTTTCTCATAGAGTTTGAGGAAGATCCACTGAGTCCATTTATAATAACTAGGATCAGTAGTCTTGATCTCTCTTTCCCAATCATAGGAAAAACCTAATCTCTTTAGCTGCTTTCTGAAATTATCGATATTCTGATCCGTATAGGGGCCAGGATTCTTATTGTTCTTGATAGCGAACTGTTCCGCAGGAAGACCAAAGGCGTCATATCCAATCGGATGGAGGACATTGTATCCCTGCATTCTCTTCATTCTTGCTAATGCGTCTGTAGCGGTGTATCCCTCAACGTGTCCGACATGAAGTCCGACAGCACTCGGATAGGGGAACATATCCATAACGAAGAATTTAGGCTTGGAGAAGTCCCTGGCATCTGTCTTGAAGGTATTGTTCTCTTCCCAGACTTTCTCCCACTTTTCTTCGATTGACTTAAAATCATAACCCATAGAAAAAATCTCCTTAATCAATAGAAAGACATAACAATTATAGTTTCCTAGAAGTGTCTTTTCAACGAAACTATTGTCTTAAAGCGATAAAAGTGAGCGGTTTTGATGCGATAGAGAGAAAATACGTTAAATTTTTCTTGAATCGGGTTTATGGTTTTGGTATATTACTCTTTGCATGCGTAGCACGCAAGTAGCGATTCGTCTGATGACGCTGACTCAAGTAGCCTTGCTACAAAGGTGAACAACGCTCATCCGGAACCGATGGACTTACGCTCTTATGTTATGCAAAGTAACTAAAGGAGAACATTGCAAATGTCACGTTACACTGGACCTGCCTGGAGAATCTCCAGAAGATTAGGTTATTCCGTATTAGGAACCGGCGAAGAACTCGCCAAGCGTCAGACTGTCCCTGGCCAGCACGGTGATGCCCGCGCTAAGAAAAAGACAGAATATGGTGTTCAGCTCGCTGAAAAGCAGAAGCTCAGATACACCTACGGTCTCTCTGAGAAACAGTTCAGAAGATTCTTCCTCATCGCTAAGGCTGATAAGGAAAAATCCACTGGCTTAGCTCTCTTCCAGCTTCTCGAATCCCGTTTGGACAACCTTGTCTATCGTATGGGATTTGCCAAGACAAGAAGACAGGCTAGACAGCTCGTCACACATGGACATGTCACTGTCAACGGAAAGAAAGTTGACATTCCGTCCTACATCGTCGAAGTCAATTCTGTCATTTCCTTCAAGGAAGCTTCCAAGAACTTGAAGATCGTCCGTGAAGTTGTCGATAGCAAGCCCGCTATCTTAGGCTTCGTCACTGTCGATGCCAACAAGCTCGAAGGCACCTATGTCAGATATCCTGAAAGATCCGAACTCACTTCTGAGATCGATGAAGCTCAGGTTATTGAATTCTACAACAGAAAACTGTAAACTAGTTGAGTCTCTGCTGGTCCTTATGGGCCAGCATATATGGCGGATATGGTGAAGAGGTTAACACAAGCGGCTGTGAACCGCTCATTCATGGGTTCGATCCCCACTATCCGCCCCATTTACCAAATGAAGTCTGATGCTTCGGCGTCAGACTTTTTTCATATCTGGTTATCATCGAGATAGATATACTAGAGCATCTTTTTCATTGGAAACCGGATATTGCATACTCTTTTCATGTTCTTAGAAAGGTAATCTGTTTCATCACTTTTGCAAACATTTTTTACCTACTGATACTTAAATGTCGAGTCGCTGATCTTCTTTTCAAATTAGAAACCGAATTTTGTTAATTCTGGATTTTCTTTTTCGTTTCGATATCCTTTGTCTAAATGTAAAGTTGCTAAACATCATTTCCCATCGAAAATAAGCATGAATAATCCATTCTTTTCATATAGCCTATGTAAATGACAAAGGATATGGTAAGATATGCCTAAGACATACAATAAATGGCAAAAGCCAAAACAAGTATAAGGAGTATCTTATGATAGAAAAAGAAAAACTTTTAGCGGAAATCAACAGTTTCTACGAAGAAGGGTATAAACAGGCTATAAAGGGAAAGAGGACAGAACTTGGTATGTTTTCTGGTGAAGTAAAGGGAATACTCAAGAAAAAGCCTGTCGGTCTTGGATTCTTGCTAGAAGATGACGGAACACTCAACAAAGATTTTTATAGTGACAAACCTTCTTATTTTGTAGGAACTGAGTGTCAAAAAGATGAATATATGATGACCTTTACAAAATCGGGTGATGTGAAAATCTATAAATCAGTAAAACAGATATTGCCAAGCGGATGCTTTGTGGGTTCTTTGAACATGATGACAAGCGAGCGTAACGGCGATTATTATGAAGATAACGGAACCACTTATTCTGGAAAATTCAGTGCGCGTCTTTACACAAAAATACTAAGAGCAAAGAAGAATGAAAATGTAATCACATCAGCGGATGATCAAAACATCTTTACAGTCACTTATCCTAACGGTGACAAATACGTAGGACTCCTTACCAATGGTTTAAAGAACGGAAAAGGGGAGTTTACACTTAACACGGGTGAAAAATATACGGGCGTTTTTGAGAATGACAAAAAACAAGGCGTCATGACAATCACCATTCCTGCTAATGGTGAAACGGAAGAAAAACAGACAAAAGTCATTTACAAGGATGATCAGATTGTTTTCGAAAATACGGACAAATTTGCTGTTGAAATGAACTATAGTACAGAAAATACTTATGGTTTTTACACTGGCGAATTAATTGATGGCAAGCCATCCGGTCACGGCGAATATTCTTACACTAGTAAAAAATCTGGCACGAAAGGCAAATATGTTGGAGAATGGATGGACGGGCGTGCAACAGGTAAGGGAACCTGCGAAGACGAAAACGGCACTAGATACAAAGGTGAATGGAAAAATGAAAAAGCACATGGCAAGGGTGTCTTAGTCCTTGCAGATGGCTACCGTTACGAAGGCGAATGGAGCGAAAACAAAAGAAACGGTAAGGGTGTTGCGGTCTTTGCAAGCGGTGACAAATATGAAGGCGAATGGATTAATGATACAGCAAACGGCATAGGCACATATATATGGGCTAATGGTACAAGATATGATGGAGAATGGAAAAACGGCAAAAGAAACGGTAATGGCGTTCAATTAGCTGTAGACGGCTCAAGATACGAAGGTGAATGGAGTGATGAGAAAAGAAACGGTAAGGGTGTTGAGGTCTTTGATAACGATGATAAATACATAGGCGAGTATCGTGATAATATGAAAAGTGGCATGGGCACATATATATGGGCTAATGGCTCAAGATACGATGGAGAATTTAGAGATGACAAAAGAAACGGTAAAGGCGTTCGATTATATGTAGATGGATCAAGATACGAAGGCGATTGGCATGATAACAAAAGAAACGGTAAGGGTGTTGAGGTCTATGCAGATGGTGCAAAATACATAGGTGAGTTTTATGATGATATGAAAAATGGAACAGGCACATATATATGGGCTGATGGTACAAAATATGATGGAGAATGGAAAAACGGAAAAATGGACGGAAAAGGGGTTCTATTCGATACAAATGGAGAAAAACACGTTGGCAAATGGATAAATAATGTATACCAGGGTAAATAGATTTAACATCTATTGCCCGAATACATTGTTCCGACCATTTTAATCGAACACTTGATTTTCTTATGTTCTCAAATATAGACTAAAATCCTCTTATTTGAAAGAAGTTCTTTACCCCCTTTTCATCTACCCTGTGATACTATTCCTACCTAAATATATCCTTGTCATTTTACTTAGCGTTAATATTCAGGCCCGCATTACAAAAACATAAGTGCAGGAACGGATTCTTTTATTTGATTAGGATGAGAAATGTGCTCGCTTTCTAAAACCTATACATCATCCAAACAGCCAATTCATGATTTTGCTATCTCTGCAGAATAGGGAACCACCATGTCCATGCTGATTTGTAATCCCATTATCAGAAAAATAAGAAGGAAGAAAGGTAGTATCATCAAAAGCCTTTTCCTATAGTTCACTTAGAAATCAAAGCCTAACGAATCTACCCAGTTTATGACAGTATTGCTACTGACACTCGAACTGAATCTTTGTGGTGAAAGCCATGTGACATTACTATCATCTTCCGTCAATGGAGTAAGGTTGTTCAAATTGAATCCAGAGCTTGCCGAGGTACCAAAAGGAATGATAGTCTTATTCGAGAAATCATTCTCTGCCACAAAGTTTTCAATTACCCAGCTCAGCTGTTGCCACCACACCGGTGCACCTAAGAAGATATAATCCACATCCTCAAATTCATCGAAATGAGTATTCACAAGTTCTACATTGACTCTATTTCCGCTCTGCGTCATCTCATGTTCACCTACGACTCTGCTATCTTGATTGGAATAGTTCAGATCAGCACTTGTATAAGGATTCACCGGCTCAAGTTCATAGATCGGAGCATCGATATGCGTAGCGATCGTATTTGCTACACTCTCTGTATGATTTGTAGCGGAAAAATAGATGACTAATGCATTGGAACCGTCGTTAGTGCTCTCTGGCCCTGAAGAACTCTCAGAAGAGACACTGGAAGTAGTATCTTCTTTCTTATCTGTTGTCGTATTTGTGCTAGATGCGCTTTCCTGGTTGGATGAGCATCCCGTCACCGCAAATAAACCTGCCATAATGCATAAAGAAAGTAATGTTTTTTTCATATTCTATTTCCCCCATGATATTTCGTTTTATTTATAAATTCAGTCCTTTAGCCCAATTCCGTATCTGACCTAAAGAACCATCTACACTGCTACCTCTTATCGATAAACTATCGTCTCTTCTGTAATTAGCACTAGTAAGCATAGAGCCTAATGTTGAAAGGCTGCTAGCACCGCTAGAGGAACCATTATGGGTAAAGAAAGGAATCACCGTCTTATTGGTAAAATCGTATTCACTGATGAATGTCGCGACTGGTCTTGGAAGGTCGTACCACCAGATAGGGAAGCCGACGATAAAAGTATCATAGTCACTGAACACATCCGCATCGATGTGACTAGATAATGCTGGGAAGGATTTTGCATTCACTTCTTCCTGTGCACGATTGTATAATGTCTCATCGGTATAGGGATCAGAAACAACGATTCGGAAGATGTCTGAATTCAGTTCATCGCTGATTGTTCTTGCAACAGTCTGCGTATTTCCAGAATAGGAGAAATAAGCGACTAACACTTTGCTTTCTCCTGTCACCTGTGACTCCGGATTATTGTCGATTGCACTATTGGAACTCCCACAGGATGCTAATCCTATAAAGGAAAGCATAACGATAAAGCTTTTCCATATTTTCTTCATTTTGTTTTCCTCCTAATTGTTATATTCCTTACATTGAAGGTGATAAGACTGATAGATAAAGCCATCACGATTTTCTTCAAGATATCTACGATAAAGGTCTGTTCTATATAGTTTTTGAAATAGACCAGAGAAAATAATTCCTCATAGATCTTATCAACGAAGATAAGTATCGTTAAACCATATAGGATAATTGCTATTTCTACAATCAGGAAGATAACATTCTTTCTGATACAGAATAGCATGGTATTGAGGTGCAAACCCAGATGAATGCTAAGAAGTACAAATAACCACATAGAAGAGACCATATGCATTGTTCTTCCAATGGATTTCGCATCTGTAAACAATCCCTTGAATAGATATCCGGATATCATCATTCCGCTGATCATGGTGAGTATCAGCGCTAGGAAAATGAAGATGTCAATTATGAAGGACAGAATGATCCTTCTATTCCATTTTCCATGAAAAATCAAACGATACCATTTATAGTTAAGAATGTTGTGAATGATAAATAGAGCAAAGATTACAGTACCCAGTATCTCATGTGCTATTCCGGATATCGTGTGCTCACACATCAGAACGATAAGAAGTGTGAGCATCAGGATATCTATGAGAATCTTGATTCTTCTAGTCAGAGAATAAGATTTCATCAATCTTTATTCCGTCTCTCCACGATAAGACGTCCAAACATCTCAATGCTACTAGGATCCTGATGAGAGAAGAAAGAAGACTCTTTCTTATCTAAGCTTTCAATGAGTTTCATATCTTCCCCATCCAAGGAGAAGGAGTAGATATCAAAGTTTTCCTTAATTCTGTTCTCATGGGTGGATTTTGCTAAAGAGACAATGCCTCTTTGGAAAAGCCAGCGAAGTATGACCTGGGCAACACTTCTATTGTGTTTCGTAGCAATCTTAACGAGCGTCTCATTATGGAACATATTGTTTCTGCCTTCCGCAAAAGGTGCCCATGCCTCTAAGACGACATCGTATTTATCGGCCCATAGTTTTGCGTCTACTCTCTGATGGAAGACATTGACTTCAATCTGATCGACCATCGGCTTGATTTCACTGAATAAACAGAGATCAACTAATCTGTCCGGATAGAAATTTGATACTCCTATTGCTCTTGCTTTTCCTTCTTTGTAAAGTCTTTCTAAATCTCGATAGGCACCATAATAGTCAGCTAAAGGCTGATGTAGGAGAAGAAGATCGACATAATCCGTTCTCAGTTTACGCAAGGAATTGATAACAGAATCATATGTCTTTCCTTCTCCGTAATTGTCAATCCAGACCTTTGTTGTAAGGAAAATATCCTTTCTATCGATTCCAGATGCCTCAATTGCTTCTCCGACCTGTCCTTCGTTGAAATAGGACTGTGCGGTATCGATATGACGGTATCCTGCCTTTAATGCAGCCAGTACACTCTCCTTACAATCCTCTTTCGAGATCAGATAGACGCCAAAGCCATTTGCAGGGATTTCAACGCCGTTACTCAATTTGAATGTGTTCATTGTTTTACCTCCTTTGATATCAATGAAATATGTTCCTTTACGGATTTGTTCTGCAATCCTTTCACGAGATTCAGATTCGGATTCAGCTTCTTAAGATCCTGATAGCTGTTATCGATATACTGAGGATCATCGGTATAACTGTTATCGAATAGAATCACCTTACCGGTATAATCATTCAGATTCTTTTTCACGAAGGTAGCGACTGGCATCGGAATCGTATACCACCAGATAGGGAAGAAGAGAAGTATCGTATCGTAAGAAGATAGATCCAAGTCGGCATCCTTAATCTCAGGAAGTGTTCTCTTCTCCCACTCTTCCTTTGCCTCAACGTATGCGCATTGAGTATAGTCTTTCGAATAAGGTATCTTCCTTTCAATTCTCATCACGTCAAAGCCAAACGAAGCATTAACCTTTTCTACCAGGTTTTTCGTATTGTTTGACCAACTAAAGTAAGCAATCAGTGTTTTCATTTTCCACCTCCGACTCTATTTTAAAGTCAGAAAAATAAAACTGTTTATATCGATTGACTAATCTGCTATACTTAAAACGTATAGTAGGAGGCATTATGATCGATAGTTATCTTTTAAAGTATTTCATCACATTCTATGAGGAAGGCTCCCTTTTGAAGGCAAGTGAAAAACTTCATCTTTCTCAGCCCTCTTTAACTAGGGCGATGCAAAAGCTAGAATCCGAACTCGGCATCACGATCTTTGAAAGAAACGTAAATAAGATTACCTTAAATGAGAACGGGAAGATACTGATCGATTATGCTAGAGATATTATCGCTTTAAATAACCTATTAGAGCAGAAAGCAAAGGAACTGAAGGAAAAAGAGCTACTGATCCATGTTTCCATGACAGCACCAGGCATCATGTATTACTATCCCTATTTCTTTTTCAACAACAGGGAACGACATACAAGTAAGATCACCGATAAAACTACATGCATAAAAGAAGTAAAAGAAGGTTTTGTCGACATCTCTTTCATCAATGAGAAGATCGAAGAAGACGGGCTTACTTGCGAAAAGGTGATGGATGAAAAGCTATATGTCTGTCTCCCTAAGGAACATTTCCTAGCTAAGAAAGAGACTGTCACATATGATGAGTTAGACGGTCAGTCTTTCCTTTTAGGAAATGAATTAGGAGTATGGGATGATATTGTAAAAAGAAGACTTTCTAAGTCTAAATTCTTCAAATTAGAAAGGGATAGTCTGTCTGAAGTCGCTAAGTATTCTTCTATTCCTAGCTTTGTCACCGATATCAGCAAGAGATTAGATAATCGAGATGGTAAAATAATCATACCTATCGTTGGAGAAGAGACAAAGTTATCCTTCTATGCAATCTTCAGAGACAGCAAAAAGAAAGTCTATGATTTCATAAGACTGGTAAGATAGAATTTGATTCAAAAGTCATTTTATATCGCTATGGGTACTGGTCTCTCCAGTACCATTTTTATCAGAAGAACGAAAGAATCGAATGTGAATCAATAAAAGCATTCTATTTATGAAACAACTAATTGCTTGATAATTGATTAAAGAAAACAAGCCATAGCAAGCGGTAAGTAGAAATATTCCTCTGTTTCTTTTAAATCGCCTTTGGTCAATACGATAGATTTATTTGTCAGTCCTTTATATTTCGAAACAAAGTATTCTAGGGAGCTATGTTCTTTCGCGTTCCCACTCTTCACTTCAATCGCAGTAGTCTTATTATTGTTTTTAATCAGAAAATCTACTTCGTACTTGATGTCTTTATATTGGGTAATACCATCTGTATTTGTCTTTATAGACTTAGCATGAGTCTCATAAAACCTAAGAGGTTTATCATTTGTTGCAAAAATCTGTGCGACTAAATTTTCTGTCATCATTCCCTTATTGACAGACATTTTCCCTAAAACGAACGACTTATAAAAATCGCTCTTCAGATAGTTATCTCCTGAAGCCAATGTCAATAGAAGACCGGTATCTGCCATATAACATTTCAATTTATTGGGTTGAAGGGAGAAACCATCAAAGACTGTCGGTTCATCCAGTCCATAACAAGATAGTCCAACCATAGAATCATTGATCCAATTGATGGCGTCACGATAGCATGAGAAACGGTCACCTTCCTCAAGAGAAGAATATTTGATTTTCTTATCATGATGAGAAAGCTGCGATGGGATGGCATTGAAGATAGCGGTCGCTTCCGCAACATAATCTTCTGCGTATTTTACAATATCTTCTCTGTATAACTTAATGATGTTTCTTTTGACTTTCTCAACGTCATTATAGTTTTTCGTTTCAACATATTTTAGTACAGACTGAGGCATTCCACCGACAATCATATAAAGCCTTAATTTCTCATTGATTGGTTTTAACAAATTTCCAAGAGGTTTCTTTTCTTGAAATGCTTTACTCAGTGCTTCATAGGTGACATGATCACCAATAGCATTCAGAAACTCTTCGAAATCAAGCGGATACATCAAAAGCTCCTCTTCCTCAGACGGAATCAATATGTCCTTCGTGTTTTTCTTAATGGAAATCAAAGAGCCTGTCTCAATATAGTCATATCTTCCATCCGCCACTAAATGCTTAATAAGTTCTCTAGCCTGTGGATATCTTTGAATCTCATCAAAGATAAGAATCGATTGGCGCGGATAAAGAGGCGTCGAGTACAAGATAGATAACTGATTAAAGAATTCATCAAGACTATATCGGTTTCCATATTTTTTGAAGATTTGTAAGGTTCCTAGCAAAGGACTAGAAAAATCTATCAGGATATAACTCTTATATTCGTTTTTCGCGAATTCTTCCGAAAGAAAACTTTTTCCGACTCGTCTTGCCCCTTTTATCAAGAGCGCTTTGCTATCCGTGGTACTATTTTTCCAATCTAGAAGTTTTTGATACAGTTTTCTTTGTAAAATCATAATAAAGTGCCTCTTTTTTATATAGATTATACAATCGAAGAGAAACTCAGTCAACAAAAAATCGAACATGAAAACTAGCCAAAATTAACAAAAAATCGAACATGAATATTTGTGTAAATTCACAAATTTCCGAACATGATAATGCATAACTCAAGTCACACTCAGAGAGTAAGAGTTTGGTAAAACCTATTTTTAGCATGTCGGAAAATTAAAATCTCAGGTTGAAATAAATCACCTCAAACAATATAATAGGTTAGAAACTTAACTATTTTGGAGGACCATATGGAGTTCATACAGCTATTCAACGAATTATATAACAAGTTCATGGAAAGATATATGGGAAGTGATTCCTATAAAAACTGCTTTTCCAATATGTCATATAAGGAAGTATCCTATCTTTCCGAAATTCATATCAACAGCGGAATCAGCTTAGTCGATCTTTCCAAGAAAATGGGAGTCACAAAATCTGCTGTCAGTCAGATTGTATCCAAGATGTGCAAAAAAGGATATATCGAAAAAAGGAAATCCGTGGATGACAAAAGAGAGTCTAATCTTTATCTCACCGAGAGTATCGAACGAATCTACACAGAGAACGATAAAGTATTGAATCGTATTTTTGATGAAACCCTATCCTCTATTTCCACAGAAGAAAAAGAATTATTATGTACGCTTTTGATTAAAATCAATGAAAAATTATAGAGGTTATAGGTATGTCTGATGTTATTGTTATAACCGGTGGTGGTAGCGGTTTGGGTTTCGCCTGTGCGAGAGAACTCGGTAAAGAGGGATACCGCATTTTGATCAGTGGAACGAATGAACTAAAACTTATTTCCGCAAAAGAGAACTTAGAAAAAGAAGGAATCCGATGTGATTATGCAATCTGTGATGTATCTGACAAAAACGCAGTGAACGATTTGTTGAAGAAGGCTCTGTCACTTGGTGAAATATGGGCTGTTATCAATGCGGCCGGTGTTGCACCTCCAAAAGTAAAAGACGAAAAGAAAATCATAGAGATAAACGCGATGGGAACTTATTACGTAGCAGAAGCCTTCCATAAAAAGATGAAGAAAGGCTCATCCATCATCAATATCGCCTCGATTTGCTCTTATGAGATTCCTAGGCTATTAAGACCGAAGCATATCTATCGTCTTGCTGAGACAAACCCAGTGAAATGCGAAAAGAAAATGATTCGTCTTTCTAAACTGTTCGGTAAGAAACATGCTTTCAATCTTGCCTACGCTATCAGCAAATGCTTTGTTGTTTACTATACGAAAAAGGCTTCTAAGAGATTTTATGATGAGAATGAAATCCGTATGCTATCGATTTCTCCTTCTAATTTTCTGACTGAGATGGGTAAGGCGGATTTAAAAGAAAGACCAGACAGTGTCGATGCTTACTTAAGAAAACAGGCTATACAGAAATCGGGGAATCCGGAGGATCTTGCTTACCTTGTAAAATGTCTCATCGATGAAAGGATGAGTTTATTAACAGCTAGCGATATTCATCTTGATGGCGGATGGCATGGATACAACAAAGGTAAAGTGAGGTGGTAAAATGACAATACTCTATTTTTCAGCAACGGGAAACTCGAAATACGTGGCAACCCGTTTAACAGATGAAAACGACAAGCTTCTTTCTATTCCTGATCTCATCCAAAACAACACACTTGAATTTCAGGATGATGTCATTGGCATTGTGACACCGACCTATTTTTGGGGACTTCCCAGCATAGTAAAAGACTTCTTAGAAAAGGCTACATTCCACTGTGATTATCTTTATTTCATCGCTACATTCGGAACGACACCAGGTGCTATTGGAACTATTGCTAATAAAATCATCAAAGGAAAATCCATCGACTTCTTCTATGGGATACGTATGGTAGACACCTATACTCCGATATTCGATATTTCTACAAAAGCAAAACAGGATAGATTCACAAAGAATACCGAAAATGAAATAGAACACGTCATCGATTGTGTTTCTAACAGAGAACATAATAAACATATGAAGAGTCAGGTTCCTTCTTTTATCGTAAACTCTATCACACAGCCTTTATACGACAATAAGAAAAGACTGACAAAACGTTTGTCCGTCAATGACAACTGCATCGGATGTGGTTTATGTGCCAGAAAATGTCCTGTTCATGCAATTGAAATCAAGGATAAGAAACCCGTATGGGTAAAAGACAAATGCGTCATGTGCTTAGGTTGTCTTCATCGCTGCCCTAAGTTTGCTATCCAATGCGAAAAAAAGACAAAAGAACACGGCCAATACCAGAATCCCAATGTAAAGATCTAGAATCTCTTTTATATAGCATATTTGCTAGCATCAAAGCATGTATCGTCTTATACTATACTAATTTAGAGACACACCAACATGAAAATCAGAGAACTAGAAGAAAAGGATATCAAGAACTGTCTTGATATCTACAATTACTATATCGAGAACACTTGCTATACTTTAGAAGAAGAAAAACTTGATCTAAGTACTTTTACTGATAGAGTTCATAGAATCCACTCCAATTATCCATATTTGGTCTACACCAATGACAATGGAAAGGTATTAGGATACGCATATTTAGATATATTCCATGAACGAAGTGCTTATAGGAAAACGGCTGACTTATCCATATACGTAGACAAAGATCATCTTCACGAGCGTATCGGTCCTGCTCTTCTTTACGAGATAGAGAAGAAGGCAGAAGAATACGGAATCACAAACATCATCTCTATCGTTACAAGCGAAAATAAAAACTCTCTTCGTTTCCATCAAAAACATGGTTTCCTTTTAGAAGGAACAATAAACAACATCGCCTTCAAGCTAGGAAAAACGATCAGTACCTACTATCTTAGAAAACCATTATCAGAGTAATATGCTGTACTCTTTTCTGAACATAAAATACTTTTGTCTAGTTTACGAACGCAAATGCGATACAATCACTTTAATCGACTTCCCGATAAAAGGAGGAAGGGATGATTGGGAAGTAAAAATAAATCACACCGAAAGGAAATGTCAGAAATTTTAAGAGACACACGTGTTTATAAAGTCGGAGAAGGCAACCTTCTTACGATGTTATTGCATCATTGATGAATTGAAATCGTTCTAGAATCCGATTTAATCACACTCTTTTATATGTGACATTTTTGTTTTATTTTAATGATATAAAACATCTTCCGCTTTATTTGCATTTATACAAAATTCATCTAAAAAATACGATAGCTCCGGCATTTCAACATTCTTCTTCTTTTTCTTGCATTATGTTTTATGCATGTTAGAATAATACCTGTTCACCGGAGGGTGAGTTGTTCAAAAGAAACAACAGCTGGACAAGGTGTAGACTGAAATGTCTATCACCGGTCCAGCTTTTTTTAGGAGTATTTTTCACTATGGACTTAATCAACGGGAAAATCAGAAAAATCTATTTCAAGTATCTCTTATCGGCCTTTGGCTCAGCAATGATCGTCTCAATCTATAGCATTGTAGATATGGCAGTTGTCGGCCAATATCAGGGCGCAAACGGTACCGCTGCTTTAGCGGTCGTTGCCCCAATCTGGAATATCATCTATAGTCTGGGTCTTTTCATGGGTGTCGGTGGAAGCGTACTCTTTTCTACGATAAAAGGAAAGAAAAATGAGGATCAGAAAGATGCGAATCAGTATTTTACTGTCTCACTAGTAGGTGCAATTTTCTTTTCAGTTATTTCAACACTATGTCTTATCTTATTCGAAAAACAGATTCTTACCTTTTTCGGAGCCAGTGATCAAGAGATCCTCTCTTTATCTATCTCTTACCTAAAACCGATTCGATTCGTTTTTCCTCTTTTCCTTTTCAATCAGTTTTTAGCGGCATATCTTAGAAACGATAATGATCCGCTTCTTGCAACACTTGCTGTCCTTGCGGGTGGAATCTTCAATATCGTTGGAGACATCCTCTTTGCCTTTACACTGGATATGGGAATATTTGGAGCCGGCTTAGCTACTTCTATCGGTTCTGGTATTTCCTTTGTCCTCATGCTGATTCATTTCTTAAAAAAGAAGAATACATTAAAACTTGTCAGATGCGATCATTTCTTTTTAAAGCTACTCAAGATTTCACAGTCCGGATTCTCAACTTTCTTTGTCGATGCGGCAATGGGTATCATTACCGTCCTTTTCAATAGACAGATCATGAAATATCTAGGAAGTGATGCACTAGCTGTCTATGGTTGCATCATTACAATCAGCACATTCGTTCAATGCTGTTCCTATAGTGTAGGACAGGCGAGTCAGCCTATCATCTCTATCAATTTCGGAGCCAATAAGACAGAGAGAATCAAAGAGACTCTTAAGTATTCTCTTATAACAGTCGGCTTCTTTGCTTTATTCTGGACCATACTGAGTCTAAGTGCACCTGCTCTCTACATCAAAGGATTCATCAAGGCGACCGATAGCATATTAGAACTCGGTCCTAACATGATACGAGTCTATTCTCTCTCCTTCTTACTATTGCCACTGAACATCTTCTCCACCTATTACTTCCAGTCCATCTTAAAACCGAACATCGCATTTATCATTTCTGTTATGAGAGGACTTCTTTTAAGCGGTGCTCTCATTCTTCTTTTGCCATTGATTAAGCCATCGCTGATTTGGTTTGCGATGCCTCTTACCGAACTTGTGACTGCAATCTTTGTCATATTCTCAATTCTTAAAACAATAAAGAAGTTGCCAAAAGAAGATATTAAAGTCACTACGGAAATTAAAAAGTAATCATTCCACATAACTATATTTCAATTATCATTTAGCGGAATCACTTCCTTTGTATCCTTCCTTTGAAATGTGGTTATTATCATGTTATCTTTATACAAAAGAGGTATTATCTATGGAAAAACATTATCATGATGATTCGATTCAATATACGGATGAAGCAGGAACGATTCTGGCAGAAGTAGATTTTCCTTCCACCGGAAAAGATGATATCACAATCACTCATACTTTTGTTGATGTCTCCTTGAAAGGACAGGGCATCGGAAAGAAGCTTATGGATGAAGTCATCGATTACGCAAAAAAGCACTCCCTGACTATCAAAGCCACTTGTTCTTTTGCAATTCATTACTTCGAAAAGAATCCGAACGATATTTATAAAGCAAACTGATTCTCTTTCGATTGAATATATTCGCTATAATCAAAAAGTGATAAATTGAATCTCTATCTTAGCCAGAGTAACCACTCTCTAAGAAAAAACAAAACATTGCACAAAAAAGCAAAATTTGTTTATAATATCTTATATAAAACGAGGTGAACAAAATGAGAATTGCCATTTCTGCAGAAAGCACAATCGACCTTCCTAAGGAACAGTTAGAGCGTTTTGATATCCATACACTTCCTTTTACTTTGATCATGGGTGATGAGAGTGTCATGGACGGAGAAATCCTTCCGGAAAAGCTCTTTGAATTTACAGATAAGACAGGATTATTGCCGAAGACCAGCGCTGTCAACGAATATCAGTTCCGTGAGCATTTCCGTAAGCTGAAAGACGAAGGATATGATGCCATCATCCACTTCTCCCTTTCTAGCGGAATTTCATCCGCCTGTCAGAACGCAATGAAAGTCAAAGACGAGTTCAAAGATGTCTATGTTGTCGACACCAAATCCTTGTCGACTGGTATTGCATTATTAGCGATTCAGGCTAGAAAGTTAGCAGACGAAGGACTCAGCCCTCTTGAAATCTATGAAAGATCTTTAACGAGAGTCAAAGATGTGCAGGCTTCCTTCTCCTTAGAGAGTGTTAACTATCTCTATAAAGGAGGACGCTGCTCCATGCTTTCCATGTTAGGAGCCAATCTCCTTCACATCAAACCGGAAATCTACGTCAACCCCACTACCGGTACCATGTCCGCAGCGAAGAAATACCGCGGACCGATGAAGAAGGTAGTTATGAACTATGTCGAGGATACTCTCGCTCAGTATTCGACTCCAGACCTTTCCTTAGTCTTCATCACTTATTCTACTGCTCCAGATGAAGTTGTAGAAGCCGTCACAGAAAGACTGAAGCAGAGAGGTTTCAAAGAAATCATCCCAACCCATGCTGGCGGAACAATCTCCTGCCACTGCGGCCCGCACTGCTTAGGTATCCTCTATATCAACGACGGAAAAACAGAGTAGAAGATTTATCACTTTCATTTCAAAAAACGAATAAAGGCGCCCATTCATAGAGCGCCTTTTATCATTGCTTTTCGTTTTTGATGTCCGGAGAAACCGGTAAGACCATCCCGTAAGGTTCCTTCAAAGAGATGTGAACCTTATCATCGATAATGATCCACAATACCTTTTTGACCATTGGTTTTGGAATATTTTTTTCTCCATATCCATCCGTGAAATAGATGAGAACAGAATTCCGGTATTCTTTATGTTCATTGAGATACTTGATGACAGGGGTAAAGGCCGTTCCTCCTCTGCCAGACGCAAAAGTAGGAATGTCTTTATTGGATCGGATTTTCTTGATGTCATGGATTGTACTATCGCACTGGATCAGTGTCATATCAAATCCTAAGCTCTGCTTCAGTTTCAGAATCTGGCTCATCGCTTTCCCAATCTGATTTTTATCCATACTGCCAGAGGTATCGATGGCACAGACTAGACTGGCCTTTCTATCTGATAAGGTACCGGAGAGATCGCTTCTTAGTGGTTGTCTTCTATTAAGTCTCATATGGGTATGTCTTTTTCCATATGGCATACCACCTACGACATTACGAAGAATCTTCTCCCAGTATACCTTCTTTTCTTTCCTCAATGTGATCTGAGCTGAGCCATCGCCGGACTTATCACCCCTTTCTCTTCCTGACTGAGGAGAAGACATCATCTGGCGGAATCTCATCATGACATCCCTTTGTTCTTCCTGTGGGATGTCCTTTAAGGAATCTAAGGAGAAATAGGACTTTGCTTGCTCATCGATAGAGATTTCTTTCTTCTCCATTCTTACAGCCTGATAGAAGGCGCGGCTCGCGAGATTCCCTTCGCTTTTTGCAAGGTCGGGAACCTTAGAGAACTCCCCTTCGAAGTACCCATCCTTTTTTTGTGCACTATTCTCTAGGCTTGTTTCTTCTATAGATTCCTCTTCTTCGTTTGCTGTCTTCTTTTCTTCACTATTGCTATTTCGAGAAGAAGAAGAGGATCCTTGTCCATCTTTGTTGTTGTCATCCTCTATAGCCGAGCCATTCTGATTCTCATCTTTCTCTAATAGATGCTGATTCCATTCCCGGTTCTGCTCAAAGAGCTGTTTTAAGATGCCGTCTTTTAATTTTGTGACATTCTTATATTCGGATTTTCCTTGTAAAAGAGGAAGAGGACTATTGACGTACTCCATCTGTAAGAGAAGAAGAAAGAGAAGATTCTCCAAAGAGAGATTCACTAAGATAAACGGATGAAAATAAAGGATAGAATATCCACTCTCAAAGATCTGAATAAGGCATCCTTCCGTCATTGTATAATCCGGTCTTTTCTCAAGGGCAGCAAAATACTCATGATATGGATTATTGGTGAGATAGAAGTAGGTTGAGATCAGATCGAACAGTTCCGAATATTCTTTCTCGACATCCCAAAGAAGCTCTTCATCATAGGTAAAAGAGTATTCTCTGATGTCCTGATCAATCTTCGCTAATATCTCTTTTGGCTTCATATTTATGATTCAAAGAATGTATCTCTTAATGTCCGGCTCTCCTGAAGGATAGGAAGGATCAGGTGTGCGTTGATATCATGATAGAAGCTCATGAAAGTCTGTCCCCTTCTTGTTGTAGAGGAGGCAAAGTCATTGGCAAACTGTATCTTTGTCTTTCTGTCGAGACACTTCAAAAAGAGTTTGATCTTGTTTTCGATATTGAATAACAATGTCCAATTCCCAGAGATGGTAGAGGAAAAGTCAGAGAGATAGTTCAGTATCTCCAATCCTAACTTCGATTTCTGCTCTACTGTCATATCATTGATCTTATCGAAGGTGTTAGTCAGATGTTCGTCATCATTGATAAAGTCAGCAAAGGTCACCTGAGAAGAGACCAGCTGATAATAATCAAAGAATCTGTCACCGACATCCTTTCCTAATTTCGCTTCCGCAATGACTTTGATATCCGCCTTGATGACTTTGGAAGCATTCTCCTGAGGAGTAAAGAATGACTTCGTCAGTTCCACGGATTTCAGTATCGTATCGAGCATATCATAGCCACGAGGAGAAGGAGAGGAAGTGACATCGTCGTCCAATTCCTTATCCTGGTCAAAAAGATCGTTTCTATGGTCTTTGATGAACTCCTGAATGATAGGAGACATATTATTGCTCTTAGCATAATTGAGGAAGTCGACAGAGTTTGTCTTCACATCAAGCTTGATAAAACGGTCAAGCTGAGCCGGATCCATTTCATTGGTCTGATAGGTAGAAGAGGAATTGGCCGGATTCATTGCACCGACAAAGAATACCCACCACGGGAAATCATATCCGTTGACACTGCGGGTAAGAAGAATATTCATCAGTTCCTTATAAACCTGAGGATCGCTTCTGTTGATTTCATCAAAGAAGACGATGACAGGCTTTATCTTGCCTTCCTGAAGAAGAGCAATCTTCTCCTTCGGTGTCAGTGCATTATCGCTATATCGATTGATATCTCCCTTTAAGGAATCAGATTCACTATCTGAATGATTCTTCAGATAGATTTCCTTCTCTTTGTTCTGTATTCTGTCTACGATATAGTAAGGGAGAAAACGGAAGGATATCTTACCTTTCTCATCCATGTATTGATAAGGAAGACCCGTGATTTCACCTTCCTTCAAAGATCCGCCTTCTACCGTAAGAAGGGTACCGTTCAAATCATCGGCAACCTGTTTGACTAACATAGATTTACCGATACCATGGCGACCGGAAAGAAGTGGAGTAAGGGAGAGTCCTTTCTTATCAACGGCAAGATTGGCTAAGACGACACGTTTGATGATTCTTTTAGCATCCGAGATCTTTATCATGTGGCCTCCTAAAAAAACGTATAGATTATTCTACTACAAAAACGCTCCGTATCATAGGGCAGAGAAACTAAGATGGAGTGAACGCACGATTGATTTCGTAGCAGATGCTAAAAATGTTTCCGATTATTTATTTCCGTTTAAAATATCGTTTCAGGTCAGTTCAACGAATTTATATTCAATAAGAAATCAAAGAGATTAAGATGAAGTATTCCTTCACTATCATATTTACCGGATCCATCATACTTTGCGATCAAGGCTTTCGTATAAGCGTTGGTAATCAATTTGAGCGGACGGATTTCCTGCGTCATCATTCGAATTTTACAACATCAGTCCTTTACTTCTCTCGTCGTCCCATCTTTCAGAGATAACAGGACCATCTTGATATGACTCTTATCGACATGGAAAATCTTAGAGACATTATGCTGATAGATCTTCAGCTGTCTATCATATTCCTCATGATCGATATTGCTCGTCTTATAGTCCACAATCGTAAGTTCATTCTCACGGCTGATAAGGCAGTCGATGCTGCCATAGGTAGCAAGTTCATCATCATAGTAGGAATATTCTTTTCTGACCTTCGATTCATCGACACCATCAAAGATCGGAAGAGAAAGAATGTAGTCAATCTTTCTTCTGTCGGCTTCCTTTTTGATGAAGGAGGTGTCTCTCTTTGTAAAGGAGACCAACTCCATATAACGGTGAAGCCGGATGCCGCGTTCTAGCGCTTTTGATACCTCGTCCTCTTCATCTTCCATAGACATAGAGGCTCTACGATGTTCTTTCTTTACAAGGACTACATCTTCATCCGAATGATCCATTCTGTTATATCCCTCTCTTGTCATATCAGTATGAGGATCATCGAGTACGATGTTTTCGCTCTTTGTCTTTTCAAGGGAGTTCAGAGAGATCATCTCATGGAGATCCGGATATTCATTTTCTTTGTAATAAGAGATTTCATCCATAACGGAACAAGAGGTTTCAAGGAAGAGATAATAAGGAAGAAAAGCTTTCGCTATAATCTTAGCTATTTCATCTTTTGCTTTTTTATTTAGAGAAACAGGAATCAAGGATTGATCCTCATTCTTTATGAAGGTAGAGAACTCTTTCAGTTTTTCTTCCCATTCACTTTCAGACAATTTTTCTTGCTCTTCTTCATAATCGTCATCACTATCCTCACCTTCTTCATCCTCTTCATCGGCATCATCTTCGATGATTTCCACATCCGATGTTCTATTCATCTTCTTGAGGAAATCGTCGAAGGTCTTGATATTGTCATCAAAGGTATACATGCGGGAAAGCTGATCCAGAGTAAAGTTGACATACTCATATTTCGACTTCAACTCATCATAGACTGCTTTCAGCATGCAATCGATGACGTCATTGAGGTCTTCTATGAGTTTCTCTTTCAGATAATCGCCAACGCCACAATAATATTTGAAATCGTTATCTCTCTTAAAGTCGGAAGCTGTGTACTTCATATTGAAATTCATGACCGCATTGACAAGAGTCTCATATCTCTTGATTTGAGTTTGAGAACAGTATTTACGAATGTACGGCATGACATTCTCAGAGAATTTTCTGACATGAGGAACATAGGATAACATACCATATAGATTCTCTTGGTTCTTCGCTGTTTTCTCGCTGCTTGGCGGATTACCGACAATGACAAGAGAATTCTTAGCACGTGTCAAAGCGACATAGACAAGACGGACATGTTCATCTCTTTCAGGATCCGTGTCTTTATTCTTAAAGAGGAAGTAAGGCATAGTAAGATAGGGATAATCACTAGGCATAAAAGGAGCATCCTCTTCTTCATTTTCATCCTTACCGAAACCATAATAATCCGGAAGAAGAATACCGTATTCCAAGGAGAAATCATAGTCGGGTTTACTCATGCTCGGTGTCGAGGATTTTGAGTTGAAGGAGACTGGCATATAGACAATCTCTCTTTCCAAGCCCTTTGAAGCATGGATTGTCATCAAGTCCACTGCGTTTTCCTGGTGAATCAAAGTATCGGAACTTAATTTACCTCGATACTTATCGATGTTTCTGAATCGTAGAACGAACTCATAGAGTCCTTCCTGCATATTCTCTCCGTTGATGATCATCTGATGGAGAGATTCGATCTTATTGACATTGTCTTCGACATTTCCAATGAGATAGAGCTTATCGATGATATGGAAGGTAGTGAGAAGATCAAGATAGATATGATCAAAAGAATCTTCTTTGTGTTCCTTGATAAAGGTATCCAAGGTCTTCATGATTTCATCTTCGTAAATAAGTTTCATAGAGCGGACCATCTTGGCGTCCTTCTCTTCTTTATAGGTGAGAATACGATAGATTTTATCATCGTCGTATCGATAGATGTAGCTTCTTGCGATGGATGCAAAGAGATGATAAATATCGGCATCATGATGATTCATACGGCTATCAAGCAAGGTTACCAAAGACTGGATAAGAAGAATAGGATCAATGCCTTTCAAATCCGATTTTGCGATATTGTTCAGTGGTATTCCGTTCTCTTTGAATAGCTGCTGGTAGATTGAATATCCACCTTTAGTGCGGACAAGAATGCAGAAGTCAGAATATCTCATCTTTCTAGGACCATTCTTATCCTGAATGGTCTCCGTTTCCATTCTCTTTTTGATGTCGGCAATGATGGCTAAGCATTCTTTCTTCTTTTTGTCTCTGCCAGATTCTTTTCTCATGGCAGGATAGAGAAGTCTTTTGATTCCGTATCCTTCTTTTCTTACCATATCCTTCTCTCCTCCTCTTCCTGAGACTAACTGCTGAAGTGGATCAAGATAATGGATATCTCCATGATCTTTTGTCATATAGCGGTCAAAGATATAGTTGATATCATCCAATACCGCTTTCTGTGAACGGTAATTGGTATTCATAGCGATGACATAGTGCTCATCACTCGGTGTGGAGTATTCTTCGATTCTCTGATTGAATAAGGCGACATTGGAGTTTCTGAAGCCATAGATAGACTGTTTTGCATCACCGACACAGAAAAGATGTGCTCTTCCTTTGTCACTCTTTCTCTCTTTCATCAAAGCGGAGAGGAAGGCTTCCTGAAGGTCGTTCGTATCCTGATATTCATCGATCATGATGAAACGGAACTCTTCACGGATCTCATCTGCGACATCAGCGAATTCCTCTTCCTGTAACAATCTTAAAGCCATAGTAGAGATAGAGGAGAAAGTGAAGCAGTTGCTTCTTCTTTCATATTCATTTATTTTCTCTCTTAATTCCTCTTCCATCTCTAACAAGAGCATGACATCCTCTTTCTGATTTTGAAGTCTCTTGTAATCTTCCTCTTTATCCAAAAGGAGAATGGATGCTGGTTTCAGATGTGGAGAAAGGCTAGTTCTAGCTTTCTTGCTGAGTTTATTGCTTCCTTTTTTCCCGTTAAAGAAGTCGGGATATTTATCCATGGCAGTCTTTAAGAAGGAGAAGAGAGCATCATCGTCGTTGCTCTTTAATACCTCAACGAGATTTTCATACACCGGAGGAATCAAAGGATCAGAAAAAGTGCAGTTCTTATAATCCACATGGAATGATTCAAGATTATCAAGAGCACGGATTTTCAGATATAGGTCAGAATCATCGCCGTCAGATATACTTTCCTTTAACTTCTGATCACTGCCATCATAATAATTTGATAACTCTAGTGCTAC
Organism: bacterium; assembly: GCA_963621825.1. Classification (GTDB taxonomy): domain Bacteria; phylum Bacillota_I; class Bacilli_A; order RFN20; family CAG-288; genus Enterosoma. The sequence continues at coordinate 97,347 of CAVFFP010000003.1, forward strand.
CTTGATTTCGTCTCTTAAATTCTCTGCATACTGATGACGTAGCGAGTCATAGAATTCACGACTAAGATATTTCTTTTCATAATTCTTGATAAAGTCATCCCTGTCCTTAGCTAAAAGAGAATCGAGTCTCTCGTAGAGATCGAGAACGACGTTCTTCGTCTTTAGATCATCACGAAGATTGTATTTGACAAGGACTCTCTTCATCCTCACTTTGTCTTCTTTGTAATGGCGTGAAAAAATTTCATCAAGGAACTCTCTCGTCTTAGAATCCAGAATGGATTCATCCATGTTGTTGATCCTATCCGAGAGATGAAGTCTACCAGCATACTTACTGACAAGATAAAGAGAAAAAGAGTCGAATGTCTGAATATGAGAGGATACCATTTCATCGGCAAAGGGAGAATTGTTCTCTCTGAACTGACGTATGATTCTCTCTTTCATCTCGTGAGCGGCATTATTGGTAAAGGTAAGGACTAATAGTTCGTCAGGTTTGACATCACCTCTTTTCACCATCTCATAGATCTTAAGAGAAAGAGTAAAAGTCTTTCCGGATCCTGCTCCGGCTGAAACGATGACATCCTCTTTGCTTGTGGCATCGATTGCTCTTTGCTGATTGATATTCGGTCCGCTCATTTTATTTTCCTCCCTTGACGTAGTAGGGTTTCATATGTTCTTTCACTAATTTGTCCGTACGGACTATGTCACGTGGACGATGATAGCAGACATCTTTGTAGAGACAGTTTGCACAGACAAGATCTTCGCTGTCATTCTTCTTCAGGTCTTTCTGTCTTGGTGCAATCGGATACTCATTCTTCTCCATAGCATAGATGACAGATAAGGAGATATCGATAGAATCCTTGATGATGTCATTCAAGGGATGATAGTATTCATAATTTCCTTGTCCCTTATGGAGGGTATAACTTCCATCATTGTTCTGCTCCATCTTAAATTCAAAGAAAGTAGGAGGATTCTCTTCCTTTTCTTTTTCCTCACCTTTCTTCTTTTCGATTATAACCTGATATTCACTATTCAGTGATGTCTTATATCCGGAATCAACAGACAGACATCCTTTTGTCTTTAATGCATCTTTGAAGTCGGAATAGTTCATATAGTCTTTGTTAGTTGCAAAGGCATCCTTAAAGCTTCTAGGATAGACATGCTGTATGCCAAATCCAGAGAAGATCATTTCCTTTTCGCCTTCCTTGAGTTTCATCAACGATGGATTCTCTAAAATGGCATTGGCATAAAGAGGAAGCTGAATTGATTCCCCTAAGAAGCAGAGCTTATCATCAAGCTCTTCTTTTCCGCTCTTATAATCGAGGATTGTGTAATATGTCTTTCCTGTCGATTGGACCTTGGTAGTGAGAATCTTATCCAACGTTCCTATAAACGGATACTCTTTTCCGTCTTTGTCTTTGATAGAGTATCTAATACCAATCTCATAGTCCTTATCATGATCGAATACATCTGCATGGCTCATCTCCTTGTTTTCATTCACTAAGGCTTTGAGAACCAGTCTCATCCAATGTTCGACGATGAAATAGAAGACTTCCTGTCTTTCATCATATTCCTTCTTGTCGTTCTTCAGAATCTCTATGAATTTCTCTCTTCCTTCCGAAAGTGTCTTCTCGACATCAAAGTCAGGATGATAGATCTTCTCCATAAAGGAGTGAAGAAGTATTCCAAAATACCTCGTTTGTTTATCATCATCCAAAGAGGGGAGAAGTTTCTGCATCAGATATCTGAACGGACATTTACAGTACTGTTCAATCATGGAGACAGAGTAATGATCGTGTCCTTTCATCTCTCCTTCAATGCCGGTAAAGGAATTGTCATAGGAATTGAACTCATCCTTTTTCTCCGTGAAAAACTGTTTATCTAACTGGTAGGAGAGATAGATCTTTCTGCTCTCTTCTGTAAAAGAGCCATCGAAATACTCTTTCTTAGTGATGTCGACTTTTTTAATAGAATCCTTCAGATTGAAATCAGAGACAAACTGAGAGTCAAAGATATGATCGGATAAATGCTGAGTGACTCTCGATAAGAGACGGACATTCTGATAGAAAAGATAATTCTTCTTCTTTCTTCTGTCTAGCAATGTCTCATCATAAGAGGTATTGCAGGACAATTCCTTCAGCTGTTCATCGGAGAAGACACTCTTGTTCTGGAACTCCTTGTAGAAGGTGTTATAGGTGAAGTCCATGACATAGACCTCTTTGTTCTTATCGAAATCAAATCGAGTTGTGAAGATATTCTCATACCCGTTATCCTCATTCTTCACTTTCAAGGAGGAAACAATCTCTAAAAGACTAGAGTAGGCGAAATCAAAATCCAAGGAGGAAAGATGATATTCCTCTACAATCTCAATCAGTTTGAATAAATCCGGATTCTTCTTCTCATCCTCCGTGAAGACAAACGATTTTGTGTCATAGATCTTGCGGATCTTATCTTTGACCGATGTCAGGCTAAGATAAGTTAGAGAAGGATTATATCCAATCGATAAGGAGAAGAGTTCCGATACGTTACGGATATAGAATTCCTCCTTCTCATCACTGATCAGGACTTTGATCTGTTTCTTCTTATTCTCATCGGAGAGATACTCTTTTCTCAGCTTTGAAAAGAGATAGAAATACTGCTGGAAACGGTTTGGGAAATAATAGATAGGAACTTCCTTCTTTAATGAGTTTTCACTACGTAAAGGAAGGATATCCAAGTCTTTCAACTCAATATCGATAATTGCAAGATGTTTTCTTTTGAAAAGTTCATGAATTTCTTTATCTTCTTTCATTTCAAGAAGATAGATTCTCTTATCTTTAAATGTCATTTCAGAAAGATCATCCTCTTCTAAGAAACGAGAACGTAAGTCCTGATAGAGACTCTCCAATTTTTCCGATTTGCTCCTATCGGCAACACGGAGGACCTTCATATACTTCTTTGCTGTGGAATAGTCCATCTTCTTCTCATAGACAAGATAAGGAAGAGGATTCTCTTTATACGTAAAAGAGAGGCTATCAATCGCTTCGGAAGTATCCATCAGTTTCCATGATAAAGAAGGATATTCATTCTTCTTCTGGTATAGAAGAAAGAGATAATCCTTATCTAAGACAATGATAGAATTCTGAAAATCCGATATGTTCATATATGCCTCCAGTCGCTTGCTCACGTAACAATATTATAATACAAAATATGATGCACCTATACAGGTACATCATATCAATTCTATCTTAGAAAGAGACCATCACGCATCCTTCCAGAGCGTAATAGGAGTTGATGAGGGAGTTATCGCGAAGGATGATTTCCTTGAAATGGAACTTCTCTTTGATAAGTTCCATGATTTCTTTGGCTTTTTCAGGGTTAAGAGTGTGCGAGATGATGCAGATTCTGTCTGTCGTATCCGTACAGAACTTCTCGACATTGGCAATCAGTCTCTTGACTGTTCCTTCAATCGTTCTGACCTTTTCCTGAATGCGGATCTCACCGCCCTTGCAGATGCCTAACGGCTTGATCTTAAGAATCGAAGCGATAGAGGCAACAAGCTTAGAAACACGTCCAGTACGGATAAGAGAATCATAGCGGTCGATGATGAAGAGGATATTGAACTCATCGCGGGATGCTTCTAGAGTCTTTCCAATCTCATCGAAGTCTTTGCCTTCATGAATAAGGTCGATTGCTTTTCTGGCTAAGAGTTCGATAACACCACAATCCGACATAGTATCAAGAACAAAGACAGAGGAAGGATCTTCTACCATGGTCTTGGCAAGACAGGCAGCATTATAAGATCCACTGACTTTATGGGAGATGGTAAGAACGATGTATTTATCAGCACCATTCATCTCATTTAAGAAGGCCTGCGGGCTAGGGCAGGATGTCGTAGATGTGACTTTCTTCTCGTTCTGAACTGCGGTAATGATTGTAGAGAGGTCATTATGACCATCATCGACATAGTCGACATCATTTAAGCGTAAGGTCAAAGGAACAACGGCAAGATCAACATCATCTGCTAATTTATCGCCAGGGATAAGATTGCTCATCGAGTCAACAATGATTTTGTACTTCATATTAAAACCTCCATAGTTAACAGAGCTTTTTTCGAATCTTTTCAAGATTTGAACAAAAAGCAATTTTCATGAATAACACGTTTATGATTCTCAATACTTGTCTATATTCTAAAACTCAGTTTGAGAAAAATATTTCGCCTCAATGATTTTAGTATAAACGTAATAAAAATAAAAGCAAAAAAGGACCATTCTATCTGAGAATAGAACAGTCCTTAAACGATTAGTGAATCTCTTTCCCGACGGAGAAGGCAGAAGCCACCTTTTCACCGATCAGTCGGTAGGAATGATCCGCGGAATTGTAAGAAACAAATTCACACTTATCGATATCTAAGTTGCCATCAGAGTCAAGATACTTGTCATCGACAGAGATGGATACGATCTTGCCGTATACTGCAAAGTCACCATTTGTCTCATCGACACGCTCTAAGGTGCAGAGAAGAGAGACTGGATATTCATCGATGATCGGAGCGTGGAGTATCTCTTCCTCATGAGCATGAAGTCCGCTCTTTTCAAACTTATCCTTAACATCGTTACCGCTCACTAGTCCGAAGTAATCCGCTTCCTTGATATGGCTTTTTGTCGCAAAGGCGACAGCGAAAGCTTTTTCGCGGAGAATGTTCTCACTTGTCTTATGATCCTTCGTCAGCTCGATAAGGATGATATTGGTATCTTCTAAGGTACCCCAGGCCGCATTCATCGTATCGACGCTTCCATCCTTATTGTAAGTGGAGATCAATAAGACAGGCATTGGGAAGAGAAGATTCTTTTTCTTTGTAATGCTATGCATGTTTCACCTCAGTCAGCTAAGGTTCCGAAAGGATCCCAAGGAGCCAAAAGTACTGGTTTCTTCTTCAGCGCTTCTGTTTCTTTCTCATTCAGGTATTTGCTCTTGATTGCTGCCTGATAGACGAAGTCCTTGAAGAAGGCTTCACTCATCACATAATAGCCTCTGTTGCCGGCAGAATCGCCCCAGGAGTTTTCAATCTTCCATCTGAGAGGTTTACCATCTTTGATGTCAACGCCGGTGATGACCATGGCGTGATTCATTGCGGAATGATAGAAATCCAGCATATCCTTCTTGTCGAAGGTAAGGTCAAGGCCAAAGGGAGTCACATAGTCAAAGGAGTCATTATCCCAGACACCGCTAACGCGGTCACCGAAATAGGAGACATCGCTTCCGAACCAGACGATTTCCTTGTTCTTGAGCTGTTCGATGATCAACTCTTCTAGACGTTCCATCGGAACATTGAGATGAGTGATCGGCTTTCCTTCATAGACATTTCCGACCAATTCGATGTTATAGGTCTGATAGAATTCCTTATCCTCGGTCGGAGCATTGATGAGAGAGACATATTCGTCGATCTCCTCTCCGACATATTTGTCGAAGAAAGATTTTGGAGTCAGGTCTTTCTCTAAATGATAGTTTCCTTCGCTATCGGTGTATTCGAAGTCGAATTTTGTCGGAGGGACACCGAAAGAAGAGGTAAAGAGAGCATAGATCTTTTTCATATAGGCGGTCTTCAATTCATGAAGAGCATCGATCCCTTCGTCTTTCTTCTTGTAGACTTCAGAAGCGAATTTACGAAGTGCGGCATTGGCAAGTTGAGAAGAGGCATGTGTTCCATTGCTCTGCTTTGTCTCGGGGAATACGGATTTAGGAACGATGCCGTACTTTTTGACCAAGTCGACATACATATCCCACTGTCCGCCATCACCGACACCCATCGCCAAAAGGAAGTTCATCTTTCTGGAATCTTTATTTTCTCCCCTTAAGGCAAGATCGATCACATTCTCCATATAGTAGTTGTACTTCTCCAATTTGTCGAAGTAGGAGATATAGTTCTGAGAGATTTCGAAATGGTCCTTGATTCCGAGTTTCTTGGCGATGATCTCACGAAGGACAGTCGATGCGGAGAAGATCCAGCATCTTCCAGATCTCTGCTGATTGCAGACAGACATCGTCGGAATATCGACAGAGAACGTGAACTGAGTGTTGTTCACATCCTGATTAGCGACAACATCGGCCATCTCGCTTTTCGAAAGCATATGGCGGATAACGGTATTCTTGCTATCCTTTAAGTATTCGTCTTTTACGTCAGTCAATTCTTCCATCGTAATTTCTTTTTTCATGTTAGATTACACCTTTCAATAGTTAGTATACACTAATTTTCTAAAATTTCTACATTACTGCATCCAGATTATCGACAAGATAGGTCGGTCTTTCATAGCCGGATGAGTTTAAGACTTCCTCTTTCTTTACCTCACCGGAGAGAACACAGATTGTCGTGACACCGGCATGGTTTCCGCTTGCAATATCGGTATATAATCTGTCGCCGATCACGACCGTGTCCTCTTTTCTGTATCCGGTCTTCTGTATGGCAAGCTCTACCATACGGCTGGAAGGCTTTCCGATATAGATAGGAAGACGTCCTGTCGCTTTTTCATAGCTATGGCACATCGAGCCACAGTCTGGTACATAGCCCCATTCGGTCGGACAGACCCAGTCCGGGTTGGTAGCATAGTATTCGATATTCTTATGGAAGGTGAGCATCTTGCAGGTCGTTGTCATCTTCTCCATCGTCAGTTCACTGTCAAAACCGACTAGCACGCAGCACGCATCATCAGAATACTCTTCTGTCACGTTCAGTCCGAAGTCCTTCAGTTCCTTGACAAAGGACTTTGTGCCTTGCACATAGATCAAAGAAGAGCCGAATTTCTCTTTCATCAATACCTCGCTAGCCTGAGAAGAGGTGAAGAAGTCATCTTTTGTCACATCCTTTATTCCTAATCGATGAAGTTTCTCCACATAGGTCTCAACCGACTTTGAGGAATTGTTGGTGATAAAGAGATATCTTCCCTTTTTCTCTTTCACACGGGAAAGAAAAGGAAGGGTACACGGAAATAGGGAATTCCCTAAATAGATGGTTCCATCCATATCCAAGAGATAGAGTCTTTTATCATTGAGCGGTGATAAATCCTGTCCAAATAAATCTGTCATGAAAATATCTTATCATGAAAGGGATACCAGAGCGCATTTTGTTATCGATTCTGTAAAGAATTTTAACTATCTGTTCAAGAAAGATTGAAAAATGTAGCAATTGCAAAAATGGTGCGTTAAGATAATCCTAGTGAGGATAAAAACTATGGAAAACACTCCAAACGGCTCTGAAAAGCCACTAAAGCTTAATTATAAGCGTATCTTTTTGATTGGTTTTGCCTTTTTCGGAATTCTGTTGCTTTGGCAGGTCTATGATTCCTGGTGTCCGACCTTCTTAAGCGAAGCTTTTAAGAAAGCGCTTAAAACGGACAATGAGAACGAGGTTCAGTACTTAGTCGGCATCATGATGGCATTAGACAATCTTGCCGCCTTGATTCTTCTTCCTATCTTCGGTCACCTCTCTGACAAGACACATACGAAGATCGGCAAGCGTATGCCTTATATCCTTATCGGTACCTTTGTCTGCGCTGTCGCTTTTCCCTTTGTCCCTCTCTTCTTCTATTACAACAATTTAGTCGGCATGCTCATCATGATGTTCATCGTTGTCAACTTCGCTATGATGTACCGTAACCCTGCTGTCGCCCTTATGCCGGATATCACACCGAAGCCTTTGCGTTCCAAAGCTAACGGCATCATCAACATCATGGGATATATCGGTGGATTCTTCGCTACGGTTGTCGGCATGTTCTTCGTCTTATCCGAATACTTAGGAACAAACGGAAAGAATACCTGGGCCACTGGCAACGTGTGGGCCATTGAAGCTCCGTTCCTTATCGCTAGTGTATTGATGGTCATCTCCGCTCTTGTCCTCTTCTTCACCATCAACGAGAATAAGATCGCAGACGAGATGAAAGATGAGATGAGACGCGGTGAAGAGATGGCTGAGGTTGTCACCAAAGTCGAAGAAGAAGGCCCGATGAGCAAAGCCAACAAGACGATGCTCCTCCTTATTCTTGCCGCGGAATTCTTCTGGTTCATGGCTGATAACGGGATCGGAACCTTCATGGGCAACTATACTATCTACTATCTCGGTGCCTCTACCCGTTCCAACTCCCTCAATGTCATCATGGGCGGCATCGGTTCTGTCTTAGGCTTTGCCTTAGGCGGCATCGTCGCCTCCAAGATCGGAAGAAAGTGGACTTTAGTCTCAGGTCTTTCTCTCACTCTTGCCTCTTATCTTGTTTGGACGATTCTTACCTTCACTGTCTTAAAAGATTCTGCCGGCGCCGGAAGTTTCCCTTGGCAGATCTATGTCATCTGGTTTATCAAAGGTCTTGGCATGTCTTTGGTTCACGTCAACTCCTTCCCGATGGTTGTCGAACTCTGTCCTTCTAGCAAGATTGGACGTTTCACCGGTTACTACTACGCCTCCTCCATGGCCGCACAGACCATCACTCCTGTCCTTTTTGGACTGCTCCTTCTCAATCCTTCCATCTTCAACTTCGGATACCTTCCGATCTACGCTCTTGCCTGCCTTTCTATCTCCTTAGTCATCTTCCTTTTCATCCCGAATGTCAAAACAAAGAAGACTTCGATTGCAAAAGGATTGGAAGCTTTCGACCAAGAGGATTAAAATAGTAGTGGTTAGGAGAATCCATCAATATGAAAAAGCAGAAATTCATTGAAAATATTTCACCGACATTCCAGTACGGCATCTGTCATAGAGGTCTTCATAACGAAGAGTTCACCGAAAACGGAATGAACGCATTCCTCAACGCCAAGAAGAACCATATGGCGATCGAACTGGATATCCATCTCACAAAGGATAACGATCTGATTGTCTGTCATGATTCCGACCTTATCCGTACCACGGGTAAGCCTGGCATCATCGAAGAGATGACAGTCAAAGACATCAAAGAGAACTATCGTCTCAGAGACGGCGAAGAAATCTCTACTCTAAGAGAAGTCATGGATGCCATCAATGAGGAAGTTCCGATCGTCATCGAACTCAAGGTCTGGCAGAAGAACTACAAAGCACTTGCAAAGCGTCTTATGGAAGAACTGAAAAACGTCAAGGACAAGAAGAACTATGTTCTCATCTCCTTTGATCCCCGCGCCCTTACTCCCTTCAAGCATTCCGGCTTCATGAGACAGCTTCTCCTTGTCGCAGGTGGCAAATACAAGGCAATCTATCTCTTCCGTCACCTATTCGAAGGCATCGATATCGATTATCATGCACTAAGTCAGAAGAAGCTTAGACGTTATCACAAAAAGCATTATGTCAACGCCTGGACGATAGAATCCAAGGAAGAACTGGAAAAGATCAAAGATTACTGTGATGTCGTCACCTTCCAGTACATCGAACCGGAGTTTGTAAAAGATAAAATGACAAAGAAATAGGAGGTATCTATGGCAGAAAGAAACGAGGACTTATACGAAACACGGACAAATCTCTTAAGCTGTGAAAACATGGTGGACTATTTTTGGCGCAAGTGCGATCGTAACTCCTATCCTTTCAAGCCCATCAATGCCTGCGACATTCAGACTGTGGAGATCGACACCGACAGACAGTACGGAAAAGACATCTTCTCTTCCTATACAATCTCGGATAAGGATTGGAAAAATTCCGGAATCAAAAACGGAAACGAGTACAATTTCGACCGTGTCGGATTCAAGACACTGGATATTGCAAAAAACATGCTCACCTTCGGAGAACTTTTCCTTGTCTATAAACCGGACAGAAAGTGGTATTCCCTCTTCCTATTAGAGAACAAGACAGATGAGAAACCGACTCTGACTCTCTTGATGAAAGTCAAACAGAAAGTCTCGCTCTTTGGATCCTTCCAAAACGAGATGATCACCTTCTATTGATAATCAGGCCATCTAAGATGGCCTTTTTTGACGCGGTTTCCACTAAAAATGGCCCGATTTTATTCGGGCCATACGATGTTAATCAGGATGCAAACTGTGGATTCAGCTTGGAAGAAAAGACACGGATGATAGCGGCATTTCTCGGCCTGTTATTCCAATCGAGCTCATTGCCGATGGAGATTTTATAATCCCCCTTCTCATAGAGATCATAACCTTTCGCATCTTTCTCACTCGTGAGCGTATATCCGTTTTCGACAAGGATTGCTTTATAGTCGCTGATGAATGTAGTGACAACAGAGGCGATTTCATCATCAACGATATTCGTTCTAAGAAGTGCACAGTTTACATTGCCTTCACTGTCTCTTTCCATCTCGACATACTGGCTGTATCCAGGTTCATAATAGAGGAAAGGAACAGCATCATAGATATTCCAAGCCTTCATCTCTTTGGCAAGATTAGGATAGGCTTCCTCAAAGGTAGAAGGATGCTCGGGTTCTTGTGCCTTGGAGAAGTCGATATCGACTGTGGATGTACCAAAGTCAGAGTAATCGATTGTGAGATCGTATTCGTTATCACCATCGCTCATCTTCGATTTGGCCTGAGCTAAGTGATCAGAAGAATCCAAAGTGATGGTTCCATCACCTAAATACGTGTGAAGAAGAGTCCATGTGGCAGGAATATAGGAGCAATAGGAGATGAACTGAGCATTGTCTCCTCTGGAGATAAAGGTGTTCTCAGTATCGGTTTCGGCGAAGATTTCAGGAGCGAAGTCAAAGGTCGGATAACGGTTGATCGTCTTTCCAGTAGAGTCTGTTCCATCAAACGGTGTCGAATGCTTCTTCGTGATGGTTGTGACATTCGTCTTGTCATCATGCTCATATTCATAATAGGTTCCGTCCTCAACTTTGTGAACACCGGAATGAGAGAGAATCTCACCGCCTGTGGATGTGACGATATCGATAGTATCTTCGGTATAGGTGTAGGTCACATATTCGGTGGCACTGCCTTCCAACTTTCTGGAAAGAGAAGACTTGTAATTCTTCAAAGATGCCATGTTTTCCAGAGCGGATGTAATAGGGTCCTGATAGCTTTCATGCTGATACTTTGCTAAGTGTTCAATCTCAGCCGTTCCATTCAAAGAAAGCTTGGAGCTGATTTTCATACCATACTTCTCACTGATATACTCTGTCTCGTCGGTGTTTCCTTTATACGGATCGACAACAACTTCAAGAATATCGATCGTTCCGTCTTTTACCGTGAAATAGAGATCATCGGGAGAGATATCCTGTTGGAAGAAGTTCAGGCAGATCTGAGCGGCGGTTTCATATCCGCCAACGAAGTGATAACTCTTTCCATCATCGAAAGAAACAAAGTCACCTGGCTTGACTGCGGAGGAATAACCGATATAGTTGAAATACGGAGAAGCTTCCCAATACATGGTTTCGCCATCAGTATTGCTAAGACGTTCTTTTCTGACATTGTTCTGGAAATCCAGGTATTCATCCGCTAAGTAACGTCCATCTCTTACATACTTCTTCTCAAAGACTTTGCCATCGCTTTCTACTGCCTTGATCTGATAGGCATCAGTAAGATTGTCATTCAGTCCGTTGGACTGGTCTTCGTTCTCTTCGAAGATGGTGACAATCTGATCGGATACGGTATTAGTGACATTGTAAAGCTCATCATAGGTATAGTAGGTCTCAACGCTATCCATTCTCATAGATGAGGAGACAGATGCAAAAAGTTCATCGGACATCTCAAGATACTCGGAAGAGACGTTGACTTCATACTCGGTATAGACAGTTTCATCCGAAGCTAACGAAGCGGTGATGATGGCCTTTCCGTAGTTATTGGCAATCAAATTGACCTCGGGCATATTTCCGTTTATCGGGTTAGAGCCGATTGCGACGATGCTCTCATCGCTTGAGGTCCAAAGGACATCTCCGCTGACACCGATCTGATTGCAGTACACAGCACGGACACTATCCTTATATAAATTTCCGAACATGAAGACTTCTAATTTCGAGTCAACATGAAGGGTATCCTTTTTGTCGCTTGTACTACTGCTTGCGGAGTCTTTACCACTGGTATTGTCGCTGATAGCGGAATCCGATTTCTTCTCTGTTGTGCTATCTTTGCTCTCACAGCCACAAAGCGGAAGCAAAAGAGCAAGGAAAGAGAGTAATGTCAGTTTTTTCTTGTTCATCGTCGATATTCTCCTTATTTATTAAAACAACCTTAAAAAACTCTTCCATATTAACGACAATACAATCTTTTGTCAACGAAAGATGTAGAAGAGATTACTTTTCTTCTCTTTGTTTCCGCTTACAAAAAGCCTAGAAGAGTTTTCTCCTAGGCTTAACGATATTGTTTTTTCTTTCTTATAGACCGCAGGTTACTTTTAGACAGCCCTCATTATCTTTATTGACGAAGGCATAATCTTTTGCGCCGCTATCCTTTAATTGCATCAGAACACCAGGGTTAGAAGCAGTTCCGACCAGATTGTCCATGACAGTATTTCCGAATGTAGTGGAACACTCTTCTGCAGTCGGGAAGGAAACAAACTTTCCGATTGTTGTGAACAGGGATGAGGATTCCTCACTGGATAAAGAATTGATCATGACATCGCTTGCGCTCACCTGATAGGAGAAAGCAGAGGAGAGATGGGTGTTCACAAAGGAGACATCGAGATAGAAGTATGTCGGAATGTATTTGCCAAACAGGGAAAGAGGGAAAGAAGAGAAACTGTTTTTCAGATCTGTCACATCGAGTCTTACAATCGATTCGATTCTAGCAGTATCGTTATTGATATCCTTGATATCCAACTCCAATAACTCGAGCGGGAACTTATAGGAACCGATTTCGATCTGACTATTGATCTTCTCCTTTAAGGCAACGCTAGCAAAGACTGCGAGCTGTTTATCACTTAAATAGACATCTTGTGCTGCAGCCGTAGCCAATTTGTCATAATTGAAGGTGATGTTATCTCCCTCTTTCGTGACAAAGCCATCAAAGGAGAGATTGACATCGCTCACCATATTGTCAACATCTGTGTCCGTGTAAGGATTCTTGACAATATCCTTCTCGTCCACCGGTTCGCTGAGTTGTTTTAAACTGGAAAGCGTCTTGAAGGTATCGATATCGTATTTCTTGTTCAGATAAAGGACACCGCCGAAGAACACACCTGCAATAACGACGATAAGTACGATCAAGGTGATGAAGAGTTTCTTTAAAAGTTTCATAAAAAGTTTCTCCTTCCTATATAATTTTACCAAATTTCGTCACTTTTTTCCGTACAGGATGTAGGAACCGTTCAGAGAAAGAAAGAAAGATTCAATCTCTGTCATAAACATGCCTTTGCTGGTTTCGACGAGATGCACTTCCTCGATTCCCATCTTCTTCAGCGTGGCGATGAACTCATTGATATCACCGAAGTAGATCCAGTTCATGATGTCATGAATGGCGAAGGTCCCTCCTTTTTTCAGCACTCGGAGCGTTTCATAGATCATATCCTTCTTGTCAAAGCCGGTTAAGTTGCTGTAACAGTAGTTGGATGTGACGTGATCGAAGTATTCATCCGGAAAATCCAGTTTTCGTATATTGCTATAGAGGAAGAAGGCGTTATCGACCTTCTCAAGTCTTGCATTGTCCATACAGAGATTTCTTGTGACGTCGAGGTATTCGACACCCCATTTATCGACACCGAAGACTAAGGCATCCGGATTCTTTTTCGCTAAGGAGATAGTTAGAGCACCCGAGCCGCATCCGACATCGAGTATCTTTCCGCTTCTATCTTTGCAGAAGTCGGAGACTCCATCAATGATACCTTTTGCCATCTGTCTTTTTCCGTCATACGAGAAGGTACGATACCAGTGAATGCCAAGGATAGAGAAGAAGAAAAAGACAAGGAAAAAGAGTCCGCATATCGCACCTAAAAAGAAGCGAAGCCAGACAAAGTGGATGAATTTTCCAAAAAAGAAGAAAAGAACAGTGAGAAAAAGAAAGACAAAAGTAACCAAAAAGATGGCTACCAAGTAGCTTTTCGGCATCCAGTTCTTATAGTCAGGCTTTTCACGTCTTGTTTTCATAACGGGAAGATTATATATGTTTTTAAGCCTATTTTCATCTATCTAAGAAGTAAGCGCTTCTTCTTTTTTCTTTCTTTGTTCAACTGAGAGAGAAATTAGCGTACAATGAGTAGTGGAAAATACACTATGGAACGACTCAGAAAGCATTTTAACCTATCTTACCTTTTCACCTTCCTCATCATTTTCATCGGAGGCTACTTAGAACTCTACTCATTGAAGACAAGGGGTATCTTCTGTGCTATGCAGACAGGTAACCTTCTCAATATCTTTGTCCACCTCATCGACGGAAACATGCAGATTGTTCTTCTTTCTCTATTGGTTTTATTTGTCTTCCTGATTGGATGTTTCCTATCCCAGTTAGGAAAGAGAATCTATTTCGATCACTTCAGAAAAGAGTATTTCCATGCAGTTGCACTAGCGATAGAATCTCTCCTTCTTATCCCGATTTTCTTCATTCCGATTGAAAAATCCGGAATTACCTACGGAAATACGATCAATATCTATGATGCCTTAGTCGACTCTTTCCTTGCCTTATATGGTGCCATACACTTCCTTTGTTTCAATGAGGTGAACCATCACAACTATACTCCGACCATGATGACAAACATGATGAAGAATGTCTGTGTCAATTTCGCGGATAGCGTCAAAGACAAAGATAAGGAAAAAGCACTCTCTGGCTTATGCTACTTTATCCTAGTCTTAGCCTTTGTCTTAGGCGGTTGTACCTTCTATCTTCTATTCAACCTTCTGATGGATAAATCCTTAGATGTACATATCCAGTATATGCTCTCTCTGATATTGGCACTGAATCTGATACTCATCCCTTTCTCTATCTACATCGGAAAGAAAGAGAAAAAAGAAGAAGCAAAATAGTAATTCGGTACTTGTATTTTGTCATTTCCCTTACTAGAATAGGTGCTTTCTTTTTACTATGCCAAGCAAGAACAAAGTCAAAAGCTTCGCCATCGATTTTCTCTTCATCAACCTAGTTGCCTTGACCGGCGCTAGTATCATTTTCCTGTTCCAGATTCTGATCAGCATAGTCAAAGAGTTTGTCGTGATACCGGTTAAACCTACTTGGTTTAACGCTCTTCTTTATATTGCGTTCATCCTTATGGCTAGCTATATCGAGTATCTGCTTCTGAAAAAGAAGAAAAGGATACGGAATAAGCTCCATTATGCTCAATTCTTTGAAAATCATAGGATGATCGACTGTATCGTTGAGGTGACGGAAAGCATACTATGCTGTCTTCTTACCTTCTTGATTGCATTACCTTTAGGAAGTGAAGGACCTAGCGTCTATATCGGATTCATGATTGAGAATTTCTACCGCCTTCTCTTCTACAAGGAGGAGACAAGCTTATCGAAGAACCGGTTCGGTTCTATGATGGGTTATTCTCTTGCCTTCCTTAATCCGGTAGCCGGCTTCTTCTTCTACTTCGAAAAGAAAAACAGAAGAGGTACTAGCAAACAGATGTTCCTACAGGTCTATCTCCTTCTTGTGTCATTTTTATGGATCTTACTCTTCCGCTATCTCTATGGAATCAAGGATTTCTATCTATACTCTCTTTTTAACAGGAATCTAGAACCTTTTTCACAGAAGAACTTCAACCTCATCGTACTGCTCATACCAGTTCTTACATTATCTGTCTCTTTCTTGTATAAGCGATTCATCATGTCCTTAGCCTACTTTGTTAAAGCAAATGACAGAAGCGAAATCCTTTTCTCTGTCGTGATGGCTATTGTTACGGTAATGTCATTAAAATTTACCGGAAATGATTCCTTTATCGGTTTCAGCGATGAGATATTCCTATCTAGTGAGGATCTGCTATTAGGTTCCTGTCTATTCTATTTCTTCATTCGATTCTTCTGGACCATCTTCTCTAACGACATCTATTACCAAGGAGGACACGTCATCCCTACCTTTGTTGTCGGCGGAAGCATCGGCATGGTTTTATCCTCTGTCCTCTCTTCCTTCTATCCTCTTACAAGAGAAGATGCGTCTTTGATCATCGTGCTTTGTGCGCTCAGTTTCTTCGCTTCTGTCACGATGAATTATCTTACGACAATGGCGCTCTGCTTCTCCTTTGGCCCAGGATATCTTCTTATCCCGTATATGATCATTCCGATTTCGATCATTTATATTTCGATAAAACTGACGCATGCCCGTTCCTTACCGGATTTGATCAAACACGTAAAGGAAAATAACGACATCATAACTAGGTCAGTCAGATACTATAAGACGCTATCCGGAAAGAATTAACTCTCTTTGAAGTATTCTATCAGTCTATCTTCAGCAAGTTTCTTTTCGGAATCTACACTATTTTCCTCGTAGACAAGATACCAGTGATTCAATAAAAGATAGTATCTCTTCTCTTTTTCGATATAGAGAATCTTTTTCGATGGCACCTGCTTTCTGATGCGATAATCCTGGGTTACGAAATTACATTCCTCATCACAAGAGGAATACGTGATGTGGTCATTATAAAGATTCTGAATAGCCTGATAAGGAGTATAGATGCAGTTGAGAGGCCTGATATCATGAATGAGACAACAGGATTCTGTCCTGAAATAGCATTTTCTTTTTTTAATCAGATTCTCTTTGACCTGATTCTTAATGATAGGAGAAGAATCTAAAAGAGACTTAATCCTTTCCCATTCATCCTCTCTGATTTCAACATCGTTATCGATGCAGCATTTCCCCTTTCTTCGGCATTTGTCACACTGATGCCAAAAGGGTTCTTTCTCTAATAGTTCATCGATTTCAGAGAAGAGCTCATCTCTTATCTCATCTAGAGTATATGTTTTATCCATGCCATTATTCTAAACGAATAAAAGGAGAAAGGAAGAGAAAAAAACAGATTCTGCGAATAAGAAATGCAAGTTGAAAAAAGCCGTCAAAAATGAATCAAAACCTACACTTCAAAGATAAAAATCTAAGAAAAGGGATTCGGAATCCACATTAAAAATAAATGGCGTTTTTCTCTGAAATTTGACAAAAAGCCGAATTCGTAAAAAAATATTTTAAAAAAAGAAATCATGTAAACGCTCTAATTTGTAAAAAAGCATTAAATTTATACAAAAAGATACTTTTTAAGCTTATTTTTATCTTTTTCTATAGAAAACAGGCTAGAATCCACGGCATCATTTTCTTCCGTTTTTTTCGTTTTTTCTTTTGATTATGGTAAATCAACAAGTTAAATATCGTAATGCACTATTCTAATATTATTTTGAAATATTGCGATAACTATCGGATTATTTAAAATACATATTTTTGCTTTGCGAACATTTGTTTTATTTTCCGTTTGTTGCAATTCAAATAGGAAGACTGTAAAATTGTAAGCGGTTAGAAAATGAACAAGAAACTCAGACTCAGCGGAGTTTCCCTTCCTATCTTCTCTTTGCCTAGTCCATACGGCATTGGAAATATCGGAAATGCCGCACGCAACTTCATCGATTTCCTCTCAGAATCCGGGTTCTCTTACTGGGCGATTCTTCCGCTTGGGCCGACCTCCTTCGGTGACTCACCCTATCAATCCTTTTCTAGCCGGGCACTCAACCATAACTTCATCGACTTGGATGATTTAGTCGACAAAGGACTTCTTAAGAAAAAGGATCTATGTTCAATCGATTGGGGTGACAATCCAAAACAGATTGATTATTCCAAGATCTATCAGAGCAGAATCAAGATTCTGAAAATCGCTTATAAGAGGTTCAAGAAAGGAAAAGGTGACTATCAAAGAGGATACACATCATTCTTAAGAAAGCACCAGTTCACCGATTACGCCTGCTTCCGTGTCTTGAAGGAAGTCAACGGAGACTGTTCCTGGGAAAAGTTCAAGAGCGAACAGAGACATTATTCCGCTGATCTCTTCCAGAAGATCAAGAAGGAATACAGGGATGAGGTGGAATTCTATGAATGGACACAGTACATCTTCCTGAAGCAATGGTCTTCGTTAAGAAACTACGCTCAGAAGAAGGACATCAAGATCATCGGCGTCATGCCAATGCATGTCAGCTATGACTCTATCGATGTCTACAAGCATCATAGAAACTTCCTTCTCAACGAAAACGGGGGTATGGATGTGACATGCGGCTATCCTCCGGATGTCTTCTTCTCAAAAGGTCAGAACTGGGGTTCCCCAGCTTATGACTTCGTTCAGATGAAGAAGAACAATTACCGTTTCCTGAAAGATAGGCTCAACTTCTGCTATGGCCTTTACGACTTAGTCTTCCTAGACCACTTCAGAGGATATCTAGAGTCATACCTCGTAAAAAGCGGTCAGCCGGATGGCCTAGAAGGAGAGTTTGTCAAGTCGGAAGGAGAAGAGATCGTCAACTCCTTCGTCCTAGACAAAAGCCGAGTCATCGCGGAAGACGTTGACTGTGCCGCTGAAGACGTAAGACATGTTCTCTCCTCATTGAAGATCAATGATACAAGAGTCATTGAATTCGGTTATCCAAGAGAAGAGGGGAACTTCAACAAAGCCATCAATTATCCTTACACCTGCATGTCCTTCTCCAGCACTCATGACTGTAAGCCACTGAAAGGTTACCTTGAAGACATGAATGCCGAGGAAAGAGAGAAAACAGTCAAGGAGATGAATGTCTCCTGTCACCACTTCGGTGTAGAGGAAGTCAGAGAAGATGATGTAAACGGACAGGTCGAAGCGCTTCTTGAACTCAACCTAGCTTCGCTAAGCAATGTCGCCATCCAGGCGATGCCAGATCTCTTATTCCAGGGGAATGAGGCAAGAATCAATACCCCAGGAACCGTCGGCATCAACTGGAAGTACAGAGTGACGGAGAAAGATCTCTCGCCGCTCAACGCCAAACGCCTAAGAGAACTCAACAGACGCTTTGGCAGATGTGATTGATTCTATGAGGGCAAAAACTTCTGGAATATAAATTCGTGATCCATTTTCAAAATAGGGGGTAATTACACTATGAAAAGATCAAAATTAGTTTCGTTAGTCGGTATTTCTTTATTGCTCGTCGGTTGCGGAAACAAGACAAGTGAGACACCTGTTTCTAGCGATACCGGTTCTTCCAAGACCTCTGTCGCTTCCGACACATCCAAAGACATCTCCACCAACATCGTCATCGGTGCTTCTGCTGTTCAGAAAGACTTTGTCAAGGGCCAGGCCGAGAAGTTCCTTTCCGACAATGGCTACAAGAACGTCACTGTCACCATGTATGAAGTCGGTGAAGACAAAGCCAAGGATATCGCTGATTTCTCCGCTGAAGGTGCTCCGGACATCTACGGTTTCGCTTCCGACCAGCTCGGTACACTCTATTCCAAGGGCGCTTTAGCCGAACTTCCTTCTAAGCTTGCCACTGGTTTAGTCAACGATATGGGTGAAGAACCTGCCAATGCCGGTAAATTAGGTGATTCCTACTATGCATATCCTTATGCCGGTGATAACGGCTACTTCCTCTACTACAACACTGACATTGTCAGCGATGAACAGGCTAAGACTGTTGAAGGCATCACTGCCGCCTGTGCTGCAAAGGAACTCAAGTTCGGTTATGCTCTTGACACCGATTCCTCCTTCTTCTCCATCGGTACCTTCATGACCTTCGGTGCAAGATATAAAGTCAACCTCAACCAGGATGGTTCCTTCAAGTCCGCTTCTTCCGATTTCGACGGTGACAAGGGTATCTTAGGTGCCAAAGCTGTCCATCAGCTCGCTGTGGATAAAAATGTCGACATCACACACAGCGGTGCCAGAGATAAGGCTCCGACCGTTGCCAATGGTTTCGGTGCTGTTGTCGAAGGTTCCTGGAACTATGCCAAGTTCTCCGAAACATTAGGAGATAAGATGGGTGTTGCCAAGCTTCCGACCATCACTGTCGAAGGCACAACTGCCAACCTTTCTTCCTTCTTAGGCTACAAGTTATACGGTGTCAACCCGAAGAAATCTGCCAATAACACTGCCAGACTCACTCTTACCCACCTCGTTGCCAACTACCTCGTTTCCGCCGCTTGCCAGGAAGCCAGATTCGATGCTCTTAACACCGTTCCGACTCAGAAGTCTGTCAAGGCTTTAGAGAAAGTTCAGAACAATGGACTTGTCAAGGCTCTTTCTGCTCAGGGCGAATTCGCTGTCGCTCAGACCATCGTTCCGAATAACATCTGGACCGGATGCACTGCTGCTGTCGCAAGCCTTTCTGATGCTGATCCGGATTATGCAACGATCATGAAGACTTATGCCGATTCTATCGCTGCTTCCAAGTCCTTCTAAGCCGTTTCTTTCTAACATATAGTTAAAATAGGAGAGTAGGTTATGCCTACTCTCCTTATGTCGTTTATAATATACGTGCTATCATTCCGCTTACACATGAAAAGGAGAGACATATGGCAGATTCTAACGCTTCTGTGCTTGAGAGCCAATTGGAATATTTGTCATTGAGCAGACCGAAGAAGGTACTTTATCGGTTCACTCATTTTTTCACAAATATGCCAAAAAAGGCTAAGATCAAGGCACACAACTTCAAAGTCAAAGCCAGAAAGACAAGAAAAGGTATTTTGGGTGTTCTGTTCCATCTATTCGATGCGATGAAAGATGGAGACTACAAGACCCGCCTGTCCTTTTTGATCATGGGATTTGGCCTTGTTACCAGAAGGCAGATCATTCGTGGTGTTTTCTATTTTTTATTTGAAATTGCTTTTTTTGCATTCCTTGCCGTCATCGGCATCCCTTCCTTGAGCAATCTATCTAGCTTGGGTGCTGTGGCAGGTGGAAGTTATCCAACGACTGAAGGCATATTAGACATTATGGCCCCTGTCTATTACGATAACTCCTTCACCATCCTTCTTTACTCCTTGATCACGATTGTCTTCATTCTCATCTTTGCTTTCCTCTACTACAACCAGATCAGAGACAGCAAAGAACTTCAGGACAAAGAAGAGATTGGAAGATATGCAAGCGATAAGCAGACACTGAAGAATGTCTTCGAGAAAAGCTATGATAAGACCCTTCTTTTTATCCCGATCGGCACACTTGCCATCTTCACCATCTTCCCGATTATCATGATGGTCGTCATTGCATTCACAAACTACGACTATCTGCATGAGCCGAACGCAAAGCTGTTCGACTGGGTCGGATTCTATAATCTCGAATCCCTCTTCTCCTCTAATTCCTCCTCTGGATCCCCGGTCTTCCTTCAGACCTTCGGCAAAGTTCTCCTTTGGACTTTAGTCTGGGCATTCTTTGCTACATTCTCTAACTACTTCCTCGGCATGATTGTCGCTATGATCATCAACACCAAGGGAATCAAGCTGAAGAAATTCTGGAGAACCATCCTCATCACAACCATCGCTGTCCCTCAGTTCATCTCCTTGCTTATCATCTCCCAGATGTTTGCTGATTCCGGTATTGTAAACAATATTCTTCAGAATCTCGGATGGATATCCTCTCCGATCAAATGGCTCTCCGATCCCGTCTTAGCCAAGGTCACGATCATCTTGGTCAACACTTGGGTCGGTATCCCTTATACGATGCTGATCTGTACCGGCTTACTGATGAACATTCCGGAAGACTTATATGAGTCTGCCAGAATCGATGGCGCAAGCCCGGCGAAGATGTATTTCAAGATCACACTTCCTTATATGTTATTCGTCACAGGTCCTTACCTCATCTCTCAGTTTGTCGGTAACATCAACAACTTCAACGTCATCTACCTCCTTTCCGGAGGCGGTCCTGTCTTTACCTTCACCACAGCTGATGTTCCGTCTTTGATCCGTGACTCCAATGTCGGTAACACCGATTTGCTTATCACCTGGATCTATAAGATCACTACCAACGCTTCTTACGACTACGGTATGGCTTCCGTATTAGGAATCATGATTTTCGCCGTTGTCGCATTCTTCACCCTTATCTTCTATAACAGAAGCGGTTCCGTCAAGGATGAGGAGGCCTTCCAGTAATTATGGAAAACGCAAAGAAAAAGAACTATCGCTCACATAAAAGAGCAATCACGACAAGAAACATCGTCATCTATGTCTTCTTAACCGTCTTATCTATCGTCTGGCTCATCCCATTTGTCTATCTTGTGTTCCAGTCCTTCTCCTCTATCTCTTCTGCAAAATACTTCATGCCTATGCTCCCTACCGAGGAGAATATCGCAAACAATGTTCCAGTCTGGACCTTTGCTAACTATGTCAAACTGTTCAAATCTCCTTACTACCATTTCGGAAACTGGTATCTCAACACTTTGATCATTTCTGCAGTATCGTGCCTGATTGAAACGGTCATGGTATTAGGCACTTCCTACGCTTTCTCCCGTCTACGTTTCACTTTGAGAAAGCCGCTTATGAAACTTATCCTTCTCTTAGGCATGTTCCCTGGCTTCTTGAGTATGCTCATCATCTACTTCATCCTCAAGCTCATCGGACTCAGTGGAAATGTCTTCTCCTTGATTCTCATCTATATCGGCGGTTCTGCGATGCAGTATTACATCGCAAAAGGTTTCTTCGATACGATTCCTAAATCCTTAGATGAGGCTGCTATGATCGATGGTGCAAACAAGAACACTATCTTCTTCAAAGTCATCATGCCTCTTTCTAAGCCGATTATCGTCTATACGCTCCTTATCACCTTCACCGCTCCTTGGGGAGACTTCATGCTTCCTTCCTATCTTGCCGGTGGTACGGATACAGCAAGAACAGTCGCTGTCGGTATGCAGAAGATGATCACGACATTGGAGACCAAAGTCGAATACTTCCCTGTCTTCTGTGCTGGCGGTGTTGTCGTCTCTGTCCCGATTATGATTCTCTTCTTCTGGTTACAGAAATACTATGTAGAAGGTATCACGGGCGGTGCTGTCAAAGGCTAACCTATGAAAAAGGGTATATTGCTTCTTTCCTTATTGACTCTCCTTGTCTCCTGTAACGGAAACAGCGAGAGCAATAAGACAGAGGAAGGTAATTCAGAAACAACGGAGCAGGTAAAGCATTTCGAGAATGAGACTCTTAAGAATGAAGTGCTCGATGACAATTACAGAAATTATTACGAGATCTTTGTCCCATCCTTTGCCGATAGCAATCACGATGGTGTTGGAGATTTAAACGGAATCACGTCCAAACTCGACTATCTCTCCGATATTGGATATACAGGAATCTGGCTTACGCCGATCTTCTCCTCTAGTTCCTATCATAAGTATGACGCAAAGGACTACTTCTCTATCGATTCCTCCTTTGGAACGATGGATGATCTGAAGATATTAGTCAAAGAAGCCCATAAGAGAGACATTAAAGTCATTCTCGACGGTGTCTTCAACCATTCCGGTTACAATAACGAGTGGTTCACAAACGCTCTCCTTGCAAAACGCAAAGCGTTAAGAGGAGATGAACTGACTCAAGAAGAGGAAAACTACGCTTCTCTTTATGTCTTCTATGACACATTGGATCAGGCAAAGGCGTCCAACAAGAAGTATTACAAAGCCGGCGGAAATGACTTCTATTACGAAGGAAATTTCTCTTCCGATATGCCAGAGTTCAACTTCAATAGTGAATTCACGTATACGAAGATTCAGGAAGTGATCGACTTCTATATGTCAAGCGACATCGGAGTCGATGGATTCCGTCTTGATGCTGTCAAATACTACGAACTTGGAAATACAGAAAGAAATGTCGAAATCCTTAACCGTATCACAAAGATGGTCAAGGACAACAATCCAAACGGCTATATCGTCGGTGAATGCTGGGATAGTTCCACTGTCATCAACAAGTACTATCAAAGCGATGCAGACTCCTACTTCTACTTCCCCGCGTCTGGTAGCGATAGCTTCATTACTTCCTCCAGCAACAATGAAGGCCGCTTAAAAGGTGTCTATTACCGCGGTGCCTTAGCGATGGAAGAGGACAGCAACGACAAAATCCCAGCCCCCTTCTTAAACAATCACGATATGTCTAGAACCTCCTTCTCTAAGACCTACATGTATCAGAACAAATTCACATTAGGTCTCTTATCCATGCTGAAAGGTTCTGTCTTCCACTATTACGGAGATGAGATTGGCATGAATAGCAACAATCTCTCTAACGGTGACTACAAAGACTCCTCTTACCGCACGCACTATTACTGGGATGATGAGACTCATGACATGGAGTGCAACAATGTCGAACATGCACTTAGTCAACAGCAAGTCTATCCGGCCAGCAAGCAACAGCTTGCCGATAACGATTCCATCCTAAATTATGTCAAAGAGCTCAACCACGTAAGAATCTCCTACCCCTTCATCGCAAGAGGAGTGATGGACGATACCCTTGACGAATACGATACGAATCTTCTCAATACGCCGAGTAAGAATATCCTCGCCGTAAAGAAGACCTACGAAAACAAATCCTATAAGATCCTCTTCAACTTCTCCCCTTATAATTCTGAGGACTATATAGTCTCATCCAACTATAAGGTCCGTTACGTTTTGACAGCCGATAAGAGCACATACGCTGACTTAAAAGATAATCTATTGTCTCTTCCTAGTTATGCAATAGCGATACTGAGTGAAGAATAAAGGAGAAATGATTTATGGCAAATCTCAAACTAGAACACATTTACAAGGTATATCCGAACGGAACCAAGGCGGTCAATGACTTCTCCATGGACATCAAAAACGGAGAATTCATCGTCTTTGTCGGTCCTTCCGGCTGCGGTAAGTCCACAACGCTAAGAATGATTGCGGGTCTAGAAGACATCACCGCCGGTGAACTTTACATCGATTCCAACATCGTCAACGATATGGAACCGAAGGACCGCGATATCGCCATGGTTTTCCAGAACTATGCCCTTTATCCGCATATGACCGTCTACGATAACATGGCATTCGGTCTTAGAATCAAGCACGTTCCCGAAGATGTCATTCAGGAAAAAGTCCTTTGGGCCAGTGAAATCTTAGGCATCAAGGATTATCTCGACAGAAAGCCGAGAAACATGTCCGGCGGTCAGAGACAGAGAGTCTCTTTAGGCCGTGCTATCTTAAGAGATCCGAAGGTTATGCTTCTCGATGAACCTTTGAGTAACCTCGATGCGAAACTCCGCGCTCAGATGAGAACGGAAATTGCAAAGCTTCATCAGAAACTGAAGACCACCTTCATCTACGTAACACACGACCAGACTGAGGCTATGACCTTAGGCGACAGAGTCGTCGTCATGAAGGGTGGCAGAATCCAGCAGGTCGACACACCGAAGAACCTCTATAACTATCCCGAGAACGTCTTCGTCGCCGGCTTCATCGGAACTCCGCAGATGAACTTCTTCGACTGCATTTTGACAAGAAAAGGAGAGGAAGTCACACTTCATCTCAAGGATAACAATCAGGATATTGTCCTTTCCTACAACTACCTCATCAAGGCACTTCCTCAGTATCTTGACGGCAACCATGATCTTAAACTTGGTATCCGCTGTGAGAACATCACCTTAGTGGACAAGAGTGCAACCAATGCTATCCCCTGCAAAATCTCTCATTTCGAGGAATTGGGAAGCGAATGCCTCATCTATGCTGAAATCGGTGAGGAGAACGATCCTTCCGAAGTCATCATCAAGGTCAGAGACATCGATAATCTCTCTGTCGGCGATACCATCTATGTCCACTTCGATCCCGAAAAGACCTACTACTTCGACAGCAAGACAGAAGAGACAATCACTCCTCGTATTCCGAAATACAATTCCTTCATCGCTTCCATCAAAGGACATAAGCTTTCTCTTCTCTCCTCTAAGATCTCCTTGCCTGATGCTCTCAACCATGGCGATGTCCAGGACGGAGAACTTCAGGTTCCTGTCGATGCTATCGAGTTCAAAGATGAAGGCATGGAAGCCAAAGTCCTTAAGACCGAGAAGATCAATAACACTTCCCTCATCCACCTCGAAAGCGACAACAGAGTCTTCTTCGCTGTCTCGGACAAAGAATTCCATGATGGTGATATCGTCCATGTTTCTTTCGACTTCACACGCTTAACCTTCACATATGATAACAAGAACATCTTTGAGCCTATCGTAAAATTTGATTCTCTCATGGCCCACTTCTATAACTATGAAACCGTCATGAATGAAGAAAACAGAGAAGACTTCAAGAACTACCGTGATGACAAGATCAAAGCGGCAACTGACTTTGTCTCCGCTGAAATCGAATTGGAGAATAGCCGCTATGAAAAGGAAGTCGCTGAGTTAAACGAAAAAGACCTCGATGCCCTCAAGGAAAACGCCAAGGTAGAATTAGCTGAGCTTGTCCAAGCAAATAACGAAAAACAGGCTAAGATGAAAGAAGAATATCTGACTTCCACAAAAGAACTGAAGGCAAAGTATGCTGCTGACAGAAAAGAAGCCATCAGAAATAACAACGAACTCTTCAACGAGAAGAAAAACAAAGAAGAAGCCGAATACCGTGAATTCATGGAGAACAATGCGGATAAAGCCACAAGGAAGAGAAGAACGGACGAATATCATATCTTCAAGGATAACTTCCGCACAGACAAAGAGAACACGCTTAACCGTATTCTGAACGGTCTTACCCAGGATTACGAAACCAACCTTAGCAGAATCAAGAGCGCATACAGAAGAAACAGCGATCTTCTCAAAAAGGAAATCTCTGCAAAGAGAGAAGAAGTCAGAAATGCATCCGATCCGTTCAAGCATTTAGAACGTGAACATAATGCTAAACTGAAAGAACTCAACGAGAAGCTTAGCAATTCCGCTAAGAAAGCAGGTTTTGTCTTCTTCCTCCAGTTCGATCAGAAATACTACGGACTTCTTCCCGACATCATCTCCAACAAGCTCATCCAGGGTCTTGGTACCCGTGTTTTCTCCCGTCAGTTCAGAATCGACATCCCCCACGATGCCTATATCATCAAAGAGGATGGCAATGGTTTCAAGGTTGTCGTCGAATCCATTCTCAGCTACGGAGAGAAATACTTCATGCGCTGCCGCTATCTCACCGATGCCGCTCAGGAACAGTTCGTCTTTGTTGAGACAACAACTCCTCTCTCCATCGGAAAAGAGCTTGCTCTTGAATTCGATTTAGGACGTTGCCAGATTACAGAGACCGATATGAATATCCGTCTCTACTAAGGAGGGCTTATGAAGAAATCAAATCTTTTGCTTCTTCCGCTTATCCTACTCTGCTCCTGCTCCAGTTATGACGAAAGCGAACTCATTTCGCGTTCTGTGGCCTCTATCAGCGTTATTGATGAGGCCACGGACCGTGTGACCTATACGGGAAAACCAGAAGGCCATGTTCTCAATTTCACGGAGTTCACTGTCGACGAGACAAGAAAGAATACCGTTCCTAGCCTAGACCTCGGAGGCACCGGTTATGACTTCGGTTCCTCGTACGGACTTTCTGCTCCGATGAGACTGAGTAAGAATAGCTATTATCCAAAAGAGGGAACTGATGATACCGGATACTCCTATGCCGTTTTGAACTTCCTTCTTAACTATAGCGGAGACAATCTCCATCATATGGAATTTGAAGAGAAGACAGATAGGCTGATCTTCTCTGTCAAGAACATCTCCAAAGAGATTTCCATGGGTAAGGTCAACACCGATCCAGAGAATCCGCCCTTAAAAAGCATGAAGCTCTATGCAAGATACAATCTCACTCTTACCTACGACAAGCTCGGCTTCCTCATCGAGGAACTGATCGAGACGACCAATATCTCAACAGAAGACGAATCCAAGACGGTGCACTATCATATCTGCTATGAATATCAGACGGAATAAGTTTCTAGTTTTCCTCTCACTTCCTCTTTTTCTCATTTCATGTGACAAAATCGAATTAAGCGAGGATGTGACACGTCTCATCTACTCGCCGACTCTCGATGCTGCTAAGGAAAAAGTAAAGACGGTATCGGCTAGTAATTCCAATACCATCTTTGATGAAAATAACAAAGAGGTCGGAAAAGAAACCTATACTCTTACAATTGACCGCAGTGGTTTTCAGAAGGATTATACCTATTCTAGAACCGATACCTATTCCGGTTCTCTCATCGCACTGGATAACACCTATAATTCCGGGCTCTACATTGTAGAAAAGAACACGAGTGTATCCTATAACGAAAGGGAATCTCTCTATGAGGTGACGGTTCTTTTAATGGGGTATAAGAGTCAGGATGATACCTCTACACTTGAGAATAAGACGGCTGGTATCTTCAAATACAAGCAGTCCAAGTTTGAAGAAGAAATCGATAATAAGGTCTTCTATTCCAGCAATGTCTCTTCCCGTTACACGGGTGGGTATTATATGGCCGACTTCTTCAAGACTATCTTAAGTGAATACAAGTCATTCAGCGTAGTCGACAATACCCTTGTCTATACCATCAAGGATAAGACATACAAGGTCAACAAAGAAGAGGCTCTTGTCAATGAGACTCTTGTGATGAACGACTTCGGTATGCTAGTCCGCATGGACCAGGAAGCGACAAATACGACGACAAAACAGAAGAGTGTATCTTCTACCAAAGTCATCTACAACGTTTAATAGAAAGACTAAACTCCTGATGCTTTGATTGTGGTTCTCTCGCTAGATACAAGTGAACTGCACTGAGTCTTCAGGAGTTTTTTATTTGCTAGTTCATTTTATTCCTTGAATTTCTTTCTTCATGAAAGAAAAAAATCGTCATCCTATCGCATTTTACTTTGAGTTAAGGAAGTTATGATTTAAAATTGTTACATTAATCATATGAGGTAAATAAAATGAAAAACAAATCTATAACCATGTTGTCTCTAATGCTCCTTGTCACACTCGCAGGATGCAATTCAGGCGTCGATTCTACAACTGGCAACACGACTGTTCCGACTAGTGAAAATACAGAGAGCGGAAATAGTGAAAGCACAGCTTCTTCCTCCGCTTCTTCTGATAAGAAGAGTGACAGCGAAGCATCTTACAATAAGCTTGTTTCCAATTTCACCCAGCAGGATTATTCTGAACTTGCTGATTTACCCTATACGCCTTCCACCGGTGAGATCAATGTCCTTGTCATCCCTGTCATTGTCAGCGACTACAAAGATAACGCAACAGATAAAGTCAGAAGCGACATCGAAAAGGCAATGTTTGGAAAGAGTGAGGATACCGGATGGGAATCCCTTTCCTCCTATTATGAGAAGTCTTCTCATGGTGCTTTGAAGATCAATGGAACCGTTTCTGATTGGTATAATCCGAATCTCACTGCTAGCCAAATGGCAAAGAAGAACACAGACGGAGAATATTCCACTCGTCTGATGAAGGAAGCAGTCAGCTGGTACAAGAACAAATACAACGATGACTGCACCCAGTACGATAACAATCACGACGGATATATCGACGGTGTCTTCCTTATCTATTCCGCTTATGACTATTATACCGGTGAAACCTATGGAAAAGATATCGATTCTGAACTCTTCTGGGCATATACCACTATGGATTATGAGGCGACTTCCAATCTTTCCTCTCCGAATGGAGGATACTATTTCTGGGCTAGCTATGACTTCTTATATGAGGGATACGGAACCAACTCTATCGATGCTCATACCTTCATCCATGAAACAGGACATATGCTTTCCCTTACCGACTACTATTCCTATACCACAAAAGACAAGAACGGATACTCTATCTATTCTCCGTTAGGCGGAGTCGATATGATGGATTATAACGTCTGTGAACAGGACTGTTTCTCCAAGTTCGTATTAGGATGGAACACTCCTTACTATATTGATCATGAAGGCGATATCACCATCTCCACAGCTGCAGAAAGCTTAGACTGCATCTTGATTCCGACAAAGGGAGGAGATGTCAAGAACTCCTTTGACGAATATGTCATGTTAGAGCTTTTCTCTCCTGATCTTGGTTTGAATGAGATGGATCTTACAAACGGATACGGAAACTATGAAGTAGATGGCTCTCTCACAAAAGAAGGAATCCGCGCCTATCATGTCGATAACCGTATCTGCAAATTCAAAGATGCAACCTCTTTCAGTGATGCCACGTATGCAGATCTGGATAATATCCAGGATGACTATTATTACATCATCGCACATGAAAACTCCCCGGCTGGATATTACTATGGCGAGTATACTACTTTGAATTACCTGAATCCGGATTATCGTATCATCACGCAGCTTTCCAAGAGCAACCGCTGTTTCGATAAAAACGGATATATGTTCTCCGATCAGGATATGTATTTTGAGGGCGATTCCTTCAGCTTTGCTGACTCCAAAGTTCAGTTCCCGAATAAAACCGTGATGAATAACGGAAGCGAGTTAGCCTATAACTTCACCGTCACGGAAATCAAGGATCACACCGCGACAATCCACTTCAGCAAGAACTGATCAGTCTTTTCTATCCTCTTCCTTAAGAGGTCTTCCATCCGGACCATAGTTCTCTTTGGATGTATCCTTCTCGGGATCGATTAAAATAACATTTCTTACAAAAGCAGAAAATTTCTTCGTTGTCTTTTCCAGTGCATCTTTGTCTTTATTGTGCTTCAGACTTTCCGGAAGTGCAGAGATGAATTTCTCTTTGTACTCTTTTCTGGTCTTCTTCTGTTCTTCCATGAGTTTCTCATATCTTGCAACGATATTGGAGTTCTTAGCGATCTTGGAGACACGGGAGAAGATTCCGATGGACTTGATAAAATCGATGAGGAAAATGCCATAAACAACTCCTAAGAAGAAGATGAATCCAAAATGGGCGACAATTCCGTATTCGGAAGAACCGAACATGTAGGCAAAACTAAGCTTAAATGCTTCAAAGACAAACGGATTCAATCCATAGTAAAAGAGAATGCTGACAGCAAACCAGATGATAGAGAAGACAGGGCAGATGACTCCCATAACATTTCCCTTCATATTGGAATAGTCCCAAAGTCTTACTTTGAATCCTTTGACAAAGATAAGACCGGCGACAAACTCTAATAGCGTCATGGCAACTCCCATAATGCAGATAGGAATCAAATCATAGACAGTCGGTCCACTGGAATATTCCAGTCCGAACAAGTCACCGGTCGGATTATAGAAGACGAAAGAACTTGGCATAAAGGAGAGGATGATCCAGGAGAGTAAAAACATCAAGACCAAACCGAATCCATATAAAGGAAGCCAAGGTCCTTGCATAAATCCAGGGTTTACCCATTTCTTTGCGGAAACATATCTTCTGAAAAGGACTTCTAGAAGATATCCAAGCATACAGCCGACTAAGAAGATGAATAGAACTGTCAGAAGCATTCTGGATGCAAGGCTTGCCTCCGTCTCCTGCTCCAACAAAAAGGTGTTGATAAATCGCATACGCTAAACCTCATTTCTAACTTAAAATATGATAACATATTTCTATTGTCGGAGGTATTTATGGACCAACATCGTATCGTATACTTAGGAACGCCGGAAATTTCCGCCACTGTCTTAAAGGGACTAGTCGAGAACGGATTCAATATTGTCGGTGTCATCACAAAAGAAGACAAAATCCGTGGAAGAAACAACAAGGTAGAGGAGTCTCCTGTTGCCAAGATGGCACACGAGCTTTCTCTTCCCCTTCATAAGCCGCATCGTCTTAACAAGGACTTTGACATACTCAAAGAATGGAAGCCGGATCTTCTTCTCACATTCGCATACGGACAGATTATTTCGGATGAAATATTATCGATGGCCACTTATAAGCCGTTGAATCTTCACGCTTCTCTTTTACCGAAGTACAGAGGTGCCGCTCCAATCCAATATGCGTTAAGAAACGGAGACAAAGAAACAGGTGTCTCCTTGATGGAGATGGTCCATGCTTTAGATGCCGGTGATGTCTATAGCAGAATCATCACCGAAATCCATCCCGATGACAATTACACGACTCTTTCTAACCGTCTTGCCATAGATGCCTTAAAACTTGCCGTTGAAGCATTACCGAAGTACTTCAATCATGAGTTAGTAGGAATAAAGCAGGACGAAAGCCTAGTCTCTGTCTGCCCTACCATCAAAAAAGAAGAAGAGCATCTTAACCTCTACAGTGATCCTACCAGTTTCATCAATCAGGTAAGATCCTTGTCTCTTACACCAGGCGGATATCTGCTTCTTGATGATGAGATCATCAAAATCTATTCGGCATCGTACTGTAATGATAACCCCGGTGAAGTCGGTAAAATCATCTTGGCCCACAAAAAGCAGATTATCCTTCAGTTAGAGAAAGGTCAAGTCTATCTTAACCTTCTCCAGCGCCCCGGAAAGAAAATGATGTCGGCATCCGATTTCAATAATGGTGTACACAATTTTGAAGGTTCTATCCTGAAATGAAAAAAGAAAAGATCGAAAAGACCAATGCAATGCGACTTTTAGACCAAGCCGGTATTACTTATAAGATTCATGAATATGATCCCGAGAAGGCAATCTCCTGCAAGGAGGTAGCCGCCATTCTCAATCAGGATATCGAGCAGGTTTTCAAGACGTTAGTCACGGTCGGAAAAAGCAAAGAGCATTATGTCTTTGTCGTTCCTGGTGAATCGAGTCTGGATCTGAAGAAGGCGGCAAAATGTTCCTCTGAGAAATTCATCGAGATGATTCCACAAAAAGACCTGCTTCTTCTTACTGGTTATATCCATGGTGGATGTTCTCCGATAGGAATGAAAAAGACATTCGAAACATTCATCGATGAGACCGCACAGCTCTTCGATACCATCTTTGTCTCTGGCGGAAGACGTGGCTTACAGATTGAAGTCTCACCTCTCGATTTACAAAAGGCCACAGACTGCATATTTACGGACATTACGGAAGGGAACGAATAACATGGAAAACAATTATCAGAACGGAAAAGTCATCCTCGGAATGATGAGAATCGAAAAACTCTCCACCGAAGAACTCTATCAGCTGATTAAAGGATGCTTTGATTTAGGAATCCACTATTTCGATATCTCTGACATCTATCTCAACAACGAAGCCGAGAGAATGTTAGGTCGAGTCATTGCTCTTCATCCTGAAATCCGTAAGGAGATGTTCATTCAGACAAAATGCGGCATCATCAAAAGGGATGGAAAAGCGACGATGGATCTCTCCTACAAACATATCAAGGAAGCTCTTTATGCATCACTTGAAAGAATGCATCTGGATTATGTAGACTCCTTCCTTCTCCACCGTGTTGATATCTTCATGGATAACGAAGAGATTGCAAAAGCGTTTGAGGAATTATACACCGAAGGCAAAGTGAAGCATTTTGGTGTCTCCAATATGGACAGAGAGACCATCGAATACATCAAGGATGCTTTCCATCTTCCTCTTGAGGTCGATCAGCTTCAGGTCTCATTAGGTCAGCTTTCCTTAGTGAGCGAGGCATTCAACGCCAACTGCCCGAAACAGAACCCGAATCTTGCTAGCGGACTCTTCTTCTATCTGAAGAGAAATCATATCACTCTTCAATGCTGGTCCCCCTATCAGTACGGATTCTTCGAAGGTTCTATCTTCAATAAGGAAAAGATGCCCGTGCTTAACGCAAAGCTGGATGAACTTGCTGCGAAATACAACGCAACTCCTTGTATGGTAGCAACCGCCTTTATCACGATGCTGACCAAAGACTGTCAGATTATCACCGGAAGCACTAACTTAGCACATATTGAAGAAACCGTAAAAGGTTCTAAGCTGATTCTTTCTAAAGAGGACTGGTACGACTTATACCGCTCCTCCGGAAATCTTCTTCCTTAATTATAAAAAGCAGCATTTCATCATTGAGGTGCTGCTTTTTTGCTGTTCAAAAAAGACCAGGGCGAACCCTGGTCTAAGCTGTTTAGTAATTAGCTTTGTCGACAGAACCGAAGAGTCTAATCTTTTCTTCGACCTTGGCGCAGATGGCTTCATAACCCGGCTTGAGAAGCTTTCTAGGATCGTAACCCTTATCCTTGTTCTCAGCAGTAGGATCAGCCTTGCCAGCGACACAATAATCCTTTGTGGCCTGAGCGAAGACTAACTGGCAGTCAGTGTTGACGTTGATCTTGCTGACACCATCGTGGATGGCATGGACAATCTGATCATCCGGAATGCCTGTTCCGCCATGTAAGACAAGAGGAATGTATCCAGTGGCCTTGTTGATGTTGTCAAGGGCATCGAAATGAAGTCCCTTCCAATCTTCAGGATAGATACCATGGATGTTACCGATACCGGCAGCGAGGAAATCGACACCGAGATCGACAATCTTCTTGCACTCAACAGGATCAGCGACTTCACCATCAGCGGTGATGCCGTCTTCTGTTCCACCGATAGCACCGACTTCGGCTTCGATGCTGAGTCCGCGATCATGAGCGAGTTTGACTAACTCAGTGGTCTTGGCAACGTTCTCTTCAAACGGAAGGCTGGAACCATCGAACATGATGGAGGAATAACCAGCTTCGATGCAGGCTTTGGCAGCATCATAATTGCCGTGATCGAGATGGAGAGCGACAGGAACTGTGATTCCTAAGGCCTTGTCCATGGCTTTGACCATAGCGGCAACGACAGAATAACCGCCCATATACTTTGCAGCGCCCATGGAAGTGGCGATGATGACAGGGCTGTTCAGCTTCTGAGCCGTCAAAAGAATAGCTTTGGTCCACTCGAGGTTGTTGGTGTTGAAATGTCCAACAGCATAGTGTCCTTTCTTAGCGGCTTGCAACATTCTAGTAGCATTAACAATCATTTATAATGACCTCTCTTTCAAGCAAGAGTATTGTAGTTATTTTGATTCCGATTTACAAGAGCATTGATTTCGAATATTGTTTTCCTTTTATAAATAAAGGGAACGATTCTCTTTATGGGCATCTGAGGAAAAACACTGCATTTTAATGTTCCTTTACAGAATGTAAAATAAAAAACGAGTATTTTCATACATCTACTGATACATATATTTTTCGGATATAATCGAAATATATAACTTTTTTATTGATTTTTAACGCTAATTATTTTTCTAGTGTTTTACCATAAATTACAAATATTCTTTTCAATCTGTAATCATCATGCTACAATCAAATTCAGAGAAAATGGATATATGGGATCTGGAAATGGTGATCCCGTCTCTAGCCTCAACCGAAACGAGGACTATCCGTTCTTCCAATAACAATGACACCCGCATTAAGTAAGTTTTGGAGAGAACGGACTCACACGAATGATGGAGTCCAATTTTCTCGAAGAATTCATACAAAGGGGGAAATCAAAAGTATGAAAAAGCTGAATCTTATGAAGTTGTCTTTGGTTGCACTCTCCACTCTTGCCGTTGTCGCTTGCGGTTCTAACACTTCTAACACTTCTAACAACGCTGATGATGACACCATCGTCGAAGAATCCGGCGCAAAGTTCACCGAACTCACTGAAACCGATATCGGTGAAAACACCAAAGTTGATGCTGACAAGCTCACAGCTACGGAAGAAAATCCGCTTAAGATCGCTATGGTCACCGATTCTGGTACACTCAATGACCATTCCTTCAATGAATCTGCTTGGAAGGGTGTCAATGAATTCGCCGTCGAAAACGGTGGCGGAACCATCGATTCCACCGCCAACTGCGTCCAGACCGGTAAGATTCAGACC
Source organism: bacterium (assembly GCA_963621825.1). Taxonomy (GTDB): domain Bacteria; phylum Bacillota_I; class Bacilli_A; order RFN20; family CAG-288; genus Enterosoma. The sequence continues at coordinate 132,796 of CAVFFP010000003.1, forward strand.
AAATATTATCAGCCTGCCCAGAACAACTATGATACTCAGGGCCGTCTTGCCGCTATGAAGAACGCCGCCGATTGGGGCGCCAAAGTCATCGTTCTTCCTGGCTACCTCTTCCAGCCTTCCATCAAGTTGGCATTAGAGGATACCGCTACTTTCGGTGATGTCTCCTTCCTCGCTCTTGACTGTGTCAATCAGGATTCCGATAACGGTTATGCTGAATATCAGTTCACAGATAAGGTCACTTCCGTCATCTACCGTGAAGAGCAGGCCGGCTTCTTAGCTGGTTATGCTGCTGTCAAGGAAGGCTATCGTAAGTTAGGCTTCTGCGGTGGTATGGCTGTTCCTGCCGTCGTCCGTTATGGTTCTGGCTATTGCCAGGGTGCCGATGCCGCCGCTAAGGAATTAGGCTTAGGCAACAAGTCCGTCGAAATCCAGTACTATTATGCCGGTCAGTTCGCTGCTACTGCAAACGCAACCTCTTACTGCACCAGCTGGTATCAGAGAGGCACTGAAGTTGTCTTCGGCTGCGGTGGTGCTGTCTATCAGTCCGTCATCGCCGGCTCTTCTGCTAACAACAATAAGCCTTGGATCGGTGTCGATGTCAACCAGCACGCTGATACTTCCTTAGGCTCTTCTCAGGCTTCCTGCATCACTTCTGCTATGAAGAACCTTTCCAACTCCACCAAGGTACTCCTTGCCGGTTGGGTCAACAATGGCAACGCCTGGAACTCTACTTTGGCTTCCAAAGTCGTCACTGTCGGTGCTAAGTCTGATAACTGTGTCCTTCCTACTCCGGAAACCACTGGTGATGCTGAATGCTGGGGCTTCAAGAACTTCTCCATCGCTGAGTACCAGACTGTCTTAAGCAACCTCAAGGCCGGTACAACTCACGTCAATTCCAATTCCGATAACGATGATCTTGTCGCTCACAACTTCTCCTGCTCCACAAGAGTCAAAGTCAACTACGTCCAAGACTAATCAAATCATCTGAAACCGGGCATGGGTAGATTTTCCACCCATGCCCTTTTATTAAAAAGGAAGGTCCATTTCATGAACGATGAAAATGTTATTGAACTAAAGCACATCACGAAGAGTTTCCCTGGCATCAAAGCCAACGATGATATTTCATTAGAACTGAGAAAAGGCGAGATTCACGCCCTTCTCGGCGAAAACGGCGCCGGAAAGTCAACACTGATGAGCATTCTTTTTGGTATGTACAAACCTGATGAAGGCCAAATCATCATCCGTGGCAAAGAAGAAAGAGTCAACAATCCGAATGATGCCACACGTTTAGGAATCGGAATGGTTCATCAGCATTTCAAACTGGTCGGCTGTTATACGGCCTTGCAGAACATCATTCTAGGTTATGAGCCTACTACAAAGTTCTTCGGTTTCTTAAAACCGAAGAGTGTCAGAAAGTCTCTGACCGAGCTTTGTGAGAAATACCATTTCAATGTAGATCTTGACACAAAGATCGATGACATGCCGGTCGGTGAACAGCAAAAAGTCGAAATTCTCAAGATGTTATATCGTAAAAACGATGTCCTCATCTTTGATGAACCTACTGCTGTCTTGACCCCTCAGGAAATCGACGAACTCATGATCTCCATGAAGGAGCTTGCCAAAGAAGGAAAATCTATCCTCTTCATCTCTCATAAACTGAATGAGATCATGGCAGTTGCGGACAGAGTCACCGTCCTTAGAAAAGGAAAGTGCATCTCTACTTTGAACATCAAAGATACCAATGCACAGGAACTCTCCCGCCTCATGGTCGGAAGAGATGTTCAGCTTGTCACCCAGAAGGGTGAAGCAAAAATTGGAAAAGATGTCCTTACCATCAATGACCTCGTCGTATATGACAAGGAGAAGAAAAAGGATGTCGTCAACCATGTCTCCTTCAAAGTCAGACAAGGCGAAATCGTATGTATCGCCGGTATTGAAGGGAATGGTCAGACCGATTTGATCTATGCATTGACTGGCTTAGAGAAGATCCGCTCCGGTGAAGCAATCCTTCACAACGTCGATCCTCATAAGTTCCTCAAGTACAGACTTAAGAGTGTTGACGATGTTGAAACCATCGACGTTCATCTTGAAAAGCTGACGGTCAGACAAAGAAGCATCGCCGGTATCAGCCATATTCCGGAAGACAGACAGAAATACGGTCTTGCCCTTGACTTCAATCTTGCAGACAACATCGTTCTTCAGCGTTATTTCGAAAAGGAATTCCGTTTCCTCAACATCCGTAAGAGCATTGCGGAGAAGAACTATGCAAACCGTCTCATCGAAGAGTACGATGTGCGTTCCTCTTTAGGCAGAAACACCATCGTCAGAAGCATGTCTGGCGGTAACCAGCAGAAAGCGATCATCGCCCGTGAGCTCGATCGTGACACTTCCTTGCTTATCGCCGTTCAGCCTACCCGTGGTTTGGATGTCGGCGCTATCGAAAAGATTCATAATCAGATCATCGAACATCGCGACAAAGGAAATGGTGTCCTTCTTGTTTCCTTGGAGTTGGATGAGGTCATGAACCTTTCCGACAGAATCTTAGTCATGTTCAATGGTGAAATCGTTGCCTCTTTGGATCCGAAGAAGACCAATGTCAATGAAATCGGTCTTTATATGTCTGGCTCTAAGAAAATGAGCAAAGAAGAAATCGACGCAAATGAGGGGGAGAACTGATCATGGAAGAAAGAGATATCATTGAAGTCAAACCGGAAAATCCAGTCCTAAGATTTTTCTACAACATCGGAAAGTTTTTCCATCGTCTTGCCGGCATTAAAGGCGTTGGCCTCTTCTTATCCGGTCTCATCTGTGTCTTATTCGGTCTTCTCATCGGTTTCATTCTATTATTCTGTCTCGACCATGAAAATGCAATCAAAGGCTTAGTCGTCCTTCTTACCGAAGGCGGAAGCTCTATCACCACCTTCTCCCGTGTTCTCTACCAGGCTACTCCGATGATGTTATCCGGTCTTGCCATCTCCTTCGCTTTCAAACTCGGACTCTTCAACATCGGTATCACCGGTCAACTTACTGCCGGTGCCTTCCTCTCTGTCGTATTAGGCATCTTAGGTATGCCTTGGTATGTCTGTATGTTAGCTGGTATGGCTGCCGGTGCCCTGATGGGATTTGTCCCTGGTTTGCTGAAAGCCAAGTTCAACGTCAATGAAGTCCTTAGCGGCATCATGCTCAACTGGATTATCTATTACGGTATCGGTCTTATCGGTAACATGCTCATCCCTTCCACTATGAAAGATAAGAACACACCGACAGAACTCATCAATATGCCAACCAGTGGCCGTATGCCGACGATGGGTCTTGATAAGATTCTTCCTGGTGTCAGCGTCGGTCTTGTCATCGCTGTTGTCCTCCTCATTGTCTTCGAAATCATTTTGGATAAGACGACATTCGGTTTTGAGCTTAGGCTTACCGGTTCCAACCGTTATGCCGCAAAATACGCCGGTATGAATCAGACAAAGAACATCATCCTCGCTCTTACGATTTCCGGTGCTTTAGCCGGTATCTGCGGATATATGATCTACGCCAATCCGATCGCTACCACCAGATTCCATTGGGACTCTGGTCAGGATAGCCTTCTCAGCGATGGTTTCTTAGGTATTTCTGTCGCCTTGATTGCACAGAACACACCGATCGGATGTATGCTCTCTTCCGTCCTTCTCGCTTACTTAGATTCCTCTCAATTAGCCTTGAAGACGGTCTCTGACGCATACAACGTTCACTACACCGAACTCATCAAAGCCATCATCATCTATGTTGCCTCCTTCTCCTCCTTGTTCAACATGCTCTTAAGAAGAGGTTATGAGCATTATGAGGGAAGACATCGTAGAGTAAGAAGCGAATACTATCTTGAATTGCTCACCAAAGGTCTTTTTGACAAGAAAGGAGCTCACTGATTATGTTTACATCTTATGATTGGGGAATGTTAGTCAAATACTTCATCATCTACGGTATTGGTTTCATCCTTGGTTCGTTCGGTGGCATGTTCTCCGAATGTGCAGGTATCATCAACATCGCCCTGGAAGGCAGTATGGTTGTCGGCGCCTTCTCCGGACTGATCTTCATGAAGATTTTAGCCGGTGCTGTCGGTACAACATCCTGGTTATTCTCTTCAATCTACACCGTTCAGATTGTCTTCTTATTAAGCGCACTCGTCGCTATCCTTGTCGCTGTTCTCTTCTCCTTCCTTCTCTCCTTTGTCGCCATCCGTTTCAAAGCTGACCAGACTATCGTCGGAACTGCTCTTAACACCGTCGCTGTCGCTGTCTGCACCATCATCAACACCTCCATCACCAAGATTGACTCTCCAGAAGTCAGCATCGGCGATCTGAACTTAAGTTCGCTATTGCAGCTGAAAACTGATTCCACCTTTGTCAAATATGCCTTTACCGGCATTACTGCCGCTACGATATTAGGTGTCATCGTCATCATCATCCTCTGGCTTACCATGACAAAGACAAGATTCGGACTCCGTTTACGTGCCTGTGGTGAAAACCCGGGTGCCGCAGACAGTGTCGGTATCAACGTCAACAAGATGAGATACATCGGAACTGCAATCGGTGGTGCTGCTGCCGGTCTTGGCGGATTCATCATCTTCTCTTACTTTGACATCTTCATCGGCAACTGGCAGATTGATGCATTGGGATACGGCTTCTTAGTCTTGGCTATCGAAATCTTGGGCAACTGGAAAGCAACCAGCATCGTCTTCGCTTCTCTCTTCTTCGCTTTCTTCTCCGCCTTCGCACCGACGATCACTTCCTTCCTCTCCTCTTTGGGAAGCAGCGGAGCAACCACCATCTTCCAAAAGAAAGCATTCTACTATATGCTTCCGTACCTTCTTGCCTTTATCTCCCTTATCGCTTTCTCCAAACATTCTCATGCTCCGAAAGCGGAAGGTATACCATACGACAAGTCGACAAGATAATTACTTCCCGTGGAAACAATCCACGGGATTTTTGAAGCAGGACAAATAATCATAAGAAGAAAAAGATTATAATAATCTAGAAAGAGGTGAAACATGGATTACGAAAAACAGATTTATGACGTCATCACGTCTAGCAAACTGACTTATGAACAGAAACTGAAGAATCTTGCCAATATCGCAGAAAACGAACTTGATGTCCTTCCGATTCCGGAAAAGACCAAGTATTACTTCTCTACCGGTGCTATCAACGACCTTTTTGAGGGTCACGCTCCGTATCGTCCTAGATACATCATGCCGGATTACGAAAAATACTTGAAGAACGGTTCCGAATTCCTCCGTGTCAAACCTGCTAAGAATATGGATGAGGCCATCTTTGCTTTGATGATGATCTATCATCATGTCCCCTCTATCACTTCCTTCCCTGTCTTTTTAGGATCATTAGACTATCTTCTTGAACCTTATGCGGATGGTCTAAGTGATGAAGAGATCAAGAGCAAGCTTCGTCTCTTCTTGGCCTTCTTAGACAGAACCATCGATGATTCCTTCTGCCACGCCAACTTAGGTCCAAAAGTGACCAGGGTGGGAAACCTGATTTTGGAAGTAGAAGAAGAACTTCAGGATACGGTTCCGAATCTCACCATCAAGTACGATCCGGATATCACTCCCGATTCCTATATGGAAAAGGCAATCTCCTGCTCTTTGAAATGCTCCAATCCTGCTATCTGCAACGATAAGGCAAACTTAGACAATTATGAAGGCGGATATGGAATCTCTTCCTGCTATAACATTCTTCCTATAGCAGGCGGTTCTTATACATTGACCCGTGTCACATTGACAAAGTTAGCCAACGAAACGAATGATATTGAGAAATTCATCAAGGAAGTCCTTCCGGACTGTCTGAAATGCATTGCTGACTATGAAAACGAGAGAATCCGTTTCCTCGTTGAGAAATCCAACTTCTTCGAGTCTTCCTTCTTAGTCAAGGAAGGACTGATCAGCAAAGACAGATTCGTTCCGATGTTCGGTGTTACCGGTCTTGCAGAATGTGTCAACACATTGTTGAAGGACAAAGGCTTAAAATACGGCCATGACAAAGAGGCAGATGATCTCGGTGTCAGAATCATGGAAAAGATCAAGGAAGTCGTCGCTTCCTTCACCGCCCTTTATACTCCTTTGACTGACAATCATTTCATGCTTCATGCTCAGGTCGGATTAGATAGCGATTTAGGAATCACAAGCGGTGTCAGAATCCCTGTCGGAGATGAGCCGGAATCTTTCTTAGATCATCTTAGACATTCCGCACGATATCACACTTACTTCCCGGCTGGTGTCGGTGATATCTTCCCGATTGCTGATAATGTAAAACAGAACCCGAGTGCACTTCTAGACATTGTCAAAGGTGCCTTCTCTCTTGGCATGCACTATATGTCCTTCTATTCTGCCAATACGGATTTAGTCAGAATCACTGGCTATCTTGTAAAACGATCTGAGATGGAGAAGTTTGATAACAACCAGGCTGTCATCAAACAGACAACCCACTTAGGAAGTCCGAACTATAAGGTCAACAATCTCAAGGAAAGAAAGGTCAGAATGGGTTAATGACTCTCGCACCCATCAACAAGATCATCGAATGTTCTACCGTTGACGGACCAGGTCTTAGGACCTCCGTCTTCGTCCAGAAATGCAATATCCACTGCCTATATTGTCATAATCCAGAGACACAGAATCTCTGTCTGAACTGCGGAAAATGTATCTCAACCTGCCCGGTTTCTGCCTTATCCATGAAAGACGGAAAAGTGACTTGGGACTCTTTGAAATGCGTATCGTGTGATACCTGTATCCAAGTCTGTAGCAATCACGCTTCGCCTAAGGTCAAATACATGAGTGCAGAGGAAGTCTATTCCGAAATCAGGAAAAATATAGGATTCATCCGTGGCATCACTACAAGCGGTGGAGAATGCTCTCTTTATCCGGAGTTTCTAAAAGAGCTCTTTACGCTTGCAAAAAAAGACGGACTTACCTGTCTGATGGATAGCAACGGTATGATCGATTACTCCCTTTATCCAGAACTGATGGCTGTAACAGATGGTGTCATGCTGGATATCAAATCATGGGACGATAAGATTTATTCTCGTCTTGTCGGTTATTCTAACGACATAGTAAAGAAAAACCTCGCCTACTTAGACTCTATAAACAAAATAGAAGAACTCAGAATTGTTGTCGTGGATGATTATGTCGATTCCTATTCCTGCATCGATGGTATCGCATCGACGATAAAGAAAGAAAACATCGCAAGAACAAAACTCAAACTGATCCGTTTCAGAAAGAACGGAGTCAAAGGAGAACTTGACAATCACCCCACTCCAACGATGGAGACGATGAATATGCTAGAAGCTTACGCAAAAGAAAAAGGTTTTGAGAAAATAGAGATAAGATAGAAAAATGAGTCGCCGTCGCGACTCATTTTCTATTCAACATTTCCTTGATTTCCTTCATTGCCTCTTCTGTTGGTTCCTGAGTAAACTCGATATAATATCCGTCATCCTTGACTTCACGGAGTGTCAGTCTTCTATTGTGATAGATGACAACACTCTTTTTCTTATAGCGAATCGGTCCGACACGGAATCCAGAACGGAGAAAATCGTTCATGCAGTCCGCTTCACTCTTCCAGACATTCTTGAATTCCTGTTCATTGAGAAGAATATTGATAGGTCGGATGATCTTATCATCTCTTCTTACCTTCGGAAGTCCTTTATGGACGAGGGAAGAAGGAATATATTCTTTTCCATCTTTGGAAACTGAACGGAAACGAAGGATATTGTCATTTTTGAGTTTTTCATCTTCGCAGGAGAAATAGATATCCTTCTGATATATCTCATCGAGAATCTGAGACTGGGAAAGAATCTTATCGAAGGCTTCCTTATCAAAGGTATGCAGTTCTTGTTTTGTCGTATAGAGATTTCCGCTTCTCATTTCTACGAATGTCATATCGTTGTTCAAGACGAGATCGGCATTCATTCTGCAAGGATAAATCGTTTCATAATAAGACTTTACGATATACTGGAAATAGATGGAGATGGTGAAGACATTATCGGCGGAAGTCTGCTGTGCATCACGGATGATACGACGTAAGAACAGGGACTTCGGATTTCCGTCGATAAAGTCTTTGATGGTATAAACATTCTTCAAAGAGTTTACCAAAGTGGGATCAAGAGCATAGATACCTTCAATCAGGATGACATCATAATCGGTTCCGGATATAATCTCATTCGATTCTACTCTTTCACTGACGACTTTGGAATATTTCTTCGTGCTGATCTTGCCGCCGGAAAGAAGAATCTTTACATCCTCAGCGGCCTCTTTGAGATCATAGACAGTCGGTTCATCGAAATTGAGGACTTTCCATTCGTCATATAAGCCATTCAAGAATCGTTCTAAATCAGATTCGGTAAAATAATCTTTGACAGCGTCTTTGATTTTGCATAAGACGTCTTTATCGTATTTTTTGTCAAAGGGAACATCATAGATGATCTTCTTGATGATATCTTCGATTTCAGATAGATGTTCAATGCTTCCATGGAAAACATTGGCCTGAACTTTGTTCGGGATAATATGGCTAAGACCGACATTGTACTGATCTAGGGATAATGTTGTTGCACGATATCCATTGGCGTTGAGCAGTTTTTCTAAAAAAGCGGCCGAATAGCTCTTACCAGAAGAGGAAGCGCCGGAGATAAGGATAGCAGGCTTTTCCTTTTTCTCTAATGCCTCTTCGACAAGGTCAAGATTGGCAAAAGCCCATTTGTCTAAATGATGGAACTCTAAACTCATATTTTTCTCCTATCTTTGTGAAATCCAAGTGAGCAAGGAAGATGCCGTCTTGTAGAAGAACTTACCTATCGTAAAGGAGGTAGTGTCTTCTAGTTTCAGGCTATCGTTTATCCAAGTATGGATGGTGGAATTATCAAACTTCAGCATGACTTGGTCGATCAATGTTATGATGATCATAACCAAAAGGATGAAGATAATCGCTTTGGAACCGGAATAGAGCATACCGAAGAAACGTCCGAAGAATCCTTTTCCGTCCTTTCCGAAGATTGCACCCCACAGCGGCTTTAAGATAACACGAAGCAGAATGAAGCAGAGGAGGTAGATAAGAAGGAAACAGGCGGCACTGATACTCAGAAATGCAAAGGAGGAAGCAAGGCCCGTTGCAACATCGCTGGTATTATCTAAGATTCTGGCAGTGAAGAGCCCTTGAAAGAAGGTCGGAATCTTCAGTTCCGTCAAGGCGCTCTGATACTGAGAGAGTCGAACCGCCTCATCCGTAGAGATAACAGCTGTGAAGTTATCGGTCTTAGGAAGGACACCATAATATAGATTCTGGATAGTCTGACTTCCAAAAGAGGTGTTCATCAGCCTCGCACCAAGCGGAATACCGGCAAGGTAAGCGACACCACCGGAAATCGAGGATAAGGCAAAGTTGATCTTTTTGATAGCAAAGCCTTTGATAAATCCCCAAATCAAGCCAACAGCTAATATGACACAGACAGCAATATCAATGATTCCCATATCAATAATAAATAGAATCCTTTACTTTCTTCTCATATTCTTCTCCGCAGAGAGCATTGATGATCAAGAATCCGAAGTCAATAGTAGCAGCTGCACTTCTTCCAGTGATGATATTACCATCTCTTACCGCATAGCTATCGACATAGGTTCCGCCGAAATCTTCATCCATCGAGGTGAAGCAGGTATATTTCTTTCCCTTGAGAAGTCCTAAATGTCCAAGAATAGTAGGGCCAGCACAGATGGCGGCGATGAACTTTCCTCGAGAATAGAAGTTCTCAATCATCGCGAGGAACTTTGGATTTTTCTCTTCTGCGATATACTCCGGTCCTCCAGGGATGACAAGGCAGTCATATAAGGAAATGTCGACATCATTCAGATTGACCATTTCCGCAGAGACAAGCCCATATCTTCCTGTCGCCTTATTGTTATCGATGGCAGCAAAAGTCACATCGAGATTGCCACGGCGAAGAATAGCCAGTGTTCCGATTGCCTCGATATCTTCAAAACCATCTGTTACAACCATCAATATTTTCATTTCAATTGCCTCCAATGGAAAATTACACTAATATTTTATATAATATCGTGTACAAAATAAAGAATTGAACATGAACTCCATTTTAAAAGATTTAGATTCCATCAAAGGTTATGTCTTTCCTTTTGAAGGTGAAAAGCATTGGGCAAGCGTTGTCATTGTCCCTTACAGAAAAGACACTTGGAGAGAAAATGCTCTTCCTGCCATCGAAGAATATCTGAATGTCGTAAAGGCAATCGCATCTTTTGAACGCGTGATTGTCATCATCGATCCTAGAATCGAGTATTCTATCGTCCGCCGCTTTGAGATGAAGAACACACATATTCTCCGCCTTAGATACGATGATGCCTGGGCTAGAGATACACTTCCTGTCTTTTTGAAAAACGAAACAGAAGGAAAACTTGTCGGCGTCGACTTCGGCTTCAATTCCTGGGGCGGTGAGTTTGACGGTTTATACACTCCCTATGAGGACGATAACAACTTAGGCAAATATTTCCTTTTGGAAACGATGATTCACCGCTATCCTAGAAAAAATTTCATCTTAGAAGGCGGAAGCATTCATTCCGATGGAGAAGGCACTCTTATCACAACCGAGGAATGCTTACTTTCCAAAGGAAGAAATCCGTCTATGACTAAAGAGGAGATCAAAGAGAATCTCAAGTCTTCTCTGAATATTGAGAAAGTTCTCTTCTTGCCATACGGCATCTATGAGGATGAGACAAATGGGCATGTCGATAATATCTGCTGTTTCTTAAAGCCTGGTGTTGTCCTGCTTGCCTGGTGTTCAGATACCAGTGATCCTCAGTACGAAAGATGTGTCAAAGATTATGAATATCTCTCTTCTGTCACAGATAGCCAGGGAAGGGAACTCACAATCATCAAGATGCCTCTTCCGAAAACTATGTACATGACTAAAGAAGAAGCAAGTCAGCTCACTCTTTCTGACTCTTCCGTAAAGAGAATGGAAGGAAGAAGATTAGCAGGAAGCTATGTCAACTTCTATATGGGTGAAAAATTCATCCTTCTTCCTCAGTTTGGTTGTGAAGAAGACTCTGTTGCAGTTGAGATATTGAAAGACTTCTATCAGGGTGAAAAAGAGATTATTCCCATCTCTTCGAAAGAGATACTTTTAGGCGGTGGAAATATCCACTGCATCACCAAACAGATCCCGTATATGGATCATTATCCACTAGAACCGGAGGATGAAGACTTATGAAAGTAACCTTATCATTAAGCCAGATGAGCTGTTCGCACGATTATGATGAAAACATCAAAAAGGAAACTGAGTTCATCAAAGAAGCAAAGAAAAAAGGCGCTGACCTCATCCTTCTTCAAGAATTGTTCGAACGTAACTATTTCTGCCAGATTGAGGATTATTCCCGATTTGACTTCGCTGAGGAATATGAGCATTCCAAGACATTGGAATACTTTTCCAATCTTGCTAAGGAACAAGAGATTGTAATACCTGTATCCTTCTTTGAAAAGAAGGGCTGCTGCTATTTCAACTCCATCTGTGTCATCGATAAAGACGGAAAGAGATTAGGCTTATACAGAAAGACTCATATCCCTACCGGTGAATGCTATGAAGAGAAGTTTTACTTCGCACCCGGTGACACCGGATATCAGGTATTCCCTTCCAAAGCCGGCAATGTCGGAATCGGAATTTGCTGGGATCAGTGGTTTCTGGAGACTGGAAGAATCCTTGCTTTAAAAGGTGCCGATTATCTGCTTTTCCCGACTGCCATCGGTTCTGAGCCTGTCTTAGACAAGGATTCTATGCCGCATTGGAGAAATGCAATGATCGGACAGAGCGCTTTGAATATCATGCCGGTCATCGCCTCGAACCGTGTCGGAATAGAAAAAGAGAAGAACTCCAGCATGAAATTCTTCGGTTCCTCCTTCATGACCGATGAAAGCGGAACGATTATAGAAAGTCTCAACCGTGAAGAGGAAGGCTTACTTCTTCACACCTATGATTTAGATGAAATCAGAAAGAACAGAAGAGATTGGGGTATCTTCCGTGACAGACGTCCGGAGATGTACTCCCCGATTTTGAAGATGGATGATAGCGAGGATCTGAAATGACATTTTTATCTTTCAATGTAAACTCCATCAAAGCATACTTAGGAAAAAATCTGCTCTCTGAGTGGCTTCCTCTTTCTCCTGACTTCATCTCAATTGAGGAACTGAAGCTAAGTGAAACGGAACATAAAAACTTTCCTTTTGTTCCGGACGGATACACTCCTTATTGGACGGTATCCAAAGTGAAGAAAGGATATAGCGGAACTGCAATCCTTACCAAAAGAGAACCGTTATCTGTCCATTACGGATTGATTGACGGGAAATATGATGAGGAAGGTAGAGCGACCACATTGGAGTTCGAAAACTTCTACTATGTCACTCTCTATGTTCCGAATTCCGGAGAAGAGTTGAAACGCCTGGATTTCCGTATGGGATTTGAGAAAGACTTAAGGGATTATCTCTCTCTTCTCAAAGCGAAGAAACCGGTCATTGTCACCGGCGACTTGAATGTCGCACATGAAGAGATCGACTTGAAAAATCCTTCCACTAATCATCACTCTGCTGGATTTACGGATGAGGAAAGAAGAGAATTTTCCAAGCTTCTCGATTTAGGCTTTGTCGATACCTTCCGTAAACTTCATCCTGAGGAAAAGAAATACTCCTATTGGTCTTATTTCCGCAATGCGAGAAAGACAAACGCAGGATGGAGATTAGACTATATGCTCGTAACAGAGGATATCTTTCCTCTTGTCAAAAGAAGTGAAATTTTAAACGATGTCTATGGGTCCGACCATTGTCCAGTTCTCTTAGAGATCGATTTAAAGTAATGCTATATTGAAAAAGTATTAAAAATAGTATAAATTTATATTAGTAACGTTTCTTCAATGTGACTTTTATGTTGCTAAGAAGAAATACAATTCATCTGAAAGGTTTAGTTTATAATGGAAAACAATGAAACACTGACCCCCTTTGTCAATGAAATAGGGGATTATCCTATCAAAGTCGTCGCCTTAGGCGGCATGGATGAAATGGGAAAAAACTGTTATGTCATCGAAGTGAACAATGATGCCTTCATCATTGAGGCCGGTTTAAAATATCCGACCAGCGCAATGCCAGGCGTTGACTTCATCATCCCTGATTTCACTTACATCAGAACAATCTCCCATCGCGTCAAAGGTATCATCATCACACACGGTCACGATGATCAGTATGGTGCATTACCCTATCTTCTTGCTGTAACAAGAGCTCCTATCTATGCTACCCCTACTACCATCGCCATCATCAAGAATACCTATGGTGCAAAATTCAAGAAGCTCTCCACTTATGACTTTGTCGCCGTCAATCCTAGCGACACCATCACCATTGCCGGACATGTCTTCGAGCTTTTCCAGACGACACATTCTGTCGCAGAATCCTTCGGCTTTGCATTAAGAACTCGTTTAGGAAACATCGTCTACACCTCGGATTTCATCACCGACTATTCCCCTTTGAAAGGTTATCAGTTCGATCTTCCTAAGGTAGCAAGACTCTCTGAGAATGAGAAGACATTCCTCCTTATGACCGAGAGTGAAAGCGCCGATATCCCTGGCATCTCCTCTCCGAATCATAAGATCACAGAACAGATCAAGAATGCAATTGAAGATCCCACAGGGAAAACCTTCATCTCCATCTACAATCAGAACTTCTACAACATTCAGGAAGTCATCAATCTTGCCAGCCGTTACAGAAGAAAGATCTGCATCGCAAATTCCGAACAGGTCTCCTTCTTCGATGCGATGGCAAAGATTGGAGATATCGTCATTCCGGAAGGCATGAGAATCTCAGTCAACGATGTCAAGAAGCTTGCACCTAAGGATGTCATCATCCTTGTCACCGGAAGCGGAGATACCCTCTACAATCTCTGTAAGGAAATCTGCTACGGCAACGTCAACGGACTGAAGGTCGAAAACACCGACACTTGGATCAACTGCGCTCCTTCTGTTCCTGGAACCGAAGTCCTCGCCGTCGATACTGCCGATACCATCTTCCGCACAGACTGCCATGTCATCACTCTTTCCCGCAAGGAAGTCGCTTCCATGCATGCAAGACAAGAGGATCTCAAGCTTATGATTTCCCTCTTCCGTCCGCGTTACTATCTCCCTGTCAAAGGCGATTACCGTCTTTTGATGGCAAACGCTACATTGGCTATCGACTTGGGTATCGGACTGAATCACTTCAACACTCTCGTTTACGATAACGGTATGGCTCTTGCCTTTGATGCAACAGGAAGAATGATCCACAAGAACATCATGATCCGCAACGGAGATGTCATGGTTGATGGTTCCTCTGTCGGAGATGTCAAGGAAGCCGCGATTGAAGAGAGAACCAAGATGGCGGATGGCGGAATCGTTGTCATCGGCATCACAGTCTCCACCAAGAAGAAACAGATCGTCTCTGATCCTGATATTCAGATGAGAGGATTCCTGTATATGAAGAATAATGAACCTCTCTTGAATCAGATTGCAACAATGTTGAACAATTCCCTTACAAATCTCTTAGTCAACAGCGAAAAGAAGATTTCCATCCCTGAGATGAGCAAGAAGATTTCAGATAAGATTTCTCGTTTCTTAGTCAAAAACACCGACAAAGAACCGATGGTCTTCTTAGAAATTCTCGATATCGATCAGTTGGATAAAGTCGATCCTAGATAAGCAATGAAAAAGGGCTCTTGCGCGCAAGAGCCCTTTTTGCATATGTTCGCTTTCTTACTTGACTAATTCGACGCCGTGGCTTGTTCCGATTCTTGTTGCACCGGCTTTGACCATCGCTTCCATCTCTTCTTTGTTTCTGACTCCGCCAGAAGCCTTGACGCCCATATCCGGACCGACTGTCTTTCTCATCAAGGCGACATCCTCGACCTTGGCTCCCCATTTGGAGAAACCGGTGGAAGTCTTGACAAAGTCAGCACCAGCCTTTTTGGCAAGGAGACAGACACGGACCTTCTCTTCATCAGTGAGAAGGCAGGTTTCAATGATAACCTTAAGGACAAGATCACCACAGAGGTTCTTTAAAG
This sequence comes from bacterium, assembly GCA_963621825.1. Classification (GTDB taxonomy): domain Bacteria; phylum Bacillota_I; class Bacilli_A; order RFN20; family CAG-288; genus Enterosoma. The sequence goes on from CAVFFP010000003.1 coordinate 147,910, forward strand.
AACGGATTTCGTTTTCAACATAATCATCATCATGGTCTTTCAGCTTACCGATGTTGATAACCATATCTAACTCCTCAGCACCATCGAGGATAGCCTGTTTAAGTTCCTCTTCCTTGCTCTTTGTTGTCGTTGCACCTAACGGGAAACCGATGACAGTGCAGACCTTTGTGTCGCTTCCCTTGAGCTCCTTGGCACAGAAAGATACCCAAGACGGGTTGACGCAGACAGAAGCGAAGTGATATTCCTTTGCTTCATCGCAGATCTTTTTGATCTGGCTTTCTGTGGCATCACTGGCTAAGAGTGTGTGATCGATCAGACGATTGTATTCCATATTCATTACCTCATTTCAATTGATTATACCATTTCTGGGATAGGATACATTAAAACCTGTTCATTTTATCAAAGAAATTACGAAATCAGGATGAATAAAACATTCCATAAACCCAGCATTTCTCCGACAATTTTGTTTCAAGGTATTGAAATATCATCCTCTCTCTAGTATAATTCTATATCGCTGGAAACAGATTTTATATATTTAATGTTAATTATAGGAGATTAGTAAAATGGCAAACATCAAATCACAGCAGAAACGTATCTTAATCGATGAAAGAAACAGACAGCATCACGCTGCTTTCAAATCCAAGATGAGAACTGCAATCAAGAAGGTCAAGGCCGCTTGCGAAAACAAGGATCTTGCTCTTGCTGAGAAGCTTCTTCCTGAAGCAGTCGCTCTCATCGACAAGTCCGTCAAAGAGGGAATCCAGGCTCTTAACACCGCTTCCCGTCAGAAGTCTTCTCTTATGAAGGCTGTCAACGCTTTAAAGGCTGCTCCTGCTGCTGAAGAAGCCAAGTAAATCTTCTTATTTACTGAATCATATATAGACCGGTTTATGCCGGTCTTTTTGTGCATTCGTCAAAAAAAGACTGCCTCTCGGCAAAGAGAAGCAGTCTCTGTTATATCCTTTTCATCAGATAATTACGTTTGAACAGAAGAAGAAACATCATCATCTTCGTGTCCGCGTCATCCAGATTAAGTTTGATATCTTTTTCCATCAAAGATAAGTCACTCATAATCTTGACAAGAGCTCGGAAAGTAAGGTTCTTTGCGTCATTCAGCGCGTAATAGACAGCACCTTTGCTCACCTTCAGTTCCTTCATGATCTCTTCTCTCCTGTAATCACGATCACTGAGGTAACGGATCATTGCCATCTTGCTGAACTGACTGGCAAAGATGGGAAGAAGGGATAGAACCTCTGTTCCGTTGTTCTTGAGATCTTCATAGGCGCTGATTGCCTCCTTGCTCTTTCCTTTGACGAGGAAAGAGACAATCGAGAAGACATTATCCTCTAATGGGCGGTAAACGAGTTCTTCGACATCGCTTTTTCTTACCTGGTTGGTATAAGAAAACAGTTTATCGAGATTGTTCATAAAGGAGAGATAATCTCCTTTTGTCCTTTCTAAAAGCAATGCAGCCGCTTCTCTATCGATATCCTTCTTCTCTTCCTTTGCGATGCGGTAAGCGAGCATGATGTAGTCATCATTGGATGGGATGTCGCAGGCGACTAGGGTTACCATCGGAGAAGAGAGAGCCTTATTCGGAGAACCTGTTCTAGAGATATCGCCAGGAACGACAAAGTAAAGGTCTGTTTCGGAAGAGGGGTTCATCAGATATCGTTCCAATAACTCATAGTTCTGCTCGGATTCCTTCAGTGTTCCCTTCTTGCTTTTGGTCTCCATAAAGAAGTAAGCATTGGAAACAAGGACTGTCTTATGAGGACAGAACAAGGAAATCGTCTGACAGGACTCTACGATAAAGGAAACAGGATCTTTATAGCCATCAAGCTGAACAATTGCCGCATAATCCTGAGCAGAAAGTGTTTTTTTCAGCTCTTTTAAGGCCGTATGCTTGCTGTATCCAGGGTCCTTCCCAAAATAGACTTTTACCATTCTTACATGCGGACGACAGTCGGTTCTTTCTCGTCGACAGCAGTCATAGATTCAATGACGACCTTAGAAAGAGGAGCATCGTTGTAATCGGTTCTGACGGATGCGACTTTGTCGATGACTTCCATGCCAGAAACGACCTTGCCGAAAGCGGCATAGTCTCCATCGAGGAAATCATCATCGGTATCGCAGATGAAGAACTGGCTTCCTGCGGAGTTCGGATCCATGGCTCTTGCCATAGAGATGACACCTCTCTTGTGGGATAAATTGTTGTTGACTCCGTTATGCTTGAATTCGCCTTTGATGTTGAATCCCGGGCCACCAGTTCCGTTTCCAAGCGGATCACCACCCTGAATCATGAAGTTCTTGATGATGCGGTGGAAGGTAAGTCCGTTGTAGAAACCTTTGTTGACAAGGTCTACAAAGCTTGCACAGGTGATAGGAGCATTCTGATAGTCTAATTCGATTTTGACTTCGCCGAAATCTTTGATCTTAAGTATAATCATTTTTTACCTCTCTAATTACGGCTAATATTATAGCAAAACCAAGACAATCCTTAGCAGGATAATTCGATTCTACCCTTCTTTTTCACCTAAAAAGCAGCCTAACTATGATATAATGAACAAAAGGGGACAATCTGATGAAAAATCACGCTTCCAAAAAAGTAAATGTACCATTAGTCGTTCTGTTTTCTGTGTTATGTCTCGGAGGAATCGCGACTAGTATCACAGGGGCTGTTCTTTCTTCGAATTCGATGAACGATCCGAATAGTTTTCCGATGATGACAGTTCTTTTTGCAGTCGGCATGGCTGTATTCATCTTCTCTTTCTTCTTCCTCATGATTGTTCTCAGTCCGCTCATCACGAGAAAGATAATGCGCATGAATGCTCCGCTTACAAAGGAATACATGAGAGAAGTCGGTGTCCCGACGATAGACACATTGAATGCACCTACCCAGGAATGTCCGGAATGCCATACGGAAAATCCAAGCAACGCCAACTACTGTTCCAAATGCGGAAAAGAGCTCACTAAGATCTGTCCGCAGTGCAACAGCAAGAACAGCGCAAATAGTGAATACTGCAATCATTGCGGAACGAAGTTATAAAGCGACTGAAAAAGGTTTGAGCGATTGCCCAAACCTTTTCTTATATGCGAAGATTTACTTCTTGATGGAATCCTGATTCTTGACGGCGTTGATCTTAGCGTTGATAGCATCCTGATCGCCCAAATAGTAATGGTTGATCGGCTTAAGATCCTCATCCAATTCATAAACGAGCGGTACACCGGTAGGAATGTTGAGTCCAGCGATATCCTCATCGGAGATGTTGTCAAGATACTTGACAAGAGCTCTTAAAGAGTTGCCATGAGCGGCGATAAGGACATGTTTGCCCTTCTTGATTTCCGGAACGATGACATCGTTGTAGTAGGGAACGACTCTTGCGATGGTATCCTTTAAGGATTCATGAAGCGGAAGTTCCTTCGGATCGATGTTCTTGTAGGCATCCTGAAGAGCCGGATTTCTCTCATCGCTGGCATCTAATGCCGGCGGAGCGATATCAAAGGATCTTCTCCACTGATGAACCTGTTCGGCACCATACTTAGCAGTTGTCTCAGCCTTGTTCAATCCCTGAAGAGCACCATAGTGTCTTTCATTGAGATGATAATCCTTGATGACCGGGATGTAGGCCTGGTTGACACCATCGAGAACATGCCAGCAAGTGTGGATAGCTCTCTTGAGTGTAGATGTGAAGGCGATATCGAATCTGTAACCATCGTCGTTTAAAAGCTTACCACCATTGATCGCTTCCTGAACGCCTTTTTCAGAGAGCTCAACGTCGGTCCAGCCGGTGAAAAGATTAAGTTTGTTCCATTCACTTTCACCATGACGGATAAGAACTAATTTGATCATAATGATCCTCCTAATTGACAATTAATTATAACGCATGAAAAGGCTTTTGTCTTTAGAAAAAGCACATAACATCAACTTAACGCCTAAACAGAAGACTGATATAGAGAATTGTATAAATAATAGAAACGACCATACCGATGATCGATAACACAAATCCGACCTTGGCGTACTTGTTTGTCGTTCTGTTTTTATAGGAGAAAACAAGTCCAAGGATGGCAAAGAGAAAACCGCCGAAAATAACACTGAGCAAGCCGAGAATAAATCCGGCAACATCGGTGTTGGAACTAGAAGAATGAGAAGAAGTGGTAGAAGGATGATACTGAGCCGGAGTTGCTGTTTCCGTATTGCGGGTATCATCACTATAGGAGGGATAGGCACCCTGACTTCCTGTTTCAACCGGCGTTCCGCAGCCAGAGCAGAATTTTTCTCCCGGCTGAATCATCTTTCCACAGTTTCTGCAGAAACGAACATCATCCATATATGCTTACTCCTTTCCGGATACGATGACAGTGCCGTCTTCTTTGACTTCAATCGTATCGCCCGTCTTCACCGTATTGAGAAACTCATCACCGAGCTCATCGATTGCAATAAGTCCAACATCGTTCCAGACATTGGAAAGAATGATGCCAGAGGCAGCAAGAGGATCGATGGTCTTGCTGAATAGCCATACCTTAGGAGCCAAGTCTCTGACAGCGACGGTCTGAATGACCATGCCACCTGTTGTAGAGCCGATAGTCTGAGGTAAGCAAAGTGCCTTACCTGTGATATTCTTCTTATAAAGATCCGGATTATTCTGATCTCCGACGATAATCTTCTTCGAAGTCGGAATCAATGCACTGGTCTGGAAAGATGCCAATGTGTTCAATCCATTATGCGAGACGACGGCCTCTCCCTTGTATGTTCCAGGGAACAGAACTCTACCTTTGAACTCTTTCATCTGCAAGTCTCCTTTCCCGTGATGATGGCTAAGATTTCATCATCCTTATAGTAACGTGACATCGAATAGGTCCTGAGTTTGTTGGAGTTAGTGATGATCGGCTTTGCACCAGCAACAGGATTATCGACATACATCAAAGGACAGATATAGCTTAAATGGGCGCCGGTAGCGACAAAGGCATCATAATGTTCTTTGTCCTTCTTGAAGGCTTCAATGACAGCTGGAGATGCCGTGAAGATGGTATTGACGACAAGCTTCTCCTTCTTCTGTTCCTTTAAGGCAGCAACCATTCTATCCGTCCAATCGATCAACTGTTTCAAAGTCAGATGAGGACAGCCGATGAACGCCTTATGCGGTTTGCTATCCTTCTTCTTCCACATGATCGGATAGGACTTGTAGACTCTCTCTAACTCTTCATCATCGATGATGTAGGTCTTAGCATCTTCCATGATCAAGGATTCACCAAGTTCCTTTGCCTCTGGTGTGATCTTATCGATATGATAAAGACCGACAGCACCATTAGAAGCAGTGGCGGCACCAAAGTCCTTAAGATATGCGATGGTATCTTCATCGGGAAGATCTTTCAGATATTCATCCAATCCATAGACATAAGGCACTTCTTCCATCACCTTCATGCCGATAGCAGAACCTAAGATCTGCGCTTCCGGTTTCTTAGTAGTCTTTAGAATAACTTTCCAAGTTGCTTTTCTTCCTTCATCTGTCAAGAAGCCGAATTCAGGGACAACGCCTAAGATTGCTCCAAACGTATCGATAATACCAGAGTTACGATTGCATCTCGCACCGAGAACGGAGTTTGCAAATACGACAGCAGAGGATTCACTCCAAGAGAGAATATCTCCTTTGTTCGGGGTGTTTCCTACTTCCTTGAGGTAGCAGGTGCAAGTGAAGCCGTCCTTATCGGAAAGACCGATTTTGGTAAGCTGTTCTTCGTAATGCTTCTGTTTTCCGTACATGATCTTAGAGAAGACAAGTTTCTCAATCGGACCGCAGGAAACATTCTTATAATCGAGAGGACGGGGATCCATCGTGAATCCTTCCTCTGCTTTGCAACCGGATGCGATCAGTTCATCCATAAGCGGATAAACCGGTTTAAGCATCGAGATACCAAAGGACGTAACAAAATGACTCTTCTTATGCGTAACAGGGACAAGCCTCTTTGCATGGAAAGTGTCGCCATAGCGGACAAGGACTTCCATCATCTTGGCTTTCGCCTGACCTTCCTGACCACGAAGGATCTGCAACTCTTTTTCGGTCAGTTCCATTTTGGGCTGATACATGATTGCCTCCTAAATTTTCATTGCCGTCTCATAGGCTTTCCATATGACAGAACGGAGATTTCCGACTTTCAGACAGTCGCCGACAAGGTGAACATTGCCTTTTTCCTTCTCGACTAAAGGAGTGGAGATATAGCCAGCAGACATGATGACAGAATCACAGGGGAGTTCTATCTCTTTGTTGTCCTTTGTCAGGCAGACAATCTTTCCGTCCTTCACTTCTTTCAGCTTTGTTTCCAAGTAAACCGGAATCTTCTTATACGCAAAGTAGTCGCGTAAATACTGGCTGTTTGCCATGCAGATGCCCTTCTGTTTGATAAGGTCATCCTGCATTTCAACAATAATCGGTTTCTTATTGGAAAGATAGAGCTCATATGCGATTTCACAGCCTGTCAGACCTCCGCCGATGACAGCGACTGTATCACCGACTTCCTTGCCGGAAAGATATTCGACCGCTTCCATCGTCTTTTCGATTCCAGGGATACGAAGTCTTCTCGCCTTAGAACCGGTCGCGATGATAAATTCATCCGCCTTGATATCCTTAAGGCTCTTGACCTCGGTGTTAAGATGGATTTCAACATTCAGATCTTTCATCTGAAGCTCATACCAGGAAAGCAGATCTCTGAGTTTTCCTTTGAAGGATGCACTGGAGGCCGCAACAAAGACACCGCCAAGATGATCGCTCTTCTCAAAGATGATCGGCTTATGTCCGCGAAGAGCAAGAACTCTCGCCGCTTCCATGCCACCGATACCGCCACCGATAATGGCAACAGTCTTGGATTTCTTTGCCTTCTTGATATAGTGAACCGTTGTCTGCATCGTCTCCGCATTGACGGCACAGCGTGCCATATGAAGAGAATCCGATAAGGACTGGTCATTGGCACTTCCCTTATAACGTGTCATATTGAAGCAGCCGTTATGGCAGCAGATGCAAGGACGAATCTCATCTTCTCTTCCTTCCATCATCTTGGTTACCCATGCGCCATCTGCTAAGAAAGGACGGGCAAAACCAGCCGCATCCAATTTATTTTCTTTGATGGCCTCTGCGGCAACAAGAGGATCAAGTCTACCTGCACAGCAGACAGGGACAGAGACAAAGTTCTTGATGTGTTCGACATCGGCAAGATTGCAGTTCTCCGGCATATAGATTGGAGGATGTGCCCAATACCAGGAGTCATAGGTTCCGTTATCGCAGTTGAGCATATCGTATCCGGCATCGACCAAATACTTCGCGGCTTTTTCTGCCTCTTCCATATTTCTTCCGGCTTCTACATAATCCTCACCAGGAACAGCGCCCTGACGGAAGCCCTTGGCTTTGCTTAAAACAGAGAAACGCAAGGAAACAGGGAAGTCCTTTCCGCAGGTTTCCTTGATGGCTTTTACGATCTCAACAGGGAAACGGTAGCGGTTCTCGAAACTTCCGCCGTATTCATCTGTTCTCTTATTTATATAAGGAAGAGTGAACTGATCAAGAAGATATCCTTCATGGACCGCGTGAATCTCAACGCCGTCGACATCCGCCTCTTTCAGAAGCTTTGCGGTCTTTGCAAAGGCGGTGATGAAATGCTTGATTTCCTTGACTGTCATAGCGCGGGAAGGAACCTTATCCGACCAGACATTTGGGCTTTCCGAAGAGGAAGCACAGATCTTATCGAAGTTCATGACAGGCTTAGAGAGGACTCTCAAAACAGGATTTGTATATAAAGTTTCCATGGTAGGAGAAATAGTGAAGGAACGACCAAATCCGGCAGTCAGCTGAATAAACATTTTCGCTCCTGTCTTATGGATTTCCTTCATGAACTCCTTCAGTTCACGGTACATTCCCTTCTTTCTGTAAAGCCACTGTCCGAGCATCGGATTGTACACAGGCTGAATGCCAGGGAGGATAAGTCCGACATTGTTTTTCGCCTTATCGAGAAGGAACTTTGCGGCTTCCTTGTCGAAATGATTGATTTCCATCCAACCGAAAAGTGATGTTCCTCCCATAGAGGTCATGACGATTCTGTTTTTGATTTCGACATTTCCAATCTTCCATGGTGTGAACAAGGGTTCTAATTTCTGATCCATGCTTTTCTCCTTTTTATTTGATAGGCTGCTTTTATTTTACTTCATTTGGAGAACATAGCAAAAAGTTTTCGAAACAAACAATAAAAAAAGGCTCATTGCTGAGCCAATATTTTACAGGTGGTGACCTGGACGGGGTTTGAACCCGTGAATGCATCCTTGAAAGGGATGTGAGTTAACCGCTTCTCCACCAGGCCAATGGAAGAATGGCGCCTGCTGTAGGACTCGGACCTACGACCTACCGGTTAACGGCCGGTTGCTCTACCAACTGAGCTAAGCAGGCAGCGAAGAAGATATTACCAAAGTTTCAGATGGTTTGCAAGAGTTTTTGATTACTTTGCTAATCTTTTTTTCTCGATGAGGTCTTTCACATCCTCAACAGTGACAATGGCTGCCATCTCATCCAATGTGGTTTCCGGAAGACCAAAGGTCTCTTCGATGCTGATGATGAGTTCAGCCTTATCCAAGGAATCCAATCCAAGGGAATCCAATTCGGTATCCGGTGTAATGTCTTCGATGGCGATGTCACATTTCTTGACCTTCTCAGCCAATATTTCTCTTAATTTAGCGTAAATATCCATGATGATTACCTCTTTTCCGCACGGGTGATGTCTAAAAAATATCATCTGCGTGAAAATAATATAATATATTTTATCTTGAATTGCTATCTTTGATAAAGAAAAGTTATAATATTGTGGTTAAAGAAAGTCCCTTGATTTTTTATGAACAAATTTCTTTTTTTCTCGTTTCTAAAGCCTGACAACATGCCTAGCGATAGCGTATTGATAGGCTTTATCATCTTATTCAGTTTCTTAGTTGTATTGCTTATCGTCTGTTTCGTCATGGCTTTCTGTCACCTGGATAGAAGAGCGTTGGCCAAGCTGGAAAGCAATGATTTCAACATCCGCGTCTACACCTATGATTATATCAAAAAGCGTTTCTACAGCTTTGACAAGATCAACCTGACAAATATCAAAACCTACTCCGAAGAGGAATTCCTCGCTCAGTTCAGAAGATCGGACACATATCGAATCCAGGAATGGTTCCAGGCGATAATCAGCGAAAAGAATCCGGGAAAGCGTTCCTTGCAGGTCGACATCAAGATCAACAAGGGAAAGAAGTACAGTGCATCGATACTCCACTTCACATCCATCAAAAGAGATATTCAATGCATCCACTTCGAAAGTCAGCTTCTCTCCTATGTCTCAACGACGAAGAACAACTTCGATATCACAAAGAGAAATTCACAGCGTTTCTTCTTAAAGAATGAGGACGAATGTAAGAAATTCCTCGCAAGCTGTGATGCAGACATATTAGGTTCTATCCTCTACTTTGAATTCTTTTATACGAAGAAGACACCCAGTGAATCGGATCTTCAGACGATGGAGAAAGCAAAGAGCGGTGCCATCAATATGATCATCCGCTACCTGAGCAAATCCAGAAGGCTATGCCGTCTCTCCTCTAATGAGTTCCTCATCATCGACACTTCTTCCCTCTCCAAGCTGATGACGATGAATATCGCTTCTTCTATCTATACCACCCTTCAGCAATATCTGAACTTCAATTCACCCGATATTGATCTGACGGTCGCGATCGGTGTCACTATCGGCACACTCTATCAAGGCAACTATGTCCTTGGAAAAGAGCAGGCCAAGAAGATGGCTGATGCGATCTGTCAAGGCAAGGCCAAAAATGATCGAATACTCATCTATGATGAAGCCTTCTTCAAAAACTATGAACAGGCTATGCTTCAGAAAAAGGAGGTTCGTTCCCTTCTCGATCACGGAACATTCCGTGTTTACTTCAGTGCAACGTACGATGTCGAAACCGGATTACAGTCCTTCTATATCGTCCGCTCTATCCCATATGGCATCTCGGTCAAAGACTTCGATGATGTCATCTCCTATGCCGAAGACATCAGCGGAGGCGTTGATCAGCTTCTTGAAAATCTCTACAGCAAGATCATCGCTGTGACAAGAGGAAAGAAACAGCAAGTCAGCATCGCTATCCGCTTGCCGTACCACTCTCTGAAAAAGCACTACGCCTTTGTAAAGAGCCATCCATCCAACATCAAATGGATCTTCTGCGTCCGTGTCCTTGACCTATTAACCAGCACCGATGACACTAACGCCATCATCCGTAACCTGAAGAACTGCACCAGTGAAAATACCGAAATCGGTTTGATCATCGATACCTTATCGAGCAATCCAAAGCCGAAAATACTTCAGGTCGCAAGTTACTTCTTCGTTCCCGACACCTTCACTACCAAAGCAGCCAGCCACGAGGATTCCATCAACAACATGAGATTGATCCAATCCGCCTATCATACCCAGTTCAAGACACCGATGGTCTTCTATAACTTAGACAACATCGATGACATTGAAACGGGAATTGTCAACGGCGGTAAGATCTTCGAATGTAAGGAAGTATCGAAGATGAGTTCGAGACTGGAGGCTATCGATGAGGATTCCATCGACTTCTTGAAAGCCGATGCCAAGAAACTCGCACCGAAGCGTATATTATTCGATAAGACATTCAGCACAATCAACAAGGAGAAAATCAAAAATGGCTGACAAAAAAGTTACTAGCATCACAAGCAAGAGCGAAAACATCACTCAGTGGTATACCGATGTATGCCAGAAGGCAGAGCTGATGAGCTATGCCAAGACGAAGGGATTCATCATCTATCGTCCCGACGGATACGCTCTTTGGGAAGAGATTCAGGAATTCTTCAACAAGAGAATCAAGGCATTAGGAGTCAGAAACGTCTATCTGCCTTCTCTTATCCCTATGTCCCTTCTTCAGAAGGAAAAGGATCACATCTCTGGTTTTGCACCGGAATGTGCTGTTGTCACAAGAGGCGGAAACAAGACATTGCAGGAAGAGATGGTAGTAAGACCTACTTCTGAAACTCTCTTCTGCGATCATTTCAAAGATGTCGTCCATTCCTATAACGACCTTCCCGTCAAATACAATCAGTGGTGTTCTGTCGTCCGTTGGGAAAAGACCACAAGACCGTTCTTAAGAGGAAGTGAATTCCTCTGGCAGGAAGGACATACTCTCCATCAGAGCGAAGAGGAGGCTAGAGCCTTTACTCTTACTATCCTCAGAAATTACAACGATCTCGGAAGAGAACTTTTGGCTATTCCTTTCGTCATGGGACAGAAGCCTTCCAGTGAAAAGTTCGCTGGTGCTGTCGATACCTATACTATCGAAGCATTAATGCCGGACTGTCAGGCTCTTCAGTGCGGAACTTCCCACTATCTCGGAACAGGTTTCCCGGAAGCATACGGAATCAAATACTTAAGCAAAGAAAACAAGATCGAATATCCTCACTATACATCCTGGGGTGTATCCACACGTCTTCTTGGTGCCCTTATCATGGTGCACGGCGATGACGAAGGTCTTGTCTTGCCTCCTAAAGTCGCACCGACTCAGGTTGTCATCATTCCGATCCGTATGGACAGCAATCCGGAAGTCTTAAAAGCCTGCAAGGAAGTCGAAAGCAAGCTCAGAGAATCCGGTGTCCGCGTCTATCTCGATGACAGCAACAAGACACCTGGCTGGAAGTTCGCTCAGTATGAGATGAAGGGTATTCCGCTTCGTATCGAAATCGGTCCGAAGGATCTTGAAAAAGGACAGGCCACCTTATCGAGAAGATATGATGGAACAAAGAGCACCATGTCCTTAGAGGAGATTGAAAAATCCATTCCTTCCACTCTCGATGAGATTCAGGAAGGCATGTATCAGAAGGCATTATCCTTCCTCAACAGCCACATTTATGAATGCCACAATTATGACGAGATCAAAGATGTCGTCGCAAACCAGAAAGGCTTTGCCAAGATGATGGTGAAATCCTCCTTGGAAGGCGAGATTGAGAAGAAGATGAAAGAGGAATTCAACGCAACTCCTCGCGTCATGCCTTTCGATCAGAGACCTTTCCAGAGCAAGGATTCCTACACTGGCGAAGAAGGAGCCGATACTGTTGTCTATTTCGGACGCGCCTATTAATCATTCATTAGGAGGCCATATGAATATTTTCGATGAAAGAATCGCCCGTCTTCAGAAACAGATGAAGGCGGATAACATCAAGGCTTACATCATACCTAGCACAGACCCTCACATGTCAGAAGAATGCGCCAGCCGGTTTGCGGCAGAGCGCTTCTACTTCTGCCCGTTCAAGGGTATGGATGGTACGCTCTTAGTCACAGAAGACCATTATTATATCTATACGGACGGACGCTATTGGACCGAAGCAGAAGGCGACATCAAAGGTTCCTCCTGCATCCTTGTCTATATGGGAAAGCACGGCGTTCCTTCTATGTCTGACTTCATCAAAGAGAACAATCTTTATCCTCTTGGCATGGATACGTCTCTCTTCTCTTTGAACGAGCTCCGTTCCTTTGTCATGGAAAATGCACCGATCAAGAAGGTCTCCTATCGTAGACTGGTTGAGAATCTCCCTTCTCTTCCGAAAGGAAAAATCTGGAAAGTCGAGGATAAATATCTCTCTACTACAAGAGAGGAAAGAGTCAACGCCGTAATGAACGTTGTCAAAAGAGAAGGAGCGAAAGCAATCGTTGTTCCGCTTTTGGATGATATCGCCTACTTGTTAGGCTACAGAGGAAGCGATATCCCCTGCACTCCTGTCTTCTATTCCTATCTTTATATCGATGAAAACTCTCATCTTTCTCTCTTCATCGACAAGGAAAAGATTTCGGATGGATTTGACTCGGATATCACAGTCTATGATTATGAGGAGTTTGACTCCTTCTTAAAGGACCATGCAGATATTCCGACGATGCTCGATCCCAACAAGACCAACGCCTACATCTGCTCCACGGTAAAACAGCCTGTCTTCTATAGTTCCCCTGTCTATAATCAGAAAGCAGTCAAAGGCAAAGTCGAAATCGAAAACACCAAAGAGATTCAGGCAATCGACGGCATCGCCGTATTGAAGCTGATGAAGTACATCGATGACAATATCGATAACGGCATCCTCAACGAAGAGAATCTCGCAGAATACCTCAACGAACAAAGACTTAGTCACAAGAGATGTTTTGACTTATCCTTTGAAACGATTGCTGCTGTCGATAGCAACGCTGCCATGATGCATTATGCACCGAGCAAGGATAAGTTCTCCCCTGTCACAAGAAGCAACCAGCTTCTTTTAGTCGACTCTGGCGGACAGTATTACGGTGGAACCACCGATACTACCCGTACCTTCATCGTGAGCAAACACGTCTCCGAAGAGGTCAAACATGATTACACATTGACTTTGAAGTCTCAGATTGCTTTGTCCACTACCGTCTTTGAAAAGGGATGCACTGGACATTCCATTGATATCAAGGCTAGAGAGATAATGTGGAAAGAGGGATTAGACTATAAGTGCGGAACCGGACATGGTGTCGGATATATGTCCTGTGTCCACGAAGGACCGATCGGCTTCCGTTTCTATGACCGTCCTAGCCGTGGAGACAATGGCGACCTTCAGTTAGGTCACATCATCACCATCGAACCTGGCGTCTATAAAGCCTATCGCTATGGAATCCGTTTGGAGAATAATCTCCTTGTCATTCCTGCCTTTGAGACTGATGATGGCATCTTCTACAAGTTTGAGACCATCACCTATTGTCCTTACGACAGAAGAGGCATCGATCTTTCGATGCTCACTCTCGATGAGATCAGCTGGATCAATGACTACCATAAGATGGTATTTGAAAAACTTGCACCGCACTGCAAAGGAGACAGCGAACTTCTCGCCTATCTGTCTAAGCAGTGTGCTCCCTTGTATCGATGAACAGAATCGTTCTATTTGAGCCGGAAAAGCCGGCAAACATCGGAAATATCATCCGAACCTGCATGGCGATGGATGCAAAACTAACCATCATCGGCCCTTTGACGGTCTCCTTAGATGAGAAGGCCTTAAGAAGGGCAGAGATGGATTATGCTATCGGTTTTGAAATCGAAAGATTTGATACCATCGATGACTTCCTAAAAGTGCATGGAAAAGAGGACGGCTATTACATCACTCGATATTCCGAACACACCTATTGCGATTTCGATTATTCGGATGTCGGAAAGAATCATTTCTTCATGTTCGGTAGAGAATCGACAGGAATCCCGAAGGATGTCTTAAAAGACCATTACGAGAAAACCGCCCGTATTCCGATGGCAATCAATGCAAGAAGCCTCAATCTCTCCAACTCTGTCGCTATTGTCCTTTCTGAAGCCTTAAGGCAGCAGGACTTCTATTCTCTTGCCACAACGGAAACCATCAAGGGCAGAGACTTTTTGAAGAATTATCCGGAAGGAAAAAACTAACGTTCATCTTCTGATGGGAATTAGTTGAAATCGCGTCTGAATTTCATTATCATAAAGGTGTCTAGAAATAATGCGCGTTTCCGACAAATTCGATTCAGGAGACCTATATCGCCGGACCGGTGTCGAAAGCCTATCATTGAATAGGAATCCTAAAGTCCCGCTGCGGTTCCCACTTTATACCATGGGAAAATGGTGAAAGTTCTAGATGCGGATGGAAAACCATCCGCTTTTTCTTTTTTCATGTGTTCAAAAATGCTAGAATAATACAAGTTAATCAATGAACTTCAAGGAGGACTGTATGAATTACGATAAAGTAGCATTAGCGACTCTCCGCGGATTGTCTCTCGACATGATCTGCAAGGCGAAGAGCGGGCATCCTGGCATCGCCCTTTCCGCTGCTCCGCTTGTTTACACTCTTTTCACAAGACACCTGAATGCGAATCCGGAAGATCCTAATTGGATCAACCGCGACCGTTTCGTCCTTTCTGCCGGACATGGATCCTCTCTTCTTTACGCCACCTTGCATCTTGCTGGCTATCATATTCCGTTAGATCAGCTCATGCAGTTCAGACAGTTAGGAAGTCTTACTCCTGGACATCCGGAATATGGACATACACCGGGTGTCGATGCTACTTCTGGTCCCTTAGGACAGGGCTTGGCTCAGGCTGTCGGTATGGCAATGGCAGAAGCCCATCTTGCCAGCATCTATCCGGAAGGAAATAGGCTAGTCAACCACTACACCTATGTCCTCACTGGCGATGGATGCTTAGAGGAAGGCATCTCCCAGGAAGCCATCTCCTTAGCCGGATATCAGCAGCTCAACAAGTTGATCCTTCTTTATGATTGCAATGACTGCACATTAGACGGTCCTCTTTCAAACTCTTCCATCGAAGATACAAAGAAGAGATTTGAGGCTGCCAAATGGAACGTCCTTGTCGTCAATGACGGCAATGATATCGATGAGATCGACAAGGCCATCTCTATGGCAAAGCTTGCCAAAAACAAACCGACCATCATCATCTGCCATACTGTCATCGGTTATGGTTCTCCTCTTGCTGGCTCCAATAAGAGTCACGGCAAAGCGTTTACTCCGGAAGAAGTCGCAAGAACCAAGGAGACCTTGGGTGTCTCTTTCCCTGCCTTCCAGGTCAACGAAGAAGCCTATCTTGCCTTCAAGGAAAGCTTCATCAAACGTGGCAAGGCCAAATATGATGCTTATTTTGCAGATTGCAAAGATTATGAAAACAAATATCAGGATGATTATCATCGCTTTGTCTCTTTTGAGAAGAATGATGTTTCTCCTTATATCTTCAAAGGCGCACCGAAATACGAAGACGGATTCAAGGATGCCACCAGAAACACTTCTCAGGCATTATTGAATGTTGTCGCTGAGGAAATCCCGAATCTGATTGGCGGCAGCGCCGATGTCGCCGAGTCTGTCAAGACGAACGTGAAGACATTTACGGATTTCACACCTTCCAATCGCGCCGGTCAGAACATCAATTTCGGCATCCGTGAGTTTGCAATGGCAGCTGCTCAGAACGGCATGCTTCTCCACGGTGGTCTGAGAACTTATATCGGCTGCTTCTTAGTCTTTGCCGATTATATGAAAGCCGCCATCCGTATGTCCGCTATGGAAAAGATTCCAGCTGTCTATCTCTTCAGCCATGACTCTGTAGCCGTCGGCGAAGACGGACCGACACATCAGCCGATTGAACAGCTTTCCATGCTCCGTTCTATTCCTAACGTCACAGTCTATCGTCCGGGAGATGCAGTGGAATGTGCAGCCGCCTATCATTCTGCATTCACTTCTGTTGACCGTCCAACCTGCATCATCTTATCCAGACAGAATCTTACCAACAACCCTGGAACAAGCTTCGAAGGTTCCCTCATGGGTGGTTATGTCGTGTCGAAGGAGCAGAGCGAGAATCAGCTCACTTTGATTGCAACCGGCAGTGAAGTCAATACCGCTATCAGCGTCCAGAAGATGTTACTGAATATCGGCATCGATACCAGAGTCGTCTCCCTCCCCGCTTTGGATCTCTTCGACAAGCAGTCTGAAGAATATAAGAACGAAGTCTTCGGTAACAGTTATGATAAGCGTGTCTTCTTAGAGGCAGGAAAGAGCGATATGCTCTACAAATACGCAAAGACTGTCTTCGGAATCGATCGCTTCGGCGAATCCGCTCCGGCCAATGACGTCTTCCAGGATTTAGGTTATACTCCGGAAGTCTTAGTTGAAAAGATCCGTCTTCTTGTCAAATAAGCATCATCTATAACAGTCATCTTAAGCCAGCTCTGAAAAAGAGTTGGCTTTTTCATATTTTTTTCCTGTTTTCTGAATGTGTGTATAAATGTATTTATGAACAGGGTATCATCCCAGAAAAGAGGAAAAATGAAATACAAAAGAAGAATCGCAGTTCTGTCGTTATCTGTACTATGTGCAAGCTTAGTATCTGTCAGTTCCCTTATCGCACTCTCTAGCACCAACAAAGACACTGAAGAACAGGGACAAGGAGATTTGAACATCCAGGAGAAAGAGAATATTCAGATTCTCTCTTCCACCAAGTCCGTAGACGGAAACACCATCTCTGTCAAATACACTCTCACTCCTGCCACCATCAGTTATGTCAATTTCAACTCATCTCTCAAATGGACAAGCAAGACATCCGATCTTTTTGAAAGTGAGTCCTGGCATGAAGACAAAAACACCGAAGATTATGTTAGCTATGAAATCAATCAGCCGAATAAAACAATATCGTTCCACTGTCTTGAGGCATTCGGTCATGAAATGACGTTTACGCTTTCTTCTCCAAGCAATGAATCTATCCGTGCCACCATGACATTGAATTACACTAGAAGAGAGCTTACACCTGCTACCGCTAACATTGATGCGGAAGGTTTTGTTGAAAATGAATCGTTAGCGATCAACACTTCCTTACCTATCTATTCTGTAGGTTCTGTCGGAGAAAAGCCTACGGATAAGTTCAGCATCGAAAAGAGTTACTATGAATCTTCTAATCGAAAATTTGATGATCTATTCAAAACGCCATCTACAACAGGATTATACTCCACAAGTTTCAAATACAACGGCAGTGAATACACTTCTCCTGACACACTAAAAGCTGCAATCCTTGACAAAGTCAAAGAGTATATGCTCTCTCTTATCGACTTAAAAGAGGAGAAGACATTCCTCAGTTCTGACTTTGAACAGGCATTCACCTATGAATATGCCGCATATTCGATGGGTGGAAGAGTTGTATACCTCAAAAACAGTTCACTGATGACATACTTCTTATCCCAGTATCAGACCTATTACGAAAAAGGGAACGCTTTCCAGGTCATAGTCAAGTATGACACGAAAACCGTTCTCACAAAGAAATTATCTATTACACTGAGTCAAGATAGTCTTACCGGCATCGATTTAGAAGACGGAAGCATCACATTCTAGCAGTGCAGTACTTTGGCTAAACCACCTAAGGAGGTTTCCTTCAGATCGGAGGGAATCTCCTTTCCTGTTTCATTCATCGCTTCGACAACAGTGTCAAAAGAAACTTTGTTTTTACGGAATACAGAGATATCTTTCGCATAGAGGTACGCACTATAGGCGTGAACACTAGCCATACCATTACGTTCAATACAGGGAATCTGAACATAGCCATCCACTGGATCACAGGTAAGGCCCAAGAAATGTTCCATCGCCACTTCTGCAGCATATTCAATCTGGTAATTGCTTAAATGATGAAGATACGATAAAGCCGCAGCCGCAAAAGAGGATGCAGATCCAATCTCTGCCTGGCAGCCTAACAAGGCACCGGAGAGAGATGCATTTTCTTTGATGAAATCGCAGACAAAAGCACCGACAAGATAGGCTCTTGCAATATCATCAATACTATAATGGCAATGATGATATTCGTAATAAAGAACAGAAGGAACAACACCAGCGGAACCGCAAGTCGGAGATGTGACAATCATCTCTCCTCTTGCATTCGCTTCCGATATCGCATAAGCATATCCGGTAAGCAACATGATTCTCTTCTCCGCAGGATGTTTTTTCTTTTTGGCATCGGATACGATCTTTCCGCTGACAACATTGAGTTTCAACGGGCCAGGAAGAGTACCTGTGCACTTCAAGGATTTCTCTAATGTGTCAAAGGAAACTTGAAGCATTTTCTTAGAATAATCAAGGATGTCTTCACCTTCCAAAGCAACGATCATAGTGAAGATATCCGTATAGTCGTTCTTTTCCATATAGGCGATAGCTTCCGAGAATTTAGAAAAAGGATAGACTTCCTTTTCCTCGGTTTTCCCGTCTTCTAAGCAGAAAGATCCACCACCGACAGAAAGATAACGTCTTGTAACAGTCGTGCCATCTGAAAGTGTTGCCGTCAATTCCATGGTATTGGGATGGGCAAGATTTTCTAAAGAAGGTACAAAATCAACCGAAGTCGGATAAGAAGAGAGAGCCTTTTTGACAATCTCATCTGTAAAATGTCCTTTGCCTGTTAAGGCAAGAGAACCATAAAGAGTAACAGAGAATGAGACAGGGTTCTTTTCTTTCACAACGGAGAGAAAGTCCTGACAGATTCGATAGGGTCCGATTGTATGCGATGAGGATGGACCAGGTCCAAACATTAAAAGAGATTTCAAGGATTTCATAGTTTTTATTTTACAACAATTTTGGAAAAAGAAAAACGGGAAGTCAATCGACAACCCGTTTCAGTTCGCCTTAATGTTTTCTTCTGGCGTTTTCGGACTTGAGTTTTCTCTTCAGACCCTTCTTAAGGAAGAAGTCGTGTTTACGATAGTCCGCGATGGTTCCAGCCTTGTTGACCTGACGCTTGAATCTTCTCATTGCGCCGTCTAAGGTTTCACCTTCTCTAACAACTGTCTTAGGCAATGTGTCTCACCTCGTTTCTAAAAGCCTTGTCAATTTTACTATTTTCCATCTCTGAAAACAAGCATTTTCATGGAATTTATCTAATAATTCAGCGGAAGAAGGTCTTTTCGCAAAAAGATCAGAAACGAATACGAACAAAAGGCTTTTTTGTTTAGATATGCATGAACATCTCCAGATTTTTGTCATCTCACATATCCGATTTTATAAACACCTATCAAATCCCTTCGCAGAATGTCAATACCGAACCGTTCATACTCGAATAAATCTGGATTAAATCGTTCAGGTTCAAATTTGTCAAATTTAAAACAATCATAATTAAATATTTCAAAACCAAATTTATCTAAACCCATTTCTTCAAGCA
The DNA here is from genome assembly GCA_963621825.1 of bacterium. Lineage (GTDB taxonomy): Bacteria > Bacillota_I > Bacilli_A > RFN20 > CAG-288 > Enterosoma. Next base: position 167,644 of record CAVFFP010000003.1, read on the forward strand.
CATCCAGAGGTAACGTGTAATCTTGTTCTACTAAACCAAAGAAAGTGCAATCATATTCTTTACAAAACGATATTATCAAACAATTCTCTAGTTTATAAGCAAAGCCGCCGACAACACTTCCTATAAAACTGCCAATCAAATATGCAAAAGGAAAGCCTTGACAAATACACGTTAGTATTGTTCCACCAACAAAAGAGAAAAAAGTCGTCGTATACATTTGCATTATTTCTTGAACCATTTCTTTCTTTGTTATTTTGCCACTAGTAAGTTTTATTCCAGATAGAGCGGTCCCTAAGACAATTGTCACGAGTGCAGATATTGCCGTTGTGTTTGCATTATTCAGTGATTGGCCGAGTTTCCCCGTTTTACAGCAACTAGTTACAGCAGCAGTTATCGAACCGGTTAAAAAACTACGTGCCGTATCCGATAAAGCTTTAAGCCCATATTTTTCTATATCACTTATGTTAATGCCCTCATCACGAGTTATTTTTGCAATAACATCAATGATTATTGGAACAACACTTATAATCATAGAAAACACAGTGGCAGACAATCCAGCAGTGCATGCTTCTTTGAAAATGTCTTTTGATGTAATCATAGTATCTACATCCAAACCGCATTCCGCTAAAAGTTCCTTATCTATATTCGCTTGCTTTGCCGCATTAGCAAGTTTCATCGCTGATTTATGAGACAAAGGGATTGACTCATTGCCTTCACCATCTGAAATAAAATCTGTCAGAGAATTGTAAACATCAAGATAACGTTTGGCTTGTATTGACAACTCCGTATTTTTCCCGTCCCCAAGCGCATTGATATATTTCTTATAAGCTAATTGTTTTGCTTTCTCAAGCATGTCACTATTGATGACTTTACCTTGTCCTTGATACTTAGACATATACGCCGAGTCATCATTTTTAATCTTGCGCTCTTTTAGAAAATCATCAAATGCTTGATATTCTTTACCCGCTTTGTTTGCTTTTGCCTTAACTTTAAGATAATCTTCCCACGGCGTCTTTGCTTGATCCTTATAAGAGTCCTTAGCCGTTCCATCTGATTTCAAACTAAATGAAGCAATTGTTTCACCATGTTTATTTTGTACTAAATTATCCGCTGAAGCATATCCTTCAGAGCTAGGAATTGAGGCCACGTTTTCAGACAAGTGAATATTGGCATTTAAATTGAACGAATACTTATGCCAAATCTCAAATATCCAACCTTGAAGATGCTTATCATCAGTCTTTGAACGTTTTTCAGCTTCAGCAATCATGGCTTCACACATTTCAGAGACCTGCATATTTACATCATCCAGCCAAGTTTGAGATAAACGATTTCCAATCGCAACCCCAAGGTTATTCATTACGAAAGTTACACCCTTATCAAAATCTCTTTGCATAGGCTACTCCATAAATTTTGCTAGTTTATTAATGTAAAAATAGAAAACAGCATATTTAAATTGTTGCGAAATCATCTCTTTTTTAGAGTCAAGTCTTTGTTTACCCAAGTAAAATAATCCAACAGGAAAGGTAACTGGCACTGAAAATCTTAAAACGTGGCCAGCGATCTCAAGTCCTTTAGCTACTTCATCAGTAATCTCAGGTATTATGTCATTGTTCTCTGACGAACAAGAGCAATTTTCCGCATTCTTTTTCACACCATCTTTTTTTAGCAGAAATTTTTCGTTTAGCATTTTAATACGATTATTCCATTTTTCCTTTATGGCATTTGCTTTTTTTTGATTATAGTCGACGATATAGATACACCTCTCCACTTGTTTAACATCCGAATGATTGGCGCCCTCTTCCGTAATAAAAGTTTTAAAGGATTCGATAAATGAATGATATAGTTTTTTATCCTTGACAAGTCTATTGCAATCAACATAAATAACCGCCTTATTTGCTAAATATCCTAGATAAATGTCAAATTGTGAAATGTCACTATTCACATTTATGTTTGCTTTTATGGGTTTAAATATTTTGCCATCCCCGATAAAAACAATTTTTGTTGTAGAACTTAGTCGAGGTTCGTTATCCGAGTATGTGGTTTCATCCCATAAAGCTACATCAACCGAACCGTCTCTGACCCCCACAATACCATTTTTCAATAAACAGCCATTTTCATCATACTTATCATCTTTCATTAAAATCAAAGCAGATAATAATTCTGCATATTCTTTCGTTTTTTTATCATAAACAATGATTAATTTTTTCTTATCGTTTGAAAACATACATATACGCTCCTTATTTTTTAAGCTCAACAATCAAATCCTAAAGTTAAGTTTTCGACTAATAATTCAGCGGAAGAAGGTCTTTTCCGTATGTTGCGATGATGACACCGCTTCCGACGAGTCTATCTCCCTGATAAAGACAGGCGACCTGGCCTTTGGCGACATAATCATATCCGTCATAGTCAAGATAGGCAGAAGTTCTGTCAGGACGGATTCTTAAAGTGACTGGCATATCCTTTCCACGATAACGGAACTTGCAGCAGCACGGATATTCTCCTTCTGGGATATCTTTTCCAATCCAGTTGAAGCCGTCAATCAGGCAACGGTAGGACTTACGATACTCATTGCCGGCTTCCTGAGCGACATAGAGGATATTCTGATTGACGTCTTTTCCAACGACAAAGTAAGGATCCATGCTATGTCCTTTGATTCCGCCGATATTGAGACCGCGATGCTGTCCCACGGTGTAATAGAGAACACCATCGTGTTCTTTCAATGTCTCGCCGGTCACGATGTCGACGATCTTTCCCGGTTTAGCGGGAAGGTAATTGTTCAAGAACTGTTTGAAGTTTCTCTCACCGATAAAGCAGACCCCAGTGGAATCCTTCTTTTTTGCGACATTCAGATTCAGTTCATCCGCAATCTTTCTGACTTCGGGCTTGGTAAGACCGGCAAGAGGGAATAGAGCATGGGAGAGCTGTTCTTCGGATATTTGTCCTAAGAAGTAGGACTGATCTTTGTTCTTATCGAACGCTTTGTATAGATGGGATTCTCCGTTTTCATCTAGTCTCATCGCATAGTGACCCATGGCGATGGTTTCAAAGCCCATCGACTTCGCATAGTCATAGAAGTGACCGAACTTGATGTACTTATTGCAGAAGACATCCGCATCCGGAGTATATCCTTTACGATAAGTATCCAAAAACATGGAAAAGACCTCTTTCCAATATTCTTCGATGAAATCTTTTCTGACGATAGGAAGATCCAATTCAAATGCGGTCTCTACCGCATCATCGTAATCGAACTCCTGACTGCACTTATCCATATTAAGACTTGGATTTCCCATGATGTCATTATTGGTGATACTATCCCAGTTTCTCATAAAACAGCATGTGACATCATAGCCTTGTTTTTTGAGAAGATAGGCAGCAACTGCACTATCGACACCGCCAGAAAGACCTAATAAAACTTTTTCACTCATAGCCTAACTCCTTCGAATCCATCCAGATCGTGAATGGACCATCATTGATCAATTCGACTTTCATGTCAGCACCGAAGACTCCGGTTCTGACACCATCTACCTTTTCGCTAAGCTTCTTGCAGAAAAGGTCATATAAGGATTTGCTGTTCTCTCCACCTAGGGCATTGACAAAGGAAGGTCTGTTTCCTTTTCTGATATCCGCATAAAGCGTGAACTGGGAGACGGCAAGAATTGTGCCACCATGCTGAGACAGGTCCTGATTCGTCTTTCCGTTCTCGTCGGAGAAGATTCTGAGTTTCAGCATCTTTTCAATCATCTTGTCGATTGTGGAAGCAGTATCCGTACTAGTAAAGGAGACAAAAACAACCTCTCCTTTTCCGATAGAGGAATAGACTTCTCCGTCAATCGTCACAGAGGCTTTCAGACATTCTTGTATCAATATTCTCATAAGTGTTATTATTTTCCACGAAATATTATAAAATATTTCATGTACAGTTAGAAAGGAGAAGACGATGAAATTTACGTATCATGATTACGAGAAAATGTATTCCTGCCTCAAGAAGGAATTCGATTTCTCTCCGAAGATCGGTGCTATTTTAGGATCTGGCTTAGGTGATTTCGTCTCTGAGATCGATGTCAAAGGAACGGTCCCTTATTCTTTGATTCCGGGACTTCCTGTTTCGACAAACAAAGCCCACAAGGGCCAGTTCGTCTTCGGTTACTTTGAAGGCATTCCTGTGGTATTGATGCAGGGAAGACTCCATTGCTATGAAGGTTACAGCTCAGAAGAAGTCGTTTCTCCTATCCGCCTTATGAAACTCATGGGTATCAAGGGATTGATCCTAACCAATGCTGCTGGTGCTATCAACACCTCTTATCATCCGGGTGACCTGATGATGATTGAAGATCACATCGCCTGCCTTGTCAAATCTCCTCTTATCGGCGAGAATCTTGAACCCTTCGGAACCCGTTTCCCGGATATGTCTGACATCTATGATGAGAAACTGACCGGAGATATTTATGCTCTTGCCAAAGATCAGGGACTTCCTGTTCAGAAGGGCGTCTATATGCAGTTCTATGGGCCGCAGTATGAAAGCAAAGCCGAAATCAGAATGGCAAGAACATTAGGTGCTGATGCCTGTGGCATGTCCACAGCAATCGAAGCCATCGCCTCTAACCATATGTTGATCAAGACAGTCGGTATCTCTTTGATGGCAAATATGGCATGTGGCGTCCTGAAAGAAAAACTTTCCGATGATGATGTCCTTGCTATGAGTCTTAAATCGAAAGATACTATCACCGAATTATTCAAAATCGCTTTAAGAGAAATGGATAAAAATGTTTGATAAACCTTTAGCCTTTCGAATGAGACCTGACACCATGGATGAGGTGTTAGGTCAAAATAAAATCAAATCATTTCTATCGAACCTGATTGAGAACAATGCTCTTGTCTCTATGGTTTTCTATGGCCCTCCTGGAACCGGTAAGACTACATTGGCAAAAGCATTTTCCAATTCCTGCAAATGTCATTCTTTTTCCCTCAATGCTGTCTTAGACAACAAGAGCAGAATGGAAGAGATTTTTCAGGAAGCGATTCGTTTCTTCCCTTCCATCGTTATCATCGATGAAATCCATCGTATGGACAAAGGTAAGCAGGACCTTCTTCTTCCCCATCTCGAAAATGGAGACTTCTATCTCATCGGATGTACCACCGCTAACCCTCTTATTTCCCTTAACCCTGCAATCCGTTCCAGAACAAGACTTTTGGAAACGGAACCTTTAAGTTCTGATGATATTCTTATCGCCTTGAAAAGAGCAGTCACATCCAAAAAAGGACTCGATAACAGAAGAAAGTTCAAAGATTCCGGTTTAGAGTATCTTTCTAGGATATCCGGCGGAGATCTCCGCTTTGCCTACAATCAATTGGAGGCCATCAGTTTTTCCTATCCTTCCAGCCACGAAATCGACGAAGAGGATGTAAAAAGCATCGTCACCATTCCCAACTATCTCAGCGACAAAGATGAGGATGAACACTACAATACAGTCTCAGCCTTTCAGAAATCCATACGAGGCTCTGAGATCGATGCAGCGCTTTATTATCTTGCAAAACTATTGAAGAGCGGAGACTTAGAGGGTACAATACGTAGGTTGCTTGTCACTGCCTATGAGGATATCGGGCTTGCCAATCCTGCAGCCGTCGACCGCTGTTATCATGCCTGTGAAGTCGCGAAAGATGTCGGACTTCCAGAAGCGATGATTCCATTAGGATTCACGGTTGTAGAGCTTGCAGGGTCTCCGAAATCCAAGTCTGCCTGCCTTGCCATCGAAAAGGCGATGGACACTGTCTCCGATAAGCCGCTTCAGGTCGAGGATTATCTGAAGTTCACACGTGCCAACGTAGAGGATGGATATTCCTATCCTTATGATGATTCGAAAGTCTGGAAGTATCTTGAATACCTCCCGGATGAACTGAAGGATATCGTATTCTACCAGCCGGAATATACCGGTAAATACGAAAAGGCGATGGCGGAGTACAGAAAGGCAAACGAGGTGAAGAGGACATCCAACATGATGGAAGCTAAGAGGAGGGCTCATCTGAATGAAAAATAAAATGAGATTGCTGATCAGCTATAAATGTCTCTTGTGGTGCTTTGCATTAGGTGCACTTATCTTAGAGGGTACTAGTCTTGCACTCTATTTGACAAAGTGGAGCGGATATACATGGATCCTGTATACGATTTCCGCATTTGGTTTTGTCTTTGTCGGAGTCAGCATCGCGATGCTCTTATGCATCGAGTTCGATAAGAGACTGAAAGACATCAAAGACGAAGAAGAGAACTAAATCTTCATTCCATACATTTTGACCGAGGATACAGCAGTATCTTCGGTTTTTTCTTTGTTTTCCTTTCTTTTTCGCTTCATTTTCCTTTATTCAAAATCGGATAAATGCTATCATTGTATGGTGAGAATTAGAGGTGGCTAACTATGAAATCCAAAAATCCGAAAATGACGGATAAGAAATACAGTTCGGAGATTTATATTGTCGATGAGATGATTGCTCTATACTGCAGAAAAAAGCACAAATGCAAGAAGCATGAGCTTTGCGAAGAATGCAAAGAGCTTTCCGAATACTGTCACTACCGCCTTTCTCTCTGCCCTTGGGGTGATAAGAAGCCCTTCTGCTCCAACTGCCCGATTCACTGCTATAACAAGGAACACCGGGAAAGAATCCGTGATGTCATGCGTTTCTCTGGACCTAGAATGCTTTTCCATCATCCGATACTGGCGATAAAGCATCTAGTCGAAACGAAGAAAGAAAAGAAAAGGTTAGCAAAGAAAAATGGAAAACAAAAATAACGAAAAAAGAAAGAGTGAAGAAAGCAAACTCGTCAAAAGCAAGGTTGTCCGTGTCATCTTTCTGATCATCGGATCGATTTCGCTTGTTTTAGGAACGATTGGAATCATCGTTCCGATTCTTCCTACTGTTCCTTTCTACCTTCTTACCGCGTTCTGTTTTGTAAGAGGAAGCAAAAAATTCGCGGACTGGTTCCTCAATTCCAAGCTTTACAAGAATCATATCGGAAACTTCGCTGAACACCGAGTCATGACAATCTACGGAGAACTCCTTCTTCTCTCCTTAGTCACCGGTATGCTTCTTGTCTCTCTCTATTTTGTCAATAAGCTTGCCATGACAATCGTCTTCGATATCCTTATCGCATGCAAATACGGATACTTTGTCTTCCGTATCACTCCGATTGGAAAAAGCGAATACAGAAAGATCAGAGAACAAGATAGACAGAAGAAACTCAGTGAGGGTTTGACAAATGATTGATAAGGAACTTCTCGGCTATATCAAAGGGAAACGATATCTATTAGTCTGGACTATCGTCCTTTCCTTTTTCGGACTTGTTGCATCCGTATCGACTACGTATCTTCTATCTGTCAGTGTGTTTTCCTTCATCGACAGGAAGAATGATTTAGGAACCTATTATCTTTTAGGTGGAATCGCTTTGGCCGTTGTCTTTGTCCTTCTCTATATCGGAAAAGGAAAGATATCCGGAAAGCTTGCCGATTATGTTTCAAGAAAGATCAGACAGGATATCTTCCAGAAATACGTCAATCTCAACGGACAGAGCCAACTCAAAATTCAGGAGATCTCTCAGTTATCCAGTGAAGGCGTCGAACAGTTACGCCTTTATTATTCCTCCTATCTTCCTTCTTTCTTCTATGCGATGATTGCTCCGATTTCTCTCTTTATCCTGTTCTGCTTTTTCAACTATAAGGTCGCTCTGCTTTATCTCTTCTGCGTGCCTCTTATCCCGATATCCATCATTATGGTTTCGAAATGGGCCAAGAAGATATTTGCAACCTATTGGAATCAATATCTTTCTTTAGGTGGTGCCTATCTTGACTCGGTATCCGGCATGAAAGAGTTATTAATTTTCCACTATGATAAAAAGATGGAAGATGAAATGAAGAAGAACAGCGAAGAGTTCCGCCGTATCACGATGAAGGTGTTGGTCATGCAGTTATTCTCCACCACCATCATGGATATCGTCGCTTATGGAGGAGCCGCTGTCGGTATTGTACTTACCCTTCTTGCATTCAAGAATAACGAGATTGGATATCCGATCACCCTCTTCTTGATTTTAGTCGGTGCGGAGTTCTTCCTTCCGATGCGTTCCTTAGGTTCTGCATTCCATATCGCAATGAACGGAGCAACTGCCGGAAAGAAAGTGCTCTCCCTTCTTAAAGAAACACCCGTTGAAAACGGTACAGAAATGATATTCGATATTTCTAGCATTTCTCTTGATGATGTCTCATTCCACTATGCTGACAGTGATACAAATACCTTCTCCCATCTGAATATGAAATTAGAAAAAGGATTTGTTGCTGTCATCGGCGATTCCGGATGCGGAAAAAGTACCTTAGCTAAGATACTGACAAAACAGATTCCGGAATATTCCGGCCATATCGTCATCAACGATAAGGAACTGAAGGATATCGACATCTACGAATACAGAAAACATGTCTGTTATGTTGCCTTAGACACCTATCTTCTCCATCTATCTATCAAGGATGCCTTCCATTTCTATAATCCTGATTTAACAGAAAAGGAGATGTTCTCGTTATTAGATAAGGTCTCTTTGAAAGAGAGGATCTTAGATAGCGGAGGTTTATCCTATATTCCAAAGGAAGGTGCTTCAGATTTATCCGGTGGCGAAAAACAGAGATTGGTCTTAAGCTATTATCTTTCTTCCAAAAAGGATTTCTATGTCTTTGACGAGACAACAAGCAATATCGACAAAGAAAGTGAAGAGATTATCCTCTTAGCCATTCAGGAGATTTCAAAAGAGCACATCGTTTTATTCATCTCGCATCGTTTGAAGAATGCACTCCATGCTGATTACATCTACTTGTTTAAGAATGACGGAAATATCTTATCCGGAAAACCAAGTGAACTCTTAGAAAATTCCTCTTTCTTCCGAGAAGGAATCGAACGTGAAAACAAATGGGAGGAAATCCTATGAAAAAAGAATCCTTTTTCCATCTTCTGAACCGAATGCTGAAACTAGTCAAAGGCAAGAGATATCTTATCGTCTTGGCCGTACTAGTAGGAACGCTTGGCTATCTCTCTGGTATGGGTATTACCTTCTTTGCAGGACTTGCCATTCTCAAGCTTCTCACTTTCGATATCTCTATGTCATTTACGGGAATTCTGATCTGTCTATTAGTCTCTGGCTTCCTACGCGGTTTCTTACGCTATATCGAACAGTATCTGAACCACTACATGGCATTCACACTCCTTGCTATTGTCAGAAACCAAGTTTTCTCCTCCTTACGGAAACAGGCAAGCAATGTCTTAGATGATAGAAACAAAGGAGAACTATTATCGATTCTTCAGTCTGATACGGAATCCTTGGAAGTCTTCTACGCTCATACGATCACTCCTTTCTTCATCGCACTCTTTACGGAAGCGGTTGTTCTTATCTTATTCTTTGTTTTATTACATTACTCCTTCTCCCTTGTCGCCCTCGGTTTCTACTTGCTGATCGGGCTTTTGACTCCTATTCTCTTCTATCTATCCAACAGAAAATTAGGAATGGAATATAGACAGAAGCTCGCTGAAAGTGAGAACTGCTATCTCAACAGCTGTTACGGCATCCGTGAAATCCTCTTCTTCCAGAAAGAGGAAGAACAGGAGAAAAATCTCTTAGAAACGACGGATACGATGATTGCTCTTAATGACAAGCTCAATGACCGTCAGCTCTTCTTCTCTGGAATCGTTAACTTCTTTATCATTCTTGCTGATATCTGTATCATCTTCTTCGGAAGCTATCTCTATCAAAGAGGAGATATCGGAAACTATGACATGGTATTAGCCTATATGATGCTTGCCACCTCCTTTGGTCCTGTTGTCGCCTTAGCCAATCTTCCTGCCAACTTAACGATGTCCTTTGCCTCCGCAAAGAGAATCTTCCGCGTCATGGACGAGAAAGAGAAAACAGTCGATGGAATAGAAGACTTTGAATTTGAATCTCTGAAATTGAAAGACGTCTCTTTCCACTACGATAAAAGAGAAATCCTAAATGATGTCTCCTTTGAGATAAGAAAAGGTGAAATCATCGGTATCGAAGGTAAAAGCGGTGCGGGAAAATCGACTCTCTTCAAGTTGTTGCTCCACTTTGAAAACACCAATTCCGGTACGATTGAATACAATGACAAAGATATCTCTTCCTATTCAAGAGAAGCCTTAGCTAAAAATATCGTCCTCTTCTCTCAATCCACCTATCTTTTCAAGAATACGATTGCATATAACCTTAGGATTGCAAAAGAAGATGCTACAGATGCCGAGTTATACGAATCGCTGAAAAAAGCAGGCATCTATGATAAGATCATCTCACTGAAAGACGGACTGAACACTGAGATCAATGACCTTGCCGATAACTTCTCCACCGGCGAGAAACAACGCCTAGGTTTAGCAAGAGTCTTCCTCTCCAATGCTCCTGTGATTCTTCTTGATGAGGCTACAAGCAATGTTGATGGATACAATGAGGCTTTGATTCTGAATCAGCTGAAGAAAGTGAAAGAAGATAAGGCGATCATCATGATCTCCCATAGAATGACAAGTCTTTCTATCTGTGACAAAGTCTATCACTTAAAGGATGGCACCTTATGTTCCTAATCGATTTTACAGAACATCGCATCATCGGCATCATCATCGGTGCCTCTATCGCAGTCATCTCCCTAACTGCCATTTTGATCCGTTTCCTTGTAAGAGAGCACAAAAGAAAAAAGAAAACATCCAATCAAAGTAAGCTTACCGAAGAGAAATAACTTCAAAAGCGCCATAGTCTGAATGTGGCGCTTTTCTTTTGGCATCATTAATTTTCGAAGAATCGTTACGCTGTTTTCCTTTTTGCAAAGCGTAAACAAAGTTTAATAAGGGAAGCAACAAGTAGCAGAATAGTGAACAGCAATGTAAACACGATTGCTGTCACTGTGAATCGATATACGCAAAGGACGACAATCGAAATCGAAAGAATGTAGACTGCAAAAATCAGTTCTATGACATCCATAACTATGTTTTTCAAAAAGAAGGAAATTACAGTCACAATGAAGTAAAGAATCAAGGCACCAGTAATAGAAACCAAGTTGAACTCGTAGAGGGATTTAAGAAAGGACTAGTTAAGCTTTCCGTCCTTGTAGTCGGTGATATTGCCTGTGTTTGGATAAGTATTGGACAGAAGAACAGAACAATCAAGCCAACTATCAGTAGTGAAATAACGGAATTAAGAGCTGCCTATCGATTCATTATCCTCATAGAATTCGACTCCCTTCTTTTAATTGAATTATAGGTTAAAGGATGTGACATCACAATATATATGTTGTAGATAGACAAGATGGATAGAATTCTATGTCCAGTTCTTTTTTAAGGGACATAAGCAAAAGAGTCCCGCAATAATGCAGGACTCTAAAAAAGATGTTTTGATTTTTTGAAAATGAGTAAGAGGAAGTCTAAATCAATTTTAGGCTTCTTCGGCGTTGATGACGATCCAACGGTTGTTGTCTTCGCCGATGCAGTTCTCATAGATGTGGAAGTAGATCTTGTAGTTCTTGTCCGGATCACCGGTGAATGAGAGCTTGGATGTCGGGTTGATATAAGCGAAGGTTCTGTCTTCCTTTGCATTATAGGAAACACAGGCATTATCAACTAAGAAGAGCTGCTGAGCAAATCCTTCGAAGGTATAGCCGTGATTGTATCCCTGAGTCGGAATCTGAAGTTCGAGATTCTTGCCCGTGACCAAAGTGACTTCTCCTTTGTGGAGTTTTCCTTCATACATGACTTCCGGTTCACCTGTTGGGGAACGATGTGCATGAAGAAGATGGATTTCTCCAAATCCTTTCTCGTCAAGATAAACGCCTAAAGGAAGGTTGAGAACATCAACTTTCTTCACAGGTGCTCTATGTCTTTTTGTAGGTTTTGCCATAATTTTCTCCTTTCGCGGAAATCCGCAAATTCGACCGATATTTATATTATATAGATTTTCTGTTCAGTTGTATCATTTTTTTGAGAAAGTGTTTTCAAATATTGACCAATGAGCTAAATTTTATGCATTTGGCGGATATTAGTTCATATTTTGCCTCTCGTTATGTAAAATAATGGAAAGAGGAGCAGTCCCGATGAAAAAAAAAATCTATTCTATCCCGTTATGGTGTCTGATGATTCCTTTGGCATTATCCATTCTAGGAATCATTCTAGGAAGTTTTTATGATCTTACGATATCGGATCATATCGTATCTGTAAATGATCCCTTCAGCGCATTCTGTGAAACGTTAGGAGAATCCATCGGTTACTTTATCTATGCCCTTGGTGGATTGCTCTGTTTCTTCGGACTATTCCCAAGAAAGAAGACAGTCTATAAGGTTCTCGGTGTCGTCATTGGATTATTGGCATCGGTGGGTTCGATTTATTATTTAGGAAGCCATATGAGTGATAACGGAACCAATCATGGCATTGTCATGAATCAGGCTCTTGCTTACTCCGTTGCTGTCTTCTTGATCCTCTTCTACTCCTTATTGGCGGTCATCTTCTTAGATCATCATAACTTAGACAATTCTCTGAAGTTAGGACTCGTCATTCTACTAGCATCCCTTCTTCAGCTCTTATTGATCAATCTATTGAAAAAGATCGGTTGCCGTCCTCGTTATCGATTCCTCATCGATACGAGTCTTAACACAGAAGGAGATGTCTTCCGTCCCTGGTATCTCTTCCAACCCTTTGCAAAGAGCGGAGATAACTTCAAATCCTGGCCTAGCGGTCATGTCGGAACAGCAACACTCACTTTGATGTTAACCTGTCTATGTCCTCTCTTCCGCTTCAAATATAAGGGAATGGAATATGTGACTTATTTTGTCACATTAGCCTATACGCTACTTATCGCCTATACCAGAATCCGTTGCGGAGCCCACTTCTTAAGCGATGTCTCTACCGCTCTACTTGTTTCCACATTCTGTATCGGATTGCTACACTTCCTATTCAGAAAGAAACCGTTAGTCTTAGAAGTCTGAATCGATACAAGCACTGTCAAAAGCAGTGCTTTTTTTGAAATCAAAAAAGCTGTTGCCGGTTATCATTTAGATAAACAGCAACAGTTTCCGTATTTATTCAACTTCGATGAGTTTATAGTTGGTAGTACCGATACCGAGCTTTTCTGCAGTATAGATGGTATGGATACCATTTCTGGAATTGACTCTTTCCATGAAATGATCTTTTCCTGGATCATCGCTTTTCATGACTAAGTCGATGCAGGCCTTATCGATAGCGACAGGATCTTCGCTGATGAGGATACCCATATCCTTCATGCAGGGATCTTCAGCGACTGCACAGCAGTCACAATCGACAGACATGTTCTTCATGATGTTGATGTAGAGACTGTTTCCTTTAAAGTATCTAACGACAGAGGATGCAGCATCTGCCATCGCCTCTAAGAAGGTATCCTGCGGGGGGAGGTCATTCCAGAGATTATTCTGATCTTTGGTTCTTCCGCCGGAGTGGATCCATGCTTTTCCGCGGCTAGAGGCAACACCAATCGATAACTGCTTCAACGCTCCTCCGTATCCACCCATGGGATGACCTTTGAAATGGGAAAGGACAAGAAGGGAATCGTATTTGGCAAGATCTCTTCCGACATAGTTCTCTTTCAAGACGAAACCGTTTTCAACCGGAAGAATCATATCATCATCGACTTCATCGAGAAGATCGACATTGAAGTAGACGCTCCAGCCATGATCCTTGAGAGTCTTGAGATGTTTTTCACTTGTGTTTCTTGCTCCGTCATACGCTGTATTGCATTCGACAATGGTTCCACCGACATAGTCGATGACATCCTTTAAATATTCCGGTTTTAAAAAGTTCTGATTTCCTTCTTCTCCGGAATGAAGCTTAATAGCGATATTGCCTTTGAGTTTTCCTTCGTATCTCTTATAGAGTTCCTTGATATGCTTCCCGTCTAAGTCTTTTGAAAAATAAACGATGCTTTCCATATGAATTTCTCCTTATTACATTAATTAAAACGATAAAAGCGGAAATTGTCAACAGATTGTAAAGCAGAACGAAGTTAGACATATTTTCATCCGATTGTCGATTTTCTTTCTCATGCTCACTTAACTTTTGACTCCTCAAGTGATAAAATGCATAAGTAATAAATGTTCTTATTACAGCGAAAATCCAAAGGAGGTTTTTCTTATGAGAACTTTAGCGATAGAAGGAATGCAGTGGGGTGATGAAGGTAAGGGAAAGATTACCGATTTCTGTGCGGGCAAAGCACAGATTGTTGTCCGTTCCCAGGGCGGAAACAATGCCGGGCACACGATTGAACACCATGGTACTAGATACGCACTTCGTCTTCTTCCTTCCGGAATTCTGAATAAGGATACGGTCAATGTCCTTGCCGATGGCATGGTCATCAATCCGAGTTCCTTGATTCAGGAAATCGAAAACATCCATGCAAAAGGTGTTGAGGAATTCCAGCTCATCATCTCTAAGAGAGCAACGTTATTGCTCCCTTATCATATCGAACTCGATATCGCGAGAGAAAACGCTCTTGGCGAATATAAGATCGGTACGACCAAGAATGGTATCGGTCCTTGCTATGAGGATCGTTCTGCCCGTCTTTCTATCCGTGTCGGAGATCTTCTCTATCCGGACTACCTGAAAGAGCGTATTCATCAGATTCTCCCTTTGAAGAACAAAGAACTTCTTGCCTATAACGGAAAACAGTTCTCTGAAGAAGAGATCTATGATGAACTCATGAAAGACAGAGAAATCCTTCTTCCTTATATCACAGATACCACTACCTATTTGCAGAAAGCATACAAAGAAGGAAAGAAGATCCTCTTTGAAGGTGCACAGGGTGCCATGCTTTGTCTTACCTTCGGAACCTATCCTTATGTCACATCCTCCTCTCCTTTAGCAACTGCTATCCCTTCTAACACCGGTCTTCCGCTTACTGCTGTGGATGGTGTCTTAGGAGTCATGAAGGCCTATACGACAAGAGTCGGGGAAGGACCTTTCCCGAGTGAAATCGATAATGCGGAAGCCGATGCCATCCGTGAAAAAGGACATGAATACGGAACCGTCACTCATCGTCCTAGAAGAGTAGGATGGTTAGATATTCCTCAGCTGAAATACGTCAAGGAAATCTCCGGTATCACCCACGTCGCCATCATGCTTCTCGATGTCCTTTCCGCGGTCGATGAAATCAAGATCTGCACCGGCTATACCTTAAATAGAGAGAAGATCGACTTCATGCCAAGCAACGTCAAAGAGCTCTCTCTTGTCAAACCGGAGTTTATCACGCTTCCGTCCTGGAAAGAAGATATCTCTTCTTGCAAGACGTATGATGAACTTCCTGAAAACTGCAAGAACTATATTGCAGCAATCGAGAAATATCTCGATATCGATATTGATATCATCTCTGTATCTCCGGATAAGGATGGAACCATTCTTAGAGAGGAAATCTTCTGATGATCGACCGCTATCTCAATAAGGAGATGGGCGATCTCTTCACCGACGAACACCGCTTTAACGCCTATTGGAAAGTAGAGCTTGCCGTCATGGAGGCATACTCTAAAATCGGTGTCATCGATGAGAAATATATTCTCGATGCCAAGAAGAACGGCAAAGTCAACGTAGAACGTATCCATGAGATTGAGGCTGTCACAAAGCATGATGTCATCGCCTTCACAAGACAGATTTCTGAGACACTAGGAGAAGAAAGAAGGTATGTCCACTTCGGACTGACCAGCACCGATGTTGTCGATACTGCGATGTCTTTACTTTACAAGGATGCCAATGACATCCTAGAAAAAGACATCCTTAATCTTCTGGAAGCCTTAAAGAAGAAAGCCTTGGATTATAAAGATACTCCCTGTATCGGAAGAACACACGGCATGCATGCCGAGATCACCTCTTTCGGTCTGAAATGGGCAAACTATTACGATGAGACAAAAAGAGCGCTCTCCTCTTTTAAGACAAACAGAAAGTACGTAGAGAGTGCAAAGCTTAGCGGTGCTGTCGGAAACTATGCTGACATCGATCCTCGCATCCAGGATATCGCCAGCGAAATCTTAGGATTAGAGAGTTCCGCTATCGCTACACAGGTTCTCTCCCGTGATAGGCACGAGCACTATGCATCTACTTTAGCTATCCTTGGTTCCACCATCGAAAAGATCGCGGTCGAAATCAGAAACCTTTCCAGAAGCGAGATTCATGAAGTAGAAGAAGGATTCTCCAAAGGTCAGAAAGGTTCTTCCGCTATGCCGCAGAAGAGAAATCCGATCTCCAGCGAGAATCTCACTGGCTGCGCGAGAATGATAAGAGGATATCTTTTCCCGATTTTAGAGGACAATGCCTTATATCATGAAAGAGACCTTACCCATTCCTGTGTAGAAAGAGTCTCTCTTATCGATATGATTGAACTGACCGATTACGCGTTAAGAAGAATGACAAGAGTCATCGATACCTTGACTGTCTTCCCCGAGATCATGGAAAAGAATATCAGATTGACTAATAATTCCGTGTTCTCGTCCCGTGTCCTCTCTGCTTTGATTGAGAAAGGTATGACGCGTGAGTCCGCTTATGATCTCATTCAGCCTTCAGCTATGGATAGCGCTTTGAATCATACCGATTTCAAAGAGAACATCAAAAAGAACGAAGAAGTCAGAAAGCATCTTAGTGACAGTGAAATCGATTCCTGCTTCACCTTCGATCCCTATCTGAAGCATGTCGACTATATCTATAAGAAAGTAGGAATTCTCTAGAACACAAAAGTGCAGACCTTGTAGAAAAAAGAGCCTGCACTTTTTGTTTTCACTTATTCGACAGCTTTCAAGGATTCGACCATCTTTATCTTTTTCGTGTGATAGCCGAAATAGAGGTTGATGACAAAAGCAACAGCAAAGGTAAGTAGGATTGCGTATACATAGGTTAGAGCATTGATATGGAAGAGATACTGAACGATTTCAACAATATTGGTATTTAAGACAAGTAGCATGAACGGGAAGCCTAATAGGCATCCGAATAGAACGCCAACTGCAGTCAATGTCATGCTCTCCATCAGGATAGATAAGGCAATCTCTCTTTTTCTGAAACCTAAGACTTTCAGAGTCGACATATCTCTGAAGCGTTGACGATACGTCAATAGAGCCAGGTTATAGAGAGTGACTACAGCAAGAAGTATCGCGAAGATCTTGATAGCATTGGTCATCTTCAGTACACCGGACATCGTATTCTTGATCTGAGCATTGAAGGTATCAGTAGAGACAGAGGAAGAGACATTCTTGACATTATTTTTGATGACATCTGCAATTTCGGTCTCTTTGCTTTGGTCTTTGACCGTTACCCAAGCACAGTTATAAGTCTTATCCGATTCTTCCAGTATTGGATTGTCATAGGATAGAATTCCGCAATTGTAATAGAAGGCTTTGAAGATGAGACTCACTTTTGCTTTTCTTTGTTTCTGTCCGCTTCCGATGATGATCTCATCTCCGGTCTTGCAGTTGATGGTTGTCGCTATCTTCTCGCTGATGGCAATACCATCAGTAGGAATATCTAATCCAATAGAAGTGTCTTCTTTCGATAGGATATAGAGAGTCTTCGTGACCTGTCCTCCCCCTTCTTTGTAATAGGTCATCTCCGTATTTTTATAGGGTTCGACCTTATCGACACCATCGATAGATAGAAGAGAAGACTCGACATCACTTGCACTTTTTGCTTCATTCATCGTAACGACGATATCGCTACGTAAGAAGATAGAGTGATCGCTGTTGATTCCGTAATTGATAGTATCCTCAATTCCGAATCCACAGACAAGCAAGGCAGTACATCCTAAGATACCAATGATGACCATGATGGAACGGAACTTATCAAATCTCAGATTTCGATATGCCATCTTACAAGATAAGGCAAAGATATTTTTATGTGCTTTCTTTCTAGGTTTGAGTCTTTTGATCTTAGGTACTAAAGGTCTCATCGAATCAACCGGTTTCAGTTTGAGTTCTTTGCATGCCACAACATAGGTGACAAGTGATGCGATAAGAAGAAAGACAAGAGTCGTAAGTAAGGAGAAGACGACTGGGAACTGATAGGTCCTAGAAGGAAGAGAATAAAGAATCTGATACTTCTGTCCTAAGATATTCGGAACAAGGAGAGGTCCAATGATCAGACCGATAACAGTTCCGACAAGGACGAGAATCGAAGTAAGAGCGAGATAATTGAATAAGATCTCTCCTCTTTTCAATCCTAACGCTTTCAAAGTACCAATCTGGATTCGGTCCTTGATGATCATCTGGGAGAGTGTCGTCAAAATGACAAGGATAGCGACAAAGAAGAAGACCATCGGAAAGACATAGGTAAAGGCACGTGCCTGGGAATAGTCGGAATTAAGAGTCATGTAGTAAGGCATCTCTTCCTTTGTTGTGATAAGCAGAAGATTATTCGTATCTTTGCTATTAAAGTAACTTCGTATCTTTTCGATATACTCTTTGTCCAATTCTTTTCCATCGGATTTGATGAGGTACTGATTGAAATAATTCTGAACCTGATTAGATAAGAATCCTCTTCCGAAATAGCGTTCTAAATAGATGCTGACTAATGATTTTCCAAAGTCCGTGAAGTTGTCGCTGAGAAGTTTCTTGATGGAATCTTGGAACATCGAATAGGAGATGATCACAACTGCAGGATTGTAACTGGATTTCGTCACATTCTCGGGATGGTTCATAAATCCGGTCACTTTCATCTCTAAAGATAAACTTCCATTCTCTAGAATGTTGCTTCCGCCTGGTTTATAGAGGTTCGGATTATTCAACTGATTTGCGGCGTCTGTTAAGTCAAAGGAGGAAGTATCGATAGAGAGAGTGAATGCTCCATCTAACTCATACCTTTGATACGAACTTGCCACATTTGTCTTTTCCCACGCAGAATCAAGATAGGAGAAATAGGAATCTGTCTTTGACTCGCTCTCTTTTACTATCTCATATGGTTTAGCAAGAGAAGGCATAGAGTCAACGATGACGGCATAGACAGAATGCGTTCCGATTTTAGATGGGATATAAAGTCGTTTGTCTATTTTATATTCATCCGGCAGGATTTCTTCTATCTGTGTAATGTCATCTTCATCATACTTCTGTGTCGTGACGTATAAGTCAGGAATGCTTCCATTTACAAAGGCGGTGTCGATCTGTTTCTGAAAGACATCCGCATTAGCCTGAAGACCAGAAAACAGCGTCACAGCGATAGCGCCGATGACGATGATTGCAAGAAACTGAGCGATATTCCTTTTGATGTTCCTCAGCTGCATCTTCAATAAGAGAGGAAGCAATCCTGATCTTTTTACCATTGAACCTGCTCCGGAGGAATCGGATTCTCGTTGACTTCGATGGAAGTAAGTCTTCCATCGCTGATATGAAGTACCTTTTGTGCACACTGTGCTATCTTGGAATTATGTGTGACGATGATGACGGTCTTCTGATATTCTTTTGCGACTTTGTTCAATAACGAAAGGACACTTCCGCCTGTCTTGCTATCGAGCGCTCCTGTCGGCTCGTCACAAAGAAGGAGATTTGGATTCTTGACGATAGCACGGGCTATTGCGACACGCTGTTGTTCGCCACCCGAAAGCTCAGACGGGAAATTGCCTTCCCTTTTCTCTAAGCCGACGGATTTCAGGACTTCTTTGCTATCGAGTGAATTTTCATTCAAGGAGGCAGCAAGCTCTACATTCTCTAACGCGGTAAGATTTGGCATGAGGTTATAGAACTGAAAAACAAATCCGATTTCTTTTCTTCGGAAATCGACCATCTGGTTTTCCTTAAACTCTGTTACGTTCTCACCATGTATGGAATAGATTCCGCTTGTTGCGTTATCTAGTCCGCCTAAGATGTTCAAGAGTGTGCTTTTTCCAGCACCGCTAGATCCTAATATGACAACGAACTCTCCTTTGTCCAAGGAAAAAGAGACATCATTCAATGCTTTTACTTCATTCGTTGATCCCTGGTTATAGATTTTAGAGAGGTTGACTACTTCAATTTCTTTCATGCTTGTTCACCGCGTTTTATTTTAACATTCATACTTATTAAGAAGAAGAGAATATTCAATCATTTCCTATTGAAAAGAGAAGAGGAAATACAACAGTCTCTTTCTTCATGAAATCTGAGTTTTTATATCTTCGGATACTCTAATTTTGGAAAGGAGTATCCTTCCTTTATCTCTTTATTGATCTCATCTAGAATAAAGGATACTGCGTATTGTGGAACACTCGTATAGAAAGTACCAGTTCCAAAGTTTTCTTTGATGATTTTATAGCATCTCTCCGCTTTATATGGCGTTCTATTTTCCATGACCGCTCTAGAAGCAGCCATCTTTCTATTGACGGACTTTTCCTCTAAAAGTATGATTCCGTCTTTTCCATCCAGAATAAAATCAATCTCGAGATGTTCCTGACCATTCGAATAATAATACAAAGGCAAAGAGCATTTATTGATGAAGATAGCCATTAGATTTTCAAATATTGCGCCTTTTCTAGAACCCAGTTCATCATTGAGGAAGGCCTGAGATACTGATATCGGATATAATGCCATCAGTAATCCGATATCAGATAAAAACGCTTTGAAAGAGGTTCGGTCAACATTAGATTCTAACGGTTTCTCGATTGCTTTCAGATTAAAGCAGCGAAGGACAAGACCGGCCCTTTCAAGCCATTCGAACGGTTCTTCGAATTCTGATGCTCTCCCACCCTTCTTGACTTCAGAATATTTGAACTTGCAGGTATCCTTCTCTCTTGCCAGCTGGGATGGAATGGAGTCAAAGACACGATTGAGACTCATCTGTAAGTGATAATCTATATTCTCATAATTATCATCATTGATGAATCTTCCAAAATCCGCTCGATAATCATGAATCAAACCAATCAAATAATTGCGGGAACTGATGTAGTTGTTTGTCTTTATAAACTCTTTTACCGCCTCTGGCATTCCACCGACAATGACATATCTCTTTAGCATTTCTTTATAGTAGTCAGCAAGAGCTTGGGGAAGTTCACTCTTCGTCTGGGCATATTTCTTCAAGAGGTCAATAGACTCCTTATTCAGTCCATTTGCCCATAGGAATTCCTCAAAGTCCATGGAAGTCATCTGAATAATCTTCTCATATCCTGTGGGAATATCGATTTTCTGTTTCTTCCTGATATTCATCACGCCAAGAAGGCTTCCCGTTGCTATGACTGTGAACCGTTTATCCATAGCAAAGCTTTTAAAAGATGTCCTTGCTAAGGGACAATCACCGATTTCCTCAAAGATCAAAATAGTTTTATATGGGATAAATTGACTATCAGAAAAGTATGGAGTGGATTTTCTTATGATAGAATCCACGTCGATATCGCCTTCAAAAATACTTCTTAGGCTTTTATTGTGCCTGAAATCATAGACGATGACATTCTTATAGTTGTCTTGAGCAAACTTGCTGACAATATAGCTCTTTCCTATCTGTCTTAAGCCATCCACGATAAGAGGGACTTTATCTTCATCCTTATTCCATTGAACTAATTCATCATAAATCTTTCGTTTGAATTCCAATTCATCCATAGTCATTTCCTCTAGCATTATTATACGTAAATCTTCGTAAAATGCAATTTTATACACAAAACGAATTCGTAAAATGTAAAAAAACACACAAAACGAAGATTCGATAGATTTCGAGTGCTTTTTTATACGTTATCCGTAAGGCTTATTTTTCCTAGATAAACAACAAAAAAACCTGATACCGAAGTACCAGGTCCTTATTCACGATGGTGGCCCAACGCAGGGTCGAACTGCGGACACCAGCATTTTCAGTGCTGTGCTCTGCCAGCTGAGCTATCGGGCCAATGAAACACGCTTTTTAAGGCGCTTTGATATTGTAGCAAAGTAAAAATCGATATTCAAGCAATTTTTGAATTTCGTGCTCTATTTCAGAACGAAATACCTCCATCTATGCTAAAATAACCAGTATGAGTCAAGCCATTTCCTTATCTGTGCACGATATCGTTGATCTGTTGTTAAGACGCGGTCATTTGGACACCCGTATTTTCAACCAATCCTCCATGCAGGAAGGAACTAAACTTCACGCCAGATATCAGAAAGAGCAAGGGGATGACTATTATCCAGAATATCCTCTCTACTATGAATTCAATAGTGAGAACTTCCTTTTCCGTGTATCCGGAAAGGCGGACGGTGTCATCTTTAAGAATGACGGCGAAGTCATCGTGGAAGAGATCAAGACAACAGTCGATGACTTAGATAACTTCATCCGTGACCATGGCGAATGGCATCTAGGCCAGGCGATGTTCTACGGATATATCTTATCGAAGCAGAAGAATTTAAGTTCGGTTACGATTCTGATGACTTACATCAAGCAGAACAATTATCGTCTAAAGAAACATATCACAAAGAAATATACCGCAGAAGAGCTGGACCGTTTTGTCAGTGAATTGATTCTTCGTTACACTCATTTCCAGAAGAAGATTCAGAGAATGAAGATAGAAAGGAACGAGTCTACAAAAGATCTCACGTTCCCTTTCTCTCATTACCGTAAAGGACAGAAAGAAGCAATCGACTTTGTCCATGAGGCTGCTGAGACGAAAAGAGATGTCTATCTAGAAGCACCTACTGGTATTGGAAAGACGATTTCCGTCCTTTACCCTCTTGTCAAACGTTTCTATTCAAGAAAAGCAGACAGAATCTTCTACCTCACGAGCAAGAACTCCATCAAAAAAATTGCAGTCAATGCGATGAATCTTTTCCTGTCTCAAGGCGTAAAGGCAAAGACAATCGAATTCACCAGCAAGGAAAACATCTGTTTCAATGACAAAAAAGGACACTGCAATCCGGATGAATGTCCTTTTGCCAAATACTATTATGACAAGCTTCTTGATGTCATCATGGACAATTTGGAATACTCGGACCTCTTTGACCGCAAAGCAATTGAGAATATCGCCTATCAGAACAAGATGTGTCCGTTCCAATTACAGTTAGATCTATCCGCCTATTGCGATGTCCTGATCTGTGATTACTCCTATGTCTATGACTATCATGACAAGTTATGCTTAGAAGAGAGCGGCATTAAAAATACTCACTCGTTCCTTCTTGTCGATGAGTGCCATAATCTTCCCGACAGAGTAAGAAGCATGTACTCCTTAGAACTGTTCCTAAGTGAGATCAAAGAGGCTCTTAACTTCTGCATCTCACCGGCCTTTGAGATGCTCCGTGCCGACTTGGCTGACCTCATTGAACTGATTGAGGATATGAAAGTAGAGGAACTTGCTATCGAAACTCATGAAAACAACCTCTACCGCATCAAGAAAGTACCGGATAAGATATACGATGACATCTCCGACTGTGTCGGGGATATGAGAGAGCTGATGAAAAAGTCACCGAGTCTATTGGATGATGCCTTTTTACAGTTCTTCTATACCATGAACAGCTTCCTATATCTTTCTGAACTATTGGAAGATGACAATATCGGCAGTGCGTTCTATTGCTATGTCACAAAGAGATACGATGAGATTCAGTCTATCCGCATCATGAATCTGGATAGCCGTCCTCTGATTGTAGAGGGTTCAGAATTCTTTGAATCGGTCGTCTATTTCTCCGCCACCCTTTCTCCAAAGGATTACTATATTGATCTGTTAGGCGGAGATAAAAACGACCTCTCTAACCGTCTGATTCTAGATTCTCCTTTCTCGAATGAGAATAGACGCATCTTCTTCGATACGAATCTTTCTCTCCGCTATAAAGATAGGGATATGACACTATACCCCGTCTATTCCTTAATCAAGAATGCCACCTCGATGAAGAAAGGAAATTACTTTGTCTTCTGTCCTTCCTTCGATTATCTGGAAAGATTATCCTCATTCTTCTCACAGGAAGAAGAGGAAGGAGTGAGAGTCATCTCACAGACAAGATACATGAAGGAGAATGATAAGCAGTCCTTCTTGGACAACTTCAAAAGCAATGCAGATGAGACGACGATAGGACTATTAGTCTTAGGCGGTGTCTTCTCGGAAGGTATCGATTTAGTCGGAGATAGACTTATCGGTGCTATCATCATCTCCGTCGGTCTTCCGCAGATCAATTTCGAAAGAGACAGACTGAAGGATTACTTCAACTCCTATGAAGAGGAGTCTCAGACCGGATTCCATTATGCCTATACCTATCCTGGAATCAACAAGGTATTACAGGCTGCAGGACGAGTCATCCGAACGGAGACCGACAAAGGATTTGTCCTATACATCGATTCCAGATACAAGCAAAGCATATACAGCAATATCATGAAAGAGATCTATCCGGATAGGATCAACATCATCTCACCCAGTCAACTAAAAGTGAAGTTACGTGAATTTTGGAAGGAGAACAACGAAAAATGAACTTTGATCAGAAACATACCAGAAACTTCTGTGTCGTCGCCCACATCGACCACGGTAAGTCCACCCTCTGCGACAGAATCTTAGAGAAGACCGGCGCTGTTGAAGTCAGAGACCTTCAGCCTCAGCTTCTCGATGATATGTCGATTGAAAGAGAAAGAGGAATCACCATCAAGCTCAATGCGGTCAATGTCACCTATAAGGCAAAGGATGGAGAGACTTATCTTTTCAATCTGATTGACACTCCTGGCCACGTCGACTTCACCTATGAGGTCTCCCGTTCCTTAAGCGCATGCGAAGGCGCACTTCTTGTCGTCGATGCGACACAAGGTGTCCAGGCACAGACTTTGGCAAACGGATATCTTGCCATCGATAACGGACTGAAACTCCTTCCTGTCATCAACAAGGTCGACCTCCCTTCTGCGGATGTCGAACGCTGTCAGTTAGAACTGATCGATACCCTCTCTATTGATCCGGAGACGGTCATCCCTGTCTCTGCTAAGACTGGTGTTGGTATCGCGGATCTTTTGGAACATATCGTCACCGATCTTCCCGCTCCATGCGGAGATGAGAACAAGCCTCTTAACGCCTTGATCTTCGATTCCCGTTTTGACTCTTACCGCGGCGTCATCATTCTGATCCGTATCTTTGACGGAACCATCAAAGTCGGAGACAAAATCAAACTCCTCTCTAACGGAAACGTATATCAGGTTACTGAACTCGGCATCCGTACTCCGAAGGAGCAGAAGGTTGACTCTTTAAAGGCAGGTGAGGTCGGATACTTAGCCGCCTCTATCAAAAATATCAAGGACGTCCAGGTCGGTGATACCATCACCACATTCGAAAACGGGGTTACGACTCCGTTAAAGGGATTCAGAAAGACACAGCCGATGGTCTTCGCCGGTCTTTATCCTAGCGACAACAAAGATTTCGAGAACCTTCATAACGCCTTAGACAAACTTTCTCTCAATGATGCCGCCTTAGTCTATGAACCGGAAACTTCTGTCGCATTAGGTTCTGGTTTCCGTTGCGGTTTCTTAGGACTTCTCCATATGGAAGTCGTACAGGAAAGATTAGAGGAAGAGTTCGATCTCGACATCATGTGCACCGCTCCTTCTGTCGTCTATGAGGTCACCTATACAGACGGCACTGTAGAATATATCCAGAACCCAGCTGACTTCCCACGTGACAGAACAAAGATCAAGGAGACGGCTGAACCGTTTGCAGATGTTGTCATCATGGCTCCGAAAGACTTCGTCGGAAATATCATGACATTATGTCAGGCAAGACGTGGAATCTTCGATGTCATGAACTATATCGATGAAACGCGTGTTGAACTGAAATATAAGATGCCTCTTTCTGAAATCGTCTTTGACTTCTTCGACCGACTCAAATCCGTCTCTCAGGGATACGCCTCGTTAGACTATACTCCGATCGGATACGAGAAGAGTGATGTCGAAAGAATGGATATCCTCTTAAACGGAGAGGCGGTTGACGCTTTGACCACGGTAATCTTCCGTCCTACCGCTTATACAAGAGCAAGAGCGGTTGTCGACAAGCTCAAGGATGTCATCCCTAAACAGCAGTTTGAAATTCCTGTCCAAGCTGCATTCGGAAGCAAGATCATCGCAAGGGCGGATATCAAATCGGTCCGTAAGGATGTTCTTGCCAAATGCTATGGCGGTGATATCTCAAGAAAGAAGAAACTTTTAGAGAAGCAGAAGAAGGGTAAGAAGAGAATGAAGGAATTCGGTAAGGTTCAGGTTCCGCAGGAAGCCTTCATTGCGATGCTTACGGTTGACGATACACAGAAGTAGTAAAAAATTAGTACATTCATTTTGCTTTTACTGTATAATATTTTCGTATGAACAAAATCGAGATAGGAAAGAAATATACCGATTCCCAATACGCATCAAAGGAAGAGGTGAGTCAAAGCTACAATAGTGATGATGTGAAGAACATTTGGGACAATGTTCTTCTTTACCGTTCCTTTTACGATGAGGAAACAGAACTCATCGATAAGGAAGGCAATCACTATAAGGTATGCTTAACAAAGAACATCTTATCCGAATGCTACAATCTTCAGACCAGAATCATCGAAAGACTTCTTTCCTACTCTCATGTAGAGAAAGATCTTTTGACTCTTTTTTCCATGGATCAGCTGAAAAAGTCTCTTTCTCAAACCGCTCAGTTCAATAGCATCGCCGTTACCGAAGCTATTCTTGATAAGATTGCAAGAAATGAGTTAGAGAATGCAACACCAAAGCACTTCACTCTTTTAGCATACGAGAAAGCGTTTCGCTATTGTCTTTCCGTCTCCAAGTTTGATCTTAAGACGATTGAGAGCATCAACAAGATACTCTCCGGAGAAGACAGTGAATCGGAGACCTCCTACAGAAAAGAGAACAACGCGGATGTCATCAACCCTCTGATCCTCCCCAATTGCACTGATATCCCGAAATATTTCGAAACACTTTTCGCTTTCCTTTCTCAGGAAGAGATTCCTTTGCTTACAAGAGCACTTGGCATCATCTACTTCTTCTCCTATCTTAGACCGTTTGAACTCTTCAATGAAGAGACAGCCGGCCTTGTTGCAAAATGCTTCTTAAAGTGCAATCACTTATCCTATTTTGGATTCTTCCTTCCTTTTGAGTCTCTTTCCTATACCACTTCCGCTTCCTATTTCAAAAAGCAGAAGCAGGCAGAGACCTCGTTGGATCTTACCTACTTTTTGGAGTCTACCATCCGTTTCCTTCATTACGGATTCGATTTGACGGAAAAGGACTTCCTCTCCTTTGAGGAGAAGAACAAGGAAAGAGAGATTTCTTCCTCATTGAAGGAGGAGAAAGATGTCACCTCTAACAGCGTCGTCTTCGCCCTTCCTGATTTCCCGACGATGCAGAATGAAGGTGAAATCGAGATACTGGCTAAGAAACTGATGTCTGTCTATCCTCAGTTGAAAAAGAAACAGGCTCACTTCTATGCAGGGCACTGTCAGGTAGGTTTAAACTATACGATCGAACAATTCAGAAAAGAAGAGAAGTCTGTCTATGAGACAGCAAGAACTTCAATGGAAGACTTAGCCAACCGTGGATTCTACAAAAAGCTTCAGATCGGTAAAAAGTTTGTCTATACTCCTATCCCGTTAAAAGAGATCAATGACTGAATCTTTATATATCCATATTCCTTTCTGTAGCCATATCTGTTCTTACTGTGATTTCCCGAAAGTCCTCACAGGTACTTTTTCTGAGGAAAAATATATCGATTGTCTTATAGATGATATCGAAAAACAGTCGATTCCTGATCACTCATTAAAGACCATCTATATCGGAGGTGGTACACCGAGCGCACTATCGATATCCTCCTTAGAGAAACTGTTATCCTACTTAGATGAACGTTTCTCTCCGCTTTTGGAATTCTCTATAGAAGCCAATCCGGAATCCTTAACTAGTGAAAAGATATCGTTACTGAAGAAGTATCATGTAAACCGTGTCTCCTTAGGCGTGGAGTCGACTTCAGAAAAGATACTTGCTCACCTGAACAGAAGACATAAAACTAGCGATGTCACTTCCGTCATCCATGAACTGAGAAGACAGGGATTTGATAATATCAATCTCGATTTCATCTATGGAGTAGATACCATGGATGAGGAAGATCTGAATCACGATATTCAATTTGCAGTATCTAGTAAGGTAGAGCATTTATCCTTCTACTCCCTTCAGATTGAAGAAGGGACTGTTTTTTATAACAGAAAAGTATCCGCAAAGAATGATGATACGATGGCATCCATGTATGAGAAGATAAGAAGTGAACTAAACAAGAACGGATATCATCGTTATGAAGTATCTAACTTTGCTAAACCTGGAAAAGAGAGTCTTCATAACCTTACCTACTGGTATGATAAGCCCTATTACGCTGCGGGATTAGGAGCGAGCGGATATGTGAATGATATCCGTTACAAAAATACATTATCGATGAACAAATACTTATCCGGAAATTATAGGCATGAAGAGGAAGCGATTTCCATCTACGACCATGAGTTTGAATATATTATGCTTCATCTTCGCTTAGAGAAAGGTTTCCTACTGGATGAATTCAAGTCCATCTTCAAGAAAGACTTTCTCTTGTCTTATCATGACAATATCGAAAAGGTAAAAGACTATGTTTCAATCTCTGATGGTCATTTTTCTATCTCTGATGACTATCTCTATACGATGGATTCGATTCTTCTATCCCTGCTGAAGCTACCGGAAGACATCGAAAAAGAAAACTGATTTCGTTTTGAAGAATCCTTCACTTTTGACGATATATCTAGTGGAGGGTATTTTATGAAGCTGAATGAATTTATCAAACGCAGAGGCATCTTTCTTTTCTCTTTTCTGCTTCTCAGTGTTTTGTATGCACTGATCATTCCGAATACGATTCTTGCTGTCCTTTGCTTTCTTCTTTCCTTTTCTCTTTCTCTCTATGCTCTATATGTGTACGAGAAGAAGTCTCTTTCCATCCATAAGGAAGTATCCGCTTATTCTTTCTTCTCTTCTTTTCTTAACTCTTTACTAGCACAGATACCGACAAAACAAAGCTATGAGTTTGCGTTGCAGTATCTTTTATCCTATCAGGAACAGGTTCCTTTTGATTCCATAAGGGAGAACTCAAAGCTCCTCTGCCTTTATTCCTATCAGCCTTATTTTGATAGGATTCTAGAAAAAGACAAGAATGAGGAAGCTCATCTTTCTGACTTTGTCCCACTGATCAACTCATTGGAAGAAAAGACCAGCAGTTATAAAAGTATGTTAGTGAAGAACGAGAAAGGAATGCGTCTTTCTCTTCTTGTTCTTCTCTGTTTCTTCCTTCTTATCTTTTCTCTCTTTCTCATCAACTCCTCTTTGAAGGACTGTATGAAGAATACGACCTACTCTGTCTTTTCCTTCCTTCTTTTTCCTCTTCTCTATCCAAGTTATCTCTTCTTCCTTATCAGAGAGTTTAAGAAAGGAGAAGGGAAATGAAAAATCCATTCAAAAAGAAAAAGAGCGTCAAGGAAAAGAAAAAGGTTGATCTTTCTGAGATTCTCTTTTACCTTCCACTTCTAGTCTCTCTTCTGATCAGCTATTTCATCTATTCCAAATCAGAGAAGATATTCCCCTGTGCTCTTTTTCCGCTTTCTGCATTAGCGTTATCGATGTTATTCAAAAAAGAGAAGAAGGAAACAGAGAAAGGATTAGATAGTGTCCTTCTCTTCTATCAGTATTTCCTCTACTTCTCCTCTTTGGAAGAAGATTATGTATCCGGTTTCTCATACGCGATCGATGCTCTTCCTATCTGTGAATTAAAGGATAAGCTGAAAGATTATCTAGAAGGGGAAAACAAGGATAACGAGATTCCACTTTCTATCAATAGAAAGCAGTCTGAATTCTCACTCATCTCCTTTCTCAGTCTCTTGCTTCATAATGAAGAGGAATACTCGTATCAGACAACGATGGAACTGAAAAGAAAGATTCTCCTTTTTGAAAAGGATGTGAAAGAGAATACCGTTTCGAATCCTTATGTTGTCCCTTCTCTTCTTCTTTCTGCTTACGTCGTTCTCTTCCTTTCCATGCTTTTCTAGTATGAAATCAAAGTTTCTGCTGTTTTTCCCTGTTTTTCTCTTCTTTTTCCTATCTCTTGCTCATGACTTGACTATCCGTCATGACTTCTACAATCATGTCAAAGTCGATGCTTTGAAAGTCAAAGACAACATCGATAACGAAATCGATTTGGAGAAGGGGATCCATGATGACATCTATCTTGTCTGTCTTTCTAATTGCCGAAATGATTTGCAGACTTATTTCCCAACGATTTCTTTCGAACTCAAAAGCCGAAAAACGTTGATATTCTCCTCCTCTCCTTATTCAATTCGATACACATACAATCGACAAGAAAATACTTTTGCGATATACTAAATACTTGTCTAAAGACAAAGTGTTTTTTGATATCAAGAGGTGAATTATGAACATTATCGACGATTTGGAAAAAAGAGGACTATTGGACAATTTCTCCGACAAAGAGAAGATCCACGACTTATTTGATACTCCGCAGACTCTCTATTGCGGATTCGATCCTAGCGCCAAGTCTTTGCAGTTAGGTAACTTCATCATGATCACGATCCTTCAGAGACTTCAGAAGGCAGGTCATAGAGTCATCGCCATGCTTGGCGGTGCCACTGGCATGATCGGCGATCCTTCTGGCAAGAAGGCGGAGAGAAAGTTCCTCACTCCGGATCAGGTTATGGAAAATGCTGAGTGCATCCGTAAGCAGCTTAGCAAATACGTTGACACCAGCGATCCAAACAAAGGACTTATCATCAACAACTATGAATGGTGGAGCAAGATCAACATCCTCTCTTTCTTAAGAGACTACGGAAAGAACTTCCAGATCGGATATATGCTCTCTAAGGATATCGTCAAATCCCGTTTGGAGGCCGGTATTTCCTATGCTGAATTCTCCTATATGATTCTTCAGGCCGGAGACTTCGATAACCTTTACCGCGATTATCACTGCACGATGCAATTCGGTGGTGGAGACCAGTGGGGCAACCTTACTACCGCATTAGACTTTGTCAAGAAAAAGGAAGGCTCTGACTGCGGTGCAGAAGTCTTCTCCTTCAAGCTCATCACCGATAGCCAAGGAAAGAAGTTCGGAAAGAGTGAATCCGGTGCTTTATACCTCGATCCTACGATGACCACTCCTTATCACATCTATCAGTACTTCATGAATGTCTCCGATAGCGATGTATTGAAATATCTCTATATCTTCGATGATAGACCGATTGAAGAGATCGATTCTCTCTATAAGGCTCATCTTGAGCATCCGGAACTCAGAAACGGACAGAAGGAGCTTGCCCGTGTCATCGTCACAAAGCTTCACGGCGAGAAAGCCGCAGACGACTGCTTAAAGATGTCCACTGCCTTATTCGCAGACTCTTTCCAGGGACTTGACGCTGACTCCTTAAAGGAGCTCACCGATGGACTTGTCGTTGTCGAGGAAAGTGAAAGCATCAATCTTCTCGATGCCTTGATCAAGACCGGTCTTGCCAAGAGCAAGAGAGAGGCCAGAGAGTTTGTCAGCGCTGGCGCTGTCAAGATCAACGGCGAAAAGACTGCCGACTTAGAAAAGGTCATCACCAAGGATGACGCTTTAGATGGCGGATATATCTTCATCAAGCGTGGCAAGAAGCTCTACGCTGTCTTAAAGTACTAAGCTAGAAAATCTTCTATTTCCTTCCTTACTTCCTCATTATAGGGATACATCGTTCTTCTATTCAAAGAAGCGATGAATTCCTCTATCTTCCGATTCTTATCCTCTCCCTCAGCGGAGAGGATTTTTTGATATTCGCTGATGCTTTTTATATAGTTATCCAATCCTTCTTTTGCGATAAGGGAGTTATGTTCTCCTTTTTCAGTAACAAAGATACGGATATGGTTATCTTTCCTTTTAGAAAGGGATTTAGCGATGCTATCCTTATATTTTACGACCTTATCATCCATACTATGGATAGCTAATATCTCTGTCTTATTCTTCTTTACTAGTTTTGTTTTTCTCGTATTCCGTAATCCGAATAACAATACATAGCAAAGAGGATAAAGAGGACGGATTGAATAATAGAATCCCTTCTTCGAATCTTTCAACAAAGATAATACCGTCTTTGTAGGTGAGACAAATCCAGAGCGAAGTATCGCTTTCTTCACCTCTGGATACTTCTTCAAAGCACAAAGAGAACAGTACGCTCCCCAGCTATGTCCGTATAGGATGATATCCTGATTATTATGGATGTTATTCTTTAAGACATAGCGTATTACATTCTCTAGGACATAGCTTCCATTTGCTAAGGATACCTGATTTCTTCCTTCGCTGTCTCCGACTCCATACTGATCAAAGGCTAATACCTGATATCCCAATGATGTCAGAAGATAGATATCGGCAAGATACTGGATATGAGTACCGAAAAAGCCATGAGATAGGATGATGAATCCCTTCTCATCCTTTTTTCCTTTCTGTGTATAGAGATATCCTTGTATCTTTTCTCCGTAATATCCGATTTTGATAGGTTCTCTATTTAATTCCGGATAATCAGAAAGACGGAGATAGCAGGGGTTATCAGGATCTACTCCTCGAACCAAAAAGAGTTTCTTGTTGATGACAAAGGTAGAAATCAGTACATAGACAAAGTAAAGAATGAGAAGGGAGATAACGACAATCAGTGTAATCAATATGCTGTCATTCATGATGGATTGATTATAGCATAGCGGGTAAAAGATAGGATGAATTTCACATTTTTAGCACTCTCTACTTGAAACTGCTAAATTTCGCATTATAATGTACATGACATCAATAGGAGGTCACAAATATGGCAGAACAGAAATATACAACCAAAGTAATAGACGCAATCAATAAAGGAATCGAAATCACAAAGGACAAACAGTTATCCTGTTTCGATGTCCCAGTCCTTTTAAGAGTCCTTTATGATCAGGAAGGCTCGATGTATCTTAGCATCCTGAAGAAATTGGATATCGATATCAAAGAGGTATCTCAGCAGATCGATTCCTATATCGAGCATTCCGTCAAGACGACAAGCACATCCGAACCGGATACTAGTGCTGATGTGAAGAATATCCTTTACAACGCAACCAAATACGAAAAGGATATGGGTGATGAGTACATGTCTATCGAGCATTTGCTCTTAGCTCAGTTCGACTGCAAACATACCTTGGTCGACAAACTCAGCAAAATCGAACACTACAACAAGAATGAATTCAAGAAGGCAATCGATTCTATCCGTGGCGGAAACCATGTCACCAGCGATAATCCGGAAAGTCAGTATGAGGCTCTGAAGAAGTACGGAAGAGACTTAGTCGCTTCCGTAGCCGATGGAAAGATTGATCCTGTCATCGGAAGAGATGATGAGATCCGCCGTGTGATGGAAATTCTCTCCAGAAAGAGCAAGAACAATCCGGTTCTCATTGGTGATCCAGGTGTCGGTAAGACCGCTGTTGTCGAAGGATTGGCATGGCGTATCTTCAAAGGAGATGTCCCGGAAACGCTGAAGAACAAGACCATCTGGGAACTCGATATCGGTTCTTTGATCGCCGGTGCGAAATACCGTGGTGAATTCGAAGAGAGACTCAAAGCCGTCATGAAGGAAGTCAGCAAGAGCGAAGGCAGAATCATCCTCTTCATCGATGAAATCCATACTCTTATCGGTGCAGGTGCTGGAGGTGACTCCTCTTTGGATGCCGCAAACATCCTGAAACCGTTATTGGCACGCGGTGAACTTCACTGCATCGGTGCAACGACTCTTAACGAGTACAGAAAGTACATCGAAAAGGATCCCGCTTTTGCAAGACGTATGCAGAAAGTATTGATCGATGAACCTACAACAGAAGACTCTATCGCCATTCTCCGCGGCATCAAAGACAGATACGAACAGCATCACGGAGTAGAGATCAGCGATGATGCAATCATCGCCGCTGTCACTCTCTCTAAGAGATATATCACCGACCGATTCTTACCAGACAAGGCAATCGATCTAATCGATGAAGCCTGCGCGAAGGTGAGAATGCAGATCGATACGATGCCGGAAGAACTCGATGAGGTTAACCGTAAACTCATGCAGCTTCAGATTGAGAAAGTCTCCTTAAAGAATGACCACAGCGATAACGCACAGAAGAGACTCGATGACATGGAGAAGGAGATCAGTGAACTTACTTCCAAGAAAGACCATCTCTATGCCCAGTGGAAGGCTGAAAAAGGAGATGCAGAAAAGCAGAAAGATCTCAAGAAACAGCTTGATGTCGCCTCTCTCAACTTACAGAAAGCGATGCAGGATGCTGATTACAATACCGCCGCAAGACTTCAGAATAAGGATATTCCGGAACTCAAGGCAAAGTTAGCACAGGCCAAAGAGAACACCAAAGAATCGACCATGCTCTCTGACAGTGTCACCGATGAGACCGTCGCCCAGGTCATCTCCCTTCAGACTGGAATCCCTGTCAGCAAACTGACTAAGACAGAAAGTCAGAAAATCTTGACTCTCAAGGATGAATTAGAGAAGAGAGTCATCGGTCAGGATGAAGCTTTGACACAGATCTCTAACTCTATCATCCGTTCCCGTGCCGGCTTATCCGATAGCAATAGACCAATTGGCTCTTTCCTCTTCTTAGGTCCGACTGGTGTCGGTAAGACTGAAGTCGCAAAAGCCCTTGCTGAACAGCTCTTCGACAGTGAGAAACAGATTGTCCGTATCGATATGTCTGAGTACATGGAGAAAGAATCTGTCTCTAGACTTGTCGGTGCTGCACCGGGTTATGTCGGATATGAAGAAGGCGGTCAGCTTACCGAAGCCGTCAGAAGAAAGCCGTACTCCATCGTTCTCTTCGATGAGGTAGAGAAAGCACATCCGGATGTCTTCAACATCCTCCTTCAGGTTCTCGATGACGGAAGACTTACTGATGGTCAGGGTAGAACGGTCGATTTCACAAACACCATCATCATCATGACGAGCAATTTAGGAAGTGAATACCTGCTCTCTGACAACAAGGAAGAAGGAAGAGAGAAAGTGAAAGAACTTCTCAAGCGTTCCTTCCGTCCTGAATTCCTCAACAGAATCGACGAGATTGTCATGTTCAACTCTCTCACAGAATCTGTCGTCGATAAGATCGTTGAGAAGTTCCTCAACCTTCTTAAAAACAGACTCTCCGTCAAAGATATCACCTTCAACTATGATCAAAGTGCGGTCAGCTATATCCATAAGAATTCCTTCGATGAGACCTATGGAGCTAGACCGATAAGACGTTATATCCAGAGTGAAGTAGAGACTCCTCTTGCTAGTAAGATCCTCTCTGGTGAAGTCAGCAAGAATGTGACTCTCACCTCGGATGGAACAAAACTAGAATTCCTCTCTAAGTAATACAAATCTATCAGGCTTTCACTTGAAAGCCTGATTTTTTATTTCCTCCAATGTCAAATTATTGGAAAAGTCTATATTTCCGCTCCGAAAAGCATTGGAAAAGCCACATCATCATGTTTGAAAAGACGAAATCGAGATGAAAGAGCATGTCATCAACAAGAATGTCATAAAGACCATGAATATACAGTTTTAGACTCTCCCCTATTGCAAAGATGACAGCTTCAGAT
The DNA here is from genome assembly GCA_963621825.1 of bacterium. Taxonomy (GTDB): domain Bacteria; phylum Bacillota_I; class Bacilli_A; order RFN20; family CAG-288; genus Enterosoma. The sequence goes on from CAVFFP010000003.1 coordinate 203,198, forward strand.
AATATTCTGCAACGATTTTCTGTGAAATCTTCCGTTTCACTATATCACTCGAACTTGACCGTTATAGCGGGGCGAACACTATCGCTCGGATTGTTGACGCTACTTGAGTCGCTGATCCAACCGCTATAAGTAACGCGGCAGCCGTAGTTCCCGTAAAAGTGATCCGGAGAACGAGTCCAGTAATTTCCATTATTGAAATAGTCAGCAGTATCATTTGCGTAACACCCGCTTGCTCTCGCATAGTCCGTTGTCTTGCAGCGTCTTGCCGCTTTGTCAGCAAAGTACTGAGTATTCATATAATCCTGATAGCTAAG
>CAVFFP010000004.1:0-139214 GCA_963621825.1 bacterium
CCTAGAAAAGGGGGTTTACTGATCAATTTCGATTAAGCCGTATGTTCCGTCATCTCTTTCATAGATGACGTTGACTAAATCGGTGGAGGAATCAAGATAGATAAAGAAGTTATGTCCCAAGGCATCCATTCTCGTGAGTGCCTCGTCTACGTCCATAGGGGCAAGAGACAATTTCTTTTTCTTAACGATTTCGGCAACGGATACATCATCGGAAACGTCATCCATAATGAAGTTTTCAGACAAGGAATGAGTTTTATGTGCTTTTTTCCACTGAGTCTTCATCTTGCGAATCTGACCATTCAGTTTTTCGACCAACTGATCGAGTGCGTTGTAGAAGTCATCGGCGATAACCTTTGCTCTTAAATCTACACCATTTGTAGAAAGAGATGCTTCAACGGCTTTGTAGTGGTTGGGAAGGATGGAGAGTCTGACAGTACAATGGACTTCATCAGAAGCACGGAACAACGAATCAAATTTCGTCAACTTCTCTTCAACGGCTTTCTTCATTGCAGGGGTGATGTCGACGTCTTTGGATACATAAGTGATTTTCATGGTAGTTGGCTCCTTTCTATCCACTAATATTATAAACGCTTTCTTGGTAGAAAGGGAAGCATATAATCGAACATTTTCAAAAAAACGCAAACTATTTTTGAAAGCGCTTACTATTTAGCCTTCTTTTCGAGTTCTTCTGTCAGGTACCAGTTCTGCCTATCGATGATTTTGATCATTCCCTGGTCAGTATCTTTCAATACCTCACCACCTTCTTCGGAATAGAATCGGATGAGATTCAATGCATCCTGAGAGATGAATTCGCCAGGTATGACAACAGGGATGCCGGGAGGATAGGCCATAATGGTCTCCGCAGAAATTTCCCCTAAGCAATCGCTGAGTGGTATGACACAGTGCGGAGCGTCATATGCTTCTCTTGGGGGAACGAAAGTCTGTGGGAACGAATAGGCGAAATCCGGAATCTGCTTGATAGGCGAACTTTCAACTTCATCAGATAAATTCTGAAATGCTGAGATAAGTCTGTCGATATGTCTCTTTGTAGTTCCTGGACCAACGATAGCGAGAACTACAGACACTTCGCCAAGCTCCAACTGTACATTGTATTCTTTTCTTATCTTTTTATAAACTTCGTAGCCATACATGCCAAGACCTCTGACGTCGATGACTAGTTTTGTGAGGTCAATCTGATAGACTCCGTCGGAATTCTGCTCCTTTACATACTCTTGGCCGTAAACGTGGATTCCTTTGATCTGATTCAGTTTTTCTCTTGCGTAAGAAGATAGATCAAGATTGGATTGAATGATTTCCTCTCCGTGAAGAGCCATCTCTTTCCTAGCAGCATCTAAAGAAGCAATCAGGATATGATATGGAGAAGTGGAAGAGAACATAGCAAAAGCTCTCTTTACTTCGGAATAGTTGATTCGATCCCCTTTCGTCAGGATCAAAGAAGTCTGTGTTAAGGAACCGGAATTCTTATGCATGCTCATCGCAGTGATGTCTGCGCCAGCATCGATAGCAGACATAGGAAGCTTCTTGGAAAAATAGAAATTTGAGCCGTGTGCTTCGTCACAGATGACAATCAAATTTCTTTTATGTGCCTCTTCTACAACTCTTTTCAAGTCGCAGACAACGCCGAAGTAGGTCGGATTGATGACAAAGACCGCCTTTGCAGTAGGATTTTCATCCATGGCATCAATATAGGCTTGCGTGGTGACGCCACAGGCAACACCCAATTTCTGATCGATGATCGGAGAGACGAATATCGGAATGGCACCGGATATGATAAGGGCGTTGATGACGGATTTATGAACATTTCTCGGGAGAATGATTTTATCTTTGACATTAAGACATGCCATGATAATAGTAAGAATGCCACCAGTGGTTCCGTTCACAGAAAAAAGGCAGTGATCCGCATGACAGGCTTCGGCTGCTAATGCCTCTGCCTCTTTGATCACGCCTGTGGAATTATAGAGATTATCAAGACCTAATGGTGCATTAGCATCATAGGTGCTGAATTTTTCACTGATCTTCTTCGAAAGATCAGTCTCAAAAGAGCCAAGTTTGTGGCCTGGCACATCAAATGGTATCGGATCAGAAGAAACGTAATCAACCAATGCATCCAAGAAAGGAGTGCGATGCTGATCTCTAGTATCTTTCATGGTCAGAAATCACTTGTTTGACAAATAGGATTCTAACGCTTTTGAAAGCTGGTCAGGACAGGATGTCGGTTTGACACCACAAGTCACGCCGCTTAATTTCTCTGCGACATCTTTAGCGTCCATTCCAATGATTAATTTGCGGACACCAGATAAATTGCCGGGGCATCCACCCTTGACAGTGAAATCGATGATCTTGTCTGTCTCATCATCGATTTTGAAGGTCATCAATGAAGAACATGTTCCATGAGGCCGATAAGTGAATTCTTTGATCATGATAAATCCTCCTTGTATAGGCCCTATCAATATATCATAAAATTTATAAATTGAATGAAAAAGGTAGCATTTTTGCTACCTTATTTTTTGAATTTTCTTGTCTGGTCTGGCATAGAACCGTAGTAGTCCTTGCCATCGAGATACTTTTCGAAAACAGAATAGTTGAATCCGGATTTCAGAATATCATTGAAACATGCTTCCAAAATTTCGAAGGCAGAAGTATGAAGTTCAAGGAAAGAATCATTGCGCTTCTTTCCGGTGCACGGATCAAGCCACACTTCTTTATCCATGTTCAAGGTCGATGTATCAGGCTCTTTGGGATGATGCATAGCAGATAGAGCAACTTTCCTACCTAATAACTTTGCTTTGAACTTGCCGTGATGATTCATTGATTTCAGAAGTGACTTCATATTCATTATCGCATTGGTATACATATGTTTTGGAAGATGACAGTCAAACATTCTTTCCAAAATCGGAACAAGATTCCAATCGATGATTTCAAGGTTTCTCCTGTTGTCAGGAATGATATCCTGAGGATAAGTCAGAAAATGGCTGATGGAATACTTGTTTGCCAAGGAACAATCGATGTTTGTTTCGAAATAGGCGTGGTCGAAATGATAGTGAGAGGTGATTTTTCCTTCGTCATCAAACCCAGATGCGTAAAGGATATAAGGATGAGCTTCACGGTCAAGAAGATAGTGTGCGAACTGCCCGAAGATAAACGCTTCGAATTTCTTTTTGTCTTTGACGTTGTCGATGGAATAGGAAGTCTCTATCAACAACTTGAAAAATTGTTTTCCGTTTGTTTTGTGAAGCTTATTCCCTATTTTCTTTAATGCGGTAGGTATGTGAAGCCCAGTCTTAGGCAATATGCCAACATAAAACAACGGATCAGGACCCAAGGATCCTAAAACGAGCATATCGTAATTATCTTTGATGAACGAATCAATGCTTTCTAGATGGCCCAATTCGTTTTCGTGATTATAAAATCGTTTTACAATCAAAGAATGAGCAAGAAGATTCGGCATTTGGATTCACCTATATTGAAGTTAGAAATCAATCTTTACAAGAGAACCAACAACACCTGTGCTTGCACCACCGACAGCATTGGATTCGTCGGTATCGATATGCATAGCAAGTGCGTATTTGGAGGAGACACGGATAACAGTGTCGCCAAGGATTGCGCTTCTGCCATTGGCGGAAGTGATCTTGACAGCGACGATATCACCATTCTTGACACCGAACTTTTCAGCATCGGCAGGAGTCATATGAATGTGTCTCTTAGCGATGATCATGCCTTCTTTGCAGTCGAGAGATTTTCCGTTGAGCGGATTGACCAAAGTGACAGGAGCGCTGCCTTCTAAATCACCGGATTCTCTGACAGGGACATTTGCCTTTAAGGAACGGGCCTCAGTCATAGAAATCTCGACCTGGTTTGCGCTTCTGACAGGTCCTAAGATGGACATGTTCTTGATTGTGAAATCCTTGTTCTCGACTTCGCCAGTGACTCTGTTTTTGACAGAAGCATGATATACGATATCAAGTCTCTTGTCGGAAGCGAACTGACCAGGCTGAGAAAGTTCCTTTCTAACGCCTAAAACAGCACCTTCACCAAAAAGGTATTCTAAAGCTTCCTGAGTGACATGGATATGATGTGCACTAGTCTCTACAATAAATGTGTCTTTTTCATTCATGATAATTTACCTCACACAAAATTTTACCACATAGAAGGACTCGCGGATAAGAATATTCGCAAGTTTACTTGTTATGTGTTTTGTTATATTCTTCTAATTCTCTGTTTGCCATCTCCTGCTCTTTCAAACGTTTGATCAAATCTTCTAAACTTTGTTGTTCATCCTCAACCAATTTGACGTCTTTGATTTCAGGAATTTCATCCATAAGAAGAACGGCAATCGTATCAGAGACATCAGAGCTAGCCATATAGCATCCGTTACAGGCACCACTCATTTTTACATAGCATGTGTTTGACTCGAAATCGTAATGATCAAGATGGACATCGCCACCTTCTCTTTGCAGGAAGGGACGTAATCTTTCTAATACATCGTTTATTTTTTCACAGAATTTTTCTTGTTCTTCGTTCATAACTAAAATCTCCGGAAAACATTATAACACCACGATTATTAAACTTTCTGAAATAAGATTCTCTTTTTCTGCTTTGTGTACATATGTCTTAGTGGGAGGCCAAAATATGAAAGGCTTTTTGAATTATAGATATAGAATCGACTTAAGTGATGAGCAGCAGAAGCAGTTTGACGATTTGTACCAATGCTATATTAAAGTACTCAATCATCAAATCATGGAGAAGTCCTCAATGGACAAAACAAGGACGGGAAATATAGATGTCAATCCGGAACTCGGAAATCGAGAAATCGTGGATGAACCGGAAACATTTTATATCCGAAAGAATTTTTCTCCATTGCTACATTATTTGCAACAAACCATTCGGTATTACGAAAGAAACAAAAGTTGGGGAATGACAGTTCCTAAATGCAAAAATCCATATTCCGTCAAGGCAGCCCTCTCCTTTTATCCGAAAGATGTCGATTTAGGTTTTAGGCGTACCTCTTCGAAAATGGCCGAAGTGAATTTGCTTCCATTCGGCTCTTTTCCACTTTACTATCATAGACGATTTCCGAAGAATAGTAATTGTGTCTTGATGACATTGAAAAGAGATATCGATAGAAAATACTATTTCGATTTTCTTCTCAATCATGCATATTGTACGCTTCTGCCAGAGAAGAACATCGGAATAAATGACATACTCGGTCTTGATTTCTCCGTGAAATATTTCTTTGTTTCAACAGATGATACCATCATACCAAATATGAACATACTACTCCCTTCGAAGAAACATGAAAATCTAATTAGGAAGCGTAGAAAGAATTATACGAGATCAGAGAAAGACTCCAAAAACAAAGAACGAAAAAGGCTATTGTATGTTAAGACTATACAGAAGATGAAACGGAGAAGAAAACAATACTTTTATATTTTGGCTCATCAAATCTTTAATAGATACAATGCGGTAGCGATAGAAACATTAGAATTCAAAGAGATGAAAGAACGAAGAGATTATGCAAAAACGGTAACGAATGAATGCTTCTATGAGTTTGAAATCATATTGGAAGAAGTTGCTATGAAGGAAGGAAAAAGAGTGATAAGAATACCAAAGTGGTATCCATCGTCCAAAATCTGCTATCACTGTGGCAAAGAGAAAAAGGATTTGAAAGTATATGAAAAAGAATGGATATGCCCAAATTGTGGGACACGAATCAAGCGAGATAAGAATGCAGCCTTGAACATCCGTAGAAAGGCGTTTGAAATGCTCGAAAAAGAGTAGAAAAAAGTATGTTTTCCAAGCCCATGGAAATAAGTCATTGTAGTCTGAGAAAAACACCCTGATGAGAAAACTCTGGAGATGACAGCGTAGAACTTACGCATGGGACAACTCGAATCCTTGTTTGCATGAAGAAAGGAGAAAGTTATGATAATCATGAAAACGATATTGATTGAAGTGAAGATTAGTCTTTGGTAACGGAGAGAGAAAAAGAGGAAACAAAAAACACAAGCAGGATAGCTCTGAATATAGGAATCGCTTGTGTTGGTTTTCGGTGTAAAAAATATAACAAATGTGGCTAAAAAGAAAAAAGCCAACGAATTGGCTTCAAAGACGATATAGCAGGGCAAGAGATTTAATGGTGCCCGGGGCCGGACTTGAACCGGCACGGATTATTAGTCCGCGGGATTTTAAATCCCGTGCGTCTACCGATTTCGCCACCCGGGCATAAAGATGGTGACTCGTATGGAACTCGAATCCATGGCCCCTTGATTAAAAGTCAAGTGCTCTACCGACTGAGCTAACGAGTCATTTAATAAGAATTGGCTGGGATAGAAGGGCTCGAACCTTCGCATATCAGAGTCAAAGTCTGATGCCTTACCACTTGGCTATATCCCAACATATGGCCAGTGCACTGAATATTCCAACTCATCGATAATTGATCAGAGTTGAAATCATAAGATAACATAGGTGGTGGGCGGTCGTGGATTTGAACCACGGAACCCGAAGGAACAGATTTACAGTCTGCCGCATTTGGCCGCTTTGCTAACCGCCCACATATTCCGCGACTGATCTTTACAAGAATGGTGGATGCTAAGAGACTTGAACTCCTGACCCCCGCCGTGTAAAGGCGATGCTCTAACCAACTGAGCTAAGCATCCGCCGAATTTTCAGCGCTTTGATATTATAACAATACAAATATGAGAATTCAAGCAATTATTTGCTCATAGGTTGATATTTTTACAGCCTATGAGCAAATAGTATGTTTATTGCTTATTTGTTTTCGTAACCAGGCTTGCCCAATAACTTGAACATATTGGACTTATAGATTTCAACACCAGGCTGATTGAAAGGATTGATTCCGAGAAGATAAGCAGAATATGCGCAGGCTCTGAAGAAGAAATAGACAAGGTTTCCGAGATTATAGGCATCCATCTTATCGATATCGATGACAATAGCCGGAGTATGTCCTTCTGTATGTGCCTTCAGGGTTGCCTCATAGGCCTTTGTGTTGATATAAGACATGTTCTTGCCAGCAAGATAATTCAGATTGTCTAAGTTATCGTTATCGAAAGGAACAACGACATCTTCATTCGGATTCTTGACATTGATTATGGTTTCAAACATCAAAGGTGTACCCTGCTGAATGAACTGACCCATAGAATGTAAGTCAGTTGTGAAAGTGGCGGAAGTGCAAAGCAAAGCCTGATAATCCTTACCTTCAGATTCATCGAAAAGTTGTTTAAGCCATTCGCCGATCATCTGGTACTGAAGATTATAGGTTACGAACATCTCACAGGATTTTCTCTTTTCAATGTTCATCAAATATCTTAAAGCACCATAATAATAGGCAGGATTCTCTTTGTAATTCAAAGAAGAATAATCCTTTTCACCATCGACAACACCCTGGATGAATTTATCGATATCAATTCCGGCGACAGCAATAGGCAAAAGACCGACAGGTGTGATGACAGAATATCTACCACCGACATCATCCGGAATGACAAAGCAGTCATATCCTTCTTTATCTGCTTCTTTCTTCAAAGCGCCACGTGCTTTGTCAGTAGTTGCATAGACGGCATCCTTTAAAATTTCCTTGCCGTATTTTTCAATCAAAAGATTCTTTAATAAGCGGAAAGAAACAGCAGTCTCTGTCGTTGTGCCACTCTTGGAAATAACATTGATGGCAAACTTCTTATTCTTTAAATGATTAAGAACCTGGGCGGAATAATCGGAAGACAATGTGTTTCCGAAGAAGATGATTTCGAAATCATCTGCAGGATATAATCCACGGATTGCTTCGATGACGGCACGGGCACCCAAATAGGAACCACCGATACCACAGACAACAAGGCAATCGAAATTATTTCTGATTTTGTCAGCAGCAGATTTGATATGATTGATTTCTTCTTTGGAAAGCTTGGACGAATAATCCAACCAACCTAAGAAATCATTTCCGGCACCGGTCTTTTCTTCAATCGTCTTTGCGACAGCAAGACCTTTTTCATCAATGACGGATAAATCAACAGAACCTTCATTTTGAACCAATGAAACTTTTACCATAAGATTAATTAATCTCCTCCATGTATTTAAACTATGTTTAAACACTGAGCCTATATCTTAATCTAATGACTTTTAAATGTAAATTAAAAAGATGCGTTAAAGAATCTTTTCGAAAAACTCAATCTCTTCTGGGAATGTAATTTTATATAATAACGGACTTCCCGTTATGACCTTATGGGAAAGACCGGCATTGATTGCTTTGCTGAAATCATCGGTTGAAGCATCTTCAAAACCAGATTTGTATATCGATAAAAGCTTGAAATAACGGAATGCCTGCGGTGTTTGGATTCGAATGATACTGTCTCTGGAAACATAAACGTCATTCTTCATGATGGAATCCGTCAACGAAATTGCAGGAACGATAGCATCAAAGGAACCACATAATGAATTCAATTCGTTCAAAACAGAAATCGGAAGACAAGGTCTAGCCGCATCATGAACGAAAACAAAGGTGTCCTGATTTATTTGTTCGGAATATTCTTTTTCAATATAATTTAAAGCCAAGAGTACAGATTCGTTTCTGCTTTGTCCACCACTGATGATAGAAATCAGATTTGTATAGCATTCATTACGAAGCAATTCGGAAACCATGTTTTCTTCTCCTTTAGCACAGACAATGATAATCTTTCCAAAAAGGGAAGAAGAAACCAAAGACCGCAAGGAATAGAGAAAAATCGGTTTTCCTTTTATCTCAAGAAACTGTTTTTTTATGTTTTTATCTATGCAGAAACGATTGCTGCTTCCTGCCATCAATAGAATGGCAATTCTTTTAAATTTGTTCATGATTTTATTTTACCATGAATATTTGCATATAGTTTTTCTTTGTGTGATTTGATATTATGATGACATGCCCAAAAAATTCATAACATCTTTATTATTCATAACTTTATTAACCTCATGCCAAATAAAAGGGTATGAAGAATCTGACACCGCTAATAGCAGCAATAGCTCAAAAACGGAGGATGTCTCACAATCAGAATTTGTCGATTCAGACATCGTTAATTCGGATACTGTAAATTCGGATTCTGCTATCGATTCCAGACCTAGCGAATCCGAGTATACAACTGATCCGTATGCAAATGTCACGGAAAGCCAGTTCTATGCGAACTATGTTCCTGCCACGAGTTATTCGGATAGTTATTACAGAACATTGCATAATTTTATGTCAGGTTCTATCGAACCCCAGCTTCAAAGACCAACCATCGCAGAGGATCAGCCGATGGAAAATGGAATGTACTGCTTTAATTCAAAAAGCGGTTTGCGTTCGGATGGCAAAGCATATAATATCGTTGATAAAAACGGAAAGATTGTTAATACAATCTATAAGGGTGGCGCCTATGTCATCTTAGAGGAAGTAGCGGCATATTTATACGCTTTCGGAGATATTCCGGCTAATTATGTTGAGTCTAAAAAGATAAAACCATCCTCAAGTCCATGGGGCAAATATCTAAGACTGAACCATAGTTATTTTTCATGTGATACGGATCAGTATAAATATGAACCAGTGCTTCCGGATATAAACGATAAAACGTACTATGAAGTGGACGTCGGAACAACCGGCAGCTATGAGTATTCAACTGTTTCAAGCAAAGGCGAATACAATAACGGCAAAACCATTATTCGTGGTGCATCTAGATTGGTATATACGAGATATCTCGGAAATAAACTAATTGAAAACCCAGAAGATAGAAAGGTTTTCTACACTTTCAATCACTATAACGATTTCCAGGAATATCTGAATTATGAAAATGGATGGGGACAGTGGTTCGGTAATATCTCTGGTGGTGGAACCATGGATAACAACACTGCCATTTATAAAACTAGTTATCCTTCAGTTTATAAGAAAAACTTCTGGTAAAAAAGGATGGCCGACGGCCATCCTTTTCGTTTTGTTTTAGTTGCTTGCCTGTTGACTCTCTTCTTTCAACTTAAGACGTTCATCCGCTTTATCTTTGTTTCGATAAGCGATTTTCAGGAAAATTGGTGTGGCAAACGAAGAAATCAAGATAAGCAATAGACAGAACGGCATGATGCTATCAGAGACAATTCCAGAAGAAATGCCTTTTTCAGCACAGACAATCAGAACTTCCGCTCTGGCCATCATACCGAATCCGATGATCATAGAACCATGGAAACCAAATTTGAAGCAGGCACCTGCCAAACCAGAGCCAAGCACTTTTCCGATAAGACCCAGTAAAATCCAAACGAAGCCAAAGATCGTGAAAGTCACAAATTTCGGATCGCTGAAATCAAAGTTGGATTGATACATACCCATCGCAATGTTTCCAAAGAAGACAGGAGCGAATAAATAGTTACAGGTCGTTTCCGCTCTGTGATCGATATAACCATGAGCTACAGTAGAAGACAGAATAAGTCCCATCAGATACGCACCCGTAATATCAGCAATATTGAAGAATTCAGCAAGATAGGACCAAATGAAGCAGAAAGCTAAGGACAAGATCGTGATACGGATATGATGTGGGAATTTTGTTCCTAAATAATTGAACAGTTTACGAATGAAATAACCGGCTCCGAAAGTCAAAGCGAAGAAAAGAACCATGAACAATAATATGAACAAGATATTCATACCGGTATTCTGCAATTTATCCGGAAGAAGTCTAAACAACATTGAAGCAAAGTCGGTTCCGGTCTGACTTCCATTTGAACTGGCCAAAGAAATCACCAAGGATAAGACGATAATGCCGATGATATCATCGATAATAGCGGCGGATACCAAAGCAGAACCGATTTTTGTGTCAAGTTTACCTAATTCTTTCAGTGTAGCTACTGTGACGGAGACGGATGTAGCAGTAAGAATGACACCATAATATAGTTCCGTGTAGATCGGATTCACGTTAGAGCCATCCATATGAAGGCTTCCACCAGTTGCGTTATCAATGAGGAAAGCAACTAAGAAAGTCAGAAGCATCGGAACAAGAACACCAAGAAGGGCAATAACAAAGGAGGCAAGCCCAACGCTTTTTACCTTTTTGATGTCGGTTTCAATGCCAGCAGAGAACATGATCAGGATGACAGCAACTTTCGAGAAGAAAGCCAAGCCATCCGTGACTGTGTAATCCGTAAGAATGTTCTGACCTGGAATCAGATAGATAAGACCTACGACAAGACCGGCCAGCAAATAAGCGATGACCTGCGGAATCTTGATTTTAGCAAGAACAAGCGCAAAGACTTTTGAAAGCAAGAGAAGCAAGCCGAGTGGCAAAAGAATCTTATAAGCCTGAGGGTTAGTGTCAGTTGGAATATCAATCAGAAAATGACTTATCATACGAATAGTCTCCTTAGTAAACAGGTTATAGTATAGTCAAACAAAACACTCGTGTTTTTCGAAAGCCCTTTCATCTTTTCTATATTGTTATTATCAAAAAGAATAAGATGCACGGAAATGGTGAAAAACAGAAAGAAAAGAAGCAATTTTCAGATTCATGTCATTCAACTTGATTTGAAAACATAATTTCCAATTGTTAAGATTATGTATGAGAGGACTTTTAACCTATGGAAAAATACAAATGGGATCTTTCTAAGATCTATAAGGACGAAGACGCATTTTTGAACGAATTGGATTATGTTAAGAAGGAAATCATTCCCGCCTATCAGACATTACAAGGGAAATTAGGCACCGAAGAAGGAATGAAGAAATATCTGCTTTTGGAAAGAGAAGCAGACTTAAAGATATCCCATCTTGCCATGTTCGCATCCATGAGAAGTGATTTGGACAAAAAGAATATCGATAACGCAAAGGATTATTCCAAAATCGATCTTCTTTTTAATGAATACTCTGTGGCTACAAGCTTCATCAACCCGGAAATACTGACGCTCGGCAAAGATTATGTCGATGCTTTCCTGAAGAACAATCCAGAATTCAGCGATTTCGATTTCATGTTCGATAAGCTCTTCCGCGCAGAAAAATTTGTCTTGCCGGTTGAACAGGAAAGACTTACCAGCTATTACGCTCCTCTTTCCGGAGAAGGCGCACAGCTTTACTCCTTGCTTTCTGTTGCTGATTATCAGCCGAAGAAAGTCGTGCTTACTGATGGAAAAGAAGTCGAAGTTTCCCAAGCTAATTGGACAACGCTAGTTGCCCAGGCAGACTCACAGGAAGACAGAAAACGTATTTTTGAATCCTTGTACACATGGTATGATGAACACAAGAATACCTATGGCGAAATCTATAATTCTGTCGTTCAGTCACAACTCGCTGAAATGAAGGCAAGAAATTATTCTTCCATCTTGCAGGAACATCTTTATCAGAATAATATCGACGAATCAGTTTTCCATAATCTTGTAGAAGTTGCTTCAACACAAAGTGCGCCACTTCAGAAATATTATGAAATAAGAAGAAAGTATCTAGGACTTGAAAAGCATCGTTCTTATGATCGCTTTGTTTCTTTAGCAAAGAGTGAAAAGAAATACACATTCGAAGAAGCAAAACAGCTATTCTTTGACTCTATTGAATCTTTCCCGGAGGATTTCAGAAACAAAGCCAGAGATGTCTTGTCTGATGGATATATTGATGTCTATAACAATCCTGGGAAGAGAACAGGAGCTTATTCTTCCGGTGGCGAGAACATTCATCCTTATATTCTCTTGAATTTTAATGGTGAACTGGAAGATGTGTTTACTGTAGCCCATGAATCCGGTCATAGCATCCATACTCTTTATTCAGAAGAAGCACAGCCGGTCATGAAACAGAACTATACTATTTTCGTTGCTGAGATTGCATCTACCTTCAATGAACATAACCTCCTCGATTACCTTATGGCAAGCGGCACACTCTCAAAGAATGATAAGATTTCATTGCTCCAGAAGGCAATCGATCAGATTTGTGGAACATTCTACCGTCAGACTCTGTTCGGACAGTACGAATATGAAATCGCATCTCTTGCAGAAAAAGGTGAACCGATTGATTATTCCGTGCTTTCTAGTGAGATGATCAAACTTTACAAACAGTATTATGGAATCGACATTTCTGAAGAAAATGTCAAGCCATTAGTCTGGGCGTACATCCCTCATCTTTTCTATACTCCGTTCTATGTTTATCAGTATGCAACTTCCTTCACTGCATCTATGTTAATCTATGAAAATGTCAAAAATGGAGTCCCCGGCGCCTTTGACAACTACATTAAGATGCTCAAGTCCGGTGGATCCACATATCCGATTGATGAAGTCAAACTCGGCGGAGTTGATTTGACTAAGAAGGAAGCATTTGAATGCGTCACAAGAAGAATGGCGGAACTTGTCGACCAGTTGGAAAAACTCCTTTCCGAATAATCAGAATTATGCAGCACGATTATTTGATTCGAGCAATCGCAGCGAATGACCAAGTCCGCGCCTTTGCTGTAGATTCTACAGGAATCTGTGAATATGCAAGAAAACTCCACCACAATACCTCTTTTGCTAGCCAAGCGTTAGGAAGAATGCTCTCTGCAGGACTGATGATGGGACAGATGCTGAAGTCTAATGAAGACAAACTGACACTCCAGATTCTCGGCGATGGTCCCATGCATCATATCATCGTAACCTCTGGATTATATGCCACTGTACGTGGGTATGTCTCTAATCCTTCTGTAGAGGCCAAAGACAAATCCGCTCCTTTTGATATTATGAATGCAATAGGACCTAACGCATCTTTGACAGTGATTCGTGATATGGGATTAAAGGAACCATATGTTTCCTCTATCGATTTGCATTCCGGTGACATCGCGGATGATTTCACATTCTATTTTGTTCAGTCCGAACAGATACCGACATCCGTTAAATTAGGAGTAGTGACGGATGATGATGGGACGGTTATTTCATCATGCGGATTCATCATTCAACTGATGCCTTTTACGAAACAAGAGGTCATCACAAAACTGCAGAATAATTTTTCGAATATGAAATCTGTAACAGAATTGCTACAGGAAGGAAAGACAATTGAAGACATCCTTAATTCCGCCTTAGAAGGATTCGACGTTAACATAACGGAGAGAAAACAGGTCGATTGGGGTTGCAACTGCTCTTATGAAAGAGGCAAAGAGGTATTAGGAACTTTGAAAGATTCTGACCTGAATTCCATGATTGAGGAAGGAAAAAACATCGAAGTCAATTGTGACTTCTGTGCAAAAACCTATGTCTATACGACGGATGATATTCGCGAAATCCTAGAGAAAAAGCATCGTACACAACCCTAATCTTTGACATAGACTTGCAAAATGTTCATTATTTCCGTTAAAATGAGGTAAGGAGTAACAGAGCATGAAGCAAAAAAGTGAAAACACGAAGTCGACTGTCGGTATTGTAAGTGGCGTTTTATCGTTGATTCTTGGAGGCGGCAGTCTAGTTGGATTCTTTGTTTTCCTGATTGTGGCTGTCTTTGCCGCAATTGGCTTGGCAGGTCAAAAGGAAGGAACGGAAGCGTGGGCCGAACAAAATGCTATCGTAAGTCGCTATGAGATTATCTCCTACATATTAGGTGCACTTGCGATTGTGTTTGTTGCATTAGGTATTGTTTTGCTCGTCATCTCTATCAGAAAGAAGAGACAATTGAAAAAACAGAAGATCAATACTGAAGTGAAGTGATGATTCCGATGCTGTCCTCTGCGGATAACGCGAAAGACAAAGAGTCTGACTGAACACCATATAAGGCACAATGATATTGATATTGTTGTCCTAGATATGGTGTTCTTTTTGGTTTAATGACAGAATCTAAATAGAGAGTATCACCTCGTCTAGAATAAGTCATATCGATTTCCATCTCTTTGTAGATGGGATAAAGATCCGTATTATAATCGAAAACATAGCTATCGCTGTTATTGTAGTTAGCAGATGTTCCGATGTTTTTGCCGTCGCCGTTTATATCATCCATCCATCCAAACCAATCCAAACGGGTAACCCATCTGTCCTTGGTATTTGAATCGTAAACAATAGGAAGAATGGTTCTCCAACAGATGTCATACCCGCTTTCCGGTTTTGAATCAAAACTGATGGCACCATAATTCAGGACGGTCAGTTTCATTGTAAAGTCGCCGGTGAAATCATTGGCATATTTCAGCCATTTTGCCTCATCACTCCAACCGAGTTGATTGCCAGAGTCAATCTTGTTTACAGTGAGCGTATGATCACTTCCAGTGAAAATCTGTTTTGCTTTAATAGTCTTGCTTGTTTCTGCATAACCGGAGAGAATTGAAGTGTCATCTATTTTGTAATTCGGTAGATCACTGACAGAAAAAGAATACGAATAGGGCTCTTTTGCGGCCTTGCTATGCAACTCGATGATGTTTTCGTTCTCATCCACATACTGCAGTTCCGTGATGATATATTCGTTTGCTCGTTTTACTACTTCCGTTTGACCAATTCCTTCAGAAACGATTAAATCGTGTATTTCTTTATTGCCTAAAGAAAAACCATCTTCTTCGACGCTATATAAAATATTTTTGTAAACAGAGTTATAAATCGGATATTCATTCCCACTTGTTCTATTATTGAAAATAGAAAAGATTCTATGTGTGTTTTTATAGATTACTGCTTTGTCTGAGAAAAAAGAGAACGTATATATGGCCTCTTCATTATCGGCAAGACTAAGACGAGAATCATATTGGTTTTCAATATAGGACTCCGAATAGTAGAGTGTATTGCTATTATCAGAAATGTACGAACTCGTGATTTCAAAATCGGTGCCCTTGAATAAAGTTTGATTCGTTTTTAATGCCTTAGCATAGAAGGTAAAAGAAATTCCATAGTTCGGATTGCCCATAAAGGATGAATAATGAGTGTTGACTTTCGGATTTTCTATAACTTTTTTGTTGTAGGAAAAAAAGACGCTGACAGATTCTTCTTTGTTTTCTTTGATGCCTTCGATTGTAGTCATGTTAGGAGACATAAAAGGAATCTCGATATTCACAGGAAAAGAATAAGATTCTCCTGGAGATACTGTTTTTGTGTCTTTGGATAGGAATGTCCCATCTTCATAGTAGTACTTGATGATCAAATTGGAACGTTCATCTATCGTCTCAGAGTGATTAGTCTGACTTTCCGTTTCATTGTTTGTCGCTGAATCGGTAGATGAAATTTGACTTTCGGAGTTAGGACTGGAGTTAGATTCCGGAGCATTGCAAGAGACGCTTAGAAGAAGAACGACGGATAAAAATAATGCTTTTTTCATGATAATTTCTCCTAATACATACAGAGAATGTTGCTGATTTCAGCAACAAAAGTATTGCTCTTTTTCATAAAAAAATCGAAAACATTGTTGACTTCCTCATTCCAAATAGACAAATTCTCTTCTTGTTGCCCCCAACGCAAAGCGGAAAAGTCATGATAAGGTCTGACTTCATCAATCATCTTATTCATGGTATCCAAGCAGTGATAAGGGGAAAGGATTGTGTCAATGAGTTCAACTGCTCGATCATATAAAGAGGTGCGGAAAGAAGCATTGGACATCAGTTTCTCAAAAAGCGGGAACTTACAATAGGCATTTGCGTGATACGGATACAAGGGATTCTCATAACTATTGAAAGCGAAGTCGGCATCGTGAAGAACAAAACGGAATTTACCATCCTCATATTCGCTATTGTCACTACTAGATGCCACAGTCCACATTTTAAGATTGTTCAAATTTCCGATGAAATCCCAGTTGCCTGAATATGCATGGGCTAGAACAACATCAAGGAAGGAATTGAGATCCAAATAGGTATCGATAAATTTTTGATAGACGGTATCGTTGGTGAAATCATTGCTAGAAAGATAAGTTTCCATTTCATTCAACTTATTCAATCCGATTTCCTCATCGCCCTCATCCACAGACCACGTCCCCTTCAAATCGTAGGTTATGACATTGTCTTTGTCGACACCATAATTATTTTCGAAATAGATATCCTTATAGTGTTCTCTTATTGACATCAGTCCCCAGTATTCCCCGTTGATATAGACAATTGCGGGACGGTATCCTGTCGTAGCAGCATAGCCGTCCTTCATGATTTCCTGAAGGATGGCATCATTGATTCTAGTAGAGGATTCAAACGCATTTCCTCCATTGTGAAGTCTGAATCTTGTTAAATTCGTTAGCCTCTCTGAATCATTAGCACGTTTTGTACGCTCTTTGAACACGTGGGACTTTACTTTTTCGTTTTTCTTTCCGTTTTCATCTTTGTTGAAATTCAGATTCAGTGTCCTTTGCGGATAACCAACTGTCCAGTTACCTCCCAGTTTTACTTGGGTGTTTCTATAAAAATACTCATCATAGGTGTTATCAAAATATTCTAAGTCAGCTCTTTTGCTGATATCTTCCCTGATCTTGTTATAGAAACCATTTTCACCAATGAATTCATCATAAGGAAGAGAAAGAGAAATGAGAGGTATCTTGATGCTCTGCGTCACTTTATCAGAAATGATGTAGGTCAAAGACCTTTTATAAACTGTTTCTTTTGTGCTTTTGTTGACAACATTGATTTTTACAACAGGCTGTTTATCAAACAAAACATAATTTCCCATTTTTTGAATATTGTTGATGTAGATGTCTGAGACACACTTTCCTTCTGTATCGTCCGCTAATATAGCGTCGACAGAACTTGTGACTGGAAAATCGTTGATGTCAGTTGAAGTAAGTTTGTTTATGGTAATAGGTTTATCATACAATGTCATGTTGGAAACATCGGAATTGTCATAATTCAGACTGTAGTAAAGTTCCAAATTATCATCGACGATGAAGCTCAACTCAAATTCGTCTGAATAGAAATCCGGCGCTTTTGATACATAAACTCCAGAATACAACTCCGTATAACCGCTAGGTACGGTATTTGTTTCCATCTCAAAATTTGGCATTAACGTGAATGCCGTAATAGGAAAGAACAATAAACCCTTGATCTTTTTCATAAAGTATCTCCTTCTACTTGATTTTAATGTAGAAGAAGCCTTATATAAAACAATAATTTTAATGAGTCATTTTCACGAATGAGAGCATCTCTTTCAAAAAATGGTATCATTAAAAGGATCTGGAAAAACAAGGAGAGAATTAGACATATTATGAAATGGAAAGTATCATCGGTTGAGAAAGAAACAGAGCACCGTTTTCTGAATTTCTATACTATACATTATAAGGTATACAAAGATGGAGAAGAGAAAGACTATACTTATTTTGTCGCTTCCAGAAATGAAGAAGAAAAGGATCTAAGAATCTATCGTGGCGAATATGATAGACCGGATGCTGTTTTGATCGGATGCTATAAAATCATTGATGGTGAACTGTATCTGCTTCTTGAAAAACAGTTCAGACCCGCCTTGAATTGCGAAGTTATTTCTTTTCCCGCTGGATTGATGGATAAAGAAGATAAGGACATTAAAGAAACCGCAAAAAGAGAAGTGAAAGAAGAGACAGGATATGATGTTTCAGAAATCGAATTGCTTCTTCCTCCCTCACCGACATCAGAAGGGTTGTCAGATGAATGCAATGCCGTTGTCATTGCAAAACTGGAAACAAAGGGAAAAGAAGATAAGGAAGAATTTGAGGATATCGATCCTTTGTTATGTTCGTCCTCCAAAGTAAAAGAGATGCTACAGGACAAGAACTGTCTCTTCTCTAATTCAGCTCGATTATTGATTCTTTACCTTTTGGAGAGATTCAGAAAGGCATAAGCTTTTTGGATTCAATCATAGTCTTTTGGAAGTTTATAACCATCGATTTCTTTTAAGAATCTAGGCATCCAAAGACGATATCCGTTCATGTTAGGATGAATCAAATCCGGTTCGATATAGTCTTTCCAATCAGTTCTGTTCCAAAAGGCATCATCAAAAGCATCTTCTGAATGAATGACAGAGACATTATCAAATTCTTTTGCGAAACTTTCGAATTGAATGTTGTAGATATCTTCCTCTTTTCTAAAACCAGTAAATAAAGGATAATGGCAAACGCCGAGAAGATATATTCTTGTATCAGGCTTTTCGGCAAAGATCTTTTTTAGGAAAGTACGGCAATCGTCTAATGTCTCAGAGGCACTTTTCCCATTATGAATATCATTGAATCCAAGATTGACAATGATATTTTTAGGTTGGGAATTCTTGACAAGTTCTCCGACAAAAGGAAGAAAGTCACAGAATCGGAAGCCACCGATTCCATAATTCACTAGATTGTTTCCTTCCGAATATACATCAGTCAAAGTTCTGTTATCTTTTGTATGGTTGATATTCAGAAAATCAAAATAACTGTCTCCAATCAACATGAAATCGAAGGGTGTATTCTCTTTGGATGATTGAATCATATTTGCGATTCTTATTTGATTAGGGTGAAGTTCTTTTAAACGTTTTGTGTTTTTAAAACCTGGCAGAATCATCGACTCAAGATCCTGTCCCTGATATTCACGGACAAAAGATGTTCCACTGAAATATCCAGGAAAATAACAATTCGGCTTACCATCTTTCAGGAAATAGAAGATGCCATCCCCGTAGATCCATTGTGTCTTTTTATAGTCATACATACCCTCATAAAGATACAGGGTATCTCCGATAGGACCGCCTACTGTTTCACATGTGACTGTGGAGTTTGTAAAATCCTGCACTCCGTAGCCGATTTTTTCAAATGATTTTCCGATGAATTCCACCGGTCCTGTATAGATAGAACCTTCCGGATAACGTATCTTCGCGATGCCTTTGACTCCGACTTTCAGTTTCTCTTCCTCAGTGAGAAAGAAAAACACGTCGTGTTGGATTTTCTCTAGTTCTTCTTTTGTATATCGTTTCATTCTAAGACTTCCTCACCTTTTAGATGATAGGGCCATGTGAGGAAGAAATCAATAAGGATGTTGTCATTATAATTAAGGCTGAATAACTAGTAGTAAAGATGTACGAATATGCTAAAATGAATCTACTGAAAGCGGGAAAGAACGATGAATCAGTATAAAAGAATCTTATTCGATAAGTCCGTTTATGAAATCAATTTGTTGGAATCACGTAGCAGATTTCAATCTTATTCTAGTGAAGAGAATTATCTAAACAACAAAAACGAAGAAACACTTCTCTCCGGAATCTGGAAGGGAAGATATTTTGATGATTATCCGGACTCCATTGATTCTTATCTTGACAGAAATTATGACATCAGCAAAGAAAAAGATATTGAAGTGCCTTTATCCTGCGAACTTCAAGGATACGGACAACTTCAGTATGTGAACACAGAATATCCGTTTGACGGATATAACCGAAATGAAGAAGGCAATGAATTGAGTGTTAAGAATCCGTGCATGCTCTATTGGAAAGATATCAACCTCAACCTTATTGATGGAAATAGATACATCTTGGATATCAAAGGGTTCGAATCCGGATTATTTCTTTGTGTGAACGGAAAACAGATTGGATATACAGAAAATCTGTATTTAGATTCCGAATTCGATCTTACCCCGTATCTGCAAAACGGAGAAAACAGATTAGCGTTACTATGTTTCAAGTATTCTTCTTCTAGCTGGTTGTTGGATCAGGACTTTTTCCGCTTCATGGGTCTATTCCGTGATGTGAGTCTTTTCACACTTCCTGAAAAACATATTTATGATATTTCAGTAGAGACAAATGTCGATCTGGATAACATGAACGGAGACATCTCTCTTCATATGACAGGAAGATTAGAGAATACCATCAAACAGATAATCATCATAGATAAGGATGGAAAAACCATCATCAATGACTCTACGGAGTCTGACACTTATCAGACTACATTATCCGATGTCATACTTTGGAGTGCAGAGAATCCTAATTTATATACGTTGATTATAAAAGTAAGCGACAAAGAAAGAATCTATGAAATCGTCAAAGAACATTTCGGATTCAAGAAAGTGGAGATTAAAGAAGGAATCCTTTTATTCAATGGAAAGAGATTGATTGTAAAAGGCATCAACCGTCATGAATGGAATGCCTATAGAGGCAGAAACGTCATAATGGAAGATATACAGTTCGATAAAGAGTTTTTGAAGAAAAACAATGTAAATGCAATCAGAACCTGTCACTATCCTAACCGTAACGAGTTCTATGATATGACAGATGAATCCGGCTTCTATGTCGTGGATGAAGCATGTCTTGAATCACACGGCACAAATCAGCAATACAATGGCTGGATCAACGGAGACACTCCTCTTCCCGCCAGCAAAGAGGAATGGATAACTATCTGCGTTGAAAAAGTTAGAAGAATGTATCTACGCGATAAAAATCATCCTTCCATCTTTATGTATAGTTTAGGAAACGAAGCGGGAAGAGGCGCTGTTTTTGCTAAGATGAGAGACGCACTTCATAAACTGAATCCGAATCTTATTATTCATTACGAAGGCTACAATCTCTATAAGGAATGGTCATATCTAAGCGATGTCACATCTACAATGTATTTCCGTCCGGAATGGATTCCTCAGCTATTGAAAGAATATCCGAACAAGCCGTATATACAGTGTGAATATGCACATGCCATGGGTAATTCCTGCGGAAATTTAGAAGAATACCATGATTTGGTACGAGAATATCCTAATTATCAAGGTGGTTTTATTTGGGATTATATCGACCAAGGATTATATTTCGATGGCAAGACTATAACGGACCATCTTCATTTTGGTGGTGATTATCTTGATAAACCGAATGATCATGATTTCTGTTGCAATGGTGTGATCTTTGCTGACAGAAAGTACGCGCATTTTTCTTCGAAAGCGTTAGCTATGAAACATTTGTATCAGCCGTTTTATATCAGCAGGAAAAATGGAAAGATCATATTAGAAAACGAACTTCTCTTTACAACTAGCAATTATCGAATCGTGCTATCCTATCTCATCGATGGAAAGAAAAGAGATGTGTTAGATGAAACTATGGCTTTCCATCCAGGTGAAATTATCTCTCTTGACATACCTGCCATGGCATTTGGAAAAGAAGAGGATGTCGCTTTGACAGTTTCCGTCTATCTGACTGAAGATTTGTTCGGATTAAAATCCGGCGATGAAATATCTTATCAGGATTTTGTAATTCAAAAGAAACAAGAAAAAATCATTTCATCGACTAAAGACGAACTTATAGTGACAGATGGCAGATACAACATTGGTGTAACCTGTGGAGATTTGTCACTTCTCTTCTCAAAAACCAACCTGTCTTTTGCACTTTCCGGCCTTATCTCAATCAAGTATAAAGAAGAGGAGTATCTCTCTCTTACCGCTGTGCCTACATTATTTCGTGCTACCACAAACAACGATCAGACAAACGATTATCTTTCCCGGGGAAAACTAGCCTATTCCTATAGTCGTTTCATGACTGTCGATGTCAATGAGATAGAATGGACGACGAAGAAGGACGCTTTTACCATTCGATACCACTATCTGATGGATGAAGAGAACAAAAAAGGAGTTTATGTGACATATACCGTCACACGTGATTCTAATGTTCATGTAAAGTTAGAATATGAACCTCTTGCCATGCTGAAGACATTAGGTGAATTCGGCCTTCATTTCTATCTGGCTAAGGATATAAAAGATTTGTCCTATTACGGAAGATATCTAGAAAGCTATTCCGACAGAAAAGATGGAAATCGACTTGGTATTTACGACCTTAATATCGAGGATGGAATGACACAATATATCTATCCACAGGAAAGCGGAAATAG
The DNA here is from genome assembly GCA_963621825.1 of bacterium. Taxonomy (GTDB): domain Bacteria; phylum Bacillota_I; class Bacilli_A; order RFN20; family CAG-288; genus Enterosoma. The sequence continues at coordinate 22,688 of CAVFFP010000004.1, forward strand.
AGAAGACACGAGATATCTGGAGCTGAAAAACAAGGAGACTTCACTCTTATTCACATATGATAAGAACTATTTCAGTTTTCATTTCCAAAAGTATTCCTCTTTCCGTATCGATGAAGCAAAACACGAAGAGGAATTAGGAGAAAGCAACTATCATCATCTTGAGATATTAGGAATGATGAGAGGAGTTGGAGGCGATGACTCCTGGGGTGCTCCTGTTCATCCACAATATGAGATAGACGGAACAATACCACATGTCTTTGAGTTTGATTTCAAGCCGAATATAAAATAGAAAAGGGGTAAAATATGAAACAGCTAGTTTATAAAGATCTACGAATCGAACTTTTGTCTGATAGGATTGTAAGAGCTGAATTTTCAAAGAATGGTACTTTCGAAGACAGAGACACTTTCTTTATACCGAATAGAGATTTCTACAAAGAGAATATCGAGTTTGTAACGAAAGAGACAAAGAATTACTTCGAGATAATATTATCCGGATATCATATCCGTATCGATAAGAAAGTAAAAGGTCTCTCCGCTGTTTCTATTTATAGAAAGAAGAAAGAAGTCTATCGCTATCACCTTTTGAAAAACACAGGTGAACTTCCGGAAATGGAAAAAACGCCTGATGTTTACGCTATAAGTGATTCACCGAGAATCATCGTTCCGGAACACGGATATCATTATTCCGAGAACGCAAGCGAATTCGATGATTATGAAATTGATGAAAATGCAGAAGACATTTACCTCATCCTTGCTGATCAAAATCCAACACTGCTTAGAAAACTCTATTTGGATATCACAGGAAGACCGGAAATGGTAAGGCTCTCTACGTTTGGTTCTTGGAATTCAAAGTATTACCCGTATTCGCAAAGTGAGGCTGTTGAAATCATCCATGATTATCAAAGACATGACATGCCTTTGGATAATGTTGTCATCGATACGGATTGGAGAAAAATGAGCAATGGAATGGGATATGATATCAACACCGAACTGTTCCCAGACATGGCTCTTTATCTTAAGACCGCACATGAGAACAATATCGAAATTATGTTCAACGACCATCCGGAACCGCGAAAAGAGGCAAAGAATCTATTGTCGCCTTGTGAAGTGAAATACCGTGAGGATAATCTTAAGAGTATGTTGTCCATTGGATTGGATTACTGGTGGTATGACCGTAATTGGATTACAAAACTGATCTCTCCGGACAGTTACATTCATCCTGAAACTTGGGGCATGTACCTTTTCCACGATGTGGAAAAGAATTATTACAAAGAACATCTGAATGGAAACAAATATCCACGCCGTGCTGTTGTTATGAGCAATGTCGATAATATCGCAAATGGAAATTATCTCGGTATTCAGAACAGTGCATCACATCGTTATCCGTTCCAGTGGACAGGAGATATCACTTCTGATTCGTTATGTGAAAATATTGTCAATATCCTTCAGGCCGGAATGAACTGTATTCCTTATGTTCATCCGGACTGTGGTGGTCATGTCGGTAATCCGGATAAGGAACTTTTCATCCGATGGATGCAAATGGGATGCTTTTTCCCGATATTAAGACCACATTGTACGAATTATGTCATTCGTACAAGAGAACCGTGGCAATACGATGAAGAAACAACGGACATCGTAAGAGACTACATCAAACTGAGATATCGACTCCTTCCGATGATTTACGCTGGCGCTTATCAGAGCTACATGGATGGAACACCTCTTTGTCAGTCCCTGGATTATATCGATACCAGTGATGTTGCTTCAAAATCCCATCCGACAGAGTACACGTTCTGTAACCTTCTTGTTTCCTATTCTGCTACTCCTTTGCTGTTGAAGAAGGATAGAAGAGAACTGAAACGGGCCGATTATCTTACTCCAGTTCATGCAACATTCTATAAAGGAAAAGACTTACAGGGTGAACCGATATTGCAGAAAGATTATGAACGTCTCGAATTTGAATTGAACGGAAATGCAATTGAAGAAAGTGTTCCGGTTAATGACTTTTCTGCAAGATTCGAATTTGATATGAAATGGAAGAAAAACGCAATATTTACCGCGCTCTCTGATGATGGAATTCGTATCTATATCGATGGAATACTGCAAGCTGAAGACTGGACGAATCACGCTCCAACGGAATGTTCGACAGGAATCATTGAAAAAGGAAATCATCATGTCGTGATTGAATACTTCCAAAACGATGGAGGTGCAAAGCTTGCCTTATTCCAAGACAAGCCGAGTGCGATGAAAAAGAACGAAGTCTATTTCCCGAAAGGAGAGTGGATGGACCTCTTTACTGGAAAGACCTATCGCTATAAATCCACAACAGTCAGAAACAGTCCGTTAGATGAAATGCCTCTTTATGTGAAAAGAGGAAGTGTCTTGTTGCTAGCAAAGGATAATAACAATACAAAAGAACAAGACTGGAATGATCTTACATTGGATTATTATCCTTCGTATACGGATAAATATTCCTCTTTCCTTTATGAGGATGATAGGGAAACGCTTGGCTATCAGCATGGTGAAAGAAGAATTATGCCTTATTCTGCGTGTTATGATAAGGTGAAAAATGCATTTACTATGACATTAGATAAATCAGAAGGCCACTTTGACGGAAAATATTTCTCTGAATCAAAGAATATGAAACTGAAATTCCATATGCTGTATCAGAAAGATATCAAAGAAGTCCGTATCAATGGTGAGAAAGTCAGCTATTCTCTTCATAAGAGAAACATGAAAGCAAAAGTCTTATCTAATACTTCTGAAGCACTGGACAATGACACATTAGTTGTTGAATTCGTTCATAATATGAATGAAAAACAGATTATCGAAATCTATTTGGAAAATGATTAAAGTAAAAGCCATGGCTGAGGTCATGGCTTTTACAATTTGATTTGTTGAATACGAGATGTATTAGAGATGAAAGGCGCTGATACGTTTTCTGTAGTGGCATCCGCCAGAGATTTTTCTGTAATCGATGTTCTTCATGTCGAGGAAGTTTATCATTCCGGAAGGAGTAAGATCGAAAGTTCTGACGAAGTCATAAATCTCATTGGATGCATTCTCTCCGTCACATGTGACAGAGACGGAAATCGGTTCGGCGATACCGATACCATAGGCAAGTTCGACTTCCGCAACGTTCACAGATGGGAAGTTTTCAAGAATGCGAATGGCAAGTTCTCTTGCCATGTAAGCGGCAGTTCTATCCACCTTAGTTGGATCTTTTCCTGAGAAAGCACCACCGCCGACAGGACAATATCCACCATACTGATCACAGACGATTTTTCTGCCGGTGAGACCAGAATCGGTATTCGGTCCACCTAATGTCCATAAACCGCTAGGGTTGAGAATATACTTCTTAGCTTCGATGCCGTTCTTTTTCATCAGGTCGAGTAAATATTGTCTGACTGTCTCGATAGTCAAACCTTCTTTGTGACATGCGGAGATCAGAATGATTTCCGGTGTTGCCTGTTTCTTATCGAGATCCACAGTAACCTGAGTCTTTGTATCTCCTAAAAGGATAGTATTCGGATTGGTTTCGATGTCTTCTGTGATGATATCGATAATACGATTAGCAATGTCAAATCCGTAAGGAAGTCGGCTTTCAGTTTCTCTTGTTGCAAAACCGAACATCATACCTTGATCTCCGGCTCCGATTTTCTCGTCCTGGTTGACGGCAGCGCCGATCTGAACGCTCTGTTTGTTGACATTGACGATGAGCTCTGTAAAGGAATAACCGAGTCTCTTCATGACTTCTTCGACGATGTCATGGTAAGGAATGTTCTCTTCGGAACAGGTGATTTCACCTGCGAGATAAACAGAGGAAGATTTCACTAAAGTTTCAATAGCGACTCTGCTCTTCTTGTCCTTGAAAAGACACCACTGAAGAATGGAGTCGGAAATCTGATCGGCAACCTTATCGGGATGCCATTTGCTGACCTGCTCAGAACTGAATAAATGCATAATATGCCCCTTTCCTTCAAAAAAATTCTCCCAGCGAGACTGGGAGAACATATGTTTCTGTTGATCCCATCATTCAAGCTTTAGCACTTTGCTGAATCAGTAAGTTGCTGAAGGGTCATCGGGCTTGTCCCTCACCTTCTCTTTATGGTTGCGCTGGTTTGACGCGAAAGATATTATGCTATTTTTATCTTGCGATGTCAATAAAAAACAGAATATCAGAAGATGACTGTAAGCATCATCTTAAAATTGTCTTCTGCATAGAGAGCATGATCGACATGATTCGGCATGACGATGTATTCGCCTTCCTTCACAAGATGACTTTTTCCACCGATTGTGAATTTTCCACAACCTTCCAAAACATAGACAAAGGCATCGCCATTGGATTGATGTGCGGAGATTTCCTCTCCTTTGAAAAAGGAGAAGAGAGTGATGCTGACATGTTCGTTCTGAACTAATGTCTTAGAGATGATCTCGCCAGGACGATAAGATAATTCATCTTTTAACCTAGATGCTTCTTCAAATTTGATGTTCTTTAAAATATTCATAGTATATACCTCTGAAAAATAGTATAGCTCATTTGCTTTCTGAATGTTATCATAACTAAAAAGACCGACACTATTTCAGTGCCGGTCAATAATACGAGTTGCTTTATAACGTAGGAGTTGTTACTTCCTCTTTTGCCTTTTTAGGCCAAGTGATGAAGAGAACAACACCGAACGCAACAACTGCAAGAACAGAACCAGTGATGAAGTCCCAGGTTTTGATTGTCGGATAGAGAGGATAGATAGTCGAATTGATAAACATAGAAATAACAGAACCAATGATCAATCCTGCGATGGCATAGAAGGTGCTGACTCGATGCTTGGTCAAAAGATATTTCATCACTTTAGACGATAAGACAAGACCGATAAGAATACCAAGAGCAAGAAGACAGCCGAGAATAATGCCTGTGATAATGAAGGAGCTGTCACCGCTATGCCAAATTGCGTTTTCACCTAAGTATGTATCTAGGATAGGATAATACATGCCGATAACCATCATAGACATAGAACCGGATATTCCAGGAACAACGCATGCAAAGGCAGCAATGATACCGGCTATCAAAATTAGAATGTACATCCACCAGACTCGATTGTTCAAAGGTTCATTCAATTCGAAGTTGTTCAGAGCTGTGACGATACCAAGACCGGCAGCGATTGCAAGGGAAAGAATGAAACAAATAGCGTGGATAAGCTTTGATTTTATGTTTTCGCCTTTTTTCAATTCTACGATAGCGACCGGAAGAGAACCTAATACAAGGCCCGCGAATAACCCGGTCAATGTGAAGGGAGCAAGATTATATCCTTTCTGTATTCCGACAAATGCTGCTAATGCTCCGAACAATAGGCCGAGAACAAAGGGAAGAAGAATCAGAAAATTCTTTTTCGGACTTTTACGGAATCCGGCAGCAGAATCGACAATCGTATCATAACAGCGTTCTGCAACAGCGATTGTTCCGGCGCTCAGGCCTGGGATGGCGACAGATATTCCTAATGTGATACCTTTCAGAGTATCTAGGAAGAAGTGCGCAATGTTTTTCTTTGTGTTTTCCATGCGGTGATTATATCTATTTTTTCTCTTCTTGACAACTAAAACAAATAGGCATGATTTTCAGTAGTAAGCATCGTATTCTTTTCCACATATGGTAAAATTGAACTGATGATCATAAAGCATTTATCCGATTAGAAGGATAAATTCTGGATTTGGAGAAAAGATGATTGAATTACAATACGATTCTGAGTTTCGGAAAGTAGCTCTTCCCATTCTTACTCATCCTGAATATCAACTGCTGAAAAAGTATGTGGCCCATGGCCATTATACGGTTTACAGTCATTGTTTCCGTGTGGCTTTATATGCGTATTCTTATGCGAAAAATAAGAATCTTGATATCGATTATGCTTCTTTGATACGAGGCTCTCTTCTTCATGACTACTATCTGTATGATTGGCATCATGCACATGAAGGTCATCGTTTACACGGGTTTCGTCATCCCTATTTTGCATTAAGAAACGCGAAAAAGAGATTTGTATTGAATCGCAAAGAGATGAATATGATCCGTTCACACATGTTTCCGCTCACGTTTTGGATTATTCCTTTCAGCAGAGAAGCATGGATCCTTTCTCATGCGGATAAAGTCTGTGCACGCTTAGAAAGTGCTTCCGTGCATAAGAAAAAAGAGAAAATCGATTATATGCCGATATCGGAGAAAGCATGAAACTTTTCAAAAAAGACAGGTGGATGCTGTTATCCTTTCTTTTCACTATCACAGTCACCTCTATCCTTGTCATCTACAATGCTACGATTGGAATCCTGTTTCATGTGTTTTTCAACCTTTTCAGTTCTTTCTATTATCTGATTCTTCTTACAGTCCGAATCACAATCTTTGTAGAAGAGTATCGATGGATGAAAAAGGGTATTCCGTTTAAGAAGTCGGGTTATGTCTTCACATCTGTATTTATGATTTATCTGACAGGCACTATCGCTTTGACAGCATCCATACTCGCCTATTTTCAAACCTCGGTCAATATCACCAACACATCCTCCATTGTTATTGCGGCACTTGCATTTGTTAAGCTTCTGTCTTTATCGAAACGATGTGTTGAATTCCGAAAAGACAGAAATCTCTTCAATCGACAGATTCTGAATGTGACTCTGATCAGTACTGGTGTTACCTTGTTGACCCTTATGAATACAGCATTTGTTGCAAATGGCGGATTCAACAGTGTGAAGAGTGCCGTGTTTTTATCTTCCGGCATCTTGTTAGTTTATTTTATGGAGGCTATTACAATCATCTCATTTTTAAAAGGATTGAAGACTTATAAAGAGATGAATCAAAAGACAAATCCATAATAATATATAAAAATGGATACAATAGAAATGGCCCATGTCTCCATGGGCCATAACTTATATATTAGATTAATTTGGAATCCTTAATCCAAAGTTCGATGTCGGTATCCTTGATACTGGATAAAACCTTCTTGAGAAGGATCTTTTCTTTCCAGCTCATCTCGGCATCCGTAATCTTCTTCTTGTCCAATGCGTAATAGGTTGCTCTTAACATCTCTCTGATGTCATAAGCGGAACCCCAGACTTCCGGAACACCACGGTCGATATCCATCAAGGTATAGACTGCTTCCATACCAGTACGCATCGAATATTCCGTAGTGAAAATCGTATCTCTAGGAGTTTCGGCGAACTGGCCTAAGAAGGCAAGGTTAAGAGAACCGTGCGGTACGACAAGAGGACGGTCGGAGTTCTTTCTCGGCTGGAAGAAGGCGTTGATATAAGGCATGTAACAAGTTGTCGTGTTGCACTCCTCGGATAACGCTTCGATCTCATCCAAGTCAGCGCCGATATGATAGAGCCACTCCATGCAGATTTCTCTTCCGGTGCAGTTTCTCATCGCTTTCTTGACATAGTTGCCTTCGATATTGGTATTGAGAGCATAGAACCAAACGATGACACTTCCTTCCGGCTGTTCTTTGAACTGAGGCTGTCTGTTGATAGTCCAGGAAAGAGCCCAATTGTTGAAGGAATCCTTGACAGAGACGATGCCACCAGTGGTGACTTTGCCTTCCAAGGGATCTCTCTTACAGATGTTTTTGATAAGAGTGAGGATTCTTTCGTTTTTGGTAAGGATGGAAGCGGACATCCAGTTGGTCTCTTCCGGATTGGAAGCAAAGGCCTTCGGATTTCCGAATTCTGTTCCTTGGGCAGCAATCTTTTCCCAAAGGTTCCAACCATCACCGATGTTCGGTCTAATAGAGGAAAGCTCTGGTGCTGTATCATTATCACCATAGCAGGAGACATCGGTGCAGCAGCCGTTGGTGATCATGAGATAGTCGTCTTCCGTCAACTCCTGAACATGCTCCTCGTTGTCTTTGATGTATGAGAAGGAGGAAGCCATGAACTTGTCTCCGAGTCTCTTGATCTTGACATCTGTTACCTTGACACCGAAGTCGAAATTGACACCATGTTCTCTAAGGTATTTTTCCAAAGGAAGAATCATGGACTCATACTGATTGTATTTGGTGAAACGAAGTGCAGAGAAATCCGGAAGACCATCGATATGATGGACATATCTCTGGATATAACGCTTCATTTCTAGTGCACTGGACCAACGCTGGAAAGCGAACATGGTCTGCCAATAGAGCCAGAAATTGCTCTTCCAGAAATGATCATCGAAACAATCAGAAATCTTTTTGTCCTCTAAATCTTTTTCAGGAGTGAGATAGAGCTTCAGAAGCTGTCTCTGTGCTTCCTTATCTAATTTGAACAGGTTGTCTGTATGAGCGTCCTGTCCTCTGTTTACAGTAGCACGGCAGAGGGAATAGTTCGGATCATGTTTGTTGAGCCAATAGTATTCATCTAAGACAGAGACTCCCTCTGTTTCGATGGAAGGGACATCGCGGTAAACATCCCACATAACTTCGAAATGGTTGTCCATTTCTCTTCCACCTCTCATGAAGAAGCCTTTGTTCAAGTCGTGATATCCATCGCAGGAACCGCCAGATCTTGGGAGCAATTCCAAGATGTGAATCTTCTTACCGTCAACTCTTCCGTCTCTGACAAGATAGAAGGCGGCAGTTAATCCGCCTAAGCCGGAACCGACAATATATGCGGATTTCTTATCGGCATCTTTCGGCTTTTCCGGATGGGCGAATGCTTCGTAATTTCCACTGGAATAGTACATTTCAATTTCCTCCTTATTCCGTATGTCAATAGTTTATGAATCAGAGGTAAAAATCGAAATGGACAGTTTTTGATGAATGATAAAATACTGAACTAAGAAAAGAAATTGATTGATTTTTTATCAAAATAGCAAAAATGATAAAAAGCGATGGTATGCGTATATATAATAATGAGAAAGGATAGGGGATTTCCCTGAAAGGTTGCAAAATGCGAAAATGAGTAGTATAAATAGTTTCCACCCCGGTATTTCGGGGATGATAGATATTTATCTATGGTTTGTTTTATTAATATGAGGTGAAAATCATGAAAAAATCTAAGATGTCGTTGTTGTTGCTGTCGTTTATGATGATGGACCTTTCCCTTGTTGCCTGTTCGGATAAGACCTCTGACAAGGAAACAACAAAGGATGAGAAGATTGCATCCATCGCAATTGTCAAAGATAGTATTGCTAGCACATATACCATTGGAAGCACGGTTGATTATTCCAAGTTACAGATTCAGACTCTCAATGCCGCTAACGATGTATTGAATACATTAAAGGCAAGTGAGAACAAGGATAAGATTACCTATTCTACAATCGACACCTCCACATTGACAGAGAAGAGAACCTTCGAAGTCGTTTTCAAAGAGAACAATGTTGAATACAAGACCACAATGGACTATAAAGTCATCGATGTTCAGTATGAGTTGAATGACTGGAGTGCAAATGAAAATTACACAAGAACAGTCACTACCATTGGCAATAACAACCTTACTGACCCGGATAGCACAAGCTATGAGAATGACTTCATCAAATCCGGTGTCTACTATATCGGAAACGAGAATGCTGTCAATCTTCTTCCGACAGTCACTGCATTGGATCCTGAAAATCCGATCGATATCGTCACATTGGACAGGATGCCTTCGGATACTGTCTTCAGTCTGAAGGATGAAAGCGGTGAGAAAGTTGAGTTGGAAAATGCTTTGGAAGCTGTTGATGAACTGAAGAATAACGGAACAGTCAAATTCAAGGATGATATCACTGGAAAGTATACTCTCACCCTTTCCAATCCGAATCTTGACAACGATATTGTCTATAACGTCAATGTTGTCTCTGGCTATAATGTCACAAAGGCAATCGATATGTATGCCCTGAACAATAGCAAGAACTGCGGCGTATACGGTTCCAAGTACAACGAGAAGATGGAAGAGTTCAAACACGAGAATGCACTTCCTTCTACCAATGCTTTGGTCTTCCAGAACGATATCACATTCAATAAGAGCGATTTGCCTACTTTCTATCTTTGGGAAGAGGGCGAAGCAACAGAATCTTCTGTTGTTGGCTCTTTGAAGGACTGGCTTGGCATTATCGATCATCAGTTCACAGAAGACAATGAAGAAGTGACAGTCTATGGTAACTGCCATCGTCTCATGCTCAATGATGATGAAAGTAATGCTGACGCATTCCCTTACATCGTCACTGATTCCCAGACCGGTGAGAAACAGGAAGCCAACAAGCCGATTTCCAGTCATGCTGCTTTCTTCTATTCCAATCATGCAAGCAATGTGAACCCTGAAACCTGCTCCTTTACCATCAAAGATTTGGCGATGAGCGGCAATATGGGTGTCAGCGCGAAAAGCGATATCGTAGAAGGCGGACCGATGCTCACAAAGACTAGAGTCAATACCAAGTTTGACAATGTCATCACTTCCAAAGTCTATATGTCCGCTATGTTGGAAGGCTATGATTTTTCTAGCGATGGCAGCATCTATAATATGGAATTGGACATCACTGATTGCCGTTTCCGTGACCTCTTCAATTCTGCAATCTATATTTATGGAAATGGTTCTGTCAATATCACTCACTCTGAGATGATGAAGGCAGGCGGACCTTTGCTCTTTGTCAATCCAATCACACAGGAGCTCCCTGCTTACCCGAACGACCTTTCCAGCATTGGCATGACAGATATCACAATCGATGATTCTTCTGTTCTTTCTAACTATACCGAAGGAAAGGGCGGATGGTTTGATGCCTATAATGGTGCTAGTGTCTTAGCAAGCAACCTGAAGAATATGAACGCACTCTTCAACAATCAGTGTTCTACTTCCTTCTTGAAGACTGAAAACAACGTTGACAAATTCGATTTCTGGATGGTCTCCCTTCCTATCAACGATGAAAGCATCGAACTTCCTGTCGACAAGGGTGGCGTCAATGTCGATGTCACAGTTGGAGGTAAGAAAGTCTTCTCTACATTGGATGGCAGAGATTTAGTCTTCCAGAGAGCTATCGCTATGAGTCAGGATTCGAGTCAGACCAATATCTTATCCTATGTCAACAGCCTTACTTCCACAGACTTCGGAAACAACCTTGCCTATGCGGGAATTGACAATGAAATTACCTTCAAGGTTGTCGATGATTCTAATGACCCTCATTATTCCATGGTCAATGTCAAACCGGATGGCCAATACTTCCTTTGCGACAGCCAGTATGCGATCCTTTCCACTCTTGGAATGGATACATCCTCTATGTCTTATGCTCCGCATGAAACATTCAATAATGCTTCCAAGTGCCTTGCCGCCACAATCAATGGCAGCAAGCAGTCCACAAACCCGCAGGATCCTTCTACATTGAAGGGTGTCTGCAACTACGGCCTCCTTTTAGGAAATTACAAAAAACTTAGCTAAATTCTTATGATTTCTCAGTTGTTCAGGAAAAACAAGACAATCCTTATCCTATCTGCTTCTTTTCTTGCCTTGTTTTTCCTAAGTCTATCGTTATCTTTATCGCTGAAACAATATCAGCCCTACTCCATGGTATATTTGCCTTTTGGAATCGTAGGGCTGATTCTTTGCGTTTCCTTCGTTTTGCTTTATCTCTTTGCAAAGGACAGAAAAGCCAAAAGTCATAAACTGAAATTCCTGACAAAGCTTTCCTGCATCATGGCGGAAAAGGAAAGCAGAATCCGTTTTTTGTTTTCACTCCTTTCCATTGTCGGCTTTGTCGTTTTCTTTGCACGATTCTATTTTTATAAAAACGATGTTTCTTATCTTGTGGACGGAAACCAATATTACTATAAGTATTATGATTATCTGAATCTGCAAAGTTATTTTATCTGTGACAAGTTGTATTCTCTTGTTACCATGTCGCATCTGGAAAGAAGCGTATCAACAATATTGAATGATTGGATTACTGCACTAACAGTATCTTCACTGATTTGCTCCTTTTATCTAGGCGACAGTTCTGTTTCGTTCAGACGATATGTGATGACTCCTGCTGCTGTGCTTATCACCCTGTTTTTGCCTCTATCTGTAAGAGGAATCATCGGTGACAATATCGACTATCGTCTGTATTTGATGGGTGTTGAGATTGCTCTTATTGATTTCTATTGTTTTACATCCTATTTAGAAAAGAGACCGCTACGCTGTGACAAGTTTCAGGTCAGAAAACTGATCGTTCTTGCTGTCCCGTTCTTGTTCACATCGATGAGTTCCTATACTCCATCTTTGATTTTAGGTGGCTCGCTTTTTGGACTCACAAATCCGCATGAACCAAGTGACTTATCCCATCGTCTTTTCGTTTATCTCGCTTTCTTATTGCCAATTTATTTTTATCTTACCCTTTCCGGATTGTCGGAGAAGGAAAAGAAGTCTGCCCTGATTCAGATTTCATTAGGAACCTTCTTCGGATATATCTCGATCAATCGTTATGACATCTGGCAGGATATCACCTCTTGGCCACTTCATCTTTGCAATACTGCCATGTATACGATGCCTTTGACTCTTTTGTTCAAGAATTATGGCGTCTATTATTTCACCTTCTTCATCAACGTTCTCGGTGCTTTCTTGGCACTTCTGATGCCGAACTTCTCCACTTCGCTTTCTGTCTTTTCTCCGACTGTCATTCATTTCTATATCAATCATCTTTATGCTTTCTTTATGCCGGTTCTTGTTGTTTTGCTTGGTGTATACGAAAGGCCAAAATTAAAATACTTTATTTACTCTCAGCTAGGATTTTTAGTCTACTTTGCTTTCGTTATGTTTATCAACGTTTACCTTACTGCACATGGTAGACCAAGCGACTTCTTCTTCATCAATTCTGACTTTGTCGCCGGTAAGTTAGGTAAATGGGCTAAAGACCTGTTTGCCAATTCCCTTAAGTTCACAATCGGTGAATATAAATACGAAGTCCATCTGATCTATGATCTCATCTATTATTTCGTTTATATCCTATTAGCCTTTGGAATGTGGTTTGTCTACGAGCTTCTTTTTAGAATAACGGATGAACTCGTGTTATTAGGTGCCGCAAGAAAAGAATACAGAATCAAACATAACGCTTATCTGGAAGAAGAAAAGAAAGGAAGCACATCTATGGGAAACAATGAAATCAGTCTGAATGTATCTCATCTTTACAAGAAATACCATGGAGCTGAGAATTATGCTGTCGCGGATTTCTCCATTAATCTTACCGGCGGAAAAATCTATGGTTTCTTAGGTAAGAACGGTGCTGGCAAATCTACTATCATCAAATCAATCGTCGGCATTCATGGATTTGAAGAAGGACGTATCTCCATCTGTGGACATGATGTCACTGAAGAAGCGATGGAAGCGAAGAAGGATACCGGATTTGTTCCGGATAATTATGCCTTATATGAAAATCTGACAGGAAGACAGTATATCGGTTATATTGCTGACTTGTTTGAAGTGGATAAGGCTACGAAGAAAGAAAGAGAAGAAGATTTGGTGAAAAGACTGGAAATGACAGCCAGATATGATAAGCCGATGAAAACCTATAGTCATGGTATGAAGCAGAAGATCACTATCATTGCTGCCTTGATTCACGAACCGAAAGTCTGGATATTGGATGAACCGATGACTGGTCTTGATCCAAATAGTATCTATCAGATCAAGGAATGTATGAGACAACATGCTAAGAAAGGCAATATTGTATTTTTCTCTAGTCATATCATTGATGTTGTCAAAACTCTCTGCGATGATGTCATCATCATTAAGCATGGTGAGTTAGTTGAGGAAATCAATCTGACCGAACATCCGGAAAGAAGAGAAACCTTGGAGAAGGACTTCCTTCTTTTGACAAGCGATAACGAGGAGGAAGCAAAAGAGCTTCTCCTTGAAGAAAGCAAAGGACAGATATTATGAGTCTGAATGCAGAGAAAAAGACTTCCAAGCTTCGAACCTTCTTCCATGTGGAGTGGAAGTCCTTTTCTGTTCTTCTTTCTATGCTTTTATCCAACTCTCTATCCATTGATTTCAAAGGAAACAAAAAGAAGACGATTGTCAATATACTTCTCAAGGTTGTCATCTTCGCTTTGGCAGCTGCTGTCTCCTTTGTTCTCTTTAAAGTATGCATCAAGCTGAATATCTTCTCCCTTCTTCCCTTTGTTCCGATGACAGTGCCATCCATCATCACAAACATTCTTCTTATCATTTCCTTTGTATCCACGCTTTTAAAAGTCACGAAGGATCTCTATTTCTCTAATGACAGCAAAGTTCTTCTCACTTTGCCGACAAACGGAAACACTTTATTTTTGACAAGACTTTGTGTCTCCTTTATCAATGTCTATATCCGCTCTCTGACATTGGAAATCCCGTTCTTGATCGGATATTATCTTGTCTCCTCCTATCCAGTCTATATGATATTCCTTATCTTTATCCTCTTTCTTATCATTGACTTGTTCTTTGTCTTGCTCAGCGCCTTGCTATCCATGCCTTTATATTTCATTCAGAAGTTTTTGTATTCCCATGCCGTTGTGAAAAGAATCATTGCAGTTGTTTTTACCCTTGGAATCATTGCTCTTTCTTCCTATCTCATCCACATTATTCCAGAGAATATCGATATCTTCACAAACTGGAGTCCTTATTTCACCAGAATTCAGGAAGGACTCAGATTCTATTCCAACCGTCTTTCCTTCTTCTATGAAACTTCTAAGATGTATTTAGGCTATTACACCGGTTATACCTTCAATTACTTCTCTGGTTCTGCCTTATCTGGACTTTATACCTTCTTGACACTTCTCTGTTCTCTTCCTTTGTTATTCCTTTTCAGTCTCTCCTTTGCTTCTCCATTCTATCTGAAATTGGCTAGCGGAAATGATGAAATCATGCAGAAGACTTCCAATAAAGGAAAGACAGAAAGAACCCATTCTCCTTTCGTTTCCCAAATCAGAAAAGAGATGCTCCTTTACTTCAAAGACGGAGATTTGATCAACTATACAAGTCTCTTTGTTTTCCTTCCTTTGCTTCTTGCCCTTATCAGTAAAATATTCATGGCTATGGATCTCAATAGCCGTGGCTTATCCTATGTTCAGGTCGCCATCCTATTCATTACGCTTCTTATCGCATTGAGTTCTAACAGCATCATCGCTAAGATGTACAGCAAGGAAGGTGGCGCTTTCAAACTTGCTAGAACCTATCCTGTTAGGAATTCCCTTCTGATTACGAGCAAACTGTTCCTCCCTATGATTTTTGGAACGGTAAGTCTTATCATTTCTTATTCTGTCATCGCAATGCTTAGAAGCGATATGAAAATAGAGAATATGCTTCTCGGTGGAGGAATCTTATTGATTTATCTTGGACATCTACTATACTCGGCATCCTTAGACTTTACCAACCCACAGAGTTCCTTCGGTGATGTTTCCTTCCTTTCTAAGAATGAAAACAGGTCAATCATCTTTGCCTTTGTCAGCAGCGCACTCTTTACACTTCTTTTCTATTACTTCGGATCTGATCCATTGGTATGGTTAGTGAATATCCAGATGACAGCCAGCCTGAAACTGCTCCTTCTCGGTGTTCTTTTCCTTGCTTTGAATATCTATCTGTACTGCCAGAGAATCAAATATGTTTATTCGAAAGGAGAACGATTATGAAAAAATCCGTATCTCTTATCGTCTTTGCCGCTACCGTCCTTGCAATTGTCATTGTCGCTATCTTCGGAACAAAGCCTCAGGGAATTATCCCGAAAATCTATATTGATTCTCTTGCAATCAAACCGAGTGACAACAGTGATTACAGTGCAGAGAAGAACAGCATGAGATTGATCTATGACACGAATCAGGAAGTTCAGTATAATGACGAGTATTACATGCCATATATCTTTACGACAGAAGTCCTTCCTGAAAATGCGACGGACAGAAGTTTTGTCTATTACTTTGATGAAATCTATAAGGATTACATCGATTTTCCTATGGATAATGATAATGCGAAATATCGTGGAGCTTTCTTGATCAAGAAACAGACAAAGAAGAAATTCCAGATTGTAAAACTGTTCTGCAAACCTTTGGATGGCGGAAAAGCGGATATTGCATCCATTAACGTGGTTTTGGATTATTCATCTGTTTTGGTAGAATAGGTCGATTATTTTTGACAGATAGAGGATTCACTATGATAAAACTGATTGCCTTGGATATGGATGGTACTCTATTGAATTCAAAGAAGGAACTGCCTCCTGATTTTTTCTCTTTTGTGTTAAGTCATCCATCTATTCATGTTGCCATTGCAAGCGGTAGACAATATTACTCTTTAGAAAAACAATTTGCGGACGTCAAAGATCATCTGGTTTTTATTGCGGAAAACGGAACCATGGTTGTCGATCATGGTAACGTAATCTATCTGAATACGATGAAGAAAGAGGATGTCGTTTCTGTCCTATTTGATTTGAAGAAACTGGAAGGCGTGACCATCATACTCTGCTCTAATGAATCCGCCTATATGGAATCCTCTGAAGAAGAAGCGATTGTAGAAGCAACAAAATACTATGATAGGATTACTGGTGTAAAAGACCTCTTTGAAATCGCGGAAGAAAAAGCAATCATCAAGTTCGCAATCTATTTCAAGAACGGAGATGCTGAAAAATATTACACCGAATTGCGTCAGGTCAAAGATGGACTGAAGACTGTATTGTCCGGAAAGAGCTGGATTGATATCTCTAGTGTCGATGCGGATAAAGGCATCGCATTAAAGAAAGTCATGGAACTCTATCACATCAATAAGGAAGAGAGCATGGCTTTTGGCGATTATCTTAACGATGTGGAGATGTTAAATGCTGTCTGTTATTCCTATGCGATGAAAAACGCACATCCATATATCAAAGAGATCTGTTGCTATCAGACAGATAGCAATGATGAGGAAGGCGTCATGAAAATTCTTCGCGCCTTATAATATATAAGGATTAGTTATTGGAAAGTTTTTCATAGACATGGTGATTCTCCTCCATGTCTTTTTTGTGATTTTAAGATAACAGTCGCTATCCCTGTACTGAACTGTTTGATACAGCGTATATTCGGATTACAGCGTTCACAATTACTTTTGCTATAGAATTGTATCGAAGAACAAGAATAAGGGAATATATGTGTGTTTTAGATGCAAAATATATAAATTTGGTCCTATTTTCCATAAATATAGATAAACAAGATCTATATTTGTAATCTTAAAATGATACAAAGTTGCAAAAATATAAAATTTGTAACATTTTCTATTGACACAGTGTACGAAAACGTATAAACTATATGCGTTCAAAGATACAAAGTTGAACGATTTGTAAACATCAAGGAGATGAACATTATGAAAACATTTAAGAAAGCATTGTTAGCTACTACCGCACTTGGAATGATGGGTGTTGGTTCTGTTGCTGCTGCAAGTCAGGTTGCTTTAAATGGAAAAGAGAACACTCCTATCGCTGTTGAAACCAATACAAATGAAGACAATCACAGACTTGTCATCAAAATACAGCCGATGTTTGCTGCCCCTGCTGTTGCAGGATTCGACTTCACTTCCTATTTGCTTGATGGTCTTAAGACCGCTGGCGGAAGCTTTGCCGGGTATATCGCTAGCGATGTCGGTAAGTTCTGCTTCAAGAAAGTCCTCACTTCTATGGGCTTCGATATGAGAAGCGATGAAGAGAAGAAGTTCGATCAGATTGGTCAGCAGCTTAAGAGCTTGCAGAATTCCTTAACCCAGGGTATCACCGATGTTAAGAGAAAGATCGTTGAAATCCATAATAAAGACATCATGAACGGAGTCCTTGGCTTACTTGATCAGATTCAGACTCCGGTCGCTTCTAAGTTCGCTATCCTTGGTGACATTGCCGCTAAGGAAGATAAGAAAGAAGATACAAAAGAACTCGATAAGGAAAAGCAGGAATTCTTAGTTGGACTTACTGAACTCAAGTTTGAAAAATTAAGTCAGAACAATCTTTGGAACGCTGTTGAGAATCTTGCTAAAAATATCACAGTCCCCTATTCTGCTGATAAATCCTTAAAGTTGTTCGACCTTTATGAAGATACTTACGGTGTTGCTGAAAAATGGGATTATATGACCATTCAGCCTAGAAAGAACTTCATTGCCTATGTCGGCTTCTTAGTCAATGGTCTTTGCCAGCTTGCTCAGCTTTCCGCTAACTATAAGATCTCCCAGCTCAACGCTGGTGATTCCAACATCAAGGGATATGAAGTTGGTGTCCAGGCTATGCTTAAGGCTGTTAATGACTTGAACTCCCTGTTCAAGGATGAATTAGTCAAATTAGACGAGATTCAGAAGAAACATGATCAGGATCACCTCATCACCTATCGTGAAAGAACATTCGACACAGATGGAAACATCGTCGTCAAAGATGGAATCACACTTTCTACAAGCCTTCTTCCTGTCACTCCTGCCGATAACGACCACAACTACATTTCCTACGAAAACACTGCCGAGAATCCTACAGAGACTATCAAGAATTTCAACTCCCCTGATACTGTTTACTACGAAAACGTTATCTATACACTTGATTGCTCTAATCAGGAAGACCTCTATAAGAAAATCTTCGCTGACTATGACACTTATGTCAAAGCAGTCGGAATCGATAGCAAGAGCTTCACAGTAAAAGATTATCTTGTCAAAGCTGGATTCACATGCAAGGACAAAGACCTCTTCAATAAAGCCAAAGGCTTCTATAAGACAGTGGAAGACACAGTCTATGATGATAGTAACTTCTGGACGACAGATAAGAATGATGAACTCAGAATCTACTACTACAACTTCGAAAAGAAGAATCAGACTTATGATGTCTACGATGCCGTACACTTCCATGCTTCTACTCCGTTCTCCAGTGGCGACTACAGCAAACAGAAGAGAGATGCTATCAATGATTACTACCTCTGCTTCGTCAATCCGGATCAGAAAACTATCGCCGGAAAATTGCAGAAGACTGTTCTTGATAAAGTTGGAACTAAGACTGCTCAGGGCACCAACTACAAGATGCACTTCAAGGGCCATAGAAAGAGCGATGGCAACAACCTCGATAAAGTCGAGATCCAGGAAGGTCAGATCTAATACGATACGAATAAGATAAGATTAGGATAAGTCAAAAAAGGCTATGGAGTTGCCTCCATAGCCTTTTTGTTGCAATGAATAGAATCGAGAAATAATCAGAAGAATACGGAATTGGACTTTGCCTTAAGTTCGCTAGATGCAATAAACGGAATGCGGGTAGTATAGCCTTCTTTTGCGGCAACATATTTCTTTGCCCAAAGAGAGAAGATGGAAGTATTCCAAAGTGCGACAGTGTCATTGTAGGCTTCTCTGGCGGCTGTGATTTCCTGCTGGAGATAGGAGTTCTGCTGCATGGCATCCTGAATCTCCTGATGTGCTTTGAGTTCCGGATATCTTTCTAAGACAACATCGATAGATCTCTGCGCGGAATCTAAAGTGCCCTGAAGTTCATTACGGGCGACATCAGCATCGGAAGACATTCCGCTACGTGCCTTTGCGACATCGACAAAGGTCTCTTTGTCTAATGCGATAGCCTTCTCGAGAAGTCTTGCTGTGTTCTGAAGAATGACAACGCGCTGCTCCATATAGTTATCGATTGTGGAGGCATCATGCTGAATCTTCTGCTCTAACTGCTTGAAGTAGGATCTGGCGTGGTTCTTTTTGAACGCGTAGGCGATGCCACCGATGATAAAGATAAACCAAACCGCAACATTGACGGCTTTGTCTGTCGAGTTGAGTTCGACAGGAACTTTCTTATCGATGACGTGGACTGCTCTTCCTTCCCTTCTTTCTAAGCTGACATCTGTTTCATCTAATTGTGCCATAGTTTTTTATTCCTTTCTTTATTTATTATATGGGTTCTTCTTCTGTTCGTGTTGATTTTTTTCTTCGAATGCATCTTTCAGAATCTGTTCGATATTTTTCTGTGAATGATTGTGACCTAGAAGAGAAATCATACCGCGTCCTAGGAAGAGTCCTTCTGAATTTGTGACAAGATTTCTGAACTTATCATTTTCACTGAGTTTGTTATTGAATTGCTTCCTTGATGCGCCGGTGTAAGCTAGATCAAATGATGTGTCTTTATCGACTCTATCATATTTGATCCAAGGTACAGGGACATCATGGTAGTATCCATCGTTTCCGTAGACGGAGACATAGTCTACCATTTCAGTCGTTCTATAGGAGTAGGTGTGCACGTGGACGTCATCCACCTTTCCATTTTTTGATGCGTATTTTGATTTTATCATCACGGGTAAGGTTGGATCTGCTCCATGTGGACGGAAAAGATTCTTATTCATAGAATTCGCAATCGTCTCGTGTTCACAGTACGAGTAGTTGGAAGGAGGGTCTCTTTGATAGATGTATTCCTTCGGTTTGTGCATCTGATATAGTGGAATGGAAAGAAGCGGAGCTAAGTCAAAGAATAGATTTTCAATGAATTCATCGCAATAATTAATGAAAGCATTTCGTGATTCATTCAGATTATGTGACTGATATCGATTCGGAGAGGCCGAATAATCGAAAGCCTGTGAATGATTCGAGATGATGTAGTTTACCATGTGGTCCTTTATCATACGGAAATCATCTCCGAAGGGCAGGGGATCCTGAAGAAGGGACATCATATTCTGTTGGGCAAGAGGCGTGAAAAGAAGACGGAACTCTACTTCATTGTTGCGGTCTAATCCACCGAAGAACACATCGAAGGCATCGTTGCTAGTCGGAGTGAATCTACTGCCGTTTTGGACTGCGTTATCAGCCTTCTTTCGAATCTGCTTCATTTCGCGTTTGATTGTGCTTTCTCTTTCGCGTTGTCTAAGTTGGTTGATGTCAGATGGTTCATGAGTGAAGGTCAGATTTGGAGCCGCTTCGTTTCCGTAGATTAGAACGGTATTTGTGGAATAGATCGGTGCGGGGTGACTGGTATATGCGCTAAGAACCTGTGTGTGATGATGAGTGACAGTTTTTCCTTCTGAGTTAATAGAATAGGTTTGCCAGGTGATAGTAAGGGTTCCGCTGTATCTTTGATAACCCATTTGTGCAGTGCGAGTAGTCTTAAGAACGAAAGGGTTTCCTTGTATATTTCCGGATAATATTTCCAAAGTTGATTCGTTATCTTCTCCGTCACTTGGAAGGCCGAACTTTTTTACAAGATAATCTAGTCTTTCTCTTGAAAAATAAGGGTCTAAGTCAATGATGTCTGTGACTTTTTTCATAATTGCTGTAGGCATGGACCAATCGAAGCATCGATTCAAAACAGCCATATCATTGTAACATTCACTCAATTTGGATTTTGTCGATTCTTCTGCGGTATGCAAAGCATTCTGTTTTTTTGAAATCTGTGTGTTGAGGTTTTTGCACGTGTATACAATGAGGTAGATACCTACTCCGTCAAGAGCAGCGGTTATAAGTAAGAAATACCAACGTGTTGAAATGTTAGAAATAGCGATGAAAAAGAAAATAAAACCTACAAGAAAACAAAGGACGCATAGAAAGATGATCAAAGCTTTGTATCCGTTAGACTTGCTGACCTCATTTTCTGCAGCCTTTTGCTTAGCAAGTGCATTGTTGTATTCTTTGACATGCTGCGCGTTAAGAGCGGCATCTGTATTTGTCTCTTTTACAAGCTTATCAAAATATTGTGCTGCAGCACTATGATACTGTTGCTTCAACTGCCTCTCATAAAGATCTTTTGGTTTGTAAAGAATATTCTTAGATTCCATACGTTATGTCTCTTTTGTTCAATTATATATTAGCATAACGGAAATCAAATGTTTATAGGAGTATAGGAGAAGTACTGATACGTGGACAAAGTGTGTTGCTGTTACTAACTGTTGATTTGAATAATAAATATTTACAACTCATATGATAGAAGTATGAATTGTAAAGTGAGAAATCAGAAAGAAATAAAAAATCCTGACGTAAGCCAGGAGTAAATAATTGGTGGTGCCCAGGGCGGGACTTGAACCCGCACGCCCTCACGGACATCAGATTTTGAGTCTGACGCGTATACCGATTCCGCCACCTGGGCACAATGGTTGAAGCGATGGGATTTGAACCCATGACCTCTTGGTCCCGAACCAAGCGTGCTACCAAGCTGCACCACGCCTCAAAATATGTGCTCGATTATTTTAGCATTCTTATTTTGTTTGTTCAAGAAAAAATTAACGAAAAAAGCTTCGGAAGACTCCGAAGCTTTTATACTCGAATTTACTTCTTTTTGAGCGGATCGACAGGTTTGATAGGAGCACGAGGAGCGCCAGGTTTCTTGTTGATAGGAGCAATAGGATGGAAGGCGGGAGACTGTTTATCAGAGAACGGATTCTGAGTGTTGGCTTTATCCTCAGTCTTCTCAGCAGGCTTGACCGGTTCAACAGGTTTGAAGTTGATCGGAGCAGTCGGTTTAGAAATCTTGTTCTCCTCTGTTTTCTTCTCGGTGTTTTCGATAGCGGCTTCGTTAGAAGCTTTCTGTGCTTTTACCAAATCACGGATGGATGTGGCTTTTCCAGTAGTCGGCTGAGCGGCAGTGGAAGGAACATTTCCGTTGAGCTTGTTGACAGTGGTAACGTTCGTATAACCGTTCTTACGGATATCCTCGTTACGTCTCTTCTGCTTCCATTCAGGCTCATTGGACTGATTGGCGAAGATAGGATTGACAGTAGGCTGGACCTTTGTGACACCTTTCTTGAAGGCTTCTTCAGCGGAGAGGTCACCCTGATAGGTCTTGATCTGATAGTTCTTAAGTTCGAAGCGAACCTTCTGAGCTTTGACGACTTCAATCTTATCGTGCTTGGATTTTGCAGTGGAATGGAGCGGACCAGAGATAGGAGTAAGGACCTTCTTCTCTTCTGCCGGCTTTTCTTCTTCGACAGGAGCAGCCTTCGGAGCGACAGGAGTGATCGGAGCGATAGGAGTGATCTTCGGCTTATTATCCTTATTAATCGGAGGAACGTTCTTCAGTTCGACCTGTTTGACGTTAGAGACAGGCTTCGGTGCAGGAGCAACGACAGGTTTCTCTTCGACCGGCTTTTCTTCAACCACCGGCTTCTCTTCCGGAACGTATTCAGGAAGAATCCAATCTTTTTCAAGATTGAACTTCTCTGTCTTGACATCTTCGTGAGCGTTATCTGTGACAACTTGCTTCAGGTCAGAACGGGATTCAGTATTGTCATGGACAGTCGGTTCATGTTCTTCTTCCTGAGGACGTTTTCCATCATCTTCGATGAAGTTGACAGCCTTTGTTACAGCACCTTTTTCTTCAGGTGCAACTTCTTCTTCAACAATAGGAGTTTCTTCAACGACCAGCTCTTCGACTTTTTCTTCTTTGACTTCTTCTACGGCAACTTCTTCGACAACAGGAACATTATCTTCATTCGGTGTGACAACATCGGTGATTTCAGTTGTTTCAGTAACAGGCTCTTCAACCGGCTTTTCTTCTACAGGTTCAGCAATGACGGTTGTATCTTCGAGTTTCTGTTCTTTTTCGCGCCATGGATTGGCATCCCACTCATCGATGCCGGGAAGAACTTTGACTGTTCGTGGCAAATCGGGTTGGATGGTATCAGTAAGTTTCTTCGCCTCTATGGCATCACTGGTTTCGCCATCGTGTGCCAATACTTCGTTTTTCTGAGGTTCGAGAAGTTCAATCAGCTTCTCAACTTCGGTGTCATAGAGGCCTGGTAGGTTTGATATCGGAGAGGCTTCAATCGGTTCTAAGGAATTGATGATAGCAAGTTCACGAATTGTAGGAGCAACTCTCACGGTTTCAACAGCGACAGGGACAACAGGGGTTTCTTCGGGTTCAGTGGCTTCTGCAGCATTAACGGCAACAGGAGCGACGACAACAGGCTCGACAGAAGGAGTCTCTTCAACCGGCTTGGCTTCTTCTTCAACAGCAACAGCTTTCTTGCCCTTGATTTTGCATGCCAAGATGTAGAAGATGATCTGGAAGACCATGAGCATGACAAGGATATAGAATGTTGCATTGAACCAAAGGTTTGTAGAGATGAAGGAAAGCTTCATGACAGAAAGGATTTGTCCGGAAGCGAACAAATGCATCCATTTGGCATATGTCTCAGGGAACCAGGTGTAATACTTTCCAACGAGGGAAGTAATCTTCTGCGTATAAGGAATCGAGAGATAACCAAGGAACACAACGAAAGAAACGATGAATGTAATCCAGCAAAGTGCTTTGCGGAATCCTTCTTTTCTTCCGAGCTTTCTGTTGTGATTCATGACCAAGAAAGGTGTGTAGCAAAGGAATAACAGGCCGAGAAGCAGACAGATGTAGAGAAGGCTGAACATGATAGCGGTGAACAATTCGCTATGTGTTCTGAATGGCATCGTCAGATTGAGATTCGTGACAAGATGGTAATCAACCCAACTGATGAACTTCGGTGAGAAGTCATTGAACCAACTCTGACCCTGGAGGAAATCTTTCACATAATGAGAGAGTGGTGTAAACAACAATACAGCTGCGACAGCGACAATCACGAATAAAACGATGAAGATGACGTTAAAGACAATGACTGCCTTGCTCCCCTTTTTCTTTTTCACAGGAGCACTTTGATCTTTTTTTGCCATTGTGGGCCTCCTTAATATGCTCAAAGGTGGAAGATTGATAGGTTTCTATTATTGTAGCACTATAGAAAAAACGTATGCAAGATATTTTAACCTATTTATATATATTTATTAAAGAAGCAACTTTTCCGAAATCGTTGTTGTTGTCAACAAACCCACATTTGGCAAAGAAAAAGCCATCTGTTATTTAAAAATCAGATGGCTTTTTCTGTGTGCTATTCAATTGAACTTATTGTCAATCTGGATACATATATAATTTACCTTGTTGGAAATCAAAATACAAATAAAAACGATAAAAATATTGTTGGGTATCTGTATTTAAATAAGTTGCTAATATAGATTATTCCCATAAATATATATGATTATCCGAAAATATGATAAAATACCTATGAGGTACAAGACAATGAACAAAAATGATATCGATGCTGTTTTCTTTGACTGCTGGGATACTCTGATTTCCTTTGAGTGCAATGAGAAACGCTGGAATATTCTCTCCCTTTATGAACATTCGACAAACAAGGACAAGATCGATTGGCAGAAGGTATACGATTTTTCGGAAGAGTTCTTCTCTGGATACTATCGTTCCCGTCTTAATTATGAAGTCGATGTTCTGAATGTTCTGAATTTGTTTGTCACCTACTTTGACATTGAGTTGGATTGTCCGTTAGAAGTCTGTACTCATGAGATTCTGATTCATCTAGATCCAAAGCCGATAGATGGTATCGATGAGTTCCTTACCTATTTGGATAAGAATGATATCTACTATGCGGTTCTTTCTAATACGATATATTCTGCTGATGATACTTTGACATTGATCAATAAACTGATTCCTGGACATCGTTTTGGCTTCTTCCTCGGTTCAAAGGATATCGGTGTGAAAAAGCCGAATCCTATCTTCTTCCAAACCGGTGTGAAAAAGGCAAAGAAAGAGATAAATAAATCTATGTATATTGGAGACACGTTCTATCAGGATGTCATAGGATCTTACTCTGTTGGTTTCTCTTCCTCTGTATGGCTTAACCACAAAAGAAAAACTCCGGCATTTTTTGAACGCACAGAGCTTGTCGATAAGATACAATATATAGAAGTAGATTCTTATCATAAACTGATTTCTGAAATGAAGGAGAAAAACACGAAATGAGAGAAATGATTCTTCCGGATAAAGACGACCCTCATTATTGCACCTCATCCTATGTTCCTAAATTCGATTCTATTGGAAATGTCGATCTTCATGATCTGATGGCACAGTTTCAGAACCTTGCTGGGAAACATGTTGAGAATCTTGGATTAGGCGAAGATTTCAAAAACAAGAACTCTGTCTTTTATATATTGTGCAGAGTAAAAGGATATTTCCTTTCTGAAATCACGGAAAAGGAAACTTATACTTTCGTCACTTATCCTGTTCAGGCATCTAGCATACAGCTTTATCGATATGCCTATATTCTTGATTCAAAAGGAAAGCCAGTCTTCTATCTTCTTTCGTTATGGGTATTGATGGATCAGAAGACAAGAAGACTGCAGTCTGCAAAAGCGTTCCGCGAGATATTGAAGTTGGCTATCCCGGATATTGAAGAGACAAAGCCTTTATCGAATGAAAGACTTGAGGAAATGGATTTTACTGATGTGGAGTTCCAGTATCAATCCTCATATGTAGTAAATAGTGATGACATCGACTCCAATCAGCATATGAATAATACGGTCTATATGCGTATCGCACAGGAGAAATGCATCCTTAAACCTATCTCTGTCTTTGAGATTGATTTTGTGAAAGAATGTTATCTAAATGAAACAATCAATCTAGTGAACGCAAGCGTTGAAAATTCCTATTACGTCATTGGAAGAAAGAATGACGGACTTCTTTCCTTCATGGCAAAATTCAGCACTGCAGAAAGATTCTGATTCTTTCGTTCTTTTGTCTTTTTCCCTTATATATCTTTATGATGGGAAAAGATTTTATTTGTCCTAGATGCGGTAATAAAGATCCGCGATATATCGGATATCTCAATGGAAACCCGTATTGCAGAGCATGCATCGGTTTTCAAGGAAGAAAAGCAAAAGACGATTTTTCTGTGAATGAAAAAGCAAGACTGGAATTGAAATATCCATTGAGCGATAAGCAAAAAGAAATATCGGATGGAGTACTCTATGCGTTAGCGAATAAAAAGAATGTATTGATTCACGCAGTGACAGGAGCAGGAAAGACGGAACTTGTTTACTCTGCTATGGAAAGCGTCTTGAAAAGAGGTGGACATGTCGGGTTTGCTACTCCAAGAAAAGATGTCGTTATCGATTTGCTTCCTCGAATTCAGGAGTCATTCCCTTTAGCTAAGGTGGTAGCTGTATACGGAGAACATAGTTCAGTATTAGAGGCGGACATCATCGTTCTGACAACGCATCAGCTATATCGATACGAATCATTTTTTGACCTTCTGGTTTTAGATGAAATCGACGCGTTTCCATATAGAGGAAATACGGTATTGAACTCGTTTTTCAAAAAGAGTGTTAGAGGCAATTATGTACTCCTTTCCGCAACGCCGAGCGAAGAGGATATAGACAATATAAAGAAGGATAACGGAGTCGTATTATCACTGTTTGAACGCTATCATCATGCTCCGCTTCCTGAACCGAAAATAAGACAGACTACTTGGCTTAACTCTTACTATTATGTATATAAATTGCTAAAAGGTTTTCTTAGTGAGGATAAGCCGACTTTTATCTTTGCTCCTACGATATCTATAGGATATCGACTGTATTCTTTTTTACGCATTCTTCTTTCTAATGGAAGCTTTGTTTCCTCGGAGGAAGAGGGACGAAGGCTGGATATTGAAAAATTCAAAAATGGGGATCTGAAATATCTTGTGACAACATCGATTCTGGAAAGAGGCGTTACAGTCAGAAATTTACAGGTCATTGTTTTCAACGCGGATAATGAACTGTATAATGCAGCCGCATTAGTTCAGATTGCGGGAAGAGTCGGAAGAAAGATAGATGCAAAAACAGGTGATGTCTATTTTATAGGACAGAACGTGACACAAAAGATGAGAAAAGCAAAAGAGGAAATCCATGAATACAACAGAAAATCAGGCCTTTTGTAAAAGCTGTTTTAAAAATCTCCACCTACCTCCTTTTCGGGAATTCATCGAGAATGAACCATTGCTTTGTGATGAATGCATTTCACAAATAAAAGTCAAAATGGAAATAAGAAAAATAGCGAATATCAAAGTCTTATTTCTTTCTGACTATGATGGCATTTTGAAGACGTGGTTAATGAATTATAAAGAGTATGGAGATATCGAATTGGCCCCTTGTTTTCTCTATTGTTTTTTACCGGTTCTTCATCTTCTGCTTCGTGATTATATCTTTGTTCCGTGCCCGTCTTCACAGAAGAGAATTGAAAAGAGAGGCTTTGACCATCTTAGTGAAATGCTCAAAGCAAGCCATCTTCCCTATCGTTCTTTACTCTTTCAGAAAACGACAGTGGAACAGAAAAATGTGAAAGGACAGGATAGACTAAGGGGGAAAGGCATATCTCTCAAGGACGAGAATATTAATCTGTCTGATTCCAAAATTGTTCTTTTTGACGATGTCATGACATCCGGTGCTACTTTTCTCCAGTCTTTGGAACAACTCAGAAAATGCAAGCCAAAAGCAATGAAAGGCCTGATTATTATGGACAATCAGAAAACGGAGGAAAGAAAACTGAAGATATAATGTCGCCTATTTTAATACTTATATATAATTTAAAATATTAGTTTGTTATAATATTCCTATCTGCAAAGTTCACTTCGTGGAGGTGTTATGAATAAACTATTGTCTAAACAACGAAAATGGTTAGCCTTTCTCTTCCTCATCGAGATTTTAGGCCTTGTCGCTCTCTTGCTCTGCTACTTGTATCTGCCTTATTTTGATTCTTATTTTTATGTCGCATGCGGCCTTCTTGGCGGCTATCTCTTTATCGATACTCTTTTCATCCTCGCTTATAATTCTGCTTTACGCAGAAATAAGACAAACAACGATCTGAAAGCTGCCTCCATCATCGGTAATGACATCAATCAGGCCTATAACTTCGGAGAACTTGGCTTAGCGGTCTGTGATTACAATAACAACGTCATCTGGGTCAATGACTTTATGAGCGAACGCTTCCCGATGATTGTCGATAGCAACATATTCAATAAATTCCCTGCCCTTGAGAGACTAAAAGATGCTGCTCATAAATCTAGCAACGAACATCCTAGAGTCATCGATAACCATATGACCTATGAGGTAGAACTCATTGAAGAGGCAAGATTATTCATCTTCAAGGATATCACTGACTTTGCAAACATCTATGACTACAACCAAAAGCAATCCCCTGTTGTCGGATACATTCTTATCGATAACTATGCGGATATTCAGATGAATATCGGCGATGATTCCGAATTCATGGAGATGCATAAGGATGTCAACGACCGTATCAATAAATTCGGTTCGGAGCATAACGCCTTGCTCAGAAAAATTACAGAAGACAGATATCTCTTCGTCATGACGAAAGAGAATTATGATAAAGTCTACGCAAACAAGTTCAGTCTTGTATCGGATGTCGCTAAAGCACATCCGCGCGGATTCACAATCTCCATGGGTATTGGTCTAGGCTTCCCGGATTACGGAAGATTAGCCTCCATGGCTTCCTCTGCTTTGGACGCAGCGTTAAGCAGAGGTGGCGATCAGGTCGCTGTCGATAATCACGGACAGCCGATTGCATTCTTCGGCGGTAAGACTGACTTGATGCCTAGCCGCAACCGTGTGAAGACCAGAATGCTTGCCAACACCTTCTTCACGATGCTGAAGAAATATCAGAATGTCATCATCATGGGACATATGACAGCAGACTTTGATGCCTTTGCATCCGCTCTCGCTGTCTATGAACTCTGTAAGAATGCCAACGTGGATGCCAAAATCTGTTATGAAGATAGATTCGTAGAGGCAAAATGCCGTCATGCCGTGGATATCTCGTTCACAAGAGAAGAGACGGATGAAATGTTTGTCTCGATGAAGGAGATGGATTCCTACATCAATGATAAGACACTTCTTGTCATGGTTGACCACAGCAATCCGACCATTTCCATCTTCTCTGAATATGTTAGAAAATTCGACAATATTGCAATCATCGACCATCATCGCCCAGGTACTAACATTGTCAATGACACGGTCTTTGAGGACGTAGATACATCAGCATCATCAGCCAGTGAAATTCTTACATCATTCATCGTTTATTATCCTAACGATATCTTCGTGGATGAAAGAACGGCTACCTTCTTATTGGCCGGTATTTCTCTTGACACTCACTTCTTCCGTGAGCATTCTACAAATTCTACCTTTGAGGCATGTGCACAGCTGAAGAACTGGAATGCGGATACGATGAAGGTTGTCGATTTCCTTAGAGAAGGCTTTGAAGAATTCACACAGAAGATTGAAATTCTTGCAACGCAGCAATGTCTTAAACCGGGTGTCATGGTTATGACAGCACCGGATGATGAGCAGGTGGACGGTGTCACCTTAAGCCGTGTTGCGGATGAAGCAGTATCCGTTGATGGTGTTCAGGCTTCCTTCTGTATTGGAAGAATCGGAGATCACAATATCAAGATTGCTGCAAGAAGCAATGGCTCTGTCAACGTCGGTATCCTGATGGAGAAAATCGGAGACGGAAAACGTGGTGGCGGAAGATTTGTTGCGGCCGCTGCTGATTTCCCGGAATCCACAGTGGATGAAGTTCTGAAAGAACTGAAAGAGGTTCTCAACGACTATTTGGATGATGCCCGAATCAATAATATTCAGGCGAAATAATGGAGGTATTATTATGAAAGTATTAATGAAGAAAGAATTAAGAAAAGTCGGTAAAAGAGGCGAAATCATTGAAGTTTCTGATGGATACGGAGCAAACTATCTCATTCCGAATGGATATGCTGTTCTCTATACTGCTGAAGCACAGAAACAGTATGCCATCGAGTTAGAACAGGAACGTATCCTAGATGAACAGAAAAAGAAAGAAGCAAGAGAATTGGCTGAGAAGTTAAAGACCATCACCCTTCCTTTCGAGGCATCTGCCGGCAGAAATGGAGATATGATCGGTACCATTTCTTTCAAAAAGGCTTCGGAAGCTTTGGAGAAGAATTATGGAATCAAGCTCAGTAAGTCTCAGCTTATTGATAAGGATGTCATTGTCAATGGTTTCGGTCTTACCACATTGAAGGTTGACCTTTATAAGGGAATCGTCGGCGAACTGAGAATCCGTGTCGCATTAAAGGAAAAGAAATAAACGATGGCTGATGAGAATATCTCGATTGAACTCAATGAAGTAACAATCCTGGGTAACATCATCCTTGACAATACTGGCAATCAGATGCTGACCGCAGTTCAGCATCTTACTGTCGATGATTTTACTGATCCTAGAAACAAGCTTGTTTATCAGGCGATGCTTGAAATCAATTCACAGGGTGAAACACCTGACATTGCCTTGCTTGTTTCAACGCTGGAAAATGATAAATCCCTCGATACAATCGGTGGCATGACATATCTGAATGAGATTATCAGCAACACCGCACGTATTGCATCCATTGAGACATATATAAAGAGCATCAAAGACAAGGCTTTGTTAAAAAAATTTTTAGCGAAATGCAAAGATGTTGTTGATGTCGCGCAGACACAGCCAATTGATGACGTCAGCGAATACATCGGACGCGCTGAGACGGAAATCAATGAAATCGCAAAAGAGAGATCTATTAAAGAGGCAAGCAAGCTTTCCGAAATCTCTCCGGAATTAGTCGAAAAATGGGTGAAACAGAGTAAGAGATTCCGTGAGGAAGGAATCGATCCTTCTGGCATCACTGGTGCAAAGACCGGTTATGAGCCGTTGGATAAACTTACCCATGGATGGAATCCTGGGCAGCTCATCATCATCGGTGCCCGTCCTGCTGTTGGTAAGACTGCTTTTACTTTGAATCTTCTTTATAACGTTGCCAAAGCGAAGAAACCTGTTATTTTCTTCTCCTTGGAAATGAAAGCCGCTTCCATCGAAATGAGACTTTTGGAATTGGCTAGCGATTTGACGGCGGAAGAAATCAATAAGATGGATTTTGCTCAGAATTCCACACCAAGTCATCTTGTCGTCAATGTCAAATCAAAAGAAGAAAGCGCAAAGGTTGCTAAACTTCAGCAAGGTCTTAATACTTTGGCCGAACTTCCTTTCTATGTTGATGAGAACCCTGGTACTACCGTGCTCGACATTGCCGCAAAGTGCCGTAAACTGATCAAAGGTCAGAATATTCAGGCTTCCTTAGTCGCAATCGACTATATCGGTTTGATCGAACCCAGCAAAAAGACGGCGGGTGATTCTAAGACGAACCAGGTCGGTGAAATCTCCAGAAGTCTTAAGAAACTGGCAAACGAATTGGAAATTCCGATCATCGCATTAAGTCAGCTCTCTCGTGATTCTGCGAAGAGAGGTGCTGATCATAAGCCGATTCTTACTGACTTGAGAGATTCTGGCGCCTTGGAAGCCGATGCTGATATGGTTTTCTTCCTTTATCGTCCTGACTATTTCGGCGATGATAAGAAAGAGGACGGAAACTCCGATTCCACAAATGATGATCAGGAAGAGCAGAGTCCGATTTCCTCTGTCGATCTGATGCTTTCCAAAAACAGAGAAGGCTCGTTGGGTACGGTTAAATTCGTGTTCGATAAACCTCACTGCCATTTTGCGGTTCGTGCTGACGATCGTTTCAATGACGATAATACACCGTTTGGAGCTTAATTATGCAATTTGATGTCATTTCTAGTGGTAGCAAAGGTAATTGCACGCTCATCTTTTCCCATGGACATTGCATTCAAATCGATTTTGGCATTTCCCAAAAAAGAGTGACACAAGCACTAGACAGTTACGGATATTCTTTTTCGGATGTTGAGGCGGTTCTTGTCACACATGATCATAGCGATCATGCCAGTCATATTGCCGACGCGGATAAGACTAAGATTTATTGCGGAAATCCTGCTTTGCCGAAGCTGAATGGAGTCATCTCCGGAGATAAGCTTCTCCATCCTTTTCAGCCTATCCAGATTTCGGTTTTTACTATCATACCTTTGCCACTCAGTCATGACGCAAAGAACACGATGGGTTTTGTAATCGATGATGGCGAAGAGAAATTAGCCTATGTGACGGATACCGGCTTTGTTCCGGAAAAGAACTTCTCATATCTGAATAATCTGACTTATTATCTTTTTGAATCCAATCATGATCCGAAGATGCTTTATGAATCAAAAAGACCGGATTATCTGATCCGTCGTATCATATCTGACACAGGTCACCTCTCGAATTTAGACTGCGGATATTATCTTTCTACCTTCGTAGGCAATCAGACGAAGGAGGTTGTTCTTTCCCATCTTTCTTCTGAGTGCAATACACCGGAACTTGCTTTGAAGACGTTGAATGAGGTTTTCCAAAGACAGTTAGGTTATGTCCCGGAAGTAGAAATCAAAGTCGCTTCTGAAAAATATGAAACCAGAGGTGGAAGATGAATATCCGATTCCTCATTCCAGGAAAATGCCGTGAAAAATATATCAAAGACGGTCAGGACGAATATCTGAAGAGACTTTCCCGTTATGGAAAAGTATCTCTTGTTTCTCTTATCGAGGAATCTCTTCCTTCTTTTCCGTCTGACGGACAGATTCAAAAGGCTCTTTCTCTTGAAGCGGATAGAATCCTAAAACAGATCAAGGATGATGAATATCTGTTCTTGGTCGATATTCATGCGAAAAATATTTCGACGAAGGCTCTGTCCGAAAAGATTAAGTCTGTCACGGAAACGAAAGGGAATCTTGTTTTTCTTGTCGGCTCTTCCTATGGATTGGATGACAGACTCAGAAAAAGAGCGGATTTCTCTTTTTCCTTAGGCGAGATGACTTATACGCATTATATGGCGATGCTTTTGGTTATTGAACAGGTTTACCGTTCTATGAAAATCATCAACGGGGAAAGTTACGACAAATGATCTCTGTTCTCTTGCACTGTGCAAAACCCGAAAAAAGTATTTGACAAACAACCATGTCATCCTTATACTATTATCTTGCCCTTGGGATATAGTCAAGCGGTAAGACAACGGTCTCTGAAACCGTGATGCCTTGGTTCGAATCCAAGTATCCCAGCCATCTGAAAATAACGGTCAAGCTATGCTTGGCCTTTTCTTTTCTCTTTTTGGCTTAGCAAGAGGTGACAATAGAAGATATTTCTTTCTATGAAAGAAAAAGGTCACTCTTATTTGATATAATTTAACACGAAAGAATTTAACGATATGGATTTACAAAAAGAACTGAATCATAATCAATACCTTGCCGCCTCTTCAAAAAGCCAATACCTGAGAATCATCGCTGGTGCAGGAACCGGAAAGACGAGAACCTTGACTTATCGTCTTGCTTACCAGATTCTGACAGGAACCAGCCCTAGAAAAATGCTTGCCATCACATTCACAAACAAGGCTGCCAATGAAATGGCAACCCGTGTGGGTGATCTTTTGGAAAAAGAGAATTTCCAACAGAACGGTAAACCTCTCATCTGTACGTTCCATGGCTTCTGCTATCGTTTCCTTAGAAAGGAAATCGGCGTTGTTGACGGATATTCCACTACTTTCCAGATTGCAGGCGAAGATGAGACAGGTTCTATCTTCAAAGACATCTTCAAGAAGATGTCAAAAGGAGAAAGCAAAGTATTCGTACAGTCTGTCACACATAAGATCGCATCTTTGAAGACGGATGGTGTTTTCCCTAATGAGGTTTCAAAAAGCGATGTCCCTTTGGATGCCGTGTACACCTTTGATGAATTGATGGAAGTTTATAAAACCTATCAGAAGAAACTGAAGCTTCAGAATCTTCTCGACTTTGATGACTTGCTTATGATCACTGCCTACATCATGGAGAATCATGCTGACATCAAGGAAAGATGGAGAAGAAAATATGATGTGTTTTTAGTTGATGAGTTCCAGGATACCAATTACCTTCAGTATGCGTTGGTGAAGGATTTCATGTCTAGCAGTGCATCCTTGACTGTTGTCGGTGATCCAGATCAGACCATCTATACATGGCGTGGTGCGAAAAACGATATCATCAAGGACAGACTGCAGCAGGATTTCCCGAATCTGGAAACAGTCATTTTGGATGAGAATTATCGTTCTACTCAGGCGATTTTGGATGCCGCAAACGTTCTTATCAATCACAACACGGACAGAATGGACAAGAAACTGATCGCTGCCAGCGGAAAGGCAGGTGAAAAAGTAGAGTTCATCCGTTCCCGTGATAACGATAACGAGGCATATCGCATCGCCTATACAATCCGAAAACTCAATGAACAGCAGAACGTTCCTTATCAAGACATTGCTGTCATTTACCGTTCCAACTATCTTTCCAATTCCTTGGAAAAACAGCTGACTTTATTCCGCATTCCTTATGAAATCTATGGCGGCTTGAAATTCTATGAACGTGCTGAAATCAAAGATGCCATCGCCTATCTGCGTTTGGCTATCAATCCGGATGATTTCTCGTTCAAGCGAATCCTTTCCGCACCGACAAAGGGTGTCGGCGAAGTAACTCTTCAGAGAGCCGAGGAACTTCGACTTGCTCTAGGTGAAGAGATTCCTCTTGTGGAGATTTTCAAAGAACATCAGGATGTCCTTTCTTTGAACAAAAAGAGCGTTCTGGCTCTTCAGACATTCTATTCTGCTTTTGATAAGTTCACTTCCTCTTTGAAGACAGCAAAGTCCGGAGATGAGATTCTCTCTGCCATACAGGATTATTTCAACGAAACTGGCTTTTTGGCCTATGTCCGCAGCGAAGATGTGAAACTTCAGGAGAAACTCTCCTATACCGCTGCCTCTTCTGTATCCAAAACGGAAAACGTCTTAGAATTGCAAAGAACGATTTCTCAGTTCTTCCAACAGGATAATTTGGATGAGGATGGCAATGCAAAGACACCGTCTTTGGAAGATTTCCTTTTGGAGGTCTCCTTGCAGTCGGATCAGGATACGATGGAAGATACCCCGAAAGTCTCATTAATGACAGGACATGTCTCCAAAGGTCTTGAATTCCCTTATGTCTTCATCACCGGCCTTAACCAGCAGATCTTCCCGACGACTCATGCGCTTCAGGATGGCAGAAAGAGTGCCATTGAAGAAGAGAGAAGACTGATGTATGTCTGTATGACCAGAGCCAAGAAGAAACTGTATCTTTCCACATTCGGAGGAAAAAATTTCCGCACCGGCGCCGATTATACAGAGTCCATGTTCCTTCAGGAAGTCTTTGAGGCAGTTCCGAAAGGACAGAATGGAACAAAATCAACATCTCAGAAACCAGGTTTTGACTATAACGCATATAAAGGTGCACATCGTCCATCTTTGAGAGACAATCTTCCAAGCAACGTGAGCTCGTTATTGAAAAAGACTGCGCCTAGCAGCAATACAAAAGATACTTATGTTGTCGGTGACAGAGTGTTACATACGAATTTCGGCATCGGAAAGGTCATCGAAGTCCTTACGAGCGGAAAGATTGTGGTTGAATTCAAAGATCCATACGGAACAAAAACCTTGGTGCCTGGCTTCAAGGCGTTCAGAAAGATGAGGGAGGATGAATAATGGAAATCGTTGACAAAGAAAAAGAAAGAGTCAAGGAACTGACAGATCTCCTCAACAAATACAACTATGAATATTATGTTCTTAGTCAGCCTAGCGTCTCCGATGCGGAGTACGACAACCTGATGGAAGAACTGCAGTTATTGGAAAACAGAAGACCGGATCTCAAAGACCGCCTTTCTCCGACAAGCCGTGTCGGTGGAGGCGTCTTAGACTCCTTCAAAAAGATCACACATAAGAAATATATGCTTTCTATCGCCGATGTCTTCAATGAAGAAGAACTTTATTCTTTTGATGAGAGCATCCGCAAAGCAACAGGACTGAAGACGATCGAATATATGTGCGAAGTCAAAATCGATGGCTTATCCTGCTCCCTTGTCTATGAAAACGGTGACCTGATCTCAGCTTCTACACGTGGAGATGGTACTGTTGGAGAGGATGTCACGGACAATGTCATGACGATTCCTTCTGTTCCTCTTCATATCGCTGACAAACGCGACATTGAAGTACGCGGTGAAGTCTACATGCCGAAGAAATCCTTTGATATGCTCAATAAACAAAGGGAAGCAAACGGAGAACCGCTATTTGCCAATGCAAGAAATGCAGCTTCCGGCTCATTGAAAAATTTAGATTCCCGTGTCACTGCAAAACGTAAGCTGGATGCTTGGTGGTATTATGTTCCGGATGCATTGGAATTAGGCTATAAGAAACATTCAGATGCGTTAGAGTTTGCCTCCTCCTTAGGTTTTCGTACCAATCCGGAAAGAAGACTGGTTCACGGAATTGAAGAGGTCATCGCCTACATGCATGAATATCATGAGAAAAGACCGACTCTTGACTATGATATCGATGGTTTGGTCATCAAAGTCAATGATATGACCTTATACGATACCATCGGCTATACCATGAAGACTCCAAAGTGGGAAATCGCCTATAAGTTCCCGCCGGAAGAACAGATCACAAAAGTCGAAGGAATTGAGATCTCTGTCGGAAGAACAGGAAGAGTTGCTCCGACTGCTATCCTTGCTCCTGTCCGTGTTGCGGGAAGTCTCATTTCCAGAGCGACTTTGAACAATGAAGACTTCATCAAAGGAAAAGATATCCGAATCGGAGACTATGTCTCCTTGCATAAAGCGGGTGATGTCATCCCGGAAGTCGAGAAAGTCATTCTTGAAAGAAGAGGAGAGAATGTCAAGCCTTACTCTTTCCCGGAGGAATGCCCGTATTGCCATGAAAAATTGGAAAAGATTCAGGGACAGACTTACTGTGTCAACGATGAGTGCCCGTCCAGAAAGATCAACAATCTGATCTTCTTTGCTTCGAAGCAAGGAATGGATATCGAAGGATTGGGTGAAAAACTCGTGGAATCCTTGTTCAATGAGGGGCTTGTGAAAGATGTCTCCGACTACTATACCCTCTATACTCATGAGGAAGACCTCATGCTGATGGACGGAATTGGAAAGAAAACCTGTGAATCTCTGTTTAAGGCGATAGAAAAATCCAAGAAAAATGATCTGTATATGCTCTTATGCGGTCTTGCTATTCCGATTGTCGGAAAGAAGACAGCAATCGTACTTGCCGATCATTTCATCGACTTGGATCACCTGATGCATGCGAAAAAGGAAGAATTATCCTCTCTATCTGATGTCGGTGATATCACTGCGGATAAGATTCTTGCCTATTTCCAAGATCCGAATAACCTTGCTTTGATTGAAAGATTAAGAGGATATGGTCTCAACTTCACTATCCTTCATCCTGTCGTCGAAGCGAAGGACAATTACTTCAAGGGTAAGAAGTTTGTCCTCACCGGAACAATCTCCGTACCGAGAGATGTGATGACAAAGAGAATTGAGGCATTGGGTGGAAAATCCTCATCCAGCGTTTCCAAATCGACGGACTTTGTTCTTGCCGGAGAAGCGGCAGGCAGCAAACTCGATAAAGCCAACGCACTTCATGTCAAAGTGTTCACGGAAGAGGAAATCCTCCCTCTTATTGAAGAGGCAGAGAAAGCGCAATCCTAATATTTTCCTATTTATGTTTCGATATTGCGATATAATAAATTGTTTTGAGGTATAAATATGATAAAGGTTACAAAAGAAGTAATTGAACAATGTGCTGAGAACATGATGTTCCAGCTGAGACCTGGACAGGCAGAACTGATCTATGATGAGTTCTCCACCGTATTGGCACAGGTTGATTTTCTCTCTTCCATCCCTGGTGTGGATGACGCTGATCCGATGACCTTCCCTTACAGCGAACACCAAAAGATTCTCAGAGAGGATAAACCCAGCAAGCCTTTGAAAGCAAACGATGCTTTGAAAAACTGCAATAGCAAACTTGGAACCCAGGTTCGCTTACCGAAAGTCGTAGGTAACAAAAATGATCAAGTGGATGAATAAAACAATTTCAGAGCTTCATGAGGCTCTCGTTAAGAAGGAAGTCACTGCTCTTGAACTGACAGAAGAAGCCATTGAACTTGCGTTGAAGGATGACTGCAACGCATTCGAGGCAACCTGTTTTGATAAGGCAAGAGAGACTGCAAAGAAGATAACGGAAGTCAAAGAAGACGAGTATCTGAAAGGTATTCCTTATCTTTGCAAAGACAACTATTCCACAAAGGGCGTAGAAACAGCAGCCAGTTCCAATATTCTCAACGGCTATGTTCCGCTTTTTGATGCAACTGTCGTTTCTAAGCTTGCCCATGCTGGAATGATCATGATTGGACATACGACCATGGATGAGCTCGCTATGGGCGGAACCGGAACAACCGGAAGAAAAGGTGTCACCTGTAATCCCTATGACCATACGAGAATCGTCGGTGGCTCTTCGTGTGGATCTGCCGCAGCTTTGGCGGAAGGCATTGCTCCTTTTGCTTTAGGAAGCGATACCGGTGACTCTGTCAGAAAACCGGCCTCTCATGCTGGACTTGTCGGCTTCAAGCCGACCTGGGGAAGAATTTCCCGCTTCGGTCTTTATCCGTTTGCTCCTAGTCTTGATACGGTCGCCTATTTCACAAAAGATGTTCTCGATGCTTCCTATATTCTTTCCTGCCTTGCCGGACATGACAGCAAGGATATGTCTTCCTCCTATCGCAGAAAAGAAAAATATCAGGATTATGTGATATCTCATCGCTCTTTTAAGAAGGTCGGCTATTTCAAAGCGGTTCTCGATACGATGAATGATGATGAAATCAAAGCTTCCTTCCTCTCTTTGCTTGACAAACTGAAGAAAGGTGGATATGAGGTCATCGAATATGATTATCCGAAAGAACTCTTGGATGCTCTCTATCCTACCTATATGATCATCTCCTGTGCGGAAGCAACAAGTAACGACGCCAATTTAGATGGTGTCCGCTTCGGACCTACTGCCACAATGTCTCCTGAGACATATAAAGAATACATGACAGAATGCAGAAGCAAAGGCTTTACGGATCTTATCAAGAGACGTTTTGTCATCGGTTCTTTCTCTCTTCTCAGCGAGAATCAGGAAGAGATGTTCAACCGCGCTCAGAAGGCAAGAAGACTGATTGTCAATAAGATGAACGAGTTCTTCGACTCTGTCGATTATCTTATCTCTCCTGCCAGCTTCTCCATCCCTAAGAAGATCGATGAGCTTTCTACCGCTTGGTCTGTCCATCCTGATTTCCTCGATAACATTCTGACTATCGGAAACTTCGGTGGATATCCTAGCCTTACCCTTCCTATGTGCAAAGTGGACGGACTTCCTATCGGTGTCAGCATCACTGGCAGAATCTTTGAGGAAGGCCAGCTCTTAGCTTTAGGAAAAGATATTGAAGATATGACAGGACTGAAGAATCTTGTCGCAAAGGAGGAGAAGTAAGATGGAATTCGAACCAGTAATAGGTATTGAGATTCATGTTGAACTGAAGACAAAGTCCAAGATGTTCTCTTCTGCTCCCTGCACCTTCGGCGAGGCTCCTAACTCGATGACCGTTCCTTTCGATTTTGCATTTCCGGGAACGATGCCTGTCGTCAATAAGGAAGCCGTCAATTATGGTGTGAAGGTCTGCTCTGCGCTCAACATGACGATTGCGAGAACCCTGTATTTTGACAGAAAGAATTATTTCTATCCTGATCTTCCTAAAGGATATCAGATCACACAGCAGTTCCATCCTATCGGAACACATGGCTATGTTGAAATCGAATCCAACGGAAAGACCATCCGCGTCGGTGTCGATAACGCTCATTTGGAAGAGGATACTGCAAAGCAGGTTCATCTTTCCGATATCTCTTTGATCAACTTCAACCGCTGTGGAACACCTTTGATTGAAATCGTCTCTGATCCGGATATGCATTCCGGCGAAGAAGCGATGAAGTATGTTGAAGCCATCCGTGAGATTGTTACTTACCTTGGCGTTTCTGACGGAAAAATGGAAAATGGCTCTATGCGCTGCGATATCAACATCTCTCTCCGTCCAAAGGGAGAGACAAAGTTCGGTACCAAGACCGAGTGCAAGAACCTCAATACGATTCAGAATATCCGTGCTGCTGTCGATTATGAAATCGCAAGACAGACCGAGATATTAAATAACGGCGGTGTCGTCGAACAGGAAACCAGAAGATATGATGAGACAGCGAAAAAGACGGTCCTAATGCGTAAGAAGACTAATGCCATCGACTATAAGTATTTCCGGGAACCGAACATTGTTCCGATCGATTTGAGCGAAGACTTCATCGATGATGCCATCATGAGCATGAACAAGCTTCCGAAGCAGTACCGCGTTGAACTGAAAAAGTCCGGACTCGGCGATTATGAAATCGAAGAGCTTCTCAAGGACAGAGACTTCGTTGTCTACTTCGAGGACTGCATCTCCTTGGGCGCCAAGAATGCGACAACTCTTTGGAACTACCTCATGGTTGAATTGATGGGTTACCTCAATAAAAACGAACTCACTTTGAAAGATCTTCCTTTCTCCAAGGAGAATATGGTCTCCTTGGTCAACCTTGTCTCGGAAGGCAAAATCAATTCCAAGCAGGCGAAGGAAGTCCTTGCCTTCATGGAAGAAAAGGGTGAGGATCCTCTTAAGGTCGTCAAGGAAAAAGGCATGGAACAGATCTCCGATACCTCTTTCATCTCGACTCTTGTCAATGAGGTCATCGCTGAGAATCCTTCTGTCGTCTCTGACTGGAAGAAGGGCAAAGACCATGCGTTAGGCTATCTTGTCGGCCAGGTCATGAAGAAGAGCAAAGGCAAAGCCAACCCTGCTCTTGCGAAGGAGACAATTCTCTCTATCATCGGACCTTGCGGAAAACAGGCCTGATATCTTAGAAAACACTGAACATTTTAGGCAATCCTGCTCTTTTGGGAATAGGATTGCCTTTTTTGTATGTTCAAAGAGTGTGTAAGTCTTTCA
Organism: bacterium; assembly: GCA_963621825.1. GTDB lineage: Bacteria > Bacillota_I > Bacilli_A > RFN20 > CAG-288 > Enterosoma. The sequence goes on from CAVFFP010000004.1 coordinate 64,226, forward strand.
AAAACATATTCAAAATCGTATAATGATTGCATTATGTCCAAAGATTTTTACATTGAAATTTTGCATGAAGACAAAAACTGTCATGCACGTTATGGTTATCTCCATACCCCGCATGGGACGGTCGAACTTCCCATGTTCATGCCGGTCGGCACGCAGGCAACCGTAAAAACGATTGCACCGGAAGAACTCGTTGCTATGGGTTCTGGTGTCGTTTTGGCAAACACATACCACTTAGCTCTTAGACCTGGAACAAAGATTGTCAAAGCGGCTGGCGGTGTACAGAAGTTTATGAATTACCCTGGCCCGATGCTGACGGATAGCGGCGGCTATCAGGTCTTTTCCCTTACCAAACTTCGCGATAAGATCACAGAAGAGGGTGTTTCTTTCAAAGACCCGCTTTCTGGTGATAAACACTTCTTCTCTCCGGAGAGTGTTATCGGATTGGAAGAGGATATCGGTGCGGATATCATCATGTGCTTCGATGAATGCGCCCCCTGGCCTTGCAGCAAAGAGTACATGAAGAATTCTGTCGATCGTACTATCCGTTGGGCAAAGCGTTGCTTAGCGGCAAAAACAAGAGATGATCAGGCATTATTTGGAATCTGCCAAGGCGGTGATTATGCTGACATCAGACAGTACTGCGCTCAGGAGCTGACAAAACTTCCTTTCGAAGGATTCTCTATCGGTGGCACTGCTATCGGTGAACCTAGAGTCACCGAATATCATGAAGTGTCTCTTACCATTCCCTATCTTCCTTATGATAAACCTCGCTATCTAATGGGTATCGGTTCCCTCGATATGCTCTTTGATGGCATCCGCAAAGGTGTGGATATGTTTGATTGTGTTCTTCCGACACGTCTTGCAAGACATGGCTCTGTCATGACACATCATGGACGTATCAATATCATGAAGGGCAAGTATGCCAATGACTTCACTCCTTTGGATGAAGAGTGCGACTGCTATTGCTGCAGAAACTTCACCAAGGCATATGTCCATCATCTTATGAAATGCGAAGAAGGTTTTGGAGCGAGACTTTGCTCCATTCATAATATCCGTTTCCTCATTCAGGCTATGGAAGGCGCAAGAGAGGCTATCAAGAACGATCGTTTCTTGGAATATGCCGCAGAACGCTTGGATGAATTTGGATCGGTGAGAGGCTGCTAAAATGAATACACCAGGTTTTGATTACGATATTTATTCTCTTTCCTCCTATAACTACGATCTTCCTGAGGAAAGAATCGCTCAGTCTCCTGCGGAGAAAAGAGACGAATCCCGTCTATTGACGATGAACAGAGATACGGGTGAACTGAAGGATGAGGAACATTTCTATAACATCCTGAATTATCTCCACAAAGGAGATGTCATTGTGAGAAACAATACGAAAGTCATCCCTGCCCGTCTTTTGGGTGAAAAGAAAGAGACACACGCTCATGTTCAGCTCCTTTTGCTTCATCAGCTTCCAGATAAGAAGGATGTATGGGAATGCCTAGTCGGCAACGCTCACACGGTCAAAGTCGGAACGAAAGTCTATTTTGGCGCGAATGACGAACTTGTCGCCGAATGTCTCGAAGTGAAAGAGGAAGGACTTCGCGTCTTCCACTTTGAATACAAAGGTATCTTCATGGAAGTGCTCGAAGCGTTAGGAAAGATGCCCTTACCGCCTTACATTCATCAGCAGCTAGGAGACAATTCCAGATACCAGACTGTTTATGCAAAGATTGAAGGAAGTGCAGCGGCTCCTACTGCAGGTTTCCATTTCACAGAAGAACTCTTTGATAAGATCAGAATGATGGGAATCGAAGTTCTCGATGTCACACTCCATGTCGGATTAGGTACCTTCCGTCCTGTGAAAAGCGATGATATCCGAGATCATGATATGCATTCTGAGTATTATCAGATGTCGAAAGAGACAGCGGATAGACTGAATCTTGCCAAAAAGGAAGGGAGAAGAATCATCGCTGTCGGTACAACATCCACCAGAACACTAGAGTCTGTCTATCACAAATACGGAACCTTCAAAGAATGTTCCGGAGATACAAAACTCTTTATCTATCCTGGTTTTGAATACCAGGCGATAGACTGTCTTGTCACGAACTTCCATCTCCCGAAGTCGACTCTTGTCATGCTTGTCTCTGCCTTCTCTACAAGAGACAATGTCCTCAATGCCTATCGCCATGCGGTAGATAACGGATACCGTTTCTTCTCCTTTGGTGATGCGATGTTCCTTTATCGTAACAAGTGATGAACGACAACAAAGAGAGAAAAGATTACTATCAGAGAAAATATCTTTCCTTAGTGGAAGAGATAGATAAATCTGGTGTAAAACCTACTCTGTTTCTCCATGCCTGCTGTGGGCCATGCCTTACTTATCCTCTCTCTATTCTTTTGGACCATTTCAAAGTGACGGTCGGTTTTTTCAATCCGAATATCTATCCGGTCGAGGAATATCAGAAAAGGCTTGATACACTGAAGACATTCATTGAAGAATATTCCAAAGCCAGGGGGATTGAAATACCTCTTGTTGTGAATGAAGAGGACTTCCGCAAATATGAAAAAGCCTTCGTGGAAAGAAAGAATGATCACGAAGGTGGAAAGATGTGTCTTGCCTGTCATAGTTATCGTATGGGGTTAGCCTATCAGTATGCGTACGAACATCATTTTGATTACTTCACGACAGTCATGACCGTCTCATGTAAAAAGCCTAGCCGTGAGCTCAATGAAATCGCTGAAAAACTTTCTCTTCTCTATCCAACGACAAAATATGTCTATTCTGATTTCAAGAAAGACAGCGGTCAGTTAAAAGGCATATTGATCGCCCGCGAATACAATCTGTACCGACAGGATTACTGCGGTTGTCTTCCTTCTTTACTAGAAAGGCAAGCACAAAAAAAGAATCAGTCTGAGAAATAACGTGAGATTCTCTCTAGATTCTTTTTTGCCTCTTCCTCGGTTTCAAAGGTAATGACGATTTTTCTGCTGTTCTGAATGACAGAGGTCTTTCTCTTATTTCCGGAGAAGGACCTTTTTTCTTTCTCAAGGTCACGGACAGACAATCCTTTTTTTAGGATGGAATCATAAAGTTCCTTTTGTTTTTCCTCTGGAAGGTTAAGCAAAGAGCGGGCCTCAGAATAAGAGAGCGTGAAGTCTTTCATGCTGCTTTTTATATAGTCAGGAAGATCTTTCAGTCTAAGCAGATTCTTCACCTGGGATATGCTATAGGAGGATAATTCAGATAGCATTTTGTCATCATATCCGTATTTGTTCTTCAACACGTCAAAAGCGTAGGATTTGACAAGGGCGCTATCCCCTTCTGCCTGAATGTTTTCTAATATGTATCCGAACTTTCTTTCATCATCGAGCTCCGCTTTGAGAATAGGTAGTTTGGCATAACCATTTTTCTTTGCGAGGAGAAAACGTTTGACACCGTTGATGATTTCATACTCATCCCCTTTCTTTACGGTGATAAGAGGGACGAAAAAGCCGTCCTTGGTGATGGATTCCTCCAAGGACTTATAGTAATTCAAATCGTAGTTCTTTTCGGAAAAGAGGTCGGAGAGTGATAGGCTTTCTATTGCGACTTCCGATTGGGAATGACCTAAAAGATTCTGCTCGATCTCATTGACAATCGAGTATCTCTGATATTTCTTGACGAGAGAATTCAGATCAGTTCTTTTTTGCTTTGTTGCTGACACGCTCAATCACCTCTCTTGCCAACGCCAAATACGTCAAGGAACCTGCGCTCTGCGGACGGAAATGATTGACAGGCATTCCTTTTGCTATTGCCTCCGGAATGGATACATTTCTAGGAATCGTGGTTAAGAAGACGTGATCCTTGAAGTTTGTTCTGACTTCTTTTGCGATATCGATCGACAGTTTTGTCCTAGGATCGTACATCGTCAAAAGAATGCCTAATATGGATAATTCCGGATTGTCTTTGGTCTGAATGGTATAGAGAGTGGATAAGAGTTGTGCTAAAGCATCTAATGCGAAATATTCGCACTGGACAGGGATCAGAATGCAGTTTGCTGCATTCAATGCGTTAAGAGAGAGGAAACCTAAAGAGGGAGGGCAGTCGATCAGTACGTAATCGAAAAGATTGATCTCTTTCGCATGAAGGATTTCTTTCAGAATCTTGGTGGAACAGCTTCCCTGTGTAATCAGTTCGCTCTCGACCATGGCAAGGGTCAGATTGGCAGAGACGATAGAAATGTTATCGTAATCCGTTTTTCGGATGCAGTGCTTCAAATCACTCTTCTTCAGCAAAAGCTCGCTCATCGTTCGTTTACTTAAAGTCGGATCGATGCCTAAAGCCTGAGAACAGTTTCCCTGTGGGTCCATGTCTAATAAGAGCACTCTTTTGTTGTATCTGGCAAGAGATGCGGCCAGGTTATAAGCGGTTGTCGTTTTCCCGACTCCGCCTTTTTGGTTTGTGATAGCTATGATTTCAGTCATGCCTAGATTTTAACATATCCGCAGTCTTTTCTAATCGGTTAGAGAAAGATTTGTCTTTTTTGATTGTTTTTTCTATATTCGGAGGTGCTGAAAATGGTGTGAAAGCTGGTTTCCTACCGAAATCGGCCAAAAATAGATATATAATATATATTACAAGTCTTGTTTATCTTGAAAACGGACTTGAAAACCACTATATTAGATAAAGTTGTCTTTGTGTGCAATGATTTCAATGAGGAGGACTCTTATGAAGAAAGGCAAACGATCACTGACTTTGGCTTTGTCACTATTAAGCATTGCCAGTCTAACCGCGTGCAACGACGATTACACTTATCCTGATAACAAATGGAAGGAAGGTGACATCGTTACTGTTGGCGGAAAAACTTATACCTTTGAGCAGATTTACAATCTTTTGGACAATACAAAAGGCTCTGCACAGGCTTACTACAATGTAGCAAAAAGCGTTTTGGCGCAGATGGTCACAAAGCGTACTGACGCCATCCTTGCCACTGTCGATTCCAAGATCAACGAACTGAAGAATACTTGGAAGACAAACGCAAGAACCAACAGAACTTCCTACAAGGAAGAGATGGAAAAGACTCTCGACAGCGAGAACGTCGATGACATCGATGAACTTAGAAACAAGTACATCGCTGATGCTCAGAATGAAGAGAATTCCACTTCGTACTACAACATCAACGCCGATGGAACAACCGATTCCACCTACAAGTTCTATGTCTCTGAAGAATTGACAAAGAACTATGTTGTCAAACAGGCTCCGTACCATGTCAGCCACATCCTTATCAAAGTGGATGCTTCCAGCGATGGTGAAGGACTTTGGAACGGAAAGATCTCTTCCGATGATGCAAAGCAGATCGGAAACGTTGCCAGAATGCTCGCTTCCAATGATAGCTTCGGCTCTATCGCATTGGTCGCTTCTGATGACGAAAGTTCCGCTAAGCAGTATGGTGAATTATTCACTTCCACTGATGGCAGCGAACAGGTCGCCATGGAAAAGACAACATCCTACATCAATGAGTTCAAACTCGGCCTTTATGCCTATGATGCCTATCTCAATCCTGAAACCAGCGAAAGCAGTGTCAACGACTCTGTCCGCGCTTCCTTAAGAGTTCCTGGAAAGGCAGTCACCACATCTGACTATACCTATAAGAATACAACTTCTGTCAGCGAAACCATCTCTAATGTTTCCATCGGAAAGAAGAAGGCGTTCGGTATTCCGCTTTCTGTTGCTCTTACTATGGGCTATCTTGCTGATACTGAGAAGAATCTTGTCGACAACACCAAGGTCGACTATGCTCAGGAGACACAGTATCCTAGAAATATCTTATTCAATAACTATTTCAACTATCATGGAGTCAACTTCATGTATGACGATAGCGCTGAATATGATGCCAAGTTTGTCAAGGAAGCCAAAGAGGTTGCCGAAACTGCCGGTATCTCTGGATATGAAGCCTGGACAACTCCGAGCGATGTCGCTTCTGCTCTTCCTAAGAAATATGCAGAATATGAATATGTCCACGGCCAGCTCGATAAGATTGACACCAATAAGTTCCAGACAATCGATGGCGTTTCCGAAAACCTTGTCGGTTATTCCTACAACGAGACCACTGGACGCAGCGAATACACCAACATCGAAGGATCAAAGAAGATTCTTGTCGAGAAGGATGATGGAACAAAGAATCCTGTCGTCATCGTCCGCGGTGGTTCTTCCTCTTATCAGGGAATTCACTTCATCGTCGTCAACAAGGATCCGTTCGTGAACGCTTCCACAACATATCAGTATTATCGTACCAACATTCCTAGCGCCAGCGAGTCTGACAAGACCAAAGCAGATAGCGATAGTTATGCAGATAATGCTTCCTTCATCAACTACGTCACAACCGATGTCAACTCCAACACCACATACAACACAAGAAGAGATGCTCTTTACAAGTCTATCAAGAAGGCTGATTCCAACATCGAATTCAAACTCTTCGAAAGCAATAAGGACGCTTTCAAGAAGGAATACAATGTTGACTTCGACACCTTGCTTGGAGACTATGCAAAGCTGATCAATCGTTACATTGATACAACCCGCAACTCTACTGAAGTCAGCGCTGAGGATTCCTTGGACGAAAGCTGGGAGACCTATGTCAATCAGTTAGCCATCCAGGAAGATGTCTCACCTCGTGGCATTGTCCCTCAGGTCTGCATTTCCGCATTCGAAGGCGGCAATTTCGATGGAAAGGAGAATCTGTGCCATGTTGAAAAGTAAAAAGATCAAAACTTTAGGACTTCTTGCTGTTTCCCTCATCACCCTTTGCGGCTGCGACAACGACGAAGTCAAATATCCGCTTAACTACACCGATCCTATCTATGGTGATAAGACAAGCGGCTTAGACAATTACGACAAGACTGTCTATGGAAATGATTACAAGCATTATTATGCCGGTGCCTCCTCCTCCAATGAAATTTATCAGAAGGCTGTCAATCAGATTCTTCTCGACATTTCCAAGATTGCTCACAACTACACCAAGTCTGCTACTGGTACTGACGTAACAACTATCGCTAAAGACTACTACAAGGGTTCTGTCGCAGATGGTGACATCGGCACAATCAACTCTTCCATGACAGATTCCAATTTGGACTATCGTGCAAAACAGAGCATGACAACTACCGCAAAAGGCGGAAGTTATAGCAAAGACAATCTCTTCTATGAAAGCAAGTATGTCAAGTACCTCAACGAATCCTATTATTATCTTGACTTCGATACTGCTTCCATCTCTGATTCCGGAAAGCTTCTCACTCCTTATCTCGAGTACAGCGATATCTTCTCCAATAATGAGAACTATGCTACCTATATGAAGAAGGAACTTCAGAATGATATGAGAATCAACTATCTCACCTCTGAATACATCTATCAGAAATCCTATGCTTCTATCGGTAACTCCAATGCCCGTAAGGTTCAGATCATCGCCCTTACTGACAGAAGTGATGAACCCGGCGATGCCAAGAAGCTTCTTAACGCCTATATCAAAGACTATGTCATGGGCGACAAGAAGGATTCTGATTTCTCTGTTCTTTCCAGACTCTGGAAGGGTATCACCCAGGCAAAGGCTAACTCTGTCGCTGATGGCCGTTATGGCAGTGAAATCGTTCTTACCGCTGAGGAAGAACAGTGGCTTAGAGACAATGACATTCTTCCTTCTGACAGCTCCCAGGATGCTACTGCTTCCGGTACATTGATGGGTAAGGTTCTCTCCGATGAGAAGAAGCTCGAAGATGGCAGAGACAACATTCATCAGGTCGATACTTCCTTAGAGAGCACTTATACTGGCTCTTATGCCTATGATTATAAGACTGGTGTCAGAAAGGCTATCGATGATATCGCCACAAAGAATCTTGTCACCGAAGGCATCTATCTTTCCTCCGGCGGCATCTCCTCTATCCCGAGCGATTTGTCCTCCCGTATCTTCTCTTCTAAGATTACCACTGATAAGTCTACTGTTGAATTGATGAAACAGGATGCTCAGGAAGGTAAGACTGTCAGACGTGATATCACCGTCTATGGAAAGGATGGCTTCCGCTATCTCACCACAAGTGATACACTTACCGATTCTATCGATAATCTCTATTACTATGATTCCTCTTCCAAAACCTACTATCTCACCCGTATCTTAGATGTTGTCAGCTCTTCTGCTCTCTCTACCACTTCTACAACTTCCATCTATGATTCCGCTGAGAAGAAGGAACAGATTGCCCGTGAAGTCGCATACACCATGTCAACCACCGGTTCCTATAAGACGAACTCCATCGTCTATTGGCTCAGCCGTACTGACATCAAGTACTCCGACGAAGACTTCCTCGAATACATCAAGTCCAATTACAAGGATGTCTTCAAGACTGACAACCCGTATTCCTCTGAAGACAAGATTACTCTTCCTACCGCCTAAAACTAATTAAGAGAAGGCCTATGTGCCTTCTCTTTTTCAAAAAAACATAGGAGAAAATTATGGATAATAAAAAAGACAATTCTTGTATTTTCTGTAAAATCGCAAACGGAACAATCCCTTGCTACAAAGTCTATGAAGATAGCGAGATCATCGCTTTCCTCGATGTCAATCCTGCTAGCCGAGGTCATACCCTTGTCCTACCAAAAGAGCACTTCACTAGCATGCTGACTTGCCCGAAGAACATTCTTGACCATGCTTATGAGGTGGCTCAGTTGATCGCTCAGGCACAGATTTCACAGCTTGGAGCGACAGGATGCAATATCTTAACCAATGCAGGTCGTTCTGCCGGTCAGACCGTTCCTCATTTCCACATCCATGTCATTCCTCGTTATGAGGATGATGGACTGAAATTGGAATTCCCTCCTCGTCAGTTGGAGGATTCCGAGATGAAGAACGTCCTTTCTTCCATCAAGAAAGGATTCTGAACTCTTCACTTTCTGTCCCACTCGGAAATCCCGGGTGGGATTTTCTTAACTCAATAAAACGCATTATTTTCCATCTTATTTCCGAGTTTGTTCCGTCTAACTTTCTCAGAATATTACGAAAATCATCCGTTTTTTATCGTTTTTGTTGCTCTGTTTTCTTATTGTGAATAAAATACTATAGTTATCATAAATATTGCTATATGTTTGGAGGGCTGTTATGGATAAACTTATCATTTCTCATATTGCCTGTGAGGCGGAAGGCAAAGAGATTCTCAGCGATGTTTCTCTTTCTGTCACTAAGGGAGACTGCATCGCTTTATTAGGACCGAATGGTCACGGAAAATCTACGCTTCTCAACGTTCTGATGGGAAGTCCGAAATACAAAGTCACAAATGGTTCTGTCTCTTTGGATGGGGAAGACATTCTTTCTCTTTCTACCGATGAAAGAAGCAAGAAAGGTATCTTCATGGCCTTCCAGAATCCTCCGGAAGTTCCTGGTGTTGTCACGATGGATTTTTATCGTGCCATGCTTAATGCAAGAAGTGAAAAGCCGATTTCTTTGATCAAGTTCTACCGTGATACCACTTCTTCGTATGAAAAGGTCGGACTAGATTCTGCTATGGCAAGCCGTCATCTCAACGAGGGTTATTCTGGCGGTGAGAAGAAGAGAAATGAAATCCTTCAGATGCTTATGCTCACTCCATCTTTGGCATTAATCGATGAAATCGATTCCGGCTTGGATGTCGATGCACTCAATGTCATCTCTGATGTCATCAACGAGATGAAGGAAAAAGGAACTACCTTTATCATCATCTCTCATTACGATAGACTTTACGATCTTGTCCATGTCAACCGAACTGCTATCATGGTCAACGGCAAAATCGCTTTGGAAGGCGATGCTTCTTTAGCAAAGAGAATTTCCAAAGAAGGATATTCTTTCTTGCAGAAGGAATACAACATCAAGATCACCAAGGATGAGAAGACAGCCAATGATGTCTCCATCGGTTCCTGTGGTGTGAAGCAGATCATCGAAAAGTAGGTGACAGATGAAAAGCGTTTTTAGAAACCCAGAATCTTTTTCTTCCACTTTGATGATTACGGAAGATACGCATCTGGTATATTTCATCTCGGAAAGAGACAAGAAGGATACCTTCAAAATGGATATCTCTGTTTCGGAAGGAGTCTCTTTGAAACTGACATACATCGATTTTTCTCTTTCGGATGTCGATGCTGATTTTGAAATCTCCCTTAACGAAAGTTCCAGCGCTGAAATCTCTTTGGCGTCTTTGAATTCCTCCTGTGAAAAACTTTATCGAATCAATGTCTATCATAATGGCATGAAATCCTATTCCAGAACAAAGATGGGTGGAATCAACTCCGGAACCGGAGTCATGAAATTCTTAGGATGCTCCTTTATCAAGAATGGAGCTCATAAGAGCGATACAAGACAGGAAGGAAAGATTACCAATCTCTCTCCTGACTGCAAGAGTGAAGTCTCACCTTCCCTTTTGATCAAAGAAAATGACGTTAAAGCAAGCCATGGTGCTGCTTTAGGCGCATATAATCCGGATCATCTCTATTACCTGATGAGCCGTGGTCTTACTATGGATGAGAGTAAGAGATTAGTCACATATGGTTCTCTTCTTCCTATGATTGAATCCGCTGAGGATGAAGGACTTATCGAAGAAGCGAAGAATGCATTAGGAGCTTTGACAATATGAAATTCGATCCCTATCAGTACCGTCATGATTTCCCGATGTATGAGGAACACAATAGCCTGTTCAAGGGCCTTCCTTTAGTGTATCTCGATAATTCTGCAACGACATTCAAACCTTATTCTGTCATTGAGGCGGAAAACCACTACTATAAAGACATCACTGCAAACACAAGAAGAGGAGATTACTCTCTTGCTCATGAAGCGGATGTCGCCTTAGAAGAATCCAGAAAGACAGTAGCCCGTTTTCTGAATGCTAACGAGGAAGAGGTCTGTTTCACCTCTGGTGATACGATGGCGATGAATGAAGTAGCGTATGGCCTTATCCCACATCTGAAAAGCGGAGATGAGATTCTCCTTTCCATGGAAGAGCATGCTTCCAATGTCCTTCCTTGGTTTCAAGTAGCCAAGATCACAGGCGCAAAAATTACTTATATTCCCTTTGATGAAAACGGAAGACTTACCGTTGAAAACTTTAAAAAATCTTTGACAGATCATACCAAGGTCGTCTCTTTGGCCTCGGTAAGCAATGTGTTAGGTTATTCTCTTCCTGTGAAGGAGTTTGTAAGACTCGCTCATGAAAAAGGCGCCATCTACGTCGATGATGCAGCACAGAGCGTTCCCCATATGAAGATTGATGTCAAAGATAGCGATGTGGATTTCCTTGCTTTCTCTGGACACAAGATGGTCGGACCTACAGGCACTGGTGTCTTATACGGAAAGAAGGAGATGCTAGAGAAGATTTCTCCGACTTTCTATGGCGGAGAGATGAACGCTAGATTCGATTCTACTGGGTATCTTTCTTTGGATGATCTTCCTTATCGTCTGGAAGCCGGAACACAGAACGTCGCTGGTATTCTAGGTTTGGCAAAGGCCTGCGAATATCTGACTGCTATCGGATTCGATAGGATTCACGAGCATGAGCTTCAATTGAGAAACTTAGCCGTGGAAGGACTGAAGAGAAACGGAAACGCCGTTTTATACAATGAGGATGCGGATAGTGGCATTGTCACATTCAACATCAAGGATGTTTTTGCACAGGATGTCGCCACTTATCTTTCTAGCAAAGGAGTCTTTGTCAGAAGCGGACAGCATTGCGCAAAGATTCTTCCTGAGTATCTGAAGACACAGGGTACCGTTCGTGCCTCTTTCTATCTCTACAACACGGAAGAAGATGTTGAAGCCTTTGTCAAGGCTTGTTCTACAGCGGAGGATTTCTTAGATGCCTTTTTCAATTAACGATCCCGAAATCATGAGGGAAATCATTGTCGATAACTATCAGAACCCGAGAAACTTCAAAGAAGTGGATGATAATAGATATATCACAATCCATATGGACTCTGCTTCCTGCATTGATGACATTTACATTCAAGTCCTTTTTGAAGGCGATGTGGTAAAAGACTGCAAGTGGCACGGAAAAGGTTGTGCCATCTCTACTGCCTCTACCTCTATCATGAGTGAGATGATATTAGGAAAAAGCAAAGAGGAAGCCTTAGCTATGATGGATGAGTTTAATAAGATGCTTGCCGGCCAGGATTTCAACGAAGAACTCCTTGGCGACGCTATCTGCTTTGTCAACGTCAACAGACAGCCCTCTAGAATCACATGTGCCAACATCTCTTGGCGCGGATTGCAGAAAGCCTTTTTAGAAGAGGAGAAGAAAGAACATGAATGAGAAGGAGAAAGAACTGCTCGATCAGGATGATCGTGCCAAATATGAGTTCCGCGATAAGGATATCGCCATCTATCGTACTCCGAAAGGATTGAACGAAGATATCGTCCGCGAAATCTCACAGATTAAGAATGAACCGGATTTCATGTTGGAGTTCCGTCTGAAATCCTATCGTGAATTCGTCAAACATCATCAGCCCCATTTCGGACCGAATCTCAATTGGATCGATTTCCAGGATTACACCTACTATACAAGAGTCTCTGAAAAGATTGCTCAGGACTGGAAAGATGTTCCGGATGAAGTCAAAAACACCTTTGACAAATTAGGCATTCCGGAAGCGGAACAGAAGTTCCTTTCCGGTGTCACGACGCAGTATGAGTCGGAGGCTGTCTATAGCAACATGCTTAAGGAAGTTACGGATAAGGGGGTTGTCTTCCTCGACACGGATACAGGACTAAAAGAATATCCGGAGCTTTTCAAAAAGTATTTCGGAAAACTTGTTCCTCCTCAGGATAACAAATACGCTGCTTTGAACTCCGCAGTCTGGAGCGGTGGCAGTTTTATCTATGTCCCCAAAGGGGTGAAACTGGATAAACCGTTACAGTCCTATTTCCGTATCAACAATAAGAGAAGTGGACAGTTTGAAAGAACTCTCATCATTGTGGATGATGATGCTGAACTCAATTATGTTGAAGGCTGCACAGCTCCGATGTATTCGGAGGAGTCTCTCCATGCCGCCATCGTTGAAATCTTTGTTGGAAAGAGAGCGAAGATGCGTTATACCACAATCCAGAACTGGTCGAACTCCATTCTGAATTTAGTCACACAGCGTGCCATTGTCGATGATGATGGATTGATGGAATGGGTCGATGGAAACATTGGATCCAAGCTCTGCATGAAATATCCATGCTGTGTCTTAAAAGGCGAAAGAAGCAAAGGCTCTGTCATCTCGGTCGCCGTTGCCGGAGAAGGACAGTTCCAGGATACGGGTGCCAAGATGATTCATTTAGGTAAGGAATCCTCTTCTACCATTATCTCCAAGTCTATCGCCAGAAATGGCGGAACGAGCAATTTCCGCGGTCAGATCCACATTGCAAAGACTGCTCTCAATTCCAAAGCGCATGAAGAGTGCGATACCTTGATTCTTGATGATCACTCCTATTCGGATACGATTCCGAACAATGTCGTTGAGAATGCGTCCTCTTATCTCGAACATGAGGCAAGCGTATCTCAGATCAATGAAGATCAGCTCTATTATCTCATGAGCAGAGGCTTGAATAAGGCTAGTGCGACTCAGATGATCGTCATGGGATTCTTAGAACCGTTCAGTAAGGAACTTCCGATGGAATATGCGGTAGAACTGAACCAGCTCATTAAATTTGATATGTCAGGTTCGATAGGATAATTATGTTCAATATCATCAAAAAAGAATATGATGTCATCGTCGTCGGTGGAGGTCACGCGGGAACCGAGGCATGCTATGCCGCGAGTCAGATGGGACTGAAGACACTCTTGTTGTGCCTTAATTTTAAGATGGTCTCCAATATGCCCTGCAATCCCCATATCGGCGGCAGTGCGAAGGGCATTGTTGTAAGAGAAATCGATGCCTTAGGTGGCATCATGGGAAAGATGGCCGATATGAAAGGCTCGCTTCTTCAGATCAAGGAACTGAATACTTCCAAAGGACCTGGTGTGCGTTGCCTTCGTGCCCAAGAGGATAAGATCGGTTATCCTAGAAATGTGCAGAATCATCTGCTCACTTTGAACAATCTAGATATCAAAGAAGCGGAAGCGAAGAAGATCGTTGTTGAAGATAACGTTGTGACTGGAATCGTTTTGGAAGATAACACTTTCATCAAATGCAAAGCGATTGTTCTTGCTACTGGCACCCATATGGAGTCTAGAATCCTCCGCGGACACGAAATCAAGGACGAAGGCCCTGATGGCGAGAAATCTTCTCATGGACTTTCTGCTTCTATCGCCTCATTAGGCTTGAATATGCTCCGCTTAAAGACAGGAACCCCGCCTAGACTCGATCCTTCTACAATCGATTACAGTGATTTATCCATCGAACTTGGAAATGAGGGAAGACACGCTTTCTCTTATGATACAACTGAGTTTATGTCTTTAGAGGATATGCTTCCCTGCTACTTGACCTATACGAATGAAACGACGCATGAAATCATCCGTGAACACCTCAAAGAATCTAGCATGTACGGTGGCGTAGTCGAAGGCATCGGTCCTCGTTACTGTCCGTCGATTGAAGATAAAGTAGTCCGCTTCAAAGATAAAATCCGTCATCAGCTTTTCTTAGAACCGGAGAGCAAGGAATTTTCTTCCTGCTATGTGGATGGATTATCTACTTCCATGCCTCAGTATGTTCAGGAGATGATCGTCCATTCCATCCATGGATTGGAACATGCTCAATTTTTGAAGTACGCTTATGCGATTGAATATGATGCAATTGAACCGAGTCAGCTTCTGCACTCTCTTCAGGTCAGAGGAATCAAAGGACTCTATGTCTCCGGTCAGATTGCGGGCACTTCCGGCTATGAGGAAGCGGCTGCATTAGGACTGATGGCTGGAATCAACGCTTCTCTTTCCATTTTAGGAAGAGAACCTTTTGTCTTAAAGAGGGATGAAGCCTATATCGGAATCATGATCGATGATATTGTCACTAAAGGAACAAAAGAACCATACCGACTTCTTTCTTCCAGAAGTGAATTCCGTCTTATCACAAGGAGTGACAACGCGGATAGTAGACTCGCTAAGTTCGGATATGAGGTAGGTCTCAACTCTAAAGAGAGATATGATAGACTGAACTCCAGAACAGAGAAGGTGATGATGGCGATTGAGGAACTGAACTCTCATCAGGTCGCTTCCAATGGTAAACTGAGAGAGTACATCAAGTCGTTAGGCTTCCCGGAACCAAACGGAAATGAAACGATGAAACAAACGCTCAGAAGACAGGGAGCCAAATATGAAGAGATACGAAAGTGTGTCGACTTCCTTCCTGTCCTCGATGAGGAAGAACAGTTCAAGTGCGAGACGGAAGTCAAGTATGAGGGCTATATCCTCGCCGAAAGAAAAGAAGCAAAGAGAAGAGAAGATTATCAGGAACTCGAACTTCCGGAAAACCTGGATTACAAGAATATGCAGGGGCTTTCCTTGGAAGCGAGAGAAAAACTTACTCTCTATCGTCCGAAGACCTTAGGAGAAGCGATGAGGATTACGAATGTCCATCCTTCTGATATCGATGTTCTCTCCTTCTATGTAAGACATCACGGAAAATAAAATAGCTTCTATGGTTTATGCAATTAAGCACATTCCATAGAAGCTTTTCTTTTAGTCTTCGATTTTGGACGGATCCAAATAGGTGTGTTCTAAAGGAGAGAGAAGCCTTGCGTTGACATAGGCTTGTTTCGAGGTGAGTATTGTCTGGCCTTGATAGTTTCCGCTCTGTGTCTTTTCTACTAGTAAAACAGCTTCGATTCCTTTGTTGCTATTGAATTCCAAAGGAAGCATCATCGAAATCACATTCCTAGTAGGGAAGAAAGATGCTAATGCGGTTCGATAATCGTATTCTACCATTCTTTTTGCCTTGGCAATGGTATTGTCTAAGCTTGTCTTCAATAACGTGTAGAGAAGGCTGTTTTTCTCGATGCTGGCTTCTAGTTTACGATAGAGTCTCTCTTGTGCAATCTCATTCTTTGCTTTCTTGATCGATTCTAAGATGGATTTTTCCTCTGCAAAAGGAGCGACCATCGTAGAAAGGTAATCGAGCGGGAAACGATCAATGTTGTCTAATATGATATGTTTCTCATCGGTGTGGATTTCTTTGCTGGTATCAAAATAGACCTCATCGGGATTATCGATGTAGGTGGCTCTTTTCGGAAGAGGATTGAAGTGCTCGACGATGATCTTTCCTAAGCCCTGGCTTGCAGAGACGGTGAAACCTTGGAATAGATATTTCTCTTGGATTGTCTTGTCTTTGCTAAGCAAAAGAACAGCATAGATGTCTTCGTATTCTTCTGTTTTCAGTCCGGTGTTGAAAGCCGCAAAGCCACTTTTGCTGTCTAAGAAGATTCTCTTCTGACTCTCTAATCTGTAATAGGTGTACTGAAGATAGATTTTCAGTATGATGTAGGGGTCTTTGGAATGACGGTATCCCCATTTCTCTTTCTTGGCAAGGAGAGAGAGTTCTTTGATGCTTTTGTCATAATCGGTGAAATGAATATCGTTCTTCAGTGCGTTCTTCGGTTTCTCTCTGTCCGCTCCTAAGAAGTTGATCAGATACTTGTACTCGTTTTTTCCGTCCGTCTTTTTGATACTGGCAATCAGAGTCTCTTTGTCTTTGCTTAAGAAGGAAAGCGGGAAGATGTAGCAGTCATCCTTCAGAGTCACCTTTCCCTCTTTTCTGCTTTTCAGATAGTCCTTTAGGACCTGAGTTTTTAAAGAGGAATTGTCTAATCCTAAGTCGGTGAAATCCTTGATGGATAGGCATAAGGAGTCAGGGAAAAGGAGTTCCTTGGCGTTGATGACAGGGAACTCTTTCTCTTTCTTGTTTTCCTTTTTTGTTACCTTCTTGATGCTTTTTCCTTCGACAAGAATGACAGAGACAATGTGTGTCTTTTTGTCTTCGGCAATCTGAACATCAGGAGCGAATTCATGGAGAAGATTTTTGATTTTAGAGTATCCATACTCTTTGTAGTTGATTCCAGAATCCAATAGGAATTGACCGACATGGGAAAGCGGATAGGGAGTATTCGGCTCATATTTGGTTCTGAGCAGAGAAGAAATCTTCTCTTTTTCTTTCTCTGTCAGTGTTTTTTTGTTGTCCTTCGTTTTTTCTCCAACCGAAAAATTATGAATGACAACGTAGACATCCTCATGACCCTTTGCCTTACGCGTTTTCAGAGAGAGGAATTCCAAGTCATTGAGCAATGACTTCATTTTTTTATAACCGAATTCCATATAGTCGATGTTCTTGCTTTTTAAATATAAAGCGAGTGAAGCAAGAGGGATATCGACTCCTTTCTCAAAATTCTCCAGCAAAAGGCCATAAATGTCTTTCTTTTGTTTTAAAGTTAACATTTTATAACCTCTTTGTCTTTAGGGTTTTAAAGACAATTCATTATAACGCTTTTGGCAATGATTTCAAAACGGGAAAGAAAAGACCTAGATGTTACCTAATACCGAGCTTGTGCTTTCTTCTCCCTTCTTTAAAATTTTTGGGAAGACAATCAAGAAAACAATAGTGGAAACAATGGCGGAAATGGCATCGGCGATCGGCTCAGCCAAAAATGCTGTCGTCGCATCACTGGTGCAATATGGGATTAGAATGGTCAATGGAATGAGAAGAACAATCTTTCTGTTCAAAGATAACCATAAGGAGATATTCGCTTTTCCAAGACCGGTCAGTCCATCGACAAGGGTATACTGGAGAGTAAGGAGGATGATCGGCATCATATAGTAATGAATGTATTTGACGGAATGTTCGATGATGGTTTCCGCATTGGTGGCGGAGGAAGAGAAAGATAGGAACAAAGATGCAAAAGGCTTGGCGACAAAGAAGGAAAGAATAAAGCAGATAGCAGTGAAGATAAGTCCGCATGCTGTAATCTGTTTCTCCGCCTTTTTGACTAAGTCCATCTTCTTTGCACCGTAAAGATAGCCCAAAACAGGCTGAGTTCCCGAGGATATGCCTAAAAGCGGTCCTGTGACTAAAGAGAAGAATGCTTGAACGATAGTAGAACATTCGATATAGAAATCTCCGTTTCCGTTACCGAACTTCTGAAGGACGGCATTGAGAACAATGACAATGACAGCATCGGTCGATAGAATGATGAAAGGAGAGATGCCGTATCTCATCATCCTGAGAATGACTTTGATGGAATATCCTTTGAAGGCGGGTTTGATTCTCGCCTTTTTATAGATGAAGAACAGCGCTAATAAGAAAGAGAAGAACCAGGAGATAGAAGTCGCAATCGCTGCACCCTTAATGCCAAGATTGAAAACAAAAAGAAAGACCGGATCGAGAATGACATTCATGATGCTGGCAAAGATTGTACTTGCCATCGCATAACCGGAATATCCCTGAGACATCAGAAACTGAATGAGACCGATGGCTAAGAAGGCAAAAGGAACACCGATGAGATAATAGACCATGTATTCCTTTGCGTAGATGAAACTTTCTTCACTTGCGCCGAAGGTGTAAAGCATCGGTTTCAGACAAAGGTAGAAGATACCCATGATGACAAAGGAGAGGATGAATAAGGCAAGAAGGGCGTTTGAGAAGATTTTCTTGGCATCCTTATCGTTTTTCTGTCCTAGTGAGATGGAGAAAAGAGGAGCGCCGCCTAAAACGATGAGATAGGCAAAAGACGTGCATAATGTCGTAATCGGTGCACAGACACCAGCCCCGATAAGGGAAATGTTTCCGACTTCCGGAATGTTACCGATGTACATACGGTCGATGATGTTATATAACACTGTCGCAAGCTGAGATATCATCGCTGGTATCATCAGCCTTAATACGCTGTTTAATGTGTTAGAGGAACCTAAATCTAGTTTTTTCATAATCAAGCCGATAGATTTTAGCACTTTATAGGATAAAGAGTAAGACGTGGAAAGCGATATCTATGTAACTTTTGAAATGTTTCAGTTTTCGATTTCTTTTTCGCTTCTCAGATGCTAGAATGAAGGCATGAAAAAGCTAGGAATATTTCTGTTTTTATCGCTGTATCTAATGATATCTATCATCCACCTTTCCTTTTGTGCAAAGGATAACAGTCATATTGTAAGAAAAGTGACAAAACCGTTCCTTCTTTTATCCCTAGGTTTATCCCTTTGCTTTTATGTTCCGCAATATCCGTTGATTATCATCGCATGCTTTTTAGCATGTATTGGAGATATCCTGTTGATCTTTGAAAAGAGCAAAGTCCTTTTCATCATTGGTGCGACCGGTTTTGGTGCAAGCCATGTTTTGAATGTTTTGACACAGATTCAGATCATCGGACATCCCTTATCCTGGTGGATGTATCTACTTGTCTTTCTTCCTATCCCGTTATCTGGAATTCTTGGTTATTTGTTTATTCAACGAGAAACGTTCTCCTTATTCAAGTTCTCGTTCTCGATGTGTCATATCATCAATGTCATCTTTACTATTGTCATGATGGCTAGTGGAACCTTTGCAAGCGGAATGATGATCTTTTTCGGATATCTTTCCTGTATCATAAGTGACATCATATTGGCAAAGAACCTTGGAAAAGAAGAAAAAGGTGACGTCAATTTTGCAATTATGCTCACATATCTTTTCGGACAGCTTCTGACCTACTTTGGCCTAGCGTTCGGTGTACTGAATGTATTCTAAATTTTAAGGTTATATCAATGTTGCTGTTGTAAAAGTAAGCCCTTTCATAACTTTGTGATATTTTGTATTTTTCTCGGTTTCATAGAAAAATATCAACTTTTTACAAAAAACATCGGATATAAGGATACTCTTGACAAAATAAGATAAAATTTCACTTTTCATTCTTTTCAATAAAACTTTATAATTTCTTTAGTAAGTGAGGATAAAAAATGAAAAAGAACAAAACCATGCTTCTTGTCTCCCTTCTTGCTTTATTGGCAACGGGCTGTGGAACTGTGACTTCTAATGACACAACAGCAACGGACAGCACGAAAGAGACAGAGAAAAAGACAGAATCTACTGACGTCAAGACAACTGACTATTATTTAGCAGGAAACATTGATTTAGGAGCGGATTCTGAAAAGAAATTCTCTTATGATGACGCTACTAAGACTTATCAGTTGGAAGGTATCTCTTTAAAGAGAGGAGATGCCTTTGTCATACGTGGAAGTGAAGGATTGGCAACAATCAACTTTGATTCCTTGATTTCTCAGACAGGATTTGAAAAGGGAAATGGTAATTATATTTCTGTTCTCAATGAAGGCATCTATACCTTGACCATTCAGGAAGGTTCTTTGGTTTTAGTCAAGACAGGATCTAACTATCACAGTGTTAAGGTGGTCTATGAAGACGGAAGAGAGTCTCTTGATTTTGTCATGCAGGATGATTTCACCTTCACCCTTTCCGATGCTCCTATCCGTTACCGTCAGAAGTTCTATATCGACTTAGATGGTGAGAAACTTGGCTTTGATAGTCTTGCTTTCAACGAAGCCTATTATAAAGCGTTCCGCTTTGATGATAATTCCATCGAATCCATCAAAAAGGGAAATTATGATTTCACAATCGACTTCTCTTTGAAGCAGCCTCTTGTCATCAGCTCTGAAGAGATTCAGGATGAGAATACAGCACCTGTTGATGGTGATGCCTACTATCGCTATATCAAGCAGTTTGATGATCAGTTTGCTTCTAAGGGAAGCAAGTTCACATTGACATCTGAAACGACAACCGGAGATACCGTCTCTAAGAAAGTTGTAGAGGAAACATTGGATCTCAATCAGCATTACATCCATAGCGAATCCTATACCTATTCCGCAGATCAGACAAAAGACGATGCAATTACAGAAGAAAAAGGAAAAGAGAAAGCATCTATCGACAAGAAAGAGGCTGTCATCACCGATACAAACTATTATCAGATCGCAACCTATGACGGAACCTCTACAAACAAGCCTAGTGTAGATGGTGCTATCCTTGCTGAGGATGATATGGAAGATGAAGTTACCGAGGCAGAAGAAAACACGATGGTCTATCTTGACAGAAAGTATGTCACAAAGGATCAGGCGTACTCCAACATGATTTCCTATCAGTCCGAATACAAAAACGTAAATAGTTATTTAAACTATATGCTCGGACATGCGCATGTTTCCGGAAGCTCAACATTATCTGACCAGCAGATCAGAGACAATCTTCAGGTTGAATATGAATATGTAGGAGATATCGGCGATGAGATGAAGGTCACATTCACCAACTATGAAATGGTCTATGTTTCCTATGGCACCTCTTATTATGCTACGGATGAGTTACAGATCACTGTCTCCGAAGAAGGACTTATTACTGATGGTGTCTACAGCGTCAATGTATACTCCGGAAAAGTCTTTGATGATGATAAGAAACCGGTTGAAAATCTTGATGCGTTCCTCACTAAATCCGAGAAACATACCTTCCATATGGACTATGAGGCCAGAAAAGAAGTCAGTGAATTTGAAATCTCCGTGGAAAAGAATGTCGCATCTGAGATCGAAGCAGTCACGGAAGAAAAGAATGTCTCTTCTAAGACAACGAGCCTTCAGGCCTCTGACTTCGGTATTCTTGCCGTAACTCCTGCTGCTCCTCTTGATATCGGTAACTTCAAGATCATGGCTTATGATTCTAAGTTCTTCACCGAGAACTATAACAAGTCCTTAAGCGGAAGAGGTGTTGTCGGAACAACGGTCATCACAATCGGTAACGAATACAATATGGTCACTTGCGATGTCACTGTCAATCTCACCTATGAAGAATACACAAGCAATAGCCAGTTCGGTTCCTTATACTGCGACAACAAATCCTTCACCGGTGGCTATGTCGATGAAACTTATGATTTGGTTTTGACTCCTTATGCAGGTTATGATCCTACGGATATTCAAATCACGGCATCCAGCGATGCTATCACCATCTCGGATATGAACTCCGATGAGGATAAGAAGACCACAGGAAAGATTACATTCAAGCTCACTATGAATAGAGCGGAGAGCGGTGTCACATTGAATTTAGTCTCTAAGAGCAAACCGTCTATCTCTAAGTCCATCGCTTTGACAATCAGCGAACCTTGGACAACGGAGAAGGCTGCTGGTGTCTACTGCAACTCCTCTATTTATAGCATTACGATGAGCGAAGTCGTTCTGAATTCCGATGGAACAGGAACGATGAAAGTCGGTACAAGCTTCACTTCCTATATAGAGCACTCTTTCCAGTATGCTATCGATGGGGCAGGTGCAATCAGCTTAGTCTCTTCCGATACGATCACAGAACTCTCTATATCCATGCAGACTTCGAAGTCTATCTCTGCTGATAGTACAGGCAGTACAAAACTCGAACATAAAACACTCAAGGTATCTAAAGTAGTCATCGATGGTGAAAATAAGGCATCTGGATACAATAACACCTTCAATCAGATTGCTCCGATATTCAATACTGCAAACTATGTCATCACAGACGATTCTGGTGTGACGTATACCTTTGTCAAATGCGAGATGAGTGAGTGGTATACAGGTGTCATCTACTTCACCGATGGTACAAAGACTAGCAAGTTTACAATGAAGACACCGAGCAGCGAATATTCTTCCTACGGATGCAATCCTACCAATTACTACGAAGATAGCACAAGTTCTAGTTATACGAAATATTCAGGAACCTACACTTATACGTCTGGTGTCTATACTGTCACATTCGATTCTAAGAAGTTCATCTTCACTCCTAGAAGCTAATCGTTAAACATAAAAGCCTTGATGAATGTTCTCTATGTCTAGAACACACCTTCAAGGCTTTTCTTGTGCACTGAAAAAGCACCTTTCGTTTTTTGTGAAAGGTGCTTTTAATTTATTTATCTGTAAGAGAAGTTAAGAAACTATCCATGATAGGGGAAGAGGCTTTATTGAAATTCGTGTATGCGTACTTGCTGTACTGATAGGTAAGACTTCCGTTATAGGTGAATAATCCACCGATATTGGCGATAGAGGAATTTGGATTGCTTTCCGAATAGTCTAAGTGGAGAAGAATACCTGCACTCTTTAAGTTGCTATCTAACTCAAGATAGGAGGCGAAGAGTTCTTCTGTGATGCTAGCGCCGATAGGAGAGTAGGAAGCGAATTCACCTGTGATGAGTGCTTCGCTGGTTTTCACCGATTCAAAGGTGTAGAAATCCGGTTCAAGCATCTCTAAGATCAAGGTGATGTTCTCATAGAACTCATACCAATGACTATAGAATTTGCCCTGATCATTTAAGACGCGGCTACCTAATACGACATTGCCGTCTGTGATGGTGAACTCATAGCATCCATCTTCATATTCGGTCTTTCCATAGATATCGATGTATCCATGGGATACGAGCGGATTCTCGGTATAGGATTCTTTTGTTTCCTCGATATACTCATCGTTATACTGAACTAAGACGTAGTTCTCCGTAAAGATTCCGCTTCCGATCGGGATAGTCTTATCCAAACCGGTATAGGTGCCTAAATCACGGACATAATTATGACTCTTGCTGAGTTCATAAAGCTTTGTGATGTTGGAGTAAATTTCAGGATAAGCGGGAGTGTTGTTTTCTAAGTAGTTATCGATGACAGGGCATGTGCTCTCTTCGATGCTCTTGATAGAGAGTGTGATAGTGGTCGCGATATCGATATCATCCTCTTCCTTTGTTCCAAAGCCGAGAGTTGCAGTAAAAGCGTATTCGTTAACGACAGTCATGTCTAAGGACACGATGCTCTTCTGCAATTCCGTCATGAAGTCAGTCTGTGTTTCTGACACAAACTGCGTTCCCATCAGGAAGTATAAGGCTTCTAAGTAAGTGACAGCAGAAGAGGTAGTCATATCGTAAGTGTTGTCTTCTCTTAAATCCATCTGGTAATAGTTGCTAGAAAGAGTACTAAGACCATAATAGCTGCTAGTCAAGGCTACTGTCTGATTGCGAAGAATCATTGCATCATCGATTTCATCATTATCATTTGCAGTATAGCTGAACAATTTATCTTCGTAGTAACCGATGCCGCAGTTCTGAATGAAGTCCTTGTGATTCTCAGAATGATAATAGATTCCGTTAGAATAGACTTCATAGCTATAGGTAGGACTGGACATGCTATCGTAAGCGCCGCCATCTCCAGTGACAGTGACTTGATAGCTTCCTTTTGAGATACGGCCAACAACAGAGGACAAAGCCCAACTCTCTGTAATAGACATATCGAATTTTGCGGTATGTCCATTATAAGTGGCAGTGATGGTGACATCGCCTAAAGCGAGGCCTTTTACCATACCTTTTGTAGAGATAGTAGCGATTTTCTTGTTGGATGTCGACCATTCCGGAGAGACGACACGTCCACCGATTGTACAGGTGAGAGTCGTATATTCACGGATGCCGATATGATTGATACCGGAGATTTCAAGTTCTTCCTGTTTCTCTCCGCTTTCCGTCGTTTCACTAGGAGCAGTAGTGCTCTCTGTTGTTTCAGAGCAGCCACTTGCAAGAAGCGCAAGAGATAAGAAGACAGGTAATATTCTCTTTTTCATCATGCTAAGGATCCAGCAGAATCGGTTTCATAATCGGAAATCGTCTTGGAGAAGAACTTATTTCCGTTTGTGAAGCCATCACCGACTTCTGTATTACCGTTTACGAATGTATCGGCTTCAAAATAGAGATTGACAGTGCCAGTGGTAGCGTAGACGGTTCTGAAAGCGACAGAACCGATGCTTGTTACAGACTTAGGAAGGAAGACGTAAGTTAACTTCGTGCAGCAGAAGAAGGCACTGTCTTTGATTGTAGTGACGCTATTAGGGATGAGGACTCTTCTCAGCTCAGAGCAGCTGTTGAAGGAACTGGTTCCAATCTCGAGGAGTGTCTCAGGGAGAGTGATTTCCATCATTGCGGAGCAACCCATGAAGCAAGTATCAGCGATAGTAGTAATCTTTGTCTTGGATAAGTCGAGAGTGGATAAAGAGGTGCATCCATTGAAGGCGGAGACACCGATCTTGGTGATGTTTTCACCTAAATCGATTGAGGTAAGAGCACGGCAGTTTGCGAATGTCTTATCACCGATCTCGGTGATTGCAGAAGGAATGTTGATGGACTTTAAGCTAGTGCAGGCATTAAAGGCTTCACTTCCGAGTTCTGTGATAGACTCCGGAAGAGATAAGGTGGTAAGACCGACATCTCCTGCGAAGGCTCTTGAACCAACGCGAGTGATAGAGTTGTTCAAAGTGACGCTAGTGAGCTTGGAACAGTTCATGAAGCAGTCATCCGGAATTTCAGTATAAGTGCCTTTGATGGTGACATTGACAAGAGCGGAATCGTAATAGAAGAGACCTTTAGAAAGTTTTGTAAGGCTTTCCGGGAGGGTGACTTTCAAGATGGAAGTATTTTCGCTTAAAGCTAAATCTTCTACTTCTGTAAGTTGAGTCGCTTTATCAAGGGAAAGGCTTGTCAAAGATCTGACAGCAGCAATCGAACGATAGCCTAAATGCTTCAGATTGCTATCCTTGCTGATGGAGATTGCAGTGAGCACCGTATTTCCGTAGAAGGCGTAATCGGCAATGTACTCGACTTCGCTAGGAAGATCGAAAGAGGTGAAGTTCAATCCGGCAGGATAGACATAGAGAGTCTTTTTGTCGTTGCTATAAAGAACGTTGCTCTCCGTAAGGAAGTGTTCGCTTCCGCTAGCGACTTTGATCTTCTTGATGTTGAAATCGAGGTTGAAGACACCAGATCCTAATTTCTTCAAAGATTTCGGAAGGGTGATTGTAGTAAGGCTTGGGCAGTATTTGAAGGCGGAATCATCGATTTCCTCAAGTCCTTCCGGAAGGGTCAGCTCGTCGAGCTTACTGTCTGAGGAGAGACCTAAGAAGGCTTCTTTTCCGATCTTTCTCAAAGAGCGAGGAAGAGTGAGAGAGTCGATGGTCGAATAACGGAATGCGGCTTCTCCAATCTCTTTGACTGGTAATCCCTGGTAGATATCCGGAATGACAATGTCGTATTCGACTGAGAGGTAGTCTGTGACGATATAGTAAGATTCTGTCTCATCCAGAGTCATGACAATACCGCCGGTCATGTCCTCTTCCGGAATGATAGATTCTGATGTGGTATCTTTGCCAGTGGTATCGGTGTTAGTTGTATCGCTGACCTGATTATTACTAGTGGTAGGATTTGTGCTCTCTTTGTTTCCGCATGCGATTAAAGATAAGGAAAGGAGAGATAGTGCGACAATTCCAAATTTCTTGTTTTTCATAATAATTGATCCTTTCATTTATTCATGTGGAACGCAGAAGGAAGGGATGGTAGTTGTGTTGTAATCTTTGATTGTAGTTGTATAGGTACGTGTTGCGTAGACGGTCGTTGTGGAATCATCAAGATAGTAATTTCCAGTCAAAGAGTTTTCGAAATTCTTAAATGTTCCGTCCTTGTTCAGATTGATTGTGAAGTCACCGCTTGTCGGCTGATTGATGTATTCCTCAAAGGTGTTCATGGAAAGCATGGCAAGAGTTTTGTAAGTAGTATATGGAGTAAAGGAGTTGTCCAAGTTGTCTTTGAAGCATTCGACAGCAAGACTTCCGATCTTCGGCGCACAGTCGAGGAAGCTATCTCCGATTTCAGAGTCAGAGGAGATACCCCAATATTTCTTCAGTTCATCTTTTCTTACGAAAGCGTGAGTGTCATCCGCCATATAACGGTAGATGTAGGTCTTTCCGCCTTCAAACTGATAGGCGAGATTGTACTTGTATTCCGTATATTCGTCATCATCTGTTTCTGGAGCGATGAGACCGGTGAACTCATAGGTGTTATAGATGATCTGGTTTTCGAAATCGACTAAGAATTCATAGGAGGTTCCACTAAGCTGAGAAACATCATAGCTGACATCGATATGCATGGTGTAGTTCTTCATATCGGTATTGTCATAGCGATACGGTTTTAAAGCCTCAGAGAGAGTATCATGACCGTCTGTATGCTCTAAAGGCACGATTTCACGAGGCTCTGTCATTCCAAGGTCAGAAACATCGAGTTCGAACATGACACCTTCATAATAGTAGGTTCCATCATCTTCGCTGATTTCAAGCTCAAGGATGAAACGGAACTGATCGATTTCATCTCCGTTGAAATGGAGAGCGAACTCGCTGACAGTCGGAGTGTAATCATAATCTCCGTAATAAGGGTGACTTGGTGTATATCCAGGAAGTCCAGTAGTCTGATATCCAGTGAGATAGTAGACAATCTGGGAGGCGAGAGTGCTGTATTTTGTGGAAATGAGATACCAGTTCGGTTTTTCACGGATGGCGCTGAGGCATTCGACCTTCAGTTCACGGAAAGGTGTATCCATGACTTCCGCATATTTCTGAGAGGTCTTAGTCTCTACGATCTCATTGTCGAGAGGATTGAGCGTTCTTGAATAAAGGTAGCCGTCATCACCGGCGAAGAAATTTTCTTCTGTTAAGGTTTCACCTGTGATGTAATCTGCCTCTGAATAATAGTAAGCAGTGGAATCGATCTCTGCGAGAACATCATACTCATTTTGAGTATCATTGGTTCCGTCATAGGTCTGATGGCTGAGCTTTCCGGTCAAGGTGAAGCTTTGAGTGAGATCTTCTAATGCATAGGTGAGCTGCTCGTAAACATTCGGTTTTCTGCTGCTGGATGCGGATTCCGATTGTTTGTCGGTGGTTTCCTGAGAATCGATAGCAGAGTCACTGTTTGTGGTACCTTGACATGCACATAGTGCAAGCATTGTAAGTATCAACGGGATTTTGTTTTTCTTCATAAGTCCTCCTTTGGATAATTTATGAATTATATAGTTTATAATTATAAATTATAGATTATTCACACATTTAATATTTTATTGAAAACGAAAAAAGGAAAAAAGATAAAAATTAAACTTAATTCAAGAAAAATATAAAAAATATCTCAAAATGTATATCAACATTAAATGAAAATTGAAAGCTTCAAAAACTTGATAGCGCTTTCAATTGAAGACGATTACACGATAAAAACGATGTGATTTTAGATTTCGTATTCCTTATCCGTTATAGATGGAAATATCGATATATTTTTCTTCGTCGCTGCTTCCGGCGTGAGTGGATTTCATATGTGGGACATCATAGGCTTGAAGGAAAGATGAACTATCCTTCGAAATAAGAAGGAAATCTCCTAATAAGGAACGGAATTCTGTGCATTCTTCTCCATATCCGAAGATGTGATTTTCAATCGTCTCTTCTTTGGAAAGAATATAGAAATGCTCCCCGTAGTGTTTTATAGCTGCTTGCTTGAACTGCTCTTCCATTCCCTCCTTAACATAAAAGAAGGCTGCTCTTGGTTCACAGGCAAAATGCTTGATTCTTAAAGCAGAATAGAAATCGTCATATTCATCGATCTTATAGTCTTTGATATTGAGATGACCGTGGTCTGCAATGACGATGAATAGGGTATCTTTGTTTCTTTCGGAAAGTTCTTTGATGCCATCATCAAATTTCTGAATGATAGAAGCGACCTCATCACTTGAAACTCCGTATTTATGGAGAGAGGAATCCGGTTCACAGCTATAAGCGTAGACAAAATCATTCTCCTTAAGACAGAGTTCTGTCTCCATAAGGAAAGTCTCTGGTTTCTGATCCTTCAATAAGAAAGATTGAATCTTAGAAGTACGGATTCCCTTTTCTTCCATCTTCGTGAAGATGGTCTCATAAGGTAACAGGGAATAAGTGGATTCCGGTGTTGTCTCAATCGGTTCCTGAGCGAAAGTGGATGCAAACATAGTGACCGCTCTTTCGTACTGTGGGAACTGTTCCGTCCAGCCTAACCAACCTGTCTCAGACGGAAATAAATCTGTAATCAGAGCAGTAGTGGCAGCTACCGTTGTCGGTGGGAAGACAGATGTGATCTGAGTTAGATAATGGTCATTGATATCTTTGCATTCTTTATGATAGACGCTTCGGATATAACTTCCTAAGCCATCCAAAAGAACAAGGCAGATTTTCTTATCTGTTTTGTCTAACACTTCATCTAGTGCAGGTAAGGAAGGGTGATTTGGTTTTATCTTATAATGTCGAAGCAAGGAAGAGGAGAGATTGACAAGGCAATTGTTTTTATCAAATAGTTTTTTCATGAGGATATCTTAGCCTATCTTCAAAGAAGAAAGCAAGAAAGAAAAAGCATATGCCACAGATTATGACATATGCTTTTATTCATTGATTTGCTTTATGAATCGCTCTCATACCTTCGATTTCATCGCAGATATCGCGGAAGGAACAGGTTCTGCAGTCCATCTTCAGCTTCTTCATGATGTGATCTAAGGTGACTGTGATTCTTTCGCTCTCCTTGGAGAGTTCAAGAAGCTTGTTGTGCGGGAAATTAGGAGCAGTGATGAAGACCTGACGGACATAGCGGACATGAGCTTCCTTCTTGAACTGCTTGAGGAAGGACATTCCGATATCCTTGAAAGAGAGACCATCCTTAATCGCATCATCGGATACACAGGCACCTTCTCTTAGAAGATTGGTGTTCACCTTCAGCATATAGCCTTCTGGATTGACTTTATAGCGTCTGTATTCAATGTTGCGGAAGATACGGTAATACTCCTGATCCTTAACATCATTCTCATTGTCGATTTCAAAGAGATAGATGTGGGAGAAAGGAACATCTCCTTTTAAGTCTTTCAGGTCATTGCCGATCAAGGCGATGGAATCCTTGCCTAAAGCGTTAGTCTGACTTGTGTATCCGTAGAAATAGGATGACGGAAGAGAAGAATCACCTAAATGAATCCTGCAGTCCTCAGAAAAGAGGAATACTTTGCTCTCGCTTTCCTTCCAAGAAGATTCAAGAGGAAGTTCTTTCGTTTCGAAAGGAGAAGTAAGAGAGAGGACATCATCGATGCATTTCTGATAGAGTTCCATATTACTCTAAATGGCGGTTTCTCTTTCTCTTATCGTATTTCTTATTGATCCACTTTTGAATCGGAACGAGCATTTTGCTGTCGAGGTTGAAGAAATAGACGACGAAGAGAAGAAGGAAGACTAAAAGGATGAAGCCGAGAATGGAGCCTAATACAATCAGTAAAATTACCCACCAAGCCATATTAGTTTGCCATGCCTTTCTGTCTAGCGTATTCGGCAGCGCCTAAAGCACCCATGAGCTGAGGATCGATAGGAAGATCTTTCACCTTGATGTGAAGGACCTGTTCGATTGCCTTCTTCAAACCGAGGTTCTTAGCGCAGCCACCAGTCAAAGCGATGGAGTCGGTAGCACCGGCTTTCTTAGCCATGACGAAGCAGCGCTTTGCAACGGAAGCCATGATGCCAGCGGCAATCTCTTCCATCGGTTTGCCTTCTCCGACAAGGGAGATGACTTCCGATTCACAGAAGACGGTGCACTGTGAGGTGATCGGAATGACGTTCTTTGCGGTCAAAGACAACGAACAGAAGTCATCGAGATCCATCTCGAAGCTTCTGGCCATAGCCTCGAAGAAACGACCAGTACCGGCAGAGCATTTGTCGTTCATGGCAAAGTTCATGACGGTGCCATCCTTAGGATCGATGGCGATGCCTTTGACGTCCTGACCGCCGATATCGATGATGCTGGTGATTGTAGGATCAGAGACATGGACACCCATAGCGTGGCAGGAGATTTCGGAGATGTTTTCATCAGCGAAAGGAACCTTGTTTCTTCCGTATCCGGTACCGATGAGGTAGGTGAGGTCTTCAATCTTGTTGATGCCATCGACCTGAGCGATGGTTTCTTCAAGAGCAATTCTTGCACTTTCGACAGGATTGATTTTGGACTTTAAGGTCTTGTTGGCGACCATTTTTCCATTTTCATCTAAGATAACGCATTTTGTATAGGTTGAACCTGCGTCGCATCCACCAAAATATTTCATGTTGTTTTACTCCTTTACCAACGATTGACATCGTCCATATCGACTAAGGATTCATCGAGAGGTGTTTCACGAAGAACCGTCTTCATGTAACGGTTGACATCTTCTCTCATATCTTTTCTCGTGGCCTTTGTCGGATTCATCAAGGCGTGATAGACCCAAACGATATGGATGCCTCTCTTTCTGCCTTCCTCTTCCAACAAGCCGTGATAGCCAGCCATGGATTTGCATCCGATGTGTTCATACATGATGACCATGTCGGCTTTGTATTCTTCACAATACTGCCAGAGCTGTTCGACACCGACTTCATAACCGCCATTGGAGTGGTTACGCATAATCATATTCATATTGTATTCGCCTAAGTCGAGAAGTGCCTGGTCATGGTCTTCGTAGTTGATCGGCTTGGTGAGAGTGAAGGAGAGCATGTCGCAAAGACAAACGATACCCCAGCAGTTGGAAAGCCACTGGTTGAAGGCGGTATAGTACTGAGCGTGAACACCCCAGACAAGAGCGCGGTGACGGATTTCCTTGATCGGGAGATGCTTTTCCTTGTAGGCTTTCTTTGCAATGTCCGTGATCTGCTGATCAAGCTTTAAGAAGGACGGATCTCTTCCAGAGATGACCATGTATTCGGCATCGCGGTAGAGCATGATGTTGTTGTTGACGACCTGCGGGTATTCGGTCTTGTTCATTTCCATCCACTCTTCGAAGAGTTTGTTCTGGGCATTGTATGTCTTCATGTTCTTAGCGAAGGCATCCCAATCCCATTTTTCACCGGTATGCTTTTCAATGAATTTGATGGCTTCGACAATCTGATCTCTGGAATAGGCTAAGACGGATTTCTGCTGATGACGCATCGGAGCGGCCATGGTGAAGGAGGGAAGATCATCGTGTCTGTCTTCAATCTGGTTACCCATCAAAGAGCCGTCGCAAGTTGTGTTGCAGTGAACGGCACAGACACCGCAGATCGGATAATCCTCATCGATGGCACAGCCTAATTCTGCACAAGGCATCGGGCAGACATCGGAAGGAATCTGGAACTCTTCAGCGACTTCGATGTAGTGAAGGACACCGTCCTGAGCAATGGTGCTTCCGGTGTAGATAGCAGGAACTTCCTTTGAGAGGAACTTCAGGTTCGGGAAGCCGGTCGCAATGACCATCATTCCGTTTTCATCCATGATGACGAGCTTCTTATTCAGTTCATCATATTTTCCCTTTTTGTTTCCGATTCTCTTATCACATTTGAATAAGGTGTCCATTGTCTGAGTTAGATGTTCGACAATGGAGTCGTATTGGATGTGTCCAATTCTAAGCTGCGGACCTCTTACACCTTCTAAGTGTCTATCGATATAGTCGAAGGCGGCAAGATAGTTGCCGAACCAACGGTAAGTGAACATCGCCTTGAGAGTCGTTGGCTTCATGATGAATTTTCCCATGACCATGAGGTTCTTCAGCCAACGGGAGAAATCATACATTGTATCTTTGAAACCACGCCATTCACGATGGGTCGCTGTCTTCTTGCCAGGCTTATTGGTGCTGCCTAGTCCTTTTTTCTTCTTATCCATGGTTACTTGGCCTCCTTGTCTTTCTGAATCTTCTTGATTTCAAGCGCTTCGATGAAGGCCTGGATTCTTGTTCTCAACTGACCGGACTGACCGACGTTGTATGGGCGGTCGATGGAAAGAGTCTGATAACCATATTCATTCTGCATGACAGCGTTCATGAAGGCTCTTCCATATCCCCAATAATCACAGAATTTGATCTGTTCGATGATAATGCCGTCGACATGATATTCTTTGCCAATCTTATCGACATAGGCGTGTCTTTCGTTGACTTTCTCCGTTGTGAGGAAACGAGGGCACTGTCCGCTTTCCATATAATAGCGGCAGACCTGAGTAAGAGCATCTTCCTCATCGTTGAGGATGATTTCCTGTCTTCCCGGAAGGGAGCCAAAGCAATATCTGTCAGCGACGACGACAAGTCCGCAGTCCTCTGCCAATTTGATCAGCTGCGGATCATCGATTTCACTGCCGACCATAGCGACACGGCAACGATAGGTACCCTTCTTGTCCGGGACACGGTTTCTGACCTCTTCCAAAGTCTCCGTGAGTTTCTCGATGAGTTTATCCTTCGGGCAGCAGTATGTCGCTAAGCAAAGGACAGCAAACTCATAACCGGTGATTCTAGGGCATTCTTCTTTTCTGAAGTCGCCGATTTCGGTGATGAGCTTGGAAATCTTATTTTGCTCTTCGACAGCTTTTCTGATGGCTGCATCACTGATATCGATATTGTAGTGTTCGTTAAGAGGCTTTAAGACGTGTTCCTGCATCTGAAGGATATAGTGCTTCAATGTGACGTCATCTGATTTCATCGGAACATCGACATAGGAAGCGAAGAATCCTTCCTTCGGGCAGCAATCGAGATGCTCGATGTTTTCGACACATCGGTTCATCATTGCACATGCTTCCGGTGCGATGATGCCATCAAGGAAACGGAATCCGCCTTCTAGTGCTCTCTCTAAGATGGCACGACAGGCTTCACAGAAAATAGGGGAAAGATAATAGTTTCCCATTTCCGTAGAACCTGTTCTTGGAGCACGAAGTCTTACAGAGAAGATGCCAGGGAGGTTAAGAAGAGGTTCCGGAATCTGATAGCAGACATGTCCGATTGCCTTTCTTCCTTCGTTCTGTGCTTCTTCGATGAGATCGTTGTTGGAATTCTCTAACAGCTTTTCAAAATAGTATAGGTGCTTCAGGTCTCTCATATGCTCTCCTTTCACTCTTGAAGTATATGAATTTTAGTTAATGCTTCTTTGGTACCCTTGACGATGCTGCTGTCCTTAGGAAGATAGAAGACATTCTCACCTTCCATATCATAACGGGCAAGTTCATCATCAGAAGGAATCTTGGACAATACCTTCATATTGTCAAAGTGATAATCCTCTTCCATAGCCTGTGAGGAGAGGCGGTTTAAGATGACACCAATCTCTTCATACATGACAAGGTCATCGGCAACAGTCTTGATGGTCTTGATGACCTGCTGACCCTTTTTGGACTGATCACTGATCAAAAGGAGATGGGTAACCTTTTCCATGACTCTTCTGTTAATCTGCTCAATGCCGGCTTCTCCGTCGATGACGACAAAATCATAATGGGAAGAGATAGAAGAGATGACATCCTTGAGATAAGTGTTGATTTTGCAGTAGCATCCGCTTGCCTCCGGTCTGCCGATGGCAATAAAGGTAAAACCGTTGGAATGAACCATAGCCTCTTCGATGGAATAGCTTGCGTTTCCTAAAACTTCAACAACGGCATTTTTGCCCTGTTCGCTTGCAGCGATGGCCTCTTTTCTTACATCATCGATTGTCTTATCGTATTCGATTCCAAGTGCGGTGGATAAACCGACTGCGGGATCTGCGTCAATAGCCAAAATCTTCTTGTCCGGATAATTGTCGACCAAAAGTCTGACAATGCACGCGGCGATGGAAGTCTTTCCGACTCCACCTTTTCCAGCAACTGCAATAATAGATGTTTTCATCGCGAATACAGTCCTTTCAATTTGAGTATAAGAATATGATACAAAAAGGGCTTTCAATTTGAAAGAGGTTTCACGAAAAATTTTGCGCATTTGTGCAATAAAATGTTCAAAATTTTATATTTGAATCTTTTTATTTCCATGAAAAAAGGAGCCAAATGGGCTCCTTTGATCTTAATTATCCGATCTGGAGTAGCTGTTTTTCATGTGACAGCTAGCTTCATAAAGGATTTTGCTTAAGGCACTATCTGTCTTTTCCTTAGCCATATCGGCAATCTTCTGATTGTATTCGTCAATCAGAACATGGATATCCTTACTCTCATCCTTCTCAATCTCATTGATGAGCTGATGGGAGGAAGAACTTACTGCATTCTGATATCTTTCCACAAAGATGGAACAGGTGTTATAGTGACTATCTACCAAAGCGGAGATAAGGCGGCTAGCCCAATAGAAGTTGTCTGTAGATACATTCAGTGTTGTGTTGGAATAGTAGGAAGGTACCTTTCTTGTTCTCGGGAAGAAAGGAACAAGCGCATTGAAGGCGTTGCTAGCAAAGCAGAACCATTCAATCGGTCTTAATTCTTCTTTTCCATACGGTCTTATCTGAATGATGGCAAGGAAGGAAGTTCTGCTGATACCGATAGGACGATAGGCACCTTTGTCCTCCTTGTTTCCGAATCTCTTATAGGGATCATATGGTGTTCCCTGATAGTGAGAGGAGAGGACGTATTTGACATCTTCGATCGTGATCTTTCTTTCCGGCATTCTAGACCAGGGGATATCATCGCTTTCCGGTGTATAGTCAGCATCGATTCCATCCCATTTGTTACTTCTTGGGTTGAAATATCTTTCCATGAACCAGGCGCGCGGTGTGTTATAGACATGGTCAGAATCATCATGGCTTCCAAAGGCAAGACGGGGATTGAATTCATGGCCTTCTAAATCTAATGCCAAATGATTATCGTTGATGAATTCTAGAAGGTCACTGCTACAGAGGTTATCCTTCTTTTCATTGAATGCGTCATCAAAATCGAAGTTATCCAAACCGAACTGGTTGGGCATGACGACATAGCTGTCATCCGGTACTCTTTTTGCAATCCAGTGATGTCCGCCGATCGTCTCAAGCCACCAGATTTCATTCTCGTCGTTAAAGGCGATGCCGTTAGATTCATACGTTCCGTACTTTTCTAACAATTCTCCTAAACGTAAGACGCCCTCTTTTGCGGAATGGATATAAGGCAAGACTAAAAATACCAGGTCTTCTTCTCCGATTCCACCGACTTTTTCTTCCTGTCCTTTCTTTTTCGGGACATAGTTGACCAAGGGGTCGGCACCTAAGACGCGGGCGTTGGAAGTGATAGTCTCTGTTGCTGTCATTCCGACATTCTTTTCATTGACACCACAGGCAGCCCATAAGCCTTCCTTCTTGTCGACATTGGGCATCATGGAAAAGTCGAGCGCTTCCTTAGGAAGCTCTACTTTCACATGGGAAAGGACGGAGGTATAGGTATCCTTCATGTCTTCTTTTTTAAAGACGACTAATTTCTTTTCTGTGAAGACTCCGCTCGGGGAATCATCGTTTCTTCCAATGATGGTGGAACCATCATAGCTTGCTTTTTTACCGACTAATAATGTTGTACAGGGCATAATTGTCTCCTTAGTAAATGATCGGTATCCATTTTAAATGTTTTCTCGTTTTATATCTATGTATTTGATAAATCAAATAAAAGTAGAACAGCAAAAGCGCTTTTTCATAAAAGTTTTTTAATGAAATGAGAGAAAACACTTGAAGTGATGTTGAAAATATTATATACAATACAAGTTTTAAGGTTCAATTAAGGAGAATGTATATGAAAAACAAGATAAAGATTATGTTGTTGCCGCTTCTTGCTCTGATGAGTCTCACTGTCGTATCCTGCGGAGGAAACAGTGACTCCAGCAAGCCTTCCGATTCCGAAAGTCAGACCACTGCAGATAAGGAATCTGAATCCAAGAAGGAAGAGACAAAATACCAGGTCAGCTTCAATAAGTCCGACAAGGTCGAACTTTCTGTCACTGGATTAGAGAGCGATAAAGCTCTTCCGGGAAGTGAAGTCACCTTCACTGTCACAAGTCAGGAGGAAGAAATCCTTTCTGTCGATTCTTCCGTTGCTCATTTGGATTATGAGAATGGTGTCTATTATTTCACCATGCCGAATCATGATGTCACAATCGATGTCGTTTCTGAGGCCTATGGAGATCCTTCTATTCTTGATGTTAAGGATGTCGATACTACCTCTCTTCCGAACAACGTTTCTTCTTTTACCGCATATTTAGAAAAGTCGATGGCTGTGGAAGGCACATATTTCTCTTCCGCTCATGTTGTAAACAACAACTTCAATGGAACTGCTGCCTGGTACGATTACAACGTCAAAGCCGCTAAGAATGATATGGTTCTCATCTCTGGACATAAGAAGAACTACCTCAGTGATACCATGAGTACGTTCTACTCCAAGGAAATCGGAAGAGAAAATGATATCTATTACACTATCACATCTACAACATCTTTAGGTTCCTCTGCTAATACAATTGCCAATGATTATGTATTCAAAAACATCATTTCCGATGATGCTGCAGCCGTTGGCGTTAATCAGATTAAGGAAAGTGATGCAAAAGCCGAATACTCATCCTATCAGGGCGCCGCTGTTATTTATAACTTTTTCTTCAGCGAGAATGCTTCTTTTAAGCTGAATGAATGGACACATGAGTTACAATCCTATACTTATTATCTAAAGGATATGGAAAAGACCGTATCCGATGATAAAAAGTCAATCCGTTTTGATTTGACTGCACTTTTTTGTAATTGGAACGGAACTTCAATTTTTAATATATCGTTGGAGTTTGACGGCGACAATTTCATGCAGAATGCTAGCATTAGCAAGACAGACTACGACTCCGCCGATTGTGATTCCACGACAAAGATGCCTCTAGATGGCAAAACTGGAAAACTGATGGCAACCTACAATCTTGAAATGACTCGTGGTTATAAGTCCACGATGGAAAAAACTGATATCTCTTCCTTTGCAATGGATAGTTATGATGTTTCTATCTCCTACTCCATTAACGGGGAAGAAAAAGAAACAGATAGCAATGATGTTGTTGTTGATAATGGTTCTGAACTCAAGTTTGCTTTTAACTCCAATGATGATAAGGCAACCTTCGTTGAACCTACATTGAAGGAGGTTGAGGAAGAAGATGATTACGTCGATTTGAAAACACTCACCGTTCTCAAAGAGGGTGAATTCACTTTAGTTTTCGACAATGGATTCGGTGTAGAGAAGAAAGTTAAAATCAAATCCGTGAAGCCGAAAGCGGCCTCCATCTCTGTCAGTGCACCTTCTAGTGTCTATCTGAATGAAACAAAAAACATGACAGTCTCTATTCTCCCTGAGAAAGCAAATCAGGATGTCACCTTCACAAAGAAGGATACTTCTGTTGGTGACGCAACCATCACTAAGAATGATGATGGCACCTACGCGATTCAGGGTGTAAAACTCGGCGAAGTTTCCTATACCGTCACCAGCGTTGGAAATGATGAGATTACAGAAGAGTTCACATTCAATGTCATTGAAAAACCGGATGCCGAAACTTTTAAAAACAATGTTTTCACAAAGACTTTCTACGGTGAATCTACAAGCTACAAGGCCGTTGCTAATTTCAATGAGGAAGGCTCTGGCGAATTCAAGACTGCTTCTAATGGTTATTATTCTTACTATGAAGCCGTAAGAACGTTCCATTGGACATTCGACGAAGCTTCTTTGACCTTCACTATCACGGATGCTACTGGAAGCTATTATGATGGAAGAGGCTTCTTTACCTTCTCTGCTGTCACAGCAGAAGAAGCTATCGGTTCCTTCGTTGAATATAACTATTATGGCAATAAGACAGAGTTCACTCTCAATATGACTTCTCAGGACAGAAAAGATCTTTCTGAATTCAACTGATGAAAAAGAATTGTATTGGATTATCGTTTCTTGTTCTGTCACTAGTCGCCTGTCAAGGTGGAGGAGATTCCTCCGCCTTGAAACCGACGGAATCCGCAAATGCGGAGAAAACGGAGACAACAGGCGAAACAACTTCTCAACAAAAAGAGAAACTTGAATTTGAACCAGCTAAGACAATCAGTAATCTTTTCGACTATCTGAATACAACAGGAAGAGAAATAGAGAATACGGATGGTATCATCTTTGACAGAAACTATTATTCCTATGAGGTCGGATATTATACGTTCAATACGATAGAGAAGAGTGAGAATGGTGAGTCTTTTGATAATGATTCCTATTTCGTTTATGGAACGGAGTCTAAGACAACCACTTATGACTATAAGGATGATGTCGATAAGGTAGAAGACTACTATATGTGCCTGAATCAGTTGGATGGAAATGACTACTACTCCATTGTGGATTATGATGATGGCAAAGATAGAGATACGGCAAACAAAGAGACAGTTTTGGTGACAAATAGGGATTCCTATTTGGCAAAGACGAATCTTAATGCTTTGGATTCCCTTTATACTTTCTATAAATCGAAAGTCTCCAAGAACATCATCAAAGGCGTCGATGATATCACACCGAATATCACGGATAAAAATACGGTTGAGTATCATATCGCTCAGGGATGGGAAGAGACAATCGGCGATTACAAGTATAAGTATGCCGCTATCATCGATCTTTCTTTGGATTACAAGGGAAGACTGACCAAGTATAGTTATAACTTCAAAGAATATCAGCCCTCTACGGAAGAAGGCGGCAATGATTTTCTTCTCAGTGAAATCAAGGATGAAGTCGAAATCCAGTTCGGAAATAAGATCACATACGATTATTTCGAAAAGGTCCAAAATGGTGAAAAAGCAATTGATCCTCTTGATTACTTCATGACGGATTACACTCCGGTATTGTTGTCCTGGGATGGTGTCGGAACAGAGAAGACTAAA
Organism: bacterium; assembly: GCA_963621825.1. GTDB lineage: Bacteria > Bacillota_I > Bacilli_A > RFN20 > CAG-288 > Enterosoma. The sequence continues at coordinate 103,578 of CAVFFP010000004.1, forward strand.
GAGGATGCTCTTAGTTTCCCTATCAACATGTATGTTGAGGCTGAGGCCACAGAGATTGTTCCTGAAAAGGCTTTGGATACGAAGTTGACTGTCACTGATAGCACGGATAAAAGTGTTATCTCTGTCACATCTTCTGGTATTGTAAAAGCAGTCGGATTAGGTGAAACCACCCTTACCATTCAATCGGAATCCGGTGTCACTACGAAGATGAATGTCAAGGTTGTCTCTCCTGCTTTACAGGAGATTGTCGCTAAAACTTATTCTACGTATCATTTCAAAGGGGATACCGATACTCTCTATATCTATAAGACTCCTTCGAATTCCTTAGAGGAGATTGAGGTCGTCTCATTGACAGAGGATGTCATTGAAGTTGTCAAAGACAAAGATGGTGATTATGCTTTGCATAACATCGGAGTCGGAGAAGGAACCGTCGAAGTAAGAAGCAAGACGAATCCTACAGTGAAGTGCACGGTCTCTTATTCTGTCGTAGAGAAGAAGACAGTCGAAGAAGTCAAAGCCAATGTCGTCGGAACATGGGATGGAGACCTTCCGAATACTAGTGGTACAGGGATGGTAAAGGATGCCGCTACAGTTATCTATAATGATGATGGCACCGGTAGCTTCACTTTGAATAGTTCCGATACGGGTTACACCTTTGAAGTCGGAAAAGCCTATCCATTTACCTATACCTTCTTAGAAAACGGAAGATATGTGGATAGACCTGTCTCCCTTACGATGTCTACGATTACTTTGGATCATGGACAGGTTGTCTGGACGTATTCCGCAAATGCTGCTGACTTCTATTACACGGGCGAGAACGCAAATATCATCTTCGCAACGGGAAATTCAGAAGAATACGGCGCAATGGTGCAGTTATCTGCAAGACGTGTCGCTTAAATGATATAATGGAAAGGCTGCTGAAAAATCAGTAGTCTTTTCTGTTGTTAGGGGGAGAACCATGTTAACAGTCAATAATCTATCGATGCAGTTCGGAGGAAGAGTCCTCTTCAAAGATGTCAATATCGCCTTTACACCTGGTGAATGTTATGGAATCATCGGTGCAAATGGTGCGGGTAAATCTACGCTTCTCCGTATCATATCCGGAGAATTAGAGCCGACCAGCGGCAATGTCGCGTTAGATCCAAGAGAGCGTATGTCCATTTTAAGACAGGACCACAATGCCTTTGATGAGGTAGAGGTGTTAAGGACCGTCCTTTTAGGTTACAAGAGACTTGTCGATGTCATGGATGAGAAAGATGCTCTTTATCAGAAAGCAGACTTTACGGATGCAGATGGTGAAAAAGCTGCACTTTTGGAAACGGAGTTTGCGGAGATGGATGGATGGAACGCAGAGACCAATGCTCAGGAACTGCTTCAGTCCTTAGGAATCGGAGAAGAATACTATTATCAGAAGATGAAGGATCTTGATGCAAGAATGAAGGTCAAGGTTCTTTTGGCCCAGGCTTTATTCGGAAATCCGGATATCCTTATTCTCGATGAACCTACTAACAACTTAGATGCACATACCTGTAATTGGTTAGAAGAATATCTTATCAATTTCCCAAATACTATCCTTATCGTCTCTCATGACCGTTACTTCCTCAACCGTGTCTGCACTCGAATTCTGGATGTCGACTACAAGGAGATCAATCAGTTTGTCGGAAACTACGATTTCTGGTATTCATCCAGCCAACTGATTCAGTCTCAGATGAAGGATCAGAACAAGAAGAAAGAAGAGAAAATCAAGGAATTGAAAGACTTCATCGCCCGCTTCTCTGCAAACGCTAGCAAATCACGTCAGGCGACCAGTAGAAAGAAAGCGTTGGATAAGATTGTCTTGGACGATATCAAGCCATCATCCAGAAAGTATCCGTTCATCGATTTCCGTTCTGAATTCCAACTTGGAAATGATGTCCTCTTTGTCGAACATCTTACAAAGGATGATTACTTCAAAGATTTGAACTTTACTTTGAAAAACACGGATAAGGTTGCATTCTTAGCGGATAATTCCTTGGCTATCACAAAGTTATTCGATATCCTGGATGGAAGAGACAAAGAGTATAGCGGCAGTTTCAAATACGGCATTACAATCCATGAGCAGTATATTCCTTCCGCACTTACGGAGTTCGACAATGTCGAAACCAACCTTGTCAATTACCTTAGACCATATTCAAAAGAAAACCTGGACTCCTATATTCGTGGATATTTAGGAAGAATGCTCTTCTCCGGTGAGGAAGCGTTAAAACAGGTCAAAGTTCTCTCTGGCGGTGAGAAGGTAAGACTCCGTTTTGCTCGCATCATGCTTGCTCCTGGAAATCTCCTCATGTTAGATGATCCGACAAACCATCTCGATTTGGAATCCATTGAATCTCTTAACCGTGCCATGCAGGAAACAAAGAGCGTTCTTCTCTTTACTTCCCATGATAGACAGCTTCTCAACTCTATCGCCAATCGAATCATCTATCTGAAAGCAGATGGCACCTATGTCGATAAATACATCACTTATGATGAGTTTGAAGAGTTAGAGGAAAAACACGCCATTTAAATAGCGGAATCAAAAATAGTCTTGCCAACGATGAGGCAAGACTATTTTTGTAACTCTTATTTCTTTTTCTTTTTGTTCTTCTTTTCAGCACGTCTTTGCTGTCTGTTCGGTTTGACTGCGTTATTTCCTAAATCGTATCTGTCACTAGGAAGGACAGCCGCTTTAGAGCGGGCAATATCATAGGATTTATGGAATTCTTCCAAAGAGGCTTCCTGATTCTCTTTCTTCAGATGAATCCATTCCAATGCCATGGAGGTATCCCAGAAATTGAGCTCTAATGCTTCTTTTGCTTCTTTCTTTGTACAGGATTCTCCTGCCATAGAACGCAGCAGTTTGAGTCTACCTCTCTGATCGCTATTTAACATGATATTATCCTCCGTGATTGTCTGTGCTTATTATATCATGGTTTGAATATGTGGCTGATAAAAATAAGACGCCGACTAGGATGAAAAGAGTGCTTTTCCATAAAACTCCTATCGATGTTTTAGATATACTCAAGAAAGATGGTTATTCTGTATAGGTAATAAGAATACTTCGGTTTTATGTTTGTTTAATGCTTATATTTTCATTAATATTCATAATGGATTGCATGATATTGTCCAAAACCTTATTATCCATCTCTGTTTATGTGGATTATAATCTTGTACAGTATATTTTGATGGATAGAGAAGGAGATAGGAAGATGAAGAAAGCAGTTATCTTTGATTTGGATGGTGTCATCTGTTCTACGGATCAATATCATTATCAGGCATGGAAATATATTGCAGAGAAGGAAGGCATCTATTTTGATGAGATCATCAATAATCGCCTTCGCGGTATTTCAAGAATGGATTCTCTGAATATCATTCTTGAGCGATCAAGTAGACAATATTCAGAAGATGAAAAGATAGCTTTAGCACAAACGAAAAATCAAATCTATCGTGGTTTATTGAAGAATATGAAACCGGATGATGTCTCTGATGATGTTCTGAAAACACTGAGTGAACTGAAAAAGAGAAACTATCGCCTTGCTATAGGTTCTGCAAGCAAAAACACGAAGTACATTTTAGAAAGAATCGGTTTAATCTCAACTTTTGATATTGTTGTGGATGGAACGATGATTTCTCAGTCTAAACCGGATCCGGAAGTGTTTCTGAAAGCGAGAGATTTGCTTGGGCTTAGCAGTGATGATTGTTATGTCGTTGAAGATGCAAAATCCGGTATTGAAGCTGCATATCGTGGTGGGTTTACAACGATTGGAATACAAGATGCAAAAGGATATATCCATACAAATTATGGAATCGATAAGATATCGGATATCTTGTTGATTGTCGAATGAGATACTAGATTTTCTCTTGTTACAGACCTTTCATAACAAGACAATCCAAAGGATTGTACTTATTTTTGATTGCCTCAATGTTATATAATGATTAGTCCGGAGGTAGACACATGAAAGTACTGTTATTGAATGGTTCCGTTCATGAGGATGGAAATACATTTATTGCATTAGAAGAGATTGGAAAACAACTAGAAAAACAAGGAATTGAATACGAGATATTCCAAATTGGAACAAATCCGATCCGTGACTGTCAGGCATGTCTCAAGTGTAAGAGAAATGGTTGTTATTTTGATGATGATATCTGCAATGCTTTTATCGAAAAAGCAAAAGAAGCGGATGGGCTTGTATTTGGATCTCCTGTCTATTACGCACATCCTAGCGGAAGAATCCTCTCTCTTTTAGATCGTGCTTTCTATTCTGGCTCTTCTGCCTTTGCCTATAAGCCATATGCAAGTGTAGCAGTCTGTAGAAGAGCAGGCGCAGACACTACCTTTGATGTTCTGAACAAATATGCAACTATCAATAACATGTTCTTAATCGGTTCCTCTTATTGGAACAGCGTCTTCGGTGCAAGAAAAGGCGAAGCAAAGATGGATGAAGAAGGATTGCAGACTATGAGAAATTTAGCCAATAACATGGCATATATCCTCAAGTGCATGGAGGCTGGAAACAAGAACGGTGTTGAGAAACCAGAAAGAGAACATTCTCATTATATGAATTTTATACGCTGATACTATACTAGGAGGCTATTGATATGGCGATAGAAGTACAACCTTATCTTCCTGACGAAGATTATGATAATCCAGCAATGGTGACGGATTTTTATGAATTCACCATGGCAAATTGCTTATACCTTCACGGATATAAAGATACTGTGATGGTTTTTGATATGTTCTTTAGAAAGAATCCGGATAACTTAGGATATTCTATATCCTGTGGACAGAGAAAACTGACGAAGTTCTTGATGGAATATCACTTCACTGAAAAAGATATCCTTTGGCTCAGACATAAAGGGATGAGCGAAGAGTTTCTTGAATATCTGAAGAATTACAGATGGAAAGGGACGATGTACGCTTTAAAGGAAGGTACGGTCTGTTATCCTCAGGTGCCTATGGTCAGAATCGAATGCGATATGGTCGGTGCCATCCTGATTGAAACCTATCTCCTTCAGACGATGAATTTCCACTCTCTGATTGCAACAAAGGCGACGAGAATCTCTGGTCTTGCCACACACAGCAAAAGACAGGTGATGGAATTCGGAACACGCCGTGCACAGGGAGAGAGTGCCGGAAACGATGGTGCCTATGCTGCTGTCTTAGGTGGATGCATTGCAACGGCAAACTGCTTAGCGGAGATGAAATATGGAGAGGATGTCAAAGCGGTCGGAACGATTGCACACTCCTTCATCGAATTCTTCCCGGATGAGCTGAGCGCATTCCGCGCCTATGCGGAAACCTATCCAAATAGTGTCTCCCTTCTTTTGGATACCTATAACGTTTTTGAATCGGGACTTGTCAATCTGATCAAGGTGGACGATGAGATGATTGTAAAGTATCCGAATGATCCAAATAAGAGAGTTAAAGCGGCTAGAATCGACTCCGGAGATTTGGCAAGAAGTTATAAGAGACTTAGAAAAGCGTTGGATAAAGCAGGCAAGCCTTATATCAAACTCGTAGCCAGCAATTCTCTCGATGAGACAAAGATGGCAAATATGGAAATCTATGAGGATGCCCATTTTGACAGTTATGGTGTCGGTGAAAATCTGATCACATCCAGAACGGATCCTGTCTTCGGAGGTGTCTATAAGCTCGTCGCTGTCAAGGAAAAGGACGGAAGCTATACACCGAAGATGAAATGTTCGGAATCCTCTTCGAAGGCGATCATCCCCGGTAAACTGATGGCTTATCGTTTCTTTGATGAGGAAGATAAAGGCCAGTGTGATGTCATCTGTCTCGATGATGAAATCATCGAAGAGAAGAAACCAATCAAAGTCTATAATCTCGATCGAGATGATTTCAGAACGTATCGCATTCTGACTCCGAACAGAGTCGAAAAGCTTTTGGTTCCTTATCTTGTCGATGGTGAACTTGTCATAGATCTTCCCTCTATCAAAGAGAAGAAAGAATATATCAAAGATCAGCTAGAACATCATGTCTGGGAGAGTGAACTGAGAAAGGAAATGCCTCATGTCCACTATGTTAATCTCAGCGAAAAAGTCTACCGGATGAGAGAAAGCATGTATAAGAAGCTCCACGGAGGAAATCTCTGATGAAGGCTCTCTTCTTCGGAGGTGCCTTCAATCCACTGACTAATGCCCACCTCTTTCTAGCCGAAGAGGTTAAGGATGCTTTTTCTTTTGACAAAGTGTTCTTTGTTCCGACGAAGTCAAAGTATATACTGAAGACAGAAGAGAAAGAGTTCTCTTTTTCAGAAGAAGAGAGATTATCTATGCTAAAGGATGCTGCTAATGCCCATGACTTTATTCAAGTGAGTGATATTGAAATAAAAGAGAAAGAACAGCCTAGAACCTATCTCACTATGAAAAAGATTCAGAAAGAAGGATATGATCTTACATTGATGATTGGATCGGATTGGTTATCTTCTCTCCGTACCAAGTGGATGTATATCGATGAGATACTAGAGGAGTTCTCACTTCTGGTCATCCGAAGAAATCATGATGATATCGATAAGATCATAGCTGATGATCCCTATCTCTATGAGAGAAGAAATAAGATGAGATTCTATGATCCGAAAGGAGACTATCAGAATGTATCCTCTTCTTATGTCCGTACACTATTGAAGGATTTCAGAAAAAATGAAGAAGAGATCAAATCTCTTGTTCCAATTCAGGTCTATGATGATATAAGGAGAATGCGAAGATGAAAAACAGCATGCTGAAAGTTAGCCTTGTCGTTCCGAAGATGAAAGTCGGTGATGTGACCTATAATGCAAATGAGATCATCTCTATGCTGCATCAGATATCCAATAATACTGCCATTGCTCTTTTTCCGGAACTTTCCTTGACTGGATATACGGCTCAGGATCTCTTTTTTCAGTTGCCATTACTAAATGAGACGGAACAAGCGATTCATCTAATTAAAAAAGAAACGAAAAGTTTAGATACCCTTGTTGTCATCGGTGCCCCTTTAAGAAAAGGAAATAAGTTATATAACTGTGCTGTCTTTATTCATCATGGAAAAATCATTGCGGTAGTTCCGAAATCCTATGTTCCAAATTATGGTGAATTTTATGAAAGACGTTGGTTTGATTCCGGGAAAGACATTAAGAAGGATACGATTGCTATTCTCAATGATGTCGTTCCTTTTGGAACTGATATCCTTATTGAAGATAGTAATAGTGTAGCTAGAATCGGTGCTGAAATCTGTGAGGATCTTTGGGTTGTGGATAAGCCGAGCAATCACATCGCTTTAGCGGGTGGAAATATCATCCTGAATCTTTCTGCTAGTGATGAGACAATTCAGAAATCAGAATACAGAAGAAACTTAGTTTCCGTTCAGTCTGCAACGACGTATTCCGCTTATCTATATTGTTCCTCTGGAAATGAGGAAAGCAGTACTGACCTTGTCTTTTCCGGTCACTGCATGATTGCAGAGAACGGAACAATGCTGAAAGAAAAGAAATACAGTGAAGCTGGTTCTATTCTTACTGCAATCATCGACTTAGATAAGATTGAATACAATCGACTTCATCAGATGACCTTTGAAAACAGCAAGGAAGAATATCGACATATTTCTGTTTCTCTTCCTTCTTATTTTTTAGGTGATGGTGTCGTTGAGAAAGCGAAACAGTTAAACGAGGATTCTTATCCTATCTCCCGTTATCCTTTCGTTCCTAGTAAAGAGGAAGAGAGAAAGAACCGTTCTCTTGAAATTCTTCAGATTCAGGCACATGGTTTAGCGACTAGAGTCAAGAACACAGGGCTGAAGAATCTTGTCATCGGTATATCTGGCGGACTAGATTCGACATTGGCTCTTCTTGTTGCTAGCGAAGCAAAGAAGATCATTCCGGATATCCATATCATCGGTGTCACGATGCCAAATACTGGAAATACCTCCTCTGTCACATATGAGAATTCTTTATCCCTGTTAGATCAGTTAGCGGATGAGAAGAAAGAAGTAGTCATCACAAGGACAGTAAAAGACCATCTCGAAGATATCGGACATTCCTTAGACTATAACGGAGAAGGAGATGTCGCCTATGAGAATGCACAGGCAAGATATCGTACTTATGTGTTGATGGACTTGGCCAATATGAATCATGGCCTTGTAGTCGGTACCGGGGATTTAAGTGAGCTCGCTTTAGGCTGGTGTACTTATAACGGAGACCATATGTCGATGTACGGAGTCAATTCCTCCGTTCCAAAGACACTAGTCAAATACATTGTAGAAACCTACGCAAACTATTTAAGCTCTGAGAAGCTGAAGAACACACTTTTAAGTATTATCGATACTCCAATCTCTCCGGAACTTACTCCGAACAAGGACGGAAAGATTGAACAGAAGACAGAGGATAAGATTGGAAAATATGATTTGAATGATTTCTTCCTCTATTATGTTCTTCGTTATGGGTATGACGCAGAGAAGATAATCGTCTTTGCTCTTGCTGCCTATCCGGAATTGAATTTAGAGACAGTAAAAGATGCTTTGATCCGTTTCTTTCAGAGGTTTTATTCCCAACAATTCAAGAGAAGCTGTCTTCCGGACGGGGTGAAAGTTGGTAGTGTTACTCTTTCTCCTCGCGGTGACTTCAGAATGCCAAGTGATGCTAGTAGCAGAATGATGGTTGAAAAAATCAAAGATTGTAAGTGATATACATCCTTATCTGGGAATCATATGGAATCTTCTTCCGTATTCTTAATCTTCTCAGTATTAGCGGTATTGTCACATCCTTAGTGCTTTTCCTAGAAAACAGAAAAATGTGATTGGCTGAAACATCAAAAAAGACTGCCACAATTGCGTAGCAGCCTTTTTAGGTTCTGAGTTAGATTACATCAACTTCATGAAGAGAGCCTTGACATCATCGTGAGTGGCTTCTCTCGGGTTGCCAGGATAGCAGGCATCCTTAAGAGCATCACGTGAGATGTTGTCAAGGTCTTCAACTTTGATTTCAGCGCACTTTTCAGGGATGCCGACATCCTTGGACAACTGCTTAACAGCGTTGATGGCTGCAAGGCGGTATTCATCTTGAGTCATAGCATCGACATTCTTGACGCCTAAGGCAATGGCGATGTCTTTGTACTTGGTTCCAGAGACAGGAGCATTGAATTCCATGGCGATAGGAAGAAGCATGGCACATGCTTTTCCATGTGGAACATCATAATAGGCAGAAAGGGTATGAGCCATAGCATGATCGATACCTAAGCCGACATTGGAGAAGCCCATGCCAGCAATATACTGACCTAAAGCCATTCCTTCTCTTCCGTCAGGATCATTGTTGACGGCAGCTCTAAGGTTCTTTCCGATGATTTCGATAGCCTTGATGTGGAACATATCGGACATCTCCCAAGCACCTCTTGTGATATAGCCTTCAATGGCGTGAGTCAAGGCATCCATGCCGGTGAAAGCGGTGAGGCCCTTCGGCATAGAGGACATCATATCAGGATCGACGAAAGCGACAACAGGAATGTCATGAACATCGACGCAGACGAACTTTCTGACCTTTTCGGTATCGGTGATGACATAGTTGATGGTAACTTCAGCGGCAGTACCGGCAGTTGTCGGAACGGCGAAGATCGGAAGGGCAGGCTTCTTTGTCGGAGCAACACCTTCCAAGGAGCGGACATCGGCGAATTCCGGGTTGGTCATGATGATACCGATAGCCTTGGCGGTATCCATGGAGGAACCACCACCGATAGCTAAGAGATAATCAGCTCCTGCTTTTTTGCAGGCTTCGACACCGGATGTGACGTTTTCGATGGTCGGATTGGGTTTGATGTTGGTGTAGAGTTCATAGTCGAGGTTGGCCTTGTCGAGGAGGTCGGTGACCTTCTTGCTGACACCGAACTGAACTAAGGACGGATCTGTGCAGACAAGTGCTTTCTTGAAACCACGTGTTTTGGCTTCCGTGACGATGTTTTCGATTGCACCATGTCCGTGATAGGAGACTTCATTCAAAACAAAACGATTTGCCATAATTGGCTCCTTTCTATTGGATACTGCTATTATAGTCGACTGATTTCTTGTTTGCTAATAAAGATTTGGGGATAGAATGGCTTTATAATTGTTAACAATTATAAATAAATTCGCATTGAAAAAAACTTGATCTTTTACAAGGCAGGGACAATGATTTGAGGTATTCTTTATCTTTAAAATGCTTAGTCTAGTTTGATGAGATTACAAAAGCAATTAGTGTTTTTACGGTCAGTATATCAACGTAATGTTGTTTTCTTTGCAAAATTCGATATATTTGTCGTCTGGTTTCTTGTCTGTGATCAGGTAATCGACTTTAGAAAGCGGACATGTCAAAAAGAATCCTTTCTTTTCAAATTTTCCGGATTCGCATAAAAGAATGGTACAGTCGCTGTTCTCCATCATTTTCACTTTGATTTCTGCCTGCTCCTGAGTAGTTTCCATGACACCATAATCCAAATTCACACCAGTACAGGACATGATTGCGTAATTGCAGTGTATTCTAGACAGTGTGGATATGACCATGTTTCCGACGACGGATACGCTCCTTGAATTCAGATAGCCAGGCAAAAGGAGAACCTGAGAACTGGTTTCCTGTGATAATAGTAATGCGCCTTTTACACCATTGGTGACGACGTTTAGGTTGTGGCAGCTCTTGAAGAAAGGAACCAAAAATGTGACAGTACTGGATGAATCTAAGAAAATGGAGGAATTGTCTTTGATTAATTCGGAGCATAACTCACACATATATCTCTTTTCTTTGATGTTTGTGTTTTCACGGAAGAGAATGGAAGATTCCTCATTCGGTGATTCCTGAAGGATGACGCCTCCGAATGTTCTCTGGACTAGGCCTCTTTTTTCCATATGTGTGAGATCTCTTCGAATCGTTGCACTGGAAACGTAGAGAAGCTTGGTTAGCTTTTCAACAGAAATGGATTTTTTCTCCTTGAGAATTTCGAGAATCTTTTCTTGTCTCTCTAAATCGTACATGATTTCATTATAATTTATAATTGATAAAAATCAATCACATATTGAAGTACAAATCGAACAAAGAATGCAAATTTAGGCATTATGTAACATATAACGTGATTATATATAATTGAATGTGATTGAAATATGAGTGCTTTAAGATTGTTTATCTATGCCACAAACAAATATATAACGAATCATTCCTATCGAATATAATAAAAGAACCATAAGGGAACAGCTGACTGGTTTTATTCCATCAAAGAATGATGAAGAGCTAACTAGGTTCAGCGAACGAATGTGGTTAAAAAGGAGAAAACAAAGTATGGATGCAAAAATTGAGGAAAAGTATCTTCTTGCCAAAGAAGAATACACCAAGATCGGTGTAGACACCGATGAAGCAATCAGAAAACTGTCAGAGCAGAGAATCTCTTTACACTGCTGGCAGGGTGATGATGTTCGTGGCTTCTTGTTCAATAAAGAGGCGAGCGGGGGCATTCAGGCAACCGGAAATTACCCTGGAAGAAGCAGAACAATCTCTGAACTGAGAGCAGATATCAAGGAAGTATTGTCTTTGCTCCCGGGTAAATATAAACTCAATTTGCATGCTATCTATGCAGATACCGATGAAAAGATCGATTTGGATGAAATCGAACCGAGACATTTTGCTTCTTGGGTTGACTTTGCAAAAGAAAATGATTTAGGACTCGACTTCAATCCCACCTGTTTCTCTCATCCGATGGCAGATACTGGATTCACCCTTTCTTCTAGCGATGATACCATCCGTAATTTCTGGATTGAACACTGCAAAAGAAGCAGAAAGATCGGTGAATACTTCGGTAAGGAATTAGGTATCCCCTGTGTTACCAACATCTGGATTCCGGATGGAATGAAAGATGTTCCCTATAACCGTCTTGATCCTAGAAAGAGATTAGAAGCATCCTTGGATGAAATCTTGAAGGAAAAAATCGATACAAAATACAATATTGACTCTGTTGAATCTAAGCTCTTCGGTATCGGCTTGGAATCCTACACCGTTGGAAGCAATGAATTCTATTTAGGATATGCGGTCAAGAATCAGACCTGTCTTACTTTGGATAGCGGACATTTCCATCCGACGGAAGTCATCAGCGATAAGATTTCTTCTGTCTTGCTTTATGTCCCGCACCTTCTTCTCCATGTTTCCCGTCCTGTCAGATGGGATTCTGACCATGTTGTCTTATTCGATGATGAACTCAATGAGATTGCACGCTCTTTAGTCAGAAGCGGATTGATTGAAAAGACCTCCATCGGTTTGGATTACTTCGATGCGTCCATCAACCGTATTGCAGCATGGACTGTCGGCGTCCGTTCCACTTTGAAAGCATTATTGAAAGCTTATCTTGAACCTGTTGCGGAGTTGAATGAGATTGAAAGAAAAGCAAATTATACAGACAGAATGATTTTGACGGAAGAGATGAAATCTATGCCGTTTGGTGATGTCTTCAACTATTATCTGGCTAAGAACAATGTTCCTGTCGGACTCGATTTCATGAAAGAAGTTCATCGTTACGAAGAAGAAGTCTTATCTAAGAGAAAGTAAGGAAAACAGAATGAAAAATATTTTAGAAAATCCAATCGTCGAAGAAGCGATTGAAATCATTGACAATATGTATCGTTTGGGCTGGGATGAAAGAAACGGCGGAAATGTATCCTATCTTCTGAAGGAAGAGGAAATCAAAGACTATCTTGATCTGAATCATGTCCTCCGCACTTTTCCGCTTCATCTCGATGCTAGTGCAGTGAAAGGCAAATATTTCCTTGCAACAGGCACCGGGAAATACTTCAGAAACACCAAGAGAAAACCGGACGAATGCTTAGGCATCTTCCGTATCTCTGAAGACGGAAAAGATGCTGAGCTCCTTTGGGGTTATTCCGATGGCGGAAGAGCAACAAGCGAACTCTATGCTCACCTTCTTTGCCATATTGAAAGACTGAAAACAAATCCGAATCAGAGAGTTGTCATCCATACCCATCCGACCAATACTGTTGCGTTAAGCCACGTCCTTCCGAATGACGAACGAATCTGGACAAGAACCTTATGGAAGATCATGTCCGAAAGTATCGTTGTCTTCCCGGAAGGTGTCAGTGTTCTTCCTTGGATGCTATGCGGAACCTATGAAATCGGTGCTGCTACAGCCGAAAAGATGAAAGAATCCAGAATCGTCATTTGGGGATTACATGGAATCTATGGTGCTGGTGATACGATTGATGAGGCTTTTGGATTGATTGAGACAGTGGAAAAAGCTGCTGAAGTCTATCTCAAATACGCCAATCTGAACTGTGTCAATGATATCTCTGATGCAGGTTTGAAGGAACTTGCTGACTTCTTCAAAGTCACACCTAAGAAAGGATATCTTGACCTTTGATGAAAGGCTATATCGCTATTGACATCGGTGCTTCAAGCGGTAGACATATCTTTTACTATCAGAAAGATGGTAAATGGGAAGGCTTTGAATTACATCGATTCAAAAATGAAATCATAAAAAAAGATAATCATCTATTTTGGAATACCAAACAGCTTGAAAAAGAACTGATTGTCGGATTGAAGAACGCAAAAGAAAAAGACTTGGAAGTTTTGTCTATCGGTATCGACACATTCGGTGTCGATTACGCTCTTCTCGATTCAGATGACAGTTTAGTCCGCGAAGTTTACTGCTATCAGGATAGAGCGAATATTGAAAGCAAAGAAGAAGTACTTTCTGATTTTAAGGAAGAAGAACTCTTTACCCTTTCTGGCACCTACCCTCAGTATTTCAATACTCTGTTTCAGCTGAAGAGAGATCAGAAAGAAGGCTACTTAAAAAAGACAAAGACGATTCTCTTCTTTGCATCCTATCTCTATTTCCTTCTTACCGGAAAGAAATACAATGAATTGTCTTTTGCTTCGACCAGTGGACTTTTAGAAAAGGGCACCGGTGATTATTCTTCTGTTCTTCTTGCCTATTTAGGATTAGAAAAGAATCAGTTTGCCCCCTTCCTTAAACCAGGTGAAGAAATCGGTCTATTGAAGAATGAGATTACTGAGAAAATCGGTTATCAGTGTAAGGTCATTATGACCTATACGCATGATACTGCTGCTTCTTGCTTTGGTGCTGATATCAAGAAAGGCGAACTCTTCCTTTCAAGTGGTACCTGGTCTTTACTTGGTGCGATGGAAAAAGAGTATCATATCGAGCAACAATCCTTTGATAACGGATTTACAAATGAACTGAATGATCAAGACCAAATCCGTTTCTTAAAGAACATTGTAGGTATGAAGTTGATCAATCAGGTCAAAGAGGAAGTCTGTCCTGACAAAGATATCACGGAAATAGTGAAAGAAGCCGAACAAGGAAAAGATTATCCATATACGTTTGATGCCTCCGATTCAAAATTCCTTTCGCCTGTTTCTATGAAAGAAGAAATTCTTTCTGACTTTAAAACCAACAATGTTCCGCTTCCGGAAAACGATGCTCAATTATTCTATGCGATATATCATTCCTTGGCTTTGCAGTATAAAAAGGCCGTAGAAGAAATCGAAAAGATAACGGGAAAGAGTTATTCTACACTCTGTATATTCGGTGGTGGAAATAAGAATCTCTTATTGGATAAAATGACAGAAAAACTGACTTGTAAAAAAGTCAGATTAGGTCCTAGTGAAGCGACATCATTCGGGAATCTCTTAGGACAGATAAAGTAGTTAGACTTAAGGTATTCATTAAATGAATACTTAATGACATTTCAATCAAAAAGCGGAGATTGCTCTCCGCTTTTTTGAAGATAGATTGGTTTAGATGCAGGTATATCCGCCGTCGACAGCGATGATCTGACCGGTGACATAAGAGGACTCTTCTGCGCCTAAGAAGCAAGCACAGGAATTGAGTTCGCCTTCTTTACCATATCTCTGCATCGGAACAGACTGTTTTGCAAAAGCCTGGAAGTAGTCGCTGTCAAGAGTTGCAGTGGTAAGCTCTGTATAGAAATAACCAGGGCAGATAGCGTTGACGGTGATGCCAGTAGTGGCAAGTTCAGCGGCTAAGCCACGTGTGAAGTTGACAACGGCACCCTTGGATGTGTGATAGGCGATAGTCGGAATGGCAGTGTTGCCGACAAGTCCGAAGATGGAAGCGATGTTGATGATACGTCCATAGGACTGTGTTTTATTGTCGATGTTGGTCTTCATGAGATTTCCGAAAGCGCGGGAAACACGGAAGACAGAGGTGAGATCGAGATTCAATGTGAAGAGCCAGTCTTCATCCTTGTAATCTAAGGCCTTTGTTCCGGTACCTTTTTCACCGCCGGCGTCATTGACTAAGACTTCAGCATGTCCGAAGTGGTCCTTGACTGCTTTGACAGCATCATCGATAGATGCGTTATCGGTGATGTCGCAACGGACAGCGATGGCATCGACTCCGTATTTGTCCTTGAGTTCGGTAGAGAGAGCCTCTAATCTTTCGACTCTTCTTGCTAAAAGGGCTAAGGATGCTCCCTGTTTAGCGAATCCTTCGGCCATTTGTTTTCCAAGGCCAGAAGAAGCGCCGGTGATGACAACGACTTTTCCTTTGTAGTCAAACATGAAATGTATACCTCCTTGACTATTTAGATACTTAATATATAACACATTAGAAGTCGAAATTGAATCGATTTTAGACAAATCTTGTGTGCTTGTTCAACATTAAAATTAAGTTGTTATTTTTGTCTTTTATGGTTTGTTCTTTACTTTTACCGATAATGAATGATGAAATTTGTTTTCTGTTTTTCTATAATTGTTCTTGTGTATTCATAGGAAGGTATTGTATGAAAAACAAAAGAACTGGAAGAGTCGTATTGATCACAGGGGAGTCTTCTGGCTTTGGACTAGAGATGGCAAAGTTGTTTGTGAGGAATGGAGATATCGTATGTGGATTATCCACACACGAATTTGTCATGGATAACGTTTACCATCAGGTCGGAGATATTTCTAAAGAGGAAGATTGCCATCGAGTCATTTCGAATATCATAGAGAAATACGGAAAAATCGATATCCTCATGAACAATGCTGGATTTGGAATCTTCTCCCCGATAGAAGAGACAAGCGTAGAAAAAGCAAAAAGACAGATGGATGTCACTTTCTTTGGCGCCTTTCTCATGGCAAAGGAAGTGCTTCCCTATATGAGAAAGCAAGGTGGCGGAAAAATCATCAACACCTCCTCTATCGGTGCTTTGATTCCTCTTCCGTTTCAGGCCTTCTACTCTGCTTCCAAAGCAGGAATGGATGTACTTTTTGATGCTTTAAGAGCGGAAGTCTATCCTTATCATATTCAGATCTGTTCTATTAAACCTGGGGATGCTAAGACTGAGTTTACAAAGAAAAGACAGAGTGAACTCACAAATCCAGATAGTCCCTATAAGGATGCGTTTGAGCATTGCCTGAAATCAGTCTCGAAAGATGAACAGAACGGAACACCAGCAAAAGTAATTGCATATCGTGCGTTTAAAGTATCAAAAAGAAGGAAACTGCCCTATACGATGAAGATTGGTGCAAAGGATGCCTTCTTATCTTCCTTGTATCATATCCTTCCTAGGAAGACGAGAAATTATCTTCTTTATAAGATTTACGCGAGTTAAAAACAAAACGGCTGTCTTTAGACAGCCGTCATTTTTATATTGCCAACTTATAGATTATGAGCGGAAGGTTTACTATCTGTTTTAAATGGATTATCCCCTCTGATGTTTTCAGTTTTGTCTTTCGTTTCCATCAGATCATTTGCAACCTGATATCCGATTAATGTGCCAGCAACCGGAGGGACAAAGCTTGTGGATCCCGGGATATCTCTTCTGTCTGTGCACTTGCGTTTGGTTCCTGGAGGACAGACGCAATGGTAAAGGCAGGAGTCTTCGGTCTCATCTTCTCTTGGTCTTGTCGGTAATTCAGTGGAGGAGACGACCTTCAAGGATTTGATTCCTCTTTTACGGAGTTCTTTTCTCATGATTTTGCTGAGAGGATCTCCTTTTGTATCAAAGACATCACAAAGGACGAGTTTTGTAGGATCTAATCTGTTTCCACATCCCATGGCAGAGATGACAGGGACATTGGCTTTCTTAGCGTTTTCGATGATATCTAGTTTTGCGGTTACGGTATCGAGTGCATCGATAACGTAATCGAACTTGGAGAAATCGAATTCATCTTTCTTATCCGGCAAATAGAACGTTTTATGTTTGTTGACGATGATCTTCGGATTGATGTCATGGATTCTTTCTTCTGCGACATCGACTTTGTATTGACCGTATGTTTTTCTTGTGGCCAGTATCTGTCTGTTGATATTGGTAAGGCACACTAAATCATCATCGACAAGGTCAAAGGAACCGACTCCGAATCTAGCTAGGGATTCTACGACACTGCCGCCGACTCCTCCGATACCGAATACGATGACTCTCTTGTTCCAGAGCTTCTGTAGTTTTTCTCTTCCTACTAATAATGAGGTTCTTGAATATTGATTGAGCATAACGATAAAAATTTTACCTTGTTTTGTTTCAATTACAAGGAGAAAATGATCAAACGATAGAACTATCCTTGATAAAGTGCTTGCCTAATTCATTTAGAGTTGACAATGAAGAAAGAAAAACGCACTATATAATTTGATTGTTTAGGAAGAACAAAGAAAATGAAACAGAAAAATACGATAGATATCAAAAGAATAAATCCGGATATTCATTCAGGACTGAATGAAAAAGAAACAGAGGAAAGGAAGAAGGCGGGACTGGATAACAGAAACAAGAACCATGTCGAGAAATCTTATCTGAGAATCATCTTTGATAATTTCTTCAACTCTTTCAATCTTGTTCTGATCGGAATCGGCTTGATGTTCCTCTTCTTTGTCATCTATCTGACTCAGACAGGACATAAGGATGTAGCGGATAAGTATTTCGGATTTTCGAAATTTCTCTTTCTCATTCCAGTTATACTTAACTCATTGATTGGAACAGTACAGGAATGCCGTTCTAAAAGGATTCTGCATAAAATAAACATCGTCAATAAGGCAAAGTGCACAGTAGTAAGAGATGGCCAGGAAAAAGAAATCATTACGGATGACATCGTCATCGATGATATCGTCTGCTTAAAAGCCGGAAACCAAGTCTGTTGTGATATGGAAGTCAAAGAAGGGACATTAGAAGTTGATGAATCCTTATTGACTGGTGAATCTGATTTGGTGAAGAAAACAAAAGGAGACACTCTATATTCCGGATCTAGCGTGATTGTCGGTTCTGGATACGCTCAGGTCATGAAAGTTGGAGATGATACTTATGCCTCGAAATTATCGGACAAAGTCAAAAAGCTGAGCAAGCAGAAATCGGAGCTGATGACGAATATCTATAAACTGATTAAGATACTTGGCTTCATCCTGATCGGTGTTGTCGTGATTGTGCTCTCTACCTTAATCTATAAGGTAAACCGTTGGGGTAGTGATCCTTCTGTTTGGTCCGAAGCGTTGGATACGACATACTCCTTAAAGGATGCGACGACCTGGTCTAGGATCATGCTGACAGTCGGTGCCTTCTCGATCGGCATTATTCCGACTGGCTTAGTCCTGCTCACTTCGTTGACTTTAGCCGTCTCCATTGCAAAACTTGCAAAACAGAATACCTTGATCCAGGATCTCTTCTCTTTGGAGAACCTGTCCCGTGTCGATACGATCTGTTTGGATAAGACAGGAACTCTTACCGATGGAAGCATGAAAGTATCTCACTTAACATGCTTTGTCGATGAGAATGACGTACTTCGATACATCAAGGAATTCAATACCGTCTCAACGGAATCCAATCCTACTGCCCTTGCTTTAAAGGAAGAATATGGAGCTATAGAAGGTGTCCATGCAACTTACGTACCGTTTTCCAGTCAGACAAAGAGTTCCTCGATAGAGTATGAAAATGGTCTGAAACTTACTCTTGGTGCTCCGGAATATCTGATGGATATCCATTCAAAAGAATATGAAGAGGTGACAGAGGAAGCAAAACAGGGAAACAGAGTCCTTGCTTTTAAGAGAAACGAAGAGGTTATCGCACTCTTTGTTCTGAAGGACAATATCCGTACTTCTGCAAAGGATACGATAGAGTATTTCTATGAAAATGGATTGGATGTCAAAATCATCTCCGGTGACAACCCACTTACTGTAAGCAAGATTGCAAATCTCTGTTCTGTAAAGAATACAGATAAATACATCTCATTGGAGAATGTCTCATTAGAAGAGATTCCGTCTCTTGTAGAAGAATATACAATCTTTGCAAGAGTTTCTCCGGAACAGAAGAAAGCGATTGTAGAATCTCTTCAGGAAAAGGGAAGAAAAGTAGGAATGACAGGAGATGGTGTTAACGATATTCTTGCTCTTCGTAAAGCAAACGCCTCCATCACATTTGGTAAAGCGACCGATGCTGCAAAAGCGTGTTCTGACGTTGTGCTGATGGATAATGACTTTGTCCATCTAAGAGAAGTCATCTCTCAGGGTAGACGAGTAGTCAACAACGTTCAAAGAACGGCAACTCTCTTTTTGATGAAGACAACCTGTTTCCTCTTATTGACTCTACTTCTCATTCCTTTTAAAAGGGGACAGATGTGGTTCAGTGTGGAAAACCTGTATCTGATGCAGAATAGCGTCATCGCAATCGGCGGTCTTCTTCTTTCCTTGGAAGGGACGAAGGAACCGATACGTGGGACCTTCCGAAGAAACGTACTTCCTAAAGCAATCTTCTCCGGTGTGTTTATCACAATGGGTGCCTTTGTACCTATCTTGTTGAATCAGATTCCTACCTTCTTTGGAAAGACTCCGCTTCTTGCTCAGTCCAATGTCAGCTCTATGATTTCACTTCTTACGGCATTATCTGGTTTCATCGTTCTATTTGTCATGTGTTATCCGTTTAGCAAATACAGAATGATTGTGTTTGGTATCTCCTTGCTTTCTGCTCTTTTCTTCTGCTTTGCGTTTCCGACTTCCGTCATCGGTGGAAAGGTCTCTACCTTCTCGATGTTTCATTCTGCCGACGGCAATATCTTCCACAGTACCTTCTTCCATGAATTCTTCCAGCCTTGGAATAGTTCTACGGTCAAAGACATAAACAGTCAGCCGTTAGCCTGTTATCTGACAATGGGATTATATCTAGTTATCGTTGCACCGATTTATGTTTTCTCCTTGCGTTTCTTTACAAAGCGTATGGAAGAAAAGAAAGAGAAACAAAAGTAATACATCAAAAAAGTGCAGTCTAATATAAAGGCCTGCACTTTTTCTATTTCTCATTTGATTTTCGCGTCTTTTTATTTTGTGATCAATGTGATGAACTCGTCGATTTCGTTATCGGTCATTCCACCGCTACGAAGATAGTTTTTAGCACCTTCCGAATAGGAGGAAAGATTCTTATTTCCGCTATCCTCACTGCCTACGATACAATCGATGAAGGAGTCGAAGTATAAAGAGACAATGGCATCATATTTGTCTTTTGTCTCTTCTTTGCTGATCTTGTAGTAGTTCTTGTAAGTCATCATATAGTCAGCGCACATCTCGTCGTAAGTGGCACCAGCCAAGGCTTCGATCAGAGTGCAGACAAACCCGGTTCTGTCTTTTCCTTCCATACAATGGATATAGAAAGGAGAAGAGTTCTTGCTCATAAATTTGAAACCATCTACAACACTCTTCTTGTAATCATCTCTTGTATATCCAGAACCCATAGCCAAGAGGATGATGCTTTTATCTTCGAATAATCCTTTTGTGTAGTCGGAAGAGAAATCATCCTGGGCTAGATAGTTATTCATATCGTCATCACTGTCGGCTAAATCGATGATGGTCTTGACATTGTTCTCCTTTAAAAGAGTATCCGTGTATTTGGCTCTGTTTCTGCTATTGTCTACAGGACTTGCACCACGGAAAATATAATTCTCCTTTAAAGCACCTCCAGTCAGAGAACGGAAGTTGACAAATTCTTCATCCGAAGCGTACTGGTTTCTGTCTAAGGAATAACTTTGGCTTAATGCCTCTTGTGTCGAAATGTATTTCTTCTTCTCTACGAGTTTGATGTCTACAGTGTCAGTGTTCTTTAAGGATAAGTCATCCCAGATTCCGATATTGTTGAATGTGATGGAGATATTGGTGCTGGACGGGTATCCGACAATGACGGGATTTCCATTTTTGACATAGTATCCGTTGTAGTAGGGAACATCCTCTAACGTTTGTCCGTTGCTGAAGGATACGGTACAGCTATCTCCGAATGAGAAACCTAAGGCGTTGAAGTCATCGATAGAGATATCGACAACTGCAGATTTGAATTTGCTGTCTTCGAAGATGGAGGCTTTGGATAAGATCACCTCTTTGTTTCCGTTACAGGAGAAAAGAGAGAACGAGAGAAAGGCAAAGGAGAAAAATGACGTGAGTTTCTTTGTGTGTGTCATAAGCTTTGTCCTTGGAATTTATTCTGGATGTCGATGAAAGGCTTAGATACTTCTTCGATAGGATCTTTGCAATCTCCATCTAACCAATGAATTAGTACGTTGTATAAAGCACCTGCGACAAAATAAGCGAGATATTTATCTAGCTTGACAGGAAGATTATCTAAGAATTCGGTGGAAAGGAAGTTGAGAAGGACACCATCCAGTTTTGCTTTTCGTAAGCATTTGTTTGCTTTGATGTTGGACTTGAAGAAGAGGAAAAGTGCAAGAATGGTGACATCGTTGTTTTCTGAAGAATATCCGGAAGAGACATTGACCGTATTCATGAAACGGTTCTTAGTCAGTTCAAAGTAACGGATGACGATATCTTCCTTTGTCTTGAAGTAGCGGTAATAGGTCACACGGCTCACACCTGCTTTCTCAACAATCTCTGTGATGGTGATATCATCAAAGCTTTTTTCATCCATAAGTTTCAGTAATGCATCGGCAATCTTATTCTCAACATCGTTCTTCTTCATTCTCTATCCTCCTAATCAATCGATTTAAATTTGTAATGTTTTAATACTACCGTTTAATATAATACAATTATCTGTTTCTAGTTGCAATATCTATGAAACATGTTTATTAAGTTTGTAACTTTAAAAGCCGCCTGACTAGCAAGCGGCTTATGTTTGATGGTTTAGATTTTACTAATTGGCTTTTCCGGCATCGCCGGTTCCGATGTACTTGGAATCTCCGAAGCCAAGGATGAGGACGAAGATGAGAGGGAGTAAGACAAGACCGACTGTGAATCCAGCACCATGACCGAAGGCTTTGGAAAGCTTGTGCATGAGAAGGATTTCAACGACTAAGAGAGCAATCATGATGATGTAATGACAGATGTCTAAGATTTTAATGTAACTGTCAGCCATATTATTGTAACTGAAGACGGCGCTGAGTGTGGAGAGAAGGATGCTAGCGAAGATGAAGGCTACCATGCATGCGAAGTACTTCTTTCCGGAAACGCACTTGGCGAGGATGTAGATGTTGTAGACGGGAATTAAGACCTTCCAACCTTTTTCACCCATCTTTGTGAACATCTTCCAACAGGCGATGCAGTAGAGAAGGTAGATGAATAAAAGGACACCGAAGTAGACGGCCAAGAAAGCAATAAGGACGGCGCTTCCTTCCAGTTCAGGAAAGAACTGCTTAATGTAGTCTAACTGATTTGACATATGGACATTCTCCTTTCTAGATATGTTTGATTTATACTAATCTCCCGTATATCAATTGTCAACAAACCGCCATCCTTTTGTTTAGAATCTTGATGGAATAAGGGTATGAAATAGCAAAATATTGAATTAACTTTAAAAAATAGGATGCCTCTTGATATCGAAACGGATAGAGAACCTATACGCTTAGACAGAAGAGAAAAAACATCTTGTCATATTCAACAATAAACTACTCTTTGATTTCCGTTTTTGTTAAACTATAGGAATGAAAAAGTTTAAGTCTTTTCTTGGATTTTTATCTACCTGCTTTGTACTTGCCTCGTGCAGCCAAGGTTCATTAAAGAAAAGCACATTCAAATATCCTCAGGCATCGGAAAATGACTATGTCGGCACCGCCTATTTCAGTGATGACTATTTTATTGAGGATTCCACAGTATATAACAACTCTTTGGCGACTTGCTCTATCGCATTTGCCATGTCCAGTTTTGCAAGCAATGTCAATAAGGATAATCCTACTCATCGATATCTGAATGCGGAAGCGTTTCTGAAAGAGAACGGTTTCACGGATATCGACGTCAATTCCTACTATAAAGTCAAATCCACAACCGATTCTCTGGGTATGATCTTCGGTCAGAAGAAGATTGGCAATGAAACTTTGATTGCTGTCGGTTTAAGAGGCCAGAACTATGAGATGGAGTGGGCTGGGAATGTCACAGTTGGTGATGGAAAAGAGAATCCACAGCATAAAGGCTTTTATGATGCTTCGACAATCTATCTCGATAGCCTTAAGGAGTATGTGAAAAACAGTTCCGTAAAAGGTGAAGTGAAGTTATGGACAGTCGGCTATTCTAGAGCGGGTGCTTCCAATAATCTTGCAATCGGAAGATTAGATCAAGAGATTTCCAAAGGAAACAACATATTCGATAATCAGATTTCACTCAAGAAAGAGAATATCTACTGTTATTGTTTTGAGCCTCCGATGGGAGCCTCTTACTTAGAGGAGATATCACCAAGAGCGGATATCTATTCCAACATTCATAACATTGTCAACAGCAATGATCCTGTTCCAATGGTCGCTATGAAAGAGTATCGCTTTACAAGATATGGAGTGGATTACTATCTTCCTGATCAGGTCAGAAACAAGGATTTCGATTCTCTTCTTCATCCTGTCCTGACGTTCTATAATTCGATGGACAACCATGAGAACTTAGGCGAATACTATCTCTCTAAGTTTGTAAATGGAGGAAGCTTCTTCTCTAATTCGAATTCGCAGATGACAGTGGATGAAATCGGCAGCAACAAAATCAACTGGACAAGTGGACTTTATTTATCGGAACTGATATCTAGTCTTGCGACAATCGGTATTACATCGAGAGAGGAATATGTAGAGAAACTGCAGACTGGGCTTAGAAACATTTTCCAAATCGTATATAAGAACGGGTCACCGAAGTTCTCGTTTATGACACTTGGTGTTTCCCTTCTTTCCTATCTTCTTAACTCGACCAATGTCGATATTCTGATCAATAATCTTCTCCATGATACGGATGCTTTTGTCAAAGACTTCATCGTTTTGTGTCACCGAGTCATGTCGGATTTAGGCATGGATATTTCCCCCTCAGATCTTTCTTCCTGTATCGAAGGCCTTCTTTCTGCTCTGGCTAAAGTGTTTCTGAACAACTTAGAGCTTTTCTTTACTCTTCTTAGCACGGACAATGTTCATTCTCTTGCCGCGGCTCATTATCCTGAACTGTGTTTTGCCCATTTGATGAGTCAAGATGTGAATTACGGATCTCATCCGAAGGAATACAATAGCGATGGAAGCTACTATTATCTTGAAGTTAACGATGTTACAGATAGCACCTTTGTCAGAATCGAGGACAATACTGGAAAGAGCGTGGCCTCTTTATTCAATGGTGTTTTGGATAAATCCGGTGACATTACGTATGGTTCTAATGGTTCTACCTTCTTTGCTTATATCCCTGTGGAAGTGGAATATCATATCGTTATGAGGGATGCTTCCTCTTATCATCTTACCTATTTCGACCAGAGACAGGAGAACATGGTCTCCTATAAGGACGGAGATGTTCCTGCTTCGGAAGAAAAAGAAATCGTGACGGAGACGTATCCGGAGAAAAAGGCAACGCTATGAAAACATCATTCAACGAGGTCCTTTATCAAAAGAGAATGGAAAAAGGCATGTCCAAAAAGGCATTTGCTAAGTTTTTAGGTGTCCCAACACTCTTCTACCGATATTATGAAAACGGATATGTCAAACCAGGAAAGAAATATATTGAACGTATTTCGGACAAACTTGACATCGATTATTCACTGAATTTTGTCGGTGCTGCCTCTTATCCGAGCGAACTTCCGGAGCGGATGACACGATTTGAAAAGTGGTATCGAACATTATTATCCAAACTTTGGGTCAAGATTGTCTTTGTCGTCTTCCTTCTTCTCTCTATCGCGACAATCGGTGTCAGCTTCTCAAAGAACAACGAGATCACAACTCATGCGGATCAGTTCTACAGCGAGAAATATCTTCAGTTTATCAGTGAGGTACGAGAAAACGGTACGATGACCTTTTCTCTTCTTCATGAACTGACAAGACCAGAGATCCATATCTCTGATGACGAGAAGTATGTGTCGATATCTGCGTCCAGTGAGACATTTGCACTCCGCGATATCAATGCCTATATCCGATATAAAGGGGATAACAGCAGTCTCTATTATATTGTTCCGAATAGTGCAACTGGTGCTTTGTCTTATCTCTCTGTTCAGTATATAGACTATGTCACCTTGGAAAAGTATATTTCTACTTTCAATATTGTCGATTCTAAATTTGTCTTCTCTAATGAAATCCGTATGGAAGACGGAAATACATTAGACGCCGCTTCTGATTTATATCCAACAATAAAAGAGAAGATGTTAAGCAAGATTGATCATGTGAATTCCGACTTTAACACTTTGATCAAGGAAAAGACAGGTATGGAATATGATTTCTATGGCGAACTGCTTGTCGATCATAAAGAGGGGGCAAATAAGAACCTCTTTGCTGAGATCATGTCCTTGACTATGGGTATCATCGGTATCGGACTTACCGGACTATTCCTCTTTGCTATCCTCTTCTCCTTCTTCTTTGGAATCAAGGAAGAAAAGAAGAAACTGGAACTTGAAAGAGTAGATGCGAAAGTTAATGATGAGGGCTCTGACAATGCAAGAGGATCGCCTGAAAAAGTCACCGCAAAACAGAAAGAGAATATAGCGATGATGAAAAAAGATATTCCTTTCTTCCCCTTCCTTCCTGAAACCGTCTTGGAAATCATCGGTATCTGTCTTATCGCGTTAGGATCGGTTCGAATCTTCCTGAACCTTGAGATGCTCTTCTATAGCTCTGGTGTCACACAGGAAATGTATAACCAGACCTCTACGAATCTCTTCCGTCTATTCACGGTCGGCATGTTCTTACTCTACTTCATCGACTTCGATATCTTCTTGGACGATAGCCGAAGCTTAAGAAACTTCTTCCTCTATGGAATTGTATTCTTCGGTCTCTACTTCATTGAATGCATATTGATTGAATATCTCTCAAAGACAAGAGGACTTATCTTCATATTACGAGATTATTATGTTGTTCCGAATAACTTTGGTACCATCTCCTGTTATTTCGGTATCATGTTCTTCCTCTTCTATACTCCAAAGGGAATCAATACAAAAAAGAAGACAGTCATCTTTAGACTTCTGTCTTTGATACCAATCGCATGGATTCTTGTCTCATCTGTCATCTTTGAGAATTACAAAGCCTTCGGATTGGAATTCAATACCTGGCAGCTTTACTTCTTCGATTCAGAAAGACCGCAGTTCTCATTGCTTTGTGTCTCGTATCTTGTCGGACTCTATCTGATAAGACTTTACTTCAAGAAAAAATACGGAGAAGAAGCGGCAAGAAGATTCTTCAATGGAAATAGATTCTACTACATCAAGAATATCTTCATCTGTCTGATTGTTACTGCGATTGCTGTAAACGAGTACTGCCTTAGAAATTACACAAGCAACATCAAAGGTATAGGTAGCTATTATCAGATTGTTTACCTGATTCCATTGCTCCTTTTCTATCATCCACACTTGGGAAAACGTTGCAAACCGTTAGATTACTTCACTCTGATTCTGTATGGTCTCTTCTTCAGTTTTGGATATCTCTTAGCTGCTATTCTTATCCTTGCCATGGTATTAAGATGAATAGACAAATCTATATAAAATAGATAGGTTGTCTGCTATAGAAGTGCCGGATCATACAAAAAGCCCTCATCGGAGGGCTTTTTAATATCATTATTTGATTGCAGTTTCGAGCTTATCGACATCGTAGAAGGAAGTGTAATCGATAGCGATATCGACATCCTGTCCACCATCGACATTCTTTCCGTTAGAAGTGATGGAATAGTTAGAGGACATCGCCCAAATTCCACCATCGACAGCAACACTCGGAATGACGGCACAGTCGCCGCCACCGGATTTCTGACCGATGATTTTGGCATAGCCTTTGTCTTTTGCAATACAGGGGAATGCGTTCGCACAGGAGAAGGAGAAACCAGAGGTTAGGATATAGAAGTTGTATTTTCCACTGTAAGAATCATTGTCAGCTGTGCTTCCGTCAAGGTTGTTATCATAATTGACTGCTTCTGTGATTACAGCACCTGTCTGCGTGTTGGTGACAGTGATTTCAATCGGATCATCGGTTAAGAAGGATAAGGCTTCTGCCAGTGCCTGAGCGGCGCCTCCGCCATTGAGACTGATGTCGAAGATGACGTTTTTGACAGAGGTTTCTGTGGAAATTTTCTGGAAGGAATTGTAGAAGTTTGCGAATGTGCTGATTGTATCCTCCGCAACATTGTCTTTTGACAAAGTCGTAGCATGCGTGTTAAAGGAATCAAAATGGATGACAGCAGTTTGTTTAGAAGCGGAAAATTCCAAAAGTTCCGTGTCTTTTTTGCGGAGTGCGGTTAATGTCGTATACGTCTGCATTGTGGTCGTGTATCTTGTATCATAGTTGAGTATCAATGCCATAAGACCTTTGTCGATTGTATAGTCGAATGTACTTGTCAATCCACGATGATAGAAGATAGTGTGTCCGCCATCATGGAATATCTCAATGACCGCTTTTGCCAGTGCTGCATTCGCAACATCGGAATCCGTGGATAAAAGTCCTTCCTTCAATCCGAGTTGAGATAACTTCTGATCGAGGTCAGAGATATTCAAACGAGAGAGGTGACCGTTGTAGTTCTCCATCTCGAAGAGGAAGCTTCCGTAGAAGTAGTTCACATAAGAGGGAGTGCGTGTCTTATTGCTGAGGCATCCGGAATAGAACATCTTTCCGAAGTTATTGAGCTCCTTGGTCGTGCTATCGACAAAGCCAGTAGGTGTGACGAGATAATAGTCATCTCCATTGAATGCGCTGCGCATGAAAATCGGAGAGAGAACGATGTTCTCTAATACAGCGAAAGGCGCATAGATCTTGTCGTTGTAGGAGACAAGCTTCATGGAATAACGGTTTAAATCAAAGGTGATTTCTTTTCCTTTTGTATAGACCGTCTTTGCTGTATCTAGCTTTGCGATGCTATCGGTTGCGGCATCCACCATATCGATGGGGGTCTTTAAGGATGATGTGTAATTGGTGAACTGATCTAGATCCGATGTGGTAAGCTTGTTGTTCTTTACATCGAAGACAAGGGAGGTGTCAGAGAAACGATTGGTTACAACACCATTAGAGACATCGAAGAAATCCGGTGAGTTTTCCATCAAGGATTTGGAGAAGAAGTTGACGAAGAAATCGTTCAGCTCGATGTAAGGGACGTCTCCAATCTCTGTGAAGAAGACAGTGGGAAGCGTGACTTTCGTCACTTCATTGAAATAGAATTTTGCGTTATCGAGTTTCTTTGAGATGTGATAGTCGGATGTTGCTGAGGTAGAAGAGGTTTCTCTTTTCTGTGTATCACTATTTCCGGTTGTCTGACTATCTGTTGTTATCGAATCTTTGTTGGACTGACAGGAGATGAGTAGGAAGGGGATAAAACTGATGATCCATAATTTGTGTTTCATGGTTTGTTTCCTTTCTAGGGTTATTCTATTTTACTAAAAATCAACATATAATGAAAGATTCATTTAATGTTGTCTGAGGATGGAAAATCAACTTTTAAGTAAGCGCTTTACTGAATGCGGAGAATTAATAGACAATCATTATTCTTTAAACCAACCTTAAAAATATGATATATTAGCGCGTAATTAATTAATAAGGAGAGAATGATGTCAAAATTCAAAACTGCGATTTCATTCGGTCTTTCTTTCTTATTGTTTGCTACAGCCTCTTGTTCTGGAAACGATACCTCTTCTCATATCAGTGAGACAGAGAAGAATCAGACTACAGGACTGACTGTCACAGCACTGAAAAAAGAATATGACCAATACGAGACTTTCCTCTATTCTTCATTGAAAGTCGACAAACTCTATTATACCGATGGCACATTGACAAAGACGGAAGAAAACTTCAAGGATTTCACCGTCATTGACAAAAATGGAACTGTCATCAAAGACAAGGATAAGATCACTTCCGATATCTTCGGAGAAGAGGTTGAATTCTATGTTCAGGCTACAGGATGCGAAAAGCAAAGTTTCAAACTGACAATCAACAGAGCCAAGAAGTTCTCTCAGACTCTGAAGGTCACTGCTCCTAGTAAGAGCCAGTACAAGATTGGTGATAAAGTTGATCTGACAGGTCTTACCGTTCAGGTGGAAACCAGTTACTATACTGGAACGGACAACTATAAGAACAGAATCGATACCTTGACAGATGATGAGTATACGATCGATGTCAACGGAGATTCCATCGATTCCTTCACTGTGGATGGATATGGAGTCTATACGGTCAACATCGGATATTCCTCCTTCTCCTCAGTCGGTCAGGAAAAGCTTCTCCATTCCGAGTTCTATCTCTATTGTGCTCATGAGTCGATCTCGACAGAACCTGTCGATTACTCCGACAGAACTGATAACGATTGGGAAGATGACAATCGCGAAGTCACCATCGAAATCAAGAACACGAACAAGAACAATACTGACAAAGGTTATCTCTCTCCGGATGAGATAGCCACGCCGAAGAATCTCTTCGACTATGGACAGAATAATGCACAGAACTGGCAGTATTCTCCTGGTACCGGTAATGTTCCTTTCCTGATTATCCCTGTCGTCATCCCTGGCTATGATAGATTAGCCACATCTGACTTATGGAATACGATCAACAACGCCTTCTTTGCGGATAGCAACGACATCCCATTTGAATCCTTGAGATCCTATTACTCTAAGTCCTCTCATGGGAAACTCAATATCACAGGAACGGTCACGGATTACTTCTTCCCTGAGAGGGAGACAGAAGACTTCAGCACTTACTTCGACTTTGCAAATCCGACCAAGCATATGGAGGATTTCATCGAGGAGGCGCTTGACTGGGCTAAGAACACCTATGATCTCGATCTTACCAAATACGATAGCGATCATAACGGAATCATCGATGGAGCCTGGTTTGTCTATGTCTATGATCAACAAAGCACGGACATCATGAATTTCTGGGCCTATTCTTCTACAACGGGAATTGTCGGAACTCCGGAAGATCCGAAGATCAACAACTTCGGATGGTTAGGAAGCACGTTCTTACTCAATTCCGCAGGCGAAGACAAAGGAAATGACGGACATGTCATCATCCATGAATCCGGACATATGTTCGGCTTATCCGACTATTACTCCTACAATCAGACAACGAACGACCGCTATGCTCCGTTAGGAAGAGCGGATATGATGGATAACAACTGCTCCGATCAGAATCCTTTCTCTAAACTGATGATGGGATGGCAGAAGCCCTATGTCGTAACCGGTAACTGCACCATCACACTGAAAGCGGATCAGAACTTAGATCAGTGCATCCTCATCCCTTATGATGATCTTGATTATTCTTCCTCCTCTTATCAGAAAGATGATCTTACGGATATCAACCTCTTTGATGAATATCTTCTCATCGATTTCTATACGGACAAGAATCTGAATGAGAAAGGATATGAGCAGTATTCTGTCGACTCCATCAAAGGATATGGTGTCAGAATCTATCATGTCGATAACCGTCTTGCAAAAGTTCTGACTAGAAGAAGTGATGATACCTATGAATCCGAACTCGTTTCTCCGGAAGAGGGTCTTAGACTCTTAGGAGAGAACAATCATGACATCATCAAAGCAATCAGCAATACGGAAAGCGGAGAAAGATGTGAATCGACACGCTTTGGACTTCCTTCTACTGCAAATTATTATGATGAGATTCGTCTCATCTATGCGGACAAGAGTTATGCCTCTTACCGCAATTATGCGAAGACTTCCTCTCTCTTTGCTCCCAATGGAGACCTCTCAGTCAATTCTACTTTCAGCTTAGAAGACTATAAGAGTCAGTTCGTCGATGGAAAGTTTGATTCCGGAAAAGACTTCAATTATACCGTGAATATCTTGAACTACTAAAAAGGAGAAAAAACATGAAAAGAAAGAATCTGAAACTCATTTCCCTTCTTGCTCTTGTCACCATGATGGCATCCTGTGGCGAGAAGACATCCGACACCACGTCTAACAACACAGGAAACACTGCTGACACCACCACAACCGATAAGAAGCACACTTACGACAATACGATCTATGGTATCACCGATTACCTGATTGATGCTGCCAATGCGGACAACTACACCGTCAGCTATTATTACGAGGATGAAGAAGCCTACTTCAAGTATGATTCCTACTATGTCTATGGTTCTTTGATCGATGGCGGATACATTGTCGTTGACAATTTCTTCTCTGAGGGAGAAGGAGCTTTATTCTCTTTTTCCAACAACGAAGAAGAGAAGTCTGTCGACTTAGGAACTATCTACGCTCTTCAGTCTTCTGGAAAGGTCTATTATCCTGGCTCGACATTGACCGTCAATCCTTTGAAGTATTACACCGCCGAAGATGGCATTGGCGGTTTGATCTATGACTCTCTCTTCACCGAAGAGAACGGAAAGATCATCTCTACCGATAAGACTTTCAACTATTATCTTGCTGCCTTAAGCGGATATCAGAGCTATATCGAGGAAGGAGATTCCCCGGCTATCTCTCTGAAGTATCAGAACAATACTCTCATCTGCAACCTTATGGTTTACGATGAGGACAATACAACACTCATCGATTATCAGGGTGCCGACTTCGTTATCTCTGATGTCGGAACAACAACATTCGCAAACGGCTCTAACTTCCTGAAGTACAGCGCCGCTGACTTTGCTTCCTCCCCGGCGTTCGAAAACAAGAACTGCCCGGAACTTCTCTCTGACAAGTGGTCTTTGGATATCACCCGTTCCACAATCAACAAGGACAATTCCAAGTCTGTCACCGCTACCGTTCAGTACAATTTCGATAACGAGACAGAGAAGAAGGGTGTCAGCTGGGAACAATTCGATAAGAACGGAGTTCTCTTATATACCCTCTGCTATCAGTTAGATGCAAAAGGACTCTATTCCTCTTCTATCAACAATATGAATGAGGTCATCAAGGAATACTATCAGGGTGAAAGCATCACCGCCTTCCAGGACTTCAAGAACTACTTCACACCAGAACTTTGGAAGAAGGATTCCGATAATACCTATAAGTATTATGGTCTTGATGCCGCTACGATCCTTTATGATCTGACAATGTGGCAGATGGATAGCGTTCAGGTTTTAGATCTTACTGCTCATACAGAGAAGAAGGATGGTGTCGATCTCATCAAGTCCTTCTCCGCTACCCTTTATACTCCGACCTATACCATGAGCGGAACGACTGTCGCTGAAAAGTACGAGTATGTTGAAGTTGAAATCAATAACCCTGCCAGAGACATCAATACCACTCTTGCTGACAAGCTTCCGGACAATGTTCCTGGTGTCACCGATAGACTTGAGACGGCCATCGATCGCTTCAACGATGATAATAAGTCCTATAAGGTTCACACAGAACAGTATGATACCATCAATCAGTACACTTATATGACAGCCGATGAGACCTTCATGAAGGACTATTATCTCAATAAGACAACAAAGGATAATGTCACTGTCTACAGAGGCATGAAGATGGTCGGAGATCAGATTCTCTACTTCAGAGTGATTAACGGTGAAGTCAAGGCCACCTCTTCTCTTAGCAATCACGACACCGTTCTCAATCAGAGAAAGGAATGGAACTGCTCTCCTGCCGTTTATGAAAAGGAAGAAGGAACCGAAAACACCTTCCATCCGAACGGAAACGTCAAACTCATTCCGGAGAACATGCCACTTCAGGCAATCGATACTCCTAGCAACATCAAGGTTACATTGAATGATTCCGGTGTTTCGAAGGACTATGTCAATAACATCACCTATCGTGTTTCTACCTTTGCTGGATACATCGTTGACGACTACACCCTTACCTATGATTGGGGAGAAGACGGAAGTGATGTCACACTTGATTCTGATATTGCCACAAAGGTCGAAGCACTTCAGCCTCTTGCGGAAGACGAGCTTCCTAAGACCTGGGCTGAGGATCTCTCCGGTGTCGATAAGGTTCTCAAATCCGGTGGATTCTCTGATGAGCAGATTGCCGCTATCCCGTATCTCTATATGCCTGCCTGCTCTGGCAACTACAAGACCTTCAATTTAGGTGCTATCCGTATCTGCTCCTCTGGTGATGTCAATCAGCCTGAGAGCATCAGAAAACAGTTCCAGACAGATTATCTGAACTTGATGACTTCTCAGGAGATGGTTGATGCTGGTTGGGTCAGATCCGAAGGCAATGAGGAAATCCCTCTCTTCAAGAACACTAAACTTGAAATCACAATGCTTGTTGGAACTGAAGCTGATTACGGCATTACCTGCTATCCTTACATCGTTGAATAATCGATAAATCAAAGGACTTTGACGCTATCAAAATGATGGCAGAGAAGTCCTTTTTCTGTCTGTGTCTGAATCAACAGCCGGCTGATGAGAGTACTTAGACCTTGGACGGATATTTCTAGTTTATTGGTTTTAATTAAAATCGAACTGTTTTTTGATAAAAGTGACGAAAAGCAGTTAAAAAATTGTCTTATTTTTCTTTCCGAGAGTTGTAGAAAAACGAATTTTCTGTCATTTCATTTAGAAAATGCAACTAAACTGTGCAAATTTCATTTAGAAAATGCAACCAATCGTTTGAAATTTCATTTAGAAAATGCTATATTTTTAAAAGGAAATGTGTAATAGAGGTTTCAATGGAATTCAAGCGAAAAATATATAATCAAATAAAAGAATGGAAAGAAGAAAAGAATAAAAACTCTGCTCTTTTGATTGAAGGAGCTAGACGAGTAGGCAAAACTACGATTGTGAAAGAGTTTGCAAAAAGGGAATACACAAATTTCATCTATATTGATTTCACTTATGCTTCTGACGACGTCAAAAACTTGTTTAAAAGAATAAATCCGTTCAACAAGCTTGCCATGGATCAATTCTTTTCTGACTTGTTTCTCTTTTTTGGAAAAACGTTAAAAAGTGGCGATTTGATTATCTTTGATGAAGTACAGCATTTTCCAAAAGCACGCCAGGCGATAAAGGCACTTGTCCTCGATGGACGGTTTGATTACATTGAAACTGGTTCTTTAATTTCTATTAGAGAAAATACAGCAGATATTCAGATTCCTTCAGAAGAGAGAAGAATCGAGATGCATCCGATGGACTTTGAAGAATTCTGTTGGGCTTTTGGATGGGACCACAAATGTCAACAACTTCGTGAGATTCTAGAACAGCATAGAAGCATCAGCCAAAGCGTTCATAATCAGATGATGGATGATTTTAGACTCTATTTGGCCTTAGGAGGAATGCCGAAAGTCGTTTCCTTGTATCAAGAGACCAACTCATTTTTGCGCTGTGAAAAAGAAAAGCAGGATATATTAAAATTATACGAAGATGATTTGAGAAAACATGACAATAAATCAAATACTCAAACCTTGAATATTTATAATTCCATGCTTCCGGCATTGAAGTCATGGTCTAAAAGGATAAAAACAGGAAACAGAAGCCAAAGCATGGTTAAGTCTTACCAAAGATCACTGAAAGATTTAGAAGACTCTAAGATTGTCAATTCTGTTTATCGCACAACCGATTTGAGCTTTGGCTCCCTTATGAAAGAAGAAAATTCATTCAAATTATATCCGCTTGATGTAGGATTGATGCTCAGTTCACTGATTGGAGATGTAAATGAGGATTGTGAAAAGACCTATCTAAAAATCAGAACCGGCAATCTTGACTGTGCAAATTTTGGCGCCTTGTATGAATCGTTAGTTGTACAAAGTCTTGTGTGTAATGAAAGAAAGGTATTTTATCACACGTTCGACTATCAAGATAAGAAATATGAAATCGATTTTGTTGTTTTTATTAAAGGGAAGATGAATACCATTGAAGTGAAGTCTACAAAACGTTTTACAACTTCCTCGTTATCTGCGTTAAAACTTAAATACCCGCAGTTAAAACTGAACAAACTTATCATCTCTCCTAAAACGCTTAGCTATGATGATGACGTCACGTATCTTCCTATTTATATGACTTTTTTGCTCTGATATTTCAATTTTACCGAATTGTTAAAAGTTCTCTTTGACTGAATTATAGTGTGATTAGATTCTTTGCATCCAACAGGGATGTGGATTTCAAAGACGTTACTTCAAATGTGATAGAAGATAGGAGATAGAAACCTTCTTCTAGTTTTACGTGAACATTGTTGGGGTGGATAACAGTTGAGTCAAGGGTAACTTAATCGGCACTGTCACTAGATTCATCAACAGGCTCTGCACTGTGTTTCATAATTATTTTATAAATACTGATTTGCACATGGGGTCACTTCAGCCACAATGGAGTATAATATTCCAGCCAATCAGCTGGCACCAATAGAATACGTGTCGGCGGGAGAGTGATTTCTAAACGTGGTGGTTT
>CAVFFP010000005.1:0-117454 GCA_963621825.1 bacterium
GTTTTGGAGATTGGCAAGAGACCAAATGGACAAATAGTTTGGGTTGAAAAAGGAACCCTATCTGGAAAGCCTTCGGGTTTAGTTCATATTTTAGAACATGAAGGAGAATTTAAAACAATTGGTGTTTCAAAAGAAAATGTTCCATCATTTATAATAGATGCAGTTACCGCTGGTCAGCATGTGGGGCATCAAGGTAACGGACCATCGCCAAGAGATGTTTTCAAAACAAAAGTTGATGGTCTTGATGCATACATAGCTGTTACTATTTCGAATAATGGATATATAGTAGGTGCTAACGTGACTAAGCCAGGAAAATTT
Source organism: bacterium (assembly GCA_963621825.1). Taxonomy (GTDB): domain Bacteria; phylum Bacillota_I; class Bacilli_A; order RFN20; family CAG-288; genus Enterosoma. Next base: position 319 of record CAVFFP010000005.1, read on the forward strand.
AAGGAGGATTGATCATGAAAACATTAAGATTGCTTCTAGAATATGGATGCGAACCAGTATGGATTTACGGAGAAGACGGTCTTGTAGAGGAAACTGGTTTACCCAAGGAGATCAGTAACAATAAGCAGTTGCATGACCTTATGTGGAAAATAATGACTGAGTTTGATAGCCAATATATCAACAGTGAAAAAGAATTCGAAGGAATCGGCTTCAAAACGGAGGCTGATCAAAAAGAATTCAAGCAGGACCTCATTAAATTCTCATCGATGATTAAAGAAGCCATTGGAGACAAGTACAAATTCGCCGATGACTTCAACTATGAAGATTACTGATTTTAAAGAGCGGCAGAAATGCCGTCCTTTTCATTACAATTTAATGAGTCACTATTTGAAGTTCACTTAATCCGTAACTTTTCATGACTCTTATGCATTAGAGAAGAGAAAAGGAGGAGGCTTTCGGCTCGGTTTTAAGAAAAGCCGCTGAAATTCTTGGCTTCTCTGCCTGTTGGATGCTTGTCCTCGGGCTTTTTTCTTCTGGCATAATATGCATACCACTATTATGCATAGGAGGAGAACATGGCTATTCCGGATTGGGCAGCGAAACTGAAAGGCACGAATCAGGCGATTCAGAAGGTCGGAGACAGGTATTATCTCTATGACGTCAGGTACGGATACGACAGGGAAAAGCAGCGGTCGAAAGTCATATCGAAGACATACGTCGGGCGTCTTGACGAGCAGAAGTGAATCATCGGCGGAAAAAGAAAGGCCGGTCCGGCACACCCGGCCGTCGGCTCTCCTCTGGAATACAAGGCAAGCAATCTTCTCGAGATCCTTGGAAAGGACATAAGGGACAACCTTGCGGACGTCTTCGGCGAAGATGACTCCAATCTCATCATGGCCATCGGGAAGATCGGCGTCATCGAGAAACAGCCGGAAAAGAGAATCAGGAACGCATACGAAAGCTCCTATGAGTCCGTACGGCGTCCCGGCCTTTCCCTGTCCGCCTCCTCCGTGTCAAGGCTCACCGAAAGGATCGGAAGGCAGAGAGACCTCCAGCTCAGGTTCATGAGAAAATACGTCGGGGAATCCACGCACCTCATTTTCGATGGGACAAGGCTCGTGTGTTATTCGAAGGGGGTTGATCTTGCAAGGATCGGCTACAACCATTCGCAGATATGGGATCCGCAGGTCAATCTCATGTACTGCTTTTCGCTGCGTCCAGAGAAGATGCCGGTATACTTCATGCCGTTCGCGGGAAACAAGCCCGACGTCAGCAATCTTGTGACTTGCGTGAGAGAGCTTGGCATGAAGGATGCCTTTCTTATCTGTGACAATGGGTTCCGAAGCGCAGAAAACCTTTCCGAGCTGAAAGAAAACGGAATCACGTTCCTTACGCCGCTGAGGAGAGATTCCAGGGACATAGACTACGGATTCATGAAAGGGAAGGAAGGATCCGTGGTTCCGTTCGGGAAGAACGTCTTTGTCTATCACGGCCGTCCCATCTACTATCATGTATGCCAGGAATATGAATTCGAGAGGAAGGAAGCCAGGAAAAGAGGCAGGAAGCCAAAAGGCCATGTTCCCGCCTACGAGACAGCAAGGAAGGACATGGTCGTCCTGTATCTTGACCTGGCGCTGAAGGCAGACGAGGATGCCGACTATGCCCTGCACATGTCGGATTCCAGCGAGGATTTCACGGAGGAGAGGATTGCGGAGGACATGAAATATTCGGGCACGATCGCCCTTTCGGTGAACCGCGAAATGAAGCCTGAGGAGCTCTTCGGAATCTATAAGGAACGGGAGCTGATCGAAGGCGGGAACAAGGCGTACAAGCATGTCCTCGGGAACTTCGCCTCCAACAAGCAGAGGACGGACTCCTACAACGGATGGCTGTTCCTTAACCACATCAGTCTTATGCTCTATTACAGGGTCCTAGGAAAGATAAAGGAAAAAGGACTGACGACGAAATATTCCGTCGAGGACGTCATCGACGTCGCCAAGCGCATCACGATGCAGCAGATAGACGGACAGTGGAACGAGAACGTCCCGGCCCTTACCGATATGAGACCCTATACCGAAATCTTCGGATAGGCATACATATCATGAAAAGTTACGGATAAATCATATTCTTGTCCTTTAAAATTTATCTGGACATTTCGATGTCCAGATAAATGTCCAGATAAATGTCCAGATAAAATTACCACGAACACGGCTGATGGAAGGATGTTTGTGTTGAAATTCAAATTGTTGTTTCCATGTTCTACTCTTTAGAGTTATAATAAAATTCGTATGAACATTTTGTTTTTCTTGATACCTAAGAGCCAGGTAGCATATGTGGAAAATGATTTTACTTTGCGTCAAGTTGCTGAAAAATTGCATAATCGTGGATATTCAGCAATTCCGATTCTGGACAAAGAAGGGAAGTATGTCAACACGATCTCTGTCGGTGATTTATTCTGGTTTCTCAAGAAATACACAGATATGAATTACAAGAGTGCAGAGAGCATACCGATCATGGATGTTCTCTTAGAAAGAAATGTTCAGGCCATTCGATTTGATGCGAAGATGGAAGATCTTCTCAGTCTGGCTATGGAACAGAATTTTGTCCCAGTGTTGGATGATTCTGGTGTGTTCATGGGTATAGTTACAAGAAAAGCGATAATTGAATACTTCGTCAAAGACGTAAAAATCAAAGAATGAGGTAAAAAACGTATGGAAAAGTACATCTTTGTGACGGGCGGTGTCATATCTGGTCTTGGAAAGGGTATCACCGCAGCTTCTTTAGGACGTCTGTTGAAGGCACGTGGCTATAAGGTCACGATGCAGAAATTCGACCCCTATCTCAATGTTGATCCTGGAACGATGTCTCCGATTCAGCATGGTGAGGTTTTCGTCACCGAGGATGGCACAGAAACCGATTTGGATTTAGGACATTATGAAAGATTCATCGATGAGAATCTTGACCATGGCTCCAATGTCACCACCGGCAAAGTCTATGAGACTGTCCTTGCCAAGGAAAGACATGGTGATTATGGAGGAGGAACTGTCCAGGTCATCCCTCATGTCACAAATGAGATCAAATCCAGATTCCATCGTAACTTCCGCAACGATGAGACAGGCATCACCATCGTCGAAATCGGTGGTACCATCGGCGATATCGAATCCCAGCCTTTCTTCGAGGCAATTCGTCAGTTCCGTCATGAAGTCGGTGCTGAGAATGTCTGTATCGTCATCGTCTCTTTGATTCCTTATCTCAGAGCAAGTGAAGAACTTAAGACAAAGCCGACTCAGATGGCGGTCAAGACCATGCAGTCCATGGGCTTACAGCCGGATATCGTCGTCTGCAGAAGTGAACTTGAGATTCCTAAGAATGTCATAGATAAGATTTCATTGTTCTGCAATGTTGCGCCGAATCACGTTCTTCCTAACTATGACTGTGAATCTGTTTATGAACTTCCTTTGATGTTGGAGAAGGAGAAGTTTGCCCAGGCTGTCTGTGAAACCTTACATATTCCTTCACCGGAACCGGATCTCACTGTCTGGGAGAATCTTGTCGGAAAAGTCAAAAACAGCAAAGATAAGATCAAAATCGGTTTGGTTGGCAAATATGTTGTCCTTCACGATGCCTATATTTCTGTCAATGAAGCATTGAAGGCCGCTGGCTGGTACTACAACAAGAAGGTTGAAATCAATTTCATCGATTCCGAAACCATCACCAAAGAGAACGCATCGGAATTGTTGAAGGATCTCAACGGCATCATCGTCCCCGGAGGCTTCGGTTCCCGTGGTATTCAAGGTATGATCAATGCTGTTGAATATGCAAGAGTCAACAAGATTCCACTTTTAGGAATCTGTCTCGGTATGCAGATTGTCATGATTGAGTTTGCAAGAGATGTCTTAGGATTTGCGGATGCAGATTCTACAGAATTCAATCCTTCCACATTGCATCCTGTTATCGCATTGATGCCAGAACAGAATGGTGTCATCAACCTTGGTGGAACAATGAGATTAGGATCCTATCCTTGCGTATTGGATCCGACATCTAAGGCATATACCTTATATGGAAAGAAAGATATCACAGAGCGTCATAGACATCGTTATGAGGTCAACAACGATTATCGTGAAGCCTTCCGTTCCAATGGACTTGTCCCGGTTGGTTTCTCACCGGACAATCACATCGTTGAGATGGTAGAACTCAAAGATCATCCGTTCTTTGTCGCAACGCAGGCTCATCCGGAATTCAAATCCAGACCGGATAGACCGCATCCTCTCTTCAAAGGATTCATCGGCGCTGCGGTCGAAAATAAGAAACAGATGAAAAAAGCAGAAAAACAAGCTTAACTTAAAAGAGCGGCTTTGCCGCTCTTTTTGTTACTTTATAAATTAGACAACTTTTTCGTATTATCTTATGTTGCTTACTTATTCTCTAAGACGATTTCATCGATTCTCTTTAACTGATCGTCTGTGAATTCAGGACCGTTGACTGCCTTGCAGTTGATGAGAATCTGCTCTTTTTTGCTTGCTCCGATGATGCAGGAAGTTACTTTGTTGTCTTTGAGAATCCATTCTAGTGCCATATCTGCAAGCTTCTCATTTCTTTCTTTTGCAATGTCATTGAGCTTGTTGAGTTTTTCGAGGAGTTCCGGAGTGATGACGGACTCTTTTAAGTAACGGGGATCATGCTTGATTCTGGAGTCTTCCGGGATACCATTTAAGTATCTGTCTGTAAGAAGACCTTGAGCAAGAGGAGAGAAGACGACATTGCCTTGACCGAGTTCTAAGGCCGTGTCAATGACTCCGTTGTCGATATAAGTTCTGTCTAAGATGTTGTATCTGTTCTGATTCACGATAAAAGGAACGTGAAGATCGTTTAGTATCTTCGTGGCTTGACGAAGGGTAGGCTGATCATATTTGGATAAACCGATGTAGAGTGCTTTGCCTTGTCTTACGATATCCGCTAAGGCGAGCATGGTTTCTTCTAACGGAGTCTCTTTTGTCATTCTGTGATGATAGAAGATGTCGACATAAGAAACACCTAAACGGTTCAGGGACTGATCGAGGGAGGCCATCAGATACTTTCTGCTTCCGCCATCTCCGTAGGGACCATCCCACATCGGATATCCGGCCTTAGTTGCGATGACAATCTCATCGCGATATGCTTTCATCTCCTGATTCAGGATACGTCCTAAGCTTTCTTCGGCTGCTCCATTTTTGGGGCCGTAATTATTTGCTAAGTCGAAGTAGGTGATTCCGTTATCAAAGGCAGTGAAGACGAGGTCTTTCATTGTCTTATAGTCATTGAGTTCACCGAAATTATGCCAAAAACCTAATGCGATCTTCGGAAGCATGAGTCCGCTTCTTCCACAATTAGTATACTTCATCTGAGAATATCTGTTTTCATCGGCAAGATACATGTTATTCACCTCTTTTCGATATGATTATACTCTAATCTATTTCCGGATAAGATGAAAAATCCTACTTGAAATCATCTATGCTTTTATACGATAGTCCTCGATACAGTTTAGTGTCACCTTCTTGCCGGTATAGTCTGAGACAAAGTCTTTGATGATGTCTAACTCGATGAGGCTGTCTTTCTCATACGCATAGAATTTCCAGATAAGGTTTGATTCGTCTATACAGAACTGATCATCTCTTGTTGGCGTATAGAAATAGAAGTAGTATTTCTGGTCTCCGTACATTTCAAAGGTATAGGTGATTTCATCCAACGTTATTGTCCCACCGCAGGTGACAGATCGCTTGTTCTCAAAGTCAATGAAGTCGTTTTTGTAATGCCCGTAATAGGATCTGAATGAAATCTGTCTGTTGCAGGAGGCTAGGGATAAAAGGATACACAAAGGAGTGAAGAGTTTTATTGGTTTATCAGTCATTGTCTATCCTCCTTGTTATTCAGAGACGCGGTCTAGTACCAACCGACCGCCTACATAGTATTTGATGAAGTCATCCAGTATCTTCACAACCAACTGCTCGACATGAGTCTCCTCGTCTTTCTGCAGAGTCCATTCTGCATACCAGTGGTCTATGTTCTTCGGGAATATTCCTTCTGTGTCTTCGCTAGCTAACGTATATATAATCTTACTCATGTTTTGTGCAACGGCACTGGCTTCAAAATAATACATGGAATCATTGATTAGAAGAGTCGCCTTGCATTTTCTTCCAATGGTGTTCACAAACATGACATCATTCCTGTATTGGTCAGGACGTAATGTTGGATAGGTGTGAAAGGGATTGAGACAGGATGTCAAAGATGCACTTATGACAAAGGCTGATAACAGGCCGATTGGTTTCTTTTTATTCTTCATAAATAAGGTACCCCACTATGAATCTTTGACCCTCTTGAATAAGCTCGTCTAAATTATCTATTGGAAAAGGTGTAGTTCGTCCAGCCACCCAATTGTATGCAAGATAAGGCTCATCATCGTTTCCTGTCTTTTTAACGTAATAGGTGTGGAGACCTTCTGATCTAGAACTATTCCAAGTTGAAATGATTAGATGAATTGTTTTTTGAGTTTGTGCTTTACTTTTGAAATAATCGAATGCTTTGCTTCGATAGGTTACGCCATAATCATTGCTGTTGACTTTGATATATTCTAAATTTGCATGGTATAGATAATGAGAAATTTCTTTTGGATTAGAACCTAAATACCCCCATCCGATTGAAAACTCGAATCCCCATTTTTCAAATTTATATATGGTTTCTGACAATGATTCTGCCTGATCAATCATAACCATAAGATTGTATGCACTTGCTACTTCACAGCCGACGTTGTCAAATGTGGTGAAACCAAACCTATAGTTTGCAGGAGAATGATAATCGTAATCGCTCTCATGTTGATCATAAATTAAACATCCGAATCCGACACCATTAACACCATCGAGAGTTTTGTTTTCGGCATAATTGACTTCTGCTTGATCTTGTTCGGCAATTTCTGCGATAATGACATAAGAGACAACAAGAGCGATAATCGCACCGATAATAAGACCTATAAACAAATCTGTAGGTTCGGCTTCTTCTGTATCTTCTATTTGTAAAACTAAACGTTCCAATTTCTCAGGTGTTTTATAGTCATCGATGTAATAGGTTTTTATTTCACCATAGGATGAAGCGTCATAATAGTTCAACTCTGCGTTGAGAGAGCCGGTGGATGAAAGGTAGCAGGAAACATCTTCGTTATATCCTTGATTACAATATGTGTAATACGTATCAAAAGAAAGCCCACTACACAAAAAGGTTGTTTTAAAGGACATCGATCCATATTTGGGATATGTTTTACCTTCTAATGAAATTTCTGTTCCGGTGTTATGATAAAGGTCACAATCTTCGTATACTTCATTTAGAAAACCATCGTATTCGTAATTTGAGTCGATGTAATCGAAATTGTCTGATACGGTGAAATCGTCATAAATAGTTAAACCTTTTGAATTCGATTTTGTAATGGCAATTGTATTGCTATTGTTGCTTTGATTGATTAGAGTGAAAAAGAATAATAAAACAGTTAAAACAATAGTCTCAGTTTTTTTGAAAATGTGCATGATACATCTTCCTTTCTTTTTATTATTGGGAACAGGGCTTTCGATAGTCGAATAAACGAAAATGATTGTTGTGATTGTATTTTTTGTGGGGTGAAAATCCTACTTGAAATCATCTATGCTTTTATACGATAGTCCTCGATACAGTTTAGTGTCACCTTCTTGCCGGTATAGTCTGAGACAAAGTCTTTGATGATGTCTAACTCGATGAGGCTGTCTTTCTCATACGCATAGAATTTCCAGATAAGGTTTGATTCGTCTATACAGAACTGATCATCTCTTGTTGGCGTATAGAAATAGAAGTAGTATTTCTGGTCTCCGTACATTTCAAAGGTATAGGTGATTTCATCCAACGTTATTGTCCCACCGCAGGTGACAGATCGCTTGTTCTCAAAGTCAATGAAGTCGTTTTTGTAATGCCCGTAATAGGATCTGAATGAAATCTGTCTGTTGCAGGAGGCTAGGGATAAAAGGATACACAAAGGAGTGAAGAGTTTTATTGGTTTATCAGTCATTGTCTATCCTCCTTGTTATTCAGAGACGCGGTCTAGTACCAACCGACCGCCTACATAGTATTTGATGAAGTCATCCAGTATCTTCACAACCAACTGCTCGACATGAGTCTCCTCGTCTTTCTGCAGAGTCCATTCTGCATACCAGTGGTCTATGTTCTTCGGGAATATTCCTTCTGTGTCTTCACTAGCTAACGTATATTCGAAAGTGACCATAGCATATGATGTTGGAGAAACGTCAAAATAATACATAGAATCATTGATCCACATGGTTGCCTTACAGTCGTATCCGATGGTGTTTACAAACATGATATCATTCCTGTATTGGTCTGGTCGTAAATTTGGATAAGTATAAAAAGGATTGAGACAGGATGTCAAAGATGCACTTAAGGCAAAGGCTGATAACAGGCCGATTGGTTTCTTTTTATTCTTCATATATCAGGCATCCTGTATTAGTTTGAAGTTTTCTTGAAATACGCATAAGACATCCTCCTGTCATAGAATTTCAGTATAAACGTGATGGGATAGGTGTCAACAAATCGAGCGATTTGTGTGCTGATAGAGACTTTTTCTTTGGTTTTGCACAATCGGATAAAAATAAGAGACTAATTGTAAAGATAGTAAACAAATATCACTCAAATGTATAAAATTGAAGGTTGAAATAAAAATATAGCAAGGTGAATATTTTATGAGCTTTCGCGGTGAAAATATCGTATCTTTTTAACTAAATTGTATTGCAAATTCAATAATAATCAAATGCTTATAGGAATTAACTTAAAAAACGACCTTTAATTAGTAGAGTAGGTTGCTTATAAATTACAATAATGATATGATACCGCTTTCAAATACGGAGTGCATATTTTTCTTTCTTTTTCTTTAGTCGGTTTTCTATAATGGAGAAGGTTGAAGAAGTGACTATTCGTATAATTGCCCTAATCGGTGGGAAAGTCTCTACGCTGGACCGTAAATTCAGCACTACGAATAAAACTCCTTATTCCTCTTTTTTATTTTCATCGGAGTTGTCGGGACTTTCTTTCTGACCTTGGCGGTTACAAAGACCAAAAAAGGAGAAAGAAAATGAAAAAAGGTCTCAAGTCTGTCGGTGTCGTTCTGTTATCTGTCTTGGCGATGGCGGGATGTGGTGAAAGTACAAATTCTGGAAAGGAAAATGACCAGACTGGTTTCAAAGCTGGATTCATTTTGATCGGTGATGAGAGCGAAGGCTATTCGGAAGCTCATATCAATGGTATCAAGGCTGCTCAGACTGCCTTGAATCTTTCTGATTCCCAGATTTTGCTCAAGAAGAAAGTCTTAGAGGATGATGGTGCTAAGACTGCTGCTGAGGAACTTGTTGCCAATGGCTGCAAACTCATCGTCTCTAACTCTTATGGACATCAGTCTTATATGGCTGAAGTCGCTAGCGAGTATCCGGATGTTCAGTTTGTTGCCGCTACTGGTGATTTCGCTTCTATCTCTGGTATCAGCAATCTCAACAATGCTTTCACTAACATCTATGAGGCTAGATATGTCTCCGGTATCGTCGGTGGCATGAAGTTAAAGGAACTCATCGAAGACGGAAAACTTACCGATTCCAATAAGGACAGCGATGGAAACTATAAGATCGGCTATGTCGGTGCTTATACCTATGCTGAAGTCATCTCCGGATATACTGCTTTCTATCTCGGTGTCAAATCCATCGTCAATAATGTTTCCATGGATGTTGAATTCACCGATTCTTGGTTTGATATCGATAAAGAAGGAACCGCTGCTGAAAACTTAGTCAACAGAGGCTGTGTCATCATCGGTCAGCACGCTGACTCCACTGGTGCTCCTAGCAAAGTCCAGTCCCTTTTGGAGAACGGAAAGGTCTGCTACTCTGTCGGATACAATGTCGATATGCTCAACGTTGCTCCTCAGGCAGCCTTGACTTCTTCCACAAATAACTGGGAAGTCTATTATGAATATGCGATGAAGACTGTCATGGAAGGCAAGACAATTGCTAAGGATTGGTCCGAAGGCTATAAGACTGGTGCTGTCGGTATGACAGCTTTAGGTGCTTCCGCTGCTGAGGGAACCCAGGCTGCTGTTGATGCCGCAGTCGCTAGCATCAAGGATGGATCTTTCCATGTCTTTGATACAACCAAGTTCACTGTCGACAACCAGAAACTCACCTCCCATAAGCATGATTTCTCCTTCATGGATTATTCCACGAATCCCGCAACAACTGTCTACAAGGGTGAAACCGTTGAGACTGTCAAGACAGAAGGAAATGCAACCTATGTTGAGGAAAGCGTCATTCGCTCCGCTCCGTATTTCGATATCATGATCGACGGAATCAATTGGACAAACAAAACAAAATAATATCCGAAATCTGTTTTCAGGAGGGCATCTGCCCTCCTGATTTATTTAATATAGGAGTGATATATGGGAAATCAGATACGTCTGCACCACATTAGCAAACGCTTTGGCTCCGTCTATGCCAACAAAGATGTCAATCTCACCATTTATCCTGGTGAGATTCTTTCTCTCTTAGGAGAGAACGGATCTGGCAAGACGACATTGATGAATATGCTCTCCGGAATCTACTATCCGGATGAGGGAAGAATTACATTAGACCATTCTGTCATTCAGATTGCTTCTCCGAAGGATGCTTATCGATATGGTATCGGAATGGTGCATCAGCATTTCAAATTGATTGATACCTTTACCGCAGCACAGAACATTGTTCTAGGTCTGAAAGGTTCTTTCTTCTTAAGCAAAAAGAAGATTGATGAGAAAATCAATGCTATCGCAAAGAAGTATGGTTTTATCATCGATCCGGAAAAGAAAATCTACGAGATGTCTGTCTCTGAGAAACAGACTGTAGAGATTGTCAAACTTTTATATCGCGGTGTAAACACTCTGATTTTGGATGAACCGACTGCTGTCTTGACTCCTCAGGAGTCAGAGACACTCTTTTCCGTTCTTCGTGCGATGAGAAAGGACGGAAAGGCGATTGTCATCATTACCCATAAGCTCAACGAGGTTCTATCTCTCTCCGATAGAGTAGCCATTTTAAGGAAAGGCGAAATGATTGGATGCATCGATACGAAGGATGCTAACGAAGAGATACTGACTGACATGATGGTAGGTCAGCATGTCCACCTTGAAATCGATAGACCAGAACCGACAAGAAGAAAGAAGAGAATCTCAATACAGCATCTGACGACCTACAACCAGGAGAATGTCAAGACATTGGATGATGTATCCTTTGATTGCTATACCGGTGAGATTTTAGGTATTGCTGGTATCGGAGGAAGCGGACAAAAGGCATTGTTAGAGGCGATGTCCGGACTTCAGAGATGTGAAAAAGGATCTTCTATGATCTTCTCTAACGGAGATTTGGATGAAGAGATTGTCGGCATGTCTCCCAAACAGATCAAAAAGCTTGGCATCCGTCTTGCCTTTGTTCCGGAAGACAGACTTGGCATGGGTCTTGTCGGTGATATGGGTATGACTGGAAATATGCTTCTTCGTAGTTACGAGGAAGGTAGAGACAGCAATCTTCATATCAAGAAGCCGCACGCTCTTGCAGAAGAGATCAAGACAAAGCTGGATGTTGTCACACCGTCTATCGATACACCGGTCAGAACTCTTTCTGGCGGCAATGTTCAGAAGGTTTTAGTCGGAAGAGAGATTGCAACAGCTCCTAGACTTCTCCTCACCGCTTATGCGACACGAGGACTGGATATTAATACCTCTTATCTGATCTATGAGATTCTGAATGAACAGAAGAAGAAAGAGACAGCTATTATCTATGTCGGTGAGGATCTGGATGTCTTACTAGCGCTTTGTGACAGAATCCTTGTCCTCTGTGACGGCAAGGTGTCTGGCATTGTTGATGCTAGGACAACAGATAAGAAGACGGTCGGTCAGATGATGGCTAAGGTCATGGGAGATAACTGAAATGAAAGAAAAAGCAACAAAAATATTTCCGTTCCGTGTTGCGAAGCGGAATGATGTTACCTGGAAAATGAAATTGCTCAGTGTCTCTTTGACCATTGGAAGTGCACTCTTGCTCTCTGTCTTTTTCCTTTGGGTCGTTTCGATGAAAAATCCGTTCCCTGCCATTAAGTATATCTTCATGGGAACCTTTGAGAATAAGATCAAATTCTGGTCGTTTGTGAAAGAGCTTGTCCTGCTTTTAGGAATTGGTCTTGCACTTGTTCCTGCTTATAAGATGAAGTTCTGGAACATCGGAGCACAAGGTCAAGTGTTGATCGGCGCCTTGGTCACCTCCTTGTGCATGCTGAAACTTCCGGAAAATATCCCTTCCTATGGTGTAATTCTTATCTCCTTCTTCCTTTCTATGATCGGTGGTGGTATCTGGGCCTATATTCCTAGTATCTTCAAGGCAAAGTGGAATACGAATGAAACGTTGTTCACGTTGATGATGAACTATATCGCTATTGCACTTGTCACATTCTGCGTTGACAGATGGAGAGGTTCCAAGAGTGCATTAGGCACCATCAATCCTTCTACGAAAAGAGGATGGGTGGATTTCAAGACGGGCGTTACGAATATTGATAGTTTCGTTACCAACTATCTGAATAGCCGAGTCATCATTCCTCTTCTTGTCGTTCTGTTCCTTACGGTCTTCATCTACTTCTACATCAAGATGAAAAAGCATGGCTATGAGATTCGTGTTGTCGGAGACTCTGTCTCTACTGCAAGGTACACCGGAATCAATGTCGGACATGTCATCAGACGTACCATGTTCTTAAGCGGCGCTATCTGTGGCTTGATGGGATTCTTCTATGTTGCCTGCTTCGATCATACGATATCCATGGCGACAAGCGGCAATTACGGATTTACTGCTGTCATTGTTTGCTGGTTATCCAATTTCAATCCGTTTGTTATGGTTGGTTACTCTTCTTTGATTGTATTCTTAGACAAGGGAGCTAGAAACTTATCGAATGTCTCCTACGCGACGACGCTTAATGAATATTCAACGGAATTCATCTTGTTCACAATCATCATTGCAATCATGCTGACTACTTTCTTCCTTCGCTATCACATTGTCAGGTCTACCCCAATCAACCATGATAAGAAATATAAGAAGATACTGACAAAAGGATTAATGATCAAGGAGGTGTGCCATGATTGAGAGTGTTCTTTCTTGGTTATCCATCGCAGTCGGATTCGGAGCTATCCTGGCCTTGTCTGGATTAGGTGAAACTATCACAGAGAAAGTCGGACATTTGAACTTAGGTGTTCCTGGCATTATGTATTTCTCTGCAATCTGTGCTTATGTCTGCTGTATGGTATATGAAAAGGATAATGATAATCCGATTGCCATAGTTACAGTACTGATTGCTCTTCTTGTATCCTTTGCAGTCGGTATGATATTCGGTTTGATTTATTCAGTTGTCTGTGTGACTTTCCGCTGCAATCAGAATGTCATGGGACTTGCGATTGCATCATTCGGTGTCGGATTCGGTAAATTTCTTTCCCTTTCCTTAGGACTGAGAGATTATAAGTTGTCCTTTGCGGGAACAGTCTTCAATCAAGGAATTCCCTATCTTAAGGATATTCCCTATGTCGGAAGAATTCTCTTCGATCATGGATTCATGACCTATCTTGCTATCTTCTTCAGTATTGTCGCCTATATCTTCTTCACACGTACTAGACTTGGTTTGAATGTTTGTGCCGTTGGTGAATCACCGGCAACTGCTGATGCAGCCGGTATCCGTGTTGGATTATACAAGTATGTCGCCACCTTAGTCGGATGCGGATTCTGTGGACTTGGCGGTATGACCTATGTTTTAGACTATACTCATGGACTTTGGTCGACCAATAATAACATCGAAGCAATCGGTTGGCTTGCTGTTGCACTGGTCATCTTCATCGCTTGGAAACCGATTCATCTGATCTGGGGTGCTCCATTATTCGCATTCTGCTATTGGGCATACACGTATGTTCCGGTCATGATCTCTTCCAGATTCAATTTCACAGGATTCAATGATCTGTTGCAGATTCTTCCTTATCTTGTCACAATCATCATCTTGATCATCAATTCGATGAAGAAGAAAAAAGAAAATCAGCCCCCGCAGTCGTTGGGTGTCGCTTACTTCAGAGAAGAAAGATAAGTATGAAAAACAGAAGCGTTTCCGCTTCTGTTTTTCTTTACTCTAATGTTTGATCGATGTAACTAATAAATGGTGCCGTTTTGTAATCGAATCCAATCACAATGGATGAAACAATCTCAGGCATTTCGCAGGATGTGACACTGATCCAGTTCACATCATCTTTCCCGGTGATTCGATAAGAGTTCGGATTGAATAAAGCGTAGACGTTTTCATAGTTCTTTTCTTTTAAGTCTTTTATAGTTACCTTTGTGTCAGCGCTTGTGTAGATTTCTGTCTTATCATTCAACAGTCCATGGAATCCATGTTTTGTGATGTTCGTGTTTACAAAATAGTATTGGTTGTTTTCCTTGACTAATTTTCCTTTGAAGAGCTGTTGTGGATATGCAATCATCCAACCGGTGGAACTGATTCCGTCACAATAATATGGTTCGTTGGAGGGCACTTCAGAAACAGACGAACATGATGTCAGCAATAATGCCGCTGAAAGCAATATAAGATTCTTTTTCATGATGTAGCTCCTTTACTGTTCAAGTTCGTTTCCGTTAAACGTTTCTATCTTCTCTAACTCTTCCGGAAGTTCTCCAATGACTAGATAGGTGATGTTTTCTGCCATGGGTGCTATAAGGACCTTTAACCATTCTGCATCATCGGATTTTGTCTTTGTGCTGAAGAATGCTGTTGCAGTAAGGTGTTCAGAATCGATTTTGTCTATTTTTGTTTTGTCTTTGTAGATAATGGTGTTGGAATCGATGATTCCTGAGAAACCATGATATGTTTTCTTGAAAGAAACAAAGGAATAACCAAAAGAGACATTATCATTCTTTCTGATTAAACCGGATATCTTAGCAAAATCATATGTCGGATCTTTTGCTGGGGAGGAACAATAATAGGGTTCATTGGATGGAATGTATTCTGGGGTTACTGAAATTTTTTCGGATGCTTTGCTTCCACAACTGCATAGGAAGAGGAGAGATAGAATCACTGGTGATATCTTTTTCATTTTGAGATTCCTCCTATAATATCAATCATTGTGTTTGTTATTCTTGTATAACCACTCCAAGAATAGAAGTCTTTTTCGTATGTATCTGGCTCACCTGTGGAATTGATACCAATGATGTAATTGTAATAATGATAATCTTGAATGTGATCATCGTATTCATCATATAAGCCAATCAATGGTCCGCCACTCATGCCAGCACTGATACTATTATAAAGGTCGTATCTATATTCTGTTTTAGAAATAACTCCTTTTCCTAATGAATAAGTGAGTTTATAATTGTTAATTTGTGGATAACCTAAGGAAATATAGTATGTGTTACTATCCATAGTTGTATTGGAAGCAATTGTTGTTGCACCAAAGGTTTTTGGTAATGTTAAGTCGTCGAATTTAAGAATGGCCCAGTCTACATTTTTTTGAGCTTCCGTCGGTGTTTCACTTATACTGTTTGGATTTAATGCTCTCCATAGTTTAGGAATGTAGGTGTTGGTGACTTTCACGGTTTTAGAATACTTGGTTCCGGCGTTGAAACTGAATGTTGCGGTAATATTAGATGTGTACCCGCCGTTTATGTAGACGCAATGAGCGGCAGTTAATGCATAGCCGTTTGATAATAGAAAACATGAAGCGTATTCGGAACCGGATTTTTTTAATAAGCCAGTGCTTGTGTATGGTTGCGCGACATAACTGTCGTTAACGATTGTTGAATTAGTGACACTAGCAAGTATCGTATTTCTGAAAGACTGGTTGCAATAATCTTTAAAGGTATAGTTCAAAAGACTACTAGGCCAACAACCAGCAATCGTCATTGAATTTGCTGAGGTGTTTTTTGCAAAGGTGTGTAATGTAATGCTGCCCGTTGAGTTGTTTCTTTCTTCTACGACCATTGTGTTGGAATCATCTTTTTGGTCAATGGAATAGGAATTATCAACATCAGTCTTTTCGCTCTCAGATGTTTCACAAGACGAAGACATCCAACGAACGTGTTTAGTGACAGGTTGGTCATTTTGACCACTAAAAACGCAAGTAAGAGAAATAAAAAATACTAAGTTTAAAGCTTTATTGAATAACATAGCAATCTCCTTTCGATGCTACGAATATTATAGTACAAGTAAACATATTAAGTGTAAAAATGTTGTAAATATTCAGCTATAGATGAAATGGTTTATATGTAGCCTGGTAAGTGACGAGACGTATCAGAACATTACAGACAATTGATAAATCTCCCGATAGATATTCAATTTGAATTTATGAGGTGGAGTATGATTGAAAGAAACATATACAAGGAGACTAAAAAGGCAGTTAAGGAAAAAACAGTGGTAGTTATCACTGGTGCAAGGCAAGTAGGAAAGACGATGCTTTGTACTGATAGGATTCAAAAAGAATTAGGATTTTCCTATGTTTCTTTAGCGGACGCTATATTAAGAGCATCTGCAACAGAAAATCCTAAAGCCTTTTTATCTTTGCATCTTGCGCCTCTTATCATTGATGAGATAAAAAAGGCACCTAGCTTATTTGATTACTTAGAGGGGGCGGTTGATGAACAGAAAAGAAAAGGAAATAAAACTTCCTTATATATTCTCACCGGTTCTGAGACGTATAAATTAAAACAAGGCGTCAGTGAATCTGTGCGCGGGAAGTAACCTTCATTCATCTGTTACAGCCTTATAATGACTCTTCTATCAAATGTCAGATTATCAAAAGACCCAAGGTTTATTTTTCCCATACTGGTCTTGCCTGTTATCTAACAAAGGTAAATGGCAAAGAGACATGATTGCCTCCTATTTAAAAGGACATATGCTAGAGACCTATATCATCAATGAGATACTGAAATCCTATTCCAATAACCGAAAAGATAAATCATCCTCGTTCTATTATTATCGTGATTCTCAACAGAACGAAATAGACCTTATCATCTTAAATGATGGAAAACTTACCGCATTAGAATGTAAAAACGGAGAACAGTATTTCTCTAAAGATTTAAAAGCGACAAAAGTATTAAAGACGGTTCATTATACAATTGAATCCAAAGCAATCATCTGTACCTGTAAGTCTGTTTATCCTGTCGGTGATGATTGCCATCTGTTACCTGTGACTGCAATTTAATTGTTACAAATCAGACAGATTGAGCTGATATTTCATGTCCTGGATTTCATCTTTTCTGAAAAACATAATCATATAGATTGGAAGATAGATTTTCTTTCCGTTCTGTTCGATGTTGTTGTTTGAAAAAATATATCCTTTTTCAGTATCCGGATTATTTGCTAATAAATTATCTAATGCGTTATGCTTTTTGTAATTCTTTCCAGACTTAATTTCTAAAGGAATCACATGACCCTTATTTTCAATCAGGAAATCAATTTCTCCTAGTTTGTTATTTTTGTAATAATACAAATTAAACCCTTTGGATGCTAATTCTTCTGCAATAGCATTTTCATATATTGAACCAAAGTTAATATCATTCTCTTTATTTAAGATCTTTATTTGCAGATTGTTGTCCATATACATGCTTGCAAGCAATCCAACATCGCAGTGGAATAACTTAAATAGGTTTCTGGATTTGCTTAAGATCAACGGAGTCTTCGGTTCGTCTGCACAATATACCGGTAATGCAACACCTGCATCCTTTAACCAAAGAAAGCTGTTTTCATATCGATTGAATTTTACATTCTCGTTCAGATTCTTCATTATGAATCTTTTGTTTTGATTATTCAATTCGCTAGGTATCAGATCGAATATTTCCTTGATATAGAGTTTGTTTGCTGAATCATATTTTGCAATATCCTGTCGATATGCGTTGTTGATAGATAATTGTTCTTCGACAACTTCTTTTAGATTATTAGTCTCGATGTATTTGTTCAGAACAGAAGGCATACCGCCGACAATCAAATATAAATGGAAAGCGTCAATCAGTCTTTTATGAATGATATCGTCTACAGGGGTCAGCGTGTCGAAATTATCATGCAGCTTATCGATAACGGCTTGATTAAGTCCGTTTGCAATCAAAAATTCCTCAAAATCTATTGGAAACATTTGCAAAGAATCCATGTATCCAACGGGAATGGAACGGATATCTTTTAATTCAGTTCCAAGCAAGGATCCACTTAATATGTATCGGTAGGATCCTTCTTCAACGAGAAATTTAATTGCAGTGATGATATTGGAACTGACTTGTACTTCATCGAGAAAGATAACTGTTTTACCCTTATATAGTTTTTTGTTTGTTAATGCGGATAAACGAAATAACAAATCATTGGAATCCACTGCGTTGTCTATTGCTTTAGCGGCAATTTCGTTTTCAAGAAGATTTAGTTCGATATAATAGTCTTCTCCTAATTCCTCTCTTAAAAATTCTCTGATGATAAATGTTTTTCCAATCTGTCTTGCACCTGTGATCAGCAACGCTTTGGTGCTGTTGTTTTTCCAATTGATGATTTTTGATTTGATTTTTCTGTACATATTCTTTTGATTCCTAAAACTATTTTAAAGGAGTTTGTCCACTTTTACAACCTTAAAATGTACTATTTTGTCCGTTTATAGAACTTTTTCAATGCCAGATTGTCCGTTTTTACAACAGTTGAGCTGATTTAATCAGTTGTGAATTCATGAAATAGAGATAAAAAAATTCCAGGTTTTCACCTGGAATAAGTCAAATAGTTTTAATTTAGAACAGTTCTTTTTTCAGATAGACAGAATCGGATTCATCAATCATGCGAATCGGCTTGGCGGGAACTCCGTAGGCGATATATCCGTCAGGAATTGTGCCTGTTACGACACTGCCAGCTCCGATGACACAGTTGTTCCCGATTCTGGCACCAGCACAGATGGTGACATTGGATGCAATCCAGCAATTGGAACCGATGACAATCTTCTTTCCGTATTCTAAGTCTGTCAATCCATTTTCACCATTGAATTGGTTTCTCTCGGTTGCTAGGAGTGGATGAAGAGGTGTGTTGATAGAAACATTAGGTCCACAGAAGACGTTGTCTCCGATGATGACTTCGCAGACATCAAGGCAAGTGAAATTGAAGTTGCAGTAAAAATTATCGCCGGCGTGGAAGTTGAATCCATAATCGAAGTAGATAGGCCCTGTGATTCCGGGATTCAATCCGATATTGGGAAGGAGTTTTTTGATGATTTTAGCTCTTTCTTCTACCTGATCTTCCGATAATCTGTTGTATTCGAAGCAAAGCCTATGTGCAGTTCTTCGTAGTTCAGAAAGCTCCTCTACGTTTGGATCGTAGAGCTTTCCGACTGTCATTTTCTCTAGTTCCGTCATAGTGATACTAGGCTTCTATTTCAAAGTAGTTAAGATAGAGTGCATAGGAGGATTCATCGCTGACTTTGAAATAATTGGTGAATTTTGCTGTGTAGATGATAGCGTTGCTTTCCTGCTTTTTGCTTTCCCATTCTATGCTTTCTGTAGGGTTCTCTGTATTTCCGACAAAGATGGTCGGAACACCGGTATATTCTCCTTTATCTAAGACGGATAAGGTGATGGTACCAGTTGCCATTGTCTTATTGTAGAAATAAGAAACACCTTTCTTCATCTGAATGGTGTTAGCGTAATCACCGGTACCACGCTGCATATAATCTCCGAAGAGATCAAAACCATCATGAGAGAAGTCGAATTCATTGTTGTACTTGCTTTGTCCTGTTTCTGGGATGTCTTCGTTGGTGAAGGTGTATTTCTTTGTGGCAGGTGCATCGGATTTGCTTTCTGATTCGGAAGAAACCGTGCTATCGGATGTAGCTGAACTTTCTGTCGACGCTTTTTCGGATGTGTTTCCTGTTGTGTCAGGAGTAGACTCAGACGAGGTCTGTTCCTTGTTTCCACATGAGACAAGAAGAAGGAGAGAAAAGAGAGCGATAATCTGTTTTTTCATTTTAATATGCCTTTCTGATATTTGAGCTGAAAAGGAATCTTTCCTTTTTTGATATCTTGAAAGAAGGGTACATAGAAGATTTTACCATCTTTGACGAAAACTGGATATAGTGGATAGAGATAGAGAGGAACATCCTGTTTTTTTAAGAAGAGGGAAACCTCTTTGATTCCAAGATTGGTTGAGATTTCATCTCCTTCTTTATAATTTCGGATCTTAATTGGGAATCCTTTGATGTTGAAAGCGTTGCTGTCGTTCAAGTCTGCGCTGAAGTATTCGTTATCGATTGTTGCAGGCTCTGCAATTTCAAACTGATACGATAGTCTTTCAAAAGGAACGGAAAGGAAGAATTCCTCGTTTGTTCGATAGAGAACCAAGTCATCATCAATTCGGAATGATTTGTTTCCTTTCTTTTTCAGAAAGTCTTTCATCCTCTTTGCAATTCCTTCTCTTCCACATTTTACAAAATGGGAATCGAGCAGATAGAAACAATAACGTTGTTTATCTTCTTCTGACCATGTGTCATAGATTGAGAATGATATACCATTCTTATTTGATGAAAATAGGTTGTAAATAGTTTCCAGTCTATCGTTCTCTTTATCCATCTCATCGATGATCTGATTCAGTTCGTTTTCTTTTAGCTTGCTTCTGATGCGGTTTCTTTCCTTTTTCACATCAAGATTTGTGATGTCATCATAGTAAGGAAGATGAAGATTGTCCAGTTCCTCTGTCAGTTCTTTTTTGGATATATTAAGAAGAGGACGAATCAGCTTCATTCCTTTTAATGTAGTGACGGAATTCAGACCATAATGATAAGGAAGATTCTTTCTCTTTTTCTGAAGGAGATAGGTTTCTACGACATCTGTCTTCTGATGTGCAGTCAAAAGAGCAGAATATCCGTTCTCTTTGATGATCTTCGCAAATAAGTCATATCGGTATTCTCTTGCCCACTCTTCGAAGTTATGATCTTTTTCTTTGTTGTAGTGAACATCATCCTTATGTAACTTCAGGTTATATTTATCGACATAATATTTGACGATTCTCTCTTCTTCTTCCACATAAGGGGAATCATGATAGTCGATATAGCTAATGGAAACCTTCTTATTCAGATCATTTTTATATAAAAGAGAAAGGCGATATAAAAGATAGACGGAATCCGGACCACCGGAAAAAGCCAACAGAAAAGTATCTTCCTTCAGTTCATCTAGACAAAGAAGTTCTTTCATGGATGATATTCAATGACGACATCTTTTGCAGGAATATAGAGGTTATCCCCTTCAAAGTAAATTCTTGCATAGTCTTCGTCTTTGATGTTCTCGTTCTCTTTGGCAAGATCTTTGTATTTCTCGACAATCGCAGCTTCTTTGGCTTTGAGTTCCTGGTTCTGCTTGATCTTGTAGGCGGAAAGGATGACAAGGACAACCAAAACAATGGCACAAAGTCCCATGATGACAATGTAGAGGATGGAAAGCTTCTTGCTAGAACGTGTATTGGACGCAGTGTACTCTTTCATATCAGTCTCCTATGATTTCATACATCTTGGATGCATTGTCGATGGTAGATACCATTCGAATCTCTTTTACCTTGGCTTTGACGCTTTTTCCTCCTAAGGGGGAGATGATCTGAATAATATCATCCAGTTTCACCTCACTAGAGGGTTTGGCGACTTTGTCGTTAAGAAGGACGTATCCTTTATCGATGAATTGTTTCGCAGCCTCTCTTCTTTTGATGAGACGGCTAACTTTAAGATATTTATCTAATCTCATAATGTGTACCTTCTAATATCTTATCATAAAACTGAATAAGAAAAACCCTCGGTTCGGATTCCGAGGGTTTCTTCTTTTGTTGTTGCTGGACAAGCTCGGCAAACGCTGGATTAACGCTTGGAGAACTGCTTGTCTTTTCTAGCCTTACGAAGACCGTATTTCTTACGCTCAACAACTCTGGCATCAACTGTCAAGAGTCCCTTAGCGCGGAGAAGCGGCTTGTTTGCATCATTGGCTTTGACAAGGGCTCTGGCGATACCTAATCTTAAGGCACCGGTCTGACCATTGTAACCACCACCGACGATGTTGGCCTTGATGTCGTACTTTCCTTCTGTGCTAGTGACAACCAAAGGCTGTGTGGCATCGAGGATAAGAACCTTGTGAGGGAAGTACTCATCGATTTTCTTTCCGTTGACGATGATCTCGCCATTGCCAGGAGTAAGGAAGACTCTAGCCACAGAAGATTTTCTTCTTCCGACGGCGGAGTAGATAAGCTTTTCAGATTTTGTGTTAGCCATATTTTACTTCTCCCTCTTAGCAGTCAGCTCGACTTCGATCGGATTGTGTGCCTGTCTGTCATGCTCCGGACCGGCATAAACGAATAACTTCTTGATCATCTCTTTGCCAAGCGGGCCCTTAGGAAGCATTCCCTTGACGGCTCTTCTGATCATTTCAGTAGGATATTCCTTCTTCATGACCTTGGCACTTCTGGTTCTGAGACCACCATAATTGTTGGACTTGTTGTCATAGTACATCTTATTATGGATTTTGTCTCCGGTCAACCAGACCTTCGAGCAGTTGACGACGATGACATAGTCACCATTGTCAAAGTTCGGTGTGTACTGCGGCTTGTTCTTGCCCATCAGTACGACAGCGATTTCGGAGGCTAATCGACCAAGGGGCTTATCGGAAGCATCAACGACGTACCAATTCTTGGCGACGTCCGTCTTCTTGTAAATAGTAGTTTGACGTTGCATTTTCTATTCTTACCTTTCTTGTATCTTGAGGAAACTGTAACCTTACCGGGGTGTAGTTCACAATTAGCCATAGGGTATTTTATCATTTTCTAGAGAAAAATCAATTCATATTTTATGTTTTTACTATAGTAAGTGTTCTTTTTTCTAGATGATAAAACTATGAATTTGATGTGAAACAATCCTTTTCGTTTGCAATTTTGGGCCTAAGTATGCTTTGGAATGATGATGTAAATCACATAAAAGTTTCGTTAAGTTTGCCAAACTAATTACATAACTAAAAATTGTTTATTCTAAACTATCGAGTTAATATATACTAAGATGATTGCTGCTTATGCTGATAACACTTTATTAAAAACATTTTTTTGCAAAGTTTAACTTTTATTGACTTCTCTTAACTTCAGTATACTTTGATTAACTTTATGTGATAAGTAAGCACTAAGTGTCAAAAATCATATGATGAAATAATGTCTGTTTTTTATAACGGGCGCAACGAATGGTGATTCTAATTACATTCAGTTTGTGAATTTATTTCTTGTGTTTTGTTGTTTATTCTTACTTTGTCGTGAATGAAATACTTTACTGAATAGAAGATTGCAAGTGTGATTGTGGCACCGGTAGTTACGTCGGATGCGAAATGTGCACCAGCGATAACGCGAGATACCATCACAGAGATGAGCCAGAGGTAAGAGATACCGACAGTGATTGCATAACCGACTTTCTTTCTTCTCGAGAATACATCAGGAAGCAAAGTGATGACCACAATACATGCAGCGTTAGCGGAGTGGCCAGACGGGAAGGAGTTTCCGCCTCCGAACCAATTTGGCAAATACCATGGAATGAACTCAGTGATAGGATCACTCATATCTCTCATTCTAGGACGGCCCCAAATAACTTTGATGAGATTCACAAATACCTGCTGTCCTAAAATTGTCAATATTGCGATGATTGCAACTGTTTTCAACTCATCGCCGTGTTTTTTACAAAGCCATTTCATCGAAAAGTAGGATGCCGCACAATTAGGAAGCATTAAGGCAATACCATATATCCAGGCTTTGCTTACCTTCAGATAGTTGAGCACAAAAAACGGAAGCAAGAATCCGTATGCGAGCATACCTACTACTGCAATGATTGCAATCAGTATATTTTTCCATTTGACGTTCTTGTTACGCGTTATAAATAAGATTGTGAATCCTATCAATGCGATGAAGGTAAAAGGAACCTCACCAATCACCTCAAAAATCTTACCGAACAGATTTTCTTTGTTGTACATAGCGTTAGAGATATCCAAGTCGAAAAACGCAAAGGTGGTCATTGCAGCTATGTATAGTAGAAGCGGTATTCCTATTTTACAGACTTTTTTACACATGATTCCTAATCCTCTAATGTATATTCGTATGTTCCGGCACCGACAGTCTTCTCTTCGTTAGACAGAATGATTCTTGCTGTGGTGTTAGAGGGGATGGTGATTGTATATTTTATCTTTCCGTCTTCTTTCTTCCATTTGCTTGAGACCTTACCATAGATGCTATCGTATTCGCATTCGGCTTCCGTGATTTTTCCACCTGGCTTCGGTGCGATAGTAAACTTTCTATCACCACTTACCTTAATGCCGCACATGCTTCCAATCAGCCATTCACAGAGAGCACCTTTGGAGTAATGGTTTAAAGACGCTACGCCTTTGTCCTTTGTTGTCATTCCTTCCCAGCTCTCCCAGATAGTAGTTGCTCCGCTTTTCGGCATAAAGAGCCATCCGGGCATCTCTTCATTTTCTAAAAGACGATAAGCGTATTCGATGTCAATGCTTGCAAGCACATCCAAAATGAGAGGTGTAGACAGGAATCCGGTGCCTAAGCGCCATCCATAGTTTTCTAACGCCTGAATCAGACGCTTCTTAGCAAACTCTTCCTGTTCTTCGTTAAGCAATCCCATGTATAGAGGACGGACAAGCTTTGCCTGTCTATCTGTATCTAATGTAAAGTTCTTCTTTGTGACGAGCTCCTGATATGCTTTTC
Organism: bacterium; assembly: GCA_963621825.1. GTDB lineage: Bacteria > Bacillota_I > Bacilli_A > RFN20 > CAG-288 > Enterosoma. Next base: position 25,141 of record CAVFFP010000005.1, read on the forward strand.
TTGCTCCTTCACTATACTTTTTGATCTTATTTAATTGTTTATCCTGTGTTTTGTTGAGAATCTTTGCAATCTCAAGGACTCTCTTTAAAGTGAAATAAGTATAAGCTGTGGATTCTTCCGGATGCGGAGAGGCAAAATCATACCAATGGAAGGCACAGACGTCATTCGGTTCTGTCCACTCTCCGTAAGACTGTCCACAGTTTACGGCGTATTTTCTGTTTTTATGGGAGAGATGCATCGGCTTTGCGTATATTCCACCCCATTTCCCAGCACGTTTTATCATGAAGTTTGCGTATTTCAGTATGCCTTCATAGTTTTCTTCCAGGATGCGGCTATCTCCGTATTTCTCATAAAAGTAGAGAGGGATATAAACACCAGCACATGCCCAACCGACACTTCCGTTCATTGTCCACATGAACCAGTCTTCATTGGCGAAAGGTACAATCTGAGGTAGTCTTCCGCTTTTCCACTGCCTATCGTATATATCGCGGACATGCTTCCTTGCAAAGGAGGCATAATTTGTCATATAGGATGCCGTGTTGAAGAAAATCTGACTGTCGCCTGTCCAACCCATTCTTTCACGGGTAGGACAATCAGAAGGGAGATCGGTAGAATTGCTCTTTAAAGACCAAACTGTATTCTTATAAAACTGATTGATCAGAGGATGAGAGCAAGAGAAGGTTGCCGTTTCCTCAAACGCACTATAAACAGCGATGGCTGTAAAGTCATCTTTTTCAAATGGTACATCTGTATCGATCTGTGCGTACTGAAAACCACCATAGAAGAACTTCGGAGTGTATTCGTTTTGTCCTTCTTTGCAGGTATAGTCAAATTCCTGTAGCGGTGTTCTTTTTCCTTTATGTACACACTGTACATTTGTCAAAGTGAGTTCCCCTTGACTGTCTATCATCTCACCGAGAGTGATATGTATTTTCTGCCCCTGGTGTGCGTTCAATTGGAATGAGATATATCCGGATAGATTCTGTGGGAATTTCAAAACTTTCTTACCCTTTGGAGTGGTGATCAGTTCGATAGGTGTGAATCGTTCTCTTTCCTTTACGAAAACGTTGTTGGATGCTGTCAGATTTGCGGTGAAGTTCACCTCTTTTGCATGATTAGAATAAGTCGGGACTTTGTTTGCAACAACAATCTCACCATCCTTCAGATCTGCAAAACGGATAGGACCATCGTTACTATAAGACCAGGTTCTATCACTAGTTATATAGGTGACTTTTCCATCTGTTCCGTATAACTCCAATTGAGCGATGAATTTGGTCTGTTTTCCGTAGGTATTCGTTCTTCCTTTTGCACCGTTGCTTCCTCTATACCATCCGTCAGCGAGTTCGACAGTGATTTCATTGCTTCCGCTATTTATGAGTTCAGTTACATCATAAGTTTGGTATTGAATCCTCTTATCATAGTCTGTTGAACCAGGTGCAAGGATGAAGTCTCCGATGCGGATGCCGTTAAATTTTGCTTCATAAACTCCGCATGCGGTAATATATAGCCTTGCTTTCTGAATAGGAGAAGAAGAGAAGACTTTTTTAAAACAGTCTACTGGATAACGCTTTTTCTTGTTTACATGATAATTGCCGGTAATCCATTTTGCTTTCCAATCGGATTGGAAGAACAAACCTGTCTCGAAAAATGCAGAATTGTTCTCACCTTCTGTATCATTTTCATCCCATAGAGTGATTGTCCAGTCGATACGCTGACGGGAGAATAGCTTATTGGGATAGTCGACGTGCATTTCGCTTGATAAGTTTTTGCCGCTATCCCACACTGTTTTTCCGTTTGCGGTTGCAACGATGCGGTATGCGCTTTGCGTGATACCGCCATCGCATGTCCACATCAGACGAGGTTTCTGAATGTCGATTCCTATTGGGTTGATCAGGTATTCGGTTTTAAGATTGATTGCTTTCATTTTTCCTCCTACTAAGCATGCTACATGCTTATTGACTCACGGAATTCTTTGCTATAAGTTCAGCTTGAATCTTTGCACGATAGACTTCACCTTTTGCAAGTTCTTTTGCCCAGAACTTGTCATTACGTTCTTTCTTCTTTCTTGCTTTTTCTTCTCTCTTGGCTAATTGCTCTTTAGTGAGTTTTGCAAGTTTCATTTTTTGTCTTTCTTCTGCTTTCTTTTCCTTTGCGTCCGCTTTTTCTTTTGCGATACGTTTCTTTTCATCTTGCTTTGCTTTCACTTCGGATGCATGGCGGTTATGCTTTTCTAACTCTGCTTCGAAATCCAGACCTTTCGCATCACATTTTATCTTAAGCTCTTCGACATAGTTTTTCTCAGCCTCAAGAATATACTTCTCCTCTTCTTCGGCGGCTTTGATTTCCGGAGCTACCCATTCTTCTCCACGGGCTTCTGCTTCCTCTTTCTGATGTTCTCTTATCTTTTCCTGCTTATGTCCAAGTGTCTTTTCAACGGATAAGAAGAATAACAGAACAGCAAGGATGATTCCGGTAATCGCTTCTAATCCGACAAAAGAGAAAGTAATGACATTGGTAACCGCCTCAGGCTGCTGATAGGCGACAGTAACACCATCAACTAATTCGGGAGCAATATATCCAGCAGCGGAAAGCATTGCATTGAATGCAGCCGTTGCCATACCGGCTATAGAAACAGCAATGATGTTATAGATCGACATCGCTGTACCATCACAACGGATACCACTCTTCCATTCTAAGTGGTCAAGGGTGTCTGCGAACAAGGCCATAAAGATATATGCGCAAGGTAATCCACCGATATTCTTGATGAACTGACCGACAAGAACAATATAGAGATTCTGCGGAGATAACCAACAGATTGCACTACCTAAGGAATATAAAAGGAAACCGGCAAGTGTGACATTTCGTTTTCCGAACTTCTTTGCAAGCGGCCAAACGGCAAAGATACCAATGCCCATAGGGATGCCACCGATGACGGATACCAGAGTCTGAGTTCTGCCATCGTTATAGGACCCTAAAACGTAATTGCAGTAGTAGACAAGTCCAAGATTCTTCAAGGATGAACCGAATGTATAAATCAGGAAATACACGAACATGATGATCATGTATTTGTCTGTGAGAACAATCTTCAACTGAGTAAGGAATGGAATCTTTCTCTCTTCACTGCTGTGTGCCATCTGCTCTTCTGTGACTCTTTCTTTGGTGAAGTAGTATTCTAGTAGAGTAAGCGGCAATACAAGAGCGGAAAGAACGGACATGACAATGATCCATTTTGTCATATCGACACCGAGCAGAGGCATGACTGCCATCGGGAAAACAAGAGCGACAACGATACCGCTCATCATGACTGTTGAAATCTGATTGAATACGGATAATCCGCCTCTTTGGATGGAGTTTCTAGTAGATAACGGACACATCAGGTTGTGACTCATATTGTAAATCGTATAGGCAAAGGAATAGAAAAGGTTGTAGGATATAATTACCCAAACGACTTGTAAAGTCTGATTTCCACTTGGGACAATAAATAACAAGATTCCTGTGATTGCAACCAGTGGTGCAGATAATAACAGCCATGGCCTGGCTTTCCCTTGCTTTGTCTTGGTTCTGTCGATGATGTAACCCATGATGATGTTTGTGATTGCATCGATGATCTTGGATACGAGAGGGAATACGACTAAAAAGGCGCCGCCCCATACCGAAGAGAGTTTGAGAACATCGGTGTAATACACATTGAGATAGGTGGCAAGGACGGCATTGAACAGAAGAGCACCGCAAGGACCGAGCAGATATCCTAACCATTTCTCTTTGTTTGTTACGTTTTTAGAATGAATGCGGCTATCAAATATTCGGCCGCTTAGCATTTTTCCTTTTTCCATTTTTTACTCCTCCTTATCTTTCGGCAGTGCCGGAACTTCTATTTTGGTACAGAAATTCTTGATTCCTTTGAACAGATGTCCGTTTGACAGATTCATGAAACCGAGTGCAAAGTTATATGGTAGACTTTTTCCGGCTGACATAGACATACTTCGTATTGAGTTGCTCTCCAGAATTCTTTTTAAGAACATAGCCCCTTTGATATGGTTGTCCTTCTCAGTGCCATCCGACATTTTCTTGGCTTCTTTCATCTGCTTCTTCGCTACGCTTAATACGGCGTTGAAGAGAATCCTTCCAAGGAATGTCTGTTTTAAATCAGTGAACCTGCTTTCCAGTGTGATTGGTTTCTTCTCTGGAAGTGGTGTGATTTTGACTCTGCTCATCTCTTCGAATAACTCATCATAGACACCTGTCAGATTAGCGCCATTATATACTTTTAATACATTCTCACTATATGGTGATGGAATGGTTTCACCGTTTATATCGACACTTTTCGTCAACTGAATTGTTCTACAATCAGAACAGATTTGTAATTCATATGTTCCGTTTTCTAGCACCCAACGATTCTCTTGGATGTTCCAATATCGAAGATCGGTTTTATCTACGGTTAGAGTTACTGTTTTGCATTCTCCTGCTTTCAGATATACTTTAGTGAAAGCGCGAAGCTCTTTGATTGGCTTGAATACATCTGTTACAGGTGCCTTCACATAGAACTGTACAATTTCTGCTCCATCATATTTTCCGACGTTTTCGATTTCACAGGTGACTGTGACATGATCATCGGTATCTTCTAGAACCTTCATATTGCGATATTCGAATGAGGTATAGGATAAACCATATCCGAATGGATAACGCACCTCTTTCTTTGCAGTCTCATAATATCGATAACCGACGAAGATGCTCTCCTTATATACTTCTCTTTCATTTTTGGAATAGGCGTCTCCGAAGGGAACATCGTCATATGTTTTGACCCATGTTTCCGGTAATTTTCCGCATGGTGTTTTATCACCGAACAATAGATGATACACGGCCGTTCCTCCATTCTGTCCAGGTAGGAACATGTTGAGGATGGATGAGACTTTATCTGCAAACGGCAATTCTATGACAGAGCCTCCGAATAGTACGATGATGACTTTCTTTCCGGTATTTACTATTGCATCGATCAGAGCACTCTGATTCTCAGGAAGAGACAAACTTTCTCTGTCTCCGCCTTCGCTTTCCACATAATCGGTAAGGCCAGCAAATACTAGGACTTTATCATAGCTCTTCGCTTTCTCAAGAGCCTCTGATATCAGATCATCCTGAGGTTTCAGCTGATTTTCGGAATAGCCTTTTACAAATTCATAGGAGACACCATTCTCATCGAATGCGTTCTTTGGTGTGGTTAGTCGATATGGATTGATCATCGAACTTCCCGCTCCCTGATAACGCATCTTATCGAATAGATCGCCGACGATAAGGAGTTTCTCATTTTTGGAAAGCGGAAGAGATCCGTCATTCTTCATAAGTACGGCACTGTCCTCTGCGATTTCTGCAGCAAGAGCGTGATGTTTGTCCCAGTCTACCGTTTCTGCTTTCTTTGTATTTGCATATTTATCGATCAGTTTCAGGATATTGACTACTGCTTTATCTAAGTGTTTGATATCGAGACTTCCGTCTTTGACTCCGTCCAATAACCACTTTCTACATATAGCGGTATCACCTGGCGTCTCTAAGTCTAATCCGGCTTTCAGTGACTCTACTCTATTGTGCATGGCGCCCCAGTCTGTCATTACAATGCCGTTAAATCCCCATTCATTTCTTAAAACATCAGTCAGAAGCCATTTGTTGTCGGAACAATAGATTCCGTTGATCTGATTATATGCACACATCATGGCATATGGTTCGGCTTCTTTGACGATGCGTTCAAATACTTTCAGATAGATCTCCCGCATTGCACGCATATCGACAATACAGTTATCCATGAAGCGGTAATTCTCGGAATTGTTCAACGCAAAATGTTTGACGGTTGCACCCACTCCTTTGCTCTGTAATCCTTTTATTTCCATAGCGGCCATCTTACCGGCAAGGTAAGGGTCCTCGGAGAAGTATTCGAAATTTCTTCCGCATAGTGGATTCTTCTTGATATTAGCACCAGGACCTAACAATAGGTTTACACCATAGAAAAGACACTCTTCTGCGATGGCTTTTCCTAGTTTTTCTGTATTTGCTGGATTCCAGCTAGATGCAGTGGCTGCCGCGGTAGGAAAAGCAGTGGAAGGCTTGCTTCCGTTTACACCGTTATCCCCAGCTTCTGACTGTACACGTAAGCCGTGCGGCCCATCTGACATTCTCAGTGCGGGAATATGAAGTCTAGGGATAGGGTTGGTGTACATGAAATCTGTTCCGGAGACAAGTGCAACTTTCTCTTCGACAGTCATATCTGAAAGCAATTGATCGTAGTCCACGTTCTGTAATACTCCTTATTATGAAACTATCAAAATTATAGCAACTGAAAGCGCTATTATCTTACATAATTGTTTGTTGTTATTCATAATTGTATTGAGTTAGGAGAAGTGTTATGAAAAATATCGATTATAGTTATCTTTGCTCTGTCATTGGCAATCTTTCTGGTATTCCAATCAGAACGTTTGAAGGGAATAAACAGATGTTCTATTACTCACTAGTACATCTTCCGAAAGACCCTATCACACCATATAAGGATAGCATTATAGCTATCGATGCCCATGTCGGCTACTTCATCACTCCTCTTTTTGACTATTACGGAATTGTCAACTGTGCACCGTATAAGATAGTCATAGGACCGTCCCGCCAATCTTCTATGACACAACAGCAGATAAGAGAATTAGCTTTTCAATGCGATGTCTCATCCGATGACATCGATGAATTTACATCATCGATAAAGAGTATTGTTCAAATGCCTCTTTCTAGCATCATGCAGATACTCTGCACGATGAATTATGTCATGAATGAAGAGAAACTATCCTTAAAGGATGTCATGGTTTATGACAGTGAGCAGGAAAACTTAAAGGAGATGTTAGAGACAGAGCAGGTAAATCATAATTTTGATTCTGTTACGACAGACATCCAGTCTCAGCAGGTAATCCATAACACCATTACATTAGAACAGACATTATCCAATATTGTCCGAAAAGGAGATTCCTCCGCTTTAAGAGAGTGGATTGCAAATGCACCTGCTGCCCGTGGTGGTACATTAGCCTTTGATCAGATACGTCAATTGAAAAATACATTTATCGTTACAGCGACTCTTATCAGTCGCAGTGCGATCCGAGGCGGTATGGATACTGGAGATGCTCTTTCTCTTTCTGATGATTATATTCAGAAATGTGAACTGCTTTACAGTGTAGAACAGATTACGAACTTACAATATCACATGGTCCTTGATTATACAGAACGGGTAGAGAAACTGCATTTAGGAAAGGCACCATCAAAACTAGTAAACGAAGTAGGGAATTATGTTCAGCATCATCTATCTGAACCTGTTGATGTAGAGGCACTTGCAAAGGCGATGTTTATGAGTAGAACCTATTTATCGACGAAGTTTAGAAAGGAAGCGGGCATGACTTTGACCGATTTCTTTTTGAAGGAGAAGACAGAAGAAGCAAAAAGACTGCTTCGTTACACAGATAAACAGCTTACCTCAATTGCCACATATTTAGGCTTTTCTTCACAGAGCCATTTTGCAAACACATTTAAAAAGTATGTCGGTATTTCACCTAGCGAATATCGTAGAAAACATAGCAATTAATCGCGTGGAATAGGTCAATAAATAACCTATTTTCATCAAAACAAAATCAAAAGTCCCTTTAAATTTCTTAGAAAAGTGGTAAAAAGTCCCTTGATTTTTCTTAGAAATCTATTGAAAAGTCCCTTTAAATTTCTTATATTCTAGTTATATATTCTCTTTGAATTCAATTGAAAGAGGTGAATGGTATGTATTTCAAAAGAAAAATAGATGAACAATTGGACACCTGGCTAAAGAAGGAAAATAAAACACCGGCATTAGTGGTCGGTATCAGACAATGTGGAAAAACGGAAGCCATTAGAGAGTTTGCAAAAAGAAACAAGCTTCAATTACTCGAAATGAATTTTTGGACAAACCCGAATTACTGCTCCGATTTCGATAACGAACTAGATGTTGATACTATTATTTCCAATATTTCTTTGCGTTTTCCGCAAGTGAATTTCAGTTCTAAGAATCTTTTGCTATTCTTTGATGAGATTCAGGATTGTCCTAAAGCAAGATTGTCCTTTAAAAATTTCAAAAATGATGGAAGGTATCTTGTTATCGGTAGCGGTTCGTATTTAGGTGTTAATGGATATGTTGTTGGAGATACAACTCCTACTCCGATTGGATATGAGGATGTTTTTCATATGAAAACGATGGATTTTGAAGAATTCCTCTTAGCTACTGGGTACAAACAGGATCAGATTGATTCTCTTGTCTCATACTTTGTAATGAAGAAACCGATTCCGGAGAACGTTAACCAGAATTATAAAAATCTTTTTTTGAAATATGCATGCATCGGCGGTTTCCCAAAAGTGGTAAAGGAATATCTAAAGACTTCTCGTATTGTTGATGCATATCGGGTGCTGTCTAGCACAATATTCGATATGAAGAGTGATTTCGGAAGAAGAAAGGATAAAAATGATAATCCGGTCTTCAAATCTGCAGAGGTTTCTAGAATTCAGAATGTATTTGATTTGATTCCTACCTTCCTATCAAAGGAAAACAAGCGCTTCGTTGTTTCAAAGGTTCCCGGTGGATCTCAATATGATAAGAATGATGCAATTGAATATCTAAGACAGTCTCATATCATATCGAAAGTCTACAACCTTGAAGTTCCAACATTGCCTTTATCTGGTCAAAAGATTGAGACGCAGTTCAAATTATTCCCGGAGGATATCGGAATTGTGACAGCAATGTATGGAATAGATACTGTTGCTGCTATCAATAAGGGAGAACTCGGATTAGGAAAGGGAGCAATATACGAAGCGCTTGTTTTTGATTCTCTGATCAAAGCCGGAATTGAACCTTACTATTTTGCAAAAACGACCGGATTGGAAATCGATTTTGTCATTTCTTATCAAGGTTATGCAACCTTGATTGAATCCAAAGCGACTACTGGAAATACAAAATCGAGCAAAACAGTAATGAGGCATCCGGAACATTATGGAAAGACAAAGCTTATTAAGATTGGTGATTATAATATTAGTGAAAAGGATGATATCATCACGATGCCTCATTATCTGACATTCGTATTAGGGAAATCAGAATATGATTTCTGAATGAGAATCAGGTTAGGGCATAACATCTTATTTTTGAATAGGCTGGAGGATTTATGAGATACTGTACACATTGTGGAACTCAGTTGACAGATGACTGTAATTATTGTCCGAAATGCGGGAAGCGTGTTTCAGAGGATGTTAAAACCGATAATCAGACAACAGAACAATCTAATCTTAAAAATACGATGCCAGTGAATACATCGGCAAACAGTACATTATTTTTCTTTGATATCCTTAGTGGTATTGCTTTCCTTGTTGGATTGATTCTGTTAGGTATCGGAGGCTATAAAGAGTATATGTTCCGTACTAGCTATAATCTGAAAGGACTGACAAAAGCAGGAATTGATCTTCTCAGGAAATCAACTGCCTATTCGGATTCTATCTCATTTTTGATAGCTGGTGGAATCTGTGCGGGAGTTGCTTTTGTATTTGGCGGTTTCCTGATTCCATTCTTGAAAGCATTGCACAGAAACGACAATGTGAACAAGTAGATTCTAGGGAAAAGTTTTCTATATTTCTATTGCGGTTTCATTTCTTCAATATGATGTTATCGATAAGTTTGTGTGCGTCTTTCAATTGAGAATCTATTCCTATGGAATTTGCTTTTCTATATTCCAAAGGTGTCAATCCTGTTTTGCTTTTGAATAGCTTTTGGAAATAATCTGTCCTGTATCCAAGTGTTTTAGCTACTTCTGATATGTTTTTGTCATTTTTGATCAGTGCTTCTTTTGCTTTTCTGATTTTGACATCGATTAAAAATGCACTCATATTGATTCCAGTTTCTTTTTTGAATAATCTAGAGAGATATTGTTTGTCATAGTGGAAGTATTCAGCTATTTTTTCAATGCTATTGAGTTCCGCTGTATCCGGAGAAAAATAATAATATGTGATGATTTGAGATATCAAAGTGTTTTTTGTTGTTTTTTCCGAATCATTTTCATAATAAAAATATTCTATTGATTTTAGTAACGCCTTCAAAAGATAAGACGTTACAATTGTATCTATATTTGATTTTTTAGCATTGACAATTTCGTTGAATAATGAAACCAAAGGCAGGTAATCCTTTAAAGCAAAGGATTGTGGCAAGACAACGTATCTATCGTTTCCAAGATAATCGTTTATCTTATTTTTGTTGATCAAAGTCACATTAGGAGGAGTGATATGTAGAAAGAAAAAAGAACATTTTGATTTTTTCTTTCCACCGAAAGGAATTGAATTATCGCTGATGAAAATACTGCCTTTCTTAAGGAGGAAGGCTTCTTTTCCCTGTTCTAGAGGTAGGCTACCATCGGTAACTAGAAACAATTCGACTTCTGTCATTGTCCTTTTTATGTGTTTTCTGTTGAAAACAGCGATAAAACCAGCCTCTGACACCGCTCCGATATTATCTAGGTCAAGCAAAAAATATTTCATGACAAAAGTATTATAATCACAATTTAATATACAGAAAAAGACAATTGTCATTTTGACAAAGAAAAATTATTATAAAAATACAAGAAAGGGCTTACGTATATGAGAAATCCAATAAAAAAGTCATGTTTGTTCGTTGCGATGTTTTTCCTTTTTGTGGCAGCTTCTTGTGGTGGGTCAGAAACATCAGACTCTTCTTCTGAAGCATCGAAGCAAACGACCACGAATCATACAGATACCTCTTCTGGTTCGGATACTAGTGATATAGATCCAGAACCTATCATCAAAAACACCTCTATCTATAATCTGGATTTCAAAGATTCAGATTTTGGAAAAAATACTGCTGTAGAATCCGGGTATGCAGACGCTTTAAAAATAGGTGATAATATTGTTCGTTCTGAGAAAAAGCATAAAGGAAAGGAAGTTATTGAATTTAAAAACACATCTCATTTTAATTCATATTTTTCTTTGCCTGAGGATGTTCTCGAGCAGGATGAAATTACAATTGCACTTTGGGTGAAATTACCGGAAGATTTGGCCGCTTTCAATAATAATGCCCCGCTTTTCTCGATTGCTTATGATGATGGCTATTTCTATACCTCGCCTTACGATGCTGGAACATGGTTCTCTTATTCGATGAATTCAAAATTGTCTGGTGAACAAGCGGTGAACCTGACTTTGGCGGAGCCCAGTGACAAATGTGCATGGCAGAATACCCCTCTTAGCGGGACTCTTCAGTCTCCGGCCGGTGCTTGGCAATTAGTTGGCTTCAGTTTTACGAAAGATGCATTGTACGTTTATCAGAACGGAAGAACGATGCTTACTTTTGAAGGCAATTATTCTTTGAAAGGGAAAAATATATCAGAATTCTTGCTTGGTTCTAGTTCTTTGTCTTCGGCTAATGATTTCAACGCCTCTATTTCTGATTTCAGGATTTATGATAAGGTTTTGAATAATTATGACTATGTTTCTGAGTTTAGTCTTGTTTCTTCTGATTTTCTTACTGCGAATTATGAATTTGATGGAAACGGAAAAGAAACCGTTAGAAATTTTGATGCCACATTGGCAGGAACAGCATCTTACACGACGAAAGATGGCAAAGGAGTTGTTTATCTAGATGGCGATAATCCCGGGACAGCTTCTGACCGTTCTTCTTTGACTTTGCCTAAACAAATTTTCTCTGGCCATAATGAGATAACACTTTCCACTGATATTTATCTAATCAATTCCATGGATCGCTATCAACGAATATTCGATTTTTCTACAGGTGGTGGCAGATATTTTTCTCTTTTCGTTGGTTTTTCTGAGACGAACGATTTGAAATTAGAGTATACACCTGATGTAAATAGTAATCGACATAGTGTCATGAAGACGGGATATACTGTTCCAACGGAGAAATGGATCAATATTACTGTTACAGCTGACAAGGAAAGAGGTGTTATCTATGTAGATGGCGTTCCGATTGCTGCTACGGAGGATTTCGGTTTTGATCCTGTCATCAATTACTATTTTCCTGATGTTGTATCCACGATTGGAAGAACACAGTTCTACAATGACAATCCGCTTTCTGCTTATATCGATAATTTTAGGATGTATTCCATCGCCTTAGAAGAAAAAGAAATCATGCAGCTTAACAATGTTATTACGATTCAGGATGATAAGATTGCTGTGGATAAGGTGGCATCTGAATACAAGATTGTTCAGAAGCATGATGCTCTGCTTCAGTTTGATGATTATGTTGATGAAGGTGTAAAGTTGTCTTATCAATCTATGAATCCTGACATTATTGATTCGAAAGGGAAAATCTATCAGGACGAAATAGATCATGATGTCGATATTGAGGTTACATTCAAAAGAGGGGAATATAGTGTGAAAAAAACGTATACAGTAAATGTAAAATCCTTCCATCAAGTGACACGTAAATTAGAGAATACTGACTTAGAGGATGTCACATATGATAGTGAAAGCTATTATGATAAGACTATGATGTCTAATCTAGACTATCTGTTTAAGTTGGATGTCGAAAGACTCTTATACAACTATCGTTTGAATGCAGGATTGGACACAAAAGGATATGAAGGATATGGAGGGTGGATCAGCACATCTTGTGGAGGGGCTGGACAATTTGAATCACAGTATATAGGAACTTTGGCAAGATATACTCTGACAAAACCAGATTATGTTTCTGAAAGTTCACCAGAATACGTGAACACTCCTTTTAAGAGATTATATTATATGCTCACAGAGATTCGTAAATGTCAGGTGGCATATGGTGAAAAGTATCCGGACCAGAAAGGATATTTGAGTGCGTTTACTCATCTTTGCATAGAAGCAATCAAAAATGGTACATCCAGCGTTGATCAGGGAGACGGAATACATGGAACGGTTCCTGTTGGTGGTGTGAATGCCTGGGTTCCTTTCTATATGTATCATAAAAATCTGATGATGTGCTATGACGTATATCAATATGTCGAAGATTCAGAATGCAAGTCGCTGGCGTTCAAGATGCTGACTGATGCTTGTGATTGGACTTATAATGCTATCATCGATCTGAGTGAAACGGAAAGAGCGAATGTTCTTGGCTTCGAATATGGTGGCATGAGTGAAGTTATGTATTTGACTTACAAAATCACAAAGAACTCTGATTATCTCAAGGTTGCTAGGTTTTTTGAGCAGGAATCCTTACTGGATAACATCTATAACAATGTGAATTGCCTTAAGGGAATTCATTCTAACACAACGGTTCCTAAGATACTTGGAGCTGCTGCTGCATATGAAGTCACTGGCAACGAGTATTACAAAGTGATTTGTGAAAATTTCTGGGAGATGGTTAATTCAGATATGTCCTATGCTAATGGTGGTTTTTCATTAGATGAGCATTTTGAAACACCAGGAGTTACTTCACAGGGATGTTATGGTGAGGAAACTTGCTGTTCTTATAACTTCATGATGCTGACGGATTACCTGTATCGTTGGACTGGTAAGGCTAAGTATTTTGATTATTTTGAAAATCTTTTCTATAACCATATCATGTCTTCGATTGATCCAGCAACTGGAGGAAAGACATACCCGACTTCAACCGCTTTCGGCTATCATAAGATTTACAGTGCGGATGTTGATGCCTTCTGGTGCTGTTGCTGTACCGGTCAGGAGACGTTCTCGAAACTTGTCTATGGAAATTATCATCTCTCTGCTGAGAAGATTTATATACAAATGTATAACCCTACAACATTGTCTATGGATGATAAGTCTATCTCTATCACTGGTGATCTGCTGACAGATGAAAAAGTACATCTTTCTGTTTCAAAAGAGGATTCCTATCAGATCAGATTAAGAAAGCCCTCTTGGACAACACCGACAATTACAATTAACGGAAAAGAATACGCCTATAAAACAGATGAGGATGGCTATATGGTTTTAGATGACAAACTGAAACCGACGGACAACATTGTCATTAACCTTCCTATGCAGATTTATATGAAGGAACAGAAAGGAGTCAACAATAGTTATGCACTCTTCTATGGACCGATGATGCTTGTTGCAGACTTGGGAATCCAGGAAGGAGATACGTATATTTCGACAAATCAGACAGGAACCTATCAGTCGAACGGCTCGTTCCTTAGCTATGATGGTGCCTACTCCGGTAGCATTTCTCAGATTAATGTCATGGAGGATTTCGATTTAAAGAATATTTCCACCAGAATCGTGAAAACCATGGAAGATGGAAAATTGAGGTTTACTTTGACAGCGGATAATCAGATAGTAACCTTTATTCCGTTTATTGACTGCATCTATAATCGTTTCTCAATGTATATGTATTATTTTGATCAGGATGCGTTGAATGTTTTTGAATTTGATGGTGAAAGACATGATATTTCAACCTCATCTAGTTCAGGATGGTCTATTTGTAAGGAACAATCATCTAATATTTCTGCTTTCCGTACAGCTGGTCTTTCATTAAGAGGTGGAGAACAGAAAATCATCAACGACAATATTGAACTGAAAGGAGACTATGAAGTCGGCTTCCAAGTTAGTGGAACAGGTTCTGTATATGGTGGTTTGTATCTTGGTGCATCAAATCCACACAATGAATTGGATGCTATCAAAGCATTGAATGTTAATGTTGAGCGTGATCCGGGTAATTCATCTTGGAGAATTATGATATATCAGTTCAATCAATCTTATTTAGGATGTATAGGGTCGGCAGCTGTGCTTTCAGGCGATTCTATTTCAATTCGTGTGCTTGTAAAAGCCGGTCGTCTCTATGTTTTTGCTAATGGTGAAGTAGCTCCGCGAATCAATATCAATATTTCATCTTCGTGGACGAATGGCCATATTGGCATTCGAAATCAGTCTTCCTCTACGGCAACATATTCCAATCTGTATTATAAGCAGTGATGGTTAGAAACAAAAAGGAGGTAACATAATAATGAAAAAGAAAATTTTTGTTCTTACCGCATTGGCTTTGCTTGTAAGCTGTGGTGCCAATCCTAGTACAAGCGAAGACACATCCACTAACTCATCTACCGTCAGTGACTCGGCAAAGTCCTCTTTGCCTGTCACAACAGACAAAACACCTGTCACTTCATCGGGCACAGAAAAGAGCGAAGACACATCAATCTCATCTGAAACAACTCATGTTCATTCTTTTGGGGAATGGGAATTCGTCGATGAGAATGATCATCAAAGAGAATGTGAGTGTGGTGAAATAGAAGTCGCTGAACATGAATGGAGTGAAGAGGTCGTCATCCATGCTCCAACAATTACGGGAAAAGGTGAAAGCAAATATACCTGCCTTGATTGTGGATACACGAAGAATGTAGAGACAGATAAAACGGTTGACACAAATCTCATTTATGCTTTGGATTTTGAAAATGAGGATGACCGCGCTTGCAGTGTTGTCGAAACAAATTGTTCTAAGGCAAGCATTGTGGATAACGGTGGAGTGGTTTATGAAGCAAATGCATTCAACGGAAAAACTGTTGCTAAATTCACATCCGCTGGATCACATCAGAATTATATCCGACTTCCGAAGGAAATTATGGATAATGATGAAATCACTGTTACAGGATGGTTTAATCTTTCAAGTGCTCAGAAAGTCACTTGGGGTCGATTGTTTTACATGGCGTCGGATGTTGAAACAGTCACTGACGTTCCACGTCTTGAAATGATGCCTTTCCAAGGCAATTATGGTGGCGTCAAATGGGATTTATATGATTCAGTGGATAAATCTTGGAATGACGGTTGGTTGAATCAGGGTGCGGCATATGAGCAACCGAATACCCCTGCTGCAAGAGGCGCTATACAATCGACAGATGTGTGGGTTCATTATGCGTGGGTCTTAAAAGATCAGGGGTTTAAATTCTATGCCAATGGTCTTTGCATTTTTGAGGACAACACAAAGAATCTTTCACCAAGACATTATGCCGGTGACAAATCAGGTATTACATTCTTTGCCACTTTCCGTGAGGATTCGGATGACTTCAGTGGTTCCGTTTCCGATGTCAGGGTATACAATAAAGAACTTACTGAGGGGGAAATACTTGATGTTGCGGATATTGATTTTGAGAATACAAAAACATTTGATGTTGATTTCGAAAGTGGCATAGATTCCTCTATACGTGGATTCACTGGCGAAAATAGAGGAGATACTTCTCTTATTGACGAAAACGGATCAAAAGTTGCTCAGTTTGTCGGCGGTTCATCCAATACGCAGGGAATTAAATATTACGGAAAACAGATACTTGCCGGTTCTCATCAGTTGACGATTGATACAGATATCTATGTTGATCCTTCTACACCAGAATTCAGTCGTGTTTTCCAAGGCCAAATCAATTCAAATTATGGTGGATGCATTTTGGCATTATGGGCAGATCCGGTTGGAAAACTTTGCTTGAAATGGTCTCAAAATTGGGATGTTGATTGCTCTTACATGGATTTTGCCTGTACATTAGGTAAATGGCATCATATCGTAATTTCTCTCGATTCAAAGTCTGTCATAGTTATGATGGATGGTAGCATTGTCAGCAAAACAGACTTTGTCTATTATGATTCTGTATTCTGGGATGGAACTGCATGTTTCTTTTTTGGCGATCAGGATGTATGGAACGATGGGGCGTTTGTAGGTAAGATCGACAACTTCTCAATGTATAGTTATTCATTGCAAAAGGCTGTTACTGCATTTACGGCTAAGATTGAGAATTTGACTCTATACCATGACGAGAAAACAAACATTTATGGATTTGAAAATTTCAAATATCGTTACAATGAATTGGACGATATGACAAAAGGCATCGTCAAGGCTACGGAAGGCAATGAGAATGGCACTGTTCTTGAAAAACTTATTTATCAGTACGATTTATCTATATTTGATTTAGGAGTAGAATACGATTTCCTAGGAAGATTTGCAGACTAATGCGACTATTTTAATGCCTTATGGATATGCTTTATGACACTCCATAAGGCACTTTAAATTCTAATCCATGCTAAAAAGATGGAAATCAGAAAGTATAGTAGTATCTACGCTTATTTATCTTTTTTACACATCTCGATAAGTCCTCGGATAATGCGATTGTTGCACATGTAGAGTAAACCTTGTGCGACGGGATATTTCAGCATGCCAGAGGATGAGTAGCAGAGACTTCTAAGACTGTTATTAGGAACCATCTTCAGAACGAATAAAGCAGCCTTCTTTTCTCTTTCTCTTAATAAAGGTTCTTTGATCTTCTCTGCTTTTCTGAAATTCTTATTTGCTAATCGGATAGCAGTATTTCGGAAGATCTTTCCAAAGAAGGTGTTGAAGTCTCCAATCGGTGTCTCGAATGTGATTTTCTTTTTCTTGATGATCTCAGGTATTTTATATCCTAACAGTTCTTCATATTCTTCTTTTGTGATATCCGTTAAGGTATCTAAGTTCTGATATCGTTTTATCACTCTTTCACTATAGGGATTCTTTAACTCTTCTCCGTCTAAGGTGAGCGAGGAAGAGAGTCTTATATCCAGAATAGAGGATCCTATTTCAAAAGTATATTCACCTTTTTCAAATCGGAAGGTTTTGCTTTCGATATCGTAAAGCTTCAAATCCTCTTTCCGCACTATTACCTCTACTTGTTTCTTCACACCTTTTTCAAGAAATACTTTGGTGAATCCTTTGAGTTCCTTTTTCGGCGTTATCAGACTGCTATGATGAGAGATATAGACTTCTGCAATTTCCTTAGCATCATAATTACCTATATTCTCGATGGTAAAGATGAGAACGATCTCTTTCTCTTTTTCTTCGATATGAAGGTCAGAATAATTGAATTTGGAATAGGATAATCCATATCCGAATGGGTAACGGATGCAGTCTTTCTTTTCTAGATAATATCGATATCCGACAAAGATAGATTCCTTATAGAGCTCATTCATAGAGGAAGTGAACTCGTTTCCGAAAGGTACATCCTTATAATCTTTCACCCATGTCTCAGCTAATTTACCGCTAGGGGAGCAGTTTCCGAAGAGCAGGTTATAGCATCCTTCTGCACCTCCTTCACCCGGAAGGAGAAGGTCAAGGATAGCGGATACGGAATCTAGTACATCCTCAGCAATGACGCTTCCGTTATGTAGGATAAGGACTACCTTCTTATTCATGGATATCAGCTTTGTCAAAAGCGATACCTGATTCTTAGGCATGGATAGATCATCTCTGTCAAATCCTTCCGATTCCACGTAATCATTTAGTCCACCAAAGAAGAGGATTGTCTCCTCTTTGTCTTTAACGGATGCGATAGTCTTATCTTCTAACTCTTTGTTTATTTCTGTTTCCTCTTCTTTGAACCCCTGATAGTATTCATAATCTACATGGTTCTTATCGAATATGTCACGATGTGAGTAAAGACAGTATGGATTGAGCAAAGCGGATCCGGAACCTTGATAACGGATTTTGTCAAAGAAGTCACCGATGACAAGATACTTCTTTTCTTTCTTTAAGGGGAGAAGGTTATCCTCATTCTTTAATAGAACCGCACTATTTTCGACGGCTTCTACAGATAGTGCGTAGTCTTTTTTAAAGTCTGCTTCCTTCTTTTCATTTCTTGTCTTTTCGATTGCGGTTAGGATTCTTTTTACTGAATCATCCAGTAAAGAGATATCGATTTCTTTCCTATTTACTTTATCGATTAAAAGAGAGATAGAGTGTTTGACTTGACCTGGCATTTCAAGATCAGTTCCACCTTTTAATCCAGTATCTCTTGAAACGATTCCGCCCCAGTCCGTCATGCTAACACCATCGAATCCCCATGTATCTCTTAAGATTTCTTTTAAGAGATAACTGTTCTCAGAACAGTGAACTCCATTGACTTTGTTATATGCGGACATGATGGCATAAGGATGGGATTCCTTGACTGCCATTTCAAATGGCTTAAGATAAATTTCATGTAGCGCTCTCTGGTCTATGATGGAGTTTCCGACAAAACGATACTTTTCATTGTTGTTGCAGGCAAAGTGCTTCAGGCAGCATCCTACACCTTTCTCCTGCACTCCTTTTACATAGTTTGTGGCCAGGATTCCGGATAGATAGGGGTCCTCAGAAAAGTATTCGAAATTTCTTCCGCATAATGGATTGCGTTTTATATTGATGGCAGGGCCTAAGACAATGTTTACATCATAGTGAATAGCTTCTTCTCCGATTGCATTACCAACGCGCTGAATCAAGTCGGTATCATAACTGGAAGCGAGATTGACTCCGGAAGGGAAACAGGTAGAGGGTAATGTATTGGAGATTCCGTTTAAGGAATTTCCGCCTTGGGCTTCTACACGTAATCCATTCGGACCATCCGAAAGGATGAGAGAAGGAACGGATAATCTATCAATCGGATAGGTTTTCATGTTTCCATAACCACAAAGAATGGTAGCCTTCTCTTCTAACGTCATTTCCTTGATTGTTTTTTCGATGTTCATAAGTCACCTCAGTTGTTTATTATTATAAGGTATTTGCTTGTCATATCAGTAAATTAGTATTTATAATTTTGAGGAAAGAAGGAGAAAGCATCATGTTTGAGGATAAAAGAGGAAATGTGTCGGAGTATGATATCGATACGATAAAAGAGGATATCTCTTCTCCTTTGAAAGGGAAGAATATCTGTTTTTTAGGTTCCTCTGTAACGAAGGGATTTGGATCCTTGGATGTCTCTTTTCCAGAATTCCTATCTAAGGAATGCGGAATCACATTCTTGAAAGAGGCGAAAAACGGAACAACATTAGTCAATGAGGGTGAGGATTCATATGTAAGTCGATTATATCGCATCGATAAAAAGAATCGCTTTGATTGCTTTGTCGTTCAGTTATCGACCAATGATGCATCCAAAGGAAAAGAACTAGGAAAAGCGGATGACATTGATGATAAGTCAATATGTGGTGCTATCAATACAATCATTTCCTATATTGAAGAAAATTATCATTGTCCTATCCTTTTCTATACGAATCCGTATTATGAGATGGAGAACTATAAGTGTATGGTCTCATTATTGCATGAGATAGAAAAGAACAGAAAAATATACGTCTTAGATTTATTCAATGATAAAGAATTCAACAGCGAACTAAACAAAGATAAAGATCTTTACATGGTAGACGATATTCATCCTTCTAAGGCTGGATATCGTCTTATTACTCATAAAATGAAGGAAGCTTTAACTGTTATTTTAGGAAAATAGATATAAGTTCTATTTTCGTAAAATAGTAATATGTTTTCGTAATCGATTGAAAAATGGATTCTTGCTTATACGATACCTGGGAAACCCAAGAGCAAGAATCAAAAGATATGCCCGAAAGAAGATAGATAAACATATAGTGACGCAAAAGTAAAAAGAACAATAAAACGCCTTGATGGTGCAAAAATGGTGGTTTTGAGGATAACTGATGCCGCAAAAATGGCGGTTTTGGCTTCAAATCATGTTGTAAAAATGGTAATATATAGTCAAATAAAGTGAGGCTGTATTATGTTCAGAAGAAAAGTTTATGATGAACTTACCGAATGGAAGAATACGTTATCGGGAAGATATGTGGCATTATTGGAGGGTGCAAGGCGAGTTGGAAAATCCACTATTGCAGAAGAATTTGCAAAGAACAACTATAAATCTTATATTCTTATCGATTTTTCAAAACTGACAAAAGAGGAAGAGGAAGCGTTTGAGGATATCAATAATCTGGACTTCTTTTTTATGAGATTGCAGGCGATAAGGAATGTGAAGCTTGAACGAAGAAATTCCGTCATCATTTTTGATGAAATTCAGTTTGCCCCTAAGGTAAGACAGGCGATTAAACATTTAGTCAAAGATGGTCGATATGATTATATTGAGACTGGTTCTCTGATTTCTATTAAAAGGAATGTACAGGATATCCTGATACCATCGGAAGAGCATAAGATATCTGTATATCCGATGGATTATGAAGAATTCTGTTGGGCTATCGGGTACGATTACGATATTTTGAAGCAAGTGAGCGGACATAAAGGACCACTTGGTCAGGCAACGAATCGAAAACTGATGAGAGATTTCAGTTTATATATGGCTGTTGGCGGCATGCCTCAGGCTGTCGATGCCTATCTTAGAGAAAAGAATCTGAATGAGGTAGATAGGATAAAAAGAGATATTCTGAGTCTTTATCATGATGATTTCTATAAGATTGACAATAGCGGACGATTATCTGCTTTATTTGATGCCATCCCTAGTCAGCTTGCTAATAATAATAAGTTCTACATAACGAAGGTCACTGAAAAAAAGATAACAGAAAGAGACTTGGAGAATATTTATAACCTGATTGATTCGAAAACTGTCTTGCCATGCTATAAAGTCAATGATCCGTCCTTATCCTTGAACGCCACAAAGAATCTGAATGATTTCAAACTCTATCTGTCTGATATCGGTTTGTTTACGACAGTGTTATTTCAAGACAGGATGCTCTATAATGAGAACATCTATGCGAAGCTTCTATCGGATAAACTAGATGTCAATCTAGGTTATCTATATGAGAACGCGATGGCTCAGATTATAAAATCGACGAATAGAGATCTTTATTTCTATACGTTCAAAAACGAAAACAAGACTCATTCTTTTGAAATTGATTTTCTTACTACTGACAGAAGCAAAGTCGTTCCTATAGAGGTTAAGTCATCCAATGTAAGAAATCATAAGTCTATCAATGAATTTATGTTGAAGTATTCGAATAAAATATCTAGAAGCATTTTATTTTCTCAAGATGATATTTCAAATGATGGAGCACTAGAACTGAAACCGATGTATTTAGCAGAAATAATCCTTTCTACATTGAAGTAAAAAAAGACTGATCTTCTATAGGACTTTGATAACCTATATTAGATCAGTCTTTTCTGTTTGACTTATAAAATGAGATTAGAAGTCAATTTTGATGAGTTTCTTCACGATTTCAATAGCGGCTTCAGAGATATCATCCAAAGTACCATCGAATTCACCTTTGAGGTAGTTGAGATAGGTTGCGGCCACACCATTGGAGATGAGTTCCGCTGCCATCAAGACGGATTTCTGCTTGTCATCCGTTACGGTCTTAGAAAGCTCATCGACTAAGAAGTTGCGGTAAGACTGTAAAAGCTTGTTATGGAAGTCATCATAGATGTGGATCGGGATATATTTGACAATATATCGGAACCCTTCATCATTGTTCCTTAAGAAATCGGTAAGCTGCGCAAAGAAGAAGTCACATCTTTGTTCGAAATTGAGATCCTTGTTCTTGCATAATGCCTCATCAAAATTGCGGATGAGTTTGTTTTCGATATCTTCGATGACGTCTTCAATGGATTTATAGTGGTTGTAGAAGGTTCCACGGTTGATATTTGCTTTTGTGACGATGTCGCTGATTGTAATGCTCTGCAATCCCTTGCTTTCGTGAAGAAGGTCGAAGACGGCTTGCTGAATTTTCTCTTTTGAACGGATAGAGTTTTTGTATTCCTTTCTTTCTTGCATAGATTCCCCCTTTTATGACTGCGTTTAGATAATAATATAGATATGTTCAAAATTTTTCAAGTATAAATAAGAGATAGAAACAAAAATGTTGTTTTGTTTCTTATCGTAATCATCGGGATATTTCGCTTTAAAATTGGTGAATGTTCAATATTTTTTAAAATGATACACTTAAAGTGTCCAAAATTATATAACTACTAGGAGAACTCAAAAAAATGTTTTTTTCTGAACGGAAAAGATTCTTTATCTGAACTTGTTGAAAAACATTGAAAGTGAGTTGAAAGATTATTCTTAATCAGAACGTCCGATGATCTTGATGAAATGGAAGGACGCGGATTCTAAACATTTCATGAGTTCTTTTGCGACATCCTCCGTGTTTCCTTTCATTCCTCTTTTGATCCATTCATCGATGAATCCGAATATGGCTGCTGCTTTAGCTGCTTTTAAGTAGGCAGTATGATCTTCTGTCTCCTTCTTTGGTCCACATCTATCATAGATATGTTCGTATAAGAGATGGGAGAGATTGTTTTTATATAGTACTTCAAATTGATCCTGATAATTCTTCAGATGATCGAGTAGGTGGATAAGAAGTTCGTTTCCGCTTTCTCCTTTATGTTCATTATGGAACTTTTCTGTCTCTTCATTCATATAGGAGTTAAGGACATCCTCTTTGCTTTTGAAGTTTCTGTAATAGGAAATACGGGATACTCCTGCTTTCTTAGCAATATCCTGGATACGTATTTCTGAAAACTGTTTTTCCTTCATCAATTCAAGCAATGCGAAAAAGATACTTTCTTTGATGTAAGGCGCTGAATTCTTGTTCTTCTTTATGTTATTCAAAGCAGTATCACCTGTTCGAATATTATACTCTATTTTTAGACTGAGAAAACGGGTTTGAATTCAGTTGGGTAGCGAATATGTTCTAGACTGTTACGGGACTGGCAATTCATGTTGAATAGTGGACACCTTGTTCTTTCGCAAGAAAAAATATCATGTTGAATATTTTTTGAAAAACAAGCATTTTGGGTATTGCTATAACGATATAGTAGATGATATAATGAAATCGCTTACATAGGGCGAGGTAATACAAAATGGTCCAGACAAAGGCAAAGTCTAAGCTCGTAAAATACCTTTCCATCTTCAGTCTGTTTTTCGTCTTGCAGGCTTGTAATTCTACAGCCGATAGTTCTAGTTTTGACACGACAAGTTCTCAAAAAGAATCAACGGTTTTAGAACGCGTCAGTCAGAATAATACCTATTCTAATCCCGTATATCCTATTGTAGATGGAGTAAAGCAGCCAACATATACTGCAGATCCTTTTATAGTCAGAGATGATGACGGAATGTATTATCTATATTGCACACAAACGGATGTCTTCAACCCTAAAGCAAGTTTTCAAAGGGGACCTGTTTGGAAATCGATCGATATGGTCAATTGGCAATATGTCTCTGATGTTTTTGAAAATTATACGCCGGACTGGGGGACAAGTGGTGCGGGTGTTTGGGCACCTACTGTCATTAAAATAGGAGACACGTGGAACTTTTATTATTCATTGTCTACTGGTGGTGATAGTAATCCGGGTATTGGTGTTGCGACATCTCCAACACCCTATGGTCCATTTACTCATCATGGAAAACTTTTCAATTCAGAAGAAATCGGTGTCACAAATTCGATAGATCCTTATGTTTTTATAGATGACGGTACTGTCTATATGGCTTTTGGTTCCTATGGCGGATTGATTACACTGATTGAATTGACAGATGATGGTTTAGGTTTGAAAAATGGCTTAGATTATCAAAAAGACAATAAAACAGCTATTGCAGGTTTTGAACTCTACGACATGACAAATTATGAGGGAACATTCATTCTGAAGAAAGAAGGATGGTATTACTTGTTCTTATCTACGGGAAGCTGCTGCAGTGGTGTCAACTCGACTTATAAAGTAGTTGTCGGAAAAAGTCAAAATGTAAAAGGCCCCTATCTAGATAGCAAAGGCAGAGATTTATTTAAACCGAATCGTGGTGATCCGGTCGTGGTCCCTTCTCTTTCGGGCGCCATGGGTACTGGGCATTGTGCTGTTATTCAAGATGATAAAGAAAACTACTGGATGCTTTATCATGGATATGACACAAAAGGAACAAAACAAAGTTATCGCTCGTTGTACTTAGATCTTTTGATTTTTGATGAAGACACAGGAATGCCGCATGTACAAGATAATGTCGCTTCTAACGAAGAAATAAAAGATGGTCCGTACATTAAAGTCTTGGAGGAATGATTATGAAGAAAGGAATATTGCTTAGCCTGATAGTTCCTATACTCATCTCTTGTCAGGGACAAACTTCTGCATTGAAACCTTCCAGTACGGGAACGACTTCGGATACACAGGAAACGAATGAGATTCACTATATTCAGAAAGAATATCAGAATCCTCTGAAATTCTATAAACAAGACGGCTCAGAATATTTTGTTGGAGTTGCGGATCCAGATGTGATTAAGGGTGATGATGGATACTATTATCTTTATTGCACGAATACCTATTGTGAAATGGGCAGTAAAGGGATGCAATATGACAGAGGACCTATATTTCAAAGTAAGGACCTTGTCAATTGGAAATGGGTGGCCAGTGCATTTGATGGACACCCTGACGCCCTGAATTGGGGCAAAGCAGAAGCTGGTGTCTGGGCGCCTACTGTCATCAAGGTCGGTGATCATTACTGCTATTACTATTCCTTATCGATATTGAATGATGATAATCCAGGAATTGGTGTCGCTACTTCTCCTACTCCCTATGGTCCGTTTACACACTACGGCAAGATTCTTGATTCAAAATTGTCTGGCGTCAAAAATTCGATAGATCCAGTCGCACATTATGATAAAGACGGGAAATTATATCTGATTTGGGGTTCTTTCTTCGGCATTGGTGCTGTTGAATTGACTGATGACGGAACGGAAGTATTCTACGGTATGGAAAATATGCAAGAACATGTTTCATATCTAGTCAAAGACAACACGGATGGAAATATGAACCTTGAAATCAATTATGAAGGTTCATACATCATAGAGAAAGATAACCAATATTATTACATGGGATCACAAGGAACCTGTCTATCCGGCACAGAGTCTACATATCGTGTCAAGGTGGGTAAGTCTGATTCATTGTTTGGCCCGTATTATGGTAGTGATGGGAAAGAATTGGATGACTTAGAAGGAAGCTTCGGTGACTTGGTTATTGCTCCTAGTGACGAGGTTGCTGGCACAGGTCATAATTCTGTTATTCAAGATGAAAACGGTGATTATTGGCTTATCTATCATGGATATGATAAGGCGGGAGAATATCCGACGGAAAGAACACTCTTTATAGATAAGTTGCTGTGGGATGAAAATACAGGCATGCCATATGTCAAAGACAAGAAGGCGACGATTCGGGAAGATGTCAAAGGTCCAAAAACAATAAATTTTTAGGAGGAACCTCAAATGAATAAGAATTTGAAAAACTGTTTGTCGTTGATGTTTCTGACGTCGGTGCTGTTCTCGTGCGGTACAACCACTTCTACTTCTGATACTAGTATGAATACTGGCGACGGAGATATAAATCGTGATGAGAACGGCAATGTTATTTATAAGGATATCACATTGAAAATGTGGTCTGTTACCACAGGTGATGATGCGGCAACACAGGATGAAATCATTTCTGATTTTAATGAACTTTACAGTGGAATGATCAAGGTTGAAGTGGAACATCATTCAAGATATGATCTTGAGCAATTATTGAATACAACAATGCAATTCGATAAGAAAAACGCCCCGGATCTGATGTTCAACCATGGAAGCAGAGCGAGCGAGTATAATGCGCGTGGGTGGCTTACACCTTGTGAAACATATTTTGAAAAGGCGAATGTTATTTTTGATAAGTCTGATTTCTCTTCTTCTCTTTTGTCTTCTGTTACATTAGACGGAAAAGTCTATGGTATGCCAATTGACTGCCATAGTGCAATGGTTGAGATTCGAACAGATATTTTGGAAAAGAATAACTTATCTATACCGACGAATTATCAAGAATTAGTCGATGTATGTGACAAAGCGGCTGAACTTGCTAGTAATAACAATCTATGGATTAGAGGAGAAAATTCTGATGGATACGCCTCATCAGAATGGAGAAAAGCCAGTACAGCAGAAGCTTATACCGCTTTCCCGATTTCCTATGGTGATATGTGGGTACATGAATTTTTCGGATATACTGCAATTGTTCAAAATGGTGCGGATATTATCGATACCACTACGGGAATGCCTAAATGGTATAGCAAAGAAAGCAATGAAGGCTTACAGCTTGTACGTGATTGGGTTACACCATCGGATAGCAGTCTAAACAATTATGCTATGTCGAAGGATTATGGATCAACTTATGATGTCGGGGATGCTCCCTTCAGAAGTGGAACAGCTATATTTAAATTGCAGGGTCCCTGGTCTTATCAGAAAGATATGGATGATTTTGATAGCATTTTAGCAAAAGACGGCGGGAAGAATAATATTACAACTAGAAGCATGTCTAATTTGCTCGCTAAGGATAACAGCAAAGAATATGCTTCAAAGGTTAAGGGTGAGGGTCATGCAATTATGATGCTCAACACAATTTCATCGATGACTAAAGCCTGTGCTTCTGCCGTTTTCATGGACTATATGGCTTATAACAGCGGAATCAAATGGGCGAAAAGAGGTCATATTCCTGCTGCACAATCCGTTGCTCAATCGGAAGCGTATACCGGTGATGAAGATTATAAGAGCTATATCAAATATTGGGGAACACCGAACGATTATGTTGTTGTTCAACCAACTCCCTATTATTCCTATGTCGATCAGTACTTTAAGAATGGTTTGAATCAGGTTATGTCTAGTCAGTATAAATCAACTAGTGTTGATGACATTATGAAAAAACAGTTTAACGACTGCAAAGAATACATTGAACTCTTTGAAGAGTAAAAATTATGAAAGTATCTTTAATTGAATACGCGACAAAAAAAGAGAAGACGAGGAGCTTGGCTAGGAAGTCTGGGGCTGTATCTTTCTTTCTTGGACCTTATGGTGTTTGCTTCATTATGTTTTTCCTTTTTCCGTTTGTCTTCGGTATCATCATGTCATTATGTTCTTTTGATGGCACCTCTATGTTTCCAAGCCAATTTGTCGGTTTTTCAAATTATCAAAGATTATTTTCGGATAACATTCTTTCCAGAAACTTCTGGACGAGTGTATGGACCACGGTTAAATTTGATTTGATCATAGTTCCTCTATCTATTCTTATTCCTTTGGGACTAGCTCTCTTGATCAATATGAAGCCACCCGGATATAAGATTTTCCGTGCTGCAATCTATTTACCTGGCATTTTCCCACTTACTGCGACGGGTTTGATTCTCTTGAAGATGTTCAGTTATCAAAATGGCTATATCAATAATTTGTTCAATATCAATGTTGATTGGTTTGGCAATACTACTACCGCATGGCTAATGGTGGGTTTGCTTTGCATTTGGTGTGGCATCGGCGGAAATTTCATCATCTTATGCGCTGGTCTTGAAAATGTGGATAAGACCTTATATGAAGCGGCTAATGTTGATGGCTGCTCATCATTCAAAAAGTTCTTGCATGTCACTCTTCCTGCGATACAGCCTCAATTGTTTATTTGTATTTTTACGACTTTTATCGGCTATATGAACCTTTATGGACAACTCTTCATCTTGACATCGAACACACCAGATCAGAACGCAATGAAGAGTGCGGTTTATCGTATTCAGGATTTGCTGATGGGATCAAGCAAGACATATGGATATGCGGCTAGCATGGGTATTTGTTTAGGCGTGATTATTATTGCTGTTGCCATCGTTCAACTTATCTTATCCAAAGAGAGGAAAGGAGGGAACAAACATGAAAAAGGATTCATGGATTGGAAAAAATCTAGGTAAAACGATTTCATTTCTTGTTTTGCTCCTTGTCTCTGTGCTAATGCTGATTCCTATCGTTTGGGGTATTGTTGGTTCGTTTAGAAATGCTTCCGATATGCAGAATCATCCTTCTTTGTTCTTCCCATCTTCTTGGAGTGAGTTTACATTTGATGGCTATAAAGAACTCTTTTCCAAAACGGAATATATTGAAGGACGTGGCAATGAATGGTTCCCTATATGGAACTGGCTGTTCAATTCTTTGATTGTTTCTATTGGCGGAACATTGCTTTATCTTGTGATTGCTTCCTTTGCGGCTTATGCGTTTGTGTTCTTGGATTTCAAATATTCAAACAAAATCTTCTATTTCCTTATAGGAACAATGACAATTCCTGGCATTATATCTACCGCTCCGCAGCTTATTAACATGAACATGCTGGGATTATATAAGAACCTGTTAGGTCTTATCGTTCCGAGTCTAGGTGGTGTATATGGCGTGTTCTTGATTCGTCAATTCTTCCTTGGTATTCCTAAAGATCTGATTGAGAATGCAAGAATGGATGGCGCTTCCAACATGAAGATTTTCCTCAAAGTTGTTTTACCTCTTGGAAAATCTGCCTTATTTGTTGAGGGCTTGTTTGGATTCATGGGAGCCTGGAATGATGTTCAATGGGCACAGCTAATCATAGGCAACGCGCCAAGAAGCACATGGACATTGGCATATGGATTGAAAGTTATCTCGGATAATTCTGAGTCGTATGAAGCGACAACGCTAGCATTGGCGAGTGCAGTCATAACAATGATTCCTATCTTGCTCGTTTATCTTGTTACGCAGTCTAAGATTATAGAAGGTGTTGCCAACACTGGTATAAAACGATAGGAGAACAATATGGATATTAATGAAAAAATAGATAAAAAAGAAGCACAGAAGATTTTGAAAGAAAACCATAATAAGCTTGTAAAAGATGATATGGATTCTTTTGTTTCTTTATCTCATATCAATAAGGTTTATCCCAATGGCGTTCAGGCAGTGTATAACTTCAATTTAGATGTCAACCCGCATGAATTCATTGCTCTTGTCGGCCCTTCTGGATGTGGTAAAAGTACAACACTGAGAATGATTGCTGGATTGGAAGAGATTACTTCAGGAGAGCTTTTTATCAACCATATTTACTCTAATTATCTTCCAAGTAAAGATAGGGATATCGCAATGGTATTCCAATCCTATGCTTTATATCCACAAATGACCGTTTACGATAACATCGCGTTTGGATTGAAATTACGTCACGTAAAGAAAGAAGAGATTGAAAAACAAGTTTATCAGGCGGCAGATATCTTAGACTTAGGGCCGTACCTTGATAGAAAACCAAAGGAACTCTCGGGTGGTCAGATGCAACGTGTCGCTTTAGGAAGAGCAATCGTCAGAAATGCAAAGCTCTTCTTAATGGATGAGCCTCTCTCTAATCTCGATGCAAAGCTTAGGGTTCAGATGAGAAGTGAGATTGTCCGTATTCATGAACAAATCGGCGCGACTACGATTTATGTTACACATGATCAGACAGAAGCGATGACAATGGCGACGAGAATCGTTGTAATGAATAAGGGATTCATACAGCAAATCGGAACCCCGATTGAAATCTATCATCAGCCTAAGAATCTCTTTGTTGCTACTTTTATCGGTACGCCTATGATGAATATTTTAGACGTGGAATACAATGATGGAATTCTATTTTTCAAAGATGGCAGCAAATTGAAACTGAAAGAAGATGAAGTAAGAAGATACCAAATTTATCTGACCCGTAAGATTCAAAGACTGAGAGAACTGAGAGATAAGGCAAGTGACATGAAACTAGAAGACTTGATGAATGAATATCTTCCTTTCGTGGCATATAAAAACACATTCGCTAAGAAGAACGAAAAACAAAAGTGGTATCAGAAAATAACCTGTATATTCAAAAAGAACACAAAAGATAACAGCGACGATTGTAGAGCAACCATACTTGGCAAAATCGACGAATTAATTACAGAGTATGAAGGTAAAATGAATACACCACACAAAATCAATTTTGGTATTCGTCCTGAAAATGTTCATGTTATCGATAACGGAATTAAGGTTAAAACAAATATTGTTGAAATCCTTGGCAATGAATTCATAGCCTATAGCGAAGGAGAGTTAGGAAAACTTACAATCAAATCGAGTGAGAATATCCTGTCTCATCATGATATCCAAATCGAGTTTGAAGATGGGAAATATTATTTATTTGACGAAATCAGTGAAGAAAATGTTCTTTTGTCAGAATAGAAAGGAGCTTATTATGAAAAAGAAAATTGCATTGTTCACTTTGACTGCCGTTTCTCTTATGTTACCTTTGGCTGCCTGCTCTTCTAATACGGAAAGCGGAAAGGAAACAGATACTTCCAGTGCATCAACAACTAGCCCATATAAGATTGTTTTGACTGCGATTGGTCAGACAACAATCAAAGTATCTAAATCGCTTCAGCTGCGCTCATCTGTTACTGGAACGACCCAAAAGGATGTCACGTGGACATCATCGGATGAATCAAAAGCAACCGTTTCTTCTACTGGTGTTGTCAAGGCTCTAAAAGAAGGTGAAGTTACAATTACTGCAACATTGAAGATTGATAGTTCTTGTACTGCTAGCATTAAAATCACGATTGAACCTTCTTTAGCTCCGACAAGTATTCAGATCACTGGTACGAATGCTGACAATGAGATTCAATGGGTTGGTGAAGAACTGCAGTTAGGAATTACTGCTGATCCTAAAGAGTCTTCAAGTTTGGTGACTTGGTCAAGCGATAACGAAGAGGTTGCAACTGTAGATGAAAACGGTAAGGTCGTTTTCATTAAAGAGGGGACCGTAAAAATCACTGCGACAAGTCAGGAGGATTCTTCTGTCACAGCCTCTTATCAGTATCGTGTGAAATATGGTTATTTCCGCTCTGATTTAGGATCTCCTTATTGGGATTTGTCTAATCAAGCCGATGATACATCGCCGAAAATCACAATTGACGAAGATACTCCGACTGGTTATCATTCCGCATATTTTGCCCATGTCCTTTCTACTGAATACTATGTTGAGTTCAATTTCAAAATCAATAAGCAGTTATCTGCATGGACATGGCAAGGTGTAGGATTAGGAAGTGGTCTATCTGAAACAGACACGAGATACTATCTTTTCTCGCCTCGTGTTGATGGCCAGGGCAATGATCATAATAAAACTATTGTAAAAGATCTTCCGAATGAATCATGGCCTGCGATTACTACAAGAAGCCAGGTCTGGGGTGAAAACGGCTTGGATTACATCGATTGGGAGCATGACATTGTCAAACTTGGAATGATCAGAAAAGGCAATGAGCATTATTGGTTATTGAATGATCATGTGATGTGGTATGACTACTCTACGAAATACGAGGACGTCAAAACGATGCCTATTCTTTGTGGCGTTGATGTTGCCTGTACAATCACAGATTATAAAGTTGTTACAGATACTGCGGAAATTGAATCGATGCTAAGTCAAAGTGAATACAAAAAGTCATTCTTCTCCTGCAATCAGGATATTGTGGATTACAAAGACGATTCATCATTCTCATTCATTTCGAATAATGTTCTTTGCAAGGACAATAAAGTGAGGAGCATTGGCGATAAAGCCAGGCTAGTCGGTGATTTCGATGTTGAATTTGATATCTCTGATATGCTTTATAACAAAGCACATACTAAGGGATTCACCGGCGCATGTCTTTCTCTTTCCAGATATGATCAGCCGGACACATGCGAATCCTTCTTAGTTGGACGCAGTGCTGTCCAAACGGATAATCAAAACAGTGTCGCCCGCTTCGTCTCTTGGAATTATCAATTGTCAATGGATGAGGACAATGCACCATACAGCTATCTTGAATCTAGCGCTGCGGTTCTTGAAGATGAAAGTAAAACACATCATGTCAAGGTTACAAGAACAATCGAAAATAATATCTCCTATTTCCATATGTATGTAGATGGAAATGAAGTGGAGTTTGATGTGAAGTCGAGCAAAAACGTCACGAGCACTTCCCGTTATACAGGAGCATATCTCATGTGGGTAGGTGGCGAATACACTTCGCTTTCCATTTCCGATTTCACGTTTAGTTCAGGCCTTAATTCTTAATTTTAGCGTTATATAAAAGGAGGAAATTTATGAAACGCAAAAACATTATGTTGAGATGTTCTTTACTTGCTATTCTCTCCTGCTTATTTGCTGTTGGCTGTTCCGGTGGAAACGAAACCGGTACAGAGAATCCGGATTCCGTCAATTCCGCCGATTCCGCCAAAACTTCACAATCTGCTGTATCTGAATCCACTAAGAAGACAGAGGAAGACAAGAAGTCGACGGAAGTTGTTAAAAACATTGCTATTACCAACACGGAAGAAGACGTCTTTGTTACAAAGCAGATTCAGATTAATGTCACTACTTCACCAGAGACATACGATATCGTTTATGCAGTTGATAACGAAGAAGCAGGAACAATATCTGAGACTGGTTTATTCACGGCAGTGAAACCTGGACATGTCAAGGTGACAGCAACGATTGCTAATACTACTATCTCTGCCGATTATGAATTTGATGTCATTGATACTATTATTGATGATTCTTTGGCTACGGAAGACTTTGATTATTCAGGAATCTTCAGCAAAGAGAATGTGTCCTTCAAGACAAAAGAAGAGAAGACAAACACAGTCAACAACTACACTACAATTAAGAATGTGAAAGGGACCTCCTATGCATTCAGCGCCAAGGTCTCTCTTTCTAACCCGAAAGGCGATGATACATGGAGCCGTGTTTCTTTAGGCCATGCTGATGATAGCGGAAAATTCCATGGCTTCTTCGTTTCTCCTGGCCCGTCTTTCAATGCTAAGAAGAGCGTTGTCATGGATATTCAGAATGGAGAAGTTGCCTGGGGCGAAACCACAAATAGATCACAGATCTGGGGCATGCATGATCTGGCTTCTTTGGATATGACAGACATGACTTTGGAAACTATCCGTGATGGAGACAAATATTATTATTTCATCAATGGTGAACTCTATTGGTATGAAGATCTTTATCTTGCTGGCGGTGATACGATGCCTGCCTTCTCTGTAGGACAGACGGAAGCTTCATTCTCTGAGATTAAGATTGAGACGGATACCGATAAAATCAAAGAGAAGATAGCCAATGATGGAAATGAAATGTTGTATCCTTCTTATAAGAGCCGTGTTGAGATCACAAACAATTCTAAGACAATTCATTTCAATGCTATTTATCAGTCTGGTGACGAAAATCCGAAAGATTTGGCAGCCAAATCTATTGGCGATAAGTTTGTAATGCCGGCAAATAAAGATTCCTCTGTCACGTTTAATATGACAATCAATTCTTATGGTGCTACGAATCCTATGCCTGCATTGGCATTCACGATCAATAGACACGAAGGATCTATTGCTGAGTCTCGTTCTTATGTTATCACTGAAACTAAAACTGGATTCACTGGATGGAATGGTGATGGCAATTTAAACGAAGGAATTGGAAGTGGCGGAAAAGAATATGCTGATGAAGCTACTCTTGAAATTGGTGTGACATATAAGGTAACTTGTACTAGAGTTATGACAGATAATGGTCAAGACACCAAAGTAAAGATTGAAAAAGAAGATGGAACCGTCTTATTAGAAGACCAGCATGGCTGGCAAGATGGGTATAGTGGAAACGCTATTTGTTCCTTCCTTTGCAGAGATTTAGACGTTACTCTTACCGATATTGAGCTGAATGCATAATTCTTAATTCGACTGTCTATTTGGGCTGTTAGATGAAATGAAACATTTGATTTAGCAGCCCTTTATAAAAAAAGAAATGAGGACCACAATGAAACTATGTGAAATCAATATTCGAGATCCTTTTATATTGAGGGATGTTGCCACAAACAAGTACTATTTATATGGAACGACGCCGGTTTATGATGGACTTGGATTTTATTGCTATTCTAGTGACGATTTAGAATCTTGGAATGGTCCTTATAAAGTATTCTCGCCTGACAAGGATTTTTGGAGTACTAAGGATTACTGGGCTCCAGAAGTACATGTATATCGCGGAAAATATTATATGTTTGCGAGTTTCAAAGAAGATGGACATGCAAGAACTACAATGATCCTATCTTCCACATCTCCATTAGGCCCATTTACAGTACATTCGAATATCCTGACTCCAGAAGATTGGGAATGCTTGGATGGTACATTATATGTGGATGAATCAAATCATCCTTATATGATATTCTGCCATGAATGGGTCCAAATCGATGATGGAACGATATGTGCTGTTTCTTTATCTGATGATTTGAAAGAGGCAATTGGTTATCCTGTTACTTTGTTTAAAGGTTCTGATGCGAAATGGAGTGAACACCCTGTTTGGTCGAAGAAAGAGGTGCATGTAACAGACGGCCCGTTTGTTTTTGAAAAGAATGGTGTTCGCATTCTTTTGTGGTCAACGTATGGAAAGGATGGATACAGGATAGGTGTTGCATATCCGCAAGAATCATTTGCTGAACCGCACTATATTCAGGATGAAAAGGCGTTTCCTTTCCAAGGAAGTGGTCATGGAATGATCTTTACTTCCTTTGATGGAAAGGATTACCTAGTCCTTCATGTCAATAATGACAATGATAAAAAAGAATATCCAATCCTGGTTCCGATTGTTTTTCACGATGGCAAGTGCGAATTGATTAAGTAGAATGGATGTTTGTCTGATATCTTTGTTAAGAATGAATCTGTTGGTTTTTGTGTTACCTTAAAGTATTGACATTATCTGTTTCAATCTAGATAATATGTTTAAAATTTGATGGGGAATATTGATGATGAAAATGGCAAAGAAAAATGTTTCGTTAAAGGATATCGCGGAAAGTCTTGGTATTTCTGTAGATGCTGTAAGCAAAGCATTACGAGATTCTGAACAGATCAGCGTTGAAACGAAAAAGATTGTAAAAGCGAAAGCAAAGGAAATGGGGTATGTGAAGAATCAGTCTGCTCTTGCGCTGAAAACAGGAAAGACTAACAATATTCTCATTTATATCAACAGTCTTTATAACCAATACTTTGCTATTATGGCAACAGAACTAATCAAAGAAATAGGAAAGAACGGATATACATCTACCATATGTTTTACAAATAGTTACCTGTTGAAGGCGGAGGATCTCAATCAATCTGAAGTGTCTAGCTGCAGTGCGATTATTTCTCTTGTAGAACCTACGGATGAAGCAATAAGTTTTTTGGAAGAGAACAAGATTCTTTTCTATCTTATTGGTATCAAACCGAAACAGTCATATCCCAATTATGCGATTACCGATGACTATGATGGCGGATACAAAATAGGAGAATACTTTGCCTGTTCTTCTTTTAAGAAAGCGGCTTATGTAACAAATTCCCCTTCTGAAACATCATTCAGAAGAAGAAAAGGTTTCATTGACGCTATATCTTCATTATGCAGTAAGGAATATAAATCATTCCCGTTGGAAGAGGCAGATGAAAACATGGAACATATTGTAGATACGATTCAGGAAGAACAGATTGATTTTGTCTTCTGTTTCTCCGATTATGTTGGCTTTATCATACGTAATCTCTTGCATAAGAAATACCGCAATTATGATGTAATCATTTTTGGATTTGATAACATCGGGAAATATATCAATACTTTCGATCCTTTGAACTCTATTGCAACAAATATTGAATTGATCTGTTCTGATGTTGTTCTGCATATCATACAAACAAAAAATGACAGTAAAACTCCAAAACTCGAAAAAATGTATCCGGTTAAATTGGTCTTAGCTAAATAGAATCAAAAACTCTCTGGCTTTTATAGCCAAAGAGAGTTTCTAGATAGATTTATAGTCTAATGATGGCAGCATCCGCAAGGTGTGCGGATGAAGTCCAATAAGGAGTCTACATACTCCTTGTTGATGAAATAGGTGTCTCCTTCTTTTCGGATGAGATTACCGTCTTCCATCATCTTTAAATGGGCATCTAATTCTTCTTTGTCATCAGTGATGATAGAAAGAAGATTCTCGTAGGAAAGACTATCGTTGACATAGAGGAACTTTGCGATTTTGACTCTGTCTGGATTGGATAAGATTGTAAATCCTTCAGCGGCTTCATTTTTATGCATGGTTATTATTCTCCTTACCATCATTATATACGATTTTGATTTCGGATTCATTGGATACGCTTTGGGAATAATTGATAATTATCGTATACGGATATAGTTTCTAAAGTTGGCTTCTGCAAAATAACGTGGTAAAAACGATGGATACGAAAATCAAGGAAGCAGTTTTGCTTCCTTGATTTACTGTTATAGATACTTTTTTGCTTCTTCTGATACCTTATTCATCCTAGCTATCATCTCGTTGTTGTGAGCGGTGATTTCTTCTTTCTGCTTGGCTTTGTAGACAGTGTAGATGACACCGGGCAAGATGAACAAGAAATAGAGGAGAATCGTGACTCCTTCATCCATCGGCTTGTACTCCTGTAGTGAGTTTTTGTAGGATCTGTACTTCTGTTCCAGTTCCTTTAACTCTTTGTAGTGTTCTCTGTCTTTGTCTCTTGCCATGAGGAAGACAAATCTTGAATGTCCGTGATAGGTGCGTTCTGTCATGGCGTCCTTTACGAACCATCCAAACTGCATCATTTGAGTATGCTCTTTTTCGAGCATCTTCTTTACTTCTAAATCCATGCCTAGTTGACCTTGGTAACGGTGTTTGCACTGATGTCTAATTCATAGAAATGAGCATTTCCGTAAGGGAGTTTAGTGAGGAACATATAGTTTAAGAAGTAGACTTTTCCAGAGAGATAGGATAAGGCGGAGCAATAGTAGGTGGAATCACACTTGAGCAGGGTTGTAATATTGGTGTCTTCTGTGGTGTTATTCTTGTTGACTTTGAATAGACCGGCATTGCTTGTGGATGTCTGAGGATAAGAGTAATAGTAGATATCATTACCGACGATGAACATCTCTTTCGGCGCACATTTCTCGTTGGCGAGTTTTGTTCCTTCTTCCATGGTTGTCATAGAGGAACGTGCGATGAAGTTATAGATTGTTCCCTGATAGATGTAGTAGATGGTATCTCCCTCAAAAAGGAACTGTCTTACATTCTTGATCTTATTTGTCTTAGGAAGATCATTTGCTGTCAGATCTTCAGAATCGGATTTGATGTCGCTGAGATTGTAGTACTGGATATCTCCGTTATCCTGTCCTGTTGTGCAGTTGATGAAGTAGAGTTTCTCGTCTTTGATGACAAAATTCTTGGCTCCATTGACTTCGGAGAACTTGACGTATTCTGTTCCATCCAATTTCATACGGAAGATGCCGCCACTGACACCCCAGAAGTTATAGTGAGTACCATAGAGATAAGTTCCGTCAGAGATGATATTTCTCATATCATTGGTGGATAATTTTGTTGCTTCTCCTCCATTCTTCAGATTGATGGCATAGAGGTCATTGTTCGTAAGTGTGGTGACCTGATTGAAGTAAAGCATATCCCCGATGATGGAGAAGTCCATGACCTTGGTATCTGTAAGCTGTGTTAATACTTTTGTCTTAGGATCGTAGCAGTTGAGTGTCTTTCCACGATACATATCAAGATAGTAGACGCGGTCATTGTAAGTCTCGGATCTGCCACCTAAGTTCAACGGAACATCTTCGACAGGGACAAAGTCCGGCATTAGGTCTTTTGTCGTCTTTGTGCTGATGGTGTACTGATTCAGATGTAAGGTGCTATTATCGATATAGACAAGAGAGTCCAAGGAGACAGCATC
Organism: bacterium; assembly: GCA_963621825.1. Lineage (GTDB taxonomy): Bacteria > Bacillota_I > Bacilli_A > RFN20 > CAG-288 > Enterosoma. The sequence continues at coordinate 63,415 of CAVFFP010000005.1, forward strand.
GAAAGCATTGATGCGGGTAGAGGATAAGACCTGCTCTGTGTTGTTATTGGAGATATTGGCTCTCCAGATACCCATCTGTGTTTCATCGATATATCCGTATAAGTCGGTGTAGTTGTAATAGAGATATCCGTTTTTGACGACGAGATTCTCGCCAGCAGCATTGGTCATCTTCTCTGCTTCTGTTTCAGAAGAGTTGAGGTTCAGTTTTCCGATGTAATCGTTGAGTGTTCCATCTACTGTGCAATAGAGGTAATTGGAGGAAATGACGTATTCGTGAACCTTCTGATTCAAAACGAGAGTAGTTGTTTTATCAGTAAGATTCATCTTGAAGATATGATCATCCTGACTCTTATTTTCGAAGTAGAGATAGCTTCCGTTTAAGGTGAGTTTATCACTTTTACCAGTAAAGATCTTTTCGACAGTGGGTTCTTTTGGTTCTTTTGTCTGATCGGAGTTATCGTAGGTTGTGACCTTATAGATACCGGAATCACTTTCTGTCAGAGCATTCTTGCTGTAATAGAAGATATAGTCGCTGTATTTGACAAAGTCGGTGATGGTGCTATCACTGTAAAGGACATTGCTTGTTGTTCCGGTGATCTCTTTTGCGCTGCTTGTAAAGAGAGAACTGGATACGGATAAGACGGAGGAAGATAATTCCTTCAGTTTCTTCGGTGTGTTGCTTTCTACTTTGGATGTAGTAGAATCACTATACTGATAGAGGTAGTAATGATCTAATCCGTTTGCAAAGTAGACAGTGTCTCCGACATGGACAAGCGGAGTATCTTTCTTTGTTCCTTTGATGGTGAGTGTTGCGTTTAAAGTCACATCGACGTAGTTCTTATTGTGTAGCGAGACGGTGTAATAGTACTTACCTACCTGGATAGCACTGGTTACTGTGACTCCGTTTTCATCTTTTACAGTCTTTGTTGCTGTCGTACCTTCTGGTAGGAATCCGACTAACTGAACATCATTGATGTGATCACTTCCATCATAGGTGACAGACTTGCTATCCATGCTGATGGAACTGTATTCGATAGGAAGGATAGTCAGTGTTGCACTTGCCTCATAATCCTCGTATCCATCTTTGACTAATTTGACTGTGGCTTTGTAGCTTCCGACATCGGTATAGGACTCTCTTCCGGTATAGGTGACCGTTGTTCCTTCCGGATATCCGCTTGCTTCCTCTAACTGATGTCCTTTTCCATCGAATAAGACACTCATATCAGCGAAGACGATCGATTCAAATTTCTTTTTCGAAACGGATTCTGTCCCTTTGGATTCAGATGTTCCTGTCGTATCGGATGTAGTAGTACCTGCATCAGATATTTCTGTCGTATCGGATGTTGTCATACCTGCATCAGAAGTCTGTGTACTTTCTGTTTTTCCACAGGAGGTGAAGAGAAGAATGGTGAACAGCAACGAAATCGGTTTTCTGTAATTCATAAATTCTCCTTTCTATATTGAATTCTTGATTACGATCGGAATGAATGAAACAATGGCAAGGATAGAGGATAAGAATAAAGCGAATCCGACAATGGCGATGGAGGCTAAGAAGCCTAATATGGCAAAGAGTATCTTCATACCGATAAGCCAGGCAAATCCATCTAGACTCCATGTGAAGATAAGACCTGGGAAGTGTATTGACTTGGTTGCGATGGTGATGAAGATTTCACTGATATAGGTATCGGTGAAGATACAATAGACATCCGCTAATGCGATGTAGGCAATCAGTATCGGTCCTATTACAATCCATGGTATTGAAATATACTGTCGATAGACGATGAAACAGACAAGAGAGATGATGAAGCAAGCGACGGCGACAACGATAGACCAGATGAGTACTTTATGGTCATCTCTTGCCATGAAATGTGATTTCGTCGGCACGGATGTCGGTTTAAGAATCTTTCCTTCTGATTTAAGAAGTGTATCTTCTTCTTCCTCTTCTTTTGGCTTTTCTTCTTTTACTGGTTCAGGAACTATCTCAGTTTCAACAGCTGGAACCGGTGCTATCTCCTCTTTCTTCTCTTCCTTTGGAATTTCTTCAGTTTTCTCTTCTTCTTTTGGTTGAATCTTCTCTTCTTCCTCTTCCTGACTGAACAGATATTCGATAGAGCATCCAAATATATTGGATAGTCTTCGGATGCTTTCGATATCCGGTTCATTGGTATCACTTTCCCATTTGCTGATTGTCTGGAAAGTAACATTCATCTTTTCGGCGAGTTCTTTTTGCGTTAGATTTGCTTTAGTTCTGAGGTGCTTGATTTTCTGTCCGAATGTCATGTGTATTTCTCCTTCTTGTCTAGTTTCCGAAATTTGCACAGATTAGTAAATAACTGAAAAGAAGAAAGCATTCTACAAAAAGGAGAATTGGAGGGAATTTGTCGTTTTTTCGAATAAACTCATAGAAATATCGACTTTTTGCTATTGATTCTACGATTGATATTATATGCGGGGGGGGGTCTAAAAATCAATCTGTAAAAATAGACATTAGGAAAGATACGTTCAAAATTGAAGCAACGTTGAACACATGATTATGATTACCGAATGAATCCGATACTTAAATGCTGATACAGAATCCGAATTTAGATATGTCTTATCCTATGAAACTCACTATCATAAATGATAGTTTTCTAATCTCTCTTTGTTTTAATTGAGAAAGTCAGTTGATCTGTTTTGATTATCGTTATCGGCGAAATTATGTTGAAAACAAACAATTGATTGACTTTTAAACATATATATATATATATAATTGTATTTAGCCATCAGACTATTTTTCAGCTGATGTAAAAAACAAGGAGCACTTTATGAAAAAAGAAATCAATTCTAAGTCGAGAAGAAAGTGGATCATGGGCGGTCTGGCAGCTTTCGCATCTGTCGCATTGCTCACCACTGGTTTTGCTGTCTGGATTGTTGGAGCCAACAACACTTCTGAAAACAAAGACGTCAGTGTCACAGTCGATACCGCAAAGAACGAAAGCATTAACTTCGTTTTGAATGTTGAAGCAAATCCGAGCATTGCTTTGAAGGAGTCTGCTGCTGTTTCTGGAGGAAAGATTGTCAATGTTGCTGAAGATGATGTTTCTGCTAATCCGTTACAGATTTCCTATTCTCAGTCTACTATCACTTATGGTTCTGGATATGATTTCAAGTTCACTTCCATCAAGTTCTCTATCGTTGAAGAAGAAGGATATGCAGCTGTTAAGACTGCAACGGGTGCTAGCAAATTGACAGGTGCTTATGCTCGTACTGGAACAGAATTCACATATTTGACTGCTCCTGAAACTATCAATATCTCCACATTAGAGAAAGTGAAGAGCACTACTGGAAACTCTACAACTATCACCCTTCCTGCTGGAACACTTGATTTCACTTGGGGAACTTTCTTCGACGCAAAGTCTCCGGCAAAATATTACAATGATAAATATGCTAATGAAACTGATCAGGTTGCATTAGGTAAAGCTGCTGATGAAATCACAACAGAACTTGATGCTATGTATGATCAGCTCAATGGCAAGAAGATCAAATTGCTTGCTGAATTAGCCTAATCGGAGTTTGCAATCATGAATAAATTCAATAAAGGCAGAACGATTGGAATCGTTGCTGCTTCCTTAGCTGCTGTTTCCTTGCTTGGTGTTGGTTTCTCTACATGGATTATCAACACGAAGTCTGGTCCTACTTCTGTAGGCAATATCTCTGTTTCAGTTGCAAATACACAGAATATTACCGTTACTATCAGCGATGCTAAGGTTGATGATGGCACGGTCAAATTTGATGCAGATCATAGTCAGCATACAGATTCCAGTATCTTAAGCTGCGGAAATTCTGATACAGAGGACCTTACCTTTTCTTTGAAATATAAAGTTACTGTCGGAACAGATGCATCTGCTTGGGAAATCAAAGCTGCAATTGATGATACTGCAGATGGTAAGTTCACAAGCGCTGTCTCTGCTAAGTATTTCACTTTACCTGATACATTAGGCATTAAAACAGATACTGACGATGGTGCTAAAACTTGCTTCAATCAGTCCAGTACAGATGGTTCTAATGGATTGTCCTTTGCTGATCCTACGACTACTGATGCTACAGCAAGTACAACTGGAACAACCTCCAAAACGTATACAGTAACTCAGACCTTTACATTTGCCTGGGGAGAAGCCTTTGCTAAGAAAAACCCTGTTGCGGTAACCAAAGATGATAAAATCTGGACAGGAAGTGCAAGTGAAACTGCAAGTGACACGAATCTTCCTAAAAACACGACGGCGATGAAATCCTTAGGCTTATCCACTTTCAAGGTCATCCTCTCTGTCGGTACTGTTTCTACGGCCGCTTAATCATTATAAGGAATGACAACAGTTGAAATTATCACACTATTCATCACAATCTTATGTCTGATCAGTTTCTGTGCTGTCTTCACTATCCTCTTTCGTCATTACTATAAATCGAACATTGAATCGGTGTCTTCCGGAAAGGAAGACATCGATCTGATCGATAATGCAATCGATGAAGAAAAGGAGAAGAAGAACAAATCCAAAAAGGCGTGGAAGCTGACGGGTAAGATTTTTTCGTATGTGGTATTAGGTGTTGTCTTCTCTTTCTTTGTCTTCTCCCTTGTATCTAAGATACAGGGGAACACGATGATGTTCGGTAATTCGACAATGGTTGTCATCGCTTCCGGCTCTATGTCAGAGAGAAACAATGACACAATCAAACAGCATCCGGAGCTGACCAATCAGTTTGATACTTATGATATCATCGGTATCAGCAAGTATAAGGATCAGAGTGAAGTCGCTTTATATGATGTCATCGCCTATAAGAATAAGAAGAATGTTACTATCGTTCATCGAATCGTAGGTATCAGTAAGAACGATGAAACAGGAGAGATCGGTTATCTGACACAAGGAGATTCCAATCTCTATGCTGATAATACAGCGGGCTCTCAGTATACCGGTTATCTTACCTATGATAAAATCATTGGGAAGTATAATGAGACACGGATCAAAGGACTTGGAATCTTTGTCATCTTTCTTCAGTCTCCGGCTGGTGTAGTTACGGTATTGTCTGTTGTCTATTGTCTATTTATGTTTGACTACTTTTCCAATAAATACCGAAAAGCCATTGTGGATAGGACGAATATGCTAGTGAAGCTTATCGACTATGACTTAAGTAAGGAAGAGGCGGATGATCTATTATCTAACTATAAAGAGACTCTTTTATATAAGAACCAGCTCTACACGTTCCAAGACGGCAAGTTTATCGGAAAGGAAGAGAGCGATACCGAGATCAAGAAGCTGAAAGATCATATGGTACTCATCAAAAGAGAGTTAGGGAAGATTACTCTTACGGTGACAGATACGACGAACAATACTTCACAGGTATATGAGAATGTTTCTGAGGAAGATATCGTTGATTTAAGTAAATTCATTCAAAGTGATACGAAAGAAGATGAATCAAAATAGGAGGTAGGAAGATGCTCAAAACTCATTTTACGAGAAAGAACCTCATCGCGATAGCTATGACGTTCTTCTATGGCCTTAGCGTCCTGATTGCGGGCCTTGCCATTGACGGTAACAATCCGTTCTTTGCAAAGAACAATCCGATTCAGAATATGGCTGCTGCCATGTTCCCGGTCAAGGATGTCAACGGAATCACAACCAAGGGAGTCCCCGCAGGTTCTGTTCCTGCCTATATCCTGCTTGTCCTCTTTGTGATTTACGTTGTCTTATGCACAGCGGCTATCATCTATGAGGTAAGACTTGCGAAGTATTACGATGAGAAACCCACTTCCACGAAATGGTGGATTGTCTATATCGCTACCTTCCTCATCTCTGGTGGATTATGGACAGGCATCTCCATGGTTTCTCAGATTTCTGATAAACCATATGGATATTACATTGCAAACTCCTATCTCTTCTTATTAGAGTCCATCGTCTTCGGATTCATTGTCTTTGTTGTCTTAGGTTCCATCATCTTCAATCTCTGCCTCCTTGTCGTCAACTTCAAGAATATCAATAAGCCCTTCAAGTTCTTCAACAATGAAGGGGATGTCGAAAAAGAGGAGAAGGAAAAACTCTCCGAAGAGAAGAGAGCAGAAGAACAGGGTAAACTTGCAGAATCCTTCGGTGAAACGAGTTCTACCGGAAACGGTTCTGTCGTTGCTGGCACTAGTGGAGTCAAGCCGTTAGATGACTCTTCTCCGTTAAAGGAGAAAGAGAGAGTCTTCCCAGGACTCTGCTCTATCGACTATGCCAATATGGCACTTCCTGTCGATCATTTCGAAGACGACTTATCCTTGAATGATATCTGTGTCCGCTTCCGCAATTACTTAGCCGATAAAGAAGGACTTTACTTCTCTCCTATCTATATTGAGGAGTTCATCGCTGGTCTTGCTGCTAGCCGCTTTATCATCTTAGAGGGTCTATCCGGTACTGGTAAATCCTCTCTTGCCAGATATTTCTCTGAATTCATCTCGGAGAAATCCTACTTTGAAGCTGTTCAGGCCACCTGGAGAGATCGTACCTCTATCTTGGGTTATTACAATGATTTTTCTAAGACATACAATGAGACCGAATTCTTAAAGAGACTCTATGATGCCTCCTATAAGAAGAACCATGTCAATATCATGGTTTTGGATGAACTGAATATCTCCCGTGTTGAATACTACTTTGCTGACTTCCTCTCTGTCTTGGAATATCCACAAGAGGACTGGAAGATCAAGATCATGCAGTTCCCGTATGACTTTGATGCTCCGGAACATTTAGGTGATGGTGTCCTTACTATTCCGAACAATACCTACTTCATCGGTACTGCCAATAAGGATGAATCCACCTATACCATCACCGATAAGGTCTATGACCGTGCTATCACGATCGATTTCGATGATAGAAATGAACCCTTCAGCGTAGAGGGAGACAGTGAGAAGATCACACTCTCCTATCCGCGTTTACAGGAACTCTTTGAGGATGCGATCACCAAGGAAGAGAATCAGCTCTCCATGGAGGAATACAAGAAGTTCAAGACTCTTACCGATTATACCTATGAGACCTTCGATATTACCTTCGGTAACCGTATCATGAGACAGATTCAGCTGTTTGTTCCTACCTTTGTCGCCTGTGGCGGAAGTAAGGAAGAGGCGTTAGACTTCATGTTCTCAAGAAAGGTTATCAGCAAGTTAGAGGGTAGATTTGAAGACTATGTCAAAGAGGGATTGATTGAGTTGAAGACATTGATTGTCAAGAATTACGGAGAGAACTCTTTCCCTCAGACGAATCATCTGATCGATAAACTCATCCGCAAACTGTAAAGGATATGACCGATAGCAAAGATTTCCTGATCAACTTCACCGATACTGTGAAAAAGGAGATAGGAAAAAGACCTATCGGTTTTTACCATGCTCTGGATTTGCTCGTCTATACAGAACCCTATCATTTTGATGAAGAGAAGAACCGATTAGAGGATCTTAAAACAGTTACTGATAAGATTCTCTCCATTCTTTATCATCCTGCTATCCATGCGACTACAAGTGAGATTGTACAGAGAAGTGAACTATCCGGAAAACTTTCCCACGATTCGTTCTCTGATACGATGCGAGATCCTAGACTTTGGAAAGAAAAAGGGGATAGCATGGTTCCGGAGTATGTCCATACTGTTGAGACGAGTGATAACATCGATATCTACGAGAATCGATTCCTCTCTCTTCTCATCCGTGAGCTGGATGAGGATATCTCCTCTACGATTGAGGATATGACTCCGATGGTGGAATCCTTAGGAGAACACTATCAGAGTAATCTCTTCACTTTCGGTAAGTATTCTCCTCTCCGTGATATGAGAAAGAGATACTATCCTTATTCTTCCTTTGTCCTAAAAGGAAACGGATCAAAGGAAGAACTCTATAGCAAGGCGAAGAAGTTAAAGAGAAGAATCCGGAATATGATGGGAAGTGAGTTCTACAAAATCACATCCAAGCATCCTATTTCAAAATCAGTCCGTCCTACCAATATCCTGATCCATGATAGTCTTTACTCTTATTGCTATAAGTACTATATCTCCCACTATAAGACAGGAGAGATGGAAGAGAGAAAAAGACAGATTCTTTATTTCAACTACTTCTTCATCTCTTTCCTTCATCTGTTGAAGAACAGAAAACTTCTGAAAGAGGAAGAGATGATCGACTTATCTTTTTCTGAGGAAGGTCTACTTACATTTTCTCCTTTCTCTATCGATCATTATCCGTTTGCTCTGACGCTTGTCGAGGATAAAGAGAACCTTGCTTTGAAAATCGATGTCGTACTACATTATGACAATAAGGATTATGTCTCCTCTTATTATCTATTGACCCGTGAGAAATATACGGAGAAGAATAGAAATAACATCCACGCTATTCAGGAAAAGAAAGAAGGAAAATTCATCCTTGTCACTGGCAATAACCTAGTCAAAGATTATGATTCTGTTCTTACTTTCTCCTATCATAAGGAGAAGAATGAGGAACTGCTAGATGACTTACTCTCCTCTTTGACTATCCTGATTCAGGCGAATAAGGATGTGTATTCTGGATTATGTCCTGTCTGTGGAAAGAATCATATCCACTTTGATGGGAATCAGTATCTATGTCAGGATTGTCATACTAGTTATGTGATGGATACTCTAGATTCGGATAATCTGTTATGGATTCTCTCTTATGGAAAGGAGTGACAGAAATGGAAAACAATACAAATAGATTCTCTCCTTTCATGAAGAACAAGGAGAAGAAAGAAGAAGAGAAGAAAGAAGTTGTCCTCTCTATCAAAGGATTACATAAATCCTATGGTAAGAAAGAGGTCTTAAAAGGTATCGACTTAGAGGTCTATAAAGGGGAAGTCTTCGGATTCATCGGCAAAAATGGTGCCGGTAAGTCGACAACAATCGACTGTGTTGTCGGACTCAAGGACTTCAATAGTGGTGAAATCATACTAGACAATCACAATGTCAAAGAGAATCCGCTCGATGCGAAGATGGCCTTAGGATATGTCCCTAGTGAACCAGTCGCCTATGAGGTCATGACCGGATACGAGTATCTTCAGTTCATCGCTTCTAGCTACAATATGTATCAGGAAGCCTTTGACAAGAACTACGAGTTTCTGAAGAATAAGTTCATGATATCCGATAGCGATCTCAACCGTAAGATCCGTGAATACTCCCATGGTATGAAGCAGAAAGTCTGTTTGATGGCATCGCTGATCCACAATCCTACTATCTGGATTCTCGATGAGCCGACCGTCGGTTTGGATATCATCGTCTATCAGACTTTGATGGATATGCTCAAAGAGTTTGCAAGAAACGGAAAGACCGTCTTTATCACCTCTCACAATATCGACTTGGTCTCCCGTGTCTGCAACAGAGTCGCTATCATCAATGACGGAGTCGTCGCAGAACTGCTCGACTTTACAAAAGAACCGCTGAAGAGAAGAAATCTAAGCGATATCTTCTTCTCTACTTATGCGGTAGAAAAGAAGGAAGGATAAGAAAGAACTATCGATGTTTTTAGAACTTTTAAGAAAAGAGTTCATCGAAAAGAAGAATGAAGAGAAACAAAGCACTTCTATGCTTGTCCTCTCTTATGTTTTTCGTGTTGTCCTAATCGGATTATTCATCGCATTGGAGTGCTATTTATCTATTGCACTGGATAAAAAGATTGTTCAGTATTCCAGTTATGGATCCTTTGATTTCTTGGTTCTGTTCCTTTTTATCATGATGGTGGTGACAATTTTCTTCACGATGATCAAAGGACGGAAATCTTTGTTCGATCATAAGGATAGTGCTGTTACGATGCCGCTTCCGATTCCTCCTTCCACTCAGGTATTGAGCAAGGTTATCTATCTCTACGTGGAGTCTATCCTATTTGGATGGGTAACTTCCACTCCGCTTCTTATCTGTTATGGAGCGATGAGACACTATATTCCGTACTATTACATCTTCTCTGTCTTCTATCCGGTTTTCATCTCCTTGTTCTCCGTTGGTATTGCACTGCTTTTTTCTCTTATCTATCAGCAGATTTATCGATTGATCAAAAAGAGCGACATCGCTCAATTCATCGTGGCATCTGTTCTTGTCGTCTCATTATGCTATCTATATCAGTTTGTATTGAATCTCTTCCTCACTGCTTTGAATGACTCTTCTATCGGTGGAGTTTTCTCTGCTGATTTTGTGGAGTTCTTACATCAGTCTAGATACTATTTCCTTCCTGTCTATCATCTGATGGACTCTGTCATTGAGAAGGGGCAGATAGCCAGTGATATTCTGATCTTCTTAGGCTCTTCTCTTCTTTCTCTTGTCATCGGTATTGGAATCACGAGTGTTTTCTATATCCGTGAGATGAAATTAGGATCGCATAGCACAGGAAAAGAGAAGAAGAAAATCAAGAAGATGAAAGTAATCTCTCCTTTCAGAGCATTGATCAAGAAGGAGATGTCTTTGTTGTTCAAGGATGACGCCAATCTCTTCTCCTATACTTCTCTTCTTATCCTCTGTCCGTTCCTTACCTTTGCGGTTATCTCCTCATTGAACTCTATCATCTATGATAATCTTCGTTTCTATGCTGCTTATTTCCCGGAGCTGGTATCCGGAATCAATCTTACTTTGATTCTCCTCTTTGCCGGTGTCATCAACGCTTCTGCCTCTTTGTCGATGACAAGAGAAGGCAAGGCTCTTACAATTGTAAAATATCTTCCTATCTCTCCTTTGAAACAGATTCTGGCTAAGGTGCTTATTCCGATCACCTTCTCTTTCTTCTCTCTTCTTATTACGGAGATTGTATTGATTGCGACAGGCATCATCACTCTTCCTGTTTTCTTCACTTCTTTCTTTATCGGTATTCTCCTTCTTGTCTTCTCTAACCTTTTTGGTGTCTATTCGGATATGCATGATAAGACGTCAGAGAACAGAAAAGTAAAACTATCTATCGTCAATGAAATCATTCCTCTTATCCTTCCTCTTCTTCTCTTTGTTCTTTTCTTTGTCTTCTCTGTCTATCTTAGATTACCATCCTGGTCACTATATCTGATTGCAAGTCTTTTCTCTCTTCTTACTCTTTCTCCTTCTTTGATTCCGTTAAAGAAGAGATACCAGGAAGCATTCGTAAAAATGGAGGTGAACAACTAGTATGAAAAAGCGTACCTTAGTCATTCTTCTCATCATACCGTTTATCATTTCTCTCCTTACTTTTGTGTCCATCAAGATATTGGATAACAAGGTTGCTGTCGATATCTTAGGTATCCAATGGGATTATCAGGACAATGAAGGATTCCAGATCGATGACAAAGGCTATGAATTGAAGGCTACTCCTATCATCGATCCGAATCTAGTCTTAGCAAACGGAAATAACCTTGTCTGGTCTACCAAGAAAATCAATGATACGGATGACGAATATGCCAAAGTCGAAGAAGAAAACGGCAAATACTATCTCTATGCCTTACAAGAGGGAGAGGTAGAAGTCATCTGTTCCAATGAAAGAGGAAGCAAATCCAAACACTTCATCGCTACGATCTTCAAGGATGGTGCTATGGTCATCAATCCGAAGAGAAAAGGAAGCGGAAGCTCTGTCACTTCCATTAAGTATTACGGATTATACGATTATCATAATGGAAACAAAGAGAAAGCGAGTTTTGACTTAGTCACAACCGCCTACTCGGAAAGCGGAACGAGCATTCGAAATACGCTTGTAGAATGTTCTAGCAATGTGACTTATGAAAATGGAACCGTATCTATCCTATCTACAGGAGAGAGCTATGTCACATTAGAGGAACCGGATCATCATTATCGTTCTACTTATACCTTTAATGTCATAGATGGCGTCAATGTCTACTCTTATTCTGACTTGTTATCCGGAACCAATAAATCCGAAAAAGGAGAGAACATCGTTCTCCAGGTCAACTTAGAATCCTTGAAGAATACGTATTCTGTTGATGAGAGCGGAAAATACGTAGAAGAGAAACTCGCATCTACGAAAGACAATACTGAGTTATTTGGTAACTTCGACTTCTCGACTCAGACCTTCTGTTTCGATAAGGAATATTACACCTTTGAAACTACCTATGACTCTACCTATATCGATCAGTATAACAGTCAGAAATATACGGATGTTTCGAAGGATGTCATCGCCGGAATCCATCTGAAGAAGGGATTATACGGCAATGGCTTTACACTCAACATGAATGGACTTTGCTATCCGAATCATGGTGAAATCGATAAGTATACCGGAAAGAGAGTCCCTAAGAAAAAGAGTGAGGTGAAAGAGGGAGAAGCATATGATTACTTCTATGGTCCTCTTCCTTTTGTCTCTATCGGAGACATGGTCTCATTCCCGCTTGTCACTGCTTTAGGACAGGATAACTGCGGCATCTACATCGATGATGACAATGTTGTCATCGATGATGTCAAACTCAGCAACGTCGATGAAGTCGATAACCTCTATAACTTATCCTATACCGGTAGCATCGTCGATGTAAAAGGCGACAATGTCACAATCCGCAATTCTGTCCTCTCTAACGGCAAAGTCTGTGTAAGAGGATATGATAGCGATAATCTGTTGATCGACAACTGCATTTTAAAGAACTCTGGTGAATTCACACTCCTTTTAGGAAGCGATTCGAAACAGAGCTATGATACGACAAGAAGAGTTCAGGAGATGGGTGTCGACAAATCCTTCTCCGAGTTCTTCGACGATCTCGATGAGAGTAAACACGATACGGCAAACGGTGTCTTGAATGACTTCCTCAATGCCACTATGGCAGGAACTTTAAAAGAGGGAGACTACAAGACAAAATTAGAACTTTTGCAGAAGTATCTCGATAATGAGAAGGATAGCGGCGAATACGCTGCTAACATCACAGTGAAGAATACGTTCTTTGGAAGATCGGGCGTCTTCTCCGTTGCCTTTGAATCGATGTTCAATGGTCCTCTTCTCTATGGTGGAATACCGACGATGCTGACAAAACTGTTAGGCAGTTATCTTAATTCCCCCCTTCCGGAAAAGATTGGTGGAACTAGCAAACCTGTTCAGCTGACACTGAAGGGAGATACGAGATTCTATGATTGGAAGAACATCGATAGCATCGATGTCTCCTCCCTCATCGAAGAGAATATCTCCAGAACTCTCAATCAGATGGGATACGGAAACAAGAATGTCACAATCGATGATATCTTCCCGATGAAATCCGCTCTGAAGAAAGAGTCCAACAAGAAAGGTCTTGTCTATCAGAAGGATGATGTGAGTTATCTCAATACCGCTATTGCCTACTATGGCGGAGGAGAGAACAACTCTACTGTCAATATCGAAAGTGATACGACCTATAACAGTTATAGCAGTGAAACTGAGGTGTCGTTATTGGATGAGACGATCGAGAACAACAAAGGCGGCGGATTATCTTCTCTCTTTGTAGACTGTGTCATCGTCACCATCGGTACACATCCGTTCCGCTTCATCACAAACGGAAATGAAGAGAAGAACAATCCAATCCTATTCGATCAGGTTCCGGCTATCGACGGACTGAAACAGCATGTTAAGGGGGTAACAGAATGAAAAACAGATTATTCAAAAGGATGCTACTTATTGTCTCAGCACTGACTTTGTCTTATCCTCTTGCCTCCTGTTCCTTCTTCGATACGGGAAACGGAACACAGATCAAAGAGGTTTTCTCTACTTATGACTCTTCGACTGGGAATACGATTGTCACAATCACCTTTACGGATGATGAGACAGAGCCTGTCTCTTTCATCGTTCCTAGAGGTATCTCTGGAAAAGACGGAGTCTCTATCAAGAATGTGACATCCAAGATCTCAAGTGACGGAAAGAGCGTAGAGCTTACCATCTCTTATACGGATAACAGTGTCGAAGACACCGTTATCTCTGTCCCTGTCTTAGAGGGAAGAGGAATCAAGGAAGTCTTAGTCAATAAGGATGAGGATGGCAATCCTACCATTCAGTTTACCTATACGGATGGCACACAGAGTTCTGTCATTACGATTCCGAGTGGAAAAGACGGAAACGGAATCGAAAGCTTTGAAGTCTCTGATCCCGATAGCAATGGAAGAATGACAATCACTGTCACCTTTACAGATGGTACAAGCAAAACCTTCGAACTGAAGAACGGAACCAATGGTATCTCTGTTATGAATATCACCTATAACGAAGAGAAGTCCGATGCTTCCCATTATGTTCTTACAATCACTTATTCCGATGGTTATACGGAGGATGTCGTTTTAGATAGACCTCGTTCCAATCGCTGGTTTACTGGTACTACGACTCCTGAGAGTGATGCGACTGCTTCTTCTCAGGCTGTAGAAGGAGACTTCTATCTGAACCGTGTTAACGGATATGTATATCAGATGACAGGTGATGGTACTTGGTCGTTCCTCTTTGGCATGAAAGCTGACACTCAGACTACGGTTTATCATACTGTTTTCTTTGATCCTGGTGCGGGTAAGATCAATGGTTCTTCCAGTATCATGATGTCTAGTGTATTAGAAGGAAAGACACTTCCTTTATCCTCTATTCCTACTCCGACTTATGAAGATCATACCTTCTTAGGCTGGTATACGGATCTTACTAACGTCAATGCTGGTCAGTTTACCGATCTTACTCCTGTTCTCTCGGATTTGACGTTATACGCAAAATATACCGCGAATAACTGATTGAATGTGCTAAGATAAATTATTATGAATAGCAAGTTTAACACCATGTGTTTTATCGTTTGCGAGGTGATACGATGAAGAAACGATTTTTGATTCCTCCGTATCAGATTCCTGGCATTTGCTTATCCCTGTCGGTGACTTCACTGTTGGGGATTGGTTTTTGCACGTGGTATAACACGGGGGGGGGGTCAGTAGAGACTGATGCCATCATCGTCGACGTCGCAGACGTCGAAGTGAATGAATATGGGCTTTCGGAATTCGGCTTTGCTATTGTAGCGAATAGCATGAGCAATATCACAACATCAAAAAGACTGAATCCGGATGATGATTCTGTTACAAAGACTGTTATTGATGATAATCATCTGACAATCAAAACGACTGTGGATACTCAGGTGATGTCTACAGTCGCCTATGATGATAATGCTTATCTGACTATCTCTTTTTCTTATACTGGTTATTCTAGTACGGAGAATAATCTTATCGACTCATTGACTCTTTATCCTGAAAATTATACGGGATATACTTTTTCTGCACAGAAATCGAGCAGGACGATTCAGACAAAAAATGGAACAACGACGTTGTTCTCTTTTCCGATGAAAACAAAGAATGATATTTCTTTGTCTACGGTTGCATCGTTAGATTCTACTTACCCTAGAACAGATGCTCATTTAGGGACGGTCTATAAAGTGCCTGTCGTCTTTTCTTTTGAAATGGATATAGATACATTGAACACAGATATTTTAGAGTACAATCCGAAATACAATATCACTTTCGGATTGTCGAAAAGTGCAGTGTAGAAGGAGTAGAAAGATATATGAAAAATAAATCTTTGTTTGTCAGGCTGATCTGCACATTCTCTGTTCTATTTGTTCTTTTTGTAACGATTGGTGCATCCCGTTATATCGTGAATCGACTCAATACATCAGATAAGGTCAGTGATAAGGATGATGTCATTGATAATGGTGATACTGTCACTCTTAGTTTTAAGTATGCGGTGTGTGAGAACATTGAAAAGACAGAGTATGAGAAAGTCTTGATAAAGAGCGGAACTACTACAACCCAAGATGACTATAACGACTTTTTTTCTTATATGACAACAATTGTCAAAGGGGGACTAGATGCCCAAGAAATTGCTGTCGGAACACACTATTACGAGGGAACGGGTGATTATGATGGACTGCTTCTAGTGTTAGATGTTACTGAAAGAATCTATCTTGAATCTAGTTGGTGTAGCGCCGATACATATACTGGTAAATACGATTTATCATCAAAACAAAAAGATTCATATGTGAAATCATATAATTATTATGGAAATGATGTGAAAGAGAAGATAAATGTGGCTAAGAACAAATTGCTCACAGGCACTGATATAAGTGATCTTTTATCATTAACTGCGGCAGATGAATATAAGTTTGTTGGCCTTGTAGAGGAAAACGAAGATGGGACACCGAGTGATACGGCCGTGTCTTTGCCGATAACAGTCGCAGAGTCGAAAATATATTATGCTGTCTTTAATAAGAGCGAGATGGCTAGCATTTCTACTTATCATTTAGGAAAAACAATATCGAGTTACACCACGGAAGGAGAATATACTTTTAATGAGTATGTTGGTTCGGCTGATGAATTCAATTTAATGAAGGATTCGTCTTATTTCGAAAAAGAGAATATTATCTTTTTGGGAGACAAAACTTCGACAATAACGACATCTAGTGGTGAAACGGTGGTTGGCACAAAAATAGCTTCTGGTGTTACGATTAATTTCGGATTGAATAGTGGTGATGTTACTATTTCTGGAAAGCACACGACAATTCTCGACATAGAACCGGAAGATTCGAATCATACGAATCAATATACAATTTGCCTTCAATCAGATTTGTATTTATATGGAACATTAGTAATTGGTGCCAATTATGGAACAACCTCAAACACTAATTATGAGGGTCATATAGCTGATGAATATGTGACATTAGATCTTAACGGCCATAATATATATGTTGAAAACGGGACATTGAATGTCTATGGATTGATTAAGAATTCTAAAACTGTAGGTGAAGTAATTGCTCATGGCGGATATGTTTATACATTGGCTGTTATCTACGATTATCGTGGTGGAACTGCAACCCTTGATCTCGTTCAAAATAAAGTGTTGCCGTTTCAAATATATTCACTTCCTTATTTCAGATGTAAATTGCGAATCTGTAATTCTGAAAATGGGTGGTGTCAGTTAATAGCTAGATGCTTTGCACAAACGACTAGTTATTCACAATCTGAGATTCTGATTAATTTTCTTGGCGGTTTAAATGATACTGTTTTATTCAAAATCTCACAACAAGAGGATTCGTATGTTGAAATAGAAGGGATGAATAATAAACAGATTACTGACGGAAAAAATGAAACGAGTAACGAAGTCAAGTTTTGCTTATCGCAAAGACTTAAGATTTCATTCTTTAATTGTTCCGTTCAAATGTCTAATATCATTATTAATCCTGGCGCTGAAGTTGATACAATTAATTTCAATTTCCCAGTGTCTAGTTTCTTTGATATTTTGTTAGTGAATACAAATATGACATTCTCACAGTCTATTAAACTGATGCCAGGCATGTCCTTGATTGCAGATAAAGACAGCAATATCATCATGTCCTTTGATTCCGAAAGTAAGAAATCGGCTCAGATATCTGCTTTAGGGAATAGCGCTTATTATTATGATTCGGAAAAAATGACGATGGTAAAAAAAGATATGATTGATGAAAGTCAATTCGCTAATAGTGGCAAGGTTTATTTCGAGTCTGAATCTTTATGGCGATACTATAGCCAACACAGAGTTAAGATTTATGGAACCCTTGTTTTCCAAGGCGGCAATGTCGATGTGAGAGAGTATTTGTTGGCAGGCGAGATGGACTTTAATCGAATAGCATATTCTTCCGATGGAACTACAACTAATCTTGAATATATTGATTATTCGACTGATGAGAACCCATTTGCTAAACTGATGGAAAAACATAGTGACGTGAAAATAGTGACTTACGGTTATGACTACATGGTCGGAGGAACTAATCGTAATGGTGTAATGAAGGGGTATTCACGTCCCTTGGTTTCATATGGTAAGGGTTACTATACAAATGGAACATCTGAAGGTGCCAAAGTGGGCGATTATAGCTTTAGAACAGGAATATTCAAAATCAGCGATTCTGAAATGTATTACTTTAATATCGGTACAACATTTACTTTAGCTGATAATTCTACCTGCACATTAAACGCTTGCACATATGATGAGGATGAACATACTTTTACGGATACATCTACTAATACAAAATATGCCTATTTTGCCTCATCTTATTATCCATACACTAACACTGATGGGACAATAACTCTGAATGTGACAAGATCTAACTCATCTACAACATCTGTTACAGTTGCTTATGATTCGACATTAGATCGTTGGCTGAGGAAATAATCATGTTGCCTTATATTGGAAAGATGTCATCATTGATGTTTTTCTGGATGTTCGGAATCATATTTAGTGTTGCTTTTTATATGATTATGGCAAAAAGATATCAGCACAAATGGTATATCTCTTTGCTGTTAGGATTCATCATGATTATCTTGGAGACTTTTAGCGCCAAGATAATGTTTTTGATTGAAAATCCGGCATCTATAAAGAGTGGAATATCATGGAGAGGAGGATATTCTCTGTTTGGTGTTTTCTTCTTTACTCCGATATTTTTGTTGCTTATATTTTGGATTTTGAAATTAAATAAATTAGAACAGATGGATTTTCTTGTACCAGGAATTCTATTAGAACTCTCTTTCTATCGTATTGGTTGTATGTGTGCGGGATGCTGTTATGGTATTGAAGTAGGATGGGGTATCACGAATGGAACAACAAAAGGATTGTTTCCTGTACAGCCATTAGAAGCGTGTTTAGATTTTACTGCTTTCATTGTTATTGTGTTATTGATTATAAAGAACAAACTGAGACAAGGAGAAGCGTTTTATATTACATATATTTCATATGGTGTCATAAGATTTGTGATGGAATTCCTCAGAGAGAGGACAAATGTAGTTGGGCCACTTGCAACGAGTCATTTCTATGCATTGGCGATTATGATTTTTGGTATTGTTATGTTTGTTTATTCTAGAAGATATAAAAACAAAGTTATAGAAAACGAATAATACCTGATTGCATAAGGGAAAACATAAACAATTTTTAATCATAACTAGACAATGGAGTTAGATTAGATTTCTATTTTCGGTGTCTTGATTTTATATCAAGCGTTTTAAGATGATGATTTTTCAGAATACGTCCATGCTGTACAATGACTTTTTAGTAAAATTTCCAGTTGAACTGGAAATAATACTAATATAGAATATAGGTAGATATAGGAACAAATGCAAATTATGATTGAGAGAACAATCAAGAAACAGATTATCAAAAGTATCATGAATAAGCCGGTTACCTTGATTACAGGCGCAAGACAAGTAGGAAAAACGACTCTCTGTTATGAGATAAAAAAAGAATTTCATTATGATTATGTGTCTTTGGATGACCTAAGAGAAAGAGAACTGGCAATCCGTGATCCTGAATTTTTCCTTCAGATGCATAAGTGGCCATTGATTATTGATGAGATCCAATATGCTCCGAAACTATTTGAAGTATTGGAAACGATTGTGAATAAAGAAAAAATGGAGAAGGGATCGAATTATGGAATGTTTATCATTACGGGATCCAGTACTTATGAATTGATGAAGGCTGTCAGTGAATCTTTAGCTGGAAGAGTTTCTATCATCAGGATGTCACCGTTGAGCGCAAGAGAGATATTCAATTGTACAGAAGAGCCTTTTGATGCGGATCCTGTTGTTTCAGCAAAGCGATCACAAGACTTTAAATTGGAAAGTTCTGAATTGTTCTCCCTGATCATCAGAGGTATGTATCCAGAACTGTATGATAACAAGGAATTGGATTCGAATAATTATTATTCGGATTATGTCTCTACCTATTTAGAGAGAGATGTGTCACAGTTGATCAATCTCAAGGATAAACTGAAGTTTCAAAACTTCATGGAGGTTTTAGCTTCCCAGACTGGTGAAGAACTTGTCTATGATACGATTGCGAAATCGGTCGGAGTGAAAGTGGAAACGATTAAATCTTGGATCAGTGTTCTTATGGCTGGCGATATTGTTTATCTCCTTCAGCCATATAATGAGTTATCTGTCATAAAGAGAATAGTAAAAAGACCGAAAATATACTTTTCAGATACAGGCCTTGCAGCCTATTTGGCGAGACTGAATAATCCAGAAGTGTTGCAAAGGTCTATATTCAAAGGAAGATTCGTAGAGACTTATATCGTCAATGAAATACGAAAATCCTTCCGGAATAATGGAATGGATGAGAATCTATATTATTACAGAGATACGAATCAGAATGAGATTGATTTAGTGATTCTGCAAGGTGGCGTACTACATTTTGTGGAATGCAAATCCGGTGTGGAATTCTCTAAAAAGGATGTCAAATCATTCAAGCAATTATCAGGTTCCAATTATGAGATTGGAAGTTCATGTATTGTATGTAACACATCAGCCATCTATAAAATAGATGATAAGATATATGCATTACCTATTACCTCAATTTAAGTGATTAAATAGTTTTATTGACAAACACAAAAAAGAGCAATTTTACTGTCTTATTATAAATCGTATGATGGCGAATATTGTCAGTTTGATCTATTCACCAACCATCGGGCGATATCGATAATCTCGATTCCCATGTAATCTTTGACGTCATCTTTTGTCCTTGCTATCAATAGCTTTGGATAAGCGTCTTTTATCTGCAATAAGGGAGAGACTTCTCTTTTGAAGGTCTCTTCATTTGTAATATCATCGCTGACTTGAATATAGGTCTTCTTCCCGTTTTTGATGACGACAAAATCAATCTCTTTATTATAAAGTTTGCCGACGTAGACCTCATAACCTCTTCTTAGTAACTCAATGGCTACTATGTTTTCATAGAGGTGTCCTCTATCTATGTATCGATTGCCTAATATCGCTCTTCTGAATCCGATATCTGCAAGATAATACTTTTTATCGGACTCTAAATACTTGTTTCCTTTTACATCATATCTTTGGATAGGATAGAATAGGAAACTCCTACAAAGATAATCAATATAGCATCCACAGGTTTTGTCATTAGTCTTGTAACTGGACGCAGATAGTTTATTGGCGATGTTTCTTATGGACGTCTGATTTCCGACGTTATCCATCAGAAATTCATAAATTAGTTTCAATAGGTCTACATTCTCAATCTTATATTTGTTGACGATATCCTTAATTATGGTTGTCTTGACGATGCTTTCTAGATAAGAGAGAGTATCTTTTTCATTTCGGTACAGATAGGCACCTGCCATACCAGTTGACTGGAAGTAATCATCGAATGATGTATCGATATTATCAGAGGGATAATAGAGGAGATATTCTCGGAAGGAAAAAGGATACATGTTGATTTCAAAAACACGACCACCAAATAATGTAGCCAAATCACTGCTCAATAAAAATGCGTTGGATCCGGTCAGATAGATATCGAATTTTTCTTCCTCATATAGACTGTTTATGACTCTTTCAAAACCGGGACACATCTGAACTTCATCAATTAACAGATAGTTATTGATTCCACTTTTATAATGTTCTGAGATGTAATCGTAGAGTCTATCCTTATCCAATAGAGATTCAAATTCCTTTAGATTGAGTTTGATATGAATGATATTACAATCTTTTTCTAAAAGGTAATTATGAAAAGCATCCATCAATTTGGACTTTCCTGATCTTCGTATTCCTGTTATGACTTTGATATCAGGAATATCCATCACATTGATAAGCCTAGTCAGATAATCGTTTCTTTCTATGAGTTTCATAATTGTATACCTATAATGATTATATTATACTTCGCGAATTTAAACAATTTTTATTTTTGCGAAATGAAGTAAAATTTAACGCTTATTTTCGCTTATAGTAAACAAACAAAAAGGCTGTAAGCTATCCTTTAAACGGATGTCTTTACAGCTGCATTCATAGTTTCTTTCAATGTATCGTCATCCATCACAATGGATTTTAGCTCGACCATTTCTGTTTTCTGGAATTTCATTCCGCTCACCTCTCAACTCTATTCTACCCATATTCTAACCATTCTAATCACAATTGCCAATTTTTGGTTAGAATAATGAGGAGCAAAAGCATCATCAAGAGCGTCAGATGTCCCGAATCTTATATATTATTCTCTTGTTTTGGAGATGAGTATACTGCACCACTGATGTTGGACTTTAAAAAGAACTATATCACAACATTTGAATTTGTGTAATGCCCATCGATCTAACAAGTGAGGTTCAGTACAAGAGTGACATAGCATCCTTTTTCGAGCCTAAAATGTTTTTAAAACTTCAAATGAGTAGTAGATTTAATAGGCGACTCCAAAAGTCAGGTTTTATACTTCGCAAATTTAGAATTTTTTCATTTTTGCGAAATGAAGTCAATTTTAACGTCTATTTTCGTTTGTAGTAAACAAACAAAAAGGCTGTAAGCTATCCTTTAAACGGATGTCTTTACAGCCTCTTTATGTTTTAAGAAATCAGCTCTTTAATTGTATCAGCAAGCTGTTCACCTGCTTTCTGGTGTTCGTTCATCAACGGATGTCCGTTAGATGTACTCTTTTCAAATTCAAGCGTTGCGATGTTCTGTATTCCTTCTTTCAATAGGGAAGGATATACATAATTCTGAATGATTGGGAAGACACCCGTTTCCATTAAACCGCAGCAAAGAACAAAGGATACATCGGTACCATAATAGGACACTAGATTCTTGACTAGGGTAACATACTGGGAAACATAAGTCTTACGGTCAAACTTTCCGCTCCAGCTATCGTTTGTTCCTAGATTGATGATGACAACATCAGGAATATAGTTATGCATGTTCCATTTCGTATCGGATAATGGTGTCATATATTCGTATCTGGTATTCATGTTATAGTCACCGACGATATTGGCAGCAACGGATAATCCGATACCGGATCTAGCCATGACATTGATGTCAGCATCTAAGATACGGGAAGCGACGCACTCATAAGTCATGAGCGTATTCTGGATGTTGCTGTTGGTGCCATCAGCCTCTGTGCTGCTTCTTAGATTTCCGTATCCTGCAGTAATAGAGTCACCGTATGCTTCTAATTTAAGTTTGTCTACTGTTTCATTTCTGATGAAATATCCATCGGTTGTCAGTGATGTCAGGCTAGCATAAGTTGCACCAGCTTCCGTTCTTTTCAGGACTTTGATGGTATGGAAACCTTCCTCAAGGTCTTTCACAAGGGAGTATTCGGTGTTATTTGTACTAGTGAAAGCAAAATAGTTGGAATTGTAATCTGTTGCATCATCGATGATTACAGAGAACATAGTAGGACCATAATAGGCCGCATAAAAGCCCTGCATCTCACAGCTCAGATTTGTGCCATAGAACGTGACTTCAAAACCAGCTGCTTCATCATCCATGTTGACGGAATCGGTGTTGAATTCGTTTCTTCCGTGGAACTTCAGATATTTTGAGTTACGATAGAATTTCTGAATTCTGCTTTCTTTTTTGGTGATGAAGATATCTTTTGAGTAGGAGACATCGTCATAAGTTAACGACACTGTCACCGTGCCCTCTTTTCGTCCGATAAGAACGCCGTTATTATCGATGGTTGCGATAGTTTCATCGGATACAGAGAAGACAGCATCACTTCTGCTTTTTGCTAGTTGAATGCTAGTTCCGATCGGTGTGGATTCATATCCGTGGAAGGAAAAGTCGTAGACGACTAAGTCATAGTAAATACTAGTTCCACTATCATAACGGATTTCGAATTTCGTCTCTCCCTCTTTTAAAAGAGTGATTTTGATGAGGTTATCTTCTATTGTTGCTTCAGCAATACCTGCATTCTGGAAATAGACATTTACTTTAGAGTCATCGACTTTGATGGAGATGGTATCATTTACCATTCCTTTGTAGACAGATACGTCTTCAGATGCAGTAGTATCCGATGGGTTTATCGATGTATTGTTACTAGTGGTCTTTCCACAACCGGAAAGGATGAGTAAAGGAAGCAGAAGGAGTAAGGATAATTTCGTTTTCATATCTTTTTTCCTCCTTTAAGCTTTTGTAACCTGATAACCGTCGATCTCTACGACATCATTCTGTACATAGATACCGAGGTAATCGGATCCACTCTTTAAGCCTGTGAAAACTTTTGAGCCGGAGAACGTCTGATTGTCGTCACCGGTAAAGGTTGCACTGAAAGTGTTTCCGGTTCTTGTCATAGTCAAAGTAAAGCCAGTGACTGGCATGGTGGTTACGTTATTGGTATTCCAGATATCATTCCAACCAGCGGAGGTTCCATTGATGAAACCAGTTATACCGATTTCACGGACAACGCTTTGATAGCCGTCCCAGTTACACCACTGTACATAAGCGAAAAGATAATTCTCGCTATCGTAATAATAGGGTACGAATCCGATATAAGTTTCATCCGTGTATGGTGAACTCTTGGTGCCTTTGAAATGAGCATTCATCGTGTAATCTTCTTCGCCTAAAACATTCCTCTGGCATACGAAACCGGACTGCCAGCTATAATTCTCTACTTTGATTCCGTTTTCCGTTTCTGTCACATTCGATGTAGGACCGTTAAGAATAGTCCATTGATCAGTGACTTCAGGATAATTGATGAAATCAATGACTTTATGTGACAAAGTCAACTCATCATCTGTAGAAGAAAATTGAACTTTGTTGTCTTTTTCGTTCAGTATATTTTCTTTATAAGTTTCATCATTATTGATAACGACATAGTAGCTATAAACAGTTTCAGAATCTACTTTAGCATCTACAGTGCCATGATAATTGAAATAGGACGTCTTGGAAAGCGGTGTGGAAGAAGTGAAGTTGTCCCAGCTTCCTTTCAGATAGAGTTCAAACGAATCCGAAATCTTTTGGCTGATCTCAATATCGGCTGTAAAACCGTTCCATTCTTTTTTGGTCTTACTTTCTGTATCCGTGTAATTAGAGGAAGAGGAAGAAGAGGGGAGTGTTGACTCCCCTCCCGTCTCTGTATTATTACAACTGACCAAGGTAAGAACCGAAAGAAGAAGGAGTGTAGAAGAGATTCTTTTCATAGTTATTCCTGTGCGGTAACGGTGAAGTCAGTAGCAGTGATGGTTCCGATGGCACCAGATCCCCAGAGTCCAACTTTGCTGCCCTTCAGTGTACCATCGAATCCTTCGCGGGTGTAATTCCATGTGACAGTGGTTTCTTCCTGAACGACGGTGGTATTGAAGGTGTCACCATTTCTTTCGATAGTGATATCAAATCCTTTCTCAGGATAGATAGGAGTTCCATCTGTCCACTTATCTTCGCCCTATTCAGGAGTTATTACAGCGCCATCTTTGTTTCCGATCATGTGAAGACCACGGCTATTCGGGTTGCCTGCGTTGTAATCGGAATAAAGCATGAGGAAGTTGCCCTCATCCTTATAGTAGACGACGATACCCCAGTAAGCTTCTGCCGTGAACGGAGTGCTTCCGGTTGTCTGCATATGAGTGGAGATGGTGTAATGTGTGGTATCAGCAATATCGTTGAAATTCTTTACGGCAAAACCTGTTTTCCAGTTAGAGGTGGGAACAGTATAGGTGACAGTTCCGTCAACGTCGGTAACGGTTGCACTGCCGGATGTGATTTCAAAGTATTCCGGAGCGACATATTTTGCATAAGAGATATTTGTGTAGGTGACAGGATTCTTATCCTGGTTGAAGATACCTAAGGAAGTGGTCTTTTTGTCTCCTAAATCACTGATGGAAGTATTTTTCTTATATTCTGTGCCTTTGTAGACTAAGGAGAAGGTGAAATTGGAGTTTTCTCTTCTGATGCTGAAATCATATCCTTCAGAAGGATTGATCTCGGCACCCTCTAACCACATATCATGCCATCCAACATCGGTACCATTGATGAATCCGGTAAGGTTGAATTCACGACACCAACCGTCCTTATCGAAATCAACCCACTGTGTGTAACCGATGAGGTAGTTGCTTTCGTCTTCATAGTAGACAACCATACCGACAGCTAACTGATTGTAATCGACAGGAGCGCTGCTCTGTGTCTGAATATGGGCACTGACTGTGTAGGAATCGGTTGCCTTGATTTCATCGCTGGCTTCTTTGACTAAGAGGTTAGACTGCCAGTTGTTGGAATAGACTGTGACAGCATCGTCCGCAGTGAAGTTTGCATAATGTGGATCGTTGTAAACCTTTGCGAAGGAGTATCCCTTCATATCGACTTCTTTTTCTGTGATGACGACTTTGTTTTCACCTTCAGTGAGTGCGAAGGAGTAGATACCATAACTAGTCGGAGTGAGTACGGAGTTTCCATCAGCGTTCTGTACAAGTACGGTTTCGATATCATATCCGGAATCGGTGACAACAGTGAATGTCACAGAGTCATCTACGCTATAGGATTCCTTAGGATCTTTGATGGCTGTCGTATAGTGACCTTCACTGAACGTAATAGTTGTAGCTTTCACGACATTCTTGATGGTGATATCAATGGATGTCTCTTTCTCGCCGGCTTTGGCAGTCACTTTGACTACGAGGTCGCTCTTCACTTCCTTAGCGGTGAAAAGACCGTTGGCGTCAACTGTTGCAGCATCAGGGTTGCTGCAAGTCCAGGTGATGGTTTTATCGGTTGCATTTTCCGGAAGGACAACAGCGTTAAGCTGAACGCTTTCTCCTTCGTTGACATCGATGGAGGCTCCATTTGTGATATCGATGGATTCGACAGCGATGACTACAGGAGCGGTGTCAGTGGACTCGGAAGATTCGGATGGCTTTGCAGTGTCAGTAGCAGGTGTGCTTTCTGTCGGTTTTACCGTCTCGGAAGTGTTAGCACCACAGGATGCCAACAAGGTCAATGTGATGAGTGTGAAGAGCTTAAAACTTTTTTTCATTGTTCATTTCCTCCTTTTTCTCTGAAATATGCCAATGATTATTTTTCCTTTTTCTTCTTGATGACAAGACCGGTACCGATAAGTGTAACAGCGGCTATAGTGCTCGTTGCGGCGATGATGCTACCTCCGCAACCTTTCTTTGTCTCTCCAGAGTTGTCAGTTGTGTTGTTATCGCTGGTCTTAGAGGTATCATTATCGCTTGTTTTATTATCATCCGGATCGACATATCCTTCAGATACGACGATATCGTACTCGATAGGATCGGCCTCGTTGCCCCAAGAATCAGAACAGGTGACATTGACGTGATAGGTTCCGGCTTTCTCCGGTGTGAAGCGGTTCTTGCTGACGGTGACGTCGTTGTTATTGCTATCCGTTACTTTGACAACAGGAGTGAGGAAGTCTCCGATGGAGTTTTCTGCGGTATAGATCGGTAAGGTGATGACTTCACCGACAGTACCGGTTGTCTTTCTGGTTCCGGTTTCGATGATGACCGGTTTTTCTGTAAAGCCATAGATTCTCTTTTCGGATACCATGGTGAATTCACTGTAGGTTGCGGCAATGCCGTTACCGGACTGGAATCCAGTGAATGCCATATCCATGTTTCTGTTTTCTAATCCATCGATGGTGGTTTCATAGATAGGAGTGAATCCCTTGTTGAGATAGACGGAAACCTTGTTTCCCTGAATGCTGGTTTCAAGATAGTTCTTCTCTAACATGTTGACACCGATGTCTCCGCTTTCTCTCCATTCGGCACCGACAGTGTGACCGTTGAGTCTGGCGGTGATGACGATCTTGCATCCGCCATCGCTCCACTGAGAGAACCAGACGATGACATGGTTATCGGCATCCTTGTAGTAAGGCATCAGGCCGACTTTCCACTCGTTTCCTGTTCTTTCATTGACCTGGATACAGGCACCCATGTAGAGATTCTTTGTTTCTGTATTCTTATATAAGGCGTTTGTTGCTTTCCATCCGTTATCGACACCATTGATCAACTGATTGGAGATGACCTTGTTTTCCTGGTCGTAGCTCCAAGAGTTGACTCTCTGTCCGAAGAAGGTGAAGTCTTCGACATCGATAGGATCAAGAGGACTGAATCCGCTCACCTGGACATTAGAGACAGTGAAAGAGGCTCCTCCTCCTAAGAATCCGACCTTCGCTTCGTCGTGGAGATTGATCGTGACACTTTCATCAGAGAGGATTACGGTATCGTCTAAGGAGATGGTTATCTTTTCATCTTTGAGAACGGAAGAGAGAGTATGAGATTCACCGAAATCCTGACTGAGTTCGACATCGCTTGTTGTCACAGCTCCATTTACAGATTTTTCAATGTACAGTTTCTTTGTCGCTACATCGATATAGGACTTCACATAGTTGTTGATATCATATAGATAAGAGTAGAAACCGAATGCAGATTTCTCAGAAAGACCAGAGAAGGTAGCGGAGATATTGACGTTACCGTATTTGCCGGAACCGTAATAGACAGAGGCATGCTTGGTGGTGTCGTTAAGAGTGATAGCCTCTTCTGAGAAGATGTAAGAGCCTTCTGCATAGGAAACACTATCTTCGCTTCTAGCGGAGACAAAGACGGATTTTCCACCTAATTTCTTTTCCAATACGCTGTATTCTGCATAGTAAGAACTGGAAGCAAGATTCGTGATGGTGGCCTTTACACCAGAACAGGAAAAACCGAAAAGTTTATTCGGGAAGGAGTTATTTCCCTGGACAAAGTAGGCATCGGTATAGGTGTATAAGACTTTATCCGCTCCGTTTGCCGATAATCGGAATGTACCATCGGATTTAGAGATGGTCAAAGATGTGATCTCACTTAAGGAAGTGATGTCAGCAATTTCCGTCTTCTCATCAATCTCATCGAAGGTAAGAGTGGTAGAGATAGATGTTACTTTCTTTCCTTTCGCATAAGCGTATAATTTGCCATCTTCTTTCTTGATTCCTAAAGTGAGATAGGAATATTCATTTTCATAATAGGGAACTAAGGCGATGGCACCGCTATCGGCTTCTTCTGTGACAGCGATATCGGCAGTAATCTTGAATCCGCCGGTAGCATTGCTATTATTGAGTAAGGCGACATTGTTGATAGGATCAGTGGAACTCTTGCTATCGATACTATAGGAACCATCGGTATAGGATAAGGATCCGTTTTCGGATCTTCCGATGCCATTGCCTAGGCTCTTATACTGACTAGCAGAGGAATTACTTGTAAAAGTAAAGTCAGTGAATGTGACGGTATCGTTGTATCCGTAGACACCGACTTTCGGCTTGAAGCTATCGAACTGAACGGTATCTCTGATTTCAAGACTGTTCGAGAGGGTATCATTTAATGTCACGGTAAAGATATCAGAGTCATTGGTTGCGCTTCTCGTCTTGGATACCTTTAAGGTGTTGACAGAATTCTCTTTGACGGCCTGTCCATCGGTCCAGAAATCATTCCACTCCTTCATAGTCCAGGAGCCTCCGCTTCTGACAGGTAAGACCTTACCATTGATACGGCCTGTGATCTGAATCTCTCTTAATTCAGAAGGACGGTCTGTTGATGACCAGTTGAGATAGATAACGATATAGTTATTGCTATCGATGTACCATGGGACGATACCGATATCGGTAGTGGATGGCATGGGGAATCCTTTCGTACCGACAGCGGAAACGGAGACAGTATAATCTCCTAACGTCTCGTACTGATCGGTGATGAAGAAGTTACTGTTCTTTTCGGAATTTGAGGAGAGTGTGATGACACCTTCGCTGATGGAATAATCTCCGCCAGTTGCTGTCCAGGAAGTGGAGTCGTTGGCACGAAGTACATGAGGCGTGGTAGTGAAGGTAGCAGTCGTCTTATTCACATTCGACATCGAAAGAGAGAACATGGTTGATAAAAGAAGGATGGAAAGCAACGAGACATTACGTTTTTTCATTTTGAAATTCCTCCGATTCCGTAAGTATCTAATTTAGTTTGAAGCGTCTTAAGATCGTCTTTGTTTTTGCTGACATCCTTTATGCCGTATGTCTTTTCCATATTGGTGATCGGTTCGACATTGGCGATAGAGGACCAAGGTAACCAGGTTCCGACCGACTTGAAGTCGAAGTCCGCAATCGTTGTTGCCTCTGGCATCAAAGCCTTGTATTTGAAGTTCATTCTTCCGTCATAATCGTTGGAAAGCTTTGTGTTGTTCTGGATGAAGTAGCTGGCGTCATAGAAGAAGGAATCCTCAGAGAGCACATAAAGGTTGAAGAGTTCGTAGTAGATATAGGCGGCGTAGTTATCTGCGGAGCTATGTCCTGTCGCAATCATGGAGAATCCTTTGACTCCACCAGATTTGAAGGTGTTGATGTTTTCAATGGATGTGTTGCAAGGGACAGCGAAATCATAGGAGTAGACCCAGGAGAGAGAACATACGGCTGCGTGTTTCGCGGCTTTCAGATATTTCTCTTCCTTTGTCATCTGATAGGCGGAAGTGAAGCAGTACATCGCATAGACGGCGGCCTCTTTATCTACGGTATTGGGGTTATCCGGAGTACCTCCGACATATTTGCCTAATCCGAGATAGAGCTCGTTATAGCAGTATTCGACAGCCTTCATTGCAGAGACGTAGTAGTTGTTATTTTGGGTCAATTCATACATCTTGAAGAGGAAACGGACTGCAATAGGAGTGTTAAGAGTGCTCGTTCCCTGGAATGCGGCATTGCTCGTGTCGGTATTGACACTGCCGTCGACGTTATAGGCTCTGTAGAAGCTACCATCCTCATTCTGCTTGGAAACGAGATGCTCTGCAAAGGTTTCTACCATCGATCTGTACTGATTATTTTCTTCGTTGTACTCTTTGGAGATGAGATAGGCATCAAGCATGCCCTCCATTCCGTCGATCATACAGCGTAAGAAGGAAGGATAGTTTCTTCTGCTTCCTCCGGAATCACTCGGATCCCACCAGACAGAGGGGAAATAGCTGTTGTTGATGCGGTCGGAAGACCAGAAATCAAGAATGGTCTTTCCTTTTCTCTTCAGTTCGGCATCGTTTTCGATCAGTCCTTTGCGATACATCTGATATCCGACAGGAATCTGCTGTCCGACAAAGCCCATCTGAGAAGAATAGCCTTGCTTTGCTTCTGCATTCGGAAGAGATAAAGACCAGGGTTCTCCACCGAAGAGAGTAGAACCAGATCCATATTCTTTATATTCGCTTTCGAAGATTTCCATGTTGTCTTCATAAATCTGATCGATGTCGATATTGGCAACAGAGGTGTTCTGTGCGATAAACATCTTTTCAAAGGAATCTGTCATGGATGTCTGATAATCGGCTGCGCTCTGAAGAAGTGCGGCGACTTTGAATCCGTCCTTTGCGCCGACTTTGACAGTGTGGTAACGCTTTGCCCAGGAGGCGCCGGCATCATACGTGACAGGTCCCTCGTGGCAAGGATAGCAGAAATCGACAGAGACATCCGGTGTCATTGTCATACCGACAGATCCATACTGGATCTCGTCGTTGACCTCACCGCCTTCGCCACCACCGACTATGCCACCAGCAGAGACACTATCTGCGATATGGGCTAAGGAGAATGCGACATTCTTTGTCTTGTTTCTCAGATACATCATCGGAAGACCGGTTCTCGTTTCCTTGACGTAGATTCTTCCGGTCAAATCAGTATTGGAGAAGATAGCTCCGTTTACCATATCCTCGGTATCTTTGTAGATGATGGAGGGCATGAAGTAGTCATACTGATCATTCTTGACAGCATTCATGTCTTTGAACCTGATGGATGTTGCATAGCCAGCATCTCTATCACTGGCTTCTAAGACTTCGACTTCACGGTTGATGACGATCAGATCAGACACGTTCTGATAGGTGTCCTTGACAGAGAAGAGAGAACCGTTATCCGTTTTGATCTGACTAGAGAGGACATATCCGTTCTGTGTCTCAGATAACTGATCATATCCTTTGGTATAGATATTTTCGCTGAATGTCTCAATGATTCCGCTGGATTTGCTTCTGACGATCAAAGAAATCGGAGTATCTGAATAGAAATAGGAGTCAGAAGATAAGGAAAAATAGGGATAGATAGAGGATTTATCCTCATTCTGCTTGAAGGTGACCTGATAAGAGGAACATGCGATGGATTTCTCTTCAAATACATCAGAGGAAGCTGTCTCTGTTCCTTTGGATTCGCTTTCCGTATTGGATGTGCAGCCCACTAGGCTGATTAAACTTGCGATAGCACAGATGGTCTGAATTCTTTTTTTCATGTTTCACCTCTTGATGCCGGTTGTGGCAACACCTTGAATAAAAAACTTCTGGCATAAGATGTATAAAAGGAGGGTAGGGACTAAGCTAGCCATGGCACCAGCCATAAGGAGAGTATGCTGGGTGTTCTGAGCTGTGGATAAGGAGTTGACGAGCAATTGAATCGTATAGAGTTTCGGATTCGTACCGACATAGAGAAGAGGAGTCATATAGTCGTTATAGGCACCGTTAAAGGATAAAATCAACTGAGTGATCAATGCCGGCATAGAGACAGGAATGATGATTCGGATCAGGATTCCGAAGCGGGATAATCCGTCAATCTCTGCGGCTTCCTCTAACTCTTTCGGAAGAGTCTGGAAGTACTGATAAAGATAGAACATGACACCGGCACTACCGAATAATCCAGGGATGATGATAGGTAAGGCGGTACCGTACCAATGGTAGAAGTTGACAAATAAGGAGTAGGAAGGCATCAAGATGATGACACCAGGGATAACCATGGTAGAAAGGATGATATAGAAGATGACTCTTCTTCCGTGGAATTTGATTCTTGCTAATGCGTAAGCGGCAGTAGTAGAGAAGAAAAGACCGACAAAGACTGGAGGGATGATGTAAAGGAAGGTGTTGAGGATTGCTCTTCCGACATCGTTTTCAGAGAAGAGCTTTACGTAGTTTCCGATATCGACAGGATTCGGAATCAGTTTGAAGTCGAAGATATTCTTCGGAGAAGTGAAGGAGGCGGATAACGCAATCAGGAAAGGAAGGATGAAGATAAGAGCAAAGATGGACAGGAAAAGATAGACTCCTGTCTTGTAGAAGATTTTATGAATCTTGAGTCTTCGGATTCTCTTCTGCTGTTCGATGACTTTGAGCTGTCTAGTATCTTGATTATTCATATTTCACCCACAGTTTGGAAATGACGAAATTGAAAGCGGAAAGCGCCAGAATAACAAAGCCTAATAGGATGCCTAAAGCGGAAGCATATCCTAACTGATAGTTCCAGGTGCTGGAAGTATAGTTATAGATATACCATACAGGCATGACGGACCACTTTGTCAGAACGCCACCTCTTACGACCTGGAAACGGGAGAAATCCTGGAAGGATCCCATGATACCGGTGATAAGGATGTAGAAGGTGATGGGGGAGACACCAGGAAGTGTAACGTGGAGGAACTTCTGGAATCCGTTGCATCCGTCGATTTCTGCGGCTTCATATAAATTTTTAGAGATATTTTTCAAAGCGGCAAAGAGAAGTAAGACGGATGTGCCAAGACCGCTCCATACACCCATGACAATCATGCTGGGGAAGAAGTAGTCCTCTCCTAAGAAGACCATGTTCTTCACACCGAAGAAAGCAAAGATTTTAGGAAGGAATCCGTATATCGGGGTATAAAGCCATTTCCAGATGAAGGTGATGGCAACAGCACCGCATATGGTAGGGATGTAGTAAATCGTTCTATAGAAGACGGAGAATTTCGGATTCTTGACTAACATGTTCGACAAAATCAAAGCGAGGAATACGCCGATCGGTACACCGATCGCATTGATCAGAGCGTTGAGAAGAGAACGTAAGAACCATTCATCCTGGAAGGCTTTCGCGTAATTCTGTAGTCCGACAAAGGAGTAACTGTCGATATTGGCGAAAGAGTAGTCGGTGAAGGAGAGATAGACGGCATATCCTAACGGAATGAAGAAGAACAAGATAAGACCAATGATCAAAGGAGCAGAAAAAAGATAGCCATAGATATGGTCATTGATTTTTCGCTTGTTGATGTAATATGTCTTTTTTCTTTCCATAATCGATTTTGCTTAAAACAGGATATCAGAGATTCTCAGTGACTTTGACTTTTGCCTGAGAGAGGAAGTAGTCAACAGTCCAACGCTTCTCCGGATCGGAATGATACAGGTATTCACTAGTGGTGTCATAACCCATCGTTTTCCATTTCTGGTTGTTGCGATACTGCCAAAGACCATAGGACTGAGTCTCAGCGGAATGGACGAAGACTTCATAATTGAGTCCGGCATAGTTGATCTCTTCTCTATGTTTGACATCATCGCTTAAGGCAAGATCGGTATAGACCGGAATCTGGAAACCGGTGGAGGAGAGAATTACCTGTCCTTCACGGCTAGAGATATATTCGATCAGTTTCCAGGCGGCAAGCTTATTCTCACAGGTGGAGGACATCGCATATCCGACAGAACCGGAATACATGTTTTTGCTCTGGTTTTCTTCAAAAGCAGGAACATAGCAGACGTTCCATTTGAAATCGAGGTTCTTGAAAGAGGTGACGTTGTATCTTCCGCCAATATAGGTAGCGACCTTCTGCATAGAGAACAAAGTAGAAGCATCCTGGCCGGCAGTGAATTCACTCGGAGGCTGAATCTGATACTTGAAATAGGAATCCTGCATATACTGATAGCCTTTTTTCAGTCCGGCCAAAGTAGTGGAATCGCTCGGGAAGGCGTCTCTGTCTTCATTGAGGAAGTCTCCGCCTGCAGACCAGACAAGACCTTCGATTCCTAAACCGCCGACACCATAGCAGGTGACATCGCCCTGGGAATTCGTCTTGGTAAGACTCTGCCACATCGTGGTAGCTTCATCCATGGTCATGATACGATCTGTCGGAGGAAGTTCGATGCCGAGCTGATTGAAGATATCCTCGTTGTAGTACATGACATAAGGACCGATATCCTTAGGAAGAGCAAGCTGAACACCGGAACCGGGACGGCTGGCTCCGTAGTTGTACTGATAACGGGTAAGGGATGTGGAATACATGTTGTCGGTATCGATGATGGTGCTAGAGTCGACATAGGGAGTGAGGTTTACAAGTTTCTTTGTAGAAGCCCAGCTTCCGAAAGCGCCATCCGGTACCAAAAAGACATCGTGCATATTGTTGGCGGAAATATTGTTTCCGTAGGTATTTTCATAATCGGTAAGGATTTCCAGTTCGACCTTGATGTTAGGATAACGCTTGTTGAAGCCTTTCAACATTGCGTTAAGGACAGCGGATTCTACGTTTCTGCCTGCAGAATCCCAGTGACACATACGGATTGTGCATGCCTCTCCATCATAGGACCAGTCCAAGTTATCGTATTTCTTCTGAATATCTTCCAAAGAGAAACTATTGTCACTTGTGTCGGATCCGTTATTGTTGGAATTATTGTTCGTAGACTCCGTATCATACGAATTAACACAACCGCAAAGCATCAAAGACGAAAGAAGCGAAACTGCAAATGTTTTTTTCAATTGGTTCAGTGCCATAGAGAGTATATCCTCCTATCTATACCATAATGATAGGATGTAAGCGTTTACGATACAATGCGAAAGGCACTAAGATTTATACAAAAAAGCACTTTTTAGAAAATAGATTCTTGGCTTAAGGAGTCGAAAATATGCATTTTTGCAAGATTGATACGATAAGAGAATGCGTCTCCTTTTTTGTAGAGGTCATGGGTGAGTGCAACTTTGGATGTAAGCGGTCCAAATCCAGACTGGAAATGGAGATAGTATTCACAGCCTAAAAGTTCAGCCATGGAGACTTCTGCGTCTAGCTTGTTGGATATGTTAGCATAACCGTCAGCAAGTCTTTCCGGAATGATATCTTCCGGACGGATTCCGAAGATGATCTCGACATCTTTTCCGTCTAAATACTCTTTAGCAACATTTAACTGCTTCTCTGCTTCAGTGATTGCCTTCTCGGTAAGTTCCTTATTGTCATCTCTAAGGTTATTCTTGTATTCTTCTATCTTCTTTTCGAGAACCTCTGCTCTTCCTTTGTAGTAGGATTTTGCAAGCTCATGCTGTTCTTTACTGAGAGTAAGTTCTACCTTGTCAGAAAGGATAAGCTTATCTTCATGCAGTCTGACTGTAAGAATATTCATAGCCGGTGCACCGATAAAGGTAGCGACAAATACATTCTTCGGATGGTTGTAGATCTCAAGCGGAGTTCCGATCTGCTGAACATATCCCTTGTTCATGACAACGATTCTGTCTGCCATCGTCATAGCTTCAGTCTGATCGTGTGTGACATAAACTGTGGTGGCATGAATCTTCTGATGCAGTTCGACGATCTCACTTCTCATCTGAACTCTGAGTTTTGCATCGAGGTTAGAGAGAGGTTCATCCATCAAGAAGAGCTTTGCGTTTCTGACGATTGCTCTACCTAAAGCAACTCTCTGACACTGACCACCAGATAGGGCCTTAGGCTTTCTATCTAAATAATCGGTGAGCTGTAAAATCTCTGCAGCCTCTTTGACACGTCTATCGATCTCTTCTTTGTTGACATGCTTGATCTTTAAACCGAATGCCATGTTGTCGTAGACACTCATATGCGGATAAAGAGCATAGGACTGGAAGACCATGGCGATATCTCTGTCTTTCGGAGGGATATAGTTGGAATATTCTCCATCGATAAAGAGATTTCCGCTCGTGATATCTTCAAGACCGGCAATCATTCTTAGCGTTGTGGATTTGCCGCATCCGGAAGGACCGACAAAGACGATGAACTCGTTCTTCTTTACGGAGAGATTGAAATCGAAGACAGCCTGAACATAGTTGTCATAGATTTTATTGACATGCTCTAAAATCAAAAAGTCATCAGAAGGAGCTTCTTTGAATTGGGAAAGACTTTCCTTTTCACTCTTTACCATGTCCTTATAGACACGGATATTCTCTCTTTCCTGTTCTCTCTGCTCTTTGGATTTGGTCTTGAATAATTTCATTTTCGTTTCCTCTTTGAAACTATTCTACCAAATATTCATTTTTGTATTTGTGCATTATGCACAAATGCCAGAGAGATTCAGATAAGTCAAAAAGAGAATTCCATCATCAAAACAGGATAGGTCGAGATTGTATAGTTCTTTGATTTTCTTTAATCGGTATTCCATGGTATTGCGATGCACGGATAAAGATAGACAGCTTTTTGAGATGGAAAAACTGTTTTCAATATAGGTTTTTCCAGTAATGGCTAATGTGTATTCGATGCCAGAAAACCAAGAAAAAAGATAGTTTTTGATGAATTCATCCTTCTTTAGAAGTAGTTCGATGATTCCTTGAGAGAGTGTATACACACCTTCTGAATGGGAAAGAGAGAGCCTGGAAAGGACATACTCAGATAGCGGAAAATCGACAGGAGATATCAGTATTAGCAAAGCGCTGTTCAGGTCATTGGACAAAGGTTGAATGCTCTTTGTTATGGTGCTTTTTATGATATCATCACCGCAGAATTTTACGGTGTGATCATCGATTTTTGTGATTTCATCGATGTTGAAAAAGGAGGAAAAGATTGCTTTTGCCTCATCGAATTCCACTTTCTCCTTGAGATAGATACGATATTCTCTAAGCATTTTTATCCTTTTCCGCTTCTCTTTGCTTTTCACGGAACTCATTCGGTGTGCAGCCGATATTGTGAATGAAGAGGTAATATAAGGCTCTGTATTCACTCAGTCCTGTTGCTTCCGCGATCTCTTTTAAAGACATGTCGGTAGAGATGAGTAACTCCTGTGCTCGTCTTAAACGTAAGGAATAAAGATAATCCTTCATCGTCATATGCATCTTCTCTTTGAAGAGACGTTCCATATGGTTTTTGGAGTAGGTGGTATGTTCGAGTATGTTCTTGATGGTGATTTTCTTATCGAAGTTATTCTTGATATAGGAGACGACATTGCTGATGGATACATCGATTTTCTCTTTGTTGGCTGATGGTGTGTTCTCGACAATATTTAGAAGCATTTCATACACGAGAGTAGAAATCATCATTTCATAATTTGTTCCTTTTTCTTTGAGTAATCTTATAATCTTCTGAATATATGGAACAATATACTCTTTCTTGACTCCTTTGATGACAAAACCATACTTGTTGATAAACTCACGATAGATGTTAGAAACAATGGCAGATTCAAAGATATGAGCAAAGGAGAAGGTCCAATCGGTATCAGGAAGTTTTTTCAGAATATGATGATTCGTATTCTGAACAAAAATCAGATCGCCTTCTTCGATCATCATTTCTGTACCATCGATTTTGAAGTATCCTTTTCCTTTGATGGTGTAATTGATCATGTAGTTCGGGAAGTTATTGAGTTCGTTAAAATAGGAATCACCTACTTTCTGTATACCAGCTATCTGGCAGTATATCAGGTAGTCTTTTGTCTGAATGGGATTGTAGTTGTAGACGGTTACGCTTCCTTTGAGGAAGTCGTCTGTGTACTTGGAGATTACTTCTTTTTTCATGTTATGGTGCTTCCTTGTATATTTTGATTATAGTTTTCTATTTCTTTATGCGCAATTATTCTTTATAATTTTATGTACATAAAGAAGGGAAAAAGAATATGAACCATGCTAAATGTTATGTCCCTGGATATCCTAGAATCCAGTTTGTCAGAAAGGATTTCAGGAATCTGAACGGACAGTGGGATTTTGTCTTTTTGAATGACGACATCTCCTTATTGAATATCGAGGAAATATCCTTTGATAAAACAATCAAAGTTCCTTATGCCTATCAGAGTCCGTTATCTGGTATTGGAGATAGTGAATTCCACAGATGTGTCGGATATCGTAAGCATTTCACTTATACAAGAACAGAAGGAAAGGATCTCCTTCTTCATTTTGAAGCAGTGGACTATGTTTCTTATGTCTATCTCAACGGAAAGTATATCGGCACTCATAAGGGCGGATATACAAGATTCTCCTTTGATATCACGAAATATGTTGTAGAAGGAGATAACGAACTTATCGTTCTTGCTGTAGACGGAAGAGAAGCGGATAAGGTCAGAGGAAAACAGTCCTGGATGAATAAGCCTTGGGGCTGCTGGTATTTAGAGACAACCGGTATCTGGAGAAGCGTCTGGATGGAGGAAGTATCTCATGTGAGATTATCCTCGATGAGAGTGGATCCTATCAAAGAGAAGGATGCTCTCCGTTTTGAATATGAGATTGATAATTATGTACCTGGTATCTCTCTTTCCATTCATGTAGAGTATGCCTCTCATCCGATTGCAGATGTCATCCTCCTTCCGAAGAGTGAGCATGGCGATATCGAAATCTCCATCAAGAATGAATATGAGGCATTCAAGGTTCAGCAGTGGTCTCCGGATTATCCGAATGTCTTTGATCTGATTTATGAAGTCAAAGATGCAAATGGTAACTTATTAGACCATGTAAAGAGCTATTCTGCCTATAAATCCTTTGAAGCCAAAGGCTCTCTTCTCTATCTCAACAATAATCCTACCTTCATGAAGATGATCTTATTCCAGGGATATTACCGCGATTTAGGTTTGACTCCGGAAAGTGAAGCGGAATATGAGAAAGTCGTCTCTTTATGCAAAGCCATCGGCTTGAATGGTATCCGTATGCATCAGAAGTTAGAGAGTGAACTCTTCTACTATTACTGCGATATGATGGGAATCATGACCTTCCTTGAAATCCCGTCTCCTTATGAGTTCTCTTCTAGAACCGTTGAGAATGTCAACTCCACTT
The DNA here is from genome assembly GCA_963621825.1 of bacterium. Lineage (GTDB taxonomy): Bacteria > Bacillota_I > Bacilli_A > RFN20 > CAG-288 > Enterosoma. The sequence continues at coordinate 102,809 of CAVFFP010000005.1, forward strand.
TGATGGAGGCCTTGAAACAGTATTCCAATCATCCATGCATTGTCGCCTATGTTCCTTTGAATGAGTCTTGGGGTGTACCTCATATCTCTACCTCTGTTCAGGAGATGAATCTCGCTTCCTCTTTATACTATCTTGCCAAGAGCTATGATCCGAATAGACTCTGCATCGATAATGATGGATGGGAACATGTCTCTACTACCGACATGATGACCATTCATAACTATGAACAGGAACCGGAAAGATTAGAAAGACTCTATCAGGACTTCAGTTCTGTCATGAAAGATCAGAACAATATGATGAACTGCAGGGCTCTCAATGATTTAGGAAACCGCTATAATGGTCAGCCTGTCCTTTTGGATGAGTTTGTCGGAACGAGTTATTCTGGTACCAATGGTTGGGGTTATGGCTCAACGGTAAATGATGACTCTCAGTATGAAGAGAGAATCCGTGGACTTATCTTTGCTGCTAAGAACCATCCTTATTTTGCAGGATACTGCATCACACAGTTCAACGATACCTATCAGGAGACCAATGGTCTTTTTGACAAGGATTACAATTCGAAACTTCCTATCGATGTATTGAAATCCATTATCTGAATATGAAAGAAAGGACAGACTCTTCTTTATCTCTACCTATCGACAGAAAGGGACAATACGGTTTTGTCTATAAAACCAATTTCATGTCCCTTCTGAAATGTTCTCTGCTTCTTATTCCTTTTGGTTTGCTTATTTTTGCTCAGCTTATCATACTATTAGTATATACTGGACCTATTGTATCCAATACGGATTCATCTTTAACAGAGAAGTTTGCTTCCTTACTGAATCTGTTTAAGATCGTGTCTCTTTTCCTTCCTATCTCGATTCCTGTCTTTACGATTGGATTAGTCGGTGTCAGCAATGTCCTAAAAAAGATTCTCTATAATGACGGATATATACTGTTCCGTGATTTTAAGACAGGAATCAAGGAAGGAAAACAAGGGATACTGTTATCGATTGTTCTATCGATATTCATGACACTTCTTATCGTTGGTGTCTTGTCCTTATATTCTTTCTTAAGCCTAACTGTATTCTTTATTCTCTGCTTTGTGATGGCTTTGATGATACTGTTGTCTTTTATTCTTTTGCAGTATCAGAATCTTTTCTCCCTTTACTATTATCAGAATGCAATGGGTAATATCAGAAACAGCTTCGTATTCACATTCCATTCTCTCTTCTCTTCTTTTGGTATTCTGTTTATAGAGATTGGTGTCTTTACTGTTCTCTATTGTCTTGATCTGATTCTTTTTTCCCGTCTTACCTTTCTTACATTAGTCGGTATTATCTTACAGATGTTCTTCTTCCAGATGAACGGAATGCTCATCTTCCAATTGAATGCGGTCAGTAAGTTTGATAAGGTTATCAATATAAAAGACTATCCGGATATGTATCGTAAAGGACTCTATAAGGAACAGGATGATGAATGATATATTGAAACTAGAGGATATTTCCTTTTCTTATCATGATAAAGATAAGGATACCAAGGTATTGGACTCCTTATCTTTATCGTTAGAGAAAGAGAGTATCCATGTACTGATGGGAACAAGCGGAAGTGGTAAGACTACCTTATTCCGTCTGATTTCTGGTCTCTCTTATCCGGATTCCGGCCATATCTATTTGAATGATAAGGATGTGACAAAGGATATTCCACAGACAAGAGACTTAGCTCTTCTGTTTCAGAATCCTGTCTTATATCCGCATCTTACTGTCTATCAGAATGTGATGATGGGCTTGAACTATTTTGGATTAAAAGAGGAAGAGAAGGATATCAAGGTAAAGAAGGTATTATCCCTTCTGAAAATGACATCCAAAGTAAACTATAAACCTAGACATCTCTCGGGTGGTGAAAAGGAGAAGGTTGCCTTAGCGAAAGCATTTGTCAGAGAACCTCTTCTTCTTTTATTGGATGAACCTTTCCATAGTATAGATCCTAGCGGTAAGAAACCACTCTTTGATATGCTTAGACAACTGAAAGACGAATACCATACTACGATCCTTATGATATCTCATGACTTTAAAGAGATATCCGATTTTGCAGATTCTATCATCATCCTCAATAACGGAAAAGTATACTCTAAGAAGCCTCCTCTAGAATTAGCTTTGAATCACGATGATGTAGAAGCTATGCTGATCAGCTAAATATAAGGTGACTAACGATCTCTTTGCCGAGCGTAAGTGAAACGGATAAGCGGGACTATATAACGTAGTTGGTTATGTACTTTTGAGCCCCTAGATTTTATAACCCCTATAACCCCTTGAAGTGGTTTAATAAAGGGGTTATAATGAGGTTATAAAATAATGAGAGCGATATGTGCTGCTATAAAGCGAATAACTAGCTCATACAAGATCCTTACTGAACGTGAGAAGGAGGCAATTATGAATCATCAAGAAATTCAGAATGAACTCGTGAAAGTACAAAAAGAAATAGCTGAGTTGCCAGTTGGATATATCTCAAAGAAAAATATATATGGTAAAACGAGATATTATCTGCAATGGTCAGAGGATGGAAAAAAGAAAAGCAAATACATTGATGATGCACTTGTAGATGATTTGCGTTCTAAGATTGAAAGAAGAAGAGAACTTCAAAAGGAAGAAAAGAAACTGATTGCTTCGCTTTCTAAGGCTCAAAAGAAAGAGAGTAAGAATGAAGAAGGGTATATTTTCAAAACTGGTGTTATATTGGACCAAGATTTAAAAAAATATGTCCAGTCAGTCGCAAATTATAAGAAAAGAAGTCTTTATAAGAATATCTGTGATTATGTATACGGGGATGTTCAGGATAGAGTCCTTATTCTTTATGGATTAAGACGTACAGGAAAGACAACACTGATACGTCAGGTTATTTATGGGATGAACAGTGATGATTTTTCAAAGACGGCATTTATTCAAGCTAGAACAGGAATCGGGTTGAGCGATATCAATCAGGATCTGAAATATCTGATGAGCAAAGGATACAAGTATGTGTTTATTGATGAAGTGACGCTTTTGGAAGATTTTATTGAAGGAGCCGCACTATTTTCGGATATATTTGCTGCTTGCGGAATGAAGGTTATTTTATCCGGAACGGATTCATTAGGTTTCTTCTTTTCTGAGGATGAACAGTTGTATGATCGCTGCATATTCCTACATACAACGTTTATTCCGTATAGAGAGTTTGAAGAGGTTCTCGGTATAAAGGGAATAGATGAGTATATCTGTTATGGTGGAACGATGAGTCTTGGCGGCGTTCATTATAACGAAAAGTCCACATTTGCAAGCAAAAAAAGCGTTGACGAATACGTCGATAGTGCTATAGCAAGAAATATTCAGCGTTCTCTTTCCTGTTATCAGTACGGCGGTCATTTTCGTGCACTCTATGATTTGTATGAGAAGAATGAGTTGACGAGTGCGATAAACCGCGTAGTAGAAGATGTAAACCATCGTTTTACTTTAGAGGTTCTGACAAAGAAATTCGTTTCTCATGATTTAGGAATTTCGGCAAGAAATTTAAGAAATGACAGACAGAATCCAAATGATGTCCTTGACAGAATAGATAAAACTGAGTTTACAAAAAGACTGAAAGACTTACTTGAAATCAAAAATGCGGAAGAACAAACCGTTACGATTTCAGATGAACATAGAAGAGAGATAAAAGAATACTTTGATGCTTTGGATCTGACGGTTGATATTGAGATTCAGACACTTCCTGTTGGACGAGAAAAGAAATATAAAACTGTTTTCACACAACCTGGAATGAGATATTCTGAGGCGAAAGAATTAGTACAATCACTATTGGAAGACGGAGAGTTCCAGAAACTTTCTATTGACGAAAGAAATGCAGTCGTTGAACGTATATTGAATGATGTAAAGGGCAGAATGATGGAAGATATTGTGTTGCTTGAAACAAAGATTGCGAATCCGAAAAAACAAGTGTTTCAACTTCAGTTTGCAGTCGGTGAATTCGATATGGTTATTGCAGATAATGACAACAAAACCTGTGAGATTTATGAAGTGAAGCATAGTAAGGAACAAGTAAAAGAACAATACAGACATTTGGTTGATCAGGAAAAGCTGAAAGCCACGGAATTCAGATACGGAAAAATAATGAAGAAGGTTGTCATTTATCGAGGTGAAAATATAACCCTAGAAAACGGAATAGAATATAAGAATGTAGAAGAATATCTGAAGTCACTTGTATAATGCGATGTTGAGCAGCTTGAAAAGGTCAATTATTGAATCCTACGATTCATAAAAAAATAAAATCTTTGAAAAACTTAAAAAATGACGAGTTTTTTTCAAAGATCTTGAACTATGATGGTGCGATTAAGATGCCCTTTAATGATATAGAGATGTGACTTTCCTTCGTAATCACTGAAATCGTGAATTCTTAGAAATAATCTCGATGAGACACATATGTATTTTTTGATATGCGATTTCTTTTTTGATGGAATCCTAAATGTTATAATTGTTAATCATGTGGAGGAATATGTTGTTATGGAAATCTTTGAATTTACTGATACTACTTTAGATGAATACAAAGGGGTAGATTTATATCCTGCCTTTATGCAAATTGGAGATGAATGTTTTGAGTTGGTTTCAAAGGCTTCTCAAAAGAATAGTGCATGGCCGATATTTCAGAAGATATTTTATAACAGATTTTATGGAATAAAACGGGAATACATTGATTCATTGTTTGAGAAGCGATTGGTTAAAAATCATAACCATCCGAATGGACAGCTTATCTTTACGAAAAAGTTTGAAAAGTTACTTGGCAGTAAAAAATACAAGCCTTGTAAATTTTCTAATACTGGATATGTAAAAGCGTTTAAAAATAATAGAGATTATCTATATTTACTAAGAAAAGTCATTAGAGAAACTCGATTATCTGATTTCAAATTGTATCTATGCAAAGCAGAAGACATAGATTTACCAGAATATATGGAAATATACAAGAAGCTGCTTGAACAATACGAGTCAAAAAAGAAATACAAAATCACAAAAGGCAATCTGATAGTCGGAAAAATCAATGATGAGATACTTACTCCTCGTGAGAAACTTTTCAGTTACATCGAAAAAGAATATGATTCGAAGATTCTCATTGGAGATATTGAACTTGATGCTGAACAGGAAAAGATTCTTGATGAATATATGACAGAAGAATTGGCTGCATTCACAAACCAATATGATTTTTACGAATACGATTCCTATTATAGCACTATTGTTTCTAAAAAGACTTTTGCTTATGGACTTGTACGTTACGCGATGGAAAACTATAACAAAAATCATGCCAAAGACTTTTGGCCATATTTTAAAGATAAATACGGAATACGGATTCCTATTTCTCAACAAAAGAATATTCATTTTGTGTTTCGCGAAATACTAGAGAATACTGGAAAAGAGGATTTGATTAGTGTTGATAATGGTGTCGATGATATCACAATGCATGGGTTTGTTTCTGATCATTCCTCTAAGCAGTTTTTCGATTATCTTTTTACATTCTGGAGACTTGATTTAGGAAGAAACATCGAATCCTTGTCAGAAGAGTCGTCTTGTATTGATGATTTGATTGATGTCATTAAGAATAGACCTCAGAATATTATGTCCCATACTGCTCATTTGTTAGATTTTCCTAAAATTCAGCCTATTTTCAAAAATAGAGTAATACGTATATTGAAGTTGATGGATGACTGTTTTTGGAATGATGAGAAATGCATAGAAAGCGGAAACAGAATCAATCGTCTTCTTAATAGTTGGATGGAAGACGCGAATTGCTTGTTTGTAAAAGAAAAGACTTATAAAGCGAGAAATGTCTTGAATAGAAATAAAGGTGCAATTGCATTCAAAACTCCGGTATTAAAATTGAATAATTCGAGCAATACATTAAAGCTCTTGCTTCCAACGCAACGTCTCTTCAAATGCGATGAAAAAGATCGTCCCTGTTGGATGATCAAGAGTGGAGATGGTTTGTTTGAGAAAACAATCGATACTATTGATAAAAGTTATAAAAAAGATAAGATCGGTTTTTATGTTGATGACATTAGTATAGATATACCTCTTTCTTTGGTTCTTTCTGAATTCCGTATTGAGTTAATACAGAACATAAATGGTAATGTACTGAAGTCTTACACAATATCATCTACAGATGTAAGATTATTTGATGCAGATGGTAGAAATATTGATTATCACAATAATATTGTGAAGGAAGGGAATCTGACTGCGATTTCTAAAGACAGAATGTTTCCTTATAAGTTTCCTTATACTTCAGACAGTGATTTTCCGACTGCATTTTCAGATGGATTCTATTTAAAATACGGTCGTTTCCAAGATGGTCAAATTATTATCTTCCCTGGAAACTACGGAGTACAGATTGGACATAAATTCCATGAAGGATATGATGAATCCGGTATGATAAAAGGTGCTAGTCTAATAGGTGAAGATGGTCAGTCATATCAGATATGTAACACGCTTCCTAAAGTGTTTTTCAAAGCAAAGGCGGATCAAATAGATGGTATCGCGTTATTCACTAACGGGAAACCGAATAAAATATCAGATAAGGTTGTAGGTTTTCGATTGGATGATGACCTTGAAAATGAGGGATATGCATTAGATATCTCCTTATTTATCAAAGAAGATGGTTTATACGAGATATACCTAAGTTATCCGAGAATGAATAGACAGACAGAAGTAATTCATGTTGCTTATCTCGAGGATTTTGCATATGAATTTGTCGATGCACCTTATGTCTTTGCTGAAAAGGCGAAACTTCAGTTTCCGGCGAAGCTGCGCTTTGAGGAAGAAGGAGTCAAGGAATATCATGATTTGTGGAATTACGATCAGGCATGGTGGAAAGTTTTCGAATTTAATTTTGCTGAGAAAAATCCGGACAGCGATTCTTACTGTGGCTTGGTGGACGATAACAAAATTACACTCACCTATCTTTCAAATAATAAGAAATATAAGGTTCGGTTTGATATTCCAGCTCTTCTTTGGAAATTCCATGAGAATGATGAATATAATGTCAAGGCACCAGCAGATATCACGTTGAAAGAATTGAAGCATGATAAAAATAGGCTTTACGTTTCTGGTCCCTTTGATTTCAATAACATGTTCATCTATACAAATGATGATGTTGAAATAGCGGAAGAGGAATCTCAGCTTCGAATCAAGGATTCGAAAAATCCATATTTTGAATTAGAGAAAGTGTTGAATTGGGTGAATAATGATATATCACAGTCCAGAATCAGTTTATCTCTTTCTCTTGATGAAAAAATCAAAATGAAATTGGTAGATATCATTTGCAGAAGTAAACTGAAGGACGTGTCTCTCATCGGTGATTTTCAGAATAAAATTCTACGTGGTAAAGTTGATATTATCGGAAATGAAGAATATACAATTACGATATATCGTGATGGTGAATTGGTATGTGAGGATGTCCGTATTGAAAATGGTGAATTCACTGTCGAAACAGAATTAAAATCCGGAATATATGAAAGCGATGTTTACGAGATTTCCGATGATGAAGACGATGACTTTGATATGGATAGTTCAGCAATCCGTTTAAATAAAGAACCTATCAGATGTGAATTGATTAATCTCAGCGATTTGGAAGGTAAACTAGTACAGATACGTGGTTATAGAGATATTGAAGACAAATATAATGGTGTCATTTTTATGAAGGGATATGAATTACACAATCTTCATCGGGTTCAATATTCTCAGTTGATAGCTGAAGGCTATGAAATTCTTGGTATATGGGATGATCGATTTGCTGAAAAAGAAGTGAGAGAGAAGATGGTTTGGTACAAAGCGAAACTTTCTTCTAGAACTATCAATATCTCTATCCCCGTTCTTGTTACATTCAAAGATTTGAATGATATGCGTTCTATGGTTATCATGGAAATCGTTGACTCGGAATGTACAGAGTTGACTGTTAATACAGAAGACAGGAAAATCGTAAGCCAAGATCGTTTAGAACAATATTATAAGGGAAGAAGAAAGTTAGACTGCAAGATTATATATGATGTCGAATCATATTGGATTGCTCAAATCAAGTAAGGAAACAGATCTATGAGTTTCAACGTTATTCAGGCCTCAGATAAAATAGCTGAGAAATACAGACGTTATTTGAAGACAATGTTTGATATCAAGGATCCTGTTTATAAAGATATCTTTGAAAGCAAACTATCGGATAGCAAAGCCTTTCAGAAAGGTCCGTATCTTGATGTCACAAATTCCTTTGAGAAAGGAAGAAGCTTAGAAGAATTGATACAGGCAGATATCATCTCATCGGAATTCAGAAAACTGCCGAGATTATACAATATACCGAATCTGCACTATCACCAGGAGAAAGCACTTCTCACTGCCTTAAAGGGTGAAAACATGATTGTTTCAACAGGTACTGGCTCTGGTAAGACAGAATGCTTTTTGCTTCCGTTATTGAATGAATTGATGAGGGAAAAGGAAGCAGGGACACTCAATGACGGTGTCAGAGCTTTGATCATCTATCCGATGAACGCACTTGCCAATGACCAAATTGATCGACTAAGAAAGATATTAGTCGAATATCCGGATATCACATTCGGATGCTATACGGGTCAGACAAAATATCATGATGAAACAGTAAAAGGCAGAAAAGGCGCCTTAGACCAATACGAGGAACTGAACGGAAATAGAACAGATGACATCCGACTTCAGAAGCCACTTCCGAATGAGAGGATATCAAGAGATTCTATGAAGGCAAATCCTCCTCATATTCTGATTACGAACTATGCTATGCTTGAATATCTGATGCTTCGACCGGAGGATAATGTCTTTTTCCATGGTGAAACAGCAGAACACTGGAAATATATCATATTGGATGAAGCACATACCTATACTGGGTCAACCGGGATTGAGGTTTCCATGCTTCTAAGGCGACTTGCAGCAACGATTCATAATAAACATCTTCAATATATATTGACAAGTGCTACATTGGGAAATGAGGATAACAATGATTTGGCGGTAAGATTTGCGGGGAATCTCTGCTCTGCTCCTTTTAAGACGGATAATATCATTAGAGCAACTCGTGTCCAACTAAAAAAAGAGAATCTAGTTTATCATTTTGAACCCTCTTTCTATCGTGAGATAGAGAAGATGATAGATGACGGGTATGAGGATGACTATGTTCTCTCTGAAATAGAAAAGAAGTATCATTTTGGAATTCCGGAAAAGACATTGAGCGAATATTTGTATTCCTTGCTGATCTTGGATAGTACATTCTGGAAGTTCAAAGATTATCTAGTGAAACCGAGAAGCATTACTGCCATTAAAGAGCATACCGGATTTTCGGATGACGATATCTCATCTTTTGTAGAGGTAGCGTCTAAAGCTTGTAAAAACGGATCGAAATTATTCGATTCCCGCTATCATATGTTTTTAAGAGCGACGGAAGGAGTGTTCATCACTCTTGCTCCTCATAAGGATCTGTTTCTGACTAGGAAGAATGTAGTTTATCATAATGACACCGAATATAAAGTATTTGAATCGGTCACCTGTAAACAATGTCATGCCATCTATCTTTTAGGCCATGTAGAGAATGGTCATCTGGTTCAGAAATCGAATGCGGATTCTGGTGATATCAAAGAGGCGTATTACCTTGGAGATGAGTATCACGATACGGATGAAGATGATACTTTGGTAAATTCGAAAGAGGTTATCGAGAAATATGAACTTTGTCCACATTGTGGGTTCATCCGTTCCTCTTTATCGGTACATAAAGATTGCTGTGAACATGGTGACCACGATTATGTCACCGTCTATAAGGTAAAGACGACAGATATGATCAATGGCCGTGTCACAAAATGTGTCTCCTGCGAGAATGTGAATAGACTAGGTATATTAAGAGGATTTTTCTCTGGACAGGAAGCATCTACCTCAGTTATTGGAACATCCTTGTTTGAGGAACTTCCAGGACATGAGAAGAGGATTACTATCCATGCTGCTTCTGATGATGACTTCGACTTTGAGGATGATGTATCGATAGAAGAGATTAGCAAGGCAAAGCAGTTTATCGCTTTCTCCGATAATAGACAGGCTGCCGCTTACTTCTCTAGCTATTTCTCGATGTCCTATGATTCTCTTCTTTACGGGAGGATAATCACGGATAGGTTGGATGCGTTGTCTATGGATCAGGTTGCCCTTCCTGTTTTTGTGAATAGTGTTGCTGCAAAGATGGAAGAAGAGAAAATCATTCCTTTTGATGAGTATCTGGAACGTATGGAAAACGGGACGGTTTCTAACTATGATTACGAGAAACTGGCCTGGAAAGCGATGCTGAAAGAATTCGTCGATTCCAGTGGAAGAAACTCTTTGGTTGGATTAGGACTGTTAGGTTTGGACTTCAATGATAATCTGAAATTTGGACCACATAAGAAGTATGCTTTGAATGAGGATGAGGTCAAAAAGATATGCATGGTTTTTGTGATGCCTATGCTATCGGATGCTGCTATGTATTATCCAAAGGATATGACGAGCGCGGATAAAGAGGATTTCACTCATAACGGTGTTGAACTTAGCTATCTTTTGGATTCTGGATCCTTATATGTCAGATCCTTTATCCCACGTCAGGAAACGATGATGAATAAGAGATTAGATTATCTGACCAGGGTATTAGAAAAGATATCACCAGATATCGAAAGAGAAAAAGTGATCGATGTTTTAAAAGCGATATGGAATCACTTCTTTGCTTCGAATAATGGTAAGCCACAGATTATGTATAAAATGAATGACAATCGATATCGGGTTAACCTGAATAATCTTGTGATAAAGAAGAAGTTCAAAGTATATCAATGTTCAAAATGCGGAAAGCTGACTGCCTTCAATGTAAAGAATGTCTGCCCGTCCTATCAATGTGATGGTACATTAAGTGAAGTGGATGTCGAAAAACTAGAGGCGAAAAACCATTACTATCGACTTTATCATGATATGGAGATACAGCCCTTGAGAGTTGTAGAACATACGGCTCAGCTCAACAGGGAGGAAGCCTATCGCTTTCAGACACTATTCAAGGAAAGCAAGATTGATGTCTTAAGCTGTTCTACTACGTTTGAAATGGGTGTGGATGTCGGTGATCTAGAGACCGTCTTTATGAGAAATGTACCACCTTCCGCTTCGAATTATGCACAAAGAGCAGGACGTGCAGGCAGAAGCAAAGAGTCGGCTGCTTTTGCTTTGACCTTCTGCAATAAGTCCAATCACGATTTCAATTACTTTGAAAGACCGATGGATATGATAAATGGTGTCATTGAACCCCCGCAGTTCAAAACAGATAATGAGAAGATAGGAATACGTCATCTCTACTCTTCTGCCTTTTCTTTCTTCTTTAAGCTTTATCCACAGTATTTTGCATGTGCTAAGGATATGATGGATGATACCGATAAGTCGAAGACCTGTGGATATGATGTCCTGAAAGAGTTTCTGACTCATGATTCTAGTAAGAGAGAGGAATTAAAGAAATTTCTAATAGAATCCGTTCCGAGATCTTTGCGTAGCAAATTTGGACTAGATACCTTTGCTTGGACAAAATGGTTGTTCCATAGAGGTGATGGAGAACATCCCAGTCTTTTTGATGTTAAGGAAAGATATCTGAACGAGATTCAAATACTGAAGACGGAATATGAGACTGCAAAGGAAAAAGGAGACCGGATTCAGTTCAATTTATACAACAGAATCAAGACCTATAAGGAAGAGCCTATCATCAGCTTCTTATCGAGGAATAACATTTTCCCTCGATATGGTTTTCCTGTAGACACAATACAATTAGAAATCAATACGAATACGAAGGAGACAGATATGTCTGGTCTTGATCTTACAAGAGATCTCTCTATGGCAATAGCGGAATATGCACCGGGTTGTGAGGTCGTTGCCAATAATAGACTAGTCACATCCCGTTACATCAAGATGAATCCTGGCTTTGACTGGAGAAAGTATGATTACATCGAATGCGATAAATGCAAGACGTTGAATGTATGTACGAGTGTTCCAGTAGAAAACGAGAATGAACATCCTCTATCTCTCTGTAAACAGTGTAAGACACCTTTGAACACCAATAATATCCGTACCTTCCTGATTCCGGAATTTGGGTTTGTAGCGGAACCGGAAATCAAGAAACCGACGATGATCAAACCAGAGAAGACCTATCGAACAGAGGCTACCTTCTTCAGTTATAACGATACAGTACAGGAAAACATCTATACCATTAATCATACAGATATCAAAGTCGCTATGGTTGGTGACGATGGAGAGATGGTTATGCTGAACTCTACGGATTTCTTTGTCTGTCCGACCTGCGGATATGCAATAGAAAGACCGAACGGAATCCATCGATACGCCAAAACCATAGAAGGCGAACATAAACATAAAGATCCTCGAGGTTATACTTGCTCTAACACGAAGCTAGAAAGATATTCTTTAGGATATAAGTTCAAGACAGATATCATCCGTATTAAGATAGATACTCCATTACTTACTGATGAACTTTTTGATGAAGCCTATTCTATATTGCAGGCTTTGATTTTATCCTCTTGCCGTATTTTGGGTGTAGAAGTAACAGATGTAGCGGGATGTTTACAATGCTACCTAGGTGAAAAAGGAACGAATTATAGCTATATTCTTTATGACAATACACCTGGAGGATCTGGTAATGTCAAGAGACTGAATAATGAAGAGACAATCATCAAATTATTAAACAAAGCATATTCGATTGCAAAGAACTGTAATTGTGATGAAGACTCCTCCTGTTATTCCTGCCTAAGAACCTATTACAATCAGAAATATCATGACAAGATAAAAAGAAAGTATGTCATTGACTATATTGGACGAATATTAGACAAACTAGACTAACAACTTATTTTTATTTTAGTGACTTTGAGATGATGTTTTTCGTTAGTTCTTGTCGAATTTGTGTTCCTTGGTCTAACAAGTGATGCATAATACATATTGAATATAGATTTCATTTGGCATTTGGTACCTCATTTATCCTGGATTCCTATATGGCATCCGAAAGTTTTATCCGGTTCTGTACGGAATCTCCGGCTGTCTTCGGATTTGTCCTAACGAAAATATGATGCGTGAAACAATCAGCATCGACTAGGATGGAGAATTTGGATTTTCGTATTGCATATTGTTGTTGTAACATTTAGAATAATTGCAAACCTTGCTCTTCTCGATAGCTCATCATTTAGGACAACAACTTTTCGGGGGGGGGGGTAATTACTCATTATACCTATTATAGGTCTTGGTTTTATAGCCAAGGCCTTTTTGTTATATATGGCCTGGGGAAAGGATATTCTTATGAAAAAGAAATTTGTTTTAGGACTTATCAGTCTGTTATGTGTCGGCACTACCTGTCTTACATCCTGCATGAAGGATGGCGTAGACGGAAAAGACGGCATCAATGGTGTCGATGGTGTTGCCGGTAAAGACGGACAAGACGGAAAAGATGGCGCAGACGGTAAGGATGGAACTAGTATCCATACCGGCAAAGGTGCCCCATCATCTGGACTGGGTAATGTTGGAGATCTTTATGTGGACTCCGAAAGTGGAGATCTTTATTCCAAGAGTGAATCCGGTTGGATAAAGACAGGAAACATCAAAGGTGCACAGGGTGACACCGGTAAACAGGGTGTATCTATAACTGGTGTATCTAAGACAACATCGGAAGATAACGTAGATGTCTATACCATCACTTATTCTGATGGATCTACATCTACCTTTACAGTTACCAATGGCGTGGATGGACAGCCTGGTGTACAGGGGGAAAAGGGTGAAGACGGACATACTCCTACTATCACAGTAGGCTCCAATGGCAACTGGTATGTGGATGGCGTGGATACCGGATATCCGGCAACTGGCCCTAAAGGAGATACTGGTGTCAATGGTACGGACGGTGTATCCATTGTCAGCGTAGTCAAGACGGATTCCGATGGAGAGATAGATACTTATACCATCACCTATTCTGATGGCAACACATCAACATTCACTGTCCGTAATGGCAAGGACGGAAGTGACGGACATACACCTGAGGTCACTATCGGCAGTGACGGATACTGGTATGTTGATGGCGTAAATACCGGTGTCAAGGCAAAAGGCGACAAAGGTGACACCGGTAAACAGGGCGTATCTATAACTGGAGTATCTAAGACAACATCGGAAGATAACGTAGATGTCTATACCATCACCTATTCTGATGGAACCACATCTACTTTTACTGTTACCAATGGCGTTGACGGAAAGACTCCTTATATCGGTGAAAACGGCCATTGGTGGATTGGTGACACTGATACTGGTGTGAATGCCAAAGGTGATAAAGGAGATACCGGTGAAACAGGAGCAAAGGGAGACAAAGGTGACAAGGGAGATGATGGAGCTAAAGGCGATGATGGTAAGGATGGCGTCTCTGTAGTTAGCACTTATATCGATGAGAACGGAGACCTCATCTGTGAGATGAGTGATGGTACTACGATCAATGCAGGGCACGTAAAGGATGTTACGAAACATACTGTCAACTTCTATGTTGATGATGACTTGGTTTATAAGACAACAGTAGAGGATGGCGGAAAGATATCTGCTCCGGATGATACATGCTTATCTGGTT
>CAVFFP010000006.1:0-87431 GCA_963621825.1 bacterium
TCTTCAATAGGAATGTCATGAAATAAGGGAAGGTATAGAACTTACCATTGAATCCGATGTTCTTGTCACAAAGCTTGATTCCGTATTTTATATCGCTGTATTTATCGGAATTGATCAGATTATTCAATGAGATAGTAGCTCCATCTTTTGCTTTGACTTCTACAGGGATAAGAGAATCTGTATCTCTTACAAAGAAATCCATTTTAAGTGTTCCTTTTTCGTTCTTATAGAAGTACAGAGGATATCCTTGCTTTGCTAACATATCTGCAACGATATTCTCATAGATTGCACCTTTATAGATGTTGAAGTTTTTGTTGAGCCTTAAGTCTTGCTGTGCCTCTTCGTCGAGTGTCGCAATCAAAAGACCTGTATCTTTGAAATACACTTTGTAATTATCCGGATTATAGTTTCCTTTTAATGGAAGGCATGGCTCACTCATACAGTAACAGGTGTTGACCATGCCTGCATTTTCTAGCCATTCTATTACACCGATGTAGTCTCTGCTCTTTGCTCCGGATTTGATCTTCGATATTTGAAATTTCTTATTGTCCTTTCCTAGGAAGACAGGTATCTTTCTGAATACATTCAGAATCTTTGTCGCTTTTAATCCGGAAGCATACTTTGTAATATCTTCTTCATAGTCTAAGATCAGTTGTTTTTGCAAGGCTAATGTACCACTGAAGTTCTTATTTTTAATATAGGTGGAGATAACCTGAGGCATACCGCCAAGGACTAGATAATCTTTGAAATTATTACTCATCACTTCCATCATCACTTTGGATAATGGTGTTATATTCTTCATGCACCGATACATTTCTTCAATTACTTCCGGCTTATATCCTTTCGCCCAGAGGAACTCTTCGAAGTCCATAGAGTACATGTCATAATCTTCTTTGTATCCTACACTATTCGATTCGATTTCTTGATAATTGATACCCATCAATGAACCGGAGCAGATGACATCGAATCTTCCATCTAACTTGAAGGATTTCAAAGATGTGGCACAGTTGATGCAATCCTGAATTTCATCAAAGAAAATCAAAGTCTTATGCGGAATGAATTCTAAATCAGGGTTCTTCAAAGAGATATTCTTTAGAATGGTATCCACTTCAAAACCATCATCAAAGATATCTTTGTATTGTTTCTGCAAAACGAAATTGATCTCGATGACATTATCATAATTTGATTTTGCAAATTCTTTGATTGATTCCGTTTTTCCAATCTGTCTAGCACCTTTGATGATCAAAGGATATTTGTCTTCCCTTTTCTTCCATTCAGTTAGAAAATCGTTAACCTTTCTCTTTAGATACATATGCTTCCTCCTGATTGACTACTATATTCATAGATACAATTTACACCTTTTTCCATATGTTTTCGACCTCAATTTACACCTTTTTCCGACTCAAGAAGTGTAAAAGGAACTCAAAAGAATAGTCAAAATCAGAGTGTTATACAGAAAACTCTGAATGTTGATAAAAGTTGTCAATGGCAAGGACAAGACTGAATAAAATAAAAAGATGAAGAAGTATTATCAATCTCTTCATCTTTTAATCGGATTATTCAGTAATCGAGTCATTCACTTCAATCGGAATAGAGCCTTCTACTACACGGCAATTGGATAATTTATCGACGATAGAACGATTCTCTTTGCTCAGTACTGCAACAATCAAATCGATAAGAGGTATGATTCCTAAAGACATAATTCCAAGCAGCACATCGATGATGATGTAGATGACTCCTCTTAATATTACTAGATAGAAAGGAAGTGTCTTTTTCTCTTTTCCTTTGATGAGGGTAAGCTTCATACATAGTCTTCCTAATGTCTTAGTTCTAAGACATAAAGGAAGAAGGATGAAAGCAATAGAGGAAGAACATAAGAGAGAGTATAGGCATCCTAGCATCGTATACTTAAAGACATACATCGCTTCATCTTGAATCGTCTTCGTCAGTTCTATGACTCTAGTATCGTTTAAGAATGCGTTCTTGATTTCATCGGTAACGGTGTTATAGATGATATCCGATGCCGAATCAAAGGATATGATTCCGTATTCTTCTCTTATAGTGTTATAGCTATTGGTAGCGGTGATGTAGTTTTCTTTATGGGCGGAGATATTGTAGATATTATTCATCAAAGGCTTGAATAGGACAAAATAGAAGAAGAAAAACAGCATAAGCAAAAGTAGGATATCGACAAGATTTGCCAATAGTCGTCTACCGATCATAGAGGATGTCTGTTTCTGTGTGTTCATAATGAAATAATCAATGAGCCTCTCGGCTCATTGATTATACTTGTATCTCCTTAAATTGCGAAATAATTTGACTGCAATGCGGTATCACCAATCGCTTTGTTGTCTTTGTAATGGGTGTTTCCGTTTATGATTCCACCGTTCTTGAATTCCCAAGCCATACCTTTTAATGCGGTATCGGATGTATAGTCAGCAACTCCGGTTTCAGAACCATCAATCTGGAATGTGAGTGTCCAGTACTTCTCTGTCTTGGTATAAACAGGAGCGTTGAGAGTCTCGGTATCGGCACCAAAAGGATTTGCGTCCTTTTCGTTGTCCCAGAAGCTCGATTTTCCAGTTGCAAGCTTTGCACTGTTGTTTCTGATGATGAATGTGACGTCTGTTGTATTTAAATTCCAACCGCCAGTCGTATCGGTTCCGGAATGGACGATGAAGCGGAGGAAGTCGTTGTCAGTAAGACCAGAGCTATCGCTGATGAAGGAGAGAAGGATGCCTTCCTCATTTCTTTCTGTCTTGAGGAAGATATTGCTGTTGTTTCTGGAAATCTCATAAGGATAGCCAGTGGTATCCATGTCATGAACTTTCTCCTGGAGAATGTAGTAGCAGCCCTGATTTGCAGGATCACCTAAAGCAGTACCATTGACTCTCATGCCGTTTTCCGGTAAGGTCGCATCATAGATGTCAGAACCAGCGAATTCCATGCAGTAGAGAGATACCTTTCCGGAAGCGGAATAATCCGGAATCTCCGTAAAGTCGATAGACCAGCCTAACTCATAATATCCGCTCTCATCTTCACGGTAGGTAGGAGTGTGATTGGTTTCAGTGTCATCGCTTGCAAAGTCACTGTAAGACCAGAAGCTTGTGATTCCTGTCTTCTTTCTTGCCTTTGTAGTATCGAGCTGGACGAATAAGTCACTAGAGCAGGTTCCCCATCCGGTCTTATTGTCGTCATCGGTATGGAAGATGAGCTTCAGATGTTCGTTTCCTTCCATCTTTCCGAATAAGAGGAAACTGAAATCGAATCCTGTCTCTGTCTTGGTATACTTCATATAAATGTCATCAGCAACTTCGCTTTTGTTGGTAAGAGATGGAGTGGCCGTCTGGAAAGGATAACCTTTGGTGAGTTCGTCTTTGTCATAGGTCGGTGGGACGTAGTATTCGTTCTTGCTGTTGAGGAAGATGACGTTTTCCTTGTCAGCACGAACATAAGAGGAAGGAGTTTCAACAGCATGGATACTTCCTTTTGTCAGATCTTCCATCGGTGCCCAGTCACTATCTGTCTCACTCCAGACACCTAAGTTAAGACCTAAGATATCATTGGCAGTGATGCCTAACATGCTGAAAGGAATGGTAAAAGCGATGGAAGTAGATGTGTCATCATGTGTTTCCTCATAGGAGGGAGTATCTGTGATTGTCTTTCCTCCGCAATTCTCATAACTGAAGCTCTTGGCGGAATCCAAGACGATCTTATAGACGTTTCCGTCTCTTGTGCTAGCGACTTCTCCGACGGAGATATAGGTCTCCAATTTGGAGTTTCTTCCCGAAGAGAAGAAGACCCCATTATTGGCATCCGCTTTGACATAGAGGTTATCTTTGTCACGCGTTGTCGAGAATTCGAAGGCTTCATAATTCGTCCATGTCTTTTCGGTCAGTTTTCCGAAAGAGACATAATCTTTGGCTAATTCGATCGTTCCTAAGTTAACAGTTTCTGTCAGATCTTCTTTTGCGGGAAGAGTGACATACTTATCGACGTATCCGTCTTTCTCAATCTTCAAAGTCATCGTATCGGAGACAGTGACTTTCTCAATAGTGAAGGTTCCGTCTTCTGCGGTGTTGACTTCCTTTCCGTCGATAGAGACAAAGGCATCATCGATAAGTCCGTCAATGAAGTGAGAGATAGTGCCGGTGACAGCAATCTCAGTGAGAGCCGGAGTGACACTTTCCTTGTCCGTGTCCTTCTTTTCTGTTGTGATGTCAGAATCTTTGGAAGTGTCAGAAGCGGAGACTTTACCAGTATCGGATGTAGTAGGAGCAGTAGACTCTGTCGGCTTAGCGGTTTCGCTTGCCTTCTGAGAGTTAGACTCAGCATTGGATTCACTGTTTGTGTTCCCACAGCTGAATAAGGTGATGGCAGAGAGGAATGTGATTGCTAACTTTGTTTTCTTTTTCATAAGTTGTTTATCCTCCTTTATGTTAAGCCTTATGATATCTTCAGATTTCTGTAAATGCAGCTTGCGCCGTTGGTGTAGAGCCCGAAATAGCCGTGCGTGAAGCCGATGGAGTCAAAGTAGGTAAGTGTGTTTTCAGTCTTTCCGTCTGTTAAGGATAAGTCGATCTTATTTCCTTTGATGGTCGCCTTAAGATGATAGGAGACAGAAGAGGAGATAGAGAGAGCATCCGCGGCAATATCGGTGAAGGAGTTATTGTAATCGCACTTGCTGATGAAGAATTTGGAGTTGTTGAATCCGACGTAATAGCCCTGGATAGAGTTGACGTCATCATTGGAGGCGAAGGCAGGATTGTTTCCTCTGAGTAGGAATCCAACGGTGTTAGCCTGTGTCTCTCCGACAAGCTCAATATCACATTCCGCGGTATAGTCGCTTAAGGTATCATCTCCGAAGTAGACTAAGTTTCTGCTTCCGCTTAAGGCGTAATGGCCGTCTTCCTTTAACTTCCAAGTCGTCTTGTAGGTAGAGCCCTGCATGACATATTCCTTCAAGTCTGCTTCAAAGGCAGGAGAGTTCTTGCTGGAGAGATAGTAGTCTCCTTTGTGGAAGGAGATATCCGTGTCTCCGGCATAGATGGTGAGATTGTGGACGCCCTTCTTGATATCGAGTTCGACAACCTGTGTCTTCTGATACTGACTCAGTTCATCGCTATCGGACGCGAAGTGACTGCGGTAGATTTCTCCGTCATCGATCTGGAATAAGACTTCCTTGGAGAGGTTTTCGTTATCATAGGTTAAATCGATTGCGTAATATCCATCCTTATCGACAACGATCGGATAGGTGACATATCCATTCTTCTCGATTTGAACGTCATAGCTATTCTCTTTTCCGTTGAAGGAAAGTTCTTCTTTCTCTTCCTGCTTCTTTACGTTGACTCCAGTATCGGAAGAATAAAGATAGTTTGCACCTAAGAAGGAATCCTGGTTGATTTCATTCTTGTCGCTGGAACCATTGGCCTGATGAGAATAGGAGGTATAGTGAATCGTTGAATTATCGTTCTTTAGATAACCGATCTTACCCTTACTGAATCCGGTATCCAATGTGATCTTCTGCATGCCATCGAAGTAAAGAGAGAATTTGTCTTCGCTGTTTGCAATACGGATGGTATGAAGCTTATTGAAGTCATAACTCTTGATGAGTTCTCCTTCTTTTAAGACGGTTGTTGTTCCACCCTTGTTTTCGGATAAAACGATGCTGTTATCTTTGAAGGATATCTCATAATGGCAGTCATCCTGATAGGAGAAGACAAGAACAGAATCTTTACCCTGGAAATTGTATTCCGCGGAGAAAGTATTTGTCGTCTCATTTTCTGTCAACAGATAGTCATTGACTGTTGTAAATCCTGATTTATCCTCACTTTCAAAGTCCGGACGTTCTGGAACATAGGAGCCGTGAAGCTGAGGGTGTACCGCCTGCATTGTCGTACCGGAGAAGGTGAGTCTAGAAAGATTGAAGGAACGGTTCGGACCACCAGAGGAGTTCAAATTGTGATAGGCGATGTAGTAGGAATCTAAGTTTGGGCCTAATACGGTGGAAGAGTGGCCTAATCCTTTGAACTCATCACTGGTATTGAGGATGATTGTTTCGCCTTGCTGGAATGCAGAACGGGAGAAGAGTTCACCCGTCGCATAGGAGTATCCGATACGATATCCTTCGCTGGTGACTGCGTTTCCGGTATAGGTGAGGAAATAGGTGCCGTCTTTCTTGATCAGATAAGGACCTTCTGTCCAGGAACCGATCTGAGTATTGTCTAAGGTCTTAGAAGAGCCTAATGTCATATCATCGTTGAATTTGACTAGACGGATGCCGCTGTTGGAGGCGCGGAGGAAGTAAAGCTGTTCATCGTCGTCGAGGAAGAAGGAGCCGTCGATGCTCTCACCGAAGTTTCCGGTGATGGCTTTGAAAGGACCTTCTGGCTTTTCCGAACGGAGCAGATAGTGTCCAGTGCCAGCCTGAGACTCGCAGAGATAGAAGTATCCGTTATAGTAAATGACTTCAGGAGCATAGGCGGTCTCTGTGCAGCTTTCCATCGTGACATAGCCGGTTTCCATTCCTTCGCCGGTCATCTGTTTCCAGTTGATCAGGTCATCGCTGACCCAACCACGGATACCAACTTCGGTATCCTTCGTGGAAGCGTAGAGATAGTATTTGCCGTTGTAGCGCATGACAAACGGGTCACCGACACCGTAGTCTGTCCATTGTCCAGGGATTTTGTCTTCACCGAACTTGTTGTCATAAGTCTCTCTTTCTTTGAGAAGCTCATGCGTCTCTTTCTTGTCGTCTGTGGAGCTGCTTTCCTTATCGCTTGTCTTCCCGCCACAGGAGCAGAGAAGAGAGATGGAGAGGAGAGATAGAATCAGATTTCTTTTGTTTGTTTTCATGTTCTGTTCCTCGTTACGCTAAATTCATCACAGCATTGTAGGAATAACTTTC
Source organism: bacterium (assembly GCA_963621825.1). Lineage (GTDB taxonomy): Bacteria > Bacillota_I > Bacilli_A > RFN20 > CAG-288 > Enterosoma. The sequence continues at coordinate 6,908 of CAVFFP010000006.1, forward strand.
GCCTTTTTCTGCCTGCTGTTTGAGAAGGATTGTAGATACTTTCTTTGTCACGGTTGTATATCCGTCTTTTGTGAAGGTGATTGTGATATTGCTTCCGGTGGAGATTTCAGCAAAGCTGTACTTGCCATCTGTACCAGTAGTGGTTGTCACACCTTCCGGAGTGATAGAGACAGTGACATCGGATAAGAGATTTCCACTCGCATCCTGAACCGTTCCTTCTACTGTGACAACGGATTTCGTAAGGATGATATTGCCTAAGGAGTAAGAGGAAGAGGATAAATCACTTTCGGATAGGGAGATGACTTTATCGCTGTATCCGTTGCATTTGATAGTCAGGGGTGTTGCCTCTTTTAATAAGGCGAGGGAGAAGCTTCCGTCAGAGTTGACCTGAGTTCCGTTGACTGTAGCTGTAGAAAGAGGAGTGAGAGCACTATCGACAACGAATCCTGTTACCTTACAGGCAGTAACCTCGTTGCTAGAAGCACGGTAGAGGTTATTATCCATATCCAGTCTAAGATACTGGTCTGTGTATTCCGGAGCGACATAAGGAGCAAATCCATTTCCTTCGTAACTGAATCCATCCCAATCGTTTAAGGACTGAGACCAGACACCAAGGCTGAAGCCGATGATTTCACTGCTATCGATAGAGAGGAAGGAGTAAGGAATCATCGTATCCATATGATAGGTAGTCTTCTCTAAATAAGTGTTGTTCGTAATTCCTGATGTGGAGACGATATTGTTGGAACCATCACCGAAGTTGACAATGGCAATTCCGTTATCAGCTTTGAAATCGATTCTGTAATCGGTGGTATCTCTTCCATGGAAGCTAGTCTTCGTATCCAGGAAGAGTTCGACGTGATCGCCGTTTGTCATATTTTGGGTGGAGGTGAAGTCGAAGTGGATTCCGTCAAAGCCGCGATAGACATCCGCTTCTACTTTTGCGATGCCTCTTGCGCCACCGAAACTGACATGACTAGGATAGGAGTATAAAGCGACATCTTCTAAGTCGACAGTATCTTTACCGACAAGAGATAGGATATCTAACTTGGTCGTGCTATCTTTGAATCCGTCTTTCGTTACGATAAGATTCATCTCTGGTTTCAATGTTGTCTTGACTGAGAAGGAACCGTCTTCAGAAGAAAGAGAGGTGTCATCATTGACTTTGATATTAGCGGAAGAGACAGCACCACGGCTCGGATTTTTGACTTTGCCTGTCAAGGTGACTTCAACTGTCTTGGATTGATCGAATAAGATAATGTTCTTTTCTAATTTTCCATTTTTGACATAACGGATTTCAGAACTGGTTATAGTTTCTGTATAGCTTTCATATCCATCTTTTTCAACGCGGATGACAATATCATTTTCACTGTTGACATCAGAGAGTGTGTATTTTCCGTTTTCGTCTGTTTTCACTTCTGTGCCATTGATATCGACTGTTGTATTCGGAAGTACAGTTCCGGACTGATCTTTCAGTGTTCCATAGACCTGAAGATTATCGACTGGCACAGCATCATGGCTATAGAATTTATTTCCTTTGTATGTGACATAAAGGGAAGGGTTCTGAGGGTCGATGAAATTGCCCTCATAAGTAAGTCCGCCCCAGGTGTAGGGAAGAGTGTCATGAGTGGAATCTTTTCCTCTTGCGACACATCCTAAGGAAACACCGAAGGTGGAGTTCTTGTCGATACCGACCTGAGAGTACGGAATCATCAATTCAATCTGATATCCGTTATCGACATCGGTGTTATCGTTTAAGGTGCCATCGAGTTTTACCTCGTAATCGAGAAGACCGTTCCAGTTTCCCCATGTTCCAGAGGAACCGACGAAGATTCTTGTCTTTCCGTGTGCGCCGATGTTGATCTGGATGTCATCGGACTGTGGCTTTGATGCTCCATCATTCTTGAAATCGAAATAGATTTCGACGGAATCACCTTTGGTGACATCGTCACCATTGTTGTTTCCGACTGTCTCTAAGTCCACATCTGCGACTTTGAAGAAACAGAACAAAGCCTCGTTTCCGCGGTATAGTTTAACCTTGGCCTGGTTCTTGGAGCCGAAGGTGAGTTCCGGAGAAGCGTTCTGATACTGTTCGTCATCATCTAAACCATCGATGTCTAATTCCGGTGGAGTGTAGTTTCCGTCAAAATCAAAGGCATCACCGGAAGGTGTCTTTTCCGGATTGTAGTCGACAATACCGTTTTCGTTATTTGTCGACTCCTTATCCTCGCTATTCTTTCCAGAACAGGAGACGATAAGTGGGAGAAGGGAGAGCAGCCAGATTTTCTTTTTTGTCATGTTGTTACCTCACTTGATTGTCACGTCGCTATGAGTGGAGACATATCTTCCGTTATAACCTTCTTTTTCTTCAAAGGGGAGATAGATGGAAATCAGTTCCTTCTTGTCGAAATAGACTTCCAGATGTTCATCTTTCTTCTTGTAGGAGAGAGTATGTTCTTCTCCCTCTTTGACTCTTACTGGAACGTCGTAGATTCTTTCGGTTTCGTACTGCAGATGTTCTACGACAAGAAGATCATTTCTCATTCCGATAAGATATCCCGTGCATTTCGGGTGATGGACACTGGAATGGGAGCAGTAGTCTTTTCCGTCCAGTATCATTCCAAAAAGAGAATCCTCTTGGAAATGATGTATAGTGAATTTCATCTCATCCTCATCTTTTCTAGGATAGAAGAGATAATTGCTTTCATAGACGGAAGGAAGAGATGTCGGCTTTGCTATTTCGATGCGGTAGAAGGAGAATTCACCAGAAAGTACAGTGATATTCAGTTCATCCTCCTCCTCGATCAGGATGTCAGAAAGATGCAGAAATCTTGTCTCATAATCACTTCCGGATGGAGAAATGGATATCTTCTTTTCTTCTTTTGAAGTGGAAATAGATAATTCTGCATTCGTTGTTGTTGGACACATGGCATAAAGCTGATATGAACCTTTTTCACCATGGAGTCTGATTGTGATCTTTGAGTCTGTGGATAAACGGTATTCGTTTATTTCCTTAGACCATGTTAGTGATTTTGGTCTTTCCAATGATGTTGCTTCTATGATGTTAGGAACAGAGAATGCCTTGTTTGGTTTAATCATAGATGCAGCAACATAATCGACAAGGCTATCTTTTTCTAGTGTCAACGAAATCTTGTTTGAGAACGGAATGCAAGAAAGAACAGGAACCTCATCGATACGGATTTCAGCATAGCTTTTTTCTAGTGCCAATTTCTTGATGAAGAGAAGCGTATGAATCTTATTGGTATCGATAGGAAGAGGAAATGTATTGATAATCTGTTTTGATACATAGTGAGATAAGGTGTTGTTATTGAGGATGATTCTATGTGTCTCTTCATCCTGAATCTTGAATGAGAGATAATCTTTGAATATGAATTCGGCGATGATTTCATCACCATGTATCAGTTCAACATCCTCACCTGGCTTTTTGAAATCGTAACGATGTTCAAATGTCGGTTCGGAGAGAGAATCATTGTATAGGACTGTGCTTCTTTTTCCGTTGAACTGAAGAGTGTCGAGATAAAGGTATCGGTTGAAGTCATCCTTGTTTCTTCCGTGATAGGCGATGACTCTTTTTGTTAAGTCATAGGATCTAGTGATACTGTTATGCCCTAAGGAATGGAAGCCGTCCTCTGTGGATAAAAGAAGTGGCCTTTTATCTGTCACATATCCATTTGTCAGAGATTTGGAAGATGCGGATAGGACTCTGTAGTTTCTGCTGAAGACGAAGTTTCCGCAGTAGGTAGCACGATAATAGTCATCTTCGTAGAAGAGAGTGGGTCCCTCTGTCCACGCTCTGGATATCTGAGGAAGGATATTATGATGGTCAGAAAATTCCCCGTCTTTATACTTCAGCATCGCGATACCGTTATGGTCTGCTCTAGCAAAGTAAAGGTTGAAGTTAGTGTCGTGTACGAATGTTCCGTCTATCATCTGTTTCAAATTATCAGTGATGAATTCAAATGGACCAAGGGGAGAAGCTGATTTTAGAAAGTAATGTCCGTTTCCGTTCGGTGATGTGCACATGAGGAAAACACCGTCATGATAGATGACTTCAGGAGCATAGGCGTTTAATAGTCTTTTGTCTTTTGCAACGTATCCGTACTCCTCAAACTCTTTTAAGTCTTTGCTTAGAAAGCAACGGATACCCATTTCATCGCACTCAGCGGAAGGGTAAAGGTAATAGACACCATCAAAACGCAGAATAAAGGGGTCTCCGATGTTATAGTGCTTATTGTCTTTGGTTCTGATGGTGGTATAAGTTTTCATGTTTACTCCTTCATGCCGGATAAAGCGATAGAATTGATAAAGAAATTCTGAAAACAGAAGAATATGATGATCATAGGCAGAGAGGCAAGGACAGAACCTGCCATCATGACAGGAAGGTCAACACCGCTCTTTGTCGAATCGATGAGAGAGTTGAGATAGACCTGAAGTGTCTTAACGTCACCCGTAAGGTAGATGGACGGACCGAAGAAGTCATTCCAGATGCCGACAAACCAGAAGATAGCCTGAGCGGCGATAGCTGGTTTGCTAAGAGGAAGGGCGAGTTTGAAGAACATCTGAATATAGGAGGAACCGTCGATTTTTGCCTGCTCGATCAAGGCGTTTGGAATACCCTGCTTCATATAGGTGAAGAGGAAGAAAATCATGGAGACATTGCCGAATAAGCCAGGAAGGATCAAAGGCCAAAGCGTTTCAACCATTCCTAAGTCGCGGAAGACTCTGTACTGAGGAAGCATGACAGCCGCATAAGGAATCATCATGGAAGACATGAGGATAAGAAGCAGTGTCTTTCTGAATTTCATCTTCAGTTTGCTGAAAGCGAAGGCGGCAAGAGTAGAGACAAAGGTGCCGACTAAGATGACGGAGACTTCTAAGATGAGAGTGTAGACGACAGACATATAGAATTTCGGATCGATGATGATATCGCTATAGGCATCGATAAGCCATTTCGTAGGGAAGAAGACCGGCGGATCTGACCATGCCTCTGTGTTGCTCTTGAAGGAGGTAAGAACCATCCAGATATACGGAAAGAGCATCGTAACAGCACCGAATAGGACGATGATAGTAGCGATGATGAATCCGATGTTGATCTTCTTGTGCTTTCTGGTATAGGTGACTTTAGTTAGTGTGAGTGTTCTGTTTTCCATAAAGCCTCCTAGTCGATATCGAACATCTTCGTCTTCTTGAATTGGATGAAGGTGATAGCCATGATGACAATGGCAAGAAGAGTGCTGGCTGCGGATGCAAGTCCGTATTTGGATTTGTCGATGCCGTACTGCCAAATGTAATAGACGACGGTTCTTGCACCTTTGTTACCCTGTGCAAAGACCTGTGCGTCGGTATAGGACTGAAGTCCTCCGATGATTCCGGTGATAAGGAGGTAGAAGGAGGTAGGATGAATCAAAGGCACTGTGATTTTGAAGAACTGCTTGAATTCGCTAGCTCCATCGATTTTGGCAGCTTCATAATAACTGTCCGGGATGGAGTTAAGTCCAGCTAAGTACAGAAGCATCGTTCCACCGATAGCACCCCAGATATTTTTGATGATGATAGCGATACGGATGAGCCATGGATTGGAGACGCCGAGCCACGGAATCTTCTGACCTAAGATTGTATTGATGAGACCATGGTCCATATCGAAGAGATAACGGAATATGATGTTGATGGCAACCGCAGAGCTTACCGCTGGCAGATAGTAGACAAGTCGTAAGACTTTCGAACCGTGAGATATCTTCTTCAGGTAGGTGGCAAGGAGCAAACCTATGAACATACCAATCGGGATGGTAATAAGGAAAATGAGAGTGTTCATGCACGCCAAACCGAAATTCTCATCGGTCAGAAGCTTCTGATAATTCTCAAACCATACCCATTTTGTCGACTCTTTGACCGGATTGAAATCGGTGAAGGAGTAGTAGATACTCATGACCATGGAAAAGACGGTGAAGAGCGTAAAGCCGATGAAGGGGATAAGGACGAAGAGATGTGCTGTTCTTCTCTCTTTCTTTCCTAGATCATTTTTTCTGTATTGAATCCTAGTCATATCAGTTCATGTTCTCGTTGGATTCGTCTAATCCCTTCTGATATTTAGCGGCATATCCTTTCAAGAAAGCTTCGGCAGTCTGATTTCCCTGGAAGACATCGGAAAGGTTATCCTCAAGGTCATCGAGGAAAGTATTGTCATAAGCGTAGTATTTGACTCTGTTGTGTCCCTGAACTTTGTCTGTTCCTTTTACGATGTCGACAAAGAGCTTTCTGTTTTCAGGAAGCAACTGTCTGCCAGTAAGACCGACACCATTGATGTATTCACTTTCTGCCATAGACTTGATGTTCGGGATAGCCTGACCTAACTGATAGTTCATCTGATTGGACTTTTCAGAAAGGGCGAGATACTTTGCTAAGCGAATAGCGGCATCTTTCTTCTTTGTCTTATTGGAAACGCAGTATGCGACAGATCCGACCCAAGCTGTGGATTTGGCTCCTTCTGCTTCTCCGACAGGGACAGGGACGATATCGAAATCGAACTGGATGTCTTCCCAGAACTGTTTGCAGTCCCAGGGACCCATGAAGGTGAAAACGCAGCCCTGATTGAGGAATCTCTGGAAGGAGTTCTGAGAGCTCTGTTCGTTTGCAGTCGGTGCTGTCTTATCTTTGACGGAAAGATCGGCGACAAACTGAATCGAGTCGATGAAGTTCTGGCTGGAGATGGTTTCCTTGGTTCTTGTGGAATCGAAGTAATCTGCGTTGTTGGAATAGACGGCTGCCATCATCTCATAGTATCCGATGCCGTAAACCTGTTTTCCGTTGTAATCGCCAGAGATTGCCTTAAGGTATTCTCTGAACTGGGTGAATGTCATCGGATTCTCTTTATCTGGCAACTCTAAATCAAGATTCTTGTCCTTGATGATGTTACTCAATAAGGTTTTGTTGTAGACGAGCGGATAAGGACCTAAATCCTTGGGGAGTCCGTAAAGAGCACCTTTTCCAAGTGTGTAGGTCTCTTTGTCATAGCGGTACATGGATGTGGATAAATCCCAGGTGGAGTTGATTTCGTCCTCTGTGACATAGGAAGAGATATCGAGAAGCTTGCCGCTATCGACCCACTGTAAGAATTCATAATCGGGCATATAGAAAACGTCAGGAAGACTGTTTCCTTTATTTTTGAGCGTTGTCATGTAGCTTCCGGAATCTGTTGCGGAATAGGCAACCTTGACATCCGGGTTATCGACCATGAACTGGTTGATGAGAGTCTGGAAGTTCTCCTGCTCCTGAGCGCTTCCCCATCCGAAGAAGGAAATAGTAGTGGATCCGCTGTTTCCGGAACCATCATTGTCGTCATTATCGCTGTTTGACGTACCACCGCAACCTACTAACAATGTCAATAAGGAGAGGGATAGAATAACCGATTTGGATTTTTTGAACATAAGACACCTCCTGTGTGTGATTTGATTTTATGTTGAACCGGCAAGATACACAATATCTTATCTGCAATCTTGTATGACTTTTTTTAATAACTTTGTAATCGCTTACACCTATGCTATACTGAAAAGGTATCGAAATTATCGGAAAAACTAATATGACTTAAAATTATTTTTGTAGTATTATTTCAATATTTTTATGAAAAATACGACAAATATTTAGCTTTGGCAAAAGATATAATCAAAGCGGAAAGAGAGAAATTATGATATTCAAAATCGAATACGTTGTTCCGGGTGCTTTGGAAAACGCACCCTTCAGCATCGATAGACCGGAAGGCTCTTATCGTTATCTGTTCTTTCATTTTTCCTCTTCCGTGACGATAGAAATCAATGGTGAGATCATCCATGCTGATCCTGGGACCTGTATCCTCTATACACCGAATGTTAAACAGCTCTTCTATGTGAAGGTCAACCGCCTCAATCACGACTACATCGACTTCAATTGTAATGTAGAAGAGTTCTTCTCCGATATTCATTTCCCTCTAAACGTTCCCTTCAATCCGAAATGCTCTCTTTGGATATCTGAAAAGATCAAAGAAATACAGGAAGAGAAACGTAGCGATGAAATCGGAATCGACTATAAAGAGGACGCGATGATGATTGACCTGTTCCTGACTCTAAGCCGAAAGATGCATCATCGAAACAGTCGATACTCTGAAAAGTATGCGGATGAGATCAAAGGCAAGTTTGAACAAATCCGCCTTGAGATGTATCAGACTCCGGATCATTTCTCTGTATCGGATCTTGCAAGCCGTTTAGGTTTCTCCCTTCCCCGTTTCAATGAATTGTATAAAAACTATTTTGGAACGACACCGATCAAAGATCTGACCAAGGCAAGAATCTCAAGAGTGGAAGATTTGCTCCGTGAAGGAGACAGCACCAAAGAGATCATCAAGAAAATCGGCTTTGCCAGTGAAGAGTACTTCTATCGTTGGTTCAAGAAGCATTTCCATATGACAAAAGAAGAATATCTGAAAAAGGAGAACATCGACCATGATCATGCACACAAAATCGTATAGAAAGAACCATCCGAATCCTCAGTTCCTCCGTGAACCCTTTCTCTCATTGAACGGAGTATGGGATTTTGTCTTTGATGATAAGGATATCGGAAGAAAAGAGGATTACCCTTCCGCCTTCCCTAAAACTGGGATGAAGATTACGGTTCCTTATTCCTTTGAATATCTCTCCTCTGGAATCGGTGATAAAGAGATTCATCAAATCGTTTGGTATCATCGCGTGCTCAAATTAGAGAAAGGGAAGAACTATCTTCTTCATTTTGATGGTGTAGATTACTTTGCCGAAGTATATCTAAACGGCAAACTGATCAAGACACATGTCGGCGGATACAGCGGTTTTGCTGTTGAACTGAAAGAGCATATCTTAGAGGGAGACAATCATCTTGTCTTACGAGTTCAGGATGACTACTCCTGTCTGCATAGCCGTGGAAAACAGAGATGGCAGGATCATAATTATGAGTGCTTCTATCGTGAGACGACAGGCATCTATAAGGATGTCTATATCGAGGAAGTAAAGGATAGTTATCTCTCTTCTGTCAGAATGGATCCATCCTATTATGAGAGAAACATCAAGTTAGAGTTTGGCCTCTCTCATTATAAGGAAGGATTAGAGATCGAGACGGAGATTTCCTATCACGGAAAGAAGATCGTGAAATCTAGAGAAGAAGTCTGCCGTGACATCTTCTCTGTGACATACGATATCACCGATGATACGGATACAATGAAGGTTCATGGATGGGATGCCTCTTATCCGAATCTGTATGATGTCGTATTCCGACTTTATCATAACGGAGAAAAGATCGATGAAGTCTTCTCCTATTTCGGTGTAGCCAACTGGAAAGCAAGCGGAAAATCCATCTATAGCAATGGGGACAGAAGATTCATGAAACTCATCCTTGATCAGGGCTATAGCAAGAATGGTGGATTGACCTTGACCGAGGAGGAGATGATTTCCGATATTCAGATGATGAAGGATATCGGACTTAACGGATGCAGAAAGCATGAGAAGGTAGAATCTTCCCTCTTCTACTACTATGCGGATATCCTAGGATATTATTTATGGCAAGAACTTCCATCAGCTTATGAATACAGAGAAAAGACAATCTCCAATCTTACAAAAGAATGGTTAGATATTCTCCAAGAGCATCACAATCATCCTTCTATCGCCTGCCTTGTCGTCTTCAATGAGTCATGGGGACTACGCTCTGTCAAAGAGAACAAAGAGATGCAGGAAGGTATGCAAGGCATGTATTATCTTACCAAGTGTATGGAGAAGAATCGATTCGTCATCTCTAACGATGGATGGGAGCATACCGATAGCGATCTCCTTACCCTTCATAATTACGGTTCGACTTATCAGGCATTGATGAAAGAATACGGGAAGAAGGAAACGGATGATCATAGAGACTTCTATTCCCGTGAAGTGATTGCACATCCAAATGGAAGAGAATACGCAATACCAGGATATGAGAATAGAGACAAGCCGGTATTGCTCAGCGAATTCGGTGGCATAGCCTTCGAAAAGGATAAGGATGTCGGCTGGGGATATGGAAAGGCAGCGGCAGGAGAAGAAGAGTATCTCGCCCGCTTAAAGGGACTCGTTGACGCTATCTTTGATTCCTGTTTCTTCAGCGGATACTGCTTGACACAGTTAAGCGATGTCCAACAGGAAGTCAACGGATTACTCTCTGAGGAGAGAGAATATAAAGTAGACAAAGAAAGACTGAAGGAAATCTTCAGCAGAAATGATTGAGGGAGGATAGTGAAATGGCAGATCTGAAATTATCACATGTCTATAAGGTTTATCCGAATGGCGCGAAAGCGGTCAGTGACTTTTCTCTTGACATCAAGGATGGCGAATTCATCGTTTTCGTCGGTCCTTCTGGATGCGGCAAATCTACAACGCTAAGAATGATCGCGGGTCTAGAAGAGATTACAGCAGGTGATTTATTCATCGGTGATAAACTGATGAATTACGAAGAGCCGAAGGATAGAGATATCGCCTTTGTCTTCCAGAACTATGCTCTTTATCCGCATATGACAATCTATGAAAACATGGCGTTCGGTCTGAAGAACCAGAAAATCACGGATACCAAGAAGGACAAAGACGGAAAAGAAGTCATCGGAATCGATAAGAAGAGAATCTTCAGACTGAAGAAGCAGTTGTTGCTTAGCAAGATGAAGAAGGATGAACAGGAAGTCTTACGCCTGGAAAGACTTTTAGAGGAAGCAGAGAAAAATGTCGGACCGATTGAAATCAGAAGACATTACACAAAGGCTGAGATTGAAGAGAAAATCAAATACAGCTCCAATATCTTAGGAATCACAGATTACCTAGCCAGAAAACCGAAGGAGATGTCCGGTGGTCAAAGACAGAGAGTCGCGTTAGGCCGTGCCTTAGTCCGTGATCCAAAGGCGTTCCTTTTGGATGAACCTCTTTCTAACTTGGATGCAAAACTCAGAGGACAGATGAGAACGGAGATTACAAAACTTCATCAGGAAGTAAAGAAGACCTTTATCTATGTCACGCATGATCAGGTGGAAGCTATGACGATGGGTGACCGTATCGTTGTCATGAAGGATGGTTTCATTCAGCAGATCGATACTCCGATGAATCTTTATGAACATCCGAAAAACAAGTTCGTCGCCGGCTTTATCGGAACGCCACAGATGAACTTCTTCCCTGTCACATTGAAGAAAGAAGGGGAGGACGTCATCGTTCATATCCATGATGCCATGTTTACCTTACCGTATTCTTTATTGGATTCTCTTCCTTCCTCTTATCTTACAGGAGAAAAGGAGATCACACTCGGTGTCCGTGGAGAACATATCGATATTGCTGAGGAGGGACTTCCTTTCAAAGTCTCCGTTGTTGAGAAACTTGGAGATGAGACTTTAGTCTATGGCGATATCATTCTGAATGACATGACATATCCTTGCACCATCAAGACGAGTGGAAATCATCCGTATCAGATAGGACAGATGCTCTATGTTCAGTTCAAAGGCGAAAAGATTCATCTCTTTGATGAAAAGGAATCGTCTTTGCTTGTTTCCATCCGCGATGAATATGAAGTCAGTGGAAAGATTGAAAACGGAAATCTTGTTATCTTCAATAAGAGCATTCCTCTTCCTTCCGCGCTGTCTAGTGTTTTAAAAGATGGTGAAACAAGTATCCGCATTCCGAACGATGCATTCACCAAAGGAGATTCCCTTGCCTTGGATAAGAAAGAAGGAAAGACAGTCGATGATGTCTCTTATTTCAGAGTGGATGACAACGGTTATCATTACTACTTCAAAGAGAGTAGTGATACTTCTTCCTATGATCTTGATTTCACAAAGCTTACGATCAGCCAGGATGGAAAGACGTTACTTGAACCGATTGCTTCTTCCTTGACTGCAACGGGTAAGATCATCAAAGGAAAGAAAAATGAATACTTCTTCACCTTCTATTCCAAACAGGTTCCTGCTTGGATGGATGCGGTAAGAAAAGCAGCCTTAGTCGACGGCTATGACTGCCATAAGAAAGAATATGAGTTCATCATTCCGACAAAGAATATTGTCTTAGATGAGAATGGTACCTTCCAAGGTGAGATACTGGATACATTAGATTACGGAAAGGAAAAGTATCTGAAGATCAAGTGGGAAGAGACTCTTTTCTATATCCCTTATATAAATAAGGATGGAAAAGAATTAGGTAAGACAATCTCTTTCAATATTGTTTTTGAAGAGATGTCTCTCTATAGAAAAGCTGATCAGGTCAGAATCTACTGACATTTGAAAAGGCTATCCCTTTCCGACAAATCTTTATAAAATTTACAGGAATGTAAGGTTCCTGTAAATTTTTTGTATACGAGAATATTTAAGAAATATGGGGAAAATTATGAAAAAGTGCTAATTTTGATATAAAAATAAAGCATTTATTTTCTTATATTTTCTTAGGTTTTTTTGAAAAAGTCTTTTTAATTGACTTGAAAGCGCTTAAATACTATAATCTTACAACGTAGAGAGACTTCTGTCCTCTATGTAAAGAAACTATTTAAAGGAGAAATCAAAATGAAAAACAAATTTTTAGTTTCTATGTTAGCTGTGCTTGCATTGTGTGGGACTACTTTTTCCATGACTTCCTGCGGTAAAACCAACCGTGATGTTGTTGAAGCTGCTGTCAAGGATGCTATGACATTGGATCGTGATGCCCTTCTTCAGAAGGCAGCCGATGAACTTGTCAACTCCTCCGATAAGAATTTCAGATGGGTCGGATGCTCTTCCAGAGCTAAGAAAGCCGCTACTTATTTCAGAAGCCTCTTAGCTGAAAAGAATCCTGATCTTGCTGATGAAAAGAAGTATGAATTCACTTGGGATGTCTTGGATGATGGCCACATCTATAGTAAGTTGGTCGGCGACATCAAAGCCAATGCCAAGACCGGTTATGATGGCGCTCTTGTCCAGGATGGTTATCAGCTTTCCCAGTTCGGAAGCCAGTTCGTCAACTATGTTCCGAAGGAATGGACAGGCGATGAGTCCAATCAGGAACCTTTCTCTCTCCAGTACAACTTCAAGACTTGGTTAGTCAATAATGCCGATGGCACACAGTCTATTCCGGATAATGTCTGGGATTTCACCGATACCGGCAAGACCATTCAGACTATGAATCCGAACAATGAGAACGTCAACCGTGACTGGCTCATCATGCTTACCAAGACTGAATACAATACTGTTCTTAAGGATGCATGGGATGCTCTTAGCGATACTGAAAAGGCTGCCAAGGGTGTCAATCCGGAATCTGATGAGTTCTCTTCCTATGGCGATAAGAAATATGCATATGCTTTCATCGCTGGTTACATCAAGAACGCTATCTTCCAGACGGATGACGGTGCTGCTGTCAACGCTTTCGCTGTCAAATCCGCCGCTGGTTCCTATGGTTGGATTGTCTACTCCAAGATGATGAACCTCTCTGAGACTGATACTGTCTCCAAGAAGTGGATCGTTTCCCCTGCTCTCGGCGCTGACAATACCGATGGTAACAATGCTACCATGAAGATGAAGGGATTCGGAGGCTTCATGTACAAGCATTACCTCCAGGTCATGCCTAACTCCACACATCCTTACACCACCTGCGCTTTGATCAACATCCTTTCCACCACTGCTGATGGTTACAAGGGTTGGGCCGTTGATATCGGTGACTATCCGTCTATGTCCTCTATCAACATTGACAGAACCAAGTACGGACATGGTACACTTGCCACTGAGAAGGATGCTGACACTGGTGCTTATACCTACACTCAGAGCAATGATGGCGAAAATATCTTCTCCGTCATGAATGATCCTAAGAGTGAATGGTGGACTTCCAAGACCGGCGGAAACGCTGTCATCGAGGAACCTAGCTACATCGGTGAAAACTACGAAGCTGTCAACAAGTTCATTGTTGCTCAGACTGCTGCTAAGAAGTAATCTTTCCCTCTACCTATTTTGGAATTTCATAGGCCGCTGCTCCTTCTGGGGCACGGCCTATTCTCTTGTTATAAGAAAGGATTAATGATATGGATCAACCAGTATCGAATGGATCTGCATCTTCCTTGCGTCGTAATCTGAATAAGACCAAGACATTCTTTTCCTATCCGCCGAATACGATTCTTGTCACTTTAGGCCTTGTCCTTCTTGTCCTTACCATCACACCTTTGGTCTCTTTGATCTTGTCTACGTTCGCAAACACGAACCCGATTACATCGATTACCGAAGGCTATGGTTTTACCAACTGGAAGAACACCTTAGCCGGTGAATTCGCTGTTTCGTATTTCTGGCAGCCGATGGGACACTCTTTATTGATTGCTGTCATCGCCTGTGTCATCTCTATTGTCTTCGGCGGTGGCGTGGCCTATTTGATTACCCGTACGAATATGCGTTTCAAGAAGTTTATCTCCGCTATTTTCATCTTCCCTTATGTCATGCCTCAGTGGACGCTTGCCTTATTCTGGCAGAACCTCTTCATCTCCACAGGATGCAGAGGCGGACATATCGGTGAAATGCAGGCTTTGACCGGCTGGGTCGTTCCCGAATGGTTCTGCTATGGACCTTTCCCGATTGCCTTTGTCTTAGGTCTCCACTATGCTCCGTTTGCCTATATTCTTATCGGCGGCATCCTTAGAAATATGGACGCCAACTTGGAAGAGGCTGCTACGATTCTTAACATTCCTAGATGGAAAATCTTCACAAGAGTCACCGTTCCGATTCTCAAACCTGCTCTCTTGTCTACGATTCTCTTAGTCTTCTCCAGCGCTATCTCTTCCTACTCTGTCGCCGCTACATTAGGTAACCCTGTCAACTACAAGGTCCTTGCCACTCAGATGGAAACCTTGCTTAATTCTAAGACCGAATGGCAATACGGTATCGGTAATGTTATCTCCCTTGTCATGATCGCCATGGGTCTTATTGTCCTTTACATCAACCAGAAGTCCACTGGAAGCAGAAAATCCTTCACTACTGTTTCCGGAAAATCCGGTCAGATCACCAAGGTCAACCTCGGAAAGATCGGTAAGTGGGTTGTTGCCGTCATCCTTTGCATCCTCACTGTCTTCTTCTGCATCGGTCCGATGGTCTCCTTCGCATTGGAATCCGTCCTTCCGAACCCTGGAACAGGAGACTTCTCCGGCTTCACACTCAAGTATTGGATCAGCGATAACCATGATATCGGTTCTGCTGGTTACAATGGTATCTTCCATAACTCTGAGTTCTGGGCATCTATCAAAGGATCCTTGTTACTCTCTGTCGTCTGCGCTTTGATTGCAGGTACGGTTGGATTGTTGATCGGTTATGCAGTTGCCAGAAAGCGTAAGTCGAAACTTGCAAGCGGCGTCAACGCACTCGCCTTCTTACCTTATCTGCTTCCTTCCATCACACTTTCTGCCGTCTACTTCGTCATGGCTTCAAATCTCTCCAGTGTTGGTCTTACCTTCCTTTACACCTCACCGATGCTCCTTGCCATCATCTTAGGATCCATCAAATACATTCCGTTTGCTTCCCGTTCTGCTACCAACGCTATGCTTCAGCTCTCCGGAGAAATCGAAGAGTCTGCACTCATTCAGAATGTTCCGTGGTGGAAACGTATGCTTCGCGTCATCTTCCCTATCCAGAAGGCAAGCTTCCTCTCTGGATATCTCCTTCCTTTCATCTCCTGTATGCGTGAATACGATTTGTTCGTCTTTATCGGCGGCAACCAGATGCTCCTTACAAAGGAGATGTTCGTTTGGCACGCGGATGGCGTCTTCGGATTGGAGAACGCTGCCAACTTGCTGCTTGTCGTTGTAATTCTGTTGATCAACTGGTTAGTCAACCTTATCACAGGTGCTAGCTTAGACAAAGGTATCGGAGGATAAATAGTATGCCTAGGATATTACTTGAAGACGTTACCAAGAGATGGAATGACTTCTATGGAGCCGACCATCTTGATATGGAGATCGAAGATCAGGCTTTCATCACATTGTTAGGTCCTTCCGGCTGCGGTAAGACTACAACACTTCGTATGATCGCTGGTCTTGAGACTCCGACTTCCGGAAGAATCACCATCGGTGATGAAGTCGTCTTTGACTCGGAAAAGGGAATCAATATTCCTGCCAATAAGAGACATGTCGGCTTCCTCTTCCAGAACTATGCGCTTTGGCCGCATATGACAGTCTATAAGAACATTCTCTTCGGACTTCAGAACGTGAACCAGGAGATGCCGGTTCACGCCAGTGAATACGAGAGACTTATCGATATGTCAAAGAAGGTCCTTCAGCTCGATGTCATCTTGAATGCTATCAAAGATAGTGTCAACAAAGACGGAAAGAAGGACGCTGACAAGGAGATGCTCTTCTTGATCGATGGCCTTACCATCTCTCAGTATTCCGCTAAGGAAATCATGAGCCTTAAACTTGGCGATATGGATGAATCCTCCGCTAGGGATGCTGTCAATAAGGCAAGTGCTGACTATCTTGCTAAGGCACAGGCCGAAAAGACAAAGATTGAGCAGAAAGGTTTCACCATCGATGAAAATACCTATGATCTTCTTAAGGATGGAGTGACATATTCCAAGAAGAGAAGATTGGATAAGGAAGAGATGGACCTTAAGCTCAGACATGTTGCCCGTGTTGTCAAAATCGGTGAATTCATGGATCGTTATCCGGCTGAACTCTCCGGTGGTCAGCAGCAGAGAGTCGCTATCGCAAGAACTCTTGCTCCTGGACCGAAGGTCCTCTTCATGGATGAACCTCTCTCTAACCTCGACGCAAAACTCAGACTCGAAATGAGAGCAGAGCTTAAGAGACTTCATAGAGAGACCGGTGCAACCTTCGTCTACGTTACCCATGATCAGTTGGAAGCTATGACGCTTGCTACCAGAATCTGTCTTATCAGAAATGGTGTCATCCAGCAGTATGATCCGCCGCTTACTGTCTATTCCAGACCGAACAACCTCTTCGTTGCTGACTTTGTCGGTAATCCGGCAATGAACTTCTTGCCCGTTGATGCTACAGCTGAGGATGGTAAGATTGTTCTTACCGGACTCTCTGGTGCTTTAAAGGGCACCTTTGTTCCGAATGAAAAGGACTTCTCTCTTGAAAAAGAAGAGGAAGAATATCTTGCTCTCAAAGAGAAGAGAGATGCTCTTAAAGAAGAAAGAGCTGCTCAGAAAGGCTATGTGGAAAAGAGAAATGCCGATACCACATTCCTTCCTAACGTCGTTACAGCCGATGGCGCTGATGTAAGCAATGAAGGCAGATTCTATCTTGGTGTCCGTCCGGAAGCCTTAAGAGTCTCTGCCAATAAGGGAATTGAAGCAGAAGTCTATGCTGCACTTCCTTCTGGTATGGAGACGACGGTTAAACTCAAGGTCAATGACTACATCCTGACTTCTGTTGTCTTCGGTGGAGTTGACTATCCTGTCGGAAGCAAGATCACAATCGATGCTGAGGGTGACAATATCCTTCTCTTCGATAAGCTTGACGGAAGACTTGTCGCATCCGGTAAGCTCGATATTGAGTAAACCTACAACTAAAAACGAATGCCATAGATGAAAGTCTATGGCATTTTGTATGGCAGAATAATTACTTTTTTCAAATTAGTAAATTACGATTTAGTCGGTAGTAAATTACGATTTACTAAAATGAATTTGCACAATTTGACTACGAAATAAAACTGAATGTTATTTTAAAAAAACATATGAAATGTAGATTGACAATAAAAGAAGACTAAACTATAATCGAAATCGAATTAGGAGGGATTAAGTTATGTTTTCAAAATTAATTTTGACTTCAACTATATTGATCTCTATTTTTTTGTTGGCGATGTCGTCTTCATTCGAACCAGATCAAACGGTTTTATTCTGTATGTAGGAGAAAAGTGATTATGAAAAAGAAAACAATCTTATTAGCGACTTTATCGCTCTTATTAGTAGCCTGTGGACAAGGAAAACAAGATGACAGATACAAAGTCACTCTTGTTGAATTTTCTTATATTAGTGGATCTAGATATAAAGAAACATCCGCTTATCTGTCGGATGAACTTATTAAGCAGTCGAAAGAGATTTATGATTATCTAGTGAGTTTAGACGTAGAAAAGATAGATATGGATTATGTTGATGGTTGGGAAGGGGCAGATGAATACCATTGTCAAATGGATGATGTCATTCTTTATATTCCAACAAGCAGTGAGATAACATCAGTTCTTTACGCGACGGATGTTAATGATTCTAATACATATCATGCATGGTGCGTGTCATCTGTACCTAGTGAAAAAACAGATGACATCAATTCCCTTCGTACACAGTATAAGAAACTGGTCACATCTAAAAACGCAGTGGTGTCATATTGGTAAATCCGGTTGAAAAATAATACTAAAAATGCTCTTAGTTTTCTAAGAGCATTTTTAGTAAATCGAATAAAGGTTGCTTACTCACTTCTCAATGATTGAACAGGATTGACTTTGCTGGCCTTAAGAGCAGGAATCAATGCGGAGATGACTCCGATGACCAGTGATATGGCAACAACGATCAAAGCGTGAGGGAAGGTGAAGTTACAGATTCTTTCGATGTGATAGTAGGATAAGTAAGAACTGAGAAGTTTATTGATCGGTATGGATAATACAAGAGTGGTGAGAGAACCGACAACGCCTCCTGAGAAACCGATGAAGAGAGATTCTAGTTCGAATAGCAATATGACATCGATTTTCTTCGTTCCGAAGGATCGCAGCAATCCGATTTCTTTTCTTCGTTCAAGTACGGTGTTGGATATCATTAAGGAAGTCATTGCAGATGAGGCGACTAATGAGATGACCGCGAATATGATAAGGATGACAGAGACTAACTGAATCATCTCAGAGACATCATCGATGAGGGAGGAATCCTCACTGGA
Organism: bacterium; assembly: GCA_963621825.1. Classification (GTDB taxonomy): domain Bacteria; phylum Bacillota_I; class Bacilli_A; order RFN20; family CAG-288; genus Enterosoma. The sequence continues at coordinate 25,802 of CAVFFP010000006.1, forward strand.
TACATAGTAGACCTGTTCCTCTTCACAGCTAGCATGGGTGGAATCGTTCTGGATGTTATTGAATTCGTCTAACTTCTCCATGACGGTTTTCCTTGCTTCCAAGGTGCTAGGGAAGATGACAAGACACTGAACTGTCGAATAGGCATTACAATAACCAATCAGGGATATGATGTCATCATAAGCCTGATCGACATCAAGCAGGAATTCTTTCTTGATCTTTTCTATCTGGGCATCGATTTCTTCTTTCTGAGAGAGATCTTTTCCTTTCAAGTCATCACTGATGAGTTCGGCTCCGATTTTCTTTGCAGTATTTAAGAAAGTAGAGAAGCCTTCATAGTAGTATCCATCATCATCGAAAGGATAGTAATTGAAGTATCTTTTGAATACTGCGTTCAGATTCGAAGTTGGTAAAACTGAAGATTCACTTGCATAATAGTCATCCAATACTTGCTGAAGCTCGGATGCAAAAGCGGAAGCTGCATTCCCTGTCACATCGCTAGGCTTAGCGAAGACGACATTGTTTTTGATCTGTGTGGATACTTCGCTTTCTGTGTTCTCTGGCATCAGTTCATCCTGAAGTTTCTGATTGTAGCAGAGAGAGGGAGAAAGGATAGAGAAAGCAGTGGATTGCTTCGGTCTTAATATGCCGGTGATTTTTAAGGTTCTTCCCTTATTGTTGTAGAAGTCATCATCCAGTTTCTGTTTGTTGTAATGACGGATGGTTCTCGTATGACCGATGGCATCGGTGATATTCTCTTCGGAATCAAAGGAAAAGACTTCATCATTGTTGAAAATCTTGTATTCTTTGCCGATGACATCATTGAAGGAAATCGGTTTGACATTCGTAGCAAGACTTGTGTCTTTGACATCCGCTTCCGTATCTTTGGTGTTATAGAATCCAAGGGCGCGAAGAATTCTGAAACTGACGGCGTTGTATTTGTTGACAACTAATACAAGATCATTTTCGGATGTAGGTAAACTGCCTGCCAATAAATCATATTGTTCCAAGTCGCCATATAAGACATGGAAGATGTTGTAGGGGAGGGAGGCGTTATTTGCGTAATAGTTATAATTCGTCAAGGTAGTGTTGACGTACTGGATAGAAGAGGAATACTGTTTGTTGATCGACTCAGGAAATACAGTGGAAAGATTGAAGTTATAGGATGCAGAATATCCCATGACATATTGATTGATCAGATTATCCTCTTTCATCGATTCGAGATAATTGAGATATTTCTGTGTGATGTTTGTGTACTGATAGGCACTGTTGGAAGACTGAGAGACGTTCGGATAGATTTCCTGAGAATCCGGATAAGCAGTAGACTGATTGGTCTTGTTGAAGGATTCGCTGTCTGTCTTTTCCGTATAGTTCGAGATGACAATCGGAAGAGAAGTAGCAGAGGCACTGGATATGTTATATGAGTATTTATCGAAGCCGTTATTTATGGCGAGCAAGAAGGCGATTCCTATCATACCGAATGAGTTGGCAATCGTAGAAAGAATCGTCTTTCCTTTTCTTGATTTCAGATTTTTGAATGCTAACCGTAGTGCCATCGTAAACGGAAGATGGGAGGCATTCTCCTCTTGCTTATCTTCTAAGTGTTCTGCTCGTTCATGGATTATCTCATCGCTTACGATACCGCCATCCTTCATTCTGATGATACGGTCAGAATATGTGGTTGCAATATCTTCATTATGCGTGACCATGATGACAAGCCTCGTCTTCGAGATTTCTTTTAATAAATCCATGACCTCTTTGCTTGAGGCGCTGTCTAATGCTCCAGTCGGTTCATCGGCAAGGATATAGGAAGGGGAGGTGACGATAGCACGTGCGATAGCGATTCTCTGTTGCTGTCCGCCGGATAACTGATTCGGTTTCTTGTTCTTCAGTTTCTCCATGTGGACAAGCTTTAAGGCTTCTAGTGCTTTTTCTTCACATTCTTTCTTTGTCTGATTACGTACGCTTAAGGCGATTTTGACGTTATCGAGGACAGAAAGCTGAGGGATCAGATAACAGTTCTGGAAGACAAATCCGATCTTATTGTTGCGATAGGAGTTCTTTTCTTTCTCCGTTAGATCCATTAGGCTTCTCTCGTCGGAGAGTATCTCACCGGATGTAGCATTATCGAGACATCCGATGATATTCAAAAGCGTAGTCTTTCCACATCCGGAAGGGCCTAAAATCGATACGAACTGAACTTCAGGAAACGAAAGGTTGACGTCTTTCAATGCATAAAATTCCGTGTCATCGACCTTATAGGTCTTATCAATGTGAGATAGTTTCAGCATGTTTATCTTGAATAAGCCTCGATTCTTTGTGAAATTTCATAGCCGCAGTCATCACTGATTTTTATAATCAAGGAGAGTATGTGATAGAGTGCGTAATTATCTTCTCCGACGACTAAATTGTCGTGCGTGACATTCTTGATCCTTTGATTCAGATAAGGGATGTCTAGGAGTCCTGTTTTGGAGAAGAAAAGGCAGGTTGTGTTGAAGAACATATTCGGAAGAGAATACTCCAAGCGGAAAGAGTTCAGAAACTCAAACTGCTTCTTGTCATCTTTCTCCGGACACTTTTCCTGTATCTCTTTTGAGAAATCATCTAATGTTCTGTATTTGGATAACATCTTTGCAGTCAGGAATACGGTCTGTGTCAGTTTCTTATAGGGAGAGATGTTCTCGGGAAGAAAGGCTTCTAAGACATAGTCAAGCTGAGAAAGATACTGGCCGTGTCGTAGTATCTTTTTCGGTTCGAAGTTTTCGAAAACCTCATCGAATCTCTCTCTGTCCATAAAGCCTACTTCCTTTATGACATCTTCTGGAAGCTGGACTAAAGTGAGATAGTAGCAAAGGGAGGAAAGACTATCGACTTCCCACATAGGAGAAAAAGACATGTCTTCTGTCTTTGCCTTTACCTCAGTATAGAATTCACGCAATGTCATTCTTCAATCCTCAGGATATGGGCGGTGTCATAGACAAAGAAGGAGATAGTCTTTTCATCCAGGACGGAAAACTCGCTTGCTTTGATTCCAATTTTGAATTCGCTGTCGATATTTCCGTTTCGGATATCGATGACAAGAATCTTGGAATAGGTTCCGCAGGTATCTACGACAAAGGCACAGATATGATTTTCATCCAAAAGCTGAATCTGAGATATTTTCTCGGCAGGCTGCAGACTGGTCTTTTCTTCAAACCTGTCTTTTAAGACTTCCTTGCTCACATAGGATAATAAAGGAGAAGAGACTTCCTTCTTGACGTCGCTGATGATGTCGAACTTGTTGCATTCGATGAGATTTCTGTCATAGACGCGAAGGCCGTATTCGGAAGTGAGATAGATTTCACCTCTCTTCTCATTGAAGATAGGCTGTACGTCGTTGTACTGGATCTCTGGATGCTTTGTGATATTGTTCTCTTTATCCATGAAATCAATCTCTCCGTTGCTGTTCATCAAGAGGTATCCGTTGATCATCTTGTTAGAGTAAGCATCATAATAGGTATCGTTGAATGTGATTTCTTTGCTCTCTTTGAAATCCGGGAAAGAATACTGATAGACTTTTACATTAGTCGGCTTTTCATCACATTTTGTAAAAGCGAACTCTGGTTCAGAGAAGAAGACAAAGTAGGACTTCTCATCCAGTGCTTCGGCCATACCTATGATAACCATATTATCGCAAGGATTGATCTGAACATCTGTGATGACTTCTCTCTTTTCGATGTCATAGACACGGTTATCGCCAGAGATATTGCCTAACATACAGTATTTTCTATCATGGCTGATACTATCGGTAATTCCGTTGAAGAAATCACTGAGTCTTCCTTTTTCGTTCAATGTCTCTTTGTCTAAGAAGGTGATGCCAGTATAATCGACGAGAATATAAGAGTCTTTTATGCTGTTTAAGGAGTAGACTCCCTTAAAGGATTTTAGCAGTGTGAATTTCATTCGTTTACCTCATTTTCATTCAGAAATGCCATCAGTTTTTGCACGTATTTATCATGCTCTTCGATATAGCTTTGATGATGGCTTTTCTCAAAGAGATACCAGTCTTTTTTACAGGTGAGAGCTTCGAACATGATTTTGTTCTGTAATGGTGTAGATTCATCATCGGCACCGGATAAAAGGAGAACCGGACATTTGATGTCTTTCAGTTTATCGGTATATTCGTAGTCTTTCAGTGTTCCGCTCGGTGTGAACTCACTCTCTCCCCAGGCGATGAGATAGGATTCCTTTCCACTCCTTTTCTCTCTTGTCATACATTCCGGTAAGTCTTTCTTTTTGCTTCCGGTTATGAATTTCTCCATATAATGATCATTAGCAATCTGAAACTCTAAAGAAGAGTAGTTATTGCTCTCTTCTGCCTCTTTTATGGCAAGTTGGTCTTCTTCTGATAGATATTTCACTAAGCGATGTGTTTCTTTGCTCCACAGCTTTACGCTGGACAATGTGGAGGAAAGTGTGGAAGAGAGAACACCAGTAGGATGATAGTCTGTCAGATAGATGATAGAGAGCATTCCACCCCAAGAATGACCGAGAAGATGAATCTTTTTCAGATTCAATTTCTCTCTTAGGTTGATGAGTTCATATGCCCATGTCTCTTTGACCCATAAGGAAGGATGACTATCACTGAGAGAAGATAATCCACATCCTAACTGATCGTAAGAGATGACTGGTCTATCGTCTTTTTCTGCTAAATCATCAAAGACTTCAAAATAATTGTGCGTAGAACCTGGTCCACCATGCAACAATAAAAGAGGTGTCTTTTTTCCGTCAGGATTTGCGATTCGATAATAGGTTTTATATCCTTGAAAAGATAGATACCCGTCTTTGATATTCATAGTTACCTCGTGATTATTTCACTTCTTTCTTTTTCTTTTTGTTAGTGGATAGTATGACGATCAGAACAATGATTCCGACAATGAAGGGAGCAGCGACCGTACAGACTAAGATACCGATTACGACATATCCGAACGCATCGTTATGATAACTGTAATCTCTTGTTCCGATGCATGCCTTGATGCTGAGATGATAAGGCTTCTCTAGGTCTAGAGTTTCATCGGTGTAGAAATAATAGCAGGACTTCAGTGTATTTTCCGAATAGGATTTGTCATCCTTGGAAAGCGTAATCTCTTTTCCGTCGACATTCAGGACAACACGGGGATAATATAACCAGATCGTCAGGTTATCTTTGTTCTCGTAATTGTAGGACATCTTATAATCGACACGGTATAGATAAGATCCGCTTAAATCGTTGACTAAGCGAACTGTCAAGTTAGATACCGTGATGTATTTTTCATTGGTCGGATCAATCTCTGTGGAATAGATAGCGCTAGAGGAATAGGAAGGCGCCTTTTCTACTTTGAAATCTTTGATCTTATAGGATTCCAATGTTGTGAATTCATAGGTTTCCGAGGAGATGACCTGTTCTGTTAGGGTGATGCTGTCTCCAGGATAAAGGACCAATAATCCAGAATGTTCAGTGTATGGTGTGGAGGTGATGTTCTTTTCTGTGGAGTCTACGATATTAAACGTATAGGAAAAGCTAGTGCTGATGTACTCACTATCATTTTTGATATTGAAGTGGAAGGTAAGATTTGAAGTGTAGTCATAGGGATTCTTTTCTACTCCGCTCTCTACAAAATTGTAGACGCTGTCTACTGTGATGTCAGTGACTGTCATCTTATCTGCGCTATCGGTTTCCTCTTCTAGAATCCTTGGTGCAGAACCGCAGGAACATAAGGAGAAAAGGATAAAACCGGCTAGGAATGTTACTAATCTCTTTTTCATAAAAGCCCTCCTTCAGATATACATATAATGATAAAACAAAAGAGACAAAAGAGAAATATCAACAAAGAAAGAAATGTTGATATTCTTTTGTTGTTTCCTGTTTGTACGATTCGATTTTAAAGCTATTAGTGTTTGTGGAGGTTAGGAAGAGTGTCGATCACAAAGAGGTTATGTTCCTTGGCAAATTGAGCAGCAGTGAAATTGGCACTGTCATCCGATAGCTGTTCCGGCGCATGAGCATCCACTCCAAAGATACATTTTGCGTTGTACTTTCCAACAAGAGAGAAAAAGTCATCTGTAGGATAACGCCATCTCTTTTCCTCTCCGATCTCTTTCTTTCCGTTTCGGATACCGGCTACATTGATTTCCAAAGGAATGTCGTAAGCCATGCAGGCTTCGATCAGAGAACGGGAAACCTTCTTGCAGTCAGAATCGAACTGAGAGATGTTGGACATAAAATAATCCGGGTGTGCGAAGACTTTGTACATTCCTGTCTTTAAAGCCTGAAGAGCAAGGTCACGGTAAAGATAGAGCTGACTTGCCGATGAGATGTTGGAAAAACGACAGCAGATCTGTTTGCTCTCATCCATCGCAGAATGATTTCCGAGTATGAGATAATCTAAGACTCCGTTATCCAGCAATTCATGGAAGAAAGGAAAATAATCCGGGAAAGCTTCCGCTTCAAAGCCTAAAAAGATATCGATTTGATTTTCGTATTTTTTGGAAAGGGAACGGATGGAATCACAGTAATTGTGGAACTGAGAGAAATCCGCTCTAGTATAAGGTTCTGAAAAATCAGGAAGCATAGCATGATCAGAAAAACCGAGGTTACGGTATCCGTAACCGATTGCTTCCAGAACATAATCTTCGTCTTCGCCTGTGGCATGGCCACAGCGTTTTGTATGAGTATGATAATTTGAGATGAACATATAAAATATTTTAGAATAACGGGACTGATTTTACAACTTGCGGAAAAGTGACAGAAACGAATGTTATCTTTTTCCTTGAGAGGCTTTGATGAGTCTAAGAATATTTAAAGCGGTCAGATAGTAGTTTTCTTTTGCATGCTTTCCGATTTCATCAAGAGAGGTAGGCTCACGGCTAGTTGTGAAAATAGAACACAATCCGTGATCAATCATGCTTTCACTGTTTATGTCAGCACCTCCGACTATAGCGATGACAGGGATATCATACCTCTTTGCCGTTCTACAGATTCCATCTATTGCTTTTCCATTACTCGTCTGTGAATCGATATGACCTTCACCAGTGAATATCATGTCAACATCTTTAAGATGGTCCTCAAAATGCATCATTTTTAGATAAGTGTCGATACCGCTTCTTATCTCAGATGAGAGGAAAGTCATCAGTCCACATCCGATTCCTCCAGCAGCACCTGAGCCTTCTATCATGGAACAGTCTCTATATCCGATAGACAGAAGAAAATCATGATAATCTTTCATCTGATTTTCGAGTTCTTGCATCATCTTCTCATCTGCACCCTTCTGTTTAGCAAAGACAAAAGAGCATCCGTTTTTTCCTAATAGCGGATTCTTCACATCGCTTAGTAGGGTTATGGAGATATCGTGAGTGATATTCTTTAACTTTGTATCATCGATTCTTTTTACTTTTCCTAGTGTAGATCCTACAGGCAGAAAAGAATTATCCTCTTCATCGTAGAAGATGACACCTAATGCAGAAAGAATACCGGTACCACAGTCATTCGTGGATGTTCCACCTAAAGAGAGATAAATCTTTTTCACTCCGTGATCTATCGCATCTTTCATCAAGATACCTGTACCATAGGAACTCGTGATTCCTGGATTCTTGATCTTTGTTTTCGGTAGTGAGATACAGGATGCACATTCAATGTAGGCGTTATTATCATAGTCGATATAGTAACTGGCTTTGATCGGATTCAGATTGGAATCGAAAGAGTCTACATCAATAGTCTGTCCGTTTAATAACGTGGAAATAGAGTCGACAAAGCCTTCTCCTCCATCCGATACCGGAAAAGAGAGGAGTGTGCTTTCTGGAAACACTTCCTTAAATGCTTTTCTGAAAAGAGAGATGATTTCAAAAGAGGATAAAGTCCCCTTAAAGGAATCAGATATGATGATTGCTTTCTTCATTGTTCTCTATATTGTGTACAAAGTTCTCAACGATCTCTTTGTATTTTTCTCTGTTGCTTAAGAAGGATTCTGCATGTTCTGCATTAGGGAAGATGTGTTTCTCCTTATATCCAGAGAATGCCTGATAGATATCTTCAGAATGGTCGTTCGGAATGAATGTATCCTTTTCACCATGTATGACAAGCAGTGGAATTTTACATCCTTTTATGTATTCAACCGGGGAGGCATCTTTCATATGATAGCCGTGGAATAGCTTCATATAGCAGTCGCACATGGGAATGAAGAAGGGAGACAAATGCATCATATGTCTTACTAAATAGATAAATAATTTACGTAAGTCGCTATAACCGCAGTCCTCTGTGATGAAATCGATTTTGTCGTTGTATTTTACTGCCTGAAGAATTGTAGCAGAACCCATGCTTTCACCATGCAGACCTAAGAAGATGTTTTCTCCGTATTTCTCTTTAAGCCAAAGGATGATCTCATGTAGATCTTTAGATTCTTTGAATCCCATAGTGACATCTTTGTGGACATTGTCACCATGGCTTCTATGATCATAGAGAACGATGGAATATCCTAAGGAATAATAGACCATAGCATATTTGATTGCAGTCTCACGGTTGACGGAATATCCGTGACACAGTATGACAAACTTCTTGTTATCACCTTGTAAAGAGATATCACCTTTGATGAGGTATCCATCCGACATTTTCACCTCAAAAGGTTCCCTCTTCAGCTTTTCTTCACCGATTAATAGATCTTTCTTTTCGTCTTCGATGTGACTTTCTTTTCCGCTCCATCTTTTAGGATAGGACATATACTGGACTAATCCAAAAGGTATCACAAAGAAAAACACAAATAACAAAAAGACAAGAAGTGCAGCTACAACAATACATACAATAAAATACCATTCCATAATAAGGGTCTCCGTTTTGAATAGTTTATAACTGAGCGGGTGTAAATGCTATAACGGATTTGAAATTTAGGAAAATTGAATAAAAATAATAAATATGTCTAATGTTTGTTTTTTATTTAAAAATTAGTAAAAAGCACTTGCAACCGCTTTCTTGCTTTGCTAAAATTAAGGTACCAATGGAATTCTTACACGCAAAAGATATAAAGGAGGATGAATCGAATGTCTTTTGAAAGTTTGATCTTGACATCTACTCTTCTTCTTTCTTCTGGGGCGGCTCAGGTTACGAGAAGTTATGCAAAGAATGATAAGGAAGCTGATGCGACACTAGTTTAATTGATTTTAAGAAGGGAGAAAACATGAATAAGAAAAGTATTGTTGGTTTGTCGTTGTTGTTGATGTTATGCTCTTGTAATCAGACTCATACAGACACTGCTGATACTAATACAACGAAAACTTCGGAAATAGTGGTTGAACCAGATATTTCCATGAGTGTTAAAGAAATAGAGAGGGATCAGATTGCCTTAATCAATATGGGGATTGGATTGGTGTGTGCCGATTCTCCTTGTGTTATCTCCATCAGCTTTAATGATAAAATTTCTATGTGGGATAGACTGACGGATATTCTTTCAGACAAAGACTTTGATGTTGCTTATCTGAATCGTTGTAAAAATAGGATTCTTGAAAAGCAAAGTGTGGAAGTGCGGTATGGATTGAATTATATACACGATACAAAAGGTATCACGACAACGGCAACTGTGAATGTAGATGGGACTGACAATTTATTTGGTTATTATTGTGGAGTCTACACTTGTCTTAAGACGGCAAAGTATGAATTTACTTATAAAGAGGATGAGAAAACAGAAACATTTTATATGTTGTTGCCGCAAGCGGATTTAATCACAGTAGCGGCAAAGTGTTATGAAACACTAGATGACTACTATAATGAACTGGATAAGTATTATTTGAGAGAACTAGTCAAGAGTTAAGCAAACTAAAAACTGTTGGTCTCGGCCAACAGTTTTTGATTGCGGTTACTTCTTGGAAGATCCTTCGACGGCTTTTGTCTTTTCTTTTAAGTCTTCGGTAAGGTCCCAGTTAGAGAATCCTTCTGTATGAGGAAGATAGACGTTCCATCCGTTAAGCTGATTCAGTTTGAAACGGATGCTGTTTCCATCGACTTTCAGAATATGTCCACCCTTAGTAAGGTCTTTGCTAAGGAAGTGGATATGCCATCCTGGCAGGTTCATTCCCTCGACATAATTCGGGCAGTAAACACCGATGACATAGCCATCTAAGTTTTCGTACTCGAATTCTCTCTGATCACAGGCTACTTTGTAAAGAGGTTCATAGGGCTCTTTCTGTTTGAAGCAAGAGCGGACACGGACATGGAATACTCCTTCCATCTTGATCATATAGAAGAAGTTATGGGAAGGAAGATAAGCTTCCATTTTCGATTTGAATTCTTCAATAGAGGAGAAAGAGATCGTGTTTTCTTCTACGGATTCATCAAAGTGGCTGACTGTGGAGAAAGGAAGGGTATCTTTCTTTTCCATCTCATAGACTTTTCCATCTGCTCTTCCATCATAGGCATGTCCATTGAGAATGATTGCTTCTCCGTCTAATCCATCATAAGTTCCGATACCGATATTTCCTTCTTTCAAAAGATCTTCGACTGTGACAGATCCATGATAGTCACCCATCATAAGGCTGTTGAGTGTACCGACTTGGAACAATTTATTTTCTTTCATTTGTTTTTACCTCTATTTATTTTCAGTGCTTTCACTACTGGAAACGACTTCTTCTTTATGCGATTTCAGATGGAAGAACTTTTTATAGATTTCGTGATTGTGGTGATGTGTTCTGTAGTTTCCTTCTTCATCATAGACAGCAAGAAGAAGTTCAGGATGCGATTCAGAGAAGACACGTTCGACATCCTTTTTCTTATCTTTCTGATGTGTCTTGAAGTAATAGTTCATTGTCCATTTTGTGAAGAATGGATCTAAGATGTTTGTGACTAATAGAACGACAGCGAGGATAAGAACGGAATTGGAAATCATATCCTGTGTATAGGTTACACCACCGAAGGTGTAAGAAGCAAACATGGCGGGTATGGATAAGGAGACACCTGCGATGGATGCGGATGCAACGGATGCATAACCAGGTCTTTTCAAAGCAAAGCGGTCCACGATATAAGGGATGATAAGAGTGATAGCCCAATAGATGAGAATCAAGACGATGGCTGCAATCCAGACAGAACCGCTGGTGAATGCTTTAGCGAGATTGATGGTAGAACCGAATTGGAAACCTAAGAAAGGAAGGATGATAGTGTTTCCGCCCTTGAATATTTCTCTGATCTTCGGATCGAGATTTCCGAGGATGAATCCAAGGATGAAAGGAAGAAGAAGTGAGATGATCTGCATGAATTTTCCAAGCAATCCGGCATCAGAAGAGGAGGTTCCAAGACTGGAGATGACGATGAAAGGAAGAAGAGGCATAGAGAGGATCAACATGATCGGAAAGGTTGCTCTATCGGAGTTATCTCCATACGGAGGGATGATTCCCATATAAAGAGCAGCGTTGGCGCTAGTGATACAGACACAGAAGGTGACAGGATCGATACCTAAGAATCCGTTCGGACAGAAGATGAAGACAAGGACGGAGATGATGTAAGCGGGAAGAAGTCTAGCTAATATGATCCAGATTCCTCTTTTGAAGACTTCGACAAAGTCATGCGGCTTGATCATTGTTCCGGTGCAGAAGAGCATCAGACCGATAATGAGCATCTGTCCGGTCTTTCCGAACAGATCCTTCATCGGATTTCCTAAATATTCCCATAAGGTGAGACCTTCTCCAGGCTTTCCTGTTCCTAATCCGCATGCGATGCAGATAGAACAGATGACAGCGGAGAGTATGAGTGGAACAAACATGGTTCCAGCAGGAATCTTATTCAGAAATTTCCAAATTCCGATTCCTTTGAATTGTTTCTTTTCTTTTTCCATAAGTTTTTGTTTTCTTTCCTGGTTCTTCTAGGCCGGCTTAAAAGAACGGGAAAGATTGTAGGACTGCTTCTTGTTGAAAGAAATGTTCCAAAGAGATAAAATTTTGTGTATTTTTGTGCTGGGAGAACAATATGAACCTATATCAGAAGATGCTCAACATCGAAGAGAATGCGGATGATGTCTATGATTTATTGAAGGGGTACTACGACCTGATCCCTTGTCCGATGGCTCTGATCAATGAGAATTATGATGTCGTATCTTACTTTGTTCTGAATGAGACTCTTGCGGATGAGTTCTTCAATACGGCGACGAAGTCTGGACACTGGAATGTGGAACTGATATCCGATGTCACAAAACATTTTCTCGATAGTCATGATGATAAGATCATCTTCGAATTCCAAGGAAGACGAAGGCTGTTCTATAAAATCAGGAAAGAGGATATTGTATTAGGATATCTTGCTATTTTAGAGACGGATACCCCGTTAGAACAACTCAATCAGGAAATTCTCCTTCACTTTGTCCGATCTTTGGCAAAAAGGTTATCCAGAATGGAAAACAGTCGATCCCTTTCTTCTGTCATCTTTTTCCTTTCTTCTCTTCTGAACAATGGAATATCCGATAAGAAGATTATGGAAGAGAAGATGAGAGATGAGGAAATTGATGTTTCATCTGTAGATCAGTATCTTCTCATCTCTTTAAGCAATCTGAAGAAAGGAAGATATCACTCCTTTGAAAGGGAAGTGAATCATCTTTTTGATGATGCAGTCCTCATATATAAAGATAGATATCTTCTTGTTTTTCAGCACGACATTAAAGTGGATGACAGAATAATGGAGTTTCTCAGGAAAAATCATGTGACAGCAATTCTGTCCAATCCACTTACCAGCATGTTTCTATTATCGGATTCCTATCGAATCAATACAAAACTTCTTCATTTTCTAGAGAAGATTCAAAAAGACAGACTTTATTTCAGGGAGAGTGATTATTTCTGCTTTTTGCCTATCATCATGGTGGAGAAGGAAGATGTTCTCCTTTCCATGATTCATCCGAATATCAAAAGATTATGGAAATATGACAGAGAGAATGATAACGAGTATTGTTTCACCCTTTTTACCTATCTATCCAGCGGAAAAAGTCTTACGGATGCTGCAAAGTCACTCTGTTTTCATAAAAACACAATCGGTTATCGTATCAATCAGATCAAGGAAATCATCGAGGATGACCTTTTAGACTATAAGACCAATCTGAATTATCTGACCTCTTTGTCCATTGTTGAATATTTGAAGAATCGTAACTGATTTTCATCAAAAGGCATGCTCTACCGATTATAATAGTAGTATGAACTTCATCCAGTTATGTACGGCTACTACATACGAAATATCGGCTTCGATTCTCAGTGTAGAGGAATATGCAAAGAGGGCAAAAGCCCTCGGCTATGATGCTATCGGTGTATCTGATAACAATGTGCGTGCCTATCCCTCTTTTGAGATTGCCTGTAAAAAGCAGGGAATAAAGCCGATCTTTGGCTATCGTATCGCATTAGCCAGTTCAATCCGTAGTCCGTATCGTGCCTATCTTTATGTGAAAAACGAGGACGGATATCATAATCTTTGCCAGCTGATTTCAAAGAAAGAGGAAGTCATCGGGACAAATCTTCTGAAGAAATATCATGAAGGACTTATCCTTGTCATACAGGCAAGTACAGAATTGTATTATCAGGATTATTTCCTGACGAAGATTTCTCCGGATATCTATGCGTACCATAAGATCTTCCAAGATGATTTTGCTATCGGAATCACAATCCGAAATCAGGATGACAAGAAAGAGAGCGAGGTTTTATATCAGTACTGTGAATCAAACGATTATCCGATCATTCCTTTTCCGGAAGTCCATTATCTTACGAAACAGGATTACTCCTCATTCCGTCTGTTTCAGTGTGCGCTGAAAAAGGAAACGTATATAGAGGAAGAAGAGAACAATACGGATTTCCTCTTGTCTACGAATATTCTGAAGACGATCTACCGTGAAAAGGATATTGAAAGAGCGTCCTCCCTTTTTGATAAAGTGGATTTTGTCTTCCTCAAGAAAAGAGGACAGATGATAACGATAGAAGAAGATGATAAGAAACTCAGAGACAAAGCCTATCTTGGACTTCAGAAAAGAAATCTAAAAGATAAGGAAGAATACATAAAAAGATTGGACTATGAACTGTCTGTGATTCAGGATATGCACTTCTCCTCTTATTTTCTTATCGTAGAGGACTATGTCACCTTTGCAAAACAGAGTGGGATAAAAGTTGGACCGGGAAGAGGCTCCTCCGGTGGATCTTTAGTATCCTATTGTTTAGGAATCACCGACGTCGATCCGATTCACTACGATCTTTCTTTTGAACGTTTCCTCAATCCGAAGAGAAAGACGATGCCGGATATTGATATCGATTTTGAGGACGGAAGAAGAAACGAAATCGTCTCTTATCTGGAAAAGAAATACGGAGAAGGCAGAGTCGGTACGATAAGAACTTATGTCACACTGAAGCCGAAAAGCGCGCTCAATCTGATTGGACCTGCTTTATCCATCCCGGATAATCGAATCAAAAAGATTACATCGTTGATACCTGATTCAGCGGTGACATTCGATGAAATCAGAAAAGACAACTCTTGGAAAAGTCAGAAATTCAATGAACTGATGCAGGATGAATATTATTCTTCTATCGTTAAGAAAGCGGAGGTCTTGTTAGGTAGGATTGTCAATACCTCCTTCCATGCTCCTGGTGTCATCATCAGTGAGGAAAAGATCTCCTCTTACTGTCCTAGAGAAAACGGAGAATACGGTACCATCGAATTCGAATATCCGTATATGGAGCAGATGGGTTATCTGAAGGTGGATATCCTTCCTCTTAGTACACTATCCTTTATCAAGGATATCGAAACAAGAATTGCAAGAAACGGAAAATCAATTGTCAACATCCAAGAGCATCTCGAGGATGCAGATACTTTTGTGTTACTCAATAGACTTCATCTCTCTGCGATATTCCAACTGGATGCGACAGATGGTATGAAGGAAGTGGTAAAAAGCATCAAGCCTCAGTCCTTCTCCGATATCCCTGCGATATTGGCACTTTACCGTCCTGGTCCGAAAGACTATATTCCTCTTTATGCACAAAGGAAGAATCGCCAGGTGGAGACAGTATATCCGGATGAAAGACTGAAAGATGTTCTCTCTGAGACTTATGGAATCATGGTCTATCAGGAACAGGTCATCAAAGCGGTTCAGGTTGTGGCATCCTTCTCGGCAAGTGATGCCGACTTGTTCAGACGTGCTATCTCTAAAAAGGATATCTCCAAGATGGAGATGTACAAGGAGCAGTTCATAAAGGGATGTGTGAACAACGGCATCGAGGAAGAAAAGGCAAAGAGTCTTTATCTTGATATTGAGAAGTTTGCCAATTACGGTTTCAATAAGTCTCATGCCTACTCCTATGCGTTTATCACCTATACGCTGCTTTATTACAAAGCGCATTATCCGAAAGAGTTTTATGCATCTTCATTCCATCTTCATTCCATCTCCTCTTCTACCGGTCTTGGACTAGTACATGAATTGAAAGAGAATGCTCTTCATCTTCATACTCCGGATATCAATCTTTCTCTGAAAGAGGATGTTCTCTTCCAAGGTGAGTTTGTTTATCTTCCTCTTCGCGCTATTGCTGGTGTGGATAGTAGGTCAATAGATTCATTGATTCAGGAAAGAGAAAAGGGTGTCTTTACCTCTTTCTATAATGTATTAGTACGCTTAGATAATATCGATAAAAGATCGATGCTTGCATTGATCGATTCTGGCGCCTTTGATTCCCTAGAGAGCAATCGAAAAGGCATGGAAGAGCATCTTGAACAGTATATGGACTACGCGAAGATGTCCTTTGCTGAGTCTTTGCTTCCTTCGTTGGATACGAAGGAGAAAATGGGAACAAGACTGCTTTCTGAAAAATCAAGGCTAGGCCTGATCCTGAGCAAGAAAGTATCCTCTATCGTCAGAAAGAAGGATTATTACACATTTATCATCAGCGATGTTTCCCGTTATGATATGGATGCTACTCTTACTATCGATAACGAAAGCAAAAGCTATCGTATCCAGATGAAGAAGAAAGATGACTATAAAAAGGGTGATCTGTTATTAGTCAAAGCTGAATTCGGAAAATACAAGAAGACTATTTATCCGTTTGATACCATACTTGTGAAGGAGAACTGACCATGTCTAAAACTTATATTGTCGATGGAAACTCACTTTTGTTCCGTGCTTATTATTCGACAGCATATACCGGAAATATCATGACCACAAAGAGTGGACTTCCTATCAATGCTATCTTTGCTTTCCATAATCTTATCAAGAAAATCAAGGCGATGGTATCCGATGGAGATCATCTTTTTGTCACATTCGATACTGGGAAGCCTACCTTCAGAAAGAAAGAATTTGAAAGTTACAAGGCACAGAGATCTCCGGCACCGCAGGAATTAGTTGCACAGATGCCGATTGCAAGAGAAATGTTGGAGGCGATGGATATCACCTGGGCGGAATTGGAAGGCTATGAAGGAGATGATCTTGCTGGCTCTATGGCAAAGTATGCCAGTGACAAAGGGGATGATGTAAGACTCTTCACATCGGATAAAGACTTCTTACAGCTTTTGGATTTTTCTGACCATGTGACAGTGGAAATGCTCAAAAAAGGACTGAGTGAAACCATCTGCTATACCAAAGAAAATCTGAAAACCTTATTCGGTCTGAATCCGGACCAGATTGTTGACTTCAAGGGAATTGCCGGTGATTCCTCCGATAACTATAAAGGTATCAAAGGAATCGGAGAGAAGACCGCGATGAAGCTATTAGAGCAGTACGGGCACTTGGAAGGAATCCTTGATTACTGCAAGAAGAATCCGGACAATAAGACAAATCAGAAGATCATCGCCGGTGAGAAAGATGCACTCTTCTTTAAAAGTCTTGCCCATATCTATACCGATCTCGATATGAAAGAGGATTATGATAAGTCTTTATACAGACATTATCAGAAGAATAAATTATCTGCGTTCTATCTCAAGTATTCCTTATCTCAATTTTTAAAGGCTATCGATAAGATGCCGGGCATTCAGGATAACTCCGGTTCACAGTTATCCCTCTTTGGTGAGATGAATTCCAGTTCTGAAATCTCTTCTGATATAGAAGAGCAGCCTGAAATCAAAAACAGGGACGTAATCAAAATTTCTTCTTATTCTGAAATCAAGGATAAGGTCCTCTCTTTCTATTATGATTCCTTAGGTGAAAATGAGAATACGTCAACCTTATACGGATTCATCTTCGGTACATCGGAACATGTCTATACCTTAAATCTGGATAACGCTAAAAATGATGAATTCTTTTCTGCGTTCCTAAGAGATGAAAACAAAGATATCGCTGTCTATGATCAGAAAGGAATCCTTGTCCTTTTGAACCGATATGGATTTGAAGAGATGAAAGGTATCGGATTTGATCTTTTGATTGCTACCTATCTCATCAATCCGGACTCCGGTCAGAAGAAAGAGGAAGTTTTCTTATCCTATGGAATCAGTTTCCATTCTGATATGACTATTGCACAGCAGATTACATCTTATATCATCGACTTAAGAAGCATGGTCGAAAAGGAATTGGAAAAGAATGAGGAAGTAAAGCTTTTCAAAGAGGTAGAAATGCCTCTTAGCCGCATTCTTGCCAATATGGAGATAGAGGGTTTTCCGATTGATCTTCCGACATTGAAGAGCATCGATATCGAATATCAGGATATTCTTAAATCACTTCAGGATAAGATCTATGCTTTGGCGGGGAAAGAGTTCAACATCAATTCTCCGAAACAATTAGAACAGATTCTCTTTACTGATTTAGGAATCAAAAGAAACAAAGGCGAAAAAGGAACCGGAATCGAAGTCCTTACTTCTCATCAGGACGAACATCCGATTATTCCTTTGATCATATCCTATCGACTTTATAACAAGCTGGTCTCCGGCTATACACAGGCTCTTCCTAATCATGTTCAGAAGGACGGAAAGATTCATGCTGTCTATAATCAGGCGCTGACAGCAACGGGAAGACTCTCTATGAGTGAACCAAACCTACAGAATATTTCTATTCGCAATGAGGAAGGAAAGAACATCAGAAAAGCATTCTTCTATCCGAACCAGGAGTTTTATATTCTTTCTTTAGACTATTCCCAGGTGGAACTTCGAATGCTTGCTCATGTTGCTGACATTAAAGCATTGAAAGAAATCTTCAAGGACGGAAAAGATATTCACCGTGCTACTGCCAGTAAAGTATTCAACGTTCCTTTCTCCGAGGTCACCGATGAGATGAGAAGAAGAGCAAAGGCAGTCAACTTCGGTATTGTATATGGTATCTCCTCTTTTGGCTTATCCAATCAGTTGGATATTCCGACTTCTGAAGCTTCGGAACTGATCCGTCAGTTCAAGAGTGCCTTTGAAGGCATTGATGCATTCCAGAAGGGCTGTGTGGAAAAAGCGAGAACGGATGGTTATGTCTCTACTATCCTTAACCGCAGAAGATATCTTAAGGATATCAATTCCAGCAACCGTGCTTTAAGAGCGTTCTCGGAACGCGCCGCTACCAATACCGTCATTCAGGGATCGGCAGCTGACTTGATCAAAGTTGCTATGATCAGCTGTGATAAGGCGTTGAAAGGATTCAAGACGAAGATTATTCTTCAGATACATGACGAACTGCTTTTCAAAGTTCCGAAAGAGGAATTAGAAAAGGTTCTTCCTATTCTTACCGATGCGATGGATAAAGCTTTATCTTTGTCTGTTCCGCTTCAGGTGGATGGAAACGCTGCACTGACTTGGTACGAGGCTCACTGATATGCCGGAACTTCCTGAGGTAGAAACTGTCATAAGAGAACTGAGACCTGCTCTTGTTGGAAAGACTTTTTCTGACCCTGTTCTTTTGTATTCTCCTCTTGTCAAAACAGACTGTTCTTCTTTTCTTAATACACTGAAAGGGAAAACAATCCTTTCTTTGTCGAGAAAAGGAAAATTCATTGTCTTTCATCTCAGTGAGAAAAAGAAACTGATCTTCCATCTGAGAATGGAAGGAAAACTTTTCGTTGAAAAGACAGAGAATCATTCTGTGAAACACCTTACTCTCTTTATGCCTTTTGAAAAGGAAGAAATAGGTCTTGCATTTTATGATGTCCGTAAGTTCGGATGTCTTTACTATCTCAATGAAAATGAAGAAGGTCCATTATCAAAGGTTGGAAAAGAGCCCTTTGATATAGATGAAAATGAATTATATAACCTGTATCATACAAAAAAAGATTGCATCAAATCTGTCCTTTTGAGTCAGTCTTTGATGTCTGGTGTCGGTAATATCTATGCGGATGAGATTCTCTTTGCCAGTCGTATCTCTCCTTTTAAAAGGGCAAATGAATTAACACAGGAGGAGATTTCCATCCTTTTGGATAATGCGAAAAAGATTTTAACTTCCGCTATCGAATCAAAGGGATCGACTGTCCGCTCCTATCGTGCCAGCGAGCATGTGAAGGGTTCTTATCAAGAATCCTTGATGGTCTATTCAAGACAAGGCGAAGAGTGCAAAGTCTGTCATCATGCTAAAATTGAGAAAAGAAAGCAGGAAGGAAGAGGAACTTCCTATTGTCCTATCTGTCAGAAAACTGGAATTAATGTTGCGATAACAGGAAAGATAGCGAGCGGTAAAAGCTTAGCTGCTCATTATTTTGAGGAAGAAGGATTTGTCCGTATTTCTGCTGATGAGGTTGTACATGAATTATATGCGGATTCTGAATTTCTGAAAGGATTGAAGAAAAACTTTCCGGAAGTATTCCTCCACAATAAGTTATCTAAAGAAAAGATTACGAAGAAATTATCGGAAGACAGAAAATTCAAGCATTCCTATGAGTCTTATATCTTCCGTGAAGTAAAGAATAGAATCAATGAATTCATCATAGAGGAGGATGGAAGAAACAAAATCATAGAGGTTCCTCTCCTTTTTGATGCTCACATGGAACATGATTTTACATATATTGTCGGTGTTGAGACAACAAGACAGATGGAGCATTTGCTCGAAAGAGGAGAAGACGTTTCAAGAAAGAACTTCAATGACCTCAACTCCTATGATAAACATCGTGATGAACTAGATTTCATTCTCCATTCCGATGGAACAAAGGAAGAACTGAAAAAACAGGTACAGCAAGTCGTCAAAGAGATGATCTCTTAACATAGGTATTTATTGAATAAAACTTAAAGAAATCAAATTTATATTGATTAGTTTTATTACTAAACTTCTTTCATAATATAATCTTGCAATTTTTTATAAGCGCTTTCAATTCGACGAGGCTTAAATCAACCTTAAGACTATATTTGAGTTAATGCATAAAAATTTTAGAATTTTTATGTTTCGTTTTACTTTTGAAAGGAGTATTAGCAAATTATGAAAAAATCAGCCGTAACTTTATTGTCTCTTCTTTGTCTCACCTTAGTCGGATGTGGTGAAGACAAGACTAGCACAAGCCCTGTCATTCCTGATAGCTCTGCTAGTAGTGAATCCACTTCCTCTTCTACCAGTGAAAAGATAGTCACTACGGAAGAGAAAATCGTCAATACTTTAGTAGACGGTTTCCGTAGTACGGAAGTCCTTACAACAACTGAAGTCTGGGAAGGATACGAGGATGAGCCGGTAACTACAATCTATGTCATGGATTTAGGTATCGATCCTGACTTCTATCAGTATCGTCAGTACAGAGCTACTGTCAATGAGGAAGATAATAGCCTTACTATCGGCAGTGTCGATTACGCCGGAACATTCACTCATGTTGAGGAAGACGGTGTCGATTACCTCAATGTTGTCGCACTTCAGATTGATAATGCTCTCCATTATGAGCAGCTTACCGATGATGAAGATGAACCTTATCTTTGGACTGAGTATGGTTTTGAGAATGCCTTCTTAGAATTGAGTCCGGATTCTCTTGTCAAAGAGAGTGATACGGTTTATTCCGTTGATATCGCTGATGTCAGCTCTACCTTCCTCTTCAACCTTTCCTCTCAGGTCTTCGGTATGGATTATGGAACCATCAACGAATTCAAGATCACAGTTGATGGCGAAGGAAATCCTGTCGGTTATTCTGGAACATACGAGACTATCGATGAAGAGTTCTTCGGAATGAAGATCAAGACCGATATCACTTTTGAGGCAACCATCGATGAGACTGGAAAAGATGTCATCAAAGGTGTCACACCTCTTACTGGAACTGCAGATCCCGATCTTACCGCTGCATTAGAATCTTTGAGTGGAAATAACTACGAGTATACTTATCAGAAATATGCTGGTCATTATCCGGATGATGGAGAGTTCGATGCCTCTTCCTCTGCAGTTGCAACTGTCAAAGGCGATAATCTGAAATTGACCTCTTACTACAAGAACGGAACCATCAACTACAATGGTGGCTATTACACCGTTGACGGAAGGACTCAGGAAGTCGTTACAATCGGAGATGGTTATTATAAGAACGGCGATGCTCAGGCTTATACCCTCAGCGTTGATGTCCTCCCGCTATTTGACATCTCTCCTCTCTTCTTCGATAAGACTGAAGATGGTGTCTATGTTCTCAACGCGGAAAAATATTACACTGGTTCTGATCAGGCTTATTCCTATTCCTTGCTCAACTCTTCTTATATCACTGACTTGACTATCACGTTAAATGATGATGGTTCTGTCTCCTTCGTGAATTACATCCCTGGTGGTGCTCATACTGCCGCTGAGATGGTAGTCGAAACCTTCTCCAACATCGGTGGTGTCACCTCTGATCCTATCGATACAACAACGGTCCATGATACTATTGCTGGTCTTACCTGGTCTAATATCTTCTCATATTCTTCTGACTTAGAAGATATGCAGACATTCATGGGTGGAAAGGATAACCTTGATGCTGTTCCGACAACACAGGATAACCATTCTGCCTTCTCTTATTACTTTGATGCTGACGCTGGTGATTTCGAAATCCAGTACGAAGCCGCTTCCACCGATGAAGCAGAAGCTTTGCTTACTAGCTATGATGCCATCACAAAGGCTGCCGGATTCTCTGATCCTGTCATTGACGAAACCTATGGCGATCACATCTATACAAAGGAAGTCGATGGCGGTACTATCACAGTCACAGCAGAAGCTACAAGTTTCTATGGTTCTGTATACTTCCTTATCATGCCTTCTTTCACTGCAACTACTACTGGTGAATAACTAACAACTTTACATCGTAACAAAAAGAGTCATCTCGATGGAGATGACTCTTTTATTATGCTTGAATGTTGGAATTAGTCGAGGTGCGGACCGGCTTTGACTAAAGCCTTGCCGGCATCATTGGTCTCATACTTCTTGAAGTTCTTGATGAAACGGGCAGAGAGATCCTGAGCCTTCTTATCCCATTCGGCGGGATCGGCATAGGTGTCTCTAGGATCGAGGATGTTGGTAGCAACACCTTCTAAGACGGTCGGAACTTCGAAATCGAAGTAAGGGATCTTCTTAGTAGGAGCATTTAAGATAGCGCCATTTAAGATAGCGTCGATGATGCCACGGGTATCTTTGATGGAGATACGCTTTCCAGTTCCGTTCCAACCGGTGTTGACTAAGTAAGCCTTAGCGCCGGACTTGTTCATATGTCTGACAAGCTCTTCAGCATATTTGGTCGGATGGAGTTCAAGGAAGGCCTGACCGAAGCAAGCGGAGAAGGTCGGAGTAGGTTCTGTGATTCCTCTTTCGGTACCGGCAAGCTTAGCAGTGAAGCCGCTTAAGAAATAGTACTGAGTCTGTTCCGGGGTGAGGATAGAGACAGGAGGCAAAACACCGAAAGCATCAGCGGAAAGGAAGATGACATTCTTGGCAGCAGGAGCATGGCTGATTGGCTTGACGATGTTGTTGATGTGATAGATAGGATAGGAAACACGGGTATTCTCGGTGACGCTCTTATCGTGGAAATCTATCTTTCCGTTCTCGTCGACAGTAACGTTCTCAAGCAAAGCGTCTCTCTTAATCGCACCATAGATGTCCGGTTCAGCATCCTTGTCGAGGTCGATGACCTTGGCATAGCAGCCACCTTCGAGGTTGAAGACACCGTTATCATCCCAGCCGTGTTCATCATCACCGATGAGAAGTCTCTTCGGATCGGTGGAAAGTGTGGTCTTACCTGTGCCGGAGAGTCCGAAGAAGACAGCAGTATTCTCGCCGTTGAGGTCAGTGTTGGCAGAGGAGTGCATGCTGGCGATTCCCTTAAGCGGGAGGTAGTAGTTCATCATGGAGAACATACCCTTCTTCATTTCGCCGCCGTACCAGGTGTTGAGGATGACCTGTTCATGGGAAGTGATGTTGAACATGACGCAGGTTTCGGAGTTGAGTCCTAATTCCTTCCAGTTCTCAACCTTGGCTTTGGAAGCGTTGTAAACAATGAAATCAGGCTTGAAGTTTTCTTCTTCTTCCTTGGTAGGACGGATAAACATATTGCGGACAAAGTGAGCCTGCCATGCGACTTCCATGATGAAACGGACAGCCATTCTGGTATCCTTGTTTGCACCGCAGAAACCATCGACGACATAGAGCTTCTTTCCGGATAATTCATTCTTGGCGATATCCTTGACGGCCTTCCAGGCTTCTTCGCTGGCAGGATGATTGTCGTTGGGATATTCTTTTGATGTCCACCAGACAGTATCCTTAGAGTTTTCATCGACGACGAGGAATTTGTCCTTAGGAGAACGGCCAGTGTAGACACCGGTCATGACATTGACAGCACCGAGCTCAGTTTCCTGGCCTTTTTCATAGCCGGTCAAAGACGGATCCATCTCAGCCTTGTAAAGATCTTCATAGGAGGGATTGTAGACGACTTCTTTGACGTCATTAATACCGTACTGACTTAAATCGATTTTTTTCATAAGTACCCTTTCTATTCACACACTTATAGTGGAATAAACTAATGATAATTTTTTTCTAAGGTGACTTCACCGCTGTTGAGAGATAACGTTTTTCCGTCAGGATCCTCGATGACGAGATTTCCTCTCTCATCGATATCTAATACCTTGGCGTGTCTATCTTCTCCATAATAGTTAAGATAGACTGTCTTTCCGGTCAGATAGGATTTCTCTCTTACTTTGATTAGGAAGGAGTCATCTTTGTTTAAGAACTTATCGTACCAAATATCGAAATGTTTAAGAAAATGATTCAGAAAGTCCATGCTGTCATACTTTCTCCCTGTAGCCTGATAAAGCGATATTGCTTTGTCTTTCAGGCTGTTGGAGAAGGATTCTTGGTTTAAGTTGACACCGATACCGATGACAAGGGCCAACAATCTTTGTTCGACGATAGACTCCGCTAAGATACCGACTGCTTTCTTTCCGTGAATGAGAATGTCATTGGGCCATTTGATCTCGTTTTCAATCCCGTAATCGTCTAGGGTTTCTGAGATGCATAGACCGGACAGTAAGGAGAGAAGAGAAACGCGTTCCGTATCAAGTCCTTCTTTCAATAGGATGGAGAAGGGAAGGGAACGATTTCCGTCATCCCAATCCCTTCCGGAACGGCCTTTTCCGGCAGTTTGATGCTCTGTCGTAACGACTGTTCCGTCTTGGAAATTGTCATATTCTCTTTTTAGATAAGAGTTGGTTGAGTCAATTTCATGGAAAGAAATGACTTTATGTTTCATATTTTAGCCAAGTAACTGAATCAACAGACCAGCAGCGACTGCACTTCCGATGACACCGGCGACATTCGGACCCATGGCGTGCATGAGCAAGAAGTTGGACGGATCTTCTCTCTGTCCTTCCTTCTGAACGACACGGGCGGCCATAGGAACGGCAGAGACACCAGCCGCACCGATCATCGGGTTGATCTTTCCGTGAGTCAGCCAGCACATCAGTTTGCCGATAAGGACACCACTTGCAGTTGCTGTGATGAAGGCGACAACACCTAAGACAAAGATGAGGATGGTCTTCGGATTGAGGAAGTATTCTGCACTTGCTGTAGCACCGACGGAGAGTCCAAGAAGAATCGTGACGGCATAGAGCAATGTGTTGGAGCAGGCTTCGACGAGTTTAGGAACGACACCGGACTCTTTGATGAGGTTACCCATCATAAGGCATCCAATCAAAGGAGCGGAAGAAGGAACGATGAGAATGACGATGACCATGACAGCGATTGGGAAGATGATCTTCTTTGTCTTGCTGACAGGCTTAAGCTCTTCCATATGGATCTTTCTTTCCTTCTTTGTAGTGAGAAGACGGATGACAGGAGGCTGGATGAAAGGAACAAGAGCCATATAGGAGTATGCGGCAATTGCGATAGAGGATAATAGCTCAGGCGCAAGTGTCTTCGTAGTGAGAATGGCGGTTGGGCCATCGGCACCGCCGATGATACCGATACTGGCAGCCTGCTGAGCATCGAAGCCGCAGGCGACGGCAAGCATAAGGGTTAAGAAGATACCAATCTGTGCAGCTGCACCGAGAATCAGTGTCTTCGGATTGGAGATAAGAGGACCGAAATCTGTTGTTGCACCGATTCCTAAGAAGATGAGACAGGGATAGATGTCGTACTGAACGCCTTTGTATAAAACGCCGAGCAATCCAGTGTAGGATTCGATTGTCTTGACATCTTCACCATTCGGATAGATAAGTCCTAATAATCCTTTGTATGTGACATGCTGAGTAAGGACGGATCCATCCTCGGCAGCTTTGTAGACTGGAGTCATGACATCGACACCGGGAAGGTTTGCAAGGAGCATACCGACACCCATCGGAATCAACAGATAAGGTTCTGCTTTCTTGAATATGGCGAGATAGAGGAGAAGAACGGCAATAGCAATCATGATGAGGTTTTTCCAACCTCCGTCCTGGAAGAATCCAGCGATTCCTGTGTTCAGAAAGAAATCTTTGAAGAACTCTCCCACATCATTAGATAGGATGAGCTGCATATGTTACCCCAAAACGACTAATGTGTCTTTGCTGTTGACCTGCTGTCCCTTTGTGACGTTGACACTGACGATGGTGCCATCGCTCGGAGCCTTGATCTCATTCTCAAGCTTCATCGCTTCGAGAATGCAAAGGATCTGACCGGCTTTGACAGAATCGCCTGCCTTGACTTTGACATCAAGGATGGTGCCTTGCATCGGGGAAGGTACAGGTGTTCCGTTTCCTGTTGCAGCAGGAGCGGCTGCCTTCTCTTCTTTGACGGGAGCAGCGGCAGGAGCGCTGACTGCGCCTTTGACGGTCTTGACTTCGACAGGTTCTACTTCGGTGATACCCATGACTTTGACTTCATAGGTCTTACCATTGACTTTAATGTTATAGATTCTCATACATTTACCTCGTTGTCATTTACTTTTCTTCTTTTTCTTCTTGTCTTCTTCATCAATCAGCGTGCAGCTGATGACTTTGACATCTTCTTTTCTCTCTTTTCTGTAATCGAGAGTGGCGACAAGAACGGCGGCCATTGCATCATCGTCCAGTTCTGTTCCATCTTTCATCTTAACTTTTTCTTTGACGTCGAGAGCACGAATCTTATTTAATAAGGATAAGATAAGCGTGATGACGATTAAGACAAAGAAGACGATAATGATGCAGAGAAGGGAGTACAGTGCAGCTGTTCCGAAGCTCCAAGTTGTGCTTTCCGCTAATGTAGTCATAATTCAACGTTGAACTCCTCGGCTTCCAAGCCGTACTTCTTCTTGAGGAAGCTGATGGCGACCTGATCGAACAAGGCGATGGAAAGGACATCTTCATCGCATCTTGCAATCTTTCTGTATTTCTTCTTCAGTTCTTCAAACTCAGGCTGAAGCTTGTCAGCGGGACGATAGGTGATGACCTCATCATCGCCGATGATTTTCTTCTGAACATCCGGATTGACCGGTGCCGGTGCTTTGCCATAGAGTCCGTGGAGATAATCTTTGATTTCCTTCGGGACCATCTTGTATCTTTCACCGGTGATGACGTTCATGACAGCCTGTGTGCCGACCATCTGAGAAAGAGGAGTGACAAGAGGCGGATAGCCTAAGTCTTTTCTGACAAGAGGAACTTCCTTGAGAACGTCCTCATATTTATCCATGGCACCCTGCTTTTCAAGCTGACTCATCAGGTTGGAGAGCATTCCGCCAGGAACCTGATATTTGAGGATGTTCGGGTTGACGCATAAGGCTTTGACCTTGAGTGTTCCGTTCTTGAGGTATTTCTGTTTGATCTTGTCCAATTTAGATGCGGCCTGGTTTAGTTTGTCCTCATCGAGTTTCGGATCATACTGTGTTCCACGTAAAGCATAGTTGAATGCTTCTGTGCAAGGCTGAGATGTGCCACCGGAAAGAGGAGAGAGTGCAGTATCGATGATATCGACACCAGCCTCAATCGCCTTGAGGTAGGTCATCTGGCAGATTCCGCCTGTGCAGTGAGAATGAAGCTCGATAGGAAGCTTTGTCTCTGCCTTCAGTCTAGAGATGAGTTCATAGGCATCGTTAGGAAGAAGGACGCCAGCCATATCCTTAATGCATAAGGAATCTGCACCCATAGCCTCGATTTCCTTGGCTAAGGAGACATAGTAATCCACTGTGTGAACAGGGGATGTGGTGTAACTTAAAGCAATCTGGCAATGAGCGTTCGGGAACTTGCTCTTGAACTTGTTGCAGGCATCGACGGCGCTCTTCAGGTTTCTGACATCGTTCAATGCATCGAAGACACGGATGATGTCGATTCCGTTCTCCAAGGACTTCTCGACGAACTTCTCGACAATGTCATCCGGATAGTGATGATATCCTAAGATGTTCTGTCCTCTGAAAAGCATCTGAAGTTTTGTGTTCGGACAGGCTTTTCTGATGGCACGAAGTCTTTCCCAAGGATCTTCATCCAAGAAGCGGAGGCAGGAATCAAAGGTGGCTCCTCCCCAGACTTCCAAAGCGTAGAATCCCGCTTGATCAAGAAGCGGAGCGACGGAGAGAATCTCATCGGTTGTCAGACGAGTGGCAATCAAGGATTGCGATCCGTCACGTAAGGCAGTATCAACAATTTTTACTCCCATAATATGGACCTTTCTATAAAAAGCTTAATTTTCGACTTATACATTTTACTATCTATTGACATTTTTTTCTAGTAGGAAAATGCGCATAATTGCCATGTAAAGCGCTACAACATGCACGGAATGTAAAATAATACGCAAAAACGTGAAAAATGTTGCCAAAAAGTGTTTGGACAAATATAATTTCACTTGTATGAAAATCAGAGACCTTGCATTTATTGCCGTTGCGACGGCGCTCATGTGCGTTTTATCGCCTATTTCTGTCCCGATTGGCATTGTTCCAATCACTTTGGGAACCTTGGCTTTGTATCTGATTGGAACGATCTTAGGACCGGTCAAAGCTACCATATCTATTATCCTATATATTATATTGGGATTGGTAGGACTTCCTGTATTTTCTAACTTCAAGTCAGGTGCTGCCGTTCTGACAGGTCCGACTGGTGGATTCATCATCGGATATATCCCCGCTATCTTTGTCCAGTCACTCTTCACCAATAAATTCAGCACAAAAAAGACCGCCTATGTCTTTGGCATCATCATGGGAACTATCATCATATACGGCTTCGGACTTGCCTGGTTCCTTATCATGATGAAAGGCAAATACACATTCCAGCAGGCGATGACTGCCTGTGTCTATCCGTTCCTCATCGGAGATACCGTCAAGACGATTCTGGCTGTCTCCATCGGATATAAGCTTCGTCCGCTGATTGAACGTATCACGGATACGAGCCGTTATCGAAAAGCTAACCGCTGAACAACGAAAAACAAAAAGAGATCGATAAGGTCTCTTTTTCTGTGCTGAAAAAGGCATGCGTGTTTACTACGCATGCCCATGTGATTATTTGTTTTCTTTTTTGTCTTCTTCGATTTTCGCTAACATTTTCTCTTCGTATTCCTGCTGCTTCTTCAAATGCTGCTCTGATAATTCTTTCTTCTTTTCATCCCATTCTTTTCCGTGCAATGGATAGAACCACATCGCAATGAAGGAGAGGACGAGTAAGATACCAGTGATTAAGAACCAGCAGACGAATAATCCGTTCTTTGCCTGCATAGACTGATCAGCATAGTTGATGACTTCGACAACCTTACCGGTATCGTTAGTCACGGTTGTCTTCAAGTCTTTGTTAAATCCAAAAAAGGTTGCAATCATCAAGGGGAATAAAGCAGTTGCGATAGATCCTGCGGGCTTTGTGATCAAAGAGTTGATTCCCGCATAGACGCCTTCTCTTCTTGAACCATTATCGACTTCATCTTTATCGATGACATCTCCGTTGACCATCGGAACAAGATAAAGTCCGCCAGCCAAACCGATACCACATAAGAAGAAGGTAAGGACACAGACTAAGAAATACTGTCCTAAGAAGGCACCGAGCAGACAACCGCTACCCATACATCCAGTAAGGATAAGCATTTCCGTACGTAAACCGAGTTTGTTTCTTGTGAAGTTGAAGAAGAGGATACCTAATACGACTCCGACAATCAATGCTCCGTATAAGACCATAATGGAATTGCTACCGATCCAGCCGTTAGGAGCTCCGTCGATTGCCCACATGCCAGAGACATAGGTTAAGCCGACCATCAAGGCGTTCTGAGCGAAGATGACCGTCCAGGAAACGACTTCGAATAATAAGAAGGACTTATTTTTAAGACACATCTTAAGTCCTTCCATGAACTTAGGCTGTTTCTCTTCGACGATGTATCCGTTCTCTTTATAGAAGAAGGTAGAGACGAAGACAATCGCTCCGCAGACTAATCCCATGCCAGCCATGATAAGAGGGAAGATATTGGCGTTATGCTCAATGAGTTTGTCTAACTGAGAGTTCAGAACCATCGGTGCACCAAAGTTGATCAGGGAGAAGAGGATATTGAAGAGGAATATTTTGTTTCTTGCCTTGTTGGTGACTGCCATCTCATATGGCATGACATAAATAGCGGATGCGATAGCTGTATAGAGGATGTCATAAAGGAATAGACCGAGCAATTCCTGCAAGAACAACAGCCACTGTGCAACTCCGTTTCCCTCTAGAGCAGGAAGCCACATCAAGGCGTAGATGACTGCCATGATCGGAGCACCGTACCTGATCCAAGGAATTCTGCGACCAAGCTTCGAATGAGTCCTGTCAGCTAAGAATCCGTATATTGGGTCATTGACAGCGTTCCAGATGCCGAAGATGATCCAGACGACCATGTTGAGGGTTTCGTTCAGTCCTAATTTGTTGACGAACAAGTATTGAAAAGCGGCTCCCTCTGCAAACGCACATAACAATCCTGTTCCTGCGTTTGCTGCCCCAAGCCATACTGCACTCGAGGTCTTTACTTTTTCTTCCTTCATGCTTTACCTCCGAAGAATTTTATTTATGAAACTCATGCACATTTCTTCATATGCCTGAGGATTCACCTGATAGGATTGGGCGTGATCTGCACCTTCGACAAGATGGATTTCGCTGTTCTCTTTCCTGGCTTCATAGATTTCCTTTCCTTCATCTACCGGTACGAAATCATCGTTGATTCCATGGATGACTAACAAAGGGATATTGCTTTTCTTGACTGCATTCATCGGTACAACATCTTCCATAGAGAAATGGAAAAACATTTTTAGCATCAGATTTGATCCGTGTATGAAGAATGCGGGGATATGTGCTTGCTTCATCTTGTGTAAGAGAAGTTTTCTCAAGGATGAATATCCGCAATCATCGATGACGAAATCGATCTTCGGAGAATACTGCATCGCTTCTAAGACACTAGCTCCTCCCATCGACTCACCATGTAAACCGATAGGCAAATCGTCTCCGTATTTCTCACGGCAGTAATTGACAATGCTGACGATGTCTTTTCCTTCTTTGTATCCCATGGTTGTGAACTTGGTCTTGTTTTCCCCGTGTCCTCTTTCATCATATATCAGGATAGAGAATCCATGCTTATAGAAAAACTGTGCGTATTTAAGAGATCCTTCTCTGTTCCAGGTATAACCATGGGCGATGATCATGATGCCTTTTCTTTCTTCGTTTTCAGAGAAATCACCATGAATATAAGATCCATCGTCCATCTTTATTTTGATCGGTTCTCTTTTCAGATAGGACATATCAGAAGGGATCAAACCTTTATCGACATCTACTTGATGAGCGAATTCCTTTTCATATCTTTTTGGATGAGTCAAATAAAATGCTAAAAGGAAAGAGATAAGGAAATAAAGCAAAACCAAAAACGCCAAAGTAGAAGA
Source organism: bacterium (assembly GCA_963621825.1). Lineage (GTDB taxonomy): Bacteria > Bacillota_I > Bacilli_A > RFN20 > CAG-288 > Enterosoma. Next base: position 56,931 of record CAVFFP010000006.1, read on the forward strand.
GAGTGCGATTATTGTTATTGCTAGTGGTGACATAAGATAAGCATAACACCGATAGGAAAGGAGTTCAATAGTTATTTAACTGACTTAAAAAATAACAGTTGATTAAGTCTTGATGATTATCGCATTCGAAAAAAGCAGGCATGATAGCCTGCTTTATTTCTGAGATTTGCGTTCTTCTTCGTTATTGTATTCTTTTGTCTGGTGATAGAGGTCCTTCTTTACGATGTAAGGATTCTCAAGACCAATCTTTTTGGCGACGCGTCTAAGATGTCTTCTTTCTCTTCTTGTGGAGTAGTAGGTTCTTCCGAGTCTATGATCCTCTTTGTCACGTTCGATTTCCAACTTCAGCATATCTTCCAAAGCTTTTGCTTTTGAGGAGATTTCGAATTCTTTGCTGTATTCGACATATTTGGCCGAAAGTTCTTTCACCTCTTCCGGATGCTCGATGAAGTATTCGATTCTAGAGCAGAGGGAGGAAGGATCTCCTGCCTTGAAGAGACACTTCTCATCTAAGGAAAAATGATTGGTTGCGCTGTATTTGGAATCGGAGATGATCGGTACCTTGCCACAGGCAAAGGCTTCGATACAGGCGATCGCTTCACTTTCAATATCGGAAGCGTGTACATAGAGGTCAGAGAAATTGATGACCTGCTTGAGTTCTTTCTGTGTGCAGAACTTGAAGATAGCCTGATTCTTCAGCATCTTTCCGGAAAGTTTCTTCAGATGTCTCTTATTCGGACCCTGACCACAGAATATCAGCTGAATCTTATCGTTGTATTTGCTCTTTCCGACGGCTTTGATGATGAGATCCTGTCTCTTTTCACCGGAAAGTCTTCCGATCATCAGGATGACATACTTATCTTTCAGTTCCTCCGGCTTTTCGATTTCCATCGGTTCGAAATAAGGAGAGACGCCATTGCTGATTGCATGGATATCACCGTGATAGTGATGATAAATCATCAAACTTCTCATCGTTTCACTCGGTGTGTGAACAGTTCTTGTATAGCGGTACATCCATTTATATAGGAGATGATAGAGCAAGGAATTGAATGGTTGGAAATGACCGAGGTGTAGGTTATAGGAGATGGAATCCGGCTGAAGGTGATAGGCGCTTGTTACCGGTATTGACATGACCTTGGCGACTTTTCTAGCCTTGGCTTCCAATAAGAAAGGAAGCATGATGTGGACAACATCGCTGCCTTTGATGAATTCTGCAATTCTTTTTTCATCGATGTCACCAAAGGTGAAACCATTAGCAGTGACGAGCCAATCGAAAAGAGGAATCGATGTTCTTTCACAGCGTAGGACCTTATAATCCTTTAAATCCTCATCATCTGCGCTTTCCGGAATGAAGGCGATGATTCTCACCTCATTTCCGAATTCTTTCAAAAGATGCGCTGTGCGCATCGCAGTGATTGTCGTCCCGTTATTTTTGTCTCCGAAGAGATCGATTACTATTGTTATTACCATGATTTTTCTCAATTCTACAAGGATTACAATCCGTTGTCAATTGTTGCAAGTTGAAACTATTTGAGCCAAAAAGGCTTGATTTCGAAATGATGTTCCCTCATTCGGATGCTTTTCGGGAATTCGAGAAGATAAGCGTTAAGAAGCATTCTCTCACTGTTGTCCTGAGCGTATTTCTTGTCTCCGATTAATGTCAGACCTAAAGAATTGAGAGCGATACGAATTTGATTCTGTCTTCCTGTCTTGATCTCAATATCTAAGGCAGTTCCCATCTTTCCGGTGTTTTTTGCCTGTACATAGGTGATAGCCTCATCTCCGTTCTTTGCATTCTTGGTTATGTAGACTTTTCCGCTTCTATGATCATATGCAAGGTACTGGACAACCTTTTTCTGATAGGTCAAAGGGAGTTCTTCTTTTACGACGGCCTCGTATTTTCGGATGACCGTTCTATCCTCAAAAGCGGACTGAAGAATCTTCTTCATCTCCATGTTCTTTGCGAATATCATCAGACCGGATGTGGATTTGTCTAAACGATGGACGATAAAGATCTTCTGCTTCTTATGATTTGCGTATTCACGGACATAGTGATAGAGGTTGTGCATATCTCCGTCATCGGTAGCGATGGAGAGTAGTCCGCTTTTCTTATATACGACGATGATGTCTTTATCTTCGTAGACAATATCAAAATTAGTTATTTTTTTCATGTTTCAATGCGTATATAGGGTACAACACAAAAAATACAAACGCAAATGCTTCTTTCTATAGCAATAGTGTCTATAAGAGCGATTTCCTGAAATTTGGCTTTTAAATAGTCTTATGAAAAGATATAATAAACTTTTGAGAAATGGAGGTTCTACTATGGACTTAAACAAATATCCGAACGTTACTCTCCTCAATCATCCTCTTCTGAAGCATAAGATTTCTATCTTGCGTGACGAAAAGACTCCTACTAGCGAATTCCGTACCATTGTCAAAGAGATTGCGATGATGGAAGGCTATGAAGCTCTCAAAGACGTTGAAACAAAAGATGTTCTCATCAAGACTCCGATTGAAGAAACCTATCAGCCTATGGTAGAAGGAAAGAACCTTTGCTTTGTTCCAATCCTTCGTGCCGGTATGGGTATGGTCGATGGCTTCACCGAACTTGTCCCTTCTGCCAGAGTCGGACATATCGGTCTCTATCGTGATGAGGTCACACATGAACCTCATGAATACTACTGCAAACTTCCGAACAACCTTTCTGAAAAGAAAATTTATGTCCTCGATCCGATGCTTGCCACTGGTGGCAGCGCCATCGATGCCATCAAATTGCTGAAGCAGCACGGAGCGAAGAATCTTCACTTCATCTGCATCATCGCTGCTCCGGAAGGTGTCGAAGCTTTCTGCAAAGAGAATCCGGACATCCCGTTATTTATCGGTTCCTTGGATAGACAGCTCAATGAAAACGCCTATATCTGCCCTGGATTAGGTGATGCCGGTGACCGTATCTTCGGTACAGTAAAAGAATAACCAATGATAATTTTGCCTCTAGGTTTAAATTCTGAACCTAGAGGCTTTTCAGAATATTATTCTTTTTTCTCTTCGTATTCGTAACTGCCAACCCATTCATACCAGGCTAGTTCCTTTTCTACTTCCCAGAAAGATTTTCCTTCCCAAACGGGAGCTTTTAGGAACGTTTCTCTTACCCCCTCGTAGGTTTCACCGTAAATGGAAAAGGAATCATCATAGTCAATCAATTCACCGTTTTCATCAAGAAGACCTACATAGTAGAATTCGTCGACTATTTTCACTTTCCATTTACGAATGAAAAAGTGATATTTGTTTTCAGCCAATTCATCGCATTCACACCAATAAATATGTCCTTTATAATAGATTTCAGCCTCGTCGGCCCAACCATTATCAAGGAACTGATCTAAATAAGCGTTAATCATGATATCCTACCTCCGTTAGATATATTTTGTATTTTTCAATCAAATCAGGTCGTTCTTTCAGCAAACGGGCGTCCTCATGTTTTAAATTGTTATTTAAGTCATGATAATGCCATAGATCTGTTTGCCTTTGAACCCTAGATTATATTTAAATAACTTAACTAATTTATTGTACTGTTTTTTTGTCTATTAACAATAGTGATATCAACACAAAAACAACTGAGGATTAAATGCCGATGATTGCCATAATCTGGACACTATTCTTATCCATCCAGTTTATGTAACCACTGTGATAAGGTGCGTTTCACACGGAAACACAAAAAAAGATTGACAAAACTAGGTTGGTGTCTTAAAATCATCAATGCGAAAAACGCAACTAAGAAAGAGAACACCTGTCTCACCTGACTGAATTTCGTTTCGGTAGGTCAAATGCTTGAGTTGAATCGCACAAAACGAATTAGCATCAGTTTGCTTTTGTGCGCTATCAATTGGCTTTTTGAACGGGTTCCTCTTGCTTGGAATCCGTTTTTTCTTAGCATAATGGAGGATTAGTCTTATATACAACAAGTATCAAGGTCAACAGTTCCGCCCAAAGAACAATAACGATCGTGAATTAGTCAACGAAAGGATTCACTTCAAGGAAGTGCTTCTTATCGGACCTGAGGGAGAAAGCTTCGGCGTTGTCCCGATGAAGGTTGCCTTACAGAAATCATATGAATATCAGATGGATGTTTATTGTGTTTCTCCTCAGGCACACCCGCCGGTCTGCAAGATTGTCGACTATGGCAAGTACAAGTTCGACAAGGATAAGAAAGCCAAAGAAGCCAAGAAGAATCAGAAGAAGACTGTTGTCAAGGAAATCCGTTTTACGGCTACCACTGACAAACATGATCTTGAGACCAAAGCCAAGGCTGCCATCAAGTTCCTCGAGGACAACATGAAAGTCAAGGTTTCTGTCTACATCAAGGGTAGAATGATGCAAAGAATGGACATTGTCAAAGAGACACTCAGTACATTCATGACTATGGTCAGTGACTATTGCACCACTGACAAAGAACCCGAATTAGTCGGTAAAGATTATTCCATCATGCTGAATCCAAAAACTTCAAAGAAACAGGAGGGCCAGAAAAATGCCTAAAATGAAGAGTAAACGTGGTGCCGTCAAGAGATTCAAAATCACTGCTAGCGGCAAGGTCAAGAAGTGGAACCAGAACACAAGCCACCTCTCTCACAATAAGACCCATAAGATGATCCGTCACAACCGTAAGGCCAGATACCTTAACAGCCTCGAGTCCAAGAAGATGATGGGGCTCATTAGCAAGTAAAGAGAGGTAAGTAACAATGAGAGTTAAACGTGGTACAGTCAGACATGACAGCCGTAAAAAGATTTTAAAGAGAGCTGAAGGATACTTCGGTTCCAGACATAAGCTCTTTAAGACCGCTAAGGAAGCTACCTTAAAGGCTGATGCACATGCGTACAATGGCCGTAAGGAGAGAAAACAGGATTACAGAAAGCTCTGGATCCGCCGTATCTCCGCTGCCTGCAAGCTCAATGGAATCTCCTATTCCCAGTTCATGTATGGATTGAAGCTTGCTGATATCCAGCTCAACAGAAAGATGCTCAGTGAAATCGCTGGCACCAATCCGGAAGAGTTCAAGAATCTTGTCGACACAGCCAACAAGGCTATCGCAAGCAAGTAAGTCACATCAAAAAAGAAGGCTCTCGGGCCTTCTTTTTTTGTGCTTGCTCGACTTCTTGAATCTTGTTTAGAACTCTTCTTTCTGACTTTAAATGTTGAAAACAGATTAAATATACATTAGTATTTTTAACAAGAACACATAAAGTAATCTTTGATTAGAAAACAAAATCTATTGTGGTAATTGAAACAACTTCTGTTACCAAGATTGTATTATTTAGAATTATTTGGAAGTATTGAAACATAATAATCTTTGTGGTGTAATGTATGTAAATGTTTTTTGGGAGGCAAGCATGAGTATACCAAAGGTAACAAAGGAAGATATTATTGAGGCATTGAAATACATTGATAAAAATGGAGTCGAGCCTCATCACTCGAGCGAAACATATGATCTTGTATATGAAGGAAAAAAATATCCGCCTAAATATGTTATTGCCGTAGCCGATTCTAGAGTTAATGAGAAAGACAACGTTTCTACTAAAGAATTTGTCACTAGGGAAGCAATAAAACATTTGAAAGAACTAGGATTTACTATTGATAAAAAAGAGTTCACCTTAGAGATTACTAAAAGTGGCGTTCAATCCACGGATCCACGTTTTACGATTGACGATTTGACACTTGGTGTCAATTATGAACCATTAGATGCGTTTTTTAAGGACAAAGACGGGAAAGAAACTAGGCGCAATCTAAGAAATAAAGAGAAAAAGATATCAAATCAAACATTACCGCGTATTGCATTTCAGGTTTATGAGACTGAGTTGAGCAAGTTAACGAATGACGAAAAGAAAGAGTTTCCTATTTGCCAATATAAGAAAGATGGAAATGTAATAAAAGGAATCGATGTAAATGAGGATGATTTTAAGAAAGATCATAATACCAAAGAAAAAATGACCTATATAAACGACACTTCTGGAAAGCAATTTTATTGTTATTCGTGGAGCATTTTTTCGACGATTCTCTTTATTCAGGAGTGTTTGAAGCGCTTTGGAGAAGAAGGCGATATGTTTGTTTTAAAATATCGGGAAAAAGAAGAGAATGAAAATGACAAAACTAAGACAAAAGATGATAATGTGGAAACCAAGGAAGAGGATTCTAAAGAGAAACCATCAAGTGTTGTAGAGAATGCTCAGTTTCAAAACCCATATTCTGAAATGCTTCTTCACTCGAAAAATATTATTTTAAGAGGCGCACCGGGTACAGGTAAAACATATCTTGCAAAGACAATTGCAGCTGATATTGTCAGTGGAGGAAAAACAGAAGATTATGAAAAACTCACCGAAGAACAAAAACAACAAATAGAGTTTGTTCAGTTCCATCCTAGTTATGATTACACTGATTTCGTTGAAGGATTGAGGCCTAGAATTGATGATGAGGGCAAAGTTAATTTCGAGTTACGAGATGGAATTTTTAAAAAGTTCATTTCTCGTGCTCGAAAAAATGACGAAAACTCACAAAAAACAGAAGAATTGATGAAGAAGGAATGGATTGTTGAGGAATCAATGACTAAATTTTTCTTTGATCCAAAATTGAGTGATAAAAAATATAAAACGATAAATGGAAGTGAATTTACTATTACTAATGTGGATGAAAAACACATAGATGTTTTCATTCCTGGAAATGCTTCTTCAAATAGAGTCACTCTAGATTTGGATGATCTGAGGAAAATGCTTGAATCTTCGCAAAAATTCAAAAAAATAAAGGACGTCGCTCATTTTCGGGAAGAAAACTATCCGTCCCAAAAGGACTCCTATATTTTTGCTATATATAAAGAAATCAAGAAAGTTAAACCTGCCGCATCAGATTCAATTCTTAAAAAAGAAAAATCAAAAAATTATATTTTTATTATAGATGAAATAAATAGAGGAGATATTTCAAAAATTTTCGGCGAATTGTTTTTCTCGATTGACCCTGGTTATCGTGGAAAAACTGGTGCAATTTCTACACAATATTCAAATTTACATTCAGATTCTGATGAAAAATTATACGTTCCTCAAAATGTATATATCATTGGAACGATGAATGATATTGATCGTTCGATAGACAGCTTCGATTTTGCAATGCGACGCCGTTTTCGATTTATTGAGTTAAAGGCTAATGAATGTGTAGGCATGCTCGATTCTTTAAACGATGAACCATTGAAAAATAATATAATTAATAAAATGAAAAGTCTTAATGATGCTATTATACAAGTTGAAGGATTAAACGAAAACTATCAAATTGGTCCAGCTTATTTTTTAAAAGCAGGAACACTAACTAAAGCAGGAACACTAACTTTTGATGAAATATGGACCGATTATCTAGAACCTCTATTACATGAATATATTCAGGGAATGAGTGACGAAAAAGAAATTATGGATCGTTTTGAAAAAGCATATAAATGTAACAACTCTCGAGGAAATGGGGATGAATCTGCTCAGAATCGAGGATAATTCACGAAAAAATAAAGAGGCTTTTTCTAATGTTGCAAAGTTGACAGAAAAAATAGCTGATAAAACCCTTGAGCATTTGGAACGTGAAGGCGCATTTATATTTCCAAATACTTTGAAAGATGCAGAGGATATTACACAAAAACAAAAGATACTCCAAACTGACGATAATGATTTTTTGTCCGGAAATGTCATGGGATTTCTTGGCCTAGATGATGAACGTCTTATAATCGGATCACGTTTTTCTGATCAGGGGAAAGATTACTTTTTTCAATATCTTATGCACAAAGTTCTATTTCCAAGCGTTCTTGATTTGCCTTTTGATGCTGAACAAGAGAATCAAATATTCAATTACTATTTGTTTTTGTTTCCGTCTTATTTAAAAAGTGCTTTACGAAAAGGGTTATTTAAGAAGTACATTTGTAATAAATATAATGATGAAAACGCAAGAGGCTTCATAGATATCGCAAGACATATAAAAGTGAATACTCCGTTTGTTGGTAAGATTGCATACTGCCAATGGGAGTTTTCGTATGATAACAACGTCACTGAACTCATACGACATACAATAGAATTCATTAAACAAAAACCATATGGCAACGGTCTTCTAGCAAAAGTGAAAGACGAAGTAAAACTTATCATAGATGCTACTCCAGGATATAAGTCGTATGATAGATTAAAAATCATCGAACGGAATAAAAAAGATATTGTTCGGCATGCATATTTCGAAGAATATAATAAATTGCAAAGGCTGTGTTTATTTATCCTGCAAAATCAGAATGCTCAAATTGGAAATGGAATACAAAAGATATATGGCATTTTGTTTGATGGGGCATGGCTATGGGAAGAATATATTAACTTGCTCATTAAGGACTTCTTTTATCATCCCATGAATAAGTGCGGCAAGGACGCCCAGCTACTTTTTTCAGGTAATAAAGGTTTAATTTATCCTGATTTTATTAGCAAAGATTATGAAAAACGTATTATCGCAGACGCGAAATATAAACCGAGTGATAATATTGGAAATCGAGATTATTTGCAAGTTCTCGCGTATATGTTCCGCTTTGATGCAAAGGTAGGATACTATTTATATCCGGAAAAGGATAATGAACAGGATTTGAAATTATGGCTTAATAAAGGTACAACATTTGAGGATAATGTCACGCGACGCGATGATATTAGTGTTATTAAGCATGGATTAAAAATACCTGTTGGTGCTGTAGACTATCATGAATTTGTTGAAATCATGGAGAACAACGAATCGGAATTTGTGAACTGTTTTAAAATAAGCGATTGAATTAGAACTCTTCTTCCAAAGTCACATGCTCTGCAGTCGTATTTCTGATGCAGTCGCTGACCATAGACTGCCAATCGAATTCGGATTCAATCTTGTTGACCACTTCGAGATTCGGATGGGTGACAGGATCCTTCAATGTGAAGATGGTGCAGCAGTCTTCAAAAGGACGGATAGAGATATCGTAGGTGCCGATGTTTTTTGCGATTTCGATGATTTCGCTCTTGTCTGTACAGGCAAGAGGACGGACCATCGGAAGATGGCAGCATTCCTCGATGACTCTCATAGACGGAAGAGTCTGAGAGGCAACCTGACCGATGCTTTCTCCTGAGGAGAGGATAAGATCGTTATGCTTGTTTGCGATGCGCTCTGCAATTCTCATCATCATTCTTCTCATGACGGTGACGCAGTAGCTAGGACCTGCAACCTCATAGATCTTACGTTCCAGATCCGTGAAAGGAACGACATATAATTTGATATCGGGCTGATATTCGTTTAAGACGTGAAGCAGATCATGGATCTTGTCGATGACAGCCTGGGATGTATAAGGCGGAGCGGCAAAGTGGATGCATTCGAGCTTCACACCTCTTTTCATCATAAGATAGGCAGCGACCGGTGAGTCGATGCCACCGCTTAAGAGGCAGAGCGATTTTCCGGCGATGCCTAAAGGGTATCCGCCCATGCCTTTTTCTTTGACAGCATAGACATAAGCGCCTTCTAAGCGGATCATGATGTGAATCATGATCTCTGGATTATGGACATCAACTTTGGATGTGTTTACATGTTTTAAGATGTATCCACCTACTTTTCTGCTGACTTCATCGGAGTGAATCGGGAAGTCCTTATCCGCACGTCTTGTCTCTACTTTGAAAGTTGTTTTACCGGAAAGCAAATATAAATTCTTTGCTTCTTCAGAGATTGCATCCATGTTTTTGTCAACATTCTTTGCGAGTGCGAATGAGCCGATACCGGAGACTTTCTTCAAAGGCTTCTTTACTTCGGAATAGTCTTCTCCGTTCAGAAGGATGATGATGTGATCCTTTCTGATCTCGTAAGTGAGCTTCGGAAAATCACGGAGAGCATACTTGATGTTGTTTCCTAATAGACGGATGAAATTCATGATGTTCTTTCCTTTTGTGGAAAGCTCACCGAAAAAGATGATGATCATATCTGTATTCATAGTCGTCAGTCCTCCTTTATTTTGACTTCATCTAGCACCTGTTTCAAGGCGGTCATGAAGTCCTTTGCGTCATGGATGTCCTCTGTTCCGGAAAAGGAAAGTCGGATTCCGTTATAGGCGATGGTCTCATCGTATCCTGCATTCTTCAGAACGTAGGAATATCCTTCCTCACGGCTAGAGCATGCGGATTTGGTAGAGACATAGACTCCCATATTGCTTAAGGATTCTGCGATGATGGAGCCTTTGTGTTTCTTCAGTGCGAAGGAGAGGATAAAGGGAGTGCAGTTTCCTTTTGAAGTGATTTCAATCTCATCGATTTTGGAAAGTTCCTCACGGAGATAAGAGTTGATTTCTGTCGCTTTCTTTTTTCTTGCGTCCTGGCTAGATAAGGATAAGCGGAGTGCAGTGGCAAGGGAACAATCCAGTCCTAACGGAGTGGTTCCGGCTCTTAATCCGTTTTCCTGTTCTCCGCCGATAATCTGACCATCCAGTACGACATTCTTCTTTTTTACAAGAACGCCGGATCCTTTCAAACCACCGATCTTATGCCCGGAAAAGGTCAGAAGATCATAGTTTGTTGGGATAGTTTCTTTCGAAATCGCCTGTGTTGCATCGACATGAAGGAGCGCTCTTGAGTTCTTCTTTACGATGGAATAGATTTCATCGATAGGGAAGATATATCCGACCTCGTTGTTGACAGCCATTACGGAGACTAATGAGGTAGGAACTTTCAACGCGGATGTCAGCTGATTCAGATCCAGTCTTCCTTCTTCATCATAATCGAGATAGATGACATCGAATCCTTCTTCCTCTAGTTTCTTGAAAACGTTCAGTACCGAAGGATGTTCGGCTTTCGTTGTGATGATTCTTTTGGCCCAGCCTTTATTGTGATAGCTGATGCCTTTGATAGCTAAGTTATTTCCTTCGCTTGCACCAGAGGTGAAGATGATCTCATCCGCTGAGACATGAAGGTATTTTGCAATCTGTGTTCTCGCTCTGAGTAGGATAGAGGAACACTGAAAACCTAATGCGTGATTGCTGGACGCATTGGCAAAATCGTTCATAGAAATATCACTGAAGACTTTGATCGCTTCAGGATAAGGTTTGACTGTGCTGGCACAGTCAAAATAAATGTTGTACTTCATGGATTATTGCGGTTGTTCGGATAGGGTTTTATTGAAAGACTGATTGGCTTCGACGGCTTTGGAATAAGCGCGGGAGAAATCAGATTCGAAATAGGCGTTTTCGGCTTCGCTTACCAGTTTGTCGCAATCGGTGTAGTCCATACGATATGCGTTTGCGTAAACGATAGTCTGTTCGGCTTTATAGGCCTCCTCGAGTCTCTTGTTGCAGTCGTCGAGGAAGACAGTGCAGTCATCATGGAACGAGTTATAGCTGCTTAAGATGCTGTTGACATCGATAGGGAGAACCTGAAGCTGATCGCTGATGTCCTTTATGACAGCGAGAAGACGGTTGATCTTCAAGTCGCTGCTCTTGAGGAAGTCATCGATGTAAAGAACTCTGATCTTGTTTCTTGTCTTGACAATGTCGACAACGGCCTGACGGAGACCTTCATAGATATCTTCGGTGGACTGTTTTAAGGAGGCAATATAGTTTTCATAGTCCTTCATCGTTCTTTCGCATTTTGTCATCTCGGTTCTCATTTCCGTAGCCTTTTTCATGATCAGGGTATAGGGCTGACGGTTAGAAGTATCGAGATAAGAGTCGAGCTGACGCTTCAGAATGCCGATGTTTTCGATATCGGTCTTCAGTGTCTGCATCTGATCCACGTATTTCTGATTAAGAAGGTAGACCTGCTGATATTTTGGAAGCTCGAGCATGAGTCGGCTGTATCTCTTCTCATCGTCATAGGTGGAATCATCCATTGTGCTATGGGCGTTAAGGAAGTTGATCTTTGCGATTTTTTCCTCTTCAAACGCAGCGTTGAGGTCGGTGATTTCAGATTGGATTTCATCGACTTTGTCTTTGACACCAGACAGATCAAGATATTCGACTTTGTCTTTTAGGACTTCGATATCATTTGTCATTTGATTGACCTTTGCGTCGACATTGAGGAAATCGATGACATAGTTTTCTTCCTTCATCTCACGATAGGTTTCATTGAGGTCAGCGATTTTGTTAGGAAGGACAGTGTAAATGCTGGCTTCTAATAAAGGAAGCTGATCCATGACCTCAGTTGTCGCAGTCAGAATCTGATTCAGTTCTTCCAAGATAGCCTTGGCTTCTGGATATTTGGCTTCGTCTGTGAGCTTTTTGAAGTTTTCAAGCTTTGCCTTGGAATCTGAAATGATGAATTCGAAGGACTTTCCGGAACCCTTCAATTCGTTCTTGTGCTCGTTATAGAAGTTTTCAACCTCTCTATGCTTTGCTTTGACAGGGACGGAAGAGGAATTGATGACATCATCTTCCTGAAGAAGGGTGGAAAGGTCGCTTGCAAAAGCGGAAACGGATTTGTTGAATGTGACAAGATCACGATTGATGTCACCCTCTTTTTCACGGACCTGTTTGTAGTTCTTGCCTTTGACAAGAGCTTCCAAATTATCTAGATCTTCGCTGATACGTTTATCTTTGCGATCGACAATCTCACGATACTGTTTCTGTTTTTCGTCATAGATGTTTTTGTAGTAAGGGGAATTCTGTCCTAATACTTCAAGACGCTTTAAAGAGGTGTCACAGTTGTTTGTCAGGCGGAAATGGATTTCACTGTAGGTCTTTCTGAGATTTGTGCTGGCAGAGGAAAAATGATGCTTGTGAAGAAGGATGACTCCGACGATGATGCCAGCGACAACAACGACAGAGGACACGGAAATGGCGGCGATTCCGGCGCCGTTGATCAAAATAGGTAGAAACATAGTAGATCCCTACCCGTTCTTACTTGGTTGTGGAACGCTTGTTGTAGGTTGCACGGAAGCGGAAAGTCTTCGTAGCGGAAGACTGTTCGTTTTCGTTGAGGAGCTTAGTAAGCATTCTGACAGCGACAGAACCGACTTTGAACATATCCATGGAGAAGGAAGAAATCTCCGGTCTTGTCATATAGGAGACCTTGCTTCCGATGGCGGAAAGGACTTCGATGTCCTCCGGAATTCTAAGGCCGGATTCGACTGCTGCATTGACGACAGCGGCGGCAAGAGAGTCACGCGGAGCGACAAAATAGCCTTTGCGGTGTGTCTTGAAATATTCCTTCATCGCCGGGTAGACGATGTTGTAGGAGTCGTTGAGAGTGAGAGTCTCGATATGTCTGCCATTGGCTTTTGCATAATCGAGAAGACCATCGCGGATCTCATCGAGCATTTTGCCCTGGTTGACGACATCGAGGATGATGACATCATCTTCCTTGGTGGACATCATATGTTCCTTGACGACATCCATGACCGGATCCTTGTATTCGATGATGATGCTTCCTAAGGAATCACCTTCCATATCATGGCCGACGACGATAAGCGGGATATGATAGTTCTGGATGGAACGGATTTCATCGGTTCCAAGTTCATCATCATAGATGACGGCTCCGTCGACATGGGATTTGATCAGGGATTCGATGACAGCGCCGGAATCCTCTTTGGTTCTCTTTGTGATGAAGATTGAGGTGATATATTTATAAATCTTGGCAACCTCAATCATGCCGTCCAACATATTGGAAACATAGGAGTATCCAGTGGACGGAATCATGATACCGATGTTAGTGGAACGGGAATTGGCTAATCCCTGGGCTAATGCGGATGGTTTATATCCTAATCTCTGAATGGCATCATTGACGGCCTTCTTGGTCTTCTCAGTGACATTCTGATGATTGTTGATGACACGGCTGACGGTGGCTAAGGAAACGCCTGCGACTTTTGCGACTTCATAGATTGTTACTCTATCTTTGTACATTTTTTTGTTGTCTTCCATAATTCCTCCTTGTCAAACTATAAATTTGACTTCATAAAAAATTATATATATTTATATATAAATAGTCAAAAAGAAACATGAAAATATTTTCATAGATTTTCATAAGGGACGTTTGGGCCATAGAAAAAGGTCAAGGCTGACAGTTGCCTTGACCTTCGTTTTGCTTTGAAAAAGAAAACGATTATGCCTTGAAGTCGTAATTCATCGCATAAGGCAAGAAGGTGTTCTTATGTCCGCAGACAGGGCAGACCTTCGGAGCGTTCTTGCCGACATGGATATGTCCGCAGACTTCGCACTTCCAGACGACGAGGACGTCTTCCTTCAAAACGGCCTTATCGGTGTGAAGCTGATCGAGAAGAGACTGATATCTTGCTTCATGTCTTGCTTCGATCTTGCCGACAAGTTCGAACTTGGCAGCGATTTCGTTGAATCCTTCTTCTCTTGCAATCTTCGCAAATTCAGGATACATGACGGTCTGCTCATAGTTCTCACCGCTTGCTGCATCAGCAAGGTTCTTCTCGGTGGTCGGGATGCTTCCGTCGTGAAGATACTTGAACCAGAGTTCAGCGTGCTCCATCTCATTGAGGGATGTCTCCATGAAGAGGTCGGAGAATTCCTTGTGACCTTCCTTGGCAGCAACTTCCGCAAAATAGCGGTATTTGGTGTGGGCCTGACTTTCACCGGCGAATGCGGCTTTTAAGTTGGCTTCTGTCTTGCTGCCTTTTAACTTCTTGAAATCTTCTTCTGTCATATTGTTTACCTCCATTGGTGGTTTGATTATAACATGAGAAAAGAGTGTCAACTACAGATATGCTCACACGTATTTGCTTAAAATCGTTTTCATGATTCTTTTGGTTGACAAACCAAATGGAAAAGAACAAAGTATTAGGGCTTTGTATGGGAGGGCTTTTTAAGATGAAAGATAATGTGAAAAAAAGCAAATTCCATTTGTTTCGGTTTCTGAAGCCTTACAAGTGGTCTTTTGTCATCGCATGTTCCACCATAGTCATCGAAAATCTGTTGGAGATTTCCTTGCCGTTCATGATGAACCTGCTTTTGAAAAAAGGAATGACGGAACTGGATAACGGAACTTATGCCTATGATACTGCCTTTGTCTATACCATCGGTGGCATCATGCTGTTATTTGCTGTCGGCTCTTTCTTCTTAGGTTTGATCTCCGCTAAGTTCACTGCCAAGACAGGAAGAGGATTAGGATATGAACTTAGAAAAGAAGAATACAAAAAGATACAGCAGTTCTCCTTCTCCAATCTTGATGAGTTCAGACTGAACTCTCTTGTGACGAGAATGACCAATGATGTTCAGATCATTTCGGATACGTTCTGCCAGGTGTTAAGACCATTACTCCGTGCTCCGTTTCAACTCGTCTTTGCCATTATCTTTGCTTTGATCATCTCCAAAGAACTTTCTATTGTCTTTGCTATCACCATTCCTCTTCTTGCTATCGCTCTTACTATCATCGTCATGCTCTCCAGAAAGAAGTTCTATCGCCTCCAAGGTGCTATCGATAGCATTAACAGGACAACGGAAGAATCTCTGACTGCGATGAAACTTGTCCGTGCCAATGCGAAGAAGGATTATGAAATCGAGAAATTCGCTAAAGTGAATAACGATGTCAAGAGCATCGGGAATTCAGCCCTTAGTCTTATCGCCTTGAATATGGGTGTCATGCAGTTTATGACTTATGCCTGTACGGTTGGAATCCTGTTGCTCGGCGGAACTAGTCTTCTTAACAACTGGCATCCGGAAGTTTCTGCCGCAGATACTGCTGCCAATATCGCATCCTTCTTAAGCTATGCGACACAGACGCTCGCTTCCTTGATGATGATCTCTATGGTCTTCATGTCCTTTACAAGAGCGAGTGCATCGATTGCCAGAGTCAAGGAAGTCTTTGCCTGTGAGAGTGAGATCAAAGTAAACGAAGATTCTACTGCCAAGATGAATGATGGCAGTATTTCCTTTGATCATGTCAGCTTCAAATATAATAAGAATGCGAAGGAAAATGTCCTTGACAACATCACCTTCGATATCAAAGATGGTGAGACAATCGGTATCCTTGGAGAAACCGGTAGCAGCAAGTCTACTCTGATTTATCTGATTGAGAGATTCTATGATGTCACAGAGGGTGCTATCTATATCGGCGGACATGATATCCGTGAGTATTCCATGGAGGAACTGAGAGACAATATCGCTATCTCATTCCAGAGTCCGAGGCTCTTTACTGGAACAGTGAGAGAGAATCTTCTTTGGGGCAATCCTTCTGCTACCGAAGAGGAGATTGTTGAGGCTTGTAAGACAGCCTGCTGCTATGATGTCATCATGAATTCCTTCTCCCACGGATTCGATACGATGATATCCCAGGGCGGAAACAATATCTCCGGTGGACAAAGACAAAGGCTCTGCATCGCAAGAGCTTTGATCCGCAAACCGAAGATCCTCATACTCGATGACTCTTTCTCAGCCCTTGACCGTGTCACTGAAAACAGACTGAAGAAGAATCTGAAAGAGAAGCTTCCTAATATGACAAAGATCATCATCTCACAGAAGGTCTCTGCCATCAGTGATGCCGATAACATCATTGTTCTCGATGATGGAAAAATCAACAACATCGGAACAGGAGAATGGCTGAAAGAACACGATGCCATCTATCAGGATATCTATTCTATTCAACAGGAGGGACGTTAAATGAAATACAGAAAACGTGCGGACAATCTTACTAAGACATTGGTTCGTCTTGTCTCCTATTTCAAAGATTATCTTTTCTGGTTTGTTTTGGCTTTGCTTACTGCTTCCTTAACCGGTGTCTGCAATATCTTAGGCACATACTATGGTGGATTTGTGACGGATCATCTTCTTGAATACGCTCAAGGCTTAGGAGATAGGGCGTTATATGCATCTATCTTCCGTGAAGACATCATTAGAATCGTCATCCTTTATGCTGTCGGTGTCTTCTCCGCTATCTTCCATAATGAGATCATGGTCAATCTGACACAGAAAGTCCTTTATAAGATCAGAATGGGACTGACAAAGAAGATGCAGTCTGTTCCGATTTCCTATTTTGACACACACTCTCATGGTGAAATCATGTCCTTGTTCACCAATGATGTGGATTCCGTACTTCAGGCTTTAAATGATGCCCTTGCCAATATCGTATTATCCTTTACCAATATGGTAGGAACGATTGTCTGTCTCTTTGTCATCAATGTTCCTTTATCCTTCATCGTTGTCTTTTTTATCATCATCATGTTCATCTTCATGTTTGTGAATGCGAGAATATCGAGAAGATACTATGTCATGCAACAGCAGGCTTTATCCGATGTCAATTCTGTTGTCGAAGAGGATATTGCCGGTGTCAGAGTCATCAAAGCGTTCTCCCATGAGAAGGAAAGCTATGACAAGTTCATGAAGTACAATGAAAATTGGAGAAATGCAAGTCAGAATGCTTTCTATCATACACAGGTCAACACTCCTTTCTTTGTTTCGTTGAGTTACTTGAATTTCTCCATTTCTTCTGTCTGCGGTGTCTTAGCTTTATGCACTGGATGGGCTGGGAAATTCACCTTTGGTGGTCTTCAGTCCTATCTTGTTCTCACTAGAAACGCATGCCAGCCTTTCAACTATTTCACCCAGCATCTCAATTCTATCCTAGTCGCTAGCGCAGGTGCGGAGAGAATCTTCCGTTTCTTGGATGAAAAAGATGAGATGAATGAAGGTAAGGTTAGACTCCAGCTGATCAATTCCGATACCGATGATTTCACAAAACGTTATGCATGGAAGAGTGAAAACGGTGAAATGATTCCCTTAAAGGGTGTTATCCGCTTCGATGATGTCCACTTCTCCTATGTGAAGGGAAAAGAGATTCTGAAAGGAATCACCTTTGAGGTTCATCCTGGAAAGAAGATTGCGTTTGTCGGTTCTACCGGTGCTGGTAAGACGACGATCATTTCTCTTCTTGCCCGTTTTTATCCGATTGATAGCGGAGAGATAACTTACGACGGTATCAACATTGAGAACATCGAATTGGATTCCTTAAGAAGAGCGATATCCATGGTCACACAGGATACCCATCTTTTCACCGATACGATCTTAGATAATATCCGTTATGTCAGAAGACATTCTACCGAGGAAGAGGTGACTGTCGCTAGCAAAAACTCCCATGCGGATTCCTTCATCCGCAGATCTCCGGAAGGCTATAAGACGATGATCTATGATGATGGCGCTAACCTTTCTGAGGGTCAAAGACAGCTTTTAGGTATTACAAGAGCTAGTCTTAACCGCTCCCCTGTCATGATTCTGGATGAGGCGACAAGCAACATCGATACCAGAAGCGAACTTCTCATTCAGCAAGGACTGAATAAGCTGATGGAAGGAAGAAGCGTTATTGTCATCGCACATCGACTTTCCACAATTCGTGACGCGAACGAAATCTTAGTTCTTGATCATGGTGTGATTGTAGAACGTGGTACACAGGATGAGCTTCTTGCCCTGCACGGCGAATATTACAACCTTTACACAGGAAAAACAGAACTTAGCTAGAAGACATTCTTTCATGGACTTGTTATAATAAAAAAGAACGGATTGAGGATAGATTATGAATAAAAAACGCTGTGTCTGTTTCGATTTTGACGGTACGCTTGTAAATAGCGACGGACTGATCAGTGAGTCGATCGTCAGAACATTGAATTATTTTGGCATCAACGATATGAAGAAAGAGGATGTCGTCAAATACTATGGCCCGTCAGAACCTGGCATCCTTGCTAAGATTCTCAGCCAGGATGATTTTCCGGCTGCTCTTCCTTATTTCTTCCAAACGTACAGTGAACTGCAACCAGAATTTCTCAAAAGGAATGATAAGATTACAGAATTGTTAGAGAAGGTGACGAAGGTCGATGATCTCCTTGTCCTTCTTGTCACAGGAAGAAGTCAGGAAACGCTCGATATCTCTTTGAATTATCTCGGCTATGAGAAATACTTTGCAAAGACCTATTCCGGAAGCATGGATGGCATCAACAAGGATGAATCCATGAAACAGGCGATGCATGATTTTGATCTAGAAAAAGAGGATATCGTCTATATCGGTGACTCCTTAGCGGATATCCGTGTCATGACAGAAAACGGATATGACATTCTTACCGCCGGATATTTTCATGACAAAGAGTATCAGGAAAAACTGAAGGAAGCAAATCCGAACTCATTCCTCACTATTGAGGAATTGTCTGAGGCGTTATTTAAAATCATTTAGTCAATCTATCTGGATTGAGGAAAGGATGTGAACTATGGAAAACAACGATTTCGAAGAAGAAAAAGAACATCCTGTTCTTGATGAATCGGAAGAAGAAAGTGAAGATACTCTCTATGATGAACTCCATCAGCTTCTCATCGTAGGAGACAAGGAAGGATTATCTGAAAAACTGATTGAGAATTCCGCTGTCCAGTTAGCGGATGCTTTAAATCCGCTTCATTCCGATGAAGTAGTCCTTTTCTATTCTCTGGTTCAGAATGACTATGACAAATTAGGAGAGATGTTCTCCTACCTTTATGTGGAGAAGAGAATCGCACTTGTTCAGAACCTGAGCAAGAAGAATATGACTCTGGTTCTTCAGAACGTCTCTAACGATGACTTGGCT
Organism: bacterium; assembly: GCA_963621825.1. GTDB lineage: Bacteria > Bacillota_I > Bacilli_A > RFN20 > CAG-288 > Enterosoma. The sequence continues at coordinate 76,480 of CAVFFP010000006.1, forward strand.
GATTTCCTTGAGGACGTGAAGAAACAGACCAGAGATAAGATTCTCTCCTATCTTCCCAATAAGAGAAAGCAGATTATCAACGATCTTTCCAAATATTCTGATGATACGGTCGGAAGTATTATGACGACTGAGTTCATGACGATTCCTACAGGCAGTACAGTGAAAGACGTTTTTATTAAAATTAAAAAGATTGGTAATACACTTGAAACTGTTCGTACCATATTCGTCATTGATAAAGCAAACAAATTGATCGGTACGGAGAGATTGGAAGACTTGATGTTTGAGAAGGAAGATTCCATCATCGATGATGTGATGCAGAAAGACTTTGCTTATATCTCGCCGATTGCGGATAAGGAACAGGCCGTTCCTCTTTGTGAAGAATACGATCTTCCTGTTCTTCCTGTTGTCAGCAGAACTGGTGAAATGCTCGGTATTCTTACCTTCGACGATGTCATGGACGTCTTGGAAGAGGAAAACACAGAAGACGTTTTGAAGCAAGGTGCCGTTTCTCCGACGGAAAAACCGTATATGGAGAACAAGGTCTTCAATATCGCAAGATCTTATGTCATATGGCTGATTGTCCTTTTGGTGATCAATACCTTTTCTGGCATGATCGTTTCCCGCTTTGAGTCTGCTCTTCTTACTCTTCCTATCCTGATTTCTTTTGTCCCTGCTTTGAATGATTCTACTGGAAATTCAGGAAGTCAGACAACTTCTATGGTCATTCGTGCTCTTACGACAGAGAACGTGCAAAGAAAAGACTATATGAAGATCATCGGAAAAGAGGCGCTGACTGGTTTTATCACCGGTTTGATTGTCGCGATATTCAATTTCGGCTGGGTTATGCTGGAACTGAACGTACCGTTGCTCAACGTTACCGAAAGCATGAAGACGACTCTGCTTGAGGATCTGCATTTTGATAATATTCAGTATGGATATATGCTTATTTCCGGAATCGTCTCTGCGGCTTTGTTCTTTGGCATCTTGTTCTCAAAACTCTTTGCTTCTATCCTTCCTCTTATCGCCAAGATATTCCATATCGATCCGGCATTGATGTCTGGACCTCTTGTCTCCTCTTTGATGGATATTATGACGTTGCTTCTGTATTTCGGAATTGCTCTGCTTACGATCAACAGCATCAATCCTGGTCTTTTATAATGGAAAGGAGGAACATTTATGAACGAAAACAATGAAAACGAAATCATGAATGAAGAAGAGATTGAAGCCGATCAGTCGCTCTCTTTGAAAGTCAATCATGAACTTGCTCCTTCCGCATTGAAGGTCATCATCGATACTCATAACACCGCATTACTGAAGACAACCGCTCACACGTATGATCCGATCAATATCGCTCATGCCTTAGAGGGACTCTCTCAGGAAGACCTCCTCTTCTTCTTCAAGTCTGTCAATAGCGATGACTCAGCTGAGATCTTCACCTATTTAGAGAAAGAAACGAAGGAAAGCGTCGTTCAGGCATTCTCTTCGAATGAACTTCATAACATTGTCGATAGTATGGCTACCGATGACTTGGTCGACTTCGTTGATGATCTTCCTGCCAATCTCATCAATAAGGTTCTGAAGGCAGCTTCTCCGGAAGACAGAGCCCAGATCAACGCTTATCTGAACTTCAAGGAAGATTCTGCCGGTACCTTGATGACACCGGAATATCTGTCTGTCCGCAATACGGATACGGTTCAGTTTGCTATCGACAAAATCCGTAAGGTTGGTCAGCAGATGGAGACCATCTGGGAGATCTTCGTCGTGGATTCGACAAGAAAACTAGTCGGCAGTGTCACCTTGGATAAACTTCTTGAATCCGAAGAAACAGAGACCATGGAAGATGTCATGACAAATACGACAGTTTCCGTCCAGGTCAATACTGACCAGGAAATCGTCTTGCAGTACTTTAGAAAATACGATATCTCTGTCATACCGGTAACGAACTCCTCCGAGAGAATGGTCGGTATCATCACCTTCGATGACGCGATGGATGTCGCTAATGATGAGAACACAGAAGATACGATGATTTCTTCCGCCGTTATTCCAAATGACACACCATATCTGAAGACATCGATTCTCCGATTAGTCAGAAGCTACGGAGTCTGGTTGATTCTTCTTCTTATTCTCAACACGTTCACTAGCATGGTTCTCTCTTATCTGAGTGCATTAGGTGCACTGCTTGTCATTCCGGCCCTTACCTCCTTCTTACCGACGATCATGGGTACAAACGGCAATGCATCCGATCAGACGGCAACGGTTACCGTCCGTGAGTTAGCTTTAGGAAACATCACGACGAAGAATTACTTCAAAGCGATGTGGAAAGAGCTGAGAGCTGGCATCATCACCGCTTCCTTATTATCTGTCTTTGCCTTCGGATGGATCCTTATTGAGCTCTATTCCGGCATGATTTCCTTGTCTACAAGGGATATGGCTATCATTGCAGATATCTATTCCGGTGACAGAAATATCTTCTTTATTTTGATCGCAGCCTTGGTATCTCTTACCTTCCTAGTGACAACAACTATCGCTAAATTATTAGGTGTTTCTCTTCCTGTCCTTGCTAAAACAATTCATGTTGATCCTGCTGTAATGTCACAGCCTTTGATCTCTACCATCCTCGATATCATCTCCATTGTCTTCTACTTCCTCTTCTCGATGCTTGTCTTCTACGGAATTTAAAAAGGACCGATAAGGTCACATGAGAAATCGTGTGAGTTTATCGGTTTTTATTTTCTTGTCTTCAGTTCGTAGAACGCGACGGCGATGGATGTTGTCAGATTCAAAGAATCGACTTCATCGCTCTGTTCGATTCTGACGTTGTTTTCGTTGTGGATATTTTGTGGAAGTCCGGTTGCCTCATTTCCGAAGACGAGGGAACAGGGATGGGAAAATGTGACATCGTGAAGCGGTCTTGAAGTATCTAAGACAAAGGGATAGAACTCTCTCTTGTATGTTTGGATATATTCGTCAAAGGAATTGAATTCCTGAATCCTGATTTTGAAGATAGCGCCCATAGATGCGCGGACTGCTTTTGGATGGAACATATCGGCACAGGGTTTGATCAAGGCTAAGTCATGGTATCCGAAGGCTAAGAGCGTTCTCATCGCATTACCGAGATTTCCCATATCGCTAGGATTGACCATGACTAAATGATCTTTGTCTTTGTCTAACTTACTGCTGAATTTATCAAAGACACCGAGGATATGTGCGTTCTCTTTCGATTTGACAATGCGGAATGCTTTGTCGGATACGATGATCTTGTCCTTGCTGACAAGGGACTGTATCTTCTTGAATCCGTCGCTTTCCAAAGCGTCTTCTGCGACATAGACAGCGCGGAATTGATCTTTCTTGTATTGAATCATCTCAAAGGTCGGGAAGAAGCCTTCGGTATAGGAGTAATCGGAATCTTTTGTGTATGGTTTGATCATAATGGTATTATTGTAATCAATTCATTAAGAAGATGAAAGATGATTTTGCATCATCGGAAGAGATGATATATTATACATAGGTTATCGGAGGTAACTATGACCGAACTTCATTTGCATTTGGACGGTTCATTAAGACCGTCTACCTGTCTTGAACTATATCATGAACAGAGAATTCAGGCACCCACGGAAGATGTTGTCGAGATGAAAAGACTTCTGAAGGCTAGCGAGGAGTGCAAGAACTTAGAGGAAGTGCTCCGTTGCTTCAATATTCCTCTTAAGGTCCTTCAGGTGGATTGGGCGATTGAAAGAGCTGCCTATGAATTAGTCGAGGATCTCTATAAGAGCCATGATGATTATTGTGAAATCCGTTTTGCTCCGACACAGAGCATCTTTGGTAAACTGACGCAGGAAGAAGTCACTGAGGCTGTCATACGCGGTGTGACAAGAGGCATGAAGGAATTCCCTATCCGCATCGGTCTCATTCTTTGCGTTATGCGTGGAAGAAGTGAAGATGTGAATATGAAGACGGTCGAAGTCTGCAACCGTTACCGCGGAGATATCGTCTGCGGATTGGATCTGGCGGGAGATGAGAATTCCTATCAGGCAAGGCTTTATCAGCCGATGTTCGAAAGAGCAAGACAGTACAATATTCCTTTCACAATCCATGCTGGAGAAAGCTTAGACCTGAACAATGTCTATGACGCTATCAACATGGGTGCAAAGAGACTCGGACATGGTATCACCGTTGTCAATGATGAGAGATTATTGAATCTTGTCAAAGAAAAAGACATCCATGTGGAGTGCTGTCTGACAAGCAACATTCAGACAAAAGAAGTGAAATACTTCGATGTACATCCTCTTAGAAGACTTTTTGATGAGGGTGTCTCTGTCTCGATCAATACGGATAACTTATCTGTTTCAGATTCTAACCACGACAAGGAAATCGAAATCGCAAAGAAATATCTTGGCTTTACCGATATAGAACTTGCTGAGTTAGAAAGAAGAGCACAGAAGGCAAGATTCCTGAAATAAGAGTACGAAAAAACCTTGGGTGATGTAGCCCAAGGTTTTTCATTTGCTGTTAAAGCTGATTAGTCAGCGACGTACGGCAAGAGAGCCATGAATCTGGCGCGTTTGATAGCGACAGCCAACATTCTCTGATACTTGCTGCAAGTGCCAGTGATCTTCTTAGGAGTGATCTTTCCGGAAGGAGAGATGTACTTCTTAAGGAGTTCGACATCCTTGTAGTCAATGAACTTAATGTTGTTTTTGGTGAAATAGCAGACCTTCTTGCGAGGTTTCATTCTACGGAACATTTCGTTAATCCTTTCTTCCTAGACACATCATTGAATGTTCTAGGTCAGAATGGCAAATCGTCATCAGAGGAATCGATACCTTCGTGGACGATACCCTGATCGGAGCCTGTGCCATTATCAGCGGACGGGTAGGAATCGACACTATCATCACCGGCGCCTTTCTTCTCTAAGAATTGAACCGATTCGGCGACAACCTCGACGACAGAGCGTTTTGCATGGCTCTTATCTTCGTAACTGCGCTGAACAAGTCTGCCATCGACACCAACCATGGAGCCTTTGGCACAATACTTAGCGACGTTTTCTGCTGTTTTGTTCCAGCAAGTGCAAGGGATGAAGCTAGTGGTCTTTTCACCACCATTTCTTGTCAAATTGTCAATTGCGACTGTGAATGAGGTCACAGAAGCTCCAGAAGTGGTCTTCTTGAGTTCCGGGTCTCTTGTAAGTCTACCGACTAAGACAACACGATTTAATCCTGCCATAATCCTTCGTTCTCCTTTTCTTTAAAGAATTAGTTGTGAGCGACGGTGATAAGGAATCTCATAACCTTGGCATCAAGAGCGACGATTCTGTTGAATTCGCTGACTGCCTTGCTGTCGCTAGCGAAGTTGCAGACGACATAGTAGCCCTTTGTCTGCTTCTTGATAGCATAAGCCAGGTCTCTCATTCCCCATTCGTTGACTCCAGTGATCTTTCCGCCGTTGTCGGTGATGATCTTCTGAAGAGCAGCATTCTCGGCCTTGAGTTCATCTTCAGCCAAAGTGGGCATGAGAATGTACATGAGTTCGTAATTTTTCATGCGTTTATACCTCCCTATGGTCTTTCGGCCAATTCTACATCAGGAACTGGCAAGAAAGTATATGGTCACAAAAATGACCTAGGTTAGTATAATCAATTCACGTTCCCAAGTAAAGAAATTTCTTATCTACCTCCTCATAATTATATATATCTTAAATATATAGAATGCGCAAAAAATCAGGATATGGAGGATCTGTGTTGCAAAATAAGTAAAATGAAGATTGAAAAACGTGCTTGAATTCAGAGTGAGGAAATCATTGTTTTTGCCTCACTTTCTTCTTTGATTTTTTCACATTCTTACTCGTGGGGGGGACAATGTTTGAAATTTCTTAGTTTCGGATAGGAAAGGCGGTACTAGAAACATCGTTAAAAAAGACATTTGTTCATTGATAAGTTGCTTTATGTGAATATAGAAGTGATTGTCAAATATATTGCCGTATTTTTTACTCTTTTTTCTGTGTGATTTTCTGTGTTGGAAAGGTGTGATTTTTCGCTTCAGATTTCGTTACCGTTTTCCACAGGGAAAAATCGCAAAAATTATTTATTTACAATGAAAAATATGAGTGTATAATTTGCGTGTTTAAAAAAACGATTAATTAGGAGAAAAACAGCGTATGGCTCGTAAAATTCTTGAACTCAAGGGTATCCATAAATCCTATGGAGATATGGTTATTCTTGATAATCTGAATCTGTCTATCAACGAGAATGAATTTGTTACACTTTTAGGTCCCTCTGGATGTGGTAAGACAACGACTCTCAGAATTATTGCAGGATTTGAGACGATGCAGCAAGGTCAGCTGTTATTGGATGGTCAGGATATCTCTTCTCTTCCCTCCCATAAAAGACCGATCAATACCGTGTTCCAGAAATACGCTCTCTTTCCTCATCTGAATGTCTATGACAATATCGCCTTCGGTCTTAGAAATAATATATATTCCAACGTTTATGATATCGGTACGATGAACCTTATGGCGGAATATGGCTTCGATGAAGAGGAAATCAATTCTCTTGCTCATAAACTTGCCTTCATCGAAAAACCGAATGATGTCAAAAAGTATGTGATTGAACTCTTCAGCAAGCAGTCATATACCTATCAGATTGAGGATGAATTGCATTCGTTAGAAAAGGCGAATCATTTCCATACCTTTTCCGCTGCCAAGGAGACTGTTGAAAACCTCCTTTTGAAGCATAACGTATCCTTTGATTTGGGTAAGTATGATCTGAACACAAAGTATCATGCTTTTAAGAAGACGTTTTTGTCGGATATCTCTAAAGATGATAAATTCTATCAGATTGTCGATGCGATAAAAGATAGAAAATTCAAGGAGAAAGTCATCGAAAAAGAGGTGATCAAATCTTTGAAACTTGTCAATTTGGAAGGCTTTGAAGAGAGAGCGGTCTCATCTTTGTCCGGTGGTCAGATGCAGCGTATTGCAATCGCAAGAGCAATCGTTAACAAGCCTCGTATTCTCCTTTTGGATGAACCTCTCTCTGCATTGGATCTGAAGCTGAGAAAAAGCATGCGCCTTGAACTAAGAGAATTACAGAGAAAATTAGGCATCACCTTTATCTTTGTCACACATGATCAGGAAGAAGCCATGGTTATGTCGGACAATGTCGTTGTCATGAACGAAGGAAAGATACAGCAGTCCGGAAGACCGGAAGATATCTATAATGCGCCTATCAATCGTTTTGTCGCTACATTCATCGGCGAGGTCAATCTGTTCAAAGGCGTCTATTCGGATGTGAACAGACTTCAGATGCTGAATAAGACGTTCAAAGTATCTGCACTAGACTGCCATCCTGGCGATAAAATCTACATCATTGTGGAAAGACCGGATTTTGATATCTGCTCCATGGATGTTGCTAAACTGAAAGGTGAGGTGAAATCCTGCGTCTACGAGGAAAACAAGTATCTCTTAGGTGTTCAGGTCGGTGATGTTCAGATTGAGATTGAATCCGATGATAAGGAAAATGTCGGAAACACAATCGGACTGATGATTGCACCGGAGAATATCTATCTTGAATCCATCAACGAGAACAAAGCAAAGATTCTTGCCAATTACGATAATCCGAACATCTTGGAAGGTGTCTACTTAGGAAATCAGCAGGTTCTTTTCCAAGGACAGAAGTTCAAGACATATGTTACGACATTCGTTCCTGGTGAAGTGGTCGATGCTGTCATACGTCCGGAAGATTTTGACCTTGTTTTAGAGGATACAGACAAAGCGATTCTCCAGGGTAAGGTGCTCAAAAGTGCCTTTACCGGTGTCACTTTTGACTTGTGGATCGACATCGGCGGACAGACGGTCATGGTTCAGGATTATCAAAACGTAGAAATCGGTGAAACGGTCGGATTAAAGGTGGATTCCTACGAAATCCATCTTATGAAAGTAGAAGATGAGATGCAGCCTAAATTCATTCAGGATTTAAGAATGGAGGCGAGAAAGAAGATGGAGGAATTGGATAGAAATGAAACGCTTTAAAGCACTTGCCATTCCTTATTTTGTCTGGCTTGTCTTCCTTGTTGTCGTTCCGATTATTCTGATGCTGATTCTTACCTTCCTCTCTTCTAACGGCATGGATTTTTCTTCCGCTTATGCGAGTATTGAAAGCTATGCGAGACTGAATGATATTTCGATTCTTAAGGCGATTGGAAACTCTCTCTTTGTCGCAACGATGACGGTTATCATCTGTATTCTTCTAGGATATCCGGTCGCATACTTCATCTCCTTCTCCAAGATCAAAAACAAACTTCTTCTTCTCCTTCTTCTGATTCTTCCTATGTGGTCGAATTCGATGCTTCGAATCGTATCCTGGCTCCGTTTATTCTCTACCGATGCCTTCAAGGCCCTGAACCTAGTCGGCTCCTATCCTGCGGTCATCTTTGTCACCGTCACTACCTATCTCCCTTTCATGATCTTCCCTATCTATACGGTGCTTGAAAAGCTGGACCGCTCCTATATTGAGGCAAGCAAGGATTTAGGTGTCACCTCTGTTAAAACCTTCTTTAAAGTCACCCTTCCTCTTTCTTTGAGCGGTGTAAGCTCTGGTATCATCATGGTATTCCTTCCTGCTGCGACAGGATTTGCTATTTCACAGACAATTGGTCAAGGAAAGATTAGATTGATCGGTAACCTCATCCAGTCGGTATTTGAAAAGAACAACTACAATTTCGGTTCGTTGCTTAGCATCCTGTTAAGTGTTGTCATCATTGCAATCATTGTTCTCTTCCGTATGAACAAAAACAAAAAGTCGAGGAAAGAATCATGCTAGAGAAACATTCTTGGAAACAGACACTTTTCTCTGTCTTTAAGGTCGTATTTGTCTTATTTGTGTTTTCGATTATGTATATTCCGATCTTCATCATCTTCTACCAGTCATTCAATGCCGGAGCAAACTCCATCACTCCGTTAAGCTGGGGCGGATTCACATGGGATAACTTCAAGGAAATCTTCACAAACAGACAGCTCTCAACCTCTATCATCGATTCCCTTCTTGTCAGTTTCTGGGCTACGTTCATCGCTACGATTGCGGGACTCTTTGCATCTATCGGCATCAACGCGTTATCGGTTAAGGCTAGAAAAGCGATGGACTTCCTTAATGAGATTCCGATGCTCAACTCTGAAATTGTAACAGGTATCAGCATTATGATCATCTTCTCCTTACTGAAACCAATCTTTCCGAACATCTTCGGCTTCACTTCGATGCTTGTCGCCCACGTCTTCTTCACAATTCCTTATGTCATCATGATGATCCTTCCGAAACTGGAACAGACGGATGAGACCTTGTATGAGGCGGCTAGAGATTTAGGATGCCCGCCTTTCAAAGCACTGTTCAAAGTCATTATTCCTTCCCTTTCCACTGCGATTCTGACTGGTGCGCTTATCGCCTTTACTTTGTCCATTGATGACTTTGTCATCTCCTTCTATACACAAGGAAATGGATTCTCCAACTTCTCTAACTACGTCTATTCCGCCTATACGAAGAAGAACTTCTCAGCAGGCAGCTACGCATTCAACTCTTTGTTGACTTTCTTTACTTTGTTATTAGTCTTCCTTTTCTCCCTTCATAGCAAAAAGAAAAAGAAGGAGGCAAAACAGAAATGAAGAAGCTTTTCTTATCTACTTTGGCTTTTCTTGTTGCTTTCACTGTCTTTGCCGCTGTCTATTTATCGACTCCGAGCACTACGCTTTACCTTCTCAACTGGGGCGAATATATCGACAAGGACCTCGTAACCCAATTTGAAAAGGAGTATCACTGCCAGGTGATAGAGGAGGATGTGACCTCTTCTGAGGCTATGTATCAGAAGATTACATCTAAGACAACAAACTATGATGTTGCAATACCTGGCGATTACACTGTCCATCAGCTCTATAACGAAGGATACTTGATGGAACTGGATGTCAAAAACAGCGAATATGAGATGCTCTCTGATTATCAGAATATCTTCTCTGACGGACTGACTTCCTTGTTAAAAAAGTACATGGTCGATGATAACGGAGATGAGTTCAATTCCTACTTCATGCCCTATTTCTGGGGAAGCTATTCCATGATCTATTCTCTGAAGAACGATGAGGTTGGTGATGTTTTGAAAGACAAAGGCTTTGAAGCATTGTGGAACCGTTCTGCTTTCTCTTCTTCTGTCTCTGTTGGTATGTATGATACGGCAAGATGGGTGCTTGCTAGTTACCTGATGGGAAAAGGATTGAATCCGAATATTACCTCCTATGATGGAAGAGAGGACAACGATCTTTCCGATGAAATAAAGTCGGACTGCATCAATGCCTTGAAGACGATGAAGTTTGATGAGTTTGGAAACGACTCCTTGAAACGTAATGTCGCAAACGGAAGTCTGGATTTCTGCTTTACACAGTCTGGTGACTTCTTTGACGCTCTTTACCTCACCTATTCTGAATCCAGTGGGATGGATGTGAATTTCAATCTCTATGTTCCGAAAGTGACTTCTGCTTTCTTTGACAGCATGGTCATACCGACAACATCACAGAATTATCAATTAGCAAATCAATTCATCAACTTTATGCTCAGAAAAGATAACGCCTATCAGAACGCTACCTCGATTGGATATTCTCCGACTCTGAAGAGTGTAAATACCCTCTTTGAAGAGAATGCAAAGAATGGTGAATACTATTACTATGATGAAGATGCAGACAGAAAGCTTCTTCTTTCTGACTTCTTAGAAGCCTATCCTTACTATCTCAATCCCTTATACGGAACAGAGCAAGTCTATATGTTAGAGCCAAAATCGAGAGAGTATCTGACGACTTGTGAGTCGATTATGAACAATCTTGCATGACGAGATTGATGTCAATCGTAGAAATTAATGTAGTTGTCTTATTGAGAATATGGTAATATTTAGACATGAAAAACACTAAAAAAATCCTGCTTATCT
>CAVFFP010000007.1:0-79448 GCA_963621825.1 bacterium
TTAAAATTTAGGACATCTTAGATGCTCAGAATATCCTCTTTCTTGGGAACAGCGTGCAATATTGAGTTTAGCCGGAAAAACTTATGGCGGGGGTACTCCTGCAACATCAAATGAGACATATTGGCATGGCGATATTCCTTGGATACAGTCTTCCAATATAGAAGAAGGGAAGTTATTTGGAATCAAAACAACTAAACATATTACGAATGAAGGATTGGCTAATTCAGCTGCTCAGCTCGTGCCAAAAAACTCAATAGCAATTATCACTAGCGTAGTGTTGGAAAACTCGCATTTATGCCTTTTTCTTATGCCACAAGCCAAGATTTTTTGTCACTTAGTAAACTCAATGCGGAACCTTATTTCGTAGCATACATTTGTTACAAAAAACTTCAATCCGAGTTGAATGCCGTCCAACGAACATCAATTAAAGGAATTACCAAAGATGAGCTGTTGGCAAAAAACGTGATGATTCCTCCTCGACATGCTGAACAGCGAAAAACAGGCTCTTTTTTAGGCCAACTTGATTTCCTTATCACCCTTCATCAGCGTAAGTTAAATCTGTGTAAATACAATAGTCATAAAGATTATGCTTAACGCTGAGAAGAAGAGAGATGCCCAATTTTTTCGTGTAATTCCCATAAGAAAAGAGCCCGCAACTGAGCGTTACGAGCATTATTTTCTGAATATTGTCAGAACTCAATACAGCGGCATTTCAGTCAACTCTGCGCCGTATATTGTCTTGTTCCATTTTGCGCATGTTTTATTTCTCGAAACTTTCTGAATTCAGTTCTGCAAGCATAATCTTCTCAAGTTGGTCGATGTCAGTAAACACAACTTTCTTTCCTTTAGAATGAACCAGACGCAACTTGTTCATACATGTTGTTACTTTCTTATTAATTTCATATTTGACAGGGACAGGATTATTGCCTCTGGTATGTATATGATCAAGATAATGCTCTGTTATTGGGAACATGTTCTGAATGAGGAATGCCGATTTCTGTCCGTCAAATTCACCCAGGACAATTGTATTGCATTCTCCATATTTGGACATTTGTTTTTCGTAAATCTTCGTATATTTCTCAATGCGAGAACTAAGCGGAACCATCCATAACAAAGAAGTCTCAGTGTCGCGTAAACAATAAAATGTTGGGCGGTAATTTCCGCCTTCTTTGTTTTGCATTAAGTTAGGGTCATGAACTTTTTCAAAGTACTCGTCTTTGATGTGATAAGCGTATCCTTCTTGATATACCATGTAAATCCCCTAAAAAATAAGCCCTGCAATCAAGCAGGGCTGAATTTTCAAACCGATCATTTATGAGTCGCCAACGGTGGGCGAACAATATTTTCGAGCCGATCATTTATGAGTCGCCAACGGTGGGCGAGCAATATTTTCGAGGCGGTTTCCCGCTTCTGCGTTTATTATATGACGGCAAATGGAGATTTGTCAATGCCGTATATTATCTTGTTCTGACATGTGTCTTATCATCTTGATTGCAAAGATTTCATGGCTATGACGATCAGAAAAAGAAAAACATAGTTCCTGACTGGTGAATGATGGCTTCTATTGACACGGAAAGCCATCAGGAACTATGGTTTTCCACATTTTTCGGCCTTCTCCGTATGGTATAATGTCACTAGAAAACCGTGCCACGGGACTTGCGATGGTACGCAATGAATCCCAGGGCCTGGCGATTTCGTCACTCGCCGGCAGACTGTTTTCACATCAGAACTTCGTTGCGAGATTCACGTTCCTGGGTGAAATCCCGCGAATCCCGAGCGCCTCTGCGGCCTCCTCGGAATAAGCCTCTGCGAACAGTTCGTAGGGGCTTTTCCATTCCAGTTCCTTCCTGGCATAGCCATTGATGTTGGAGAAGATTTCGTCGATGTCTTCCTGAGTCCATCCGTCAAAGGAGTAGCCTTTCGGACAGACATACCTAAAGTACTCGTGGTTGCGCTCGCAGTGCGCCTTGTCGGTCGACCTGTACGGATTCGTGAAGAACACCCGCACTCTATCGGAAAGTTTCTCGGCAAACGGAAGGGAGGCGAATTCCGTGCCGTTGTCGCTGAGAAGTATCAGTTCGGCATCCGTGTGCTTAAGGATGCACGAGACGATTTCTTCCGTCTCCCTAAGGACCGACGCGGCAGCGTTCCTGACGTCATACAGCCTTGCTATCTGAAACCCCTGTTTCACGAACATCAGCGTGAAAAGCCTCTTCCTGCCTGTCTTGGCGCCTTCCACCGAGTCCAGCTCCAGAAGGATGAAGTCTTCCCTTCCGTCAATATGCTCAAGGTAATCGGAATACGTCCTTCCCGTCTTTAGAATGTCGGGGCATCCGCCTTTCTTCCCGATTTTTGCGTATTTCTTCGAATATCTTCTCGCCCTTCTGAGCTGAGCCCTTGTCGTCTCGAGCCATCCTCCTGAAACCCATCTCCTTATCGTGATGCAGCTTACGCAGTGGAGTTCGTCGTTGAAGTGGTATATATGCTCGAGACTCTGCCCGTTCGTGGTCCCGCTTGCCACGATCCGGCTGACCATGTCGCGGACGGAAGTGCTTACCCTGGGGCCTGAATGGCTCTCCCTCTTCTTTCTCTGTGCGTCTTCCTCCGCTGCCTTGGAATTGTAGTATATCTTGTCAAAGCGGCAGTTTTTATGCTTTGGGCATTGGTTGCAAACGTAGAACCTTCTGGGTCTGAGATCGCACTTCCCTTCGATGTCGACTTCCTTGTGCTGCGGTTTTCTCGCTATCTCCCTGTAGATTGTCGAGGCGTCCCAAGACATCCTTTTGGCGATTTCGGGCACGGACATTCCCGCCGCAAGGTATCCAACCAAATTCGATCTGTCGTCACTGTTCAGTCTTCTTCGTTTCCTGGCAGACATTTCTTTGTCCTCCTTTCGTTATATCTGCCGGCGATTAAGAATATGATAGCAAAAATGTGGGACCGGACAAAGCCACCGATGATGGGTGACATGTCACCCATCATCCATCCCACCTAATTGTTCATTTCCATTTGCTATCTTTGCAATCACTATGAAAATTTATAGAATTTCAACACAAACATCCTTCCATCAGCAGTGTCCAGGGTAATTTTATCTGGACATTTATCTGGACATTTATCTGGACATTTCGATGTCCAGATAAATTTTAAAGGACACGAATATGATTTATAAAAACATAAAAACTAATGTAGATAATCAAAGTTTGTGAAGATACTTTCGAAAATCAGAAAAGTAAAATTCAAGAGTTCCGTCTTTCAAACTCAATCAGATAAACCACCTTATGATAAAAACAAATCTACTTTTCCAAGCAGGAAATCAATCAGATTATAATGCGTGATTCCATCTCTAGACATATCCACTCTATCTAGACTCAGAACATACTTAGGGGATCGATCTTTCACACAGGAAAACGCTCCAAATTCTCTTTGTAATGTTTCTTCTGTCTCCATGATATAACAGACCTGAATAAAGCATTTCTTCCCATTCTTGATCGCGACAAAATCAATCTCACCTTTATAGGTTTTGCCAACATAAACCTCATAACCACGTGACAACAATTCTATGCAAACTATGTTTTCCAAAGATCTGCCAATATCAAAGGAATTAGAATTAGAGTTTACAAGTCGCATTCCATTGTCAATTGCATAGTATTTGGGGTTAGATTTTAAGGCTGTTTTTCCGGGGATATTGTATCTGTATATCGGTATCACAAGATAAGACTTTTCCAGTTTTTCCAAATAATTATATAGTGTGGTGAGGGAGCAGTATTTCTTATCACCATTATTTGAATTCAGATAATCACATATCGATTTCGGATTGAAATCCGTTCCCGCATTCGATAACACATAACTTGCTATCTTATTGAATTTTGTTTTTTCTATTTCTGAATCCCTTGTAAAAATATCTTTTTGACAGATATTCTCATATAATTCTTTCAGATATCTTTTTATGGAGTCGCCATCAGAAATATCAAAGCGTAAAGGATAACCACCATAACGAAGATAATCATAAAAGGAATCATCTATCTTCTTGCCCGAACTAAAACGATACCTTTCAGATTCCTCATAAGTAAAAGGATAAACTGGAAATTCAATTACCCTTCCCGTCAACAAGGAAGATATCTCTGTTGACAGCATTTTAGAATTTGCTCCAGTGATAAAGATGGAGCAATCAAAAGACACACGGAATGAATTGATAGCCTTCTCAAATCCCTTTACCTGATGAATCTCATCGAAGAAAAGATACTGCTTGTTCTTACCTCGATGTGAATTTACATAGTCATTGAGTTTATGATAATCATTAATCCATTCATATTCCAGTTTCTCAAAATTGATGTAAACGATATCGGAGTCAGACACGCCATTCTTCTTCAATTCCTCAATGATCAATTCAATGATCTTAGATTTTCCAGCACGACGAGAGCCAATTATAACCTTAATCACATCCACATCATAAAACGGCCTAATCTTGCTCAGATAGTTTTCTCTGTCTATCAACATCATTTATCACCTCACCTCATTATAACTCAAGATCTTTGAAAAACTTAAAAAGTCCATGAGTTTTTCAAAGATCTTTTTCCCTTATGAATCGTAGAATCCATGAAAAAGCAAAGAAAAGGCATCTGTCAATGATACAAACCACTAGTTCCGTTTTTCCTGTATTTCATCTATTCTATCTCAAATCTTACAAAAATATAAGACTATACTTTCACAAGATGAGTTCTTATAATTTTCGCTTGGGAAATTATTGATATGGAACAATTGAAATATGATGTAGTAATTGTTGGTGCTGGACCTGCAGGTATTTTCACTGCGTTGAAATTGAATGATAAGATGCCGAATCTGAAAGTCCTTATCGTTGATATGGGACGAGATATCGCATCTAGAGTCTGCCCAGCAAGAAAAACAGGAGTCTGTGCACACTGCAAACCTTGTGCCATCGTTTCCGGATGGTCCGGAGCCGGTGCTTTCTCTGACGGAAAATTATCCTTATCCGATGAAGTCGGCGGACATCTGAACGAGTACGTCGGACATGATAAGACGATGGAACTGATTCAAGAGGCGGATGAATACTATCTCCGTTTCGGTGCGGATGAGGTCATCGAAGGCATGGATGACAAAAAGATTGATGAGATCGCTTATAACGCATCCCGTTATAACATCAAACTGATCCGTTGCCCGATCCGTCACTTAGGTACAGAGAGAGCGTACAACGTCCTTTCCGGAATGTATGATGAACTGATGAAGAACAAGAACATCACCTTCCTTCCTTTGACAGAAGCAAAGGATATCCTTGTCGAAAACAACAAGGTCAAAGGTGTCACTTTGAAACCATTCAACAAGGAAGAATTCACTGTCCTCTCTAATCATATTGTCGTCGCTCCTGGAAGAGGAGGCGCAGAGTGGTTGGATCAGACTGTGAAAAAACTAAACATCCCTACTAGCAACAACGAAGTCGATATCGGTGTCAGAGTCGAAGTCCCGAACTCCGTCATGGACTGTGTCACGAAAACTCTTTACGAAGCAAAGATGGTCTACTACGGAGACACCTATGAAAACAAAGTCAGAACCTTCTGCATGAATCCTGGCGGTGTCGTCTCCGAAGAACACTACGAAAACGGTCTCGCTGTTGTCAACGGACATAGCTATGGTGACAAGAGCAAGTGGACAAACAACACCAACTTCGCAATCCTTGTCTCTACCAAGTTCACAGAGCCTTTCAATCAGCCAATAGAATACGGTCAGTATGTTGCAAAGTTAGCTAACATGCTTACCGGCGGTCCGATCATGGTCCAAAGATTAGGCGACCTATTAAAAGGAAGAAGAACCACAAAAGAAAGACTTGCAAAGTCTACAACCATCCCTACCTTGAAAACAGCTGTCCCTGGTGACTTATCCTTCGTTCTCCCTCCGCGCCACTTGACAACCATCATCGAATCCTTGAAGGCATTCGATCATCTCTGTCCGGGCTTATACAGCAAGAACACTTTGCTCTATGGTGTCGAAGTGAAATTCTATTCCACCAAGGTCAAGGTCAACAATGAATTGATGACCAATATCGATGGCTTATACACCATCGGTGATGGAGCTGGTGTGACAAGAGGACTTATGCAGGCTTCTGCAACTGGAATCTATGTCGCTGATACCATCATGAAAAAAATCTAAGAAAGATAGCTGTTAGGAAATCTCCTAGCAGCTTTTTTCTATAAATTCAAAGATATCTCACTTATAATGGAAAAGATGAAACAGGAAAAATACTATAACAGAATCGATGACAAAGTAGTCTTGAAGGATAACATAACGATTGCTCTTACTGGTGCTACCGGAAGCATCGGCAAAAGCATCGCTTCCTTCTTTTCCTATCGTAACGTAAATTTGATTCTGATAGGAAGAAACAAAGAGAAATTAGATGAGCTTCAGAAAGAGTTATCGAACAGGAAAGCAAAGATAGAAACCTACGTGCTGGATCTATCCAGCATTGAGGAAGTAAAGAAGTTCCTCTCCTACGCAAAAGATAAGAATATCGATATCTTCTACAACAATGCAGGTGTTTTCAAACAACCGATAAAGACAAGAGACGGATTAGACATATCGTTTAAAATAGATTATCTAATACCTGTTTTGTTTATGAAAGAACTCTCTAAATATAATAAAGAGATGCTTTTTGTTAATACCGCAAGTATCTCCTATCGTTATCACAAGTTCGATAAAGAGATGCAAGGGTTAGGTATAAAAAGTGGAACAAAACGATACGGCTTTCTGAAAAGACTTCTGATGATGGAAACTCTCTATCTAAGTGAGAAAGGAATACGCTGTTATATCGCACATCCGGGAATCAGTTACACCGGCTTATTCTCTAAGGATAACAATGCATACCCGAAGTTCATCCTCTCCCTCCTCAAAATTCCGATGAAGGTGATATTCATGTCACCAGAAAAAGCGTCGCTCTCTTTGATTCTTGCTTCTTCCTGTTTTCCAAAAGATAGACAGGAATATATCGGTCCAAGAGGACTTTTCCACAGTTGGGGATATCCCTCTTTCCAAAAGCTGAACCCTTCCCTATTCAATGAAGAGGACATGGAATATTTAGACAGAAAAACGGATGAGTACTTAAAAGACTTATAAAGAATATAAAGTGTTTTATCCAAAAAAAGTTGAAGAACATCATCCATTCCTTGTCTTTTCAGTACCTACAACACTATAATAAAATGCATTTGTTAAGGGAGGCTTTCATATGGCTGATAACAAAAAGAAAAACTTCTACATTACGACTCCGATTTATTATGCATCCGGTAACATTCACATCGGTCACACTTATTGCTGTGTCTGTGCTGATACCATCGCAAGATATAAAAGACTTGCCGGATACAACGTCCGTTTCATGACAGGTTCTGATGAACACGGTCAGAAGATTCAGGAAAAGGCAGAGGCTGCCGGATTAGATCCTCAAACCTATGTCGACAATATCGCCAACTCTTTCAAAGACGTTTGGAAAGCGTTGGATATCTCCTATGATTACTATGTCAGAACAACCGACGACTACCATGTTGCTCTTGTTCAGAAAGTATTCACAGAGCTTTTAGAAAAAGGCGATATCTATCTTGGAAAGTACCAGGGATGGTACTGCACTCCGGATGAAACTTTCTGGAGCGATAGCCAGGTCATCACAGACGAAAACGGCAATCATTTCTGCCCGGACTGTCATAGACCGGTCCATCTTGATTCCGAAGAGGCCTACTTCCTCAACGTCAAGAAGTTCGTCCCGTGGCTTTTAGAGTTCTACAATGAACATCCTGACTTCTTCTCCAAGGATAAGATGAATGAGATGATCAACACCTTCATTAAACCTGGACTTGAGGATCTCTGCATCACCAGAACATCCTTCACATGGGGTATCCCGATTCACGAGAATCCAAAGCACGTCATCTATGTCTGGATCGACGCCTTATTGAACTACATCTCTGCTTTAGGATATAAGACAGAAGATGAGAGTCTCTTCAACACCTTCTGGGGTGATGATGCTGAAATCGTCCATCTCGTCGGAAGAGACATCACAAGATTTCATACCATCTATTGGCCGATTCTTCTCAAGACTCTCAATATCCGTGAACCTGACAAAGTCATCGTCCACGGCCTTTTGTTGACAAAGAGCGGTGTCAAACTTTCCAAGTCTCTCGGTAATGCCATCTCCCCCTACCCGCTTATCGAAAGATATGGTGTCGATTCCTTACGCTACTACATCGTCCGTGAGATTCAGTTCGGAACGGATGGAAACTTCACTCCGATGCAGTTTGTCGACAGACTCAACTCCGATTTGGCTAACTCCTATGGTAACCTTGTCAACCGTACCCTCTCCATGATCAACAAATACTTCGAAGGCGTTATCCCCGAATACAAAGAGCCGACAAGTGATTTCACTAAGAAGCTCTATTCCGATATCGAAGAGAAGTTAGTTCAGTACAACGCTTATATGGAAGAACTCAATATCACCGAAGGTGCTGAAAAAGCAATCGAACTTGTCAACCTTGGAAACAAGTACTTCGATGATGTCGCTCCTTGGTCCCAGGCAAAGAACGGAAACATCGACCTTCTGAAAGAGTGTCTCTATGCGGCAAGTGAAATCATCCGTATCGGTTCCATCATTCTCTCCCCTATCATGCCGATTAAGACAAAGGATGCTCTCGACCAGGAGAATGTCCCTGAAGCGCTTAGAACTCTCTCTTCCACTCATACCATCGGCAAACTGTCCAATATCAAGATCAATACCCTTTCCGCTCTCTTCCCGAGACTGAAAAAGGATGATGAGGTCAATTACCTCACTGAGTTGATTGACGGTCCTTCTAAATAATCAAGAAAAGAAATCAACAAAAAAACTTAGGTGATGAGCCTAAGTTTTTTGCTTGTTCATTTGAAGAATGGATTCGTTTCTTTTTCGATTTCCAGTCTAGAGATTGGTCCATGTCCTGGATAGATGACTAACGTATCTCTTAATTCTTTTATCTTATTAAGAGAGTCCGTTATCAGCTCCGGTTCGCTGGTCGGAAGATCACTTCTTCCGATTGATCCTTTGAATAAGGTATCTCCTGTAAACAGTGCGTTATCATCATCGAAGAGATAGCAGACGCTACCCTGTGTATGGAATGGAGTGTGAATAACTTTGATACGGAATCCTTTCAGATTGATTTCATCTCCATCATGAACAGGAATCGTTGTGATGTTCATCTGTACCTTTTCATTTGTCATAGTGGATGAATTCAGGTTCGGATTCTGAAGAAGAGGAGCATCCTCTTCGGATAAATAGACCGGGATATCTGTCTTGTTTTTGAAGTGTTTCAGAAACTTAGGAACACCGCGGATATGATCAAAATGGGCATGTGTCAAAAGAAGCGCATCCACCTTCTCATAGTGGGCATCAATATATTCATAGACTTTTTCATCTGTGGAACCCATATCGATAACGATACAGTCTCCGTTTATCTTACCAATGACATAAGTATTGGCTGAAAATTCCTTGCTGTTGTTTTCGTAATTGAATATTTTTACCATCGCATTGACCTCCCGACAAAATTATATAACAACTAACATGAAATAAAACTCTTAAATGTAAAAAAGGAGAAGACTTCTGCATAAGTCTGAATTTTTAAGAAAACCACAAGAAACTTCCGAGAAACATTTACATTTCCTTTACAATTTATTTTGGCTGTTTTTAGCAAAGATATATTCATTTTTTATGAAAAATTGTATTTTTGTTGAGTTTTCATCAATTTTAGAAATTCAATCAAAATTCCACTCCAAAACAAAACCTTGCAATTTCAATTGTGTAAGCGCTATTATCTAGGCATGCAAGTCATTCATTAGAATGAGCATTTGGATATCAAGGAGGAAATTATGAAATCCAAACATTTAAGCTTAGGTCTATCCTTTGTCGCACTTCTCGGTCTTGTCGGCTGCGGTGGTGAGAAAGCGGAAGACACATTAGATTTGATTGCCGGCTGTGAAGAACCTTACATGAACGCTGTCGCAGACGCTTTTGCCGCTAAGTACAACGTCAAGGTCAACAGAATCCGTAAATCCTCTGGTGAAATCGAAAACCAGGTCAAGAGTGAAAAGGGCAATCCGAGTGCTGATGTCATCTTCGGCGGAACCACTGATCCGTACAACGCTTTAAAGAACGAAGGCCTTTTGATGAAGTACAAATCTGCCAATGATGATCAGATTGAAGATGAACACTTCAAAGACAAAGACAACTATTGGTATGGTATCTACAAGGGAATCTTAGGATTCATGTGGAACAAGAATATGCTCGAACAGTTAGGTTTGACTGCTCCTTCCACTTGGGATGACCTCCTTAAACCGGAATATTCCAAGTACATCACATGGTCTCATCCGAATACTGCTGGTACTGCAAAGTTAGTCGTCAACACCATGGTCCAGAAGAAGGCTGAAGGAAAGAAGACCACCTATACAAATAGCGATGGTGAGGAAGTCTCCTGCTATGACGATACAGCCGCCATGGAGTACTTCAAGAGCTTAGACAAGAATACTGCCAAGTATACAAAGTCCGGTTCCGGTGCTTCTAAGGAAGTCGGTATCGGTACTACCGTCATCGGTATCGGTTTCTTACACGATGTCATCTACCAGATTGTCGATAAAGGCTACACCAACATCGGTATGTGCGCTCCGTCTGATGGAACATCCTATGAAGTCGGTGCAACCGCCATCCTTAAGGGTGCAAAGCATCCTGAACTCGCAAAGAAGTTCATCGACTTTGCAACAAGCCCTGAATGCGTCGAATTAGCCGCCAAGAACGGTTCCTATCAGTTCTTAGTCCTTAAGAATGCAAAGCAGCCTCAGGCCGCCATCGATGCCGGCATCGACAAGGTCAACGTCATGGACTATGATTTCGATGATGCTAAGCTCAACACTTCCCACTATGTCGAAGACTTCACTAAGGCAGTCAAGGCTGAGGTCACCGAATAATCGATTCTTATTCTGATACGTACAATCAGGCCGAGAGATTTATTCTCCCGGCCTTTCCCCTTATTGGAGGTTAACAAATGGATTCCGCTAATACCCTATCAAAAGAAGAAAAAAGGAATAATCGAATCCGAACAAGAAAGGCGCAGAGACAATCAAAGCTCTTAGACACAAAGAAACTGTTGAAAGAGCCCTTCACCATGACAATGATTGTTCTCCTCTTCGTCTTTTTGTTCTTTTTTGTAGTTTATCCGTTGATGTCCGTTTTCGTCAACGGCTTCACCATCAACAAAAAGATGGGAGTCGACGAGGATGGCATGCCGATATATGGTGCCGTTTTATCACTGACAAACTTCCCCTACATCTTCGACATGCTCTCTTATGGAGATGCCATCAAGAATTCCATCATCATCGGTCTTCTTGTCGCGCTTGGCGCTACCGTCATCGGTTTCTTATTCGCCTATGTCGAAGTATATGTTCACTTCAAGAGCAAGATCATCAGTGTATTATTCAAAATCGTATCTATCTTGCCGACGATTTCTCCGCCGTTCTTGATCGCTATCGCTATCATTCTCTTATTTGGAAACTCTGGTATCATCACAAACAAGATTTTCCATATGACTATGAATGCAGGACTGTTCGGCATTCCTGGAATTGTTGTCGTTGAGATCATCACCTTCTTCCCTACTGCCTACTTGATGTTACGTGCCTTATTAAAGAACATCGATCCTTCCTTAGAGGAAGCCGCAAGAGATATGGGTGCATCCAGATGGAAAGTCTTCTGGACTGTTACCTTCCCGCTATTGATTCCTGGATTTGGCAACGCCTTCTTAGTCTCCTTCATCGAATCTTTGGCTGACTTTGCTAACCCGTTCATCATCGGCGGTTCAGTCGATACGATGTCCACTACCATCTATACTTCCTATATGGGTGGTAACGGAAGAGATGCTCCAAACAGAGCAGCCGCTATGGCTATCATCTTGCTCTGCATCTCCATGTTCTTCTACTTCATTCAGAAATACGTTTTAGAAAGAAAGACTTACTCTACCTTATCCGGTAAGGCAACAAGAGGAAGAATTCTTATCGAAGATAAAGGAGTTGTCATTCCTCTTGGCATCCTTTGCGGACTTGCCTCACTCTTTGTCATCTCCTTATACATCCTTGTCTTCATCTGTTCTTTCTGGAAGAACCTCGATATCAACAACCTCGTCTGGACCACTGCCAACTGGAAAGAAATCGGAAGCAAAATCTTCAAGAGTTCCTCTTCCTCCTTATGGAATACAGTATGGACTTCCCTCCTTGCCTCTGTCATCACAGCCTTCATCTCTATGCTTGTCGCCTTCCTTGTCGTCAAGAAGAAGTTCATCGGAAAAGGCGTCATGGAATTCGTATCCATGCTTGCCATGGCCGTCCCTGGAACTGTCTTAGGTATCGGTTATGTCACTGGATTCGTCACTGGTTTCTTCGGAACCGGCTTCTTGAAATTCCTCTACGGCGGCATGGGAATCATCATCATTATCTTCATCGTCCGTTCCCTTCCTATCGGTATCCGTTCCGGTGTCACTGCCTTAAAGCAGATTGACAAATCCATCGAAGAATCCGCTTCGGATATGGGTGCGGGATCTGGTAAGGTCTTCACCTCCGTCACTGTTCCTCTCATCAAAGATTCCTTGTTCTCTTCCTTGGTCACATCCTTTGTCCGCTCTATGACAGCTCTCTCTGCCATCGTCGTTGTCTCTTCTCCTCGTACCATCCTCATCACCTACGAAATGAATGAACTCGGTGACAAAGGCGCTTACGAGCAGGCCGCTGTCTATGCGACAATCCTTATCATCATCGCAGGATTCGCTGTCGGCATGATGGAACTCATCATCCATTTCTTCGGCACAAGCCATGTGAGAAAACCAAAGAAAGAACGTATACAAAAAGGAGAATAATCAATGAATATCTTCAATAAAAAGAATACTGCTCTTATCTACTCTCAGGAAAAGAATTCTGTGGAGGTACGCTTAGAGCATGTGTCAAAGATTTACGAAGATCCGAAATCACATCGTCATTTCTACGCTGTCAAAGATTCCAACATCGTCATTCATCCTGGTGAATTCGTCACTCTGTTAGGTCCTTCCGGATGCGGTAAGACCACAACGCTGAGAATGATTGCCGGCTTTGAATCTCCGGATGAAGGTCAGATTTATATCGGTGACACACCGATCAACGCTTTGACTCCGAACCAGAGAGACACCGCCATGGTTTTCCAGTCCTACGCATTGTTCCCTCATTACAATGTCTTCGACAATGTCGCGTATGGTCTTAAGCTTAGAAAATTAGCTGTCAAAAAAGTAGATGAACAAGGAAATCCAGTCCTTGAAATCGACCAGAACAAGATTCAGCAGACTCAGAAGATCATCAAAGATTTAGAGAAACAGCTTAAAACTTTAAAGGATGAGACACAGATCAAGATCACAACCGATGAGTTGACGCATCAGAAAGCTGTTTTGGAAGAGGCTTCCAAGACTCCGGTTCAGGCTTACGACTATCGTCCTTTCACCAAAGAAGAAATCTCTGAAAAAGTCTTAGCCATGCTCGATCTTGTCGAGCTTTCCGGAATGGAAACACGTATGACAAACCAGCTCTCCGGCGGTCAACAGCAGCGTGTCGCCTTAGCAAGAGCGCTTGTTTTGAATCCGTCCGTCCTTCTCTTCGATGAGCCGTTAAGCAATCTCGATGCCAAGCTCCGTGTCTCTATGAGAACAGAGATCAGAAAGATTCAGCAGAAAGTCGGTATCACCGCCATCTATGTCACCCATGATCAAAGTGAAGCTATGGCACTCTCTGACAGAGTCATCATCATGAACAAGGGATTCATCTCCCAGGTCGGTTCTCCGAAAGAGGTCTACTACACCCCTGAGAACGAATTCGTCGCTGACTTCATCGGTGAGGTCAACTTCCTCGAGGGCAAAGTCGTTGATGTCAAAGAGGAGACCATGGAAGTCAAGACCGGCGATCACACCATCGTCACAGAGAATCCGTTCCATTTCAAGAAGGATGATGAGGTCAAACTTGTTTTGCGTCCAGAAGCAGTCCATCTGAAGGACACCGGTGACATCAAGGTCAAGGTTATCCTTTCTACCTTCATGGGAAGCTATCAGCTCTACCATGTCATGCAAGGTGACACCTTAGTCAAAGTCACAGAATATAACCCTCGCGGTCAGAAGATCTACGAGGTCGGCGAAGAAGCCTACTTGGCATTCGAAGACAGAAATGTCCACACCTTGCCAAAGCACGAGGCTTTCAAGCCAAAGACGCTTTACATCGATTGATCCATTGCTGTGGTAGAATATCTCTACCACAGTTTTTATAAAGAGGCTTTTAACATGAATCTAGTCAAACTCAAACCCGCAACAAAAGACTATATCTGGGCAGGATCCAAACTGAAGAAATACGGAAAAGAGGCCCCCTACGACAATATCGCTGAATGTTGGGAATTATCCTTCCATAAGGATGGTCCCTGTCTTATCGACTCCGGTGATGACAAGGGTAAAGCATTAAAAGATGTTGTCAGCAACGAAGACTTAGGAAGCAATGTCTCTTCTTTCCCGTTCTTCCCTGTCCTGATCAAACTGATCGATAGCGGAGATAACCTCTCTGTACAGGTGCATCCGAATGATGAATACGCATTAAAGAACGAAAACAGCTTCGGAAAGACGGAAATGTGGTATGTCTTAGAAGCCGAAGAAGGAAGCGGACTATATGTCGGCTTAAAAGAGGATTCCACCCGTGAAGAGATCGAATCCGCTCTGAAGGATGGAACAATCCTTTCCAAGCTGAACTTCTTCCCTGTCAAACCAGGCGAAGTTTATTTCATCGAAAGCGGAACAATCCATGCCATCGGAAAAGGAGTCACTGTCATCGAAATCCAGCAGAACTCCAATCTCACCTATCGTCTTTACGACTATAATCGCCTCGGAAAAGACGGAAAGCCGAGAGAACTCCACATAGAGAAGGCGTTAAATGTCATCCATTACAGAAAGTATCAGAAAATCACCTTTTCCGATAACATCATCGGAACATGCAAGTACTTCACCAGCCGCTATCAAAAGATAGAAAATGAGATTCATCTCCGTGCACCTAGCACTACCTTCTATTCCCTTACTTTCTTAGATGGTGAAGGTATGATCAATGATATTCCGTACAAGAAGTTTGATACCTTCTTCCTCCCAAGTACAAAAGAGGCGACTATAAAGGGAACCGGAAGTTATATCCTAACCTCTGTCGAACATCGTTATTGACATAAAACTTCTTCCATAACTATGCTTTTTCCCTTATAATGTATATGTTTTTCAAATACAGAGGACAGATAAAATGAATCATGAAGAATATGGAATCAAAGAGAAAAAGAGAGACCCAATCTTAATTCTCCTTCTCTTTCTCATCGGCTGGATCGGCATGGAAAAATTCTATGCTGCAAAAAGCTTCAAGAATGGATGGAAGTTTGCTTTAGTCAAATTCCTCTATTGCCTGATCGGACTTGGTCTGATCTGGAACATCTTTGACATCGTCAAAGCATTCTTAGGAAAATACGAACTCGATTTCAGAGAGTATTTCCGTTAAACAACTGAGTTTCATCAATCCCCGTAGGTCATTCCTACGGGGATTTTCTGTTCTTGAGCATCCTTTATCTTTACTACCATCTATTATGTTACAATGAGACTATAGGAGGTATTTAAACCATGGAAGTCAAATTCTACAAGAACAAAGCAACCAATGAAATCACATTATCGCTAAAGGAAGTCAACGACGATAATCTCGTCCTCCTTAAAGCGAATTCTACCGATGCCGCAACAGAAAAACACGTCCCTGTCGTCAAAGTAGACGGAACGAATGTCCACGTCGGAGTCGGAAGCGTCATCCATCCGATGACAGATGCACATCACATCTCATTCATCGTTATGGTGACGGATCAGAAAGTCGAAAGAAAGAATCTCAATCCGACCGGTGAGCCGAAAGCAGACTTCACTCTTGCCGAAGGCGAAAAGCTCTTAGAAGTCTACGAATACTGCAACCTTCACGGCCTTTGGGTCAACAGAATCTAACATTCAAAAATCCGCAGTACACTCAGGCTGCGGATTTTCAGTATCTACACTTATTTCAGAAGCAATTCCAGAACATCCAACACAGTGAGAGTAAGGTTTTCTTCTTCTGCTAAGAATGTAGCTAACTCTAATACGAAATGAATATCGTGTTCTACAGTCAATAAGCAGTTCGGAAGGAGTGCATATCTCTTATTTTCAACAGTTGCAATAAACGGATAGACGTCATCCCCAGTTATCTGATACTGATCCTTCATGCACTGAATGATTTCTGGATTCAGAGAATCAAAATCGAATGCCTTCTGATACAGAGTCTCTTTGTTGATAAGCGTCTGATGATAGAACTGAGTTCTCGAGTCAAAAAGGGTATGATCATTCAATAACAGGACATCTTTGCCAAGACGGAAAGCATCGAGCAACTCCTCATTGCTGAAAAACCCGCTATCCAGGATGATGACATGATCATAACTGGAATCATCCAAAAGAGGAATGTTATCGATTGTGCCTAATGAGATCGGAGCAAGAGCAAAGAGCAGTTTCAGACACTCTATTCTCTCCTTCTGATTGTAGGAATAGGTGTTCACTTTATTTACGAATCCGGCTTTCTTATTGATATTATCTGCTTTGAATGCGAGGACATTATCCTTCAGGTTCTGATAACGGATCAGATTGTTGACCTCTTTGGTATCCGATAAGGAATCCTCATACTCTTTCTTTGCAGTTTCATATCCATTCTGATATTGAGAGAAGCTCTTCTCACACATCTGATACAAGGATAAGAAAATACTATATCGGAAGTCTTCAGTAAAATGAATTAACTCTTTCTTTTTTAAGACATATTCATGTACTTTACTCTGAAGCAACTTAGATGAGTTATACAGATTTGTTATAAATAGTGAGTATTGTCTATACGATTCATAATCCTGTTTCTGAAGCAGTGTGATTTCATCATTGAGAACATTCAGGTCAAAGGAAAGATAATCTCTTCTGCGGTAACGGAAAAAGGAGTTGAATTCACTAAGTTTCTCCATCAGTTTCTGATAGTTCGAGGAGAGTTCCTTGAACTCTTTCTGGGAATCCTGGCGGAAATCCTTGTCTTTCAGATAACGTTTCACAAATGGATGTTCTAATGTGAAGTTAGGATTCTTGACAGAATAACGATTGAATCTCTCGATATATCTGATGTTGCTTTCGATTTCCATGACGCCGTTCATCGTATTGACGTTGTCGCCATATGCCTGCCTATAATCCGGAAGCACACGCTCTAATTCTCGTTTGCTCTGTTCATAAGAGGTAAGGATACGGATGACTGTCTTCATATCCGTTCCTCTTTTTACTTTCAGATAACGGACAATCTTTCTCTTTGCTTTTGTTTTCTGAAACAGATTCCCGTCCTGATAATCATGGAGAAGAGAAGAGATATCTTCTTCAAAGATTTTCTCATCCATGATATTGGAGACCAAAAGAGTAGAGGAAGATAACGCCTGATAACGGAGTTTCAGCTGAGGCAAAGAGAGTCTTTTCTCGCCTTGCTTGTTTGTTCTGAAGTACTTCTTCGGAAATCCGTTGTACTCACTAAGAAGAGCAAAGGATTCCTTTACTCTTTGATACTCGCTAAGATTGGATATCGTAATTCCATAATCTTTCAGAAGGGTATCTTCATTCTCCATCTGCGAGATGTCTTTTAGGGTATTCAATATCTGTATATTCAAAAGTTGAAGAGAGTCGAAAGTCTCTCTTTTCTCATCAGCAGATAATCCATAGAAAGGATGATTCTCTAAGTATGTGGATATGACACGGTCATAGGTATGGAAAGAGGAAAGAAAAACATTGTCTTTCTTATAATCCTCTTCTGTATAATCCGATATAGAAAATGGTTTGGATTCTATATTTCTGTTCTGAAGAATAAAGGATAAATCCTCTGCTTTCATTCTCTTTCTTATCAGAGAAAAACATTCTTCCTTCTTCTGTTCAAAGGATAGATATCGATCTCTTTTCAGCTCATAAGATTGAACCATGCAATCCTCTTGATATGTATTCTCATGATAATCTTCTTTATCGATGATGGATAAGATGTTTTCTAGATTATAGTCATCATAATCCAGTACAAAATCATTCAGAGAAGAAGAGGATAAGAACTTTCTTACCGCTTCTTTTTCTGAGGATGGGGTGATTAACAAAACTGTTTCTTTCTTCTCGATGAAGGAATCCAAAAAGCGAAGAAGAACATCGGTGACAACATCGATTCCGCTATAGGATATCTTTGCACTTTTATAGAGATTCAGTCTCTTTCTCGCACGCTCAAAACGGACAAAACAACCGATATTATCCTTTTCGATTTCCTCTTCCATCACTGGATCTTTCCGCTCCTGGAATAGGCCTTTGTATTTTTCTTCGATCTCTCCGCCTTTCATCCTATTCAGAAGGAAAGGATAGACAGAAATAGCAAGCGCAAAGGAGGCGTCCAAAAAAGAAATCCCATATTCCAAAGAGTAGGAATCGATTTTCTTATTCGTCTCCAATAGGCTCATAATCGAATTCAGATAAGAGGGAATTGTAGACCATGTGAAAGACTCCATCGGAGAGATTCCTTCCTCTTGGAGAAGTTCTATCGCAATCGGATTCACCATAGGGAGAATCTTTTTCAAAGTCAGAGATTCTCCTTTGTATTCCGCATGGAATACAAGGAAAGGAATATATATGTCGTTTCCTTTGTCCAACAGAAAAACAGGAGCGATGAGAGAGACATATCTCTTTGTTGTCGGAATATTCTTTCCGTGCCATAAAGACAGAAAAGAATCATAATCCAAAAACGAAGAGATGTTCTTCTTATCAAAGCCGCTTAGCGATTCTTTTATCTTCTTGTACGAGGATAAATAATCTAGATGGGTATCCATCGATTTATTTTCGTTCATATCCAAAATATTATACACAAAACAGAAAAAGAATAACAAAAGAGGACTGCCCTAGCAGTCCTCTGAAGTTTCAAAGAATAACTTACTTGTTGTTGTCGGCAGCAGCCATCTTTTTTCTGAACTTGGCAACACGGCCAGTGTCAGCTGCAAAAGTGAGCTTACCAGTATAGAAAGAATGGCACTTTGCGCAGGTATCAACTCTGATTTCAGGTTCAGTGGAACCGGTCTCGAATGTGTTTCCACAGGTTAAGCAAGTAACCTTAGCGCGATAGTACTTCGGATGAATGTCCTTTTTCATTATATTTACCTCCCAATCCGGCTCATACACGTGCTCAACGTGTCAAGCACTGAAAACTATATCACAAAAGTGATTATCTTACAAGGAAAAGAAGAGAAGTTGTCACTTGTCATCAAACTTTTTTCCGCACTTCTTGCAGTACTCTGCATCGATGTCATTGATTGTATTACAGTGTTGGCACGTTTTGATCTGATTATCGGTTTCAAACGGTTTTCTTGTCACACGATAAATGCACTGAAGAAGGATGACTCCGACAATCGCCAAAAGGAATATACAGAGGCAGATTGTAGGATAGACTCCCATATCTCCATTCACTTTCAATAGCACAATAAAACCGACCAAACTGGCTACAAGAAGAAAGAGTCCGATATAATTTAATATCTTGAATGTTTTTTTACTCATAAAATTATTTTAGAAGATTCTAGATAGAAAGAAAAGGGCCATATCCGAAGAGGTGGCCCTTTTCATCATTATGAATCAGATAGTCAACGATTAAGCAGCCTTAGCAGCTTCGATAGCGGCTAAGATAACAGAATCATACGGATTGTTCTTGGCTGCAGGTTCCAAGGAGACAGTGAAAGGATAAGCATATCCAGAGGCACCGTTGACAGCGAAGTTACCAAGTCCAATGGAAAGAGAAGAAAGATAAGATGCACCGGAAGAATCCTTGGCATAAGTAGGCTGGAAGCTGGTTCCATAGTCTTCAAAGACATAGTCATAACCATTCTCCTGCATGTATTCCATAAGCTCCGGAAGAGTTCCGCCAAGATAAATCGGGCAGACCTGATCAGAGACAGACTGTGCGGAAGAATAGTAGATAGTAGCACCAGAAGAGGAAGTGAGAGTACGGAAGGTATAAAGATCATCAGCATCTTCCTGGAAGCAGTTCATAGAGGAGAAATAACCAAGAGCGGCAGGGAGATTGGTAGAAGAAGAGGAAGCGGTGGAAGCGAAGGTGATGGTAGGATCACCATCTGTTTCAGTGGACTCAGTCAATGTGAACTGATAGATGCCACCATTTAAGACAGCATAACCAGTAGAAGCAAGATCTGTATTGAACTTTGCTTTGTAGGCGGCAGCGATATCACTGGTAACACCATTCCACCAATAGGTAGGAGTATAGTAGGAATAATAACTACCATAGGTCATGCTCTCATAGATAGCGTAGTCATTCTTAGCGAAAGCATTGACCATAGCAGTTATGCCGGAGTTGAGAGTAGGCTTTGCGACACTTTCAGCACCATCTTCGACATAAGCCTTGACAGCAGAAGGAAGTTCAGTCTTTCCGACATTCTGTAAGTAGGCAACGTGAGTCTTCTGAGTATCTGTTTCAGTGACAGTGAGAGAAACAGTCTGGTTATCGATGACGGTGATAGTGGTATCGATCAAAGCGGCAGCTTCGGGAGCGGTGTAGCTTCCGTCATACTTTTCAAGGATGAGCGCATCCTTTCCGATAGGATCGACAATACCCCAGATAAGGGCTTCAGCGTAAGCAGAGTTGACATCAGATTCGGAACCGACGATTTCGTAGGTGTTATCCTCATTCTTGACATTGGTGAGCCAGTTAGGATTGATGGCCTGGAGACCATAGACCGTGGAAACATCAAGGAAGGAAGTGGCATCTTCGCCAGCACCGACGAAGTTAGAAGATCTTAAGAGACCTTTGCTTGTAGTGATGGAGGTTTCAGGGGTATAGAAGGATCCATCGGTCTTCTGAATGATGTAGTAAGCCAAATCATTCTTGGAGATACCGATACCATATAAGGCGACATCCTCAGTGCTCTCACCATCATCGCCAGCAATCTTGGAGTTGATAAGAGCGTTATCATCCTTATCGACTAAAACAGCAGCAGAGTCAGTGACCTTGAGGACACTGGTCGGTTCATCATCGCTTTCATCCGGATCATAGGAGGAAACGGTGTAGTTGGTGTTCTTGATGACTGTAGACCAGACAGTACTCAAAGGACTCTTCAAAGCAACAACTTGGATTGTGACTGTAGCAGTGATAGTAGGATCAGCGACAGAGGTAGCCTTCAATGTTGCGGTTCCAATACGGAGACCAGTGACCTTGATAGCGACATCGCCAGAACCTTGGGAAGCAAGCTCGATGATGGTTCCATCTTCATCAGATGAGAACAAGACCGTCTTGTCATCGGTCAAAAGTCCGGAAGTGTTGACACGGACAGTCTTTGTTCCACGACGTTCGATTTCAACAGAGGATTCTGTGAACTTGATGACACCCTTTTCGGTAATTCCAGAATCAGTAGTAGGATCGACGGAAGTCTTGTCAGAGCCGTCGCAGCCGACCAAACCGACAAGAGCAAGCAATGATAAGCTTAAAGCTAATTTTTTCTTCATAATATTTTCTCCTTATTATACGTTATGCCGTATGTGTGTTATTATCTCAAATATCACAAAATAATTAAAATTGAAATAGGGATTGTCAACCAATTTTCTATCTTTGGTTTTAATCGATATTTTTTAAGTTTTTCTTAAAAATCAACAAATTTTCAACAATTTTATTTGAAATGTATTTTGTTCATTCACCGCTTTGTAAAATGTAAGTGCTTTCAGTTTTTTAGCTGTATAAGTCAATATTTCAAAAAGAGACAAAAAAGTGAAAAATCTAAAAAATATAATGAAAAACTATAAGAATATCCCTATTGTCTATAATTTCAAAAGGAGCTGAAGTCCAGCTCCTTTCTAAATTCAGTTGTTCTCAGAATTCTCTTTTTCCTTCTGAGCGTTGAGGATATCGTCCTCTTCGATCATCTTCTTGTACTTTTCGATTTCAGCGCTATTAGCTAAAACGAAATGTCCAGGAAGAATCTCAGTGAAGGTAGGAGATTCCATAGAATAGTCATGCTCCTTCTTCGGATTGTAGACGATTCTCTGTCTTTGCTTTTCCGAAAGCGGATCCGGTTTAGGAATAGCGGAGAGCAGCGCTCTCGTATACGGATGGAGAGGATGACGGAAGAGCTCATCGGAAGTGGCGAGCTCGACCATTTCTCCAAAATACATGACTGCGATACGGTCGCAGAAGTATTTGACGACAGAAAGATCGTGAGCGATGAACATCAAAGTGAGTCCATGGTTGACTTTCAGGTCATTGAGAAGGTTGATGATCTGAGCACGGATGGAGACATCCAATGCGGAAATCGGCTCATCGCAGATCATGAAATCAGGATTCATGATGA
The DNA here is from genome assembly GCA_963621825.1 of bacterium. Taxonomy (GTDB): domain Bacteria; phylum Bacillota_I; class Bacilli_A; order RFN20; family CAG-288; genus Enterosoma. The sequence goes on from CAVFFP010000007.1 coordinate 22,475, forward strand.
TGGCTCTGGCGATACCGATACGCTGTCTCTGACCACCAGAGAATTCGTTCGGATAACGGGAGCAGTAATCCGGAATCAAACCGACTTCCTCAAGGACCTCACAGGCTTTCTGGTGATTCTCTTCGCGGTTACGGAATCCCTGAATCTTCAAGCCTTCCTGAATGATGTCTTCGACCGTCATACGAGGGTCGAGAGAGTCAATCGGATCCTGGAAGATCATCTGCATCTTGCTCATGAGTTTTCTGGAGACATGTTTGTTGTCATGACGGATAGCAGCAATCTTCTTTTTCTGCTCCTTCACAACTTCATTCACTTCAACGCGGATGGCTTCGACCTTTAAATCGTATTCAGCCTTAAGGGCAGCAATTGCCTCTTTGCCTTCCGCAGTAGAGTTATCCATCTCATCGATTTTGGACTTCTCTTCCTGACGAAGCTCTTTGATTCGATTTTCGCCTTTGATTCTCTTCCATTTGATTTCCTTCTCATTCCAACGGCTTCCCGCATTGATACGATAGCCTTTGAAATAGATGGAACCGGAAGTGATCTGATGAAGTCCAATGATGCTTCTACCTGTTGTCGTCTTTCCACATCCGGATTCACCGACAAGTCCAAAGCATTCACCTTTTTTGATGTCAAAGGAAACATCGTGAACAGCTTTCAGTCTCTTTCCCTGGCCAAGAGTGAAGAACATCTTCAAATGGCGGACGGAAAGAAGGATATCATTGTCGACAAGCTCCTGACGGAACTTTGTGTTGCAGACAATGGTTTCGTCGTTTTTCTTTTCGTTAGTCATTTTTCACACCTGCCTTTTGTAAACTGACCTTGATACGCTGAGACACAATCTTCGGTTTCTCTGTCTTCGGAGCTCTCTCATCCAAAAGCCATGTAGCCGCATAATGCGTCTCAGAGACTTCGAAGAAAGGAGGTTCCTGTAAGAAATCGACACCCATAGCGTACTTGTTTCTTGCCGCAAAGGCATCACCCTTAGGAGGATTGAGAAGATAGGGAGGAGTTCCAGGGATGGCTTCCAGCTTCTCCTTGGAATCGATATCCGGGATAGAGGAGAGAAGTGCCCATGTATAAGGATGCTTCGGGTCATAGAAGATTTCATTGACCGTTCCGACCTCAACAATCTTACCCGCATACATGACAGCGACTCTGTCAGCCATGTTGGCGACAACGCCCAAGTCATGCGTGATGAAGATGATGGACATGTTTCTTTCCTTCTTCAGACGGTTGATCAGCTCAAGAATCTGAGCCTGAATGGTAACGTCAAGCGCAGTTGTCGGCTCGTCGCAGATGAGAACATCCGGGTTGGCCGTAAGAGCGATGGCGATGACGATTCTCTGTCTCATACCGCCGGAGAACTCAAACGGATACTGCTTGAATCTCTGTTCCGGCTGAGGGATACCGACCTCTTTCATGACAGCCAAAGCTTTTTCCTTGGCTTCCTTTTTGGAGATGCGAAGCTTCGAATGATATTTCTCTTTCGAAGCCTTAAGAGCCTTCTTTTCCGCATCTAACTGCGGTCTGATCTCATTTCTTCTACCCGCATCCTTTGTCAGATAGTATTCCTTAAGAAGAGGGTAGAGTCTATTTTTAATTTCAGTGGATTCCTGGATATAGGTTTCCTTCTCTTTGGCTTTGTATTCCTTGACGGCGATATCAGCCTCTTTGGACTTTGCCTTCAAGGCAGCTTTCAAAGCAGGAAGCTTATCTTTGTATTTACGATTTGCTTCCGCCTTTTCAGCGCGTCCCTCTTTGACAAGTTCCGCATGCTTTTTCTTCTTGTTCGTCTCTAATTCTTTGATGTCTTTCTTAGTCTGCTGCTTCAGAGCCAAGAATTCTTCATTGGCTTTCTTATACTCTTCTGTGTCTTTCTGATACTGATCTCTTGCAAGATCGGCTTCATTGACCTTTGTCTGAAGAGCATAGATTTCCTTCTCGAATTCTTCATCGGAAGCCTCAATCTTTCTGTCAACCTGATGGAAGACAGCGTTTCTTGTGACTTCGTTATTCTTATATTCTGCATTTTCCTTGGCGATGATGTCATTCTTCATTCTCTTCAAGAGATTTCCGTTGACAAGCATTGCTTCGGTAATCTGCTTTCCGACCTTCATGATCGGATTGAGAGAAGAAAGAGGATCCTGGAAGATCATACCGATCTTATGACCACGGATACGGTGGAATTCACTCTCATCAATCTTGGTAAGATCCTCTCCTTCGTAGAGAACAGAACCCTGTTCAATCAAAGCAGAGGCACCTAATATGCCCATGATAGTCTTGGATGTGACAGACTTACCGCTGCCGGATTCACCGACGATGCAGAGAGTCTCACCTTTGTAAAGATCAAAGGTGACACCGCGGACAGCATGGACTAATCCTTCATCTGTCTTAAAGGAGACGTGAAGATTGCGGACAGAAAGGATAGCATCATCCCTCTTTTTGGAGGCAAGAATCTCAGAGAGAGTCTTGCCAGCATAGGGATGTTCATTCTTTACTTCTTCTGAGGGGTTCTGAAGAATATCTTTGTTTTCGTTTTCCATATTATTCAGATCCTTTCAGTGACGGGTTGAAGGCGTCACGCAAACCATTTCCGAACAGGTTGAAGCAGATCATCAATAAGGAGATGATGACAGCGGGGATGACAAGCTGATACGGATATTCGGAGAGATTCTTCTGGCTGTCGGATAGGATGACACCCAAAGAGTCGAGGTTCTGTAAGCCTAAGCCGAGGTAAGCGATAGTCGCCTCGGAGAAGATGGTGGACGGAATCATAAGGATAGAGCTTGTGATGATGGTTCCGACCGCATTCGGAAGGATGTGGCGGAAGATAAGACGAGGAGCTTTTGCACCTAATGTCTTCGCCGCCAAAACGTATTCTCTTCCTCGGTATCGATAGAACTGAGATCTTGTCGTCGCTTCCGTTCCAATCCAGCCGGTAAGGCAGAGAGACAGAGCAAAGACGAAGAAGTTCTGACCGAGTTTCAAGGTGAGAACGGTCATAAGAATGATCCACGGGATACCAGAGAGGATATCAGTGATACGTTCCATGACAATATCGACTGTGCCGCCGAAGTATCCGGAGATACTACCCCAGATGACACCGATGGTGATGTTGATGATAGCGACAACAATACCGAGGATCAAGGAAGTACGAAGACCAGAGAAGACATATTTGAGGATGTCCTTTCCTTGATATTCGGTTCCGAAGATGTGAATCGGCATGGAGGAGTAACCTAAGTAACGATACATGAGAACGGTGCAGTCCATTGTATAGACGGTTTCACCGTTGACAGTAGCAGAAGTCTGACCGTTGACTTCACGAACATAGACAACACCGGATTTTTCACCCTCTTCTGTGACCTTGAAGGTGCTAGGAGCATCCTGGTTGCCTTTTGTGAAATCATATTCGATGTAACCCTTATTGATCCAATCTTTGAAGGTTGCAGTGGAAACCTTGATTCCCTTCTTATAACCATAGGCGATGTTGTAGAAGTCGACAACGAGATCACACTTCATCGTATAGGTATCAACAGAATCAAAACGGTATGTCGTAACAGCAGACCAATAGGAGGCGTTGAGGGTAGAACCATTCATTTTCTCCAACTGGACTAAAGTGTTCGCATCTTTGACAGCAGAAGTATCGGTACCGAAGCTTCTCATACGAAGAGCGGTTCTTTCTGTGGCTGCTAAATTGGAGCCATCATTCTTTGTGCCGCTGATCTCAAAGGATTTGACATAGAAAGCAGTGTTGACGTCCGCTTCTGACTTCATGATGAAACCGATGGAGAACTGCTTATCCAAAACAGAGGAGGAAATACCAGATGCACTGATGAGATCATTCAAAGACTGAGTGATGGTCTCATGCGTAGTGACAGTCATATTCTCGTCTGTCTTTTCTAAGGCTTCTCCATAATCTCTCGAATAAGAGGTAAGAGTATTGATGGAACCATCATTTCCGTAAAGGAGAAGAGCCCATTCCGGAGTGGCGTTATAGCCATCCTGTTCTTTTGTTCCTAATGTATAGGAAATCTGATACTTGTTATTAGTTAAGTCAAGCTTCAAAGGAGAGTAATACATATAACCGAGCTGATCGGCTTTTGCTTCCTTCTCGATCTTAGCAAAACCGCCAGAACCGCTAGAAGAAGCATGATCGCTGTAACCAGTTCTCAGGTTCTTGACTTCGACAATGCTGGATTCTTCATCATAGCTTCCGATGTAATCATCATAGTTGATGGTTCCATCTGCATTGAGACTATAAGGAAGCGACTGATTCTCTAACGTTCTTGTTCCGTCCCAGAATCCTGTTCCAGTCGGGAAAAGCTTCATAGGAAGATTGGTCTCGTAATCATGCTTATTCGCAATGTCATAGGGAAGTGTGGCAGGAAGGATGATTGCTAAGACAAATAGAGTGCCTAAGATGATACCGCCGACAACAGAGGATCTGTTCTTTCTGAAACGATGGAAGGCATCTCTTAAGAAGGTAGTAGGACGGGTAGTGAATTTCGTATCGTGAATGTTTTTGTCCTTCTGAACAAACTGGAATTCAGAATCATCAACCTTTTTTCCGGAAGCATCCTTTGCTTTTTCGCCGGCTTTGAAAGTATTGATAAACGGATTCTCTTCAGAAGGAAGATTCTTGTTTTCGTTATCCATCATGCTTTGGCTCCCATTCTGATACGGGGATCAACAATACCGTAGCTGAGATCGACAAACAGGTTGGCGACCAAGCCAATGACAGTATAGACAGCCATATCGACTAATAATACATTGTAATCACGTTTATTGATGCAGTTGACAAAGAGTGTACCAATACCCGGAATACCATACAACTGCTCCAGAACCATAGAACCGGAAAGAATACCGATGAACTGTCCGATGATCATAGGAACGATCGGAACAAGAGAGTTTCTAAGAGCATGTCTTACGATGCACTGGTTCTTGGAAAGTCCTTTGGTTCTGGCAAGAAGCAAGAACTCACTAGACATGACTTCGCAAAGCTCCGCTCTCGTATAACGGGTAAAGGCAGCGACTGAGCCGAAGGAAAGAGCCATGACAGGTATGACATAGCCTAATACTTTCGTGCCTAAGTCAGCCGTATCACCAGGCCAACGGGAAGGAAGCCAATGCAATTTGAAGGCAAAGAGCAATAACAGCAAGGAGATGACAACAAAGGAAGGAACAGAGATCATGATCATGACAAGAGTAGAGATGACATGGTCAGTAGTCTTGTTCTTCTTCAATGCGGCCCAGATTCCGAAGACGAATCCTAACGGGACGGAGAAGACCATAGACCAGATGTTGACTTTGACAGTCGGAAGAAGTCTCTGTCCGATGATGTACATAGCAGAGGAACCCGGCTGAACCGCAGTGGATTCGCCCCAGTTCCAGGAAGTGAAGATAGCACGGAGCCAGGCACCATACTGAAGGATGATTGGTTTCTGATAGAAGTAGTAGATTGTGCCAGCGGGGTCTGTGTAAATCAACTTCGCTGTGCCCAGATTAGACTGGGCAGAGCGATAAACAACGAAGTATCCTAACTGGACCTGGTTCTGGCAGTACGAATACTGCTGAACCTCAGTTCCAGCCATTGCTTCACCAGGAAGCAACTTGACTAGGAAGAATGTAATCGTAAGAATGATGAATGTCGTTACTATCAGTAATCCTAGACGCTTTAATGTGTATTTGACAATATAAGGCATTTTTTATTTCTTTCCAGTGATACCGTAGTAGCTGTTCAAGGTCATGGTAGAAGAGAAGTTCTTGACTTCGCCGTTGACTTCAGCAGAGTAAGAAACAGTGGCTGTAGCAATAGCGGAATCGATTGTAGTGTATTCCTTCTTATAGGTGTCATATTCCTGATAGGTGTTGAAGGAACTATCCAAAGTGAAGGTGATGGTGTAATCGTTGGCAGCAGTTGCACCTAAATCAGTGATAAGCTTCTGTTCTGTCTGAGCTTCGGAGTTGGTAGCACTGAAGTAGATGCTATCCAATCTTGCACCAGCAGCGACAAGATCCTTGAAGGAGATCTTATAAGTGACAGACTTAGCGGAATCATCGATGCTGTCATAATAGAAATTACCATGCTGGGAAGAAACATTGACGGCGTTAGCAATGGTGCTATCAGAGGTTAAGAGGACACCGGTGTTGGCAGCATTCCACAAGGCATCATAAGACCAAGTCTTTCCGTCATAGACGATATCGCCCTGATCATCAGAATTGATCTTGCTAGTATCCGGACCCCAGTTAAGAGTGAAGCCAGAGGAGTTATCAGACTTGAGGACTTCCATGAAGTTGATAGGATCCATGGCACCACCGGAGATGGCACCGAAGCCTAAGTCGAACTCACCCTGTTTCATCTTATTATAGACATCGTTGTAATCGGAAGAAGGTGTCGGCATTTCGATATCCAAGGTGTAAGCATCGTAATAGTCTTCGTGGATGACAGTATTGAAGATGCTCTTGATGGAATCGAAGACATCGGAATAATCCTTGGAATCGGAAGTGTTCATCCAGTTCATTCTGATCTGAATGACTTTCTTTCCGCCCTTTTCAGTGATTTCACCAGCCTCGACAGCTTCCTGGATGGAGCCTTCCATGGCAAGGCGGAGTTCACTGGCAGCTGCATCGGCATTGTATCCATAGTGATCGTTATAACGATCAGCAAGGACTGCCTTATGAGCAGCAGTGGAGTTATAGGAGACACCGGTCTCAGGATCGATAAGGTAGTTATCAGAGAAGTATTCCTGTGTCGGCTTCATACCACGGTCATTACAAATCTTTTCACGGTTAAGACCGAAGGAGAGGAAGTTAAGGAAGTGAATATCGGACATATATCTTCTATGTTTCAAGAAGGTATTGTTGCCGGTATTGGCAATAAAGGAACTATCATGCTGATAGACAGAGCCGTTGGTTCCGAAGAGTTCGTTCCAGCGTTCAGTAGATGTTCCGTTGACGTTGATCTTGAAGTTGGAATCACCCTTGGTTTCATATTTTCTCCAAGTCATTCCATTGGAACCATTGCCTTCTGTAGAAGCAAAGTCACCCTTGAGGTCGTCCTTGTTAGGAGCATAGGAGTCGATAGAGCCATCTAAAAACAGGTTCTTGGAAGTAGAGGAATCTTCGACCAAGTTGTACTGGAAGCCAGGGAGTTTGTAAACTTCTCTTGTGTTTCCATCGGCGAAAACATCAGTAGAATAGAAGTAGCGTTCGTTCTTCTTGAAGGTGATTCTGTTTGTGGACCATTCTGTGATGTAATAGGCCCCGGTAGAAAGCATGGTATCCATCGGAGTGTATCCATCCGGTGACTTACCAAGCATCTTAGCATCCCAGAGTTTCAAGAAGTCAGCAGGGAGCGGAGAGTAGAGGGAAGAGGAGAGATAGTACATGGCATAGAACTGAGTGCAAGGCTGCAAGAGGTTGAATTCGATATAGTCACCAGTATCATCGGTACCGACTTTGATAACATCATCCATTCCGGCCTTTTCCCATGCAGTATCATCCCAGATGGCATTTGCATCACCGGTGGTGTTCTTAGCAGTCAAGGAATAGTATCTTGCTGCGCCTTTAGCAAAGCCAGAGACACCCTTTGTCAATTCAGCACCACGATACTGGCCGTTGAAGCAGGTAAGCATGTACTTGATAGGAGCCAAGTAATCTTCTTTGGTGACTGCTCTTCCGTCAAAGGAAGAGAGGGACACGCCATTGACAGACTTCGTAGAAGCAGTTCTGTAAACGAAATCAGAACCGGTCTTTACATGAATTCTCCAACGTGTATTGGTGATTTTGTCAGCTTCCTCTGTGATGATGTTTCCGTTATCATCGACAGGAAGAGGACGGGAATCCGAAGCAGTGTTGCTGTACCATTCATAACCGTCGTTGGTCTGGTTAAGACGGACCTGATAGTAGGAATTGGCGATATAGTCGTAGATGGTAGAGACATCACTTCCGGATGCATTCATCGCGTTGGCGTGGCTAGGAAGAGATGTTGTGGCAACCTGATAGTAGGAAGGGTCGTTTCCGGAGATCGGGTTCTGGATTTTTCCGTTGAGTTCGCCTTCTCTCATTGTGCCCCAGCCATAGCCAGTGACATAAGACTGAGGAGTAGGAACATAACGGGAGTTATAGCAGATGTTGGAACCGTTAGAGAACAAAGTGATGCCCGTAAGATAATTATCGACAGCATATTTCTCCAAGGAAGCAAGGATATTTGTCTTCTCGGTGTAATCAGCAGATGCATAGGAGAAAGCACCGACTGCCTTTATGCTTCCGACAACAGTGACATGGAAATTAAGCTTCTTGCTCTGATCAGTAGTGACCCAGACAGAGACATCAGCAGTTCCTTCCTTGACAGGGGTAAGGACACCAGTGTGTTCACCGACAGTGACAACTGTGGTGTCTGCGGAAGAATATGTGAATTCCGGTGTGGTATTATCCAACATGGAAGCGACCAAGGCTGCAGTCTTGTCACCCATTGTGACAGTAATGCTGGCATCTGCCTCATATTCTGCTCCCTTATAAGTGATAATGAAATCACTATCTACAGTGCCACCTTTATCGCTGGTTTTATTGCTGGTCTTGGAAGAATCCGTATTTTTTCCACAAGATCCAAGAAGACCAATCGAGAGAATAGCCATCAACGTAACGACTTTTTTTGTATTTTTCATAACCAATACCTCCTTCGGGGTGATTAACAGCACATAAAAAACTATATTAAAAGCGCTGAATATAAATATTTTATTTATAAATAAAATAGTGTCAACTAAAGATTTTAGTATCGTTGAAAATAGATTGAAATCAAAAGAAAAAGCGCTTACAGAAAAGAAGAATCAAACAGGATAAAACGCAAAAACGATGCATAGGATCAAACAGATGAGTCCAACGAAAAACCAAGGATGCCAAAGCTGACGGTAAAGATGTCTTTTCTCGCTCAATTCTCGCTTATAGTCGGCAACATCCGTATAACGCAATTGTTTCTTTCTTCTGAACGAAGAGACCCAGTTGATGAACTGGTAACGGAAGATATCAAAAGTACCTGCTCTCGTGACGAGATATAGGCCGACATAGCCAAGATAACTAGCCGCCACAATCAAAAGATCGTTGCTAAGTCCTACCTCTGTACAAAAATGCATCGGAATGACAAACGCAACCGGAATGATGCAGGCGATGATATAGCTGATGATCAGCTTTTTTGTTTCTTCTGTGAATATCATGGTAAAAGTATAAAGCAAAAGCCTCGACGAATCGAGGCTTTTGTTATGATTATCGTCTAAAGATTACTTCTGTTCCTTTTTCTTCTTCAAAGCAACAGCAGCGGCGACAAGAGCAAGTGCGCCGACGGAAGTAGAAGCAGCGATAACGCTTCCTCCGCAACCCTTCTTTGTATCAGAAGAGGTAGATCCTCCGTTATCGGAAGTCTTTCCGCTATCCGGAGTCGGAGTATCACCGCCCTGATAAGAGACGGTGAAGGTGAGATCATCTTTGCCTAATTTGATGGCAAGCATACCAGTAGTAGCATCATAGCTGAAATCAGCATCGGCACCACCGACCTTAGCAGAAACGTTAGAGAGATTCTTCCCGACGTTCATATAGACAAAGTAGTCACCAGTAATCTTATTGTTATCATCGAAGCTGATGCTATAGATGTAACTACCATTCTTTGCAGAAGCCAGAGAGATGTAGAAGTTGTATTTGTTGGTGAAGAAGGTAGAACCGACAGAGAAGGAGACATCAGACGGCTTAACGATAACGACAAGCTTGTTATGGGCGAGGTCAGTCAGTTCAAGGGTGACCTTGTCAGACTTGGCCCAAGTGTCTGTGATTCTGAAGGAAGCAGAATAGAGATCTTCGCTATCTTCGACCTTTGTTGTAGAAACGAAGGCTGTTGTGTTGGCAGTAGCACGATAGTCAGCACCTTTGCTAACGACATCGAGATAGTTTCTGCCATTATCTTCACGGACAGAGATGCTATTGAGTTCCGGAGCACTCTTATCGATAGTCAAAGTGTAGCTCTTAGTCTGAGTTGTACTAGTACCAGCGATGTTGAAATTGAATTCGATGGTGTAATCGCCCTCATCCAAAGAGGAGAGATTGATGTCAGCGACACCGCGGTGAGCGAAGTACGGGACACTGTTATCACCATTGATAAGCCAGGACTTGTAGAGTTCGCTTCCAGATCCGCCTAAAGCCCAGGTTCCGCTATAGTAGCCTAAGTCTTCAATGCTTCCGGAAAGCTTTGCGGTTGTTCCGCTCTTGATTGTCCAATTGGCGCTAGAGAGAGAACGATTGACGAAGAATGTAGTGATAAGGTGGTCAGAGATTCCAGGGGCACCAGCATAGAGATGCTTAGAATCGACACCATCTGTGACAGAGAGGTAGTTGACACCATCTGCCTTGGCAGAGCCGTTCATCGCACCGATAGTGGACCATGCCTTGGTGGTCATGGTTGTACCAGTGGAAGAGATGGTAGAGCCAGTGTAGGCATTGGACTTCTTGTAGTTGTCATTGAGGTTCTGCATGTAATTGTCGACAAGATCGGAAGTGTAAAGTCTGTTGCTTTCTCTTTCGATATCGAAGTCTTCAACAGCATCGCCGACAGTGTAATCACCATAGAAGCCTAAATACGGCATAGAAAGATCCAAATCGGAATTTCCGGAAGTTTCTGTCAAAGTGAGATAACCTTCGACATAGTTTCCGCCACCGTTGGAGAAGTACTTAGCGAAGTATTCCTTCAAGGTTCCGTTGAAGTTTTCAACCATGGAATCATTGAAGTCCTTTGTGAAAGTCAAGTCATCGATTCTGACTTTGACCTTGGCATTTGTTGTGCTATGAGCAGCAACAGTGACTGTGCCGGAGAGCTGATGATCAGAAGGAATGTCGACAATATCATCGTTGACAGAGGCAGTGACCTTACCGACACCATAAGGATAGGTGCTGGCATCATTCTCATCGAATGTGACACTGCTATCGTAACCGATAGTCTCTTTTCTGGAGCTTTCCTCTTCTTCCTTATATTCATCATGAGTTGTCATGATGTCGAGCTGAGGAATCAACAAGGATAAGGAAGGAGTATAGGTTCTTTCAGCATCAGAATCATTGTGGATAGTGTAATCGAATTCGACATAGTTAGCACTGTTATCCTCGCTGAAGTTGCCGCCTTCAACCTTCAAGGATCCATCGTTCTTCAATTCCGCCTTGGCTTCGACTTCATTGTCGAATCCATCGAGGTTGTTGTTTGCGGTTGTGATATAGGAATCGCTGGAGAGCATCTTGGAGACATTGATTCTACCAGCACCCTGCATTCTGACAGAGGTCGGTGTTCCGTCACCAGTGGTATCTTCCAACTGATCAGCGGAGCTCATAGCCTTCATGGAGACTTTGCTCTTCTCTTCATCGAAATCGGAAACCTTCATCTTTCCGTTGTTGTCCGGATTTCTCTCAGATAAATAGAGAGCCATAGCACCGGTAAGGTTCGGGCAGGCCATGGATGTACCACTCATATTTTCATAACCGCGGAGTAAGGAATATCCAGGGTTATTGGCATCAGAATTGTCGTTGTAAGCAGTGGCATCGACAGCACCGATGATGGATTTGCCAGGAGCAGAGATCGTGACACCCATATCGAGGTTGTAATCACCACCATCAGAAGAGAAGGAGGCGATTGTGTTGCCATCGCTGGTATCCTGAACAGTATTGGTACCGATTGTGAGAGTACCAGTGGACTTTGCAGGACCGAAATAAGTAGCAGTATTCTTGAAGACGAAGACGACCGGAATACTAGGATCGAAGTCTTCGAAAGCCATGGAGAAGTTGAAGGTGACAGACGGATCGTTGTTGATACAGATCATTGCCTTTGCGCCATGGTTCTGAGCCTGCTGAACCTTGGCAACGAATGTAGTGGTACCACGGTTGACAACAGCAATCTTGCCATTGACATCAAGTCCTTCATAGTCAGCATTCTTACCATAGTTAGGAATGACGACATATTCTTCCGTGACGGAATCCTTTCCTTCCGGAATGAGTCCAGCCAAAGGACGATCGGTAAGGTTAGGCTGAGTGGAAGAGCTCTTGGCCTGATCGGAATAGGAGACAGCCTGAATGGAAGAAGAACCATCCTGCTGAACTGTCATGATAGATTCGAAGAAAGCTCTGTCCGGGTTAGAGGCAGCGACAATGTTGGCAGCCTCATCATAGTGAGCATCTCCGCCTAAGATACCAGTTTCAACGATATCGGTTCCCCACTGAGAGTAAGCTCTGGAGCTAGAGAAGGAGCTCTTACCGGAGTTACCAGCGGCGAAGTTGACGATAGTGCCATGAGACATGCAGTTTGCAACAGCCTCATAAGTAGCATCATCCTTGTTATCGGAAGAAACATTCAAGTCGCTTCCTAAGGAAAGGTTGACAAGGTCAAGGCCTAATTTTGCGGCATCGTTCAAAGCGGCGACGATAGCGGTGGAGCTAGCACCACCCTGGTCATCTCCGAAAACCTTGAGAACAGCGATCTGAGCATTCGGAGCAATACCCTGGAAGTCTTCACCGTTTGCAGCGGCGATAGAGGCAACATGGGTACCGTGTTCGCTTCCGTTCTTGGTCGGATCGACATCCGCATCATTGCCAGCATAATCCTTGGCAAAGAAGATCTTGTTGTTGTAGTGAGTATAGCCTTTGACACCAGTTGCATCGATGTCAGAAACACTCATCTTGTACTCACCTTCAGCGAGATCGCGGAAAGCGGCACTATTGAGGTTGTAATTCTTGGCATCATTCTCTCTGGCTTCAGTGCCTTCGATCTGGTTGATATACATACCAGTATCGATGATACCGATGGTGATGTTCTTTCCACCGAAAGAATCTTCACCGACAACGTTCTTGACGTTATCCGCAGTGGCGTACATGGTTTCAGCAGAATAGTTGGCTAAACGTTCTTTCTTGGTGGCGTCACCGGCATCTCCGGTAGCGAAAGTGGAGGATTCCACAGCTTCCGGCAAAGCATAGGTGTGATCTTCCTGTAAAGCAGAGACACCCTTGATGGATTCGATCTTGGACGCATAGGACGAATTGACCTTGATGGAAAAGCCATTCATGACGACATCATAGACCGAGGTGATCTCGTAGGAACCTTCCGGAAGTTCGTACGCGATCTGACTCAAGACTTCGTTACGATATTTCTTCAAAGTCTTGGCGTCATCTTTGAGTACATCACCATTGACGGTGACAATATAAGTTTTATCCTCGTTCTTCTCACCGACATCTTTGAAGTCTGTGTGAGTGGCAGAGTAGAAACTCAAACCGAGGATAGTGGCTAAGGAAGCCATAACGAGCATTTTTTTCATAATAAATACTCCTCCTAAAAATAAACTCAAATATTATAAATGAGTAATATTTCTTTTCAAAGACAATAAAAAGGCGATTTTTCATTCATTTTCGCGTATTTTTTCTTTTTTTCTCTTATTTTCCATGTATTTCAATGAAACTTTAAGTTTGTAAATTTCATGGAAACGCTTACATCAACTAAAATATATTATATATTGTTTTTATATATTTCAAAATCAACTCTTTATAGCATTGCCTTGACAGACAAAGGAACGTAAAAAGCCTCCTAGTATGACATCCGTCTGTAAAACAGGCGGATAATCAGACTAAGAGGCTATAGCTTAGATCTTCATCAGTTCTTTTACGACTTCAACCATCTTCTCCATCTGGAAAAGATCCACGTATTCATATCTTCCATGCATATTGTAGTCACCAGTTCCTAGGTTCGGAGTAGGAAGTCCCATGAAAGAGAGCTGACTTCCTGTCGTACCGCCTCGGACCGCTTCATAAAGACATGGTATACCCAACTTCTCATAGACATCCTGGAACTCTTTCTGAATATCAGGATAGTTATCCAAGACCATCTTCATGTTGTGATACTGTTCCTTGATATCTAGTGAGATAGCCTCATAGCCAAGTTCCTCATTGATTCTCTTAGCGGAGTGCTTTGCGAGTTCAATCATCGACTTCATCTCTGTTTCGTCAAAGGAACGGATGATATATTCCCCCTTTGCACTGTCTTCACTTCCAGTAATGGAGCAAAGATGATAGAAAGGCTCTTTATCCTTGGTGTGTTCCGGTCTTAAGTATTTCGGAAGAGATTCGTGGAAAGCAACCAAAACATTGCTTGCATTGACCATCTTGTTATAGGCGCTTCCCGGATGGATGGATTTTCCTTTGACAGAGACTTCCATCGCATAGGCAGTGAAGGATTCGATCGAGACATAGCGGTAATCTCCGCCATCGATCGTATATCCGTACTTCGCTGTCACATTCTCCATAGAGACATGTTTGGCATCCGCACCGATTTCCTCATCAGTAGTGAAGATAATCTCAAGAGGACGATGATTGGCATTGCCTTTCAGTATCTCATCCAATGCGGTCATGATGATAGCGATGCCAGCCTTGTCATCTCCGCCTAAAAGAGTATTTCCGTCTGTGACGATGATCTTATGTCCGATGGACTCTTTCAAATACGGGAAATCGTTCATGGACAGATTCATACCAGGCTGAAGTTCAACATCCTCACCGGTAAAATCGACGATCTTCGGTTTCACATCCTTTCCGCTGCAGGCATTGGAGGTATCCATATGCGCTAGTAAAGCGATAGCAGGCTTTGATGTATCTCCGTAGAATTTTGCATCGATGACACCGAATCGATTGACAGATATCTCATCTGGATGCAATGTCTCTAATTCCTTCACTAACTCATTGGTCAGATTCAGGATCAACGGATTGGAGCAGGAGTCATCCTTCTCTTCTGTTGCTGTTGTCTCAAAGGAGACATAGTGTAAAAATCTTTCAAGCACACTCATGTTTTTTATTCCTCATTTCACGTGAAATTAATTGTTGTTATCTTCGTTGCTTTTCTTATTCAGATTGAAGACAAAGTTGTAAGTATAGAATTTGTCTTTAAAGTTGTAAATGTCAGAAAAGCTTCTGGACTGACCGATATTTGAGTCTTTCAGAGTCGACTGATCAAGAGGCAGATTGTCGATGATGCTAGGCCCTAAATGGATAGTTCTCTTGATTGTCGTGTTGACAACTGCTGTCTTGATAAGTTCATAGCTGACCGCTCTCATTTCAACATCTTTTGTCAAGAAGAGCATCTGCTCAAAACCGAAGTGACGATAGGAGTAGGGAATCTCAACCTGATCAAGAATGATGACAGCATTGATTCCATCTTCTTCCTTTCTGAATTCATTGCGGTAGGAATTAAGAAGAAGTGCGTAATCCAACGCCTCTTTATAGGCACCATCAATCGAACCATCGAAGGTCAAGAAGGCATAGTTTCCGTCACCAGGGACAATCTTCATCTCAATGAAAGAACGAGAACAGGTTCTCTTCACTGTCCTATCGAGAAGGTCATAGAACTCTAAGAGTTTCTTTGAATCCGGAGCGGTTGAACTGTTGCCAAGGACTTTGACAAAGAGGTAGATGATTGGTGTCTTTTTGTCTAAGTTCTCCTTTGTGATACGAAGTGTCTTTTCGAGATTGTAGGGGTCTGTGACATAGTCTTCAGATTCGATTGAATACACTCCGTTATCCTCAACGACCTTGAAGCTTTGACCATTGCTCTTAAAGCCACCTGTCTCTTTATAGTCCAAAAGGGTTCTCATGTTGGCAACGACAATGTTTCCATCATATTCTCTGTCAGAGGAATTGACTTTGATATAGCTCCATCCCTGAGAATTATCCTTATCGAGATAATAGTTTCTATTGATGACACGTCCTGCAAAGTCAGTAGTCTGATCAATATCTCCGTACTTACTTGCCCAGTAGCTCATCGCTTTTTCTCTATTCTCTTTCTCACCAGCAAGATAAGAGACGTCTCTTTCCTGAATAAGGGCGATATTGGTGCCAGCATCTTCCTTTCCTTCTACAAGAGCAGAGACATGCTGCTCATCTTTTCTATGCCAGGAAGGATATAAAGAAAGAGCCTCTAATATTGTTTCCTTCGTATTCTTCTTATCTGTGTCAGAGAGGTAGAAGAGATAATCCGGATAACGTTCAATATCTCCACCGCAGGTGAGGAACAATATCTTTCCATCCGCTTCTGCTTTCTGCTTCATAAGAGCATCGATAGCCTCTTTGTGAGAGATTTCATTCTCTTCCAGTTCTTTCTTCAGACTATCATTCTCTGCAGATAACTTATCCACACTAGCTTCCGACTCATTGAGTCTGACATTCAGCTGAACAGCTTTCTCATAGAAGTTTTCCTTATCCGCAAGGATAGAATCCTTCTCTGCAGAAATAGCGATCATAGAAGCAGAGAGTGTCTCTTTCTCCTTCTTCAACTCCTCATACTGCTGATTCAGTTTCTGATATTCGTCCTCTTTTTCTGTCTCTTTTTGGATGGAATCCTCTTTCTCTTTTTCCATCTGAGCTCTCAGTTCATCATTCTCAACCGAGACATTACGGAATCTTTCCTCTTCCATTGTCTTTTCAGCAAGGAGAGAGTCAATCTTAGACTGAAGATTCTCTTTTTCCGTTTTTAACTGAGCCTTTTCAGTCTCATTGACTAAGAGTTTCTGTTCATAATCTGCCTTTTGATCGACAAGATTATCATAGTCTGTATGCAAAGAGACGTAGTCATCCGATTTAGACTGAACATAATCACGAAGCTCAGAAAGCTGTCTTCCTAAATTCTCAATCTCCGTTGTCTTCTTAGCAATGACATCATTCAGTTCAGAGATTTGTCTATTGAGTTCCTCTTTTTCGTTCTCTTTTGCTAAGAGCAGTTCATCCTTTTTGACATCCGTCTCTTTCAGAGTCTCCCACTCTGACTTTTCCTGTTCGAATGCAGAGCATTTTGCATAGATTTCCTGATACTGAGCCTGGAGCAATTCATAATCGTTGTACTGTTTTCCGAGTTCAGACTTCAAAGAGGCATTCTCCTGATTCAATGACTGAATCACTTCCTCGTTAGATTTCTCTGTCTCTTTCTTCGTATTCTCAAAACTTTCTTTCTCTGCCTTATATTCATCTATCATAGACTGCATAGAAGCAATCTTATTATTGAGATAGTTAAGACTATCCTTCAATGCATTGCAGTTAGAAGCAAGAGTAGATATTGTCTGATCCTTCTTTGCATTCTCACTCAAAAAGGAATGATAACGCGCACGAAGATCATCCGCATAGAAAGTCTCTTTCTTCATCGTATCAAAGAGAACATCTCTTTCATCAATCTTCCGTTCTTCATCATCATAAAGAGGAACGATAGTAGGTGTATCTGCTTTTTCTTCTACAGATTCACTTGCATCCTCTAAAGCGGGAGCTTCCGTTGTCTCTTCAACAATAGTTGTATTTTCAACAATTTCTGTAGTTTCGATAGGAGTGACGTTATCAGCAACAGGAGTCCCTTCTTCAACAGACACGGTTGTTTCGTCAAGAACAGGAGTTTCTGTCACCTCTTCAACAACAGGTGCATTTTCAACAACCTCTGTAGTCTCAGTAGGGGCAACATCAGAAACAGCGACTGTTTCCTCGACAGGTTCACTAGTTTCCTCTAAAACAGGAGTTTCTGTCACCTCTTCAACCACAGATGTGTTTTCAACAGGCTCTATAGTTTCAATAGAAGTGACGTCTTCAATAACAGTAGCAGGTTCTTCAACAGCAGTTTTCACTTCTTCTACTACTTCAACAGGAGTTACAAGTTCTTCTTTTTCTTCAGAGATGATTTCAGGAGCATTCTTTTCAAAAACATTCTTTCTGATATTTCCTAAATCAGGAAGGACAAAACGTTCTCTCTTATCTCTTCCATAGAGTTCAGCCTGTCTTCTAAGATGATATTCATCCGAAAGCATATCCTCCGTGACATTGAGGACATCAAAAGGATGATTTCTGTCTGTGACATCAAAGAGAGAGAAGGTTCCGAACTTCTTTCCTTTGCGGACTTCAAAAAAGGCGTTTGCAATACGGAAGGAGGATTTATCTGCTCTCAGTTTCTTCGTCAAAACAGAGCAGATCATCATGTTCTGACTCTGATTTAATCCGCCGCTGATCAGAGGCTTGATGAAATCGACTGTCCAAGAGTAAGACGAGGCTTCGTTTTCAAAATCCTCTTTTACTATCTTCTGTGCCGCGTAATCGTAAACATATTCACGATTTCCATACTTCTCTTCCCAAAGTTTCAAAGCGATGCTTTTATCCATACTTTTACCTTCGACTTTCTATATTGAGTTTGACATTTGATTATGTAACGTAACCGGAAGACTATTTCATCTCCGACTGTTTTCTTAAGACTTTGCTGATCATCTTCTTCGGAACGATATGAGAGAAGACATGACCTAATTTGATCTTAAAGCCAGGAACGATCTCAAGTTTACCTTTCAATGTCTTCTTCACTGCATATCTGGCAACCTTGTCCGCCTGAAGAGAGGAAATAGTAAACTTTGCATTGGCAACCTCTTCGAATCGAGTCTTTACCGGTCCTGGACAAAGGACAG
Source organism: bacterium (assembly GCA_963621825.1). GTDB lineage: Bacteria > Bacillota_I > Bacilli_A > RFN20 > CAG-288 > Enterosoma. The sequence goes on from CAVFFP010000007.1 coordinate 40,957, forward strand.
AGATGGTGACTTTGGATTTCATATCCTTCAGTTCTCTGTAATAGCCATGGGCAAGAGAGTAGACAAAGGCTTTGCTAGCATAATAGACATTCATGTAAGGAGCTACACCGAATGCAGCAGCAGAAGCGACAGTCAATACTCTTCCCTTTCCTTTCTCGATGAATCGGATCAGGAAGGATTTCACCAATATCAGAGTGGCGATATCATTGAGCTTGAGCATATTGACCTCTTTTTCAAGGCTGGTATCCTGGATTCTTCCGATATCCCCATATCCCGCATTGTTGACGAAGAGATCGTAATCTTCTCCTTTGGTATCTTCCAAAAGGCGATAGCATTCCTCTTCTTTTGATAAATCATAGGAAGAAAACTCTATCTTACCTTCAGGATGTTTTTTCCTGATGATAGGAAGATCGCCTTCCTTTCTGGATATGATTTTGACCTCATATCCTCTTGTCAATAGCTCATCGGCAATCGCGAGACCGATTCCGCTGGTTCCACCTGTTATCAATGCTTTCATAAATTCAATCTCTCCCTAGGAATATCATACCAAAATAGGAGGAACATATCTAAACAAAACAAGGGAATCCTGCCTATATTCTCAATTGAATTGACTAACTAAGACAATCCACCAATTTATCGATGAATTACTACCTGCTATTTGATGTTAGATAAATCGTAACGCCTTTGATATTTTCAAAAATGTTTTGTGTTTCCGCATCTGAATCCATTCCTAGAATCGAGACAGGAAAATCGATTCAAATCATTTCCTGTTCCTATCCTAAATAACTCAGTCATAAAGCAAAGATTTTTAAGGTTATTTTAATAATAAAACTTGGTCTGATATATAATGTATTGGAAAAAATGAAAGAAATCCTGATATGAAAACAAAAATACTGACATTACCGCTTATCGCATTATTTGCACTGACGATGGCTTCCTGTGGAAACCACGCTCCTAGTTCAGATAACAAGACTGAAGAAACTAGCAAAGTCAACACCAATCAGAAACTCATAGTAAAGAGTGAACCGACAAAGGTCGATTACTATCAGTACGAAAAAATCTCGTTTGAAGGTCTCTCTGTCTATCAGTCCACCTATTCCGATTCCAATGAATTAGTCAAGGAAGAAGAAATCAAAGATTTCACTTTGTCCTATGCCTATAACGGAAAGGAAATCAAAGAAGAGGACTACATCATGGATGTCGGTGATCTGAAGATCAACGTCATCAAAGATGGCTGGACTTCCGCCTCCTTTGAGATTCATGTCAGTCAGGCGAAAGCATTGTCACAGTCTATCAGCATCACAAAAGCAGCGGATAAGTCTTCCTATCTTATCGGTGACGCTTTTGATGCCACCGGTCTGGAATTGACTTTAAAGACAAAGACGAGCGGAAAATACACGAGAACCTATACCGATGTCGTCACCGATTACAAAGTCATGATCGATGATGTCGAAGTCTCTGAATCCTATCGTTTCTCTGCTGTCGGTGTCTATAACGTCTATCTTGTCTATACCGGATGGGATGAGAAGGAACTGAAGACGTCCTACACTGTAACATGCATCCCAGAAGACACTCTCTCCACCCCAAAAGAATACAAAGACGACACTATCACTTGGGATGTCGATGATACGGATATGACGGTGACAATCACCAATACCAAACAAGAAAAAACAGAAGGAAAAGGTTACTATTCTCCGGATGAAGTCATCAATGAATATAATGTTGACGATTACTCGAAAAGAAACATTAGCAGTTGGAAGTACACTCCTTCCAAAGGAAAAGTACCACTTCTTGTCATCCCGGTCATCACACCTGGAGACGAGAAATTAGCTACAGCAAACAACTGGAATCTTATCAACAAAGCCTTCTTCGGAAACTCCTCAGATCTCAACTTTGAATCCGTACATTCCTATTACTACAAGTCCTCTTTCGGACAACTGGATTTCACAGGTGGTACAACCGGATATTTCAACCCTGCTAACTACGATTCCCGTTATAGCAAGTTCAGCGGATATACAGAAGATACTGTCTTTGATCTTCCACAGCTCGCATTAGATTGGGCCGAGAGAGAATATCATCTCAATCTGAATGATTACGACACCAATGGTGATGGCTATGTGGACGGAATATGGTTCGTCTATCTGCATAAGGCAAGTTCCAGCAATACCATCACTTGGGCCTTCACCGCTTCCAACAACTCTGAAAATACAACGATGGAGAAACCGATAGCCAACTGTTTCGGATGGACAAGCATCGACTTCATCAACGACAACTATTTCAAAGAATATGCTTCCGGGAGTTACGCAAACGAAGACTGTGATGCTCATGTATTGATCCATGAAACCGGACATATGTTAGGACTCAAGGACTACTACTCCTACTATAGCAGCGGAACAACCAACACCTATTCTCCTGTTGGCCTTGCTGATATGATGGACAATAACGTCGGAGACCACAATCCTTATTCGAAATTATTCTTAGGTTGGACTACTCCGTACATTGTATATGGAGATTGCACCATTACCATTCCATCTTCACAGAAGAAAGATGCAGTCATTGTCATACCAAATGACAATAAAATACTCCGTAAAGATTCCAATGGAAAAGTCCTCTTCAATACCATGGACGAATATCTTGTCATCGACTACTACACTGATAAGAATATGAACCAATACGATTATGACTGCTATCATGTCAATCACATTCAGGGAAGCGGAGCCAGAGTCTATCATGTCGATGGACGTATGGTAAAGATCACCCCGACAGAGACGGATTACGATTTTTCCATCTATGATGATCCGTATACTCCTTTCGAGGATGGAAATACGGATTCTATCTATCGTATCATCTCTAATACGGAAGCTGGTTCTCGTTCCGAAAGCGGATATGGACTTCCTGAGGAATGCAATGCTTTTGATGAGATTCGTCTCATCTCCGCAAACGGATCTGCCAGTTCCAAAACGAATCCTGCATCGAACTCTTCCTTGTTCAAAAAAGGTGATACATTCTCTTTGAATCAGTACCGCAGCCAGTTCAACAAAAACGCATTCAACAATAAGATCTCCTGCTCGTATTCTGTTACTTTCAACTCGTTAGCATAAAGCAATTAAGGACAATCATCATTCGTATAATTTCTCCCTATTTTGAGTTGACAAAAAATACCCTGCAACATACAATAAGATTGTAAATAAAACATTTATGAATATTGCAATATATCATTAGCAAAAAACTAATATAAATGTTTTGCTGAGAAGTAAAAGAAGAGACTTTATTCGTATGATGTTCTTTCATGTCCTCTTCTATAATCCGTGCCACACCTTCTCCATAAATATGAACTAGGAAAGGAATACTTGAGTTTATGTTCAAAAAGACATTGATGCTTTTTTCAGCAATCTTTTTAGCATACTTCACGAACTCTGCAAATTATGCAAATCAGACCGTTACTGAAAACATTTCATCCGTATTCCTTAAGGGCAGAGTGATATTATCCGATTTCAAAATAAAACACTTATGACTAAGCAAGAATTCAAAAACACTATTGAATATAAAACATATAAAACGCAAATAAGAATTTTGGCAACAGTCATGGCCGTGGTTATTGCTATAAACTGGATAATGGGACTTGTTTTTTTCCTTTGGCTATATTTTGATTCATACAAATCTGAAGCAGTCATAGTATTGATTTCTTTGATAATACTTCCATTAGTTAGATCCATCATTCCTATCATCGGCATTTGTAGCCAACACAACAAAATATCTCCTATCTACTCTTATTTAAATGATTTATATATTTTCGATTACAGATTAGGTAAAGCAATCTGTAATAGATATCAGATTATTTTTGAATACGAAAATCACAAACTCGATATCATTTCCTCTGACCTTGGAAATAATGACCTAGACTATAAATTAGTCAAAGTCGGTTATATCAAAGAGTTAAATAGGGTTGTCATTCTAGAAAAAATAAGTCGATAACTTCTCTTTATTACTAAGATACCATTATCCGAATAAGAAGAAAGCATAGGTTCAGTACACAATGAGCATTCGTAATCAAGCTTAATCGCATGATTTAAAGTCATATATAAATTATCGATTTGATTGCAAAGATTGGATTGTGCTTTCGTGTTATAATTTTCATATGTTAATATTTGATACCATTTGCGCATTATCTACAGCGCCTTATAAGAGTGCACTTGCCATCGTAAGACTTTCAGGAGATAAATCATTAGAGATCCTATCCCATATCATCAGAAAGGATGTAAATAGCCTGATTCCGAACCATTCCTATTTCATCAAACTTTATCGTGACAAAGATAAAGATGAAACTCCTATCGATGAATGTGTTATGACTTTCTACAAAGGGCCAAAATCTTATACCGGATTTGATTCCGTCGATTTCTCCACTCATGGATCTATGTTTGTCGTAGATGAATTATTAGAGACCTTAGTCCACTATGGTGCAAGAAGAGCAGAGAAAGGAGAATTCTCCGCCCAGGCATATTACAATGGAAAGATGGATCTATTGAAAGCAGAAGGCATCAATGACCTTATCAATAGCACCAGCAAAAGAGCAAAAGAGATCGCTTCTCTTACATTGAGCGGAAATAATACAAAGATAGTAGAAGAACTGAAGAATACTTTTTTAGGTTACTTAGCACAACTAGAATACTTTGTTGAAAACCAATACAGCGAAAGTGAAAATGATGACTATGATGAAGTTCTTTTATCGATAGCCAAGAAACTAGATGGCGATATAGCCAATATCGATGACATCCTACAGAAAACAAAGAAAGCCAACAAGGAATATCAAGGATTCCAGATATGTATTGCTGGAGAACCAAATGTCGGAAAATCTACACTTTTAAATGCAATCCTACAGGAGGATAAAGCGATTGTTTCTCCGATTCCCGGTACAACAAGAGATGTTGTAGAAGGGCAAAAAGAAATTAACGGTATCTTATTTAGATTCAAAGATACAGCTGGTCTAAGAGAGACGGAAGACATCGTCGAGAACTTAGGAATACAACGTTCCTATAAGACAATGGAAAACAGTGACCTTATCCTGCTTTGCAGTGACACAGGATTTCATGAAATCGATCAGGATGAGAAGATATCCGCTTTACTAAGCGGAAAGAAGGTCATCCGAATCGCGACAAAGAAAGATCTTGGAAACAATAAGGATGATGCTGATATCTGCATCTGCTCTTTATCCGATGACATCCAACCTCTTATCGATAAAATCTTTTCCTTATTAGACCTCAACAAGAAAGAAGAAAGTTCCTTCTTAGGTCAAAGAGAAGAAGACTACCTTTCTAAAATCAAAGAACAGGCAGTCAAGGCAAGAGACTGCATTGTAGATACGATGCAGGTCGATATCGCATCGGATACAATGAGAGTCATTGTATCTTTGATCAATGATATGATGGGAAAGCATGAGACGCAGACAATGGAAGATATCTATCAGACATTGTTCAGCAAATTCTGCTTAGGTAAATAGAATGAGAATCATCGATACCCACTGTCACTTAAATGATGACAGAATCTATCCTATCCGTGATGAAGTAATTAAAAGAAGCCAGGAAAACGGAGTGGAATATTTCTTCAATAACGGAGACTCACTTCCATCCTTTGAAAGAATACTCTCTCTTTCCGATGAGTATCCTTCCTGCAAATGCGTATTAGGAATTCATCCTGAGTTTGCAAAAGAAAACGATGAATATTTTAATAAGGCATACCAGGTCATCAAAGAAAACAGAGATAAAATCTATGCCATCGGTGAAATAGGATTAGACTATCATTACGATAAGAGTGAAGAAACAAAAGAAACACAAAAGAAGAGATTCATCGAGCAGATTCATCTAGCCCGTGAATTGTCTCTCCCCATTGTCATTCATACTCGTGATGCCGACTTTGACACACTGAATATCATCAAGGAAGAACTTCCTCCTAAAATCGATCTGCACTGCTTTAGCGGAAGCGAAGAAGTATTAAGAGAATATCTAAAACTTCCTATCGAAGTCCATATCGGAATCGGAGGCGTCTCTACTTTCAAGAATGCAAAAACGATACAGAATATCATCATCGAAAACGATGAGAAGATATTCCTATCAGAGACAGATTGTCCCTATCTTGCCCCTGTTCCCCACCGCGGAGAGATGAATGAGCCCTCCTTCCTTCCTCTCATCATCGAAAAGATTGCAGCACTAAAAGGAATCGATGTTCAGGATATGGCAGAAATACTATACAGAAACGGAAAAAGATTTTATGGAATTGACTGAAACAGAAATCGAAGCAAAAGAAAACGGAAGAGACAGCAACAGAAGATACGCCTATGTTGTCGAAGGAATGATGGATGAGGATAAGCTGAAAAAACTAGGCTGCCTTTTTGTCATCAAAACCGGCGGTAAATATATCCGTAAGGAAATCATGGAATTCATCAAGGAAGTCTACAAAGTCAGAGAACTAGTTCTGATGCTAGATCCGGATGGCCCCGGCAGAGAGATTGAAAAACAAATCGTCAAAAATGTAGGTCCCTGCCTTACTATCCATGTAGATAAAAGCAAAGCCATCAAAAAGAACAAGGTAGGCGTTGCTGAAATGGATATGGAGACTTTAAAAAGCTATCTTAAACCATTCATCCGTCATGATCTATACATCGATGAGAATCTCTCCTTAGAAGAGGATGATATGTATGATTTAGGATTGATTGGACCAAATGGAAAGAAAAAGAGAATGATACTTGTGGAAAAGTATCATATCCCTTATACATCAGGAAAGAATGTAGAAGAAGCACTGTTGATGCTTTCAAAAAGCAAGAACGACTTATTGGAGGATTTAGAAGATGACGGAACAGGAAAGAATCAGTAATCTGCTGAAAGAGAACGGCCTTGTCGCAAAGAAATCGTTCGGTCAGAACTTTCTGATCAACGACGGAATCATCCGCAGAATCATCAACGGAATGGATGTCGAAAAGTATGAATCCGTGATTGAAATCGGACCGGGTCTTGCCTCTTTGACATTGCCTTTATCCGAAAAAGCAAAGAAACTCATCGCCGTTGACGCGGATAGAGATATGGTCGCCATTTTAAAAGATCTCTTCCAGAGCAAAGAGAATGTCACAATCATTCAGTCTGATTTCCTTCGTTTCAATCCAGACGAATACAGCAATAAAGATAGCCGTGCCTTCATCGGAAATCTTCCCTATAACATCACGAGTGAACTGCTTGAGTATATGTTAGAAAAAGATTTTGTCGCTGCTGGCGTCATGGTTCAAAAGGAAGTCGCAGACAAACTGATCTATGTCAAAGGCAAAAAGGAGAACTGTCCTTTAGGTGCCTTTTTGAAGGCAAGAGGTGAAGTCACCATTTTAACCAATGTTGACTCTTCCTCATTCAATCCTGCACCAAAGGTTGATTCCGCATTTATCCGCATCGACAAAAAGAGAGACATACCTTTCTCTCTCTATCCTATTTTCAAAGCTGTCTTCAAGGATCCTAACAAAACTATTTCCAACTGCCTAAAACAGTCTCCACTATACGCGTGCTGTCTTCCCGCATTAAAAGAAGAGAACAATCCTTCTATTTCCTTGCGTGCAAGACAGATGGATGTTGAAGATATTGTTGTCTTAACTAGTCATATTGAAGAAATCAAAAAAGCTTCTATTCTCGAATTATAGTCAATAAACAATTTATGAAACAAAAAATAGACCACCTTTTATTGAGGCGGTCTATTTTTATTTTTATTTAGAAGAATCTTTCGACTAAATCGTGAGAATACTCGACAGTTTCGTCCATATCGCCAAAGGACATGATTTCACCAGCATAGAAGGTATTGTTCTTTCCCTGCATTGCTTCTACTTTATCATACCATCCGTCTGCATAATCCTCAGAATAGACGTGTGGGAAGTAGTAGGTCTGGAACTCATAGATGACACCATCATGGTTCTTTCCAACTGTCTTATCTCCAGGAACGTTGACTGTCTCCATATCCTTAAGAACAGTCTTCTTTGTCTCTTCGTAATCAAGTTCTTTTCCGCCGTTTCTCGTCTTATGATGACGTAAGACATAGGTGGTAATCGGCTGATCCGGTTCATCTTTCCAACGATGATAGTAGATCATCAGGTGACCCATTCTATCCGGTTCCATGTTATCAACGATGTAATTAGAAATCTTAGGATACTTGCCTTTTTCTATCAACATGGCAGTAGTATCATAGCGTTCATAATCGATCTTGGAGAAGAGTGCTCTTTCCTCGTCATTGACATCCAACCAGGTATCAAGAGACTTGGCAATCGGATTGTCTAACGGATTCTTTTCTGTTGCTACCTGAAGAGGAGCGGTGATGATCATCTTGTCAAAGACTTCTTCCTGTCCATTGACAGTGATGACAACCTTTTCACCACGGACGACCTTTGTGATATTAGCATTCAAGGTAGCCTGATGCATCAAATGAGCATTTAAGGCTTCATAAATAGACTGTGTTCCGTCTTTCCATGTATAGAGATGGAGAGAGACAAAGTCCATCATTGTCTTGAAATCGAGATATTTGAGAACATAAGCAGCGGGAATTTCATCGAAATAACCATACCCGAAAGAGGTATAAGGCTGAATCCAGACTTCCTGAACAAGCGGGCATCCGACCTTTTCGCAGAAATCCTTAAACGGCATCGCCAGATCTTTCAGCTTAGGATTGACACCTTTGACCGGTTCACGTCCAGGAGTGACGGCAAAACCTTCATATCTTCCATCCGCGACACCGATATGACCAGTGATATCGTATCCCTTGTAATCTGTCTCAAGGATCTTACCGAATTTCTTAAGCTGCTTTGCCAATTTCTTAAGATGAAGGGCAGAGACTGGATGTTTCAGGAAATACTTTGCAGGATGCTTCATGGCGTCCTGTGTATCCCAACGATGATCCGGTTTTCCATCCGGATAGATGTAACCGCGAACCAAAGCAGGTCCATCATGTGTTACTCCAGCAAACTCCTCGACGTCCTTGATTGCGTAATAGGTAGGAGCGCCCATGATAGCTCCCATCTCATAACGTTTGCCATTGTGGACAGGTGAATGGCACTTACCACCGACATGGTCCGTCTTCTCATAGATGACATAATTTGTGTATCCTTTTTTCTCAAGATACATTGCAGCACCTAATCCAGCCGGGCCTCCGCCAATAATAGCGATACGAATGTTCTTATCCATATTCTTCCTCCTTTTTGGTATGCGCTTACATAATTATAGAACAAAATATTCCAATTGCTATATTTTTTGAACATTTTGCACACCATATGTGTAACTTTCTTGTTCAATTTGCTTAATATTGGACTATAATATGAATATGATTGCCAAAATGAAGCGTTACGGAAGTTTTCATAAACTATTAGAAGACCAAGGGAGAAATGATATCGCCCTTCTTTTTGATGACAACGATAGCATTCATTCTCTTGCCTATGGTGAACTGATTCAAAGGATTGATGATTATCCTATCGAAGACAAGAATTCTATCGGTATTCTTTGCGAAAACAATATCGATACCATCATTGCCATCTTTGCCTATGCCAACAAAAAGAAACAGATTGTTCTATTGAATCCAATGGATGATATCGATGTTTTGAAAAAGCAGATAGCATCAACAGATGTCGACTTCCTATTAGGAAGAAAAGAACTCGTTGACGTCTTAAAAGACAGTTTGACAGAAAATGATATCGAAGCAAACGGAAATATCCTTTTCTTCACTTCTGGTACAACATCTAGCAATAAAGCTGTCATCCTAACAGAATCCTCTTTGTGTTCCTCCAGCTATAACGGCGGATATCTATTGCCACTAGAGAAAGAGGATACTCTCTTATCCATATTGCCATTAAGTCATGTCTTTGGATTTGTCTGTTCTCTGTTATGGGGTCTGTCATTTGGCTGCAAAGTCGCACTTACAAGAGGATTAAGACATATCATCGATGATGGTACCTACTTCAAGGCAACTGCGATTTCTCTAGTTCCCCAGGTCGCCACATTCATGGCAACGAATAAAATATTCAATCCAGAACTGAAGCTTGTCCTTATCGGTGCAGGACCATGTCCTTTAAAGACTTTGAACCTGATAAAGGAAAAAGGAATCCAGGTCTCATTCGGATATGGATTGACTGAAACTAGCTCCGGCGTTGCTTTATCTATCTCTGACGATCCAAATGCTATGACAATCTGTCCAGACTGTATAATTAAAATCGCAGAGGACGGCGAAATACTCATTTCATCAAAGACATGTCTGATGAAAGGGTATTATAAGAATGAAAAGGATACAGAATCAGCCATCATAGATGGTTATCTTCACACTAACGACCTAGGAAGAATCGATGAGAATGGTAATCTATTCCTCACCGGAAGAAAAAAAGATATCATCGTACTAGATAACGGAACAAAGATCTATTGTCCAGAATACGAATACGAGCTTTCTCTCTATCTTCCCAATATCGATTATGCGATCGCATCGATCGATAACAGAATCATTCTATTCGTTTGCGATGAAAGACATCAGATCAATATCGAAGAAAAGATAAAAGAATTCAATAAGAAGAAGCCAAGAGATCAGCAGATTCATTCGATAAAGTATTCTGATGGCAAGCTGCCTAGAACACAGACCGGTAAAATAAAGAGATGGGCGTTGAACAACATTACGAGGTAAGAAAATGACAAGAGAAGAAATCAAAAACAAATTAGTTACGATTCTGAAAGAGAATCTGGATGAATGGGAGAATAAGGAAATCACAGAAGACAGTGTTTTGAATACAGATGCCGCCTTAGATTCCATGAGATTCATCTACGTGATGACAAAGGTAGAATCCGCATTCGGAATTCATGTTCCAGAACGTAAATGGTCAAAACTGATCACTCTCTCCAATGTCCTTGATGCAATCGAAGAAGAGTTATCAAAGAAAAAGTAATCATGTCTATGTTTACAAAGCAGATCAGAATCAAAGCAAGCCAAGTCACTCCGTTCCAGTATCTTAGGCCATCCTCTTTGTTTCAGCTTCTGCAGGAGATTTCCATCGAACATACAGAAAAACTAGGATATCCGAGAGAATTCACTTTGGATAAAGGTTTGTTGTGGGTGATTGCAAAGCAGCATATCGAAATAACTCGTATGCCTAAGTATGATGAAACCATCACGCTCTCTACCTATCCTAGTGAAATGATGCATGTTCTCTTTCCACGTTCTTATGAAATCAAAGACGAAGATGGAAACATCATCATTCAAGGGCAAGCGATTTGGGCACTGATTGATATCAAGACAAGAAAAATGATAAATCCCATTGAACACAATATTCTTATACCTGATATGTCAGATGGAAAGGAATTCCGTATTCCATTAGGAAATAGAATCCCTTCTGATCTGACGGAGGAATCTGAAATCGATGCAACCTATTCCCTTTGTGATTTAAACGGACATCTAAACAACACTTCCTATCTTGATATCGCCGAAGATTTAATTCCTGTTTCTTTTCTGAAAGAACATCAGCTAAAACTGATCGACATCAAATATATCCATGAAATCAAATTAGGAGAGAAATCTACTATTCAATATGGATTCAGAAATAACTCTTACTATTTCACAAATTCTGCATTCCAACTTCAATTCGGATATTAGACTAGTCTACTTACAAAACCTTTATCACATTCAAATGTAAAATGTTTCGTTTATCCTTTTTATAAGGTTGAGCATTTGTTATAATTTGGTATCCATTTCATGAAGGAGTATAAAATGAAAAAAAGTTTATTCAAAACACTTGGATTAAGTATGTTGACTCTTCTGACCAGCTGTGGTGGTGGAGCTACTATCGATGGCACCATGTACATCGGTGATGGCTTCAACAAGCTCAATGCCATCATCGTAAAGTACAAATTGAACAGTGTCTTAGAAGAAGGCGCTAAAATCTCTGGTTCCATCTCCGCACAGGCAAATGCTGAGGTGAAGTCCGCTTACACACTCGCCTACACTTCCAATAGCCCTCTCTCCGCTGATTCCTACACAGAATATGTTCTTTGCCGTTGGGATACGGAAGCTGTAAAAGCAGAAGCAAAGTATGAGCTCACTCTCGATTTAAAAAAGGTCTTCCCTGGAACAGAAGAAACGAACACAATGTATTTCGTTGTCCACACAGATGATTGGAGCAGAACCGATCTTCTGACCTATTCCTATTCGAATTACAAATATTCCTGGGATGGTGAGAAGGTTAAAATCGATCTTAACTTCGACGCATAAGTCGTTTAACTCTATAGATCCATTAAAGCCAAAGCCAAATACGCTTTGGCTTTTTCTGTATCCGATTTCATATACGTATGGTCGTATCTCTTTGTTTAAGTTGTTAAATTATTTTGTTTTTTGTTTTTTCTGATTTTACCATTATTTTGTCAAATTATCATTGATATCTAAAATGTATGCTCTTACAATCTTAATTAGAAATGAGAAAGGATTGCACTTATGGATCAATCTCCGAAGAAAGTCTCAGGAATAAGTAAGACTTACACTGGAAACAAGGTTCCTGCTTTGACAAAAGCAATTTACCCTTGGTCTGGTATTTTCCGCGACGCCTGCTACGCATTAGTAGGCACCTTTTTATTGCAGTATGCAATGACTGCCGGTGTCTTAAGCTCAGACATCGAGACTTACAAAGCACAGATGCACATCATCACCATCTTCATGATGATTGCACTTGTCTGGGACGGCATCAACGATCCTATCATGGGATTCATTGTTGAAAAGTTCCATTTCAGAACCGGAAAGTTCAAACCTTGGATTTTCATCGGTGCCATCGGTAATACCGTCATCGTCTCATTGATGTTCTTAGTCGGAAACTGGGGAGTAAAGGGATGGGGATTTGTAACTTGCTTACTTGTCTTCTATTTCCTTTGGGACCTCTTCTTCACGATGAATGATATCGGTTATTGGTCGATGCTTCCGTCACTGACCAACGATCCAAAAGAAAGAACATCGCTGACTACCAATGTCACCATTGCAACTACAATCGGTGCCTTCATCATGAACCTTCTTATGTTCCTTCTTCCTACCATGCTCGGTGCAAAGACCGCGTATGCATACTCCGCTGTTGTCACATCCATTCTCTTCTTAATCTCTCAGTCTCTTATCTTCTTCTGCTGTAGGGAAAAAGAAAGAGATCCGAAACAGGAAGAAATCTCAGAAGAAACTCATCTGTTAGACCTGTTCCGTATGGTAAAGAAGAACAAGCAGTTACTGATTGTCGCTATCTGTATGCTCTTATACTACTTTGCATCCGGTCTTCTTACTGGTATCGGTCTTAACTATTATTATCTGCTTTACGGATACGGCACTTATAAAGGTGGATTCATGGCTACCGTCTTATCCATCGTCTATGTATTAGGCACCCTAATTGCACAGGTTTTCTATCCTTTGATGACAAAAAAACTATCCAAAATGCAGATTATGGAAATCACATCTTTGATCACGATATTAGGCTACGCTGCTTTCTTCCTCTTTGGATTCCCGATTTTCTCCGATAACCCTATCTCCTATAACAACCCAGGTAATTATCAATTGACCGGTGATAATGCTTCTATCTCTCAAGGCTTAGCCTTTGCCTTTGGTGGCTCTCATTGGATCATCTATCTTTGCGCATTCATCTTCTTTGCCGCATCCGGTGTCTTATATCTAGTCCTTTTAGTCATGTTCCAAGATGCCATCGACTATCAAGAATGGAAGTTTGGAGAAAGAAAAGAAGCGGTTGCCTTTGCCTGGAGACCTTTGGACGCCAAATTAGGAAGTGCCTTACAGACCGGTCTTAGAAACCTGACGTTTGTTATCTCCGGAACACAAGCCATATTAAACGGCATCTCCAATGCAGAATCACAGAATGTTATAGTAAACGGACAAACTGAATATCATGGAACCTATCCTTCCTTTAATGCGGAGATTGAGGCTGCCTATCAGTGGTCGAACAAGAAAACTCAGTTAACGATATTCGGTGCTATCATCATCGGTGTCATCTTAGTATCCTTCATTGTCGTCTATGTACTGTTGAAGAAGTTCTATCATATCGATGAGAAACTAGAAGATCAGATTGTAAAAGAACTAGAAGAAAGACACGCTCAGGATAAGAAAGAACAAACGAGCGCGTAATGTGTTAGAATACTTCCGTTATGACTGAATTATACTTAAGCGATATCACAAGATATGACGGAAGAATCGAAAAACTCGAAGACGGACTTCCAAAATCCGTACTAGAACACTGCGGAAAGCACAAATCAGAGAAAGAGAGACAGGCCTCTCTCCTTGGCTGGAACATCCTTCTGATGATATTGAAACACCATAAGATCGAATACGAAGGATTTGTCGTCAACTATAACGAATACGGAAAACCGTCCTTCGGAAATCAGCAGTTCAACATTTCATACGATGGTGAGATCGTAGCTGTCGCTATCTCAACTAGTGAAGTTGGAATCAGCATCAAGAAAACGGATGACGACCATAACAATATCATTCAAGACTGCTTCAGCAAATCTGAGAAAGAACAATACAATTCTTCCGATGACAAAGCAAAAGCCTTCACGGAACTATGGACAAGAAAACTTGCCTTCCATAAACATGTCGGAGACGGGATCAGAAAAGAGAACATCAAAAACGATATTCCGTACAAAGAGATTCTGACTACCTATCTGGAAGACAAAAACAAACAGGGATACTATCTCTCTGTCGATTGCATCGACAACGAGAAAGTACACTTCAAAATCATTTGATCCAATACAATAAAAGGTTGTTAGATATCGACTCAGTAAGTCGGTACAGCAACCTTTTTTCGTTTAAGAAACAAAAATAGGGACTACCACGATTTCGTGATAATCCCTATATAAATCGATTAGAAGTCTCTGTCGTCAGAGTCGCCGGCAGTGTAGCTAGCACCATTATCAGCAACATACTGAATGGTGATATGTCTCTTGTGTCCGGTGCCTAAGGACTGAGTCTTGATGTTCGGATATCCGTCCAAGGCCTGATGAATGATTCTTCTTTCATCGCTGGTCATAGGATCGAGGATAGCGGTGACATGTGTTCTTCTGACTTCAGAAGCATAGCGGCGAGCCATAGAAGCATATTTGTTATACTTCAGTTCCTTGTATCCGTCGCAGTTGAGAAGGATACGATAATGGCCACCGAAGCGGTTGAAGCAGGCGGAACGAGTCAATTCGTTGATGCTTCTAAGAGTATCACCGTTTCTACCGATGACATTCTTGTTCTTGCCTGTGACGATATTGAGCTTGATGACTCCGTCTTCATATTTAGCTTCTGTAGAGCCTTCAATGCCTAAGGCACGAAGACAACGCTTGATGTAGTCATCTGCGAAGACAACGACATCGCGGATAGAGTAAATGCCAATAGTGACAACTTTGCTGAACAAAGTCTTTTTGACAGAGATGACCTGATAATTCAAGGTCTTAGGATCTTCGACTCCTAATTCCTGACAGGCTTTCTGTACGGCTTCTTCTTCTGTCTTTCCTTCATACTTATTCATATATCACTTCCTCCATAAGGGTTTATCAGATTTTTTTGCAGTTCCAGTGTGATGAGCGCTTCTTCTGACAGCGGCAAGTGTTGTGCCATCGCCAGTGTTGGCGGCATCTTTATGTCTGGATCTAGCCTGTAAGGCCTCAGTAAGCAAACTCTGCAAGATAGAGATGATAGCACCAATGAACCAATAGATACCCATACCGACCGGCAAGCTCCATCCCATAATGAGAACGAAGGCCATCATGATATAAGTCATCATCTTCATTGTCTTGTTCGGATCCATCGGATTTCCGTTTGCATCCTTCTTTGTCGGCTGCATTCCCTGATTACCAAGGACTTTTGTCTTCCAGGAATTCATCCAAAGACCAGTGCAGGAAGAGAGAATGTTAGCAATAGACATAAAGATGAAGATGAAGATACCGACTAATGCACCACTTGTATCCGCATATTTGGTAAAGCATTCGCTGACTTTGGTGGTCAAGGATAAGCCATACCAGTTACCGGCTGCCAAGGAGGCAGAACCCTGTAACGCAGACCAGATACAGATGAATAACGGGAACTGAATGATCATGAAGAGAAGAGGAAGCATCGGATGAACGTGATTCTTCTTCATCAGCTGAGCCTGTTCCATGCTCATTGCACGGCGCTGATCTGGATCTTCCTGAGAGTTCGGATATTTCTTCATCAGCTCGTTGAGCTGAGGCTGAATTCTCTGCTGCTTGGCCTGAGATCTGCTCTGGACAAGAGTAGAGATGACTGTGACTAATCTGACTAAGAGTGTAACGACGAAGATAGCGAAGATCTGAACCCATCCTGTTCCGCCTAAACCAGTGGAAATGGAGTGGACGATCCAAGCGAACGGATAGACGAACAATCCTTCCAAGAATCCATATTCCTTGAAAGCCTGTCCCCAAGTCTTTCCTTCAATATAGACTTTAGCGTTGTTCTGGTTGAATAATCCGCTGGTCGGAGTGATACAGGCTGTATTGGAGCTATATCCAACAGCTGCATTGGTCTTGATTGTTTCGATAAATCCATAGGAAGGGCACTTAAGGATGCCTAATTCCGGATCTTTCACAGCCTCGTTGAACCATGTGACCATGTTGGTGAACGGTTCAGCAACGCCAGTGACAGTGGACTTTGTTTCATCGCTATAGGTAAGACCGGCGTAGATGCCGACATGCCATGCGACTGCTTTGGCTTCATTGGTATCGGTGATGGAAGCAAGAGTTCCATCCATCCAATAATTGTAATTGTCATCACGGAACTGAAGCGATTTATCGTTCATGAAAGATAAGAACGATTTCGACTCACCCTCAATGACCAAATCATACCAAGTGGTCATTCCCTGGAAACTGGTAGAGCTTCCGAAAAGAGTGTTACGATGTTCGTTCTGAATTTTGATAAGTTTTGTTCTTGTCGCTTCTTCGGAATCATTTGCAGAAGAGTAATCAAAATCATCCTTTGTCGATTCATCGATCAACAAAGTCTCTGAATAAAGATTACCATAGTAAGCAAATAACTGGTTTGCTTTATCCTGATTGGTACAGAAAGATTTTGTACAACCGGATAAACTAAAAGCAGCGATGATACCAAAAAAGGCAATCATCAACCGCTTAAGCAATCTGTTTGAATGGTTTCTCATGCTTTATCCCCTTTAGATGGGTTAGCCAGACGATGAAACACTTTGTTCAGAATCTCGGTATTTTCTTGGAATGTCTTTTTCAGATATCCAGAATGGGCGATAATGACGATGTCGAATGGTTTTCCAAGGACGTCACAAAGGTTTATCTGGGCCCGAAGTTGTCGTCTGACTCTGACTCGCAGAACCGCATTTCCTAATTTACTGGATACGGAAACACCGATTCTTGCATGAGTCAGAGAATTAGGCGAATAGAATACTGAGACAGATTCGTTTTTTCCGGCACAATGTCTTTGATCGAGAACTCTTTTGAAATCCTTAGATTCCGTCAGTCTACAGCTTTTCTTCATATTATGCCGAAAAGCAGCTAATTAAGCCTGAGTAAGTCTTGCTCTGCCTTTAGCTCTTCTTCTGGAAAGGACTTTTCTTCCTCCCTTGGTTGCCATTCTGGCACGGAAGCCACAGGTATGGGCTCTTTTGATTTTGCTAGGCTGATAAGTACGTTTCATAAGGTTATAACCCTCCTCACAACATGAAATCAATGCGCATTAAAAAACGCATGTAGGGATATTATAAGCATCACCCCCTTTAAAAACAATAAAGGATTTCGATTTTCACGACGTTTTTTCATGCATTCTTTATATATATGTTCTATTTAGTACTTAATGTTATAGCCTTTGGACGGATACAGATATGTTTCCTTGTGTCATTAAAATCGTCTTTACACCATTGTTTTCAAGAATAGGGGCTCTTTTCTTATGAAAAATGATGAATAAAAATGGAAATTCATTATAATATTACACGAGGTATTCAGTATGCAGGAAATTAACAACAAAGATACAAAAATTGCCGTATATAAGTGGATCAAAATCGTTCAGTCACTTCTGCTTATCTTATTAGGAATGGCTTTGGTTCTCATATCCATCATCCGAGTCAACAATCAGTCTACGACATCCGTTGAATCCATATCCTATTCTATCGGTGTCGCATTCTTAGCCTATGGCATGATCAATGTCCTTTCCGGATATCTGCTTGAGCACACTCCTATCAATAGAGAAGTTTTGATGGGTATTGCCTTCTCTTCCTTAGGTATCTGCTTCATTGTAAGACCAGCAATCATCACAGATATGTTCCCGATTCTCATCATCTCCTGTGCCTATTTCTTCAGTGTTGTCCTTATTATCTACGGTGTAGAAAAAATTATCGGAAAACAGGTCAAGAAAAATATTCCCCTTTCTATTCTGATTTACATCGCTGCTGGTGCTCTTATCGCATTAGCCTCTATGTATATCTTCTACTACAAAGACACCTCCATCATGAATTATGCTTTGGCAGGATTAGGATTCCTTCTTGCTGTCTTAGGCATTGCCTCTATTGTCATTCTTCTCATCAAGATCAAGAACACCAAAGATGTTGAGAAAGAAGAAGAGATCAAACGTATGCAAGAGGCAGAAGCCGCAAAAGAAAATCAGAACGTTGAAACCAAAATCATTGACATTTCCGAATTGAGAAAAAGAAACGGAAAGAAGGTCTATACAAAAGAAATCGCTTTGACTGACGTAGAAAAAGAAGAATCCGAAGAAAACAAAGACGTAGAAACATCGGTAAACGAAAACAAGGAAGAGGATACTCCTCTTGCACTTACTGATAGTTCCGAGTCTTCTAAGAAAAAGAAAAAATCCAAATGATTACCTTTCCCGAAATTCTGAAGGCAGTCGAAGAACAGTATCATTTCTCCGCCTGCTATATCGCAGATAATCTTCACATTGAAGATGAAGTCGTAGAAGAATGGGAAAAGGGAACCTTACTACCGACCGAAAAACAAGCAAAGGACTTTGCCGATGCTTTCGCAATTCCATTGAAACTTGTACTCGATTCCATTCAAAAAGGAGATAAAAAATGAACCAGAAACGTTGCCTTACCATTCAGGATTATAGCTGCATGGGACGTTGTTCCCTTACCGTCGCACTTCCGATTCTATCCGCATGCGGAGTAGAGACGATCGGACTGCCGACTGCTGTTTTATCCAATCATACCGCCTTTGCGTCATGGACTTATGTCGACTTGACTGCCGAGATGGAGAAATCTGTTGAAAAATGGATGGATTATGATCATCATTTCGATTCCATCTATACGGGATACCTTGGCACGGAACAGATTCCGATTGTTAAAAATCTCATCCAGAAATTAAAGACAGATGACACCTTCGTCATGATCGATCCTGCTTTCGGTGATAACGGAAAGATGTACCCTGGATTTGATGAAAAAGCACATGTCACAAACATGAGAGATCTCTTATCTGTCAGTGACATCACATGCCCGAATCTTACCGAAGCCTGCTTCTTAGTCGATGAAGAATACAAAGGAGAAGGGCCTTTCGACGAGGAATATCTTGTGAAGATTGCAAGAAAACTGAGTCTTCTCGGTCCTAAAAAAGTGTTATTGACTGGCACGGTATTCGAAAATAACCGTATCGGATGTATCTGCTATGACAAAGAAACAGATACCTTCACCCGTTATGAGACAGAATGTTATCCTGGAAGATATCATGGTGCCGGAGATAGCTATTGCTCCGCTTTCGTCGGATGTATGCTCAACGGATTATCCATGGAAGACTGTGTCAGAATCTCGCACAACTTCGTCCATCAGTCTATGAAGTATGATATCGACAATCATATCGATGGTCTTCTCTACGGACTCCAGTTCGAAAAAGCACTTCCTGAACTCATCCACGAGATTGAGAAATCAAAATAACAGACGACAAATAGATGCATTCCACGCGGATGCATCTTTTTTTGTGCAAAAAAGAGTCCTGCATCTCTGCAGAACTCTATATTTTATTCTTCTTGTGTGACAAGGTTAGACACTTCCGGATTGACAGCCTTCGGTGACTGAAGAGTCAACAATGACATCTTCTTTCCAAATTCGACCGAATCTTTGAAACTCATACTGTTATATAAGCCGTGTAACACACCGGCAAAGAGAGCATCTCCGGCACCATTGGAAGAGACAACGTTCTCCGCTTTCGATACAGGAATCACCTCGACCGTATGATTACTTCCAATCGTAATAGGACCGGAACCATCGGTGATGATAACATTGCTGACACCTCTCTTCATAAGTTCCTCAGCAAGTTTTATGGGGCCCTCATCCATTTCAAGAAGATATCTTGCTTCTAAAACATTCGATTTGTACAGATATATTTTCTTAAGATGCTTTTTAAAACGGACGACCTTGTTGGCAGAGACTGCCTCGACATAGAAACGATGTGAAAAATAATCTTGGAACAGATGATCGATAACATCTTGATTGATATTGGCTTCCAAGACAATATTGTGATGTTTTTCGATCACTTTTCGGAAAGGTAAGATATCAGTGTATTTCATCTTATCCAGTATCTCGGTATCACATACAGCAACATACATGTCATGTCTGTTGTCATAGATAGCCAGATACGAAGACGATGGTCCATGATAGGTGGGCGTGTACAGTTTGACATCCAGTTTTCTAAGATCCGTTTTCAGTTTCTGACCGAAAGCATCATCTCCTATTGCGGTGATAAACGACACCCTGTCTTTTAACAGAGCTAAGTTCTCAACAGTATTTCTGCCAACACCGCCATAAGAGGTTTTTAGTTTTCCGATATTGGAGTCATTAGGAATCAACGCGTTCTCCGATATTGCAGCATAGTCAATATTGGATCCACCGATGACTAAAATGTCTTTCATATAGGAATTTAGAGCTTGCTTCCTTCGTTGTAATTCGGAATATCCTGAACTTTTTCGATATCAGAGAACTTGGCAGGGATATCGTTGGTTCTGCCGAAAAGCATGATCTGAACGGTAACTTCTCCGCGTTCGGGATCGATAGACTCGATGACACCTTCAGAATCGCGGAACATACCAGAGATGAGTTTGACCTCATCGCCGATCTTATAATCGGAGTAGATATCCGGATCATTGATGTTCATTCTCTTGAGAACAGGTTCAATCTCCTCACGGGGAATCGGGAACGGCTTAGCGCCCTTACCGGAAGAACCAGTAATACCAGAGACACCGGGAGTGTTACGGACAACAAACCAGGTCTCATCGGTCATGATCATCTCAACGAAGATATAACCCGGATAGAAGTTCTTGGTCTTGACCTTCGGTTTCATCTGACCAGTGACTTTATCCTTGGTCATCTTCGGGTTGCCATTGTCATCAAGAACAGGTTCATCATACTTGGCAACGACGATACGGAAGATCTTATCTTCCATATGGAACGACTTTCTTCTCAGTTCCAAGTCTTCAGCGACTTTGGCTTCCTTCGTGTTGAAGGTGTTGATAACATACCATGCTTTTTCAGCAGGAAGACTGTTATCATCCTCTTCATCATCATCACCAGAATTGACTTTTCCGAGATAAGGATTGTAGTTTCCTTCCTTCTGTGCGTCGACAGTCTCTTCTGTCTTTACTTCATTTTCTTCATCAAACATTAGAACAATCCTCCATTTTTGAACCAGTTGACCAAACGAATTGCGGCTGCTGCGGATTCGCTTGACGAATCAGAAGACTTCGGGAATGCTTCCTCGAAAGCTTTCATGATCTGAGCGGCAAGCCAGTCGCTGAGAACGATAGCAAGTGCGGCAACAACAGAAATGACCATGACGACACCAACAGATCTCCATAAGGTTCTGCTGTCAGGCCAACGGATACGTCTTGCTTCTTCTCCGACTCCGCGGAAATACTTTGTTATTTTTTTCATTGGTTATTTTCCTTCCCTATGAATTGTATGTTTACCACATTTCGGACAAAACTTCTTTGTCTCAAAGCGAACGCCATCGCCTTTTTTCTTTGTTGCATTGTAGTTTCTAGACTGGCATTCTGTACAGACTAACGATACTTTCTCTCTCATATGAAGTCACCTCACTGATGTCAAATAAAAAATCCCTTTTTGGGGACCTGAATATATTATATATAAATAAGTAGAAAAGAAAAGAGAATTTTTCAGGTCTTATCCATATCAGCAAAGAGAAAGGGACTCCGAAAAACGGAGTCCCTGATGATTACTTATTCAACTTTGCCAATTCAGCAGCAAGTTCACCGCCGAGTCTAGCGTTATTCTCGATCAAAGCCATATTGGTAGAAAGGGATTTGCCACCAGTGATGCCAACAAGCTTATCAAGGAGATAAGGAGTGACAGCTTTGCCAGTGACATGATCTTTTTCCATCATGGCGATAGCTTCCTCAATCTTCTCTTCCATCCAATCCGCATCGAGAGAATATTCCTGCGGAACAGGGTTGAGAATCAAGGCGCCCTGAGAAAGTCCAAGTTCATGAGCAGTGTGGAGAACACGAGCTAATTCAGCAGCATCCTCGACATGCTGTTCAAGATTGTACTTACTGGAACTGGAGTAGAAAAGCGGAACTTTATCAGTCTTGTATCCGATAACTTCAACACCCTGTGTCTCTAAATATTCCAAAGTGCGGGGAACATCAAGAATTGCCTTCGGACCAGCGCAGATGACATTGACATCGGTTCTGGCGAACTCTCCTAAATCAGTAGAGACGTCCATGGTATCATTGTATCCTCTATGGACACCACCGATACCGCCAGTGGAGAAGACCTTGATTCCGGCCATCTTGGCAAGAATCATGGTAGCAGCTACGGTAGTAGAACCATTGAGTCCTCTTTCGATGCAGAAGGGAAGATCGCGTCTGGAAACCTTCATGGCATTCATGGTCTTTCCTAAATATTCGATCTCATCACGGGTCAAACCGATTTTGATTTTTCCATTGATAATACCGATGGTGTAAGGTTCACCACCTGCTTTTCTGATTTCTTCTTCACACTTCAATGCGCATTCGACATTCTGAGGATACGGCATTCCGTGTGTAAGGACTGTTGTCTCCAAAGCGACAGCAGGTCTATTAGACAAATCCGGAATTTCTTTGAGCATTTCTTTGATATCCATAATTTTCTCCTATTATTTTCTTTCAATCTTAAACGACATGGAATGAGAGTATTTGTCGCCAGCCTTCAAGACGATATTGCTAAGGAGCGGGAAGGTTTCCGGTTCAATTGCAATGGCACGGCGTAAGCCATGTGTCAGATATTCACCGTTTGTGAACTTATAAGGTGCCAGACAGGAATCGACATAGAAGTTGATGGCATCGAAATCGGTGTTGACTTCCAAGTGAATGTCTTTAGTATCCATAATGACCTTAGGATCACTGCTGTCTTCATCAAAGACATAGGTATTGTCCAAGGTTCCAACCTCAGGATGTTCCTTCTCAATCTGATCCAATTTATCTTTCAGAAGGGCAGGTGTACGGAAATCA
Source organism: bacterium (assembly GCA_963621825.1). GTDB lineage: Bacteria > Bacillota_I > Bacilli_A > RFN20 > CAG-288 > Enterosoma. The sequence continues at coordinate 64,456 of CAVFFP010000007.1, forward strand.
TAGCATTCCGGAACATCATCCATTCCGACAATCAATAAGGTGCCAGGTTTGAAAGATCCGATCTTAGAAGCCTTAACCTGGAGAGTGTAATCATTGACATTCTCACTGTTGAAGACATTCCAGTACATATGGTTGGAGAAGGAGACAAGAGTATCCTTATCAGAGACAGCCTCGCATGTGATTTTCAGAACATTGGAGCCATCTTTCGACATGGAATAGGTAACTTTTGTATCGAGATTGCCAGGGAATCCGGCTTCTCCATCCGGTGACAAGTAATGAAACACGACTCTGACTTCCTTCTCGTCTTCTTCCTTGACAGCTTCGAAGTTGCGGAAGGTAAGAGATTCCAAGCATCCGCCGTGGAGGCAGATATGCTGTTCATCTCCTAAAACAGAATAAGTCTTACCGCCGATCATGAAGGTATCCGGGATACGTCCGGCGACTCTGGCAAGAGTCTTTCCATGGAATCCAGTGGAACCTAAATAGGCTTGCTCATCTTCAAATTCAAGAATCAAAGGCTTTCCATCCAAAGTCAACGAGGCAACACCGGCACCAAGAGTAGAGAATTTACCGACAAGTCCTGTACCATTGTCCAGTGTCACATATTCTGTCTCATAATGTTTCATGCTTTATTCTCCAAAAATAACGGATTATTTGGATTCAGTATTGTTTCCGTCGACCTTCTCAGCTGTCTGAGCAGTCAAGAGGCCTTTCTTAAGAGCGGCATAGCGGAGGTCAAGGGAATCGGCGAAGAAGCTATGGACATGCTTAGAAAATTCTTCCTTGTTCTCAGCCAAGAGCTTCTGAACCTTATCAGCAGCTGCTTTCTGTTCATCGGTCCAGTTCGGAGCCAATGTCAATCTGCCAGTGACAATATCCTGAATGAACATAAGTCCATCCTTGGGGTCATTTTCATTGACGAAGAAAGCGAACATATTTCCGCTTTCGAGATCATCATAGGTGAAGTTGGATAAGAAGTTGACGGTGGTTCCATCATTCTTATTGATGCTGACCTTGCCTCTGACATCAGTATTAGTAAGAGCCTTGTTTCCGGCATCGATAGTACGATAAGAAGGAAGGACTCTATTGGCAAGGAGTTCGGTGATCATATCGACTCTTGCACGGATATCAGGATTGTTGCCGACGATGATCTTAAGTTTTCTTCCGTTATCGATAGCGGCGAAGAGATACTGTCCGCCGAAGGACAAGGAAACGCAGGAGATGAAGAAGATGCTGGAGACATAATCGAAATAACGATAAGTCTCGATCATTGTGATATCTCTGCCGGTAGAAGACTTCATCTTCAATTCGACAGCATTATCCGGAAGGACGTTTTCGATGACGACATCATAGGTGTCAGTCTCTTCGACAAACGGAGGAACAAGCTTAAGTCCAGGTTTGATGTTCTCGTTGTAGTTCTTGGTTCTGGCAACGATGTTCTGGATATCCTCTTCTTCAACGACAGCACCATTAGCATCAAATTCGAAGACACGATAGATGAGCTTCGGCATATCAGAGCCGATAGCGAGAACTTCGGCAGTGCCGTCTTCTCTCGAATCGACATAAACAATCTCCATCTTAGCAGATTTCTTGAAAGGGAACTTCTCCGCTTTCTTATCGACGATCTCCTGAATCGCCTTCAACATCTGTTCATTTGTAAGATCCATAATTTAACAATCCTTTCTTTGAATAGTTTTAAGCACTACTAAATTATAAGCGTTTCCTATATGTTTTTCCACACTTTAAAAGAAATATAGCAAACAAAAAAAGTTTTCTTTTTCATGATATAGGGCTTACATTCTATGTTTTTCACCTATTTTCGGATGATCAATCAATCTGAAAATCAATCTCTTTCTCATTCAGTTCTCTAAGATGCTCATTGCATTTTTTAAAGCAGTCAGAATGGAAAAATCCTCTTCTTGCACTCAGAGGTGATGGATGAGCATTATAGATGATGAAAGCATTCTTGTTATGAATGAGCTTCATCTTATCCTTTGCAAAGTTGCCCCAGAGAAGATAGACAATAGGCTGATTAAGTGAGTCTAATTTTCGGATGATTTCATCAGTAAAGGTCATCCATCCGAATTTAGCATGGCTATTGGCAGTTCCGTCTTTTACAGTAAGAGATGCATTTAACAGCAGCACCCCCTGTTTTGCCCATTTTTCCAACGAACCGTTTTGAGGAATCGGATATCCATATTCTAAATTCAGTTCCTTGAAAATATTGAGAAGGGATGGAGGGAAATGAACTCCGTCTTCCACAGAAAAAGCAAGACCATTTGCCTGTCCAGGATTATAGTAAGGATCTTGTCCAATGATGACAACCCGAACTTCAGATGGCGAAACAAGTTCTAAAGCATGGTATACATTCTTTAAATCAGGATGTACGATATATTCTGAATATTCATCAGCAACCAACTCTATCAATTTCTTAAAATATTCTTTATTTTTCTCTTCACCCAAAAGCGTATCCCATTCTCCAGGGAACGTGCTAAGAGATGATAAGATATCTTCTTTATTCAAGTTCATTTGCGCTTAAATGGGTTACCAAAGGCCATAAGAAACATAGTAGCAGCCAAAGCCATAGAGGAAACTATCATGGCTGCTATAGAGTATTTAGAGTAATGAAAATAATGTCCAAGTATCAAAGATAATGCCGCAAGAAAGAAGAAAATAAAGAATGGAACGAAGAACGGACTATCTTTTAAGCTACGATTGATTACTTCTTGTCACGGAACCACTTGGATTGGATGAAATCCAAAGTCTCATCGAGGTTTTCTTCTTCCATGGCTGCGATAGCAAACAGGTAAGAAGGCATAGCGAGTGATTTTTCGACATCGAATTCGACATCATCACCGACCTTTGCTTCACCCTTTGCGATGAAATAGCGGTTGTTGGAAAGAAGCAACAGCTTGTCATCTCTTGTCAATAATACTTTTCCTTTTTCCATAAACTATCCTCCTAGTTCAACTGATTATAACATTATTTCTTTTTCAATCAAAAATCAATTCAATAATTCATCTCCTTATCAAAAAGCCCACTGTAATTCTTCTGCTCAAGAACAGAATCCACTAATTAACAAAGTCGATTCTTATACATTTGTTCACGCTTTAATAATACCTTTTCACACATCCGAAAAAGAGTCGATATATTTTCCATTAGTACAAAAAGAAATAGTATCTCTAGTGTATAATATTTACTATTGAATGGAGTACACAACTATGTATCAAGAACTTCAGAAGGGTTGGATCGAAGTCATCTGCGGACCTATGTTTGCCGGAAAAAGTGAGGAATTGATTCGCCGAATCAAAACTCTTTCCTATGCACATCAAAAAATCATTGCTTTTAAACCGAGCATCGACAATCGTTATGACAAAACTGCTATTGCTTCCCATAACGGCGGAAAATATCAGGCTTTTGCAATTAAGACCGCAGAGGATGTTCTCTCTTTGACTCCTGAAGATGCACAGGTTGTTGCTATCGATGAAGTACAGTTCTTCGGAACCGAAATTGTCGACATTTGCGAAAGTCTGGCAGACAAAGGAATCCGAGTCATCGTCGCTGGACTTGATATGGATTTCCGTGGCGTTCCTTTCGGACCTATGCCTGGTCTTTTAGCCAGAGCGGAATTCGTAACGAAACTGACCGCTGCCTGCACCGTTTGCGGATGTGCTGCGACAAGAACACAGAGACTTGTCGACGGAAAGCCCGCTGATTACAATCAGCCTATCATTTTAGTTGGCGCAAAGGAATCCTATGAGGCAAGATGCCGTAAGCATCATATCGTTCCGAAAGCCAAGAATACGGAGGACAAAAACAAAGCATGAGCCTTTTCAAGAAAAAGAAAGCCAATCCAGAAAGCTCTCCTGAAGAAAAAGAAGCCATCGAAAATACGGAGGAAGCCTCCGAAAACGAAGAAATCGATCCTGCCTTAGTGTTAAAAGAAGAGGATAAACCAAGCAGCGTAAATCCCGCATCCACCACAAATGAAGTACCGGATGAAATAGAGAGATACAATGCTGATATCCATCAGGGATTGACATCAGAACAGGTCGCCTCAAGAATTGAGAAAGGTCTCATCAATCATGAAAACACGAAGAGTGGCAAGACTACTTGGCAGATCATCTATACCAATGTTGTCACATACTTCAATATGCTTCTTCTTGCCATTGGCATCGTATTGATTGTCTTCGGAAATTATGCTCAGTCCTTCTTCCTTGTCATTGCTTTTGCTAACACCCTGATTGGTATCATTCAGGAGTTGAAAGCAAAGAAGACCTTAGAGAAACTGAAACTCGTAACGGATTCCACTTGCGAAGTCATCCGTGACTCTAAGTCATCTATCATTAAAGCTACTGAACTTGTATTAGATGACATTTATAGGATTAAAAGCGGTGAACAGGTTCCTACCGATTCCATCGTTGTCGACGGAAATGTTGAAGTAAACGAGTCACTTCTTACCGGCGAATCTCTTCCTATCAAGAAAAATCCTGGAGACAGAATCTACGCAGGTTCTTATGTCGTTTCCGGCGCATCTACTAACAGAGCAGACAAGGTCGGAGAATACAATTACATCGCTGGCATCCAGAACAAAGCAAAAGAAGTCAGCAAACCGAAATCAGAATTGGTCCGTTCTCTTAATTCCGTCATTAAAATCATTGGTCTTATCATCATTCCTCTCGGAATTCTGACCTTCTGGACACAGTGGATCAAGAATGCTGACGGTGTTGTTGTCTCAGAACACTGGTGGGAGATTGCATCCAAAACCATGTCCAAGACAGCAGGTAGCATGGTCGGTATGATTCCGTCCGGCATGTACCTCCTCACCTCTATCGCATTAGCAAACTCTGTTGTCGCCTTATCCAAAAAGAATGCAATGGTCCAAGATCTCTACTCCATCGAAATGCTCGCCCGTGTCGACGCTCTCTGTCTCGATAAGACAGGAACATTGACCGATGGCACAATGCGTGTAGACGAAGTCGTCAAAATCGATGGATCCTACGATTTGGATAATCTTATCGGAAGTTATCTGAATGCCTTCAACGATACAAATCAGACATCCATCGCACTTTCCCAGAGATTCCCATTGAAGAATACCTATCGAATCATCGATACTATCCCCTTCAGCAGTGCAAGAAAATATTCTGTTGTCGAATTCAAAGGATTGGGTACCTTCGTTCTCGGAGCCCCTGAATATCTTTACAAAGGAAGAGACAGAACCATTCTGGAATACATTTCTTCCAAGCAGTCTTCCGGTTATCGTGTTGTGATGCTCTGTAAAGCAGAGAATCCTATTACGAACGGAACTGTCAAAGGTAAATTTACACCCGTCACTATCTTCACACTAGAAGACCACGTAAGGCCGGAAGCACCAGCCACGATTAAATGGTTCAAGGAAAATGGTGTCAATATCAAAATCATCTCCGGTGACAACCCTCTTACTGCAAGTGAAATCGCAAAGAAATGTGGTGTTCCTAACGCAGAGCGTTGCATCTCCTTAGAGGGATTATCCGATCGAGAGGTCACTCAGATTGTCAACGCTTATACTGTTTTCGGACGTGTCACTCCGGAACAGAAAGCTCTTATCATCAAAGAGCTGAAGAACCAAGGCCACACTGTCGGTATGACCGGCGATGGTGTCAACGATATTCTTGCCATGAAGACCGCAGACTGCTCTGTCGCTATGGCAAACGGTTCCTCTGCTGCCAGAAACGTAGCTCACCTCGTTCTTCTCGATTCCAACTTCGCTTCTATGCCTCTTGCCGTTCAGGAAGGCAGACGCTGTATCAACAACGTCCAGCGTTCCTCCGCTCTGTATTTGATGAAGACAATCTTCACAATTGTCTTTACTATCATTGTTCTACTCTCCTTTGCCAACGGTGGACATGGTATGGAGTACCCATTCACTTCCAATAACCTCTTCATCATGGAAAGTGTCTGTATCGGTCTTACTTCTGTCTTCTTAGCGCTTCAGAAAGACGATCAGCCAATCACTGGCCACTTCCTCAAGAATACGTTCATGCGAGCCATTCCAGCCGCTATCTGCTTGATCCTGGCTATTTCCATCAATTACATTCTTCGCTACTCGAACTTCTTAGAGATCAGCAGTGAAGAAGCGTTCACTACCTTCAACTCCATCACAATGACCGTTATCTCCTTGGCAATGGCCTACATCTGCTTCTTACCTATCTCTCCTGTCAGAAAGCATTGGTATCGTGCATTGATGTTCTCTACGACCTTTGTCCTCTGTCTCTTAGGCGTATTTGTCCTTCCGTTCATTCCTGTCTTCGGTTCTTCCGGAAACTTGTCCAAAGCCTTCTTAGGCATCGATTTCCGTGAGATGAACAAGATCATGTGGTTGATCATCGTCATCTATGGTACGAGTTCTTCTACTGCTCTAATGGCACTTATGAAGTTATTCAAAGATCTTATCAATAAGAGTGAAGAAACCAAAAAGAAAGCACTCGAGGAAAAGATGCAGACTGTCGATTCCGACAATTCCGTTACTCTGTAATTCTACGCGGGCCTTAATCACAGGTCCGCTTTTTTTATTTTTTTCTTGCATTGTTCCTTTGCTAGTATTATAATTTACAAGCACTGAAAAAAATCACTTGGATCTTTAGCTCAGTTGGTAGAGCAACTGACTCTTAATCAGTGGGCCAAGAGTTCGAGTCTCTTAAGATCCACCATCGTGCAAATCAAGTCCTTGGGAAACCAAGGATTTTTTTATTTCACAAAAATAGGCAACCCTTGTATTGCACATAAGGTTGCCTATTTTATATTTATTCTATCTTTCACGTTTTTTCTTATCGTTATAGACCTGTTCATCTTTTTCAGAGATATGTTCAAGTCCGGTATTGAACAAATCCTTGATATGATTATCCGTCAACGTATAAAGCACCTGTTTTCCCTGTCTATAATAGGTGACGATATCGTGTTTTCTAAGGACTGCCAACTGATGTGAGACTCTTGACTGGGACATATGCATAATCTCAGCGATATCGTTGACGCAGAGCTTATTATTGCTTAACAAGCAAATCAAAGTAAGGCGGGTTTTATCTGCAAACAAAGAATAAAAGGATGACAGTTTTTCAAGTGTCATATCAGAAAGGCTGTTTTCTTTGATCTGTTCTATGTCTTTTTCGTTCTGTGTGTGTTCCATATTGTCGATATTATACCATTCTGGAGGAAAGTTTCCTAATTTTAGGCAAAAACCTATAAAATATTATCTTTGAAATACTATATATATTATATATAATATATATGTTTGTATAAATACAATATTTATTGGAGGATTAATCATGACAAAGAATGGCTCATCAATTTATATCAAAGGGGAGTATGTCACTCTAGGTCAGATCCTCAAATTCCTCGACCTTGTTCAGACAGGCGGAGAAGAGAAAATTTTCCTTTCTGAGAATGATGTTACATTCAACGGAGAAAAAGAAGAAAGAAGAGGAAAGAAAATCAGACCCGGCGATATCATCACCATCAACGAAAAGAAGTATGAGATATGTTTGTCAAAAGAATAGTCCTTCACAACTTCCGCTGTTACACTGACTTAGACTGTTCCTTTCCAAAAGAAAGAATATATCTTACCGGTGATAACGGAACTGGAAAGACAAATGTCATCGAAGCTATCTATTACCTGACGATAGGACGAACATTCCGAAAAGCCAATAATGAGGATTTGATCAAGAAGGGGGAAGATTCCGCTTCCATCTATCTAGAATATCACTCCTATCATGATGACTTAGATCATTCCTTATCCTGCGTCATCGGAAGAAACTACAAGGTGTTTGCTATCGACGGAGAGAAGATCAATTCCTTGTCTAAAATGCTTGGAAAGTTATTGGCTGTGTATTATGAGCCGTCCCTTGTCTTCTTCTTCAAGGATGATCCAGAGACAAGAAGAAGATTTCTGGATGAGACACTCAGCCAGTTATCTCCTCAGTATCTATTTGCTATCGGAAGATATAAAAAGCTATTGAAGGAGAGGAACACTGCACTAATGCAGAATTATGACAACGATGTCATCGATGTCTTAAGAAATGAACTGATCAATCTGTCTTATCGGATCGTGAAAGACAGAAATGATCTGATTAATCGCTTGTCGGTGAAGACGAAGCATTATTATTCTTTGTTATTCGAGGAAGGGACATGCGATTTCTCTCTTACGTATAAGACAAACTGCCCTTTAGAAGCGAGTCAGAAACGATATCAGGAATTATCCTTGAAGAAATTCGAGGAGACCAAATCGAATGAAGTACTCCGCAAGAGCACTGTCATCGGTCCGCATCGAGACGATTTATTAGGCTTATTAAACAAAAACAGCCTGTCGGCATATGGAAGCCAAGGCGAGAACAGACTCGCCTCCTTAAGCCTAAAACTAGCTGTTTTGGACGAATACGCAAGCGTGCTAGGCGACACACCGATTCTTCTATTAGATGATGTGACATCCGACCTGGATGACAAGAGATGCAGAAATCTATTGTCCCTCATCAATAAAGAGAATCAGCAGGTCTTTGTGACCGGTACGACGATAAGAGACGGATTCCGTGATTACTCGATATTCAAAACAAACCACAACCAACAGATTCAGGAGGTAAAGACAAATGAATGATGAAAACGAAGCGTTAAGCGAAAAAGAACTTCAGCGTCAAAAAGAACTAGAAAAGCAGATGAAGAAAGTCGCCCAGGTTGCCAGCGATGAGAAACTTGGCGGTGACAAAAAGCCTGCAGAAAAAGTCATCGAAGAAAAACCGAAGGAAGAGAACTTTGAAGAACAGCATGTCGAACACATCGATATGAATACCGCTCAGGAAGAAGCAAAGATGAAAGCAAAGGACGATTACACCGGCGCTGACATCGAGATTCTTCAGGGCTTGGAAGCTGTCCGTCAGCGTCCTGGTATGTACATCGGCACAACCTCCAGCCGCGGTCTTCATCACCTCGTCAGAGAAGCTGTCGACAACGGTATCGATGAGGCTATGGCCGGATACTGCAAACATATCAAAGTCACAATCCTTCCTGGAACTGCCGAAAATCCGATCAACAGAGTCCGCGTCGAGGATGACGGACGTGGTATTCCGTGCGATATCAACCCGACCTCTAAGATTTCAACGGTTGAAACGGTCTACACCATCCTTCACGCCGGTGGAAAATTCAACGACAAGACCGGTTATAAGATTTCCGGTGGTCTTCATGGTATCGGTGTCAAAGCTGTCAACGCTTTGTCCACCCATGTTGAAGTCACTGTCTGCCGTGACGGAAAGATTCATAGAATCCGTTTCGAAAACGGCGGCCACACCATCGCTCCCGGCTTAGAAGTCATCGGCGAATGCCCGTTGAATAAGACTGGAACCAGTGTCGAATTCACTCCGGATCCGTTGATTTTCAAGGAGACAACCACATTCGACTTCTCCACGATTTCAAATTACCTTAGACAGACCGCCTATCTTACACGCGGAATCGATATCACCATCGAGGATCAAAGAGATCCTGAAAATATTCAGTCTGCTCACTATTGTTTCAACGATGGTATCACAGAATACATCCGCTTCATCAACGAGTCCAAGGACAGAGTCTTTGAAGATATCCCGTACTGCAACGGTGCATCCACCGTTCAGACCGGTGGACTTGACGTCAAGCCGACAACGGTCATCGTTGAGGCCGCCTTCCAGCCGACCAAGTCCGGAATCTTCAACATGAACTCTTACTGCAACAACATCCGCACCAATGGTGGCGGTACCCATGAAGAGGGTTTCCGTCTTGCTGTCGGAAGAGAGCTCAACAACTACTTCCGTACAAAAGGTTTCTTAAAGGACAACGATGAGAATTTCCGCAGCGATGACTGCTTGGAAGGCCTCTCTGTCATCTTAAGTGTCAAACATACCAATCCGCAATACGAAGGTCAGGTCAAGGACAAACTCGGAAACGATGAAGTCCGTAAGATCACTTCTTCCATCGTCGGAGACTATCTCAAAGAGTATTTGATGGAGCATCCGAATGAGGGTAAGGCATGGTTCAGCAGAGTCGAATCTGCCTATAAAGGAAGAAAAGCCGCAGAAAGAGCGAGAGCTGCCGCCCAAGGCAAGCTCGGTGTCGGCGGAAGTCTTCCGGATAAATTGGTCGACTGCATCTCCAAAGATCCCGCAGAAAGAGAACTCTTCATCGTTGAGGGTAACTCCGCAGGTGGTTCCGCTGTCCGTGGCAGAGACGCACGAACTCAGGCCATCCTTCCTTTAAGAGGTAAGATCCTTAACGTCGAGAAGGCACAGGCACAGAGAATCGAAAAGAACGCTGAAATCTATAACATGGTCACTGCAATCGGTGCCGGTCAGGGTGAACAGTTCGATGTCAGCAAGATCAAATACGGCAAAGTCGTCATCATGACCGATGCTGATGTCGACGGCAGCCACATCCGAATCCTGCTTATGACATTCTTCTATCGTTTCATGAGACCTTTGGTCGAGACGGGACACCTTTACATCGCCCAACCTCCGCTCTACCGTCTCACTTATCAGGGACATCACTACTACGCCTTCAACGATGAGGAATTGGACGGAATCAAATCTCATCTTCCTAAGAACGCAAGATATGCTTTGCAGCGTTACAAAGGTTTAGGTGAAATGGATCCAAGCCAGCTCAATGAGACGACTATGGATAAGAATCATCGCCGTATGCTTCAGGTTACAATCGAAGATCTTCAGGACGCCAATGACGCTTTGATCGATCTTATGGGTGAAAATGTCGAACCTCGTAAGGAATATATTTCCGCCAATGCGAAGTTCGTCAAGAACCTTGATATCTAAAGGAGGTAAATACAATGATTGATGATGAAGAAAAGAAAATAGACGAAGAAACGGAAAATACCTCCACGGATTCTTCCGTAGACAGCGAATCGGAAGAGATTTCCGATAAAGAAGCGGCTGAGAAGAAGGGTGCCGGAATCATCGGCCTTCAGGAAGGTATCACTCCTGGTATCACTCCGGATGAATTCGGTCCTGAAATCAAATCCTCCTTCCTCGATTACGCCGTTTCCACACTGACTAGCCGTGCCATCCCTGACGCAAGAGATGGTATGAAGCCGGTTCAGAGAAGAATCATCTACGATATGTGGGAGATGGGCGTCACACCCGATAAGCCGTTTAAGAAATCTGCTCGTGTCGTCGGTGACGTCATGGGTAAATATCACCCGCATGGCGACTCTTCCATTTACATGGCTATGTGCCGTCTTGCTCAGGACTTCGCAATGCGTTACACATTGGTCCAGGGACATGGTAACTTCGGTTCTCCGGATGGCGACGAACCCGCCGCAGCCCGTTACACCGAAGCTAGACTTTCCAAGATCGCCTTGGAGATGACAAGAGACATCGATAAGGATACCGTTCCTTTCATCGACACCTATGATGCCGACGGAAAAGAGCCTGTCGTTCTCCCTTCCCGTTTCCCGAACCTCCTCTGCAATGAATCCTCCGGTATTGCTGTCGGTATGGCAACATCCATCCCGCCTCACAATCTCACTGAAACCATCTCTGCCATCCAGGCTTTGATCAAAGAGCCAGAAATGGATACCGCTGGATTGATGGAGATTGTAAAAGGTCCTGATTTCCCGGGTGGTGGCATCATCCTCGGAAGAAAAGGAATCCGTGACTACTTCGAGACCGGACGCGGTTCTGTCAAAGTCCGTTCCAAATATTACACAGAAGAGAAGGCAGGTCATACTGAGATTGTCTTTACCGAGCTCCCTTATATGGTCAACAAGAGAGAGCTTGCCAAGAAGATTGCTGACCTTGCCGATAACAAGACAATCGAAGGTATTGCTAGCGTCGCTGACTATACCTCCGATAAGATGGGTACCCATTTCGTTGTCATTCTGAAGAAGGGTGCCATTCCGGAATTAGTCCTGAATCATTTATTCCGTTATACTGCTTTGCAGTCCTCCTTTGCTGTTAATATGCTCGCACTCGATAACGGAACCCCTCGTGTCCTGAATATGAAACAGGCCATGAAGATCTACATTGAACATCAGGAAACCATCATCACAAGAAGAACTCAGTTCGATCTTGCCAAAGCACTTGCCAGAATTCACATCATCGATGCCATTTTGGCTGTTGCCGACGCTGTCGATGAAACAGTCCACATCATCCGTTCCTCCAAGACAAGCGAAGAGGCTACCTCCCGCCTTATTGAAAGATTCGGATTTGATGAGATTCAGTGCAAGGCCATCCTCGATATGCCGTTAAGAAGACTTACCGGTCTTGAACAGCAGAAATATATGGATGAAAAGAATGCTCTTGTCGCTGATACGAATCACTACAATGATATCCTTGCCAATAAAGCTACTTTGGAAAATGTCCTAATCGAGGAATTGGAAGTCATCAAGAAGAAATACGGAGATGCAAGAAGAACTGAAATCTCCGATTACGATTATGATGAAAGCGATGAAGACCTCATCCCGAACAAAGAGATTCTCATCTTCCTTACAAAAGGCGGATATATCAAGAGAGTCGATCCGAGTGAATTCCGTACTCAGAACAGAGGCGGTGTCGGTGTTCAGGGCATGAAGACAAAGGCGGATGATGATATCAAGATCCTCCGTCATTCCAGAACAAAGACAGACGTCCTCTTCTTCACGAACTTCGGACGCGTCTATCATTGCCGCGGTTATCAAATCCAAGAAGGCAACAGAACCAGCAAAGGTATCCCGATTGTCAACCTGCTTAGACTGTTAGACAAAGAAGAAGTCACCGCAATCATCTCTATGGATGATTATAGTGAAAATACCTACTTATTCTTTGCAACAAAAGATGGTATCGTAAAACGCACAGAAGCCAAAGACTTTGAGAACATCAATGTCAATGGTAAGATCGCTATCAGCTTAAGAGAAGGCGACGAACTCTTGGATGTCAGAGTAACAGACGGAAATGCTCTCATCTCCTTAGGTTCCAGCGAAGGCAAAGTCTGTACCTTCCATGAAAGCGATGTTCGCTGCATGGGAAGAACGGCAACTGGTGTCAAGGGTATCGAACTTGCTGAAGGCTATAAGGTCGTCGGTCTTGTCACATCCATCGACGGCAATAAGATTTTCTCCTTATCCAACAACGGTTACGGTAAGATCACTGCCGGTGAAGAATACCGTATCACATCCCGTGGCAGCAAAGGTGTCAGAACGATCCGTGAGACAGACAAGAATGGTGGACTCTTTGTCATCAAGAATGTCAAAGGCGTGGAAGATGTCATCATTATCACAGACCATGGCACTACAATCCGCACCTCTTTGAACCAGGTCAATGAGACTGGACGTAACACTGTCGGTGTAAAGATCATCACTCTCAGAAACAATGAGAAACTCTCCTCTATTTCTGTTCTCCCTGCCGATGATGAATTCGAGGCAAAGGATGAGGTCACAGAAGAAACAGAGAACTCTCCCGTCGTTGAGGATGACGCCTTGAAAGAATTGCTCAAGAGAGCAGAAAAACAGGGCGATGATGATTCCGGAGATGAAGAGTGATATTCATTGCTCTTGCATACCTGATATAAAAGGTCTAAGATTTTAAATTATCAAGGAGATACATAACATGCTTGATGTAAAATACGTAATTGATCATTTGGATGAAGTCATCGAAAGACTTTCCACCAGAACTGGTGATTTCTCTTACTTAAGAGAACTCCCTGTCTTGGATCAGAAGAGAAGAGATATCATTGTCAGATCCGAATCTTTAAAGGCGGAAAGAAACGCTCAGTCCAAAGAGATTGGAAAGCTCAAAGCCCAGCACAAAGATGAAGAAGCTCAGAAGGCTTTGGAGAAGGTCAGTTTTGACAAAGCAGAAATCGCAAGATTGGATGTCGAACTTGCAGAAGTAGACAATCAGATTCATGAGATTATGCTCAAGACTCCGAACCTTCCTGATCACTCCCTTCCTATCGGAACCGATGACAGCTTCAACCGTCCTGAGAAATACTGGTCTGAACCGACCACATTCGACTTCAAACCTTCTTCCCATTGGGAACTTGGTCTGAAGCTCGGTGGCTTTGACTTCGACAGAGCTGCCAAAGTCACAGGAAGCCGCTTCACCTTCTATCTCGGCGCTTTCGCCAGATTGGAAAGAGCTCTCGCTTCCTTCATGCTCGACACTCACTCCGCTCACGGCTATACCGAAGTCCTACCTCCGTTCTTAGTCAACACCGATTCTCTTACCGGTTCCGGTCAGCTTCCTAAGTTTGCTGATCAGGCCTACATGACAGAAAATACTGGTGAGCAGTTCTGGATGATTCCGACTGCTGAAGTCCCTGTCACAAACTACTACAGAAACGAAATCCTCTCTGCCAGCGACCTTCCTAAATGGTTCTGCGCCTATTCTTCCTGCTTCCGTGCCGAAGCCGGTGCCGCCGGAAGAGATACCAGAGGTATCATCCGTCAGCATCAGTTCCAGAAAGTCGAACTTGTCAAATACTGCTTACCTGAGAATTCCTTTGATGAGTTGGAATCCTTAACCGAAGAAGCCGAAAGAATCCTTGAGCTTCTCAAGCTTCCTTACAGAAGAGTCTGCTTATCGACAGGCGATGTCGGTTTCTCCTCTGCCAAGACTTTCGACTTGGAAGTCTGGATGCCTTCCTATAACGACTATGAAGAGAAGGATGGAAAGTGGGTTCCTAAGACCTCTGTCTACAAGGAAATCTCCTCCTGCTCCAATGATACCGATTATCAGGCAAGAAGAATGAACATCCGTTTCAAGAGAGATAAGGACAGCAAGACTGAATTTGTCCATATGCTCAACGGTTCCGGACTTGCCGTCGGAAGAACAACAGCAGCTGTCATTGAAAACTATCAGAACGCAGATGGTTCCATCACCGTTCCTGAAGTTCTCCGTCCTTACATGGGCTGCGACGTCATCAAATAAGTCAAAACGAAAATTACTGCACTGGACAACCATGTACTGCACCCCTGATGTTGGACTTTAAATAGAACTATAGCACAACATTGGAAT
>CAVFFP010000008.1:0-67947 GCA_963621825.1 bacterium
GCCTGGCGGCGAAAATACCCCTCGGGGGAAGATAGCTGCGGCCGCTTTTTTCGTGCCGCAATCCCGCCGATTTGCTTTTTGTACAGCTTTCTTGTATAATTTGTAGGCTTTTATGCACATTTAAATTTATATATGAATATTGAAAAAACAAACCAGATTGGAAAAATCAATTTTTCCTTACAAGCCGTCGCTGATCTCGCTGGAATGACTGTTTCCAGTGTTTATGGTGTTGTCGGCTTGGTCAGCAGAAAAAAACTCACCCGTTCCTTACTTGAATTCCTCAAGAAAGAAGACTTTTCTGATGGAGTCTCTGTCAAGAAACTCAAAGAGGGATATGAGGTCTCTTTATATCTGGTGCTTTCTAAAGATGTCAAAATCACCGAGGTTGTATATGAGGTTCAGAAACAGGTCTCCTATATGCTTCAGAAAAGTTTTGGTATTCCTTTTAAAGTTGTGAATGTTTTTGTTCTCGGTGTCAAATAGACTCGAGTTTTTATAGATGAAAGGATTTCTCAAATGACTAAGATTGATGGTGTAATATTTAAACAAATGATCATTTCAGGAGCGAATAACCTTTATAACTCCTATCCCGAAATCGATGCATTGAACGTCTTTCCTGTTCCTGACGGAGATACTGGCACGAACATGAACCTGACAATGTCTTCTGGTGCGAAGGATGTCTTCAATAAGAATGATTCTTCTATCGGCCAGGTTGCTAAGGACTTCGCACGCGGACTTCTTATGGGTGCCCGTGGTAACTCTGGTGTTATTCTTAGCCAGATCTTCCGTGGATTTGCAGAAGGCCTTGCCGGAAAAACAGAAGTCGATGCTGTCGGTCTTGCTGAAGCCTTTGTATCCGGCAAAGAAGTCGCATATAAAGCTGTTATGAGACCGGTTGAAGGAACGATTCTCACCGTCATCCGTGAAGCTTCCTCTGCCCTCTATGAATATGCAGAGAGCGGTATGCCGATCGATGTTGCCATGGATTACCTTTATGAAAAAGCTCAGAAATCCTTACAGCATACTCCAGAACTTCTTCCCGTCTTAAAGGAAGTTGGTGTTGTTGACTCTGGTGGAGCTGGTCTTTGCAAAATCTTAGAAGGCTTCTCCAAAGCTCTTCATAATCAGATTGTTGAAAAAGAGATGGCTACTGTCACCGAAAAGGGTGCCAATTACACTTCCGCCAAACCTACTACAGTCGAAGGTCATGGTTCCGTACAGGCCAAATTCAATCATGAAGAGTTCGGTTATTGCACTCAGTTCCTTCTTAAATTAGCACCTCAGGATAACCTCGGTGATAAGAAGACTTTCAATGAGAAGAGATTCAAGGCTGTTTTGGAGGCGCATGGTAATTCCATCGTGTTCATTCATACAGATGATCTTGTCAAAGTTCACATCCATACGATGAAGCCGGGTTTGGTCTTCACCTATGCTCAGCAGTTTGGTGAATTCAAAACCATGAAATGCGATAACATGGCTGAACAGCACGAAGAACTGATGGATGACTTTGAAAGCGAAAAAGAAAAGCAAGGCATCGAAGGCGAAGAAGAGAAATTCGATGTCGCATTAAAGGCTGCTGCCACTGTCAAAGAGGAAAAGCCTGCTGAGAAGAAGAAATATGCCCTTGTTGCTGTTGCTGTCGGCGAAGGCATCGAGAACATGTTCAAAGAGAACTCTGTCGACTATATCATCTCTGGCGGACAGACGATGAACCCTTCCACTGCTGACTTTGTGGAAGCCATCAAGAAAGTCAATGCGGAGAATGTCTTCCTCTTCCCGAACAACGGAAACATCATTTTAGCCGCCAATCAGGCTGCTGAGCTCTCCAAAGAGGAGTGTAATGTCGTTGTCATCACCACAAAGACGATACCGGAAGGATTGACTGCTTGTATGGTATTCAATGCCGATGCTACTCCGGAAGAAAATGTCGAGTGCATGAATGAGAACGTTGCCAATGTCAAATCCGGCGAGATTACTTATGCTATCAAGGATACAACCATCGACGATGTCGTTGTTGAAAAAGGTAAGTTCATGGGTATCGCCCATAAGAAGATTCTTTGCTGCCACAAGCATAAGATCAATACCTTGATGGAACTGATTTCTTCCTTGATTGACGAGGACTCTTCTCTTATCACTATCATCTGTGGACAGGATGTCACAGAGAAGGAAAAAGAGGAAGTCAAGGATAAGGTCAATGGAAAGTACGGAGATGATTTCGAGGTTGATATTGAGACCGGAAATCAGCCTGTCTATTCCTTCTTTGTCGCTGTCGAATAAGAATAAAATGATAGCTCTGGACTAAGGTCTGGAGCTTTTCTTTTTGGTATAATATACCTATGAATCAAAAAGAACTTTTTCACGCCTTAGAAGTCAGTGATGATGAAGGCGTTCTTCGTCATTTTCCGACTCGATATGAGGATCTTCACCCGACTGTTCTCCCTGATGAACCCGATGATGGTTACAGGGGTGTTTTCAAAGGCCGTGTCTTTTCTTTAAGGACGCTTCCGAATAGAGGAACCTCTCTGATACGTTTCTCTTTCCAGACAACGCTAGGCAAATCTATCTCCTGTATCCTCTTTAATCAGCCTTACTATATTTCTAGACTCAGTTCCGGAAAAGATCTATTGATTGTCGCCTACTATTCTCAGGCTAGGAAGTCTTTTATGGTCTACTCTATCCTCGATTTGGATTCTGAGTTTGCTCTCACAGGACTAAAACCCGTCTATGCGCTTCCTAAGGCGGTCTCTCAGTCATTCTTTCAGTCCTATGTGAAGAAACTCCTATCTTATCCTAGAGAGGCTAAATACACCATTTCTGTGCTTCCTAAGAGGCTTGTCGAGAAATATAGGCTGATGAATGAATTTGACGCCTACAAAGCCGTACATATTCCGAAGAATGAAAAGAATCTGAAAGAAGGTCTCCGTGTTTTCAAATATGAAGAGGCTTTAGAGTATTCTATCCGTTCCTTGAATCTGAAGAAGGAAGCCGATTCCATCAAGAAGAAGGACAATAAGAAGATAGATCATGACAAAATCAATCAGTTTGTTCTTTCCTTGCCCTATAAACTGACAAAAGATCAACTTCTTGCTGTCCGTGAGATTGTTCTCGATATGGAGAAAGATAAGATTATGTATCGACTTCTTCAAGGCGATGTCGGCACAGGAAAAACGATTGTCGCATTTGTTTCTTTGTATGCAAACTTCTTAAGAGGAAAACAAGGTGTTTTAATGGCACCTACTTTCGAATTGGCTACACAGCATTATAAAAACGCATTGAAGACATTCGAAAAATATCCTATTCGTATCGTCTTTCTTTCCGGTAATGCAACAAAAGCCAAAGAAAGACGGGAAATCTTACAGGGTGTAAAAGATGGAACAATCGATATCATCATCTCGACCAATGCAGTATTATCAGAGAAACTGGAATTCAAAGACTTGGGTTTATCTATCATCGATGAACAGCAGCGCTTTGGCGTCGAGCAAAGAGAGAACCTTATCAAGAAGGGAGACGGAAACGATCTTCTGATGATGTCTGCTACTCCGATTCCAAGAACTTTAGCACAAATTATGAATGCGGATATGGATGTATCCACATTGACTGAATTCCCGCACGGCATCCGAAATGTACAGACAGCTGTTGTGACGAGTGTAGACCCTTCAATTCACAAGGCCATAGAAAAAGCGCTAAGCGTAAGAAGACAAGTATTCATCATTGCTCCGAAGATTGAAAAAGGAGCAAAGGAAACATCCAGTGCAGAAAGTGTCTATCAGGATATCAGAGAAAGATACGGCTCTGAGAATGTTCAGCTTCTGCACGGAAGAATCAAGAAAGAGGAACAGGATAGAATCATATCCTCTTTTGTAAACGGCGAAAAACTGATCTTAGTCTCTACAACGGTTGTAGAGGTCGGAATCGACGTCTCAAGAGCATGCCTGATGATTGTCTATGATGCGAATTATTTTGGTTTGTCTTCTCTTCATCAGCTCCGTGGAAGAATCGGAAGAAGCGGAGATTTTGCCCTTGCCTTGTTAGTTTATGACGGTGACAACAAAGAGGCCATGGAGAAACTCAAATTCCTAGCTTCTTCTAATGATGGTCTTCAGATCTCTCAGTTCGACCTGAAACAGAGAGGTTCCGGTTCCTATTCCGGAAGCGCACAGTCAGGAAGAAGTGAACTGCATGTCTGTAATTTTGTCGATGACTACAGAATGTTTGAATGTGCGAAGGAAGACGCAAAAGAAATTCTCCTTCATCCTGAAACAGAGGAGAACAGCAATTATCTAAGACATCTTCAGACAGAAGAGAAGATACATCTTTCCTAAAGAAAAATATCCCTTTGCATTTGTCTTTGTTTATTCATTTCTCGTTATTTGATATTATATATAAGTAGTTTTATAAAGAAGGTTATCTATGAAAAGAATCGCAATTGATATGATGGGCTCTGACAAGGGGCCAAAAGTACTCTCCGGTGCCGTAAAGAAATACCTGAAAGAGCATGATGATGTCTCTTTCCTTCTTTTTGGTGATGAAAAGGAACTGAAGGAAGAATTCACTTCCGTAGAACGTGTTGAAATCAGACCGACGACGGCTATCATACCGATGGAGATCCAACCGCTCGATTTTTTACGCAGCAAATCCTCCTCTATGTATCAGGCTATCATGGCTGTCAAGAACCATGAGGCTGATGCTGTTCTTTCGGCTGGCAGCACAGGTGGATTCTTAACTGGTGCTACCATCATCTTAAAGAACATTCCCGGCATTCTTCGCGCTGGTTTATGCACACCATTCCCGACAGCAAAAGAAGGAAAGGGAACAGTCATCCTTGATGTCGGTGCCAATAATAAGAACACCGGAGAAGAGCTTTATCAGTTCGCCGTCATGGGCAGAATCTATGCAGAGAACGTCCTTTCGATGAAAGACCCTTCTGTCTATACCTTGTCCAATGGTGTCGAGGAAGGAAAAGGCTCCGAAGAAATTGTGGAAGCCTATCATTTGCTTAAAGAGAGAAATCTCCCTGGCTTCTCTGGAAATGTGGAAGCAAGATATGCGCTGGATGGAAACCATGATGTCATCGTCACTTCCGGATTTGCCGGAAATATCTTCCTAAAGTCCACTGAGGGAATGGCAAGCATCATGAATCAGATGATCAAGGATTCCTTCAAGATGAATCTTCTGACAAAGATCGGTTACCTTTTCAGTTCTAAGGGCTTCAAGAGAATGAAGACAACCATGAATTATAAGAGATTCGGTGGCGCTATCCTTTTGGGTGTCGACGGCATTGTTGTCAAGGCACACGGAAATAGCGATGAGTATGCGTTCTATCAGGCAATCGGTGTCTGTGACAACATGATCAAGGTCGACATTGTCAATCGAATCAAAAAGGAACTTGAGGTGACAAAATGATTGAAGGCCTTGATGCTGTCCTGAAGGATTTCCATATCACTCCGAATGATATCTCTTTGTATGAGATGGCTTTTACCCATGCTTCTTATACCAACGAGCATAGAGATTGTCCTTCTTATGACAGACTTGAGTTTTTAGGTGACTCTATCTTGGATATGGTGGTTGGCGATCTTGTCTTTCATCATTATCCGGAAAGCAATTCCGGAACGTTGAGCCGCTCCCGCTCTGCCCTAGTAGAGGGTAAGACATTGGCAAGGCTTAGCGAGTCGGTATTTGGCTTTGCCTCGTTGGTCCGCTACTCCGAAGGAGAGAAGAACAATGTCACAAACCATAAGCACATCAATGAGGATGTCTTTGAATCCTTTATCGGTGCGGTGTACCTCGATCAAGGCTATGAGAAGACTCGTGAGATTGTTGTGAACATTTTCACTCCCTTGCTCAATGTCGCATTGGATCTTTCCAAGAAGAGAGATTCCAAGGGCCGATTACAGGAACTGATGAACGGTGTCGTCATCAACTATGTCGTTGTCTCTCAGACGAATATCAACAAGGAAGACTGCCACTTTGTTGTTGAGGCGCGCCTTGGAAATGATATTCTCGGCTGTGGAGAAGGACATAACATCAAAGAAGCGGAAATCAACGCTGCTCAGAACGCTCTGAGCAAGAAAGTAGGTGAATGATATGGGACTGATCAATTTTCTGAAGAATAAATTCTCTCATCGTAAAGAAGAGGATGAGAGCAAACAAAAGGAAGAGACTCCTGTTGCCCCTAAGCAAGAAGAGGAACGCTCCAGTGAAGACAAATATATTGCTGGCCTGGATAAGTCCAGAATCGGCTTTACGGAAAGACTGAAAAAGTTAGCAAATTCCAATAAAGTCGTCAATCAGGAATATTTCGATGAATTGGAACGTATTCTCATTGAGGCGGATGTCGGTGTCAATCTTTCCATTGAACTGATCAAAGAGACTTCTATGGAAGCCTCTGCCAAAAAAATCACAGATGCCAATGAACTCAATGACCTTCTTATCGATAAGATGTTCGTCTCTTATGCGAATAAGGGTGGTTCCTTCTCTACTGATTTCGACTTCAAGGATGGTGTTCCATTCGTCGTTTTCCTTTGTGGTGTCAATGGTGTCGGAAAGACGACAACCGCTGCCAAACTTGCCTGGAAATATAAAAACAGAGGCAAGAAGGTTCTGATGGTTGCCGGTGATACATTCCGTGCCGGTGCTGTGGAACAACTCGTGTTCTGGGCTCAGAAAGTCGGAGTGGATATCCTTTCCCGTCCGAATGCCGATCCTGCTTCTTTATGCTACGATGCGATGAAGAAGGCATTGGATGAACATTATGACTTTGTTATAGTCGATACGGCCGGAAGACTTCAGAACAAGAAGGGATTGATGGATGAGTTATCTAAGATGTCCCGCGTCATCAAGAAAGTCATCCCGGAAGCTCCACAGGAATCCTTGCTCGTCTTAGATGCCAATACCGGACAGAACGGTATCGATCAGGCTATGGTTTTCAAAGATGCTGTTGCTATCACTGGCATTATCATTACGAAGATGGATGGCACAAGCAAAGGTGGTATCATCCTTTCTATCCGTGACAGACTTCAGCTTCCTGTCAAATTCATTGGCTTAGGTGAAAAGATGGATGAACTGGAAGAGTTCGATTTGGATAAGTACCTCTATGGTTTGCTGTTAGGAAGGGAGGATGAAAACAATGGGTGATATGTTCTTCCGCCTCTTTGTGTTGATTCTCATCAACATGGCCGTTTCTCTGATTGTCTCCTTATTGGTTCCTAACACCTATTTGGCTAGTATGATCACATCCGTGATTCTCGCTTTCTTCTGTTCTACATTCAATGGACAGGGAAAAGAAAAATACAAGTCTATGGACTTCTGGTCTTCCTTCTTCTTCCTTTCCATCATCTTCCTTCTCATCGATTTAGTTGTCTGGATCATATAATGAAAAGCGATATTGACGCATTAGAGAAGAAATCGTATTACGCTTCTCTTCTTCTTATCTATGGTGCCTTGCTTACGAAGAACATCTATCACCGCATGGAATGCTATTATCTACTAGATTATTCCATAACGGAGATATCGGAGAACGACAAGGTAAGCCGCAATGCTGTATTTGAATCCTTGGAACAAGGAACAAAAAAACTCGATGAATATGAGATGACACTGAAACTCTATTCGAAGAAAAGACAGATGGTTACTATGATTGACAAGATCATAACAACCGATGACAAAGACGAAAAGAACAAACTTCTTGAAACACTGAAAGGAGATATTGAAAATGGCATTTGAATCGCTTGGAGACCGTCTCTCCCGAATCTTTAAAAAAGTCAGAGGACAGGCGACATTAACAGAAAAGAACATGGATGACATGCTCTCTGAAGTGCGTACCGCACTTTTGGAGGCAGATGTCAATTATACCGTTGTCAATGATTTCATCAAGGAAGTCAAAGAGGAATCCATCGGTCAGAAGGTCCTTACCAAAGTCTCTCCTGGTGACATGGTCGTCAAAATCGTCCATGACAAGATGGAGAAACTCTTAGGCTCCGGAGACAATGATATTCCCTTCCGTATGGATGGAAAACCGACTGTCATCATGATGGTGGGTCTTCAGGGTACTGGTAAGACCACTTCTGCCAGTAAACTCGCTCAGCTCTTCGAAAAGAAAAACAAGAAGAAAGTCCTCTTAGGCGCTTTGGATATTTATCGTCCTGCCGCCATTGAACAGCTTCGCAATCTTGGCTTAAAAGCTGACCCACAGGTAGAAACCTTCTCCGATGAGAGCGGAACGCTTCCTCCGGTCATTGCAAAAGAAGCCTATCAGAAAGCCTGCAATGAAAAGTTTGATATCCTTATCCTTGATACTGCGGGTCGACTTGAAATCGATGAGAAGCTGATGCAGGAATTGAAGGATATTCAGAATAATGTCCATGTCGATGAGACACTGCTTACTGTCGACTCACTCGCTGGTCAGAATGCGACGAATGTCGCCTTGGCCTTTGCAAAGGAAATCAAAATCACCGGTATCGTCATGACTAAGCTTGACGGCGATTCCAGAGGCGGTGCTGCTCTGTCAATCAAGAAGCTGACTGGCATCCCAATCAAATATGCGGCTGTCGGTGAAAAGATCACTGACTTGGAGAACTTCTATCCTGACCGTATGGCAGATAGAATCCTTGGCATGGGAGACATCGTTTCCTTAGTGGAGGAAATCCAGGAGAAACTGGATGAGAAACAAGCTGAAAAGACGTCTCGCCGTATGATGCAAGGGCAGTTCGATCTTACCGATATGCTCTCCATCATGAAACAGATGAATAAGTTAGGACCTTTGAAAAAGATCTTAGGCATGATGCCCAATATGCCCAAACTCTCTGATGATCAGATGGATCAGGCGCAGGCGATGCTGAAGAAGACGGAAGTCATCATCTCCTCTATGACTAGACAGGAGAGAAAGAAACCTGAGATGATCAAGTCTTCCAGAAAAATCCGTATTGCCAAAGGTAGCGGAACCACTCCGAAGGACGTCACCAATCTTCTTGAATCCTATGAGAAGATGAAACAACAGATGAAGATGATGGGCAGTAATCCGATGTTCAGAAATAAGATGAAATTCTAATGAAACTAAAAAAAGACAACCTTCGTAAATTAATAAGGGTTGTCTTTTTTTTGATTGACTGTTTAGGCTTCTGTGGAAGGCTCTTCGATACTTCCGGTGAAGGCAGAGGTTGTTCCTAAAGCATAGTAAGTGATGTTATAGGATCTTTCTTTTGCGCTGTCGGTGAAATCGAATGTAATGGTGTCTTTTGTAGTCGTGACAAGGAGATTGCTATCGATGCTAGTGACAAGTGAGTTGTTCTTATAACCGATGAATAAGGATGTATACGCGTATCCGCTATAGAGAAGAGGCTTGTTGAAAGAGTAGACATTGATTCCGCTGTCGTTCTCGCTGGCAGCGACACGATTGAATGTGGAAGAGGAGAAAGCGAATGTCGGCATGAGTTTGTTCGAAGAAGAGGACTCATCGACTTCGTCTCCGCTATAGACATATTTGCTTCCGCTCTTTGTGAATGCACGGTAATGATCGGTAGAGTTGACTTTGTAATATTCTTTCTGTTCGCTTCCGTTTTTGTATCCGGTCAAGGTCAAGACACTACCATCAAATGTTCCGTTTGTGAACATTGCAGTCGGAGTGACATAGGACCATGTGCTGTCTTCGTAAAGTCCGACTTTGGCAGTGAAAGAGAAGTTTCCGTTCTGCAATGCCTTGATCTTCTCATCAAGTTCTTCGTATTTGGCTTCTGGGGCAGTGTATTTTTCAGCAGAGTCAGCGCCCGTCTTTACGACATCAGCGGTGATTGTTCTCTTTGTGGTAGAACCCCATACTGTCTCATCTTCGAAAGCCATGGTGAAAGAAACTGGAAGACCGTTATCATCTGCAATGATGCTGAAGGATGTGATAGCGAGGCTATCGAGTTTGAAGTAAGCGTTTGAGCCATCATAGCTAGAACTGAGGACGGGATAGAACTGATGGTTGAGTCCATAATATGCCTTAGCAAAGGTTTCCTCATTCTTCTTGGCATCGGTGATGACTAAGGAGTAGGTTCCGTCTGTATTCTCTGTGAAATCATCGGCTGTTAAGAACTGGAAGGCATTGACGACAAAGGCGTCTTCGAAGGTGGTTGCACTATCTTCTCCGGTCAAAGGATCCTTTAAGTTCTGCTGGGTGTATACAGGATTGCAAGCGAGGTCAGAAGTGACTTTGCTTAATAGTCCTTCTTCTTCGAAATCGTGAGCTTCGTACTGTGTTCTTGTCTTCAAAGCGAGGGCAGTATCATTCCATCCACTCTTTCTCTCACCGCTAGAATAGTAGTCATCATAAATAAGAACACCATCCGAGACTTTGACTTCGTAGGCATCATAAGATGTTCCGTATTCGTCTTCTTCCGCCATGGTAAGTTTGAGATCGTATCCAGTCTGTACGGCAGATAAATCCAATCCTTTCTTGACAGGTTCTGTGGATGTGGATTCCGATTCGGAATCGCTCTGCTTTTCAGAATCTGTAGAAACGATGCTCTCAGACTCTTTTTCAGAAACAGGAGCGGTAGTCTCTTTGCTTTCAGAAGGCTGTGCAGATTCGGAGTTGGAAATGACGGTTCCACATCCGGTGGCTAAGAGAGTCAAAGCGAGAAATGATAATAATTTTACGTGTTTCATATTTTAATTTCCTTTCATTTTAATTTGAAGTAGAAGACGACAGTCGGTGTGGTGAAGTAAGAGGCACCGAGTATGACTTCGACAGAGACGGTCTTCGTTTCACCATTGACAGTCACCTCTTTTTCAAAAACGACGTCCTTTGTACTGCTAGTCTTTTCGGTTTCGCTATATCCATTTTCTTTCATGATGGCTTCGTAATCCAAGATGAGAGAAAGGCCATCGTTATAGTCGCTGATAGAGTATAAAATCTGAGCCAAATCACCTCTTTGTGCGTTGAAGTTCAATGTGACAAGGCTACGTTTTCCACCGACGGTAGGAATCAGATCCAGATATTCTTTGCTGATGGTATTGGAATAGAGCTTTTCAAGATCAGTCGGCTGATTGGATAATAGATCGGACCACGTCAAGAGAGAACAATCGCTTTGGATATCTTTGGTGAAATCATCCACTTTTCCTAAATCATAATAGGTGTAAGTCTCATTGGCACTATCGCTGAGAACATTGTAGAAGGTGAGCTTGTCTTTCTCTAAAATGATAGATAAATCGCCGACAACAGAACCTTTTAATATCGCAAAGGTTGCTGAGTCTTTTGTTACAACATCTTTATATGCATTGTTGAACTTGTATACCTTTTTGTCCGCGGTTGATTCATCGCTTTCCGTAAAGAAGACAGAAGAGATAGCCATAGTAGGGATGACCTGAGAAAAGAGTACGTCATTAATAGGATCGCTGTCTTCGTAATAGGTGTCTCCTATTTTGGTAATGCCTTGGACATTCTTTCCTTTTTGGTAATAACCATAGTTTGCGTATTTTTCGCCGTTCAGATGATAATAGTCATAGTTCAATCCGTTTTGGCAAATTTCAGCTTTGATGATTTTGTTGCTTAAGGTTGCCTCAGCTTTGTAGGACAAGGTCTGATAATTAGCTAGGGCCTGATCCAATTCCGGAATCAAATTCCCACTTACCGGTTTGATTGGTGTGACTAAGTCATAGCCAATGTCTGTGATTGTTCCAGAAGCGTAGATGTGCATCGTTCCATAGGAGGTTGATACATCATTGAAGACGATATCGTATCCGGTCGCACTGATTCCATTTGTCTTCAATGTGAAGCTTTTCACATCCAGACCAATCTGACCAGATAGACTGGCTCCAAGAGCGTTGAGGCCGTCTTTGCTTGTATTGGCATTCGTCTGAAGGGTGAAGTTATTGGGATTATCTAAGTCTTTGACAAAATCAGAAGAGGAGAATTCCGTAAACGGATTGTAATAACCGGCATCCATCCATTTTAGGTAGGTAGAACCACTGGTGACATAGTATTTTGCGATTTTGTTGTCGAGACCTAATTCTCCGACAGAAAGATAGGAATTCTTAATGTCTTTGTCATTGTAAGGAGCATACTGACCTGAAGTGGTGACGGAGTTCTTTTTCGCGCTTCCGACATCTGCACTTTTGTAGGTAGTGAATTCGTAGATGTTGCTGCCTATTTTGTAATCGTGATAGTATTCGCTATAACCGAATGTGTCGTAACCGGACGTGAGCAGAGTACTTCCGCTAAAGCCCATAGTGAGTTCTGTCAGGATGTCATCGAGATCTGCATCGATGAATGTACTATCTGACTTCTGTGTGGATTCGTTTGTTGTCTCCTGATTGCTTTCAGACGGAAGGGATTCGTTTATATTGCAACCGACTAAAAGCAAGGAGAGAATCAGAATAGAATATTTCTTGTTCATATTAGGCGGCAGTGCTCAATGATAAGCAGATCTGGAACAATCCATAGGATAATATTTTGTTCCACCAAGGATTGAGTTCGACACTGAGAGAATACGTCTTTGTCTTTCCTTTGTTTATGATATCGACGTTCTTTCTATAGAAGATGCTGGACTGCTGAGAATCGCTGATGGAAGCGGGAGTGTATTCGACAAAGCCAGCATTTACAAGTTTTGTTCCCATATCAGCCATTAATTCCGTGTTGGTTTCCTGCTCATAGGTGTAGACAGAGAAGGTTGGCTTAGCACTGTTGGAAGCTTCAATGTTGATGTTGGCCCATGTTCCACCAAGAGTCGGAATGGCATTGAGAACATCAGCTGTATAGATAGAAACAATGCTGTCTTTGGCTGCTTCGTTTCTGGAAAGGAGGTCAGTCCAAGTCAAATCATCGACTGTCTCCTTCATATGGTCTTCAGAGAAGAGTCCAGTGACTTTTCCAATGTTGGTATATTCGCAATTGAGGATGAGACCACTCTTTCCATCTTCTCCTGTTTCATTACGGATGGTTATGGTATCCCCATCTTCGGTGATGGTAAGGTTGATGATTCTATCACGGTAGGAATCGATTTCCTCCGGTGTGAAGAAGGTGGAGTCATTATCGAGGGAGATGTCAAAGGAGTTGTTCAGACGATAGACGACTTTTCCATCGACAGAAGCGGCAGTGTCCTTATCGAAGAATACAGAAGACAGATTGAAAGAAGGGAGATAGTCCTCCATGGATCCGCTGTAGAGATAGACGTCATTGTAGTAGTTCTCTCCAATCTGGATGGCACCGCGTCTGCAGTCTTCTCCGTCATCGGATTTCTGAGCGTAGTAGCCATAATCGTTGGTCTGTTTTCCGGATGTGTTCTTATAAGCCCAATGAGCCTTGTCTCCATCCTGGACTTTGATGTCGAGCTCTCCCATGGAAATCATCTGCTCTGTCTGATAATCAAACTGAGACTGAGTCTGATGGATTTCATAGTTCTGTTTTCCGTCGACACCTTTCAGTTTGTTGAGGATGTTATCTAATTCTGCCTTAGTTTCTCCCTGAACAGGTTCCAGTTTTTTGTAGGCGGAAGCACCAACTTCGGTGATTTTTCCGCTGGAAGTGTAATAGGCGACACTGTCATAACTTGTGTAGGGGAGATATTCTAATTCGAAACCTACGATCTTGTCCCCGTTTGTCTTTAACTTGAAGGATTTCGGATCAGAACTTGGTGTGTATAAGGAATAAGGGGAATAGAATTGATTGGAAATGGAGTACTTCAATTCCAAAGTTTTTTCGTTAGAGAGAACGAAGGTGTTGTCGTCCTCTTTCGTGAAATCACTTGCATTAAGAATGGCAAAGAGATTGCTATAACCAGCATCGGCCCATTCCACATCATATTCTTCACTGGTGATAGAGTCTTCGGCAGTGATATGCTTGTACCAGATTGTATTATCTAAGCCTAAGGAAGCATCATATGCGTAGTCGTCTCCATCTTTTGTTTCGATGTTGACGTAAGAAGTTCTCTTTTCTGCACCATCCTTGGTATAGAAGGATTCATAGGAGAATCCATCCAATCCGGAGTGGGTGATGAAGTGATAGGCGGAACCAGAAGTGCCGTCAGCATAGGATTTTGTGAATGTGTAATCAGCACTATATCCGATTCTGATGTCAGTCATCATCTCATCCGTCAATGCGTTAGTGGGGAGAACTTTCTCTTCTGTTGCAGAACTACTAGAAGAGTCAGTGGTTGATGGCTCGGATGAGATAGGCTCGGTCTTGGTTGTGTCAGAACTTTCTTTCGGTTCGCTGCATGCGACTAATAAAAGCAGCAAAGGTAAGAGTGCGACTTGTTTTTTCATATTTGATTTGTACCTCCAAACTTATGAAAATGACAATGTAATGAATGTTTACTTAATCAACATATGTTTGTAAATAGAACTATTAAGCAAACATAAAGAAAATACGCAAGCATCAAATCATTTTCAATGTTGTTTTATAAAACCCGACTAAAAGACATGGATATATAAATTGTAAGCGGTAACAAAGAATGGTGAAAAAGCGAGAGAATGAAAAGGGCCTGAGCTATTAGAATAACAATTTTTAAGGTTTGTTTAAGGAAACGCCTGAAGTTCCATCTTATTTCTATATTCTTTTTGTTGACAAAACAATGTGGCAAAGTTGAGCTTCTTTTACTAATGATGATCAAACAATTTCTTATTGATAATAGCGCTTACATACTTATAATATTTTTAGGGAGAAAATGGAACGGATGACAAGAAAGAAAAAGGCGCTTATCATTTCTTTGTCGGTATTCAGTGCGTTGCTGATATCGCCAGTTGCTATTTTCAGTGTGATGATGTCGGAAAGCTACAAGAAGACAAGTCTGACCCATCTGCAGGCTAGGACTAGCAAGAATGGTCTAGTCTATGCTTATGGAGATTCTTTATATGATGCGTATGGTCAGAAACTTGTACTGAAGGGCATCAATGCCGGAAATCTTCTTGTATATGAAGGTTGGTTATCTCCGTTTTCAGTCGGTGCCTTAACGGATGGAAACGGGAATTGTATTCTCGACAAGAATGGTTTGACGACCTATCCTGAGATGTCGATGGAAGAAGCATTGAAAGGATATCAGTCCAATCCGAATCTGACGGATAGTCAAAGAGAGGAATTGACTGACATCTATCGTAAAAACTGGTTCTCGGAAGTCGATTTCAAGAATGTCAGAGAGTTGGGGCTGAATACTATTCGTCTTCCTTTCTATTGGAGAGACATCCTAGATGAAAAGGATGGCGTGTTTACTAGAAAGAGTGAGGATGATGCGTTCTCATATATTGATTCTTTCGTTGAGAACTGTCATAAATATGGTCTTTACTGCGTCTTAGATCTCCATGGTGCACCGGGAAGTCAAAACGGATATGAGCACTCCGGAGACAAAACAAGAGCAGACCTGTGGACAAACTCAGTTTATCAGGAAGCTACCGTCGACATATGGAAGTTTATCGCAGAGCATTACACTTTCACGAACCCGAAACTTGGAAGAACCATAGCTGCTTACGACCTTCTTAATGAGCCATGTGCCTATTATGATGACCAGGGGAAGGGAAGCGTGCCTGAAGTCTGTGGTCCGGTATACGATAAGATATATCAAGGGATTCGATCTGTTGGAGACGAACACGTCATCAATATCGAAGGAATATGGTCTTACGATTGTTTCTCGGACCCAAAGCAGTACGGATGGGAAAATATCCAGTATGATATCCATCTCTATAACCGAAACCATGAAAACACTCCCTATTGGTGTTTTAATCTGAAACTGGATCTTACCTTATCCAGTAATCATTTTGATGTTCCTTATTCTGTTTCAGAATATAACTTTTTCAATAATGAGGATGCGTGGAAAAGTCAATTGAAGAGATATGACAAAAAAGGATTTTCCTATATGATGTGGACGTATAAGGCTGCTGTTAGAGGGTGTTGGGATACGACTTGGTCTTTGTATACCGAAAGGCTTAATCTTTTGGATGGTAAGACAAAAGTCAATCTTGAGACTTCAACTTATGAGGAACTGAAAAAGGCTTTTGAGGAGACGAATACAGCGAACTGCAGTTCTTCAAAAGCCTATGATTATTTATATAAGCACTTGCATCAATAGCAGGGGGCTATCGATTTTTAGGAGTGAACTTCTTTCCTTTTTCGATTGCTTTCTTCTCTTCTTCGGAAGGAAGATTTTCTTTGATTTCCTTGATCATTTCATAATCCTTTTTGGAATAGGTGAAATCATCAAGCAGATCTTTTCTTCTTTCCATCGTGAGTCGTAACGCTTCTTTTCTTCTGTAGTCTTCGATGACTTTGTGGTTTCCGCAGAACAGGATTTCCGGTATCTTCTTTCCTTCATATTCCAAAGGATATGTGTATTGAGGGTATTCGAGCAAGGAGTTATCAAAAGATTCCTCTTTTGTGGAATCATCACTGATAGATCCTTTTAACAATCTGATGATGCTATCCGCAATTGCCATTGCAGGAATCTCTCCGCCAGTGAGGATGAAGTCACCGATGGAAAGCTGTTCATCCACATAGTCTTCAAAGCGGGAATCGACGCCTTCGTAATGCCCGCAGATCAAACAGATTTCATCCATCTTGGAAAGACGGACGGCATCTTTCTGCGTGAATTTTGTTCCCTTAGGTCCCATTAAGATCTTGTGAGTGTGTTCACTGGTGTTTGCTCTTAAGCAGTCCATGAGAGGTTCCATTCTCATGATAAGACCAGCGCCGCCTCCGATCGGATGATCATCGACTCGATGGTTCTTGTCGAGGGAGTAATCACGGATGTTGATGATCTCCAAAGTGACGGCTCCTTTTGAAATCGCCCTTCCAATGATGGACGATTTCAGAAACTCATCATAAAACGATGGGAAAAGAGTCAGTATCTTTATTTTCATTACTTTGTGACTTCGGTTCCTAAGGCGGTCAAAGTGATTTTCTTTTCCTTCTTGTCCACAGACTGAATGAATTTTTCAGTGATGAAAGGAACATAGATGGTCTTGTTGATGAGAAGATAATCTCCGCCAGGCATTTTGACGACGGTGTCAACAGTTCCTACTAAGGTGTTGTCATCGCGGTAAACGCTCATGCCGACAAGATCGTCGAAGAAGAACTGACCCTTGGGTGCACGGACATCCGCATAGATGTCTTTCCCGATGAATCCCTGAATCTCGTTGATGTCATCATATCCTTCCAAGCCGATGATGACGATTCTGGAATCCTTTGCACGGAAATAGCTGATGACATAGGTTTCATCTTCATTCATGCTGTTCTTCAGGATGATCTTCTTTCCGACTTCAAATCTCTTCTCTGCCTGTGAAGTAGAGACGGAGACTTTCAGCTGGCCTTTCAGACCGAAGAAGTTCACAATGGTTCCTATTTTTTTGATTGCCATATTTTTCTCCTTTTCATAAAGAAATAGGGGAGCCTAGATAGGTTCCCCTATAGTATAGACTAGTTTGCTTCTTTGCTCTGAGATTCCTCGAAGGATTCAAAGCGAAGGTGTACTTTCTTTCTCATGTTCTTGACGGAAACATTGAGAAGAGTACGAAGAGAATCAGAAATGACTCCATGTCTACCGATTAGTTTACCGAGGTCTTCCTTCTCGCAGAGGATAAGGTAGTTCTGTTCTTTTCTTCCTAAATCTTCTGGTTTATCGAGTCTTTTGATGACGATAACCTCTGGTTTGCTGACCAACGGTTCGATGAGAGTGCGGATGTCCTCAGTAAGATCGAGGTTGGTGCCGGTATCCATAATTACTTAGCCTCAGTGGTCTTGGCTTTTTTGGCAGCAAGCTTGCCTTCGACAAACTTCTGATAGATGCCCTTCTTGGAAAGAAGAGTCTTGACGGAATCAGAGGGTAAAGCACCCTTGTTGAGCCAATTCAAAGCTTCTTCTTCGTTGATGGTGCAGGCACCAGAGATAGGATCGAAGCTACCGAGTTGGCAAAGAGCGGCAGAGTTCGGAATTCTTCTGGAATCGGAAACGACGATTCTGTAGGCCGGAGTATGTGTACGGCCGATTCTTGCTAATCTGATTTTAACCATAATAATTGTCCTCCAAATTTATGTACGCTAAGTATTATAAGATTTTATCTATGCCTGTCAAGTGTTTTCTATTGACAGACATGAAATTGCAATAAAAATGGGTCACAGCGTTTGCTGTGGCCCAGTCACTTTTACAATATAAGATAATGCTATAGAGGTTGGAAGCGGAATTACTTTGCTTCCGGATTCTTCTTGATGATGACTTCTTCGAGTCTGGCGCTCTTACCGGATCTGCTGCGGAGGTAATAGAGCTTATGTCTTCTGACCTTGGCATGCTTCAAGACTTTGATGGAAGCGATGACAGGGGAGTTGACGAAGAAGTTTCTTTCGACACCAACGCCTGCGGATTCCTTTCTGACGATGAAAGTTCTGCTGGCTCCGGCGCCTCTGATGGAAATGACAACACCTTCGAAGGCCTGCTGTCTTTCCTTGTTGTTTTCACGGATGACGACCATGACTCTGACGGTGTCGCCGGTGACGAAATCCGGAACATCGGGTCTGATCTGTGTAGCAGTGACCTGCTGTACTAACTGTTTGTTCATTAGGTTTTTCTCCTTTGGAAATGATTGTGTTTTCCCGTCTATTCATAAAGGAAGTGACATCCCCAGCGGACTAGCGGTAAGCCTATTTGTGTCAAGGCAACGAATAAGATAGCACACTCTTAAATCAAAAAACAACAAAAACAGAAAATATTTCTTGCAAATCGGCCCCTCCATCTCTATAATTCAATAGGTTGGACATATTGTGCCCTTTTTTCGGTGCTATATGGCCACAAGTGGGAAGTCAGTGACTGCTGATAGTACCACACAGGTATAAGGAGGAAAATACAATGCCTGCAAAGAAAGTCACAAGAGTGATGATTATCCGTGCTGAAGGCGGCGGAGCAAACCCGGCAAAGTTAGGACAGAAGCTTGGTCCTTTCGGTATCGGTGGTAAGTTCTGCCAGGAGTTCAACCTCAAGACGGCTGAACGCAAAGGTGAGGTTGTCCCGTGCATCCTTACAATTTATGAAGATCGTACATTCGAGATGAGCTTCAAGACCACTCCGGTCACATTCCTTCTTTTGAAGGCCGCTGGTGCTGAAAAAGGAAGAAAGGGTCCTGATCATGGCGGAAGCAACAAGGATGTCATCGGCCATGTTTCCAGAGCCGAAGTCAAGAAGATCGCCGAATACAAGATGCCTGACCTCAATGTCGATTCCATCGAAGCTGCCGAAAGATGCGTCGAAGGATCTGCTAAGTCTATGGGCATCGTCATCGATGACTAAAAGAAAGGGAACTGAAAACAATGAAAAAATTATCTAAGAAATATAAAGCTTCCCTTGCTCTCATCGAAAAGGGAAAGAAGTATTCTATTGCTGAAGCTTGCGAATTAGTCAAGAAGACCGCTACTGCCAAGTTCGATGAATCCATCGACATCACATTCAACCTCAACATCGATCCCAAACAGGCCGATCAGCAGTTGAGAGGAACTATCGTTCTTCCTCACGGAAACGGCAAGGAAGTTAAGGTCCTCGCTATCACCGACAAGGCCACAGAGGCCAAGGAAGCCGGTGCTGATTTCGTTGGTCAGCAGGATATGCTCGACAAGATCCAGAAGGAAAGCTGGTTTGGCTTCGACGTCATCGTCGCCACTCCGAACATGATGGGCTTGTTGGGAAGAATGGGTCGTGTCTTAGGTCCTAAGGGCTTGATGCCGAACCCGAAGAGCGGAACCGTTACCAATGATATCGGCAACGCCATCAAAGAAATCAAAAACGGTAAGATCACTTATCGTAATGATAAAGACGGAAACCTTGCTGTCAACTTCGGCAAAGCTTCCTTCGATGCAAGTAAGCTTGTTGACAACCTCAATGCTGTCATTGAAACTGTCAACAAGATCAGACCGTCCTCTGTCAAGGGAACCTACATCCTTTCCGCTACTATCTCTTCGACATATGGACCGGCCATCAAGATCGCTCTCTAATCAGCGATTCTAATTCGGGACGGGACGTTTAATTCGGGTGCCTCAATATACCTAAGACAGTAACTGCCGATAAATAAACGGCTCAATTTGTTACCGAGGATTGAAGTAACTATACATAGTCAAAAAAGTATATTGTGTTATACACCAAACCTAAAATAAGGAGGTGAAAAGATGAATCAGCAAATCTTAGCTGAGAAGAAAGAGACCGTCAGTAAGATCAACGACACTCTTAAGAATTCCCATTCTACTATCGTCGTTTCTTATTCTGGCCTTAGCGTCTCCGACGTCACCAAGCTCCGTATCAACTTGAAGAAGGCTGGTGCAAGATTGACTGCTCACAAGAATTCCCTTATGAAGAAGGCCGTCGATGAAGATGGACTTCAGGAATTGGATTCCTTGTTGAAAGGTCCGAATGCACTTGTCACTTCTGCAGAGGAAGGTGCAGGACTTAGCGTACTGAAAGAGTTCGCCGATTCTCACAAAAAGTTTGTCATCAAGGGCGGAATGATCGATGGTACCTTCTGCAACGCTGAAAAGCTTGCCGAACTTGCTTCTATCGGTTCCAAGGAAAACGCAATTTCCATTTTCCTTTCTACCCTTCAGAGTCCTCTTACCCAGTTCGCTCTTGCTATCAAGGCGGTTGGTGAGAAGAGTTCCGAAGCCGCTGCTGCTTAATTGCACGGCAAATGTTTGTTTCGTAACAAAAGACCATTAATGGAGGAAAAAACACTATGGCAAAGTTAGTTAAAGAAGATGTCATCGCCGGTTTAAAGGAGATGAATATGGTCGAGATCATGGATCTCGTCAAGGCTATTGAAGAAGAGTTCGGTGTCACTGCCGCTGCCGCTGTTGCTGCTGCTCCTGCTGCCGCCGCTGCTCAGGAAGGCCCGAGCGAAGTCACTGTCACTCTTAAGAGTGTTGGTGATAAGAAGGTCAACGTCATCAAGGCTGTCCAGGGTATCACTGGTTTAGGCCTTATGGATGCCAAGAAGCTCGTTGACAAGGCTCCTGTCGCCATCAAGGAAAAGATCTCTCCTGCCGAAGCTGAAGAGATCAAGAAGCAGCTCACTGCCGCTGGCGCTGAAGTCGAAGTTAAGTAATCCGTTTATCACTTACGTATCCTTTTGCCCCACCCCGTTTTTGCGGGGTGGGCTTAGTTGTCTCTAAGGAGTTTTTGCTAGCACATTAGCAATTCCTGTCGCCTTAAACAACTTTAGTCCCGTTGTGTGCACGGAAGAAAGACACGAGGTAATAATATGGAACAATTAGATCTGAACAAATACAAGAGAACTGAGACGGGTCGTATTGATTTATCTAAGACCTTCTCCAACGTTCCTCTTCCGAACCTTTGCGATGTTCAGCTCGACTCTTTCAAGTGGTTTGAAACTGTCGGTGTTGAAGAGGTTTTCAAAGATATTTTCCCGGTGCAGTCCAATAAGGATACACGCGGACGCAAGACCGATTCCGGTGAAGAGAATGCCGTACTCGACTTCGTCTCTGCTGAATGGAGAGACAAGAAGTACGACTTTTTCCAGTGTAAGACATCTGCTCTTACCTACTCTCGCCCGCTTTTCGTCACGTTCCGTTTGAAGCATCCGGATGGATCCATCGAACAGGATGCCGTCTTCATGGGCGATTTCCCGACTATTTCTGAGTCTGGTACTTTTATTATCAATGGCTCTGAAAAGTGTATCGCTTCTCAGCTTGTCCGTTCTCCTGGAGCTTATGTTTCCAAGACTATGGACGAAGTCATGCCGAAGAAGACCGACAGTGGAGTCACCAAGGAATTCAATATCGTCTATGGCTCTGACATCATGCCTTCCAGAGGCTCTTGGTTAGAGTATTTCACCGATAACCGCGACTTCATCTCCGTTCGTATCGATAAGCAGAAGAAAGTCCCTGCCCTCACTCTCTTAAGAGCTCTCGGCTTGGTCTCCGATTCTGCTGAATTGGATGATACGGAACTCCCGGCCAATGAAAAGGGTGAAACAGAGACCGTCACTGGTGTCTTAGGACTTTTCGGTGACAACGATCTCTTAAACGATGCCATCAAAAAGAATCCTGTCAAAGCCACAAGAAGCGCTCAGGACAGAAGAAACATCGCTGTCGGCGATATCTTCAAGAAGATTCGTCCCGGCGAACCTTATACTATGGAATCCGCCTGCGCCATGCTCCGTCAGAAGTTCTTCGATAAAGAACATTATGATGTCGGCAAGGCCGGTCGTTTCAAGATCAAGGAAAAGCTTGGAATCTACAATCGTCTTCCGGGTCTTGTCCTTGCGGAAGACCTCATCAATCGTGATGGCGAAGTCGTCTTTGAACAAGGCCACACTTTGACCGCAGAAGAGGTCAAGGACTTGCAGTCCAAGAATTTCTTCGGCTTTAAGAAGGATGACCCGCATACTGTTTGTCTCTCTTCTAACTTCCAGTGCGTTTTCAATCCGGATGATCTCCGCGATGGTCTCATCACAGAAGATGAAATCCTTGAGGAGTGCATCGTCAGCTTTGTCAAAGTCTATTCTCCGCTTGACAATGAGAAAATCGTCAATGTCATCGGTACGAACTTGGATTGCAATTCCACACATATCACCATTCCTGATATTGTCGCATCCCTTTCTTATATGCTCAATTTCAGCGAAGGAATCGGTGAAGCCGATGATACCGACCATCTTGGAAACAAGAGAGTACGCTGCGTTGGCGAATTGATCCAGGACAAGTTCCGTGCTGGACTTAGCAAGATGAAGAGAAACATTCATGATAAGATGTCCACCTCTGATCTTACTACTATCTCCATTTCCAATTTGATCAACCCGAAGGCTTTGACCAGTGCGGTCAATAACTTCTTCACTTCTGATTCTCTCTGCCAGTTCATGGATCAGACTAACCCTCTTGCTGAACTTACCAACAAGAGACGTCTTTCCGCTTTGGGACGTGGTGGTCTTACCAGAGACAGAGCTTCCAGCGCTGTCCGTGACGTCCATCCGACTCACTACGGCAGAATCTGTCCTATCGAAACTCCGGAAGGTCAGAACATCGGTTTGATTTCCAACCTTGCCTGCTACGCCAAGGTCAACCAGTATGGTTTCATTGAGACTCCTTATCGTCCTGTCCACAATTGTATCATCGATAATGATCCGAACCATGTCTTATGGCTCACTGCTGATGAAGAGAAGAGCCATATCATCGCTCAGGCTAACGTTGAAGTCGATCCGGAAACCAATAAGATTTTGGAACATTCCGTCTATGCCAGAAATAAAGGAGAATACATCGCTGCCAAGGCCGAGGAAATCGATCTTATCGATGCTTCCCCGAAGCAGATTGTCTCTATCGCCGCTGCCTGTATTCCGTTCCTCGAGAACGATGATGGTAAGCGAGCTTTGATGGGTAGTAACATGCAGCGTCAGGCTCTTCCTTTGTTAAGACCGGAAGCCCCGTATATCGGAACCGGTTTGGAAGGTAAGATCGCTCACGACTCCGGTGAAGCCGTCTTAGCTACTGCTGACGGTACTGTTGTCTATGCTGATGGTGTCAAGATCATCATCCTTGAGAATGATGGACATGAACATCATTATCAGCTTAGAAAGTTCATCCGCTCCAATAAGAGAACCTGCATCAACCAGACTCCTATTGTCAAGCCTGGACAGAACATTAAGAAGGGTCAGATCATTGCCAATGGTTCCTCTATGGACAATGGTGAACTCGCTTTAGGACAGAACGTCCTCATCGCCTTCACCACATGGCATGGTTATAACTACGAAGACGCTGTTGTCATCTCTGAACGTTGCGTCAGCGATGATTTGTTCACCAACCTCATCATTGAAGAGCACAGCGTTGAAAGACGTAAGACAAAATTAGGTGATGAAGAGTTCACCCGTCATATTCCGAATGTCTCCGAGGATAAGGTTGCCCATCTCGACGAGGACGGCATCATTCTCCCTGGCACGGAAGTCAGAGAAGGCGAATACCTTGTCGGTAAGACCACTCCTAAGGGAGAAACCACGGAAACCAACAATGATCATCTCCTCAAATCCATCTTCGCTTCCAAAGCCGATGAAGATAAGGATTCCTCTTTGAAGGTTCCTCACGGCGGCGAGGGTATCGTCCTCGAAGTCAAGAGATTCTCTCGTGCTAAGGGTGACGATTTGGGAGCCGATGTCATCGAGTCTGTCAAAGTCTTCATCATTCAGAAGAGAAAGATTCAGGTCGGCGACAAGATGTCTGGACGTCACGGAAACAAGGGTGTCATCTCCAGAGTTCTTCCTGTTGAGGATATGCCGTATCTTCCCGATGGTACTCCGATCGATATCCTTCTCTCCCCTATGGGCGTTCCTTCCCGTATGAACATCGGTCAGGTTCTCGAAGTTCAGTTGGGTTATGCCTGTAAGAAACTCGGCGTCAAGGTCTCTACACCTGTCTTTGACGGTGCGACTAACGAAGAGATCGCTCAGTTCATGGCTAAGGCCGGAATCGATAGCGATGGTAAGACAGTTCTTTACGATGGACAGACCGGTGAAAGATTCGATTCCCGTGTCGCTGTCGGTGTCATGTATATGATTAAGCTCGACCACATGGTCGAAGATAAGATTCATGCCCGTGCCATCGGTCCGTATTCTCTTGTCACACAGCAGCCTTTAGGCGGCAAAGCCCAGAAGGGTGGTCAGAGATTCGGTGAAATG
Source organism: bacterium (assembly GCA_963621825.1). GTDB lineage: Bacteria > Bacillota_I > Bacilli_A > RFN20 > CAG-288 > Enterosoma. The sequence goes on from CAVFFP010000008.1 coordinate 24,612, forward strand.
GAAGTCTGGGCACTAGAAGCCTATGGCGCAGCCTATACTCTTCAGGAAATGCTCACCATCAAGTCCGATGATATGGTCGGCCGTAATAAGACCTACGAGGCTATCCTCAAGGGCAAACGCATTCCTAAGCCGAATATGCCAGAGTCCACACGTGTTCTCATCAAGGAACTCCAGGGTCTCTGCATCAACGTCTCTCTCCTCGATGAAAGACATCAGGAAATCAATATGAACACCCTCTCTGAGGATGCTGAAAGAGATTCCAGAAAGATTCATCACGATATCGTCAATTTCGATACCAAGAAGGAAGAGCGTGAAAAAGAAGATGATCTTCGTAACGCAGAAATCTATGAGGAAGAAACTCAGGAAGTCTACGAAACAGAAGATAATCAGAACGCTGAATCGGATTATGAATCCGATGACGAGAACAATTAAGGAGGTTGACGAATGTTTGATCTCAATAAACTCCATTCCATCAAAATCGGACTTGCCAGTCCGGAACAGATTCAGTCTTGGGGAAAAGGTGAAGTAACCAAACCGGAAACCATCAACTACCGTTCTCAGAAGCCGGAACCCGATGGATTATTCTGCGAAAAGATTTTCGGACCTGCAAAGGACTACGAGTGCCATTGCGGCCGTTATAAGAAGTCTTCCTTTGCCGGAAAAGTTTGCGAGAAGTGCGGCGTTGAGGTAACACTCAAGGCCGTGCGTCGTGAACGCATGGGTTATATCAACCTTGCTTTCCCTTGCACTCACATCTGGTTCGTCAAAGGCGCACCCAGCAAAATGGGTCTTGTCCTTGGCGTTGCTCCGAAGCAGTTGGAAGAAGTTGTCTATTTCGTTTCCCATATTGTCACGAACCCTGGCGCTTCTACTGTCTTGAAATACCGTCAGGTTTTGGACGAAAAAACAGCTCGTGAGACTTTCCCGATTGTCATCAATGATGAAATTCTTGGAAAGCGCGTTGATCAGGGAACCCCTGAATACGCCAAAGGCGAAGATCTTGCCAAGAGAATCGGTATTAAGAGTCAGCCCTTTGACTTCATCTCTGTCAGCAACTATGTCAAGAAGTATTTAGGATGTGAGTTCGGCATCGGCGCTGAAGCCATGCAGAGACTCCTCCGCGAAATCGACCTCGACAAAGAAATCGCTGAAGTTTCCACTGAACTCAAAGAGTCCAAAGGTGAAACCAATCAGAAGAGAATCAAGGCTATCAAACGTCTTGAAGTTCTCAAATCCTTCAAGGATTCCAATATCCGTCCTGAATGGATGGTTTTGACGGTCATCCCGGTCATTCCTCCGGAAATCCGTCCTATGATGCAGCTCGATGGCGGCAGATATGCCACCTCCGACCTCAACGATCTCTATCGTCAGGTCATCATCAAGAACAACCGTCTCAAACGTGAAATCGAAGAGCATGCTCCGTCCGTCATTTTGCTCAACGAAAAGCGTATGCTTCAGGAAGCTGTCGATGCCCTTATCGATAACGATAGAAGAAACAAACCTTCTACTAATATCAATGGCAATGTCCTGAAATCCCTCTCTTCCTTCTTGAAAGGTAAGCAGGGCCGTTTCCGTCAGAACCTTTTAGGTAAGCGTGTCGATTACTCCGGTCGTTCCGTCATCGCTGTCGGTCCGACACTCAATATGGATGAATGCGGTCTTCCGCGTGAAATGGCCATTCAGTTATTCCGTCCGTTCATCGCTCACTATTTGATGAATCAGAAGGATACTCAGGTCACTTCCCAGAAGCAGGCCGACGATTTGATCGCCAAGAGAGATTCCCGCGTCTATGATGCTATCGAGGAGATTGCTAAGAACCATCCGGTCCTTCTCAACCGTGCCCCTACATTGCATAGACTTGGTATCCAGGCCTTTAAGCCAATCCTCATCGAAGGTAAGGCTATCCGTTTGCATCCGCTCGTCTGCCCTGGTTTCAACGCCGACTTTGACGGTGACCAGATGGCTGTCCATGTCCCGCTCTCCCGTCAGGCTCAGGCTGAAGCCATGTCCCTGATGATTGCTAACAGAAACATCCTTAAGCCTAGTGATGGTATGCCTATTTGCGTACCTTCTCAGGATATGATTTATGGCAACTTCTACCTTACTTTGGAAGATGATATTGCCATGGATGAGATGTATGCAAAATACTATGAGAGACGTAAGGATCCTGAGATGGCTGAGAAGTTCCGTAGCTACGAGAAGTATGAAGGTAAGGTCTTCACTGATCCTGATACTGCAATCCTTGCTTATCAGAATGGTTTGATTACTCTCAGAACCCGTATCTACGTTCCTGGCAGATCCCTCAACAAGAAGGAATTCTCTGAGAAACAGAACAACTCCTATCTTTTGACAACAGTCGGAAAGATTATCTTCAACAGAATCTTCCCCGATGACTTCCCCTACATCAACTTCCCGTCTATCACTGTCAACGAAAAGGGTGAAGAAGATAAGAAACTCATGAAAGCTGAGGCCAGTGAGAACTTCGATCATACTTTGGATGAGTTCTTCATCACTGCCAAAGGCGCATATGATGGTGTCATTGCATCTGGCAAGTTCCATGAAGGTGATGATTTCGATGCTTTCAAGGAATACTGCAAGCTTCAGAAACTCCGTGCTCCTATCGACAAGGATGGAATCAAGGAGATGATGAACAAGGTCTTCCATCATTATCATGAAAATGCTGAGAAGACTGCCGCTATCCTCGATGCCTTCAAGAACCAGGGCTTCTTCTACTGCACCAAGTCCGGTCTTACCGTCTCTTTGGACGATATGGAACCGTTGGAAGGTAGAGCTGAACTCTTTGAAAAGGGCGATGAGAAAGTCGCTGAGATCGAAGAGATGTATGACCTTGGCTTCTTCACAGAATCCGAACGTCATGACTCCATCGTTTCTATGTGGAACGATCTGAAGAAGAATGACTTAGGTGTGGCGTTGGCAAAACGTATGAGCGATGCTCCGCGTAACCCGATGTTCATGATGATGAAATCTGGCGCCCGTGGTTCTAACGATAACTACATGCAGCTTATCGGTATGAAGGGCTGCCCTCAGAAGGCAAATGGCGAAGCCATTGAGATTCCGATCAAGTCCTGCTTCTCGGAAGGTCTCTCCGTCTCTGAGTACTTCTCCTCTACACACGGTACCCGTAAGAACGGTTCTGATACTGCTTTGAAGACAGCCGACTCTGGTTATCTTACCAGAAGACTTGTCGATGTCTCTCATAATGTTGTCATCCGTGAAGATGACTGCGGCTGCGATCACGGCCTTGTCATCACAGAGCTTGTCATGGATGGAAAGAAGATTGCATCTCTCGAAGAGCGTCTTGTCGGACGTTTCCCGATGTACGATGTTGTCGATCCTTCCACTGGCGAAGTTCTTGCTTCTAAGGATGAATGCATGGATGAAGCTACTGCCGCGAATATCGTCAAGGCCGGAATCAAGGAAGTTGAAATCCGTTCCGTCCTCACTTGTGAATCCGAAGATGGTATCTGCGTCAAATGCTATGGACGTAACCTTGCTACTGGTAAGGTCGCTGAAGTTGGTGATACCGTTGGTATCATGGCTGCTCAGTCCATCGGTGAACCTGGTACACAGCTTACCTTGAAGAACTTCCACACTGGCGGTGTCGCTGGTCAGAAAGATATTACTTCTGGTTTGCCTCGTGTTCAGGAACTTCTCGAAGTCCGTCACCCGAAGGCAAACGGCTTAGCCACCATCACTCATATCAGAGGTGAAGTCACCGATGTCAAGAACACCGGTACTAGATATGAGTTCACCATCTCCAATGAGTTGGAAAGCGAAACCTATTCTTCCTACTCTGGTGCTGTCCCGCTCGTCCACAAGGGCGATATCGTTAAGGCCGGTGCCCCTCTTACTAAGGATGGTCATATCGATCCGAAAGAACTCCTTGAATGCTCTGACTTGGATACTGTTCGTAAGTATATCATCGATGAAGTCAAGAAGGTCTACAGAGACAACGCTTCTATCTCCATCTCCGACAAACATCTTGAAATCATTGTCCGTCAGATGACGAACAAGATTCTCATCATCAATGCCGGTGATACGAAGTTCCTCCCTGGACAGAAGGTCACTGATGTCCAGTTCACCAAGGAAAACGAAAGCTATATTCTCCATCAGGAGAAGCCGGCTGTCGGTAGACCGATGATTCTCGGTATCACCAAGGCCGCCTTGGAGACCGATTCCTTCCTTTCTGCCGCATCCTTCCAGCAGACAACAACTGTCTTGACCGATGCTGCCATCAAGGGTAAGGAAGACTATCTCAATGGCTTGAAGGAAAATGTCATGGTCGGTAAGCTTATCCCTGCCGGTACTGGCATTAAGCCGATCCTTGTTGAAGAAGACGACGAAGAATCTGCTGATGGCGATTACTATTCGCATAAGGCTAATGATTCTGAAGGCGCCATCGCTTAATCTAACCCTTTGCATAAAGCTGTCCTTTTGGGACAGCTTTATGTTGTTGCGGCCGTAGTTCAATGGTAGAACGATAGCTTCCCAAGCTGTATACACGGGTCCGATTCCCGCCGGTCGCTCCACTTATATGAAAATTATGGTTTGATACTAAGTTATCAAGCCTTTTTTGTTTGATGGATAGGGAGATTTTTCCTTTTTGTATACAATTATAAAACTAGTTTCTATATTATTAATAGTACTTCAAGAAACTTTAGTTTTTTTGAAAAATCTTGACAAAGTGCGGGGTGGTGGTATCCTTAAAGAGGAAAGGAATGCCATTTTTATGAAATTAAAATATTTAGTATTCGGAATAATTATCTCATTGCTATTATGTGGATGCTCGACTGGTTCATCGGAAAATAGCGAATCTTCTTCGTCCGTTTCTCCGTCATCCCTAAGCGACAATGGATCATCTTCTACCCATACCCATACTTTTGATGTAACTACATGGGAACATGATGAGACATATCATTGGCATAAATCAACCTGTGGGCATGATGTCGTTGATGCAAAGACTGAGCATTCCTATAAAGACGTTGTTATACCCGCAACCGAAGAAGAGGGAGGCTACACCAGCCATGCATGCGTTGTTTGCGATTATTCGTATAATACCGATCAAACCCCCAATCTCGTAAGGCAAAGAGCCCTCGGTATGATTCCGGTGTTGGATGATGCCCAACAATATCTGACTTATGGCTTATATCCTCAAACACATGTAAGCGTGGAAACTACCGTCAATGCTTTGAATGAATTATCGAAAGAAAAAAGCACGGAAATCAATGGTTGGTATTTATACAATGATGAATACTATGCTCAGAAAACCACAAATACATACGATTCAGGTTGTACGTTCAATGATGGGACAACAATTGAACCGGATACATCGTATTGGTATAAGTGTGAGCTGATTGAATGGAAGATTTTAGCATTAAACGATGGTGCGTATTCTCTTGTTTCAACAGTTTTATTGGACGCTCATAAATACAATGAATCTTATACCGGAACCAAAAACGATTATTACGCGAACAACTACGATAATTCCGAAATTAGATCCTGGCTTAATGATGATTTTCTAAATACCGCATTCAATCTCAAATCGTCGCACATTCAAACTATGATTGTTGATAATTCAGGATCAACGACAGATTCTTCGAGTAATCGTTATGCCTCTGCTAACACAAAAGATAAGGTTTATTTGCTTAGTTATAGGGATTACTTAAATGCTGGTTATGGATTCTCGATTAGCTCTTCGTCATCAACGACTAGATACTGCAAAGCCACTGATTACGCTCGTGCGAATGGTTCGTATAATGCTGGTTACTGGACTCGCTCGCCTTCTAGCGGCAGCTCCAGCCGCGCGTGGTACGTCAGTAACGATGGCAGCCTCAACTACTACGATTACTATGTCAACTACGTTAACATCGGAGTCCGTCCAGCAATCACTGTCAATTATCCTCTATAACCAATATCCAAAGAGAGTGGTCTCTTAAAAATAAATGTACTGAACCCCACTTGTTGGACCGAGGAGCGTAGGCAAGGATGAATGAAGCACATGTGCTTCATTCATCGACGCCGCTCCAAAGCTAAAGAATGGGCTATTTAGATGCATTACTATGTGAAGTCAATAAAACCAATTCCAGTGCATTAACAAAGAACAAGTTGGATCATTTGGTTTGGTAATGTTATAAGGGGTATGGTCGAGATTAGAGAAATGTAGTAACTAGAATAAAGTCTTTCTATGCCTGAATCCTGGGATTTAGACATAGAAAAAGGCATTGACATTTGTGCTAACAATTAAATAGGCTTTGGTGTATTATATCTTTAAAAAGATGTTGTATTCTAGGAATACAATTTAAAAAATATTCGTTCATATTCAAATAAACGAGATGAAACATCTTATCAATTAAAAACAAAAAAATAATTCGACAATTGAATCTTATAGACTAGGTAGAAACAAAATTGGTGTAATAAATTACGGATTATCTTAAGAGCAATTCTTGCTTTAAGCGTTTCGTATTAGACTGAATCATGTGTGATGATTTATTTGATTGAATCTCGAAATTAGGCCTATAAAAGGAATGAACTTTTTGTTAATGATAGAATCAACGAGAAAAGATTGTCCATGTCTAGAAAATTATTCTTCGTTGTATTTTTCTTTTGAAATGATAAAGTTCTCAAATCTTGGAAGCAAAAATTCTGATTTGCCTCTTACAGATGTGCTGATGATACCTTCATCAGCTAATCTTTTCTTGTATATTGCTAGATTGCCTTTGGAAACACTTAAAGAGGACATGATTTCCTGATTGGATGAATTTCCATGTGCGACACAACTTAAGATCTTTTTTTCGGTTTCTGTTAATTCATTCCAGATTATTTCATATGACCATTCTGTGATTTTTAAATCGAATTCTTTTACTACTTTTGGAGTTAGACTTTTGACATTGTTTCTATATAGAATGTCTCCAAGCAACTGATATGCCATCGCATATCCTTTTGTGAATTTGGCCAATTTGATTGCTTCCGTTTCTGATATGTTGAAAGTGGTCTCGTATGAATGAGCGATTGCTGGAATAGAAAGGGAAGAAAGAGTAATCTTAGGTGATCTATATAAGAACGTTAAAGATTTATCCGATTCTAGTTTGGATATATTTTTTCTTAGACCGGTCATTAATAATTTCACTTCGTAGTGATCAATCAGAAAACCTTGGTATGATCTGACGAAACTTATCATCTCATCATTCTTTGCGACATCATCAATTGCGATTAGAACATGAATACCTTTGTCAGCAAAATACTTGAATAGCTTTTCTAGATAAACTTCTATGTTTGTTATAGGTTTTTCACCTTTGACCTGGAAGGTCAATCCTGAAAACGAAAATGAGAATTCTAGCTTAAGAGACTTAATTCTAGAGACACCATTGTCATACAATATGCCAGCTAACTGTTCTAACATGTTCTTGGACTGGGTAAGTCTAGCAACAATCCAGTCATCCTTTTCTCTGTATATATCAAGGATGTGACTTAATGTAACGGTTTTTCCACAACCCCTAGGACCGGTGATGATATAGACTGTGTTTCTAGTATATTCAGAATTAAAATCCTCTAAAATCGGTTCGATCTGCTGATCTCTTTCAATGACTTTTTTATTGACTCTTCCGAATGAAATTGAAAATGGATTCTGCATGATATCATCTCCTTTCTTTATTTAAAATTATTGTACTTTATTGTACTTTTAAAATCAAGTTGTACTTTATTGTACTTCATTGTACTTTGAAAAAACTTTTGTACTTCATTGTACTTTAGGAGCATCACATAAATTGAAGGAAACGTATAACATATGAATCAAAACTTTAACATGATAAAGAAGAGAAAGACGAGAATTAAAACCCTCGTTGAATCAAAAACATTGAAATCACTGTGCTTTGTATTATATAAAAGGGTGATGACAAGATAAGGAGCAATATCCTATGGAACAGTATCTTAAAGAAACCAAAATGCTCGATTATTCAAATGAAAGCATTCAGCTGTTGATCGGAAATAGGAAATGGAAAGAAATAGATTCTTTTGAATGTCTTAAATCCATCTACAATTTTGTAAGGGATGAAATCCTGTTTGGCTATAACATAGATGACTCTGTCCCGGCATCTAAAGTGTTATCAGATGGATTCGGTCAGTGCAACACAAAAGGAACCTTATTTATGGCTCTTTTAAGAACGTGTGGAATACCTTGCAGAATCCATGGATTTACAATCGATAAGAAACTTCAGAAAGGTGCGATGACGGGAATTGTGTACAAAAGTGCTCCTAAAAATATATTCCATAGTTGGGTTGAAGTTTATTTTGAAGATAAGTGGTATGAATTAGAAGGATTCATATTGGATAAATGTTATTTAGAGAAACTACAGTCGAAAAACAAAGAGTGCAAAGGTGCGTTTTGCGGATATGGAGTAGCAGTAAAAGATTTTCAGAATCCAGTTATCGATTTCAATCGAAACAACACCTATATTCAAAGTGAAGGCATTACACAAGATTTTGGAGTATATGATTCGCCGGATGAACTATTAAAAGAACATCATCAGGAAATGTCTATAGTAAAAGCGTTCGCCTACCGTAATTTAGGAAGACGACTGATGAACCGTAATGTCAGGAAGATGAGAAAAAAGTAATAGATTGATGTAGGTTATTGATTAGAATTTGAAGAGGTTCAGACCGGTCACATCATCGTGAAAACGGTCTACTTTACCATCGATGAGAGTGATGACCATTTCACAGGTGGCACTGACAATAGCCTTATTTAAATGGCCACCGAAGACTTGTCCTTTTTCGTTGCCGGCACTCATATGAAGGTGACAGTAAAACTCATCGTTCATTGTGTTGATTGTACCTGTCAGCGATACGATTTCAAAACTTCCTTTGAACTCATTGGAATAGTATTTCTTTTCTTCGACGTTGTAGACACCCACGATAAAATGATCGGTGGCACCGAGTGCACTGATACTTGCTAATTTGATGTTTTCTTTTGCTGCGACTTCTTTGACCTTCTCGATAATCTCTTCGCCTCTATCAATTCTGACAAGGATTGTATCATTGAATTTTCTATAATCCATTTTCGTGTACCTCTCAAAATATGTATATTTAAATTTTGTCTTTAGTCGCAATAATATTATATATTTAGTTCAGCAAATATTGAATATCATTATCGTTCAGTGTAGTCCTTGAACTTCCGTTATCGAAGATATAAGAAGGTTTTTTCTTCCTCGCTTGCCTGGTCTTCGATAGTCATATTCCACTATGGATCGAGATGTATGACAATATCTGCACCAATCATAGTCAAACAGGTTCCACACGTTTTCAATGAAATCAGCATGACTTTGATATTATCGTTCGTGTTGAGATTTTTAGCAAGCCGAATTCTTCGTTTGTCTGCTATATTGTCATGTGTTATTTCGTGTGTAATCTGCTCTTTTTCGAACCTCTTTCTAAAATGGTCTAAGACCATTGTGAAAAAGGAGAACGCTGGAATCTTATGCCTCCTTTTTGGAACAATTGAAAATTATAAAATAAGATAGTTTTTAGATAAACGTGTCAGAAAATGCCCTACTCTTTATTGGTCACGTTGGATAAATGTCAATTGGAGAAAATAGGATGGTGAGATAGAAAAGGATATCCGTTGTTTGAAAAATGGGAAGATAGATATTTGCCTAATATACTTTTGTATTTGAATGTTGATTGTTTAGGTTTAGGTTTCAATAATATTTCTGTTTTAGGCTCTGTTTTCATCATACACTCTTATTTATTTTATATAAGATTGTATATTTGTCTTCTTAATACGTTTTGAATTTTCATCAAAAACTCAAAAAAATGTTGCAATAAATGTGGTTGACAAGTATAATACTTTTTGCCTATTTGGCTGCGTAGCTCAGTTGGTAGAGCGGTCGGTTCATACCCGATATGTCGAGAGTTCGACCCTCCCCGCAGCCACCATATAGGGATCAATAGCTCAATTGGTTAGAGCCCTCGGCCCATAACCGAGTGGTTGCAGGTCCGAGCCCTGCTTGATCCACCACCAATTGAGATGTTAAGACTTGCTTCGGCAGGTCTTTTTTTATTCACCGATGAGTTTCACGCTCTGATAGGGATGATTGATTTCTTTCAAAAACGTATGTAATAGATCCTCAGTCTTTATCACTAGTGTTTTTGTGTTCATCATAGGATGAATACCGATCTTTGGATAAGAAAGGATATCTTCGTCGATCAGAAACTGAATCTGATTCTCTTTGTCAAAATATAGACCTAATGGTGTACAGGATCCTCTTCTCACACCTAAAAGATGAAAGAGTGCGTCTTCATTTCCAAAGGACAATCTTGCGGAATGGATCTGGGAGGATAATTCCTTTGTCTTGAATACTTTATTGGCAGGCATGAGAAGTAAGTAGAACTGTGTCTGCTGTCTATTGGCTAAAAACAGATTCTTAGGTATATGGATATCATATTCCTTTTCTATCTTCTCACAGGATTCCATAGTGTATAACGCTTCATGGGTATAGACTTCAAAAGGAATGGAGAGTCCTTTCAGAAAATTTTCAACTTCTGTTTCCTTGTCTATCTGTGATTCTTCTCTTTTTCCTTCGTTATTCTGGTTTTCGGTGTTCATAATTTGATTTTCCTTGCTATTTCAATATAATACTTCTTGTATGGAAAAAGAAAGAATTCAAAAGATTTTATCAAACCTCGGATATTGTTCCCGCAGAAAAGCGGAACAGTACCTTTCCGAAGGAAAGATTGTTGTCAATGGACAAGTTGTGACGGAACAGGGTTTTAAGTGCACGGCAGAAGATGAGATTGTCGTGGATGGTAACCCAGTGAATAAGAAAACGGGTGAAAAGCTAGTCTATTTAGCTTTCAACAAACCTTATAACGTATTATCTACTCTGAGTGATCCAGAGGGAAGAGAGACGGTTATGGATTACATTCCGAAGAAGTATGGACGTGTCTTCCCTGTCGGAAGACTAGACCATAATTCGACCGGATTGATGATCATGACCAATGACGGTGAATTTGCAAATCTCGTCACCCATCCTTCCTCTGCTCCGGAAAAAGAGTATTTAGTCAAGGTGAAGAACAAACTGAGAGGAGATGAGATTCCTCAGTTGGAGAAAGGCATCTATGTCATGCAGGACGGCTATACTGCACTTCCCTGCAAGGCAACTGTCCTTCGTGATGAAGAGGATGGTGCACTGTTATCCATCATTCTCAGAGAAGGAAAGAAACGTGAAATCCGTCATATGATGGAGACATTAGACCATCCGGTCAGAATGTTAGTCCGTATCAGAATCGGCAATATCTTGTTAGGAAGACTCGAAGAGGGAAAGGTCGTCGAAATCCCACAGGAGGATATCGATGCCTTGATGGCTCAGTGCCGATACGATAAGGAGCATAACGACTTCAAGAGGAGCACAGATGGAGAATATTAATTCGCCAGAAAAGAAATCGAGACCGTTTTTTACGAAGAAGGAGAATGTCATCCGTTCTTTTGTCATTTTAGGTCTCGGAATCTTAGGATATGCCTTTGCCCTCTTTGGCAAGATTCCTGGCATGGTTTATTACTATGTCATGCCGATTGAGGCTAGCGACGTCGTTGTCCTTGCTACCTATGCTTTATATGGATTCTGGGCCGCATTCTTTGTTGCGGTATTCAAGGTGGGATTGGTGATGCTGACCTTCTTCAACTCTATCACGACACCGATTCCATTAGAAGGCATCTTCAATTTCCTGATGTCCTTCTTCCTCCTATTTGGTATGTTATTGATGGATAGGAGTCTTAGGATGTTCCGCAAGAACTTCTGGATCCGTTTCTTAGGATATATCTTCATGTCTGTCTTTGTCTCGGTGTCCATGATTTCTTTGGAATATGCCTTCCTCATTCCGATCGCGTTCAACGATTATCAGTGGACGACGATCTACATGGTAAATCAAAACCAGCTGTTAAATGAGTATTCTTCCTTCTTCTCTATTCACGACTCCTATGATTTATCTGTCTTACGCATCTTCATGCCCTACAACCTTGTAAAGAGCATGAGTGTCTGTATCCTTTATGAAATCTTCTTCCATCATATCATATTCCAGTTCTGCAAGTACGGACTCTTCACGGAACATTACTTCCTTAACCGCGCTGAACTGAAGGATGATAAACTGAACGTCAACCTGAGAAAGTCTGCAATCCGACTTGCTAAGATCAAGGAACTGACAGAGGTCAGAATCGAGCGCTTGAAGAAAAAGAACTCGAGAAAGACGATGCAGGAAGACGGAAACAAGACGACAATCTTCCTCTCTCAGTACGATTATCGTTTTGATATGACGATTGATGATTATGGATCTATCCATGAGGTATCCATCCTCACGGACAGCGAAAGCTCTGCAGTCATTGTCGACTATATGAAAAACTCCCATCCCGGAGCAAAGTTCCATATCTCCTCCTATCAGGAAGGGCAGACGATTGTTCGCAATGCATGGACGGATGGCCTTGGAAATGAGATCTTCCGCGAGGTCAACGGATATGATGAGGAAGTCACAAAAGTCATCAAGATGACGATTGTCATCCAAAGACAAAGCACGAGAAAAGCCGCCTGCTGAGCAAGCGGCTTTTGTTTTTGGTTTTAGAGTAGATTACTCAGCTTCGATAGCCTGAACCGGGCATCCGGCAACAGCTTCATCGACACTGGCTTCGTTGTCAGCAGTGACAACACCGGTAGCTTCAGCCTTGCCATCATCATTGAATGTGAAGATGTCGGAAGCGATTCCTGTGCAAGCACCACAGCCGATGCATAAATCCTGATTAACTTTGACTTTTTTCATGGTAGATCCTCCAATCATGATTTTATTTTAGTTTGTTTCTTCCTTTTATTCAAGGCTAGATGCGATGAAACCGCCTAAAAACGGTTAGTTTTGGCTAACTTTTGATAAAAAATCATGCTTTTTATTCATTTTTTGAAAGTGGATGATTTTCCTGTTTTACAGAATCTCAGCTAATTTTTCGAAATTGCTTGACATAGGTTTCGGATTAATGTAAGATATTTGTCGCCTTTGAAATGGGTCTTTAGCTCAGTTGGTTAGAGCGTCCGCTTGATAAGCGGGAGGTCGGTGGTTCAAGCCCACTAAGACCCACCATCTTGAAAAACGAACCTTCTCCTTACGAGAAGGTTTTTTTCTTACTGAAAAACACGGATTTTCTATATTTGTCATATAGACTCTATCCGTGTTTTTTTGTTTTAGTAAGTTACTGTTTCGTCTCTGATCTGAAGCGGAGTATCGAAGTATTCTTCTACAAACTCTACAAGATAGTCGATGTCTTTCTTTCCCATGATTTCATAACTGGAATGCATTGCTAACTGAGCAAGTCCGATATCGACGGTGATAAGGGAGACTTCGCTGTTGCTGATATTGCCTAAGGTGGAACCGCCTCTTAAGTCAGAGCGGTTTGTATATTCCTGATAGGGGATATCATGCTTTCTCATGATTGCTTTGATGATACTAGAGGAGAAGGCATCGCTTGTATAGCTCTGATTGGCATTATATTTGATGACGATACCTTTGTTCATCTCGACATGGGTCGTCTTATCTGTGTATTCAGGATGATTCGGATGATCGGCATGTGCGTTATCGATAGAGAGCATGAAGGAGGATGCGATAGTCTTTTCTAAGTCATCGTTCTTGCTTCCTAAGGAGACGAGGATTCTCTTCATGGTCTCTTTTAAGAAGGTGGAATTGGCGCCCTGTCTTGTAAGGCTTCCGACTTCCTCATTGTCAAAGGAGGCATAGACCTGGATTGCTTTTCCTCCCTTAGAGGATAAAAATCCGAATAAGGTAGAGTAAGCGGCGGAGAGGTCATCCAGTCTTCCGGAGGCAAGGAAATCCTGATCCTTTCCGATGAGTCTTGCTTTCTCTCTGTTATAGAGGAAAAGGTCATGGCTTAAAACGTGATATCCGTCTTCTTTCAGACCTAACTTCTCTAAGAGGTAGTCATCGAAGGAGAAGTTCTCGATATCGCTGGAGAAGATAGGCAAGGTGTCAACAGCGGGATTCGTCTTATTCTCGTTATTGACGTTTCTGTTCATATGGATGCAGACGCTAGGTATCTCTAAAAGATCTTCATCGATGGATAAGAGTCTGGATTCGATCTTTCCGTCCTTTTCGACTAATACTCTTCCGGCAAAGGATAAGGGCTTATCTAACCAGGTGGAATAGATTCCTCCTCCATAGGGCTCTGTATTTAAGAGCATGAGATTTCCTTTATGGATGATAGGGGAGGGCTTGAGCTTGAAGGTAGGAGAGTCGTTATGTGTTGCGGTAAGAAGGAAATAGGAGTCTTCAAAAGAGAAGTCCTCAGGAACAGAGAAGGCGATGATGCTGGTATCATTCCTTTTGATGTAATACTTCTTTCCTTTTTCAATCTGATAGTTCTCGTTTTCCCTTAATTGTCTGAATTGGTTATCTTTTAACTCGTTCTCGATGTTTCTTACGACATGGAAGGGAGAATAGGAGGAGTTAAGCAGTGTGATGATTTTATCTATGTTGTTCATATCTGTACCTCGGTTAACTATTATACGATGAAAATTCTTTTTTCTTTCTCTTTCTGTTTTTTTATAATATTCATGGAAGAGGAAAAACCATATGATCGACATGGCATTAAAAGAAAATCTGAATATATATTATCGGGAAGCCGTAGAAGCGATGGAGAAAAAGGACTATGAGCTAGCGGAGGAGAAATATCATCTGCTATCCCATCTTTCCCGTATCCTATACAAGGAAGCTACTAATAGCATCGATAGAAGAGAGTATCTCTCTTTAGAAAAGGAATACGCAAACAAGGAATCCTATGCAAGAGGATTAAAGGAAGGACTGAAGACATTCTCCGGATGGGAAAGTGAGAGATCCTTCTCTGACTTCATCGGAGAGGATAAGACAAAGGAATATCTTAGGATGGATGTCATCGAACCCTGGAAAAAGGATGAGATGAAGACAAGAAAACTCAACGGCCTTTTCATCCATGGTCCGTATGGTGTCGGTAAGACGATTCTAGTCAAAGCCTTGGCTAAGGAACTCAATGCGACCGTATACCCTTTATCCACGCTGATGGACTTCAGCAATGACAATTATCCGGATGCCATCCGTTCTGTCGCTCGTGTGATAGAACCCGCGGTTGAAAACAACAACTCCATCGTCTTCTTAGAGGATCCTCTCTGCTATTTTCCAAGAGGAGAAGAGGACAGCGTCTCCTTTGATATCTGCAACCTCTTCTTAGACTACTTTAAGAGAGAGATGAGAAAGATCAAGAAGAAGAACAAGAGAGTCTTATTTGTCATGACGACAAACTGCCCGGATATGATCGATGAGAGGGTCGTCAATGAAAAAGTATTCGATGATGTGATATCCATCTCTCTTCCGGATGAAAAGACAAGAGAGAATCTGATCCGACGCAAACTTCCAAAATTGGATGAGAATCTTGTAAAATGCTTTGCTACACTTACTTTAGGCTACACGTCATGGCAGATCACAAAGCTCTGCTCTGAACTGAATAACGCGGATATTACGGAAGCGGATATTCAGAAATTAGTAGAGAGTCATACAAAGGAGTATGACTTGGAATATTTCGACAATATCGATAAGTTCTTAGAAAGACTGATTTAAAGGCAACAAAAATGACCTGGGTGACCAGGTCATTTTGTTTGGGATAAGTATCAATCGATTACTTAGCGAGGATGAGGTGATGGAAGAGAAGAACCCAGATCAAGTCGACATAGGCTAAGACGGATCCGAAGAATAAGAAGAGGATGAAGCCTAAGATGTTCTCAGTGGTAGTCTTGGAGAGCATAGCAGTGAGACGGACATAGATTTCGACGATCCAGCCAACGAACGGGATGAGAAGAAGGATGAACTGAACTAAACGGGGAAGAGAATTAAACCATTTCATGATAAAGGTACCTCCTTAAAATGGACTGAAAATATTATATAACCTACCTATTGAAAAATAAATATGCCAAACGGCTATAAATCGATGAAAACAAGCTAAATTTTTGCTTGAAAGACAACAATAAGGTTGGTATACTAAATAAGCTCTCTATTTCGAGTGCTTAGCTCAGCGGGAGAGCGCTTCCTTCACACGGAAGAGGTCGCAGGTCCGATCCCTGTAGCACTCACCATGTTGAAAATGCCAACTTAGCTCATCCGGTAGAGCAACTGATTTGTAATCAGTAGGTGGCTGGTTCAAGTCCGGCAGTTGGCACCATTAAGAATAAACAGGCTTGATTCGATTCAAGCCTTTTTTCTTGCCAAACAGGCTTATCCAGCGATATTTATCATCAAATGTATGATTTAGAGGACTTCTGAAAATGAATTCATGGGTCCTTTTTCTTTTTGTAAGCTACAGTCGAACGAAAACTATTAATTGAAATGAATGGCTGCTTTGGGTATTGCTAAAGATAAATTATTGATGAGTAGACTATCATTTGATAGAATATAGCAAACAACAAGTGATAGGTGATTGTTATGGATAAACTTATAAAAAACATAAGACAAAGAGCGAAAATGAGCCAAGAACAGTTTGCAAAGGCTCTCGGAACGACGGCGTTGTCAATCAATCGGTGGGAGAACGGAAAGACACAGCCGAATAAGATGGCACAAACGCAATTGTTCGAGTTTTGTAAGAAGTACAACATTGACCTATTTGATTACATCGTAAAGCAAGTAAAACATGATACCGATGATAACAGATTGATTGTTTATCATGGTTCGAAGAAAGGTATCGCCGGCAAGATTGAACCGATAAGCCGTGTGTCGTGCGACTTTGGAAAAGGGTTCTATCTTGGTACTGATCCGGCACAGCCCTTAACTTTAATATGCGATGAAGACAAACCAATCCTTTACACGATGAAACTCGACTTAACAGGACTGAAAGTCTTGAAAGTCAAAATGAGTCTCGAATGGGCAATGCTGATTGCTTATTATCGCGGGTATATGGACGAAGTTAAGGGGAGTGATGTCTATAGAAAGTACGAAAAATTGGCGGACGGATATGATGTGATACTCGGATATATCGCTAACGACCGTATGTACCGAGTGATGAAGAACTTTTTCGAAAAGGAAATTACCGACGTCGCACTCATCCATAGTCTTTCTGCATTAGACCTTGGCATTCAGTATGTCTGCAAAACGGAAAAAGCGTGTAACCAACTCGAAATCGTAAATAAGAGAGAATTGACACCCCTTCAATTGGCAATACTTAAAGATAAGAGTATTATCCGAAGACAACAGGGGATAGATCTTACGGAAGAGATATTATTGAAATACCGTAGAGAAGGAAAATTCTTCGATGAAATTCTGAAGGGAGAGTAATATGAGTGATAGTCTGCAATCAGCACTTTCGGATATGCAAGGACAACTGTTTGAGATGTCTATTGATAAAGGATTGGATAGTGAAACCTTTATTAAGGCTTTTATGCTGTCGGATATAGCTGACGACCTTGATTCTGAATTTAATCATATGCAATGGGCGGGAAAAGAATACATTATGGAACGTATTCTTGACGAACTTAAAGATAAACTGAAAATGGGCGGTGAGACATACGACCGAGAAACGATGTACTGGATGGGGTATGTTTATCGTAGATGGCATTATTACTCGGGCGAAAACAGCAAAGAGATTTATAAGCAAGCACCTGCAAAAACAATGCAAATTATCTATTTTCCATATCATACAATGAGTGTGGAGATGGCAATTGATAGACTGAAAGAGACCTACCAAGAAAAGCACAAAAAATAACGCATAAAAAGTAAATAACAAACGAAAATACATATATGATGCGGTAAGAAATGCGTGGAAGCCATGAGAAGGGGAGTTCGATGGTTACAATTCTTCATTGTTTTCCTATTGCCTTATATTTTAGCGAAGTTATTACGAAGAGTAAAATGAGTGGTTTGTTCTGAAACTAAAGACCTCTATTATCTGCTAAGTTCTCAAGACCTTGGTGTTTAAAACCTTCTTGTATTTGTCACCTTTATAACTACAAGGATATTCTTATCATTACGAAACAATAGGTTTGACGCATTGAATGTGTCAGGCCGTTTTCTTTTGTTTGAATCGATGATTTGGCTTCCTTATATGCGAATGATATCTATTGTTTGTAAATGATAAATGAAATCAGAAAACAGTTGTTGATACGATTTTTGCATTGATACCATGGACGAATAGTATGATGCAAAGCATAGAAAAGGATGTCACTGAAATTAAGCCTAATACACTTGGTAACGCGAATCTGCTTCCTTCTGATCTATCGACAATTAGGGTGCGAAATGATATGATAAATATAGAAATGCACCCTAAAGGAGAGACGGAGATGAATGATCAATATATGCTGATTCAATCACTGCTAGAACAGAGAGCGGAAATCAATGCAAGATTGAATTTGATTCCCTATGATGGATCTATTGAAATCAAAGATAAAGATGGCAAAAAATATATTTATATCAGAAAGCGTGTTTTAGGTCGTAATACATCTACGTATGTTGACTCCTATTCTGATGAATTGTTTGCATCCATCTCTAGATTATTAAAAGATAGAAAGGAATATAAGAAACAGATCAGAAGAATAAATAAGGAACTTTTGAAATTAGGCTATACAGAACAGGAATTATCTTCTAGAGTCTTAATGAATATTGATTTTGCAAGAGCCAACATGAAATCTAATATATATGATCAAGCGGTTCTTGAAGGCATTGCTACTACATTTCCTGATACGGAAACAATCATTGAAAATGGAAAAGTAAGTGGAATGACTCCAACAGATGTTCAAAAGATATTGAATTTGAAACACGCTTGGGAATTCATTATGGATAAAGATGTTGCTCAATCTAAATCAAGTTATTCCATACTGTGTTATATAGCCAGTCTTGTAAATGAGGGATTCTATACTTATGGGGGTAGGATCCGGTGTGTTCCTGTAACAATTGGAGGTACAACCTATATTCCTCCACTACCGATAGAAAACGTAATCAAAGAAGAAATCGATGAAATATTAAATAAAAAGGAAGAACCGGTTGATATTGCAATTGAGCTTTGTTTATATTGCATGAAAACGCAGATCTTTAATGATGGAAACAAAAGAGCATCCGTAATATTTGCAAATCACTTTTTGATTTCAAAAGGAGCAGGGTTGCTTGTTATCCCGGAAAGCAAGGTTCCTGAATTTAAGAAAATGTTAGTTGCTTATTATGAAGGTAGAGATACTGGTAAGATATCAGAATTCATGAAAAAGTTCTGCTGGAAGAATTTTTGATAGGTGGACGATTTCATTCCTCATGTGCACTAGATAACTGATATCTTTATCAAAATCAGGACTAGACATATTTCTGATTTTGTGTTGTTCTTCTTTAAGTGTCTGGAAGAAAAGACTGGTAACTTAACCGGTAAAGGTGGAGCTACTACCTTTATTCACTCTCCTTGGTTCATCACCTATGGAGCAGCCTTGCAGCCTACATGCCCGGATCAGCCGGATAATGTTCAGGTATTATGGTTCTATGGATTACATTCCAACAACAAAGGTGAATATATGAAAAAGCCGATGAATGAATGTGATGGCGAAGAGATCTTAAAAGAATTCTTATATTGGTGTGGACTTGAGGATAAGATGGATGAAATCATCTCTCACTCCATTGCAATTCCGACCATCATGCCTTACATCACATCTCAGTTTATGCCTCGTAAGATAAAGGACAGACCGGAAATCATTCCTACTAGCACATCCAATCTTGCTTTTAT
Organism: bacterium; assembly: GCA_963621825.1. GTDB lineage: Bacteria > Bacillota_I > Bacilli_A > RFN20 > CAG-288 > Enterosoma. Next base: position 44,392 of record CAVFFP010000008.1, read on the forward strand.
CGGTCAATTCGTTGAACTTCCTGGTGATGTTGTATTCACAGTAGAGACATCGGTCAGAACAGCCATGACTGCTGTTTATAAGATGTATCATCTCGATAAACCGATTGTTCCTTTATTCCAAGGTCAGTATGATATTCGAATGCAGACGATTGCATTAAAGACGATGCTTGGCAAAGATAAGATTGAAGTATCGGATTTGCCGAAAATCAATCCGTTAAAGATCAACAGCGCCTTAAAACAGCTGGTAGACGGCATCAATTCCATTCCCGATGTTCCAGAATATTATCAGGAAACAAAAGAGAACAAATAAGTGACTCTATAATTCACATAAACATACAAACTTATGTGGATTTTTTGAATAAAGTAACCATACATCGTTATGATCGTTGCCTAGTAGTTGAAATATCTTGCATCAGGAAGGGAGTGAAAAAAACAAAGTAAAAATGTGAAAAAAACCGAAATAAAACATTGAAAAAAACCGAAGCGAACTGTACTGCACCCCACTTGTTGGACCGAATTGGTGCGGAAAGACTGAAACCGCTCTTCAGAAGGCGAAGATCAAGATTATGCTTCAAAGAGATACAAACAAGGATGAACTCATTTATACAGCTCAGATCAATCCATCTGCGTTATTGGATGGTCAACAGCCGAGACTGATTGATGAATGGCAGGATGCACCTGCTCTTTGGGATGCTGTAAGATCCTATTGTGATGAATATCATGGACAAGGTCATTTTATCCTTACCGGTTCTACATCGAAGATTATAGATACAAAACACACTGGAACAGGACGCATCTCTACTTTGAAAATGTATCCGATGAGTCTTTATGAGTCTAGAGGATCCAACGGTTCGGTTTCGCTGATGAATCTTTTTGATCATAAAAACGATTTAAAGAGTGGATGCAGTACCGATATGTCATTAGAGGACATCATCTTTGCGGCGTGCAGAGGCGGATGGCCTGCTAGTGTTTTAATGGACGACAAAGAGGCACAGCTATTGGTGGCGAGAGATTATTTTGAACAGATCTATATGCGAGATATGAATACAGTAGATCATGTGAAAAGGAATTCTCAGACCATGAGGGCTGTGTTACGCAGTTATGCTAGAAATATTTCTACGTTAGCTAAAAAGACAAGCCTACTTGAAGATATCAATGCGACTAACCGTATATCGGATGCTACATTGGACGATTACATTGAGGTTCTAGAAAAATTGTTCATTGTTGAAGATATCTATGGATGGTGTCTATCCATAAGATCGAAGGCAGCAATGAGAAGCGGTAGAAAAAGAGAATTTGTGGATCCATCGATTGCAGTTGCTGCCTTAGGTGGTTCTCCTTCTCTCTATATGAAAGAACTGAAAAGCTTTGGCTTCCTATTTGAGACGATGTGTATTCGAGATATAAAAGTATATTCCCAAGGCTTTCAGGGAGAGGTTTCGTACTATCGCGATAAATTAGGTTTAGAGGCGGATTGTGTATTGCATCTAAATGATGGAAGATATGCTCTCATTGAATTCAAATTAGGTACGAATGAGATTGAGGAAGGCGCAAAACATCTCTGTAAAATAGAGAAACTGATCCTACAACATAATGAAGAGGATAATACTAAAATCAGGTTGCCTGATTTGAAGATGATCATCACAGGAACAAGATATGGATATAAAAGAGAAGATGACGTATTTGTCATACCGATAGGATGCCTAAAAGATTAGAACTATAGTTTGTTGTGCTACTGAGTGTCGCAATGACTTAGTGCAATAATATCTTTAGCCATACACTTTATGCGGAAAGCAAGTCAAAAGAGTTGAATGAGTTGCTAAATAAATACGATCAAATTCTTTTTAAATGACAAATAAATGAAAACAAGGTCACTTCATTTGAAGCGGCCTTGTTTTGATATCGATGTTTATTGCTTCGTGATAGAGAAGGAAAGAGTGGAAATCGTGTTATCCTGTTGTGTCTTTGCAATGGTTGTTATGATGGAGATGCTTTTTACGAGGTTGTTGCCGGCTGGCACTGTCAAAACACCGGTATCTAGGGTATTTGTGATATCTTGAATGATTTTTCCGGTTTTAGACACGATGGTTATGGAATAATTGCTGTATTGATCGCTTGTAGATGCGAGATTGATTTCGAATTTGTATTTTGTTGCCTCTTTTGCACAAGGGATGGTGGTATGGAACTGATAAGCTTCGCCTTTGAAGAATGTCTTATTTCCGGAAACGGCTTTGCCAGAGGAATCAAAGGTCATTGTTTCGACATTGTTCAATCCGCAATCACTGCACTTTCCTGTGGTAGAAAGATCAGCAGAGTGTTCATGCAAAGAGGTGATTTTTCCGGTTGCTCTTATTGTGCTATAGCCAGGCTCACTGATGATAAATTCACGGCCGATCCAGTTTGTAAACTCACCGACGAAATCGATACGAACTCCGGTGCTTGTCTCACCGGAAGATAAGGATTCTGCATTATTGGGTAAAGTGATTCTTACCTTTTTTGTGATGTCATAGTCTGGGAAGTACAAGTTGTAGCATCCATTTGTCGTGACGGATTTTTCTTTGACCGTAATATCCGCAAAGGCACACTGCTCTAAGGGGATGGGGTCACCGGTAATCAGATACATTCCGGCTTTCAATTCATCCGTTGTGACTCCGGATACCAGCATGTCAACGGCTTCACCGATGGTTGCAGCTTCTATTAATTTTCCGTTCTGACTGAGTCTTGTAACGGTAATGGATTTACCTAACTCGTTGACATAAAGGGTATCTCCGGGGTGAATCGTTCCTTGTGTGATGCTGTTGGTTGTGAGTGCGGGGGTATCATTAATAGTGTATGCTTGCTTGATGGTTACTCTAAGATCAGAGGTATCACCGACTTTAAGTGTTATTGTCTCTGTTTCGTATTCGGATGTAATGAAGTAATTGCTGTTATCCAACCAGGTCGCATCAAAGTCTATGGTATGTTTACCGACGGTATTGTAGGAGGAATCAACTGTGAGATGGACTTCGGTATCTCTTCCATTTGAGATAGTGCTTACGTCATAGGTGTAAAGGATTACGTCTCCGCTAGAGAGGGTACCGAGAGATACAAAATCTGTTTTTGGAAGACCGAGATTATACTGGCAGATGGTGAAATCTCCTGTCACTACCTTCTCTTCCCATTCATCGGTGCCATTCAATGTGACACGATAATAATAAGTGCCGGCATCGATCGGAGCTTCTGTTGTGTATTCCGTTTCTGTTTCACTACGGTATTCAATGACGAGACCGCCGATATCATTGGTGCAGGTGATCATATCTCTCGTGATGGCACGTGCACAGCCGTCATAGACGTCATCTTCGATTTCCGCTACGGATAATTCACGGCTCTTCTTTGGAAGCTTGGAATCTGGATTTGTCTTCTCTTCTTTCTTTCCGCAGACAGTGCAGGCTCTTTCTACAATCTCATCTGTCGTATAGGTAGCTGCTGTTTTTACTTTCCACTCTCCAAACGTATGATCAGCCTTACCGGAGATATCGGTATGACCGTCTTTTATGCATTCATGCCAATGGGATGTCTCATCATAGGCCCACTTATCGCTATAGGTGTGTTCTGCTATAGCGGAGGTAGTATCAGCTGTAGTATTCGTAGTGTTCGTATCAGGCGTGGATTCCTTCGCTCCGCAGCCAGTCATAGCAATCATGGCTAGTACGGATATTAGAATGTTGTGTTTCTTCATAGGTTCTGTTTCCTTTCTTCTAAATAGGTTAGCAAAAAGAAGAAACATAAAAGAAGTGTCAAATGACACCCCTATATATAGATAATGATGCCTTGAACTATGTTTATGTTCAATAAGAGAAACGAATAGTATCAATAAAGAGATGATAAGAAACAGATGAAAAGAGACAAGCACTATTTTAGCGCTAGGATAAAACCTCTATAACCTATAAAACGAAGGAAGACAGACAAAATATCAATTTGACAAAAACGCTGTTTTGTCAAATGACTTTTAGCGCTATTTTAGCGCTTGTAAAGAAGTTTTAATGTTTGTTTAAAGAAACTGCCGCCTTCTATGCCAAAAGGACAATAATTTTTGTTTATGGTAGATTCTAAAAAATAACTCATGTTGTGTAAGAATCAGGGTTGAATACTATATGGAATTTGACAAAAACAACTATTTGTCAAATGATAATTATATGTGAATAATTAAATTTTTCACAAAAAATAACTGATTTTTGATGAATTTATACGATTTTCATCAAAATCTATAAGGAAGATAGAGGCAACATGCCCTTTGTTTATATATTAAACATATGTTTATATAAATAATATTATTCAAATATATATTTGTGAGCTTGCATGCGTGCTTAACCTTTCTCTTCCGGAGTCTGATTTCTGTATATCCTACAAGGTATTTACTACTTCCTAGTAACTATTTTCCTATGATATTTGAGGATAGAATCCTCTTGCAAATTTAAATTTTAATTTCATTTTATTGACAAAAAAATACGGGGGGGGTATGATTTCACTCGCAAAATCTCAGTTCGGCTTATTGAGCTTATTAGGGGAGCTTGGTAAGTAGTGATTGACAGCTTTGCTTCTCATTCCTTTATACGAATTATCTAGGATAAAAAGATGAATGATTCATCATCATCTTCTTATCGAAAGGAACTAGATAAAACACATCAATGAAATGAGATAGTGATTCTGTTGAAATAAGGAATTGTTGTTTTGTAAAGTCTACCGCACAAAAATTCATGGAGGATTGAAAATTTATGAAAAAGATTTTTGCTGGTATTGTCTTACCTTCACTTGCCGCTCTTGCCGTTATCGGTTCCGGTTTCTCTGTCTACTTCTTCGGTGAAAACCAGACAAAAGTTTCCGCTAATGGAAGCATCAAGGTTGAGAACCTTTTAAGAATCGGTGAGTTGACTACTTCTACAACTTCTGCTGATCTTCACTTAGATCAGACTGCTGATGTTCGTTCTGCTATTCTTACTGCTGGTAATGGTTATGTCAATGTGACAAACGCTGATGGTTCAGTCACAAACGTTGATGGAAAATCTACTTATGATTCCACTCCCGTTTATGGAAATAATGCCATCGCTAAGGGTATCTATTTAACAAGCACAGCCACTACATTCGATATCAAGTACACTACTCCCTATGTTGCAGATAATCAGACTCATGATTATATCGATGGTGCTGCTAAGCTTCAGATTGTCACTACATTCACATTCACTGGTAACGCAAAGAAATATGTTGGTATGAATACCGCTGAAACTACAAAGGGTACTTGGGATACAACCGGTGCTGCAGATGGTAAATATGTCTTCACATGGAAGACCGATACTACTGGCGATAAGGACTACACGATGACTCTTCCGTTAAACAATACCGCTGATACTGCAACAGCCGCTTCTGACTTCACATTCAATTACCTTACATATACTAATCAGTATGCTGCTGAAGTTGTTGATGCCAATAGAGCTACTACTTCTGTTGTGGCATTAAAGACTGCTGAACCTCACACTGATAAAGAATATGCTGCAATGTTGGCTGATGTTGGAAGTGATTCTAAGCTTTCCATCGAAACCGTTGCCACCATCGTTGCTGCCTAATCAATCTCTAAACTTTTGATTCGTAGTCGTCCTATCTTATTTTTCTAAACTATACATAAATCACAACCGGATCTGCTTATCTACATCGAAGATTATGTTTGTAGGTTCGGTTGTGATATTTTATTATAAGGAAGTGAGTTACATACATGATTTTAATGAGCGCAATTCAGTTGACCTATCTGGTCTGTATTATCGTTATTGCTTTGTTTGCTGTTGCCTTTATTGGCATTGCGGCTCTGTTTTTCAATGCGAAGAAGCTTCTTTATGTCAATAAGATGGAAGATGTCAGAATTCAGAAGGATGTCGACAAAAAGTATAGTAAGCTAGTCAAGAAACAGAAGAAGGGTGAAGATGTGTTGGATGCCTACCAGAGAGAAATCAAGACAAGCAAAGGATTCTCTCACTTCTGGACAGGATTCCTCAGTGTCCTTTATATCGGATTGATCGGTCTTACTGTATATGGTGCTATCTCCAGAACCAATGGCAATCAGCTGTTCATCGGTAATCAGGCAGCTGTTATCATTGAGACTGCGTCTATGTCGGAAGCCTATTCCGGAAATACCTACTTGAAGGAGAATAATCTTCTTGATGAGAAGAATCGTATCTCACAGTACTCCCTTATCACCCTAAATAAGGTTAAGTCTGCAGACGATTTAGAGGTCATGAAGGTTTATGCCTTTAAGATGGAAAGTTCTGAAAAAGGCAGAATGGTCACGATTGTCCACCGTCTTATCAGCATCGGTGTTGATACGGAGGGCAATAAGAGATTCACGTTCCGTGGTGATAGCAACTCTTCTACCATGGTCGGTGAGACGGCTTTGACCTTTGATTCTATCGTAGGTGAGTGGACAGGCTACAAAAATGCTACCCTAGGCTATTTTGTGACTTATCTGCAGTCTTCTATCGGTATTATCACCTTAGTCATCGCTTTCTTGCTCTTGATCATCTACTCCGTTCTCTATTCCAAGATGACAGAGAAGTACAATATCCGTTATTATCAGCTTCTCTCTCAGAAGTACTGTTTTGTCAAAGCTTTGGAAGGTGAGAAGTGTGTTGTCTTTGATAGTTATGATGAGAAAGTTTTCGAAAAGGAAACTGCTCCTGTCAAGAAGAAGAAACGTATCCCGTATGTCGATGAGATACTACCTCCTACCTTGGACAAGATCAGCAATACTACCTTATCCAGCTTTAAGCTGATCCATAGAGACAGCAAGTACATCTATCCGTTTGAATATCAGAGCGGATTCTTCGGCGATGGCATGCATCATTATGAGGGTGCTATGCGTGAAGGTACCTATGTTGTCCTTTATCAGGAAAAGCCGAATATCTCAAAGACTCTCTCCTATCATGAGAAGTATCCTTTGAAGATTCATCTTGTCGGTGAAGCCAGAAAGTACTTCGTCATTCACGAAGTTCCTAATGGTACCGATTATCTCGATTACATCGGAACGAAAGAGGAGAAACATGATTTCTTCGTTCGTTTCTGTGATAGCAAGTCCTATAACGGATCTATCACCAGACATGTCTTTGTCTGTGTAGATCAGAAAATGAGGAGACTGTAATAGATGCGCAAACACTTGTTTTTAGGATTGTTCCTGCCCTTCATCCTTATCCTTTCTGTGGTCGGAACCGGTTTTGCCGTATTCTTTTTCGGCGAAAACCAAGACAAGAGCAAAACGAATCACAAAGTTGTTGTCGAAGATGATATCAACTCCACTTTTGGTACTTTATATTTAGCCTATGGTGAAGAGGATGATGAAAACTTCATCGATTACAACACAACAGATGCTCATATTGAGCCCTTTATTTACATTACTCAGACCGACGTCGCTTTCGCTTCTCCGATCAAGGCAAAGTTCTTATTCAACATTGAGAATGGCAGAACAAAGGAGGAGATGAAAGATTATTTCTCTCAGTTTACCTACTCTCTCTCTTATGAGATTACTTTGTCTGATACATTTTTAAGCTATTTCCGTCTTGTCTATCCTGCCATGGATAGCGATACTGCTAAGACTACTTCCGGATATATGACGAATTCTACAATCGGAACTGGAACAGATAAGAAGATGATCAATATCCCCTTCAGTGATGACACCATTACTGAGACTACTGAAAAATTTGATACATATATCGCAGGTTCTTACACCTTCCAAGGTGTAATGACTCTGCCGATGATTATCTCTTACCGTAGCGGATGCATTCCGACCGGTAAGGATGCTTTCACTAGTATGTGGGAAAAGATCAATACCAGTGTAAAGACTACTCCGCTAATTGATCTTAAGTTCCATCTGATTGTCTCTTCCAATAACTAGGAGGACAGATAAATGAAAATCAAATCCAAAATATTTCTTTTCTTATCGATCATCTGTTCTATCTTCTTTGTAGGCAGTGCTTTCAGTAAGTTCTATTTTATCGACGGCTCCAAGTTTGGTGAGCACGAGGATAAGGTCCACGGCTACATGGATGATATCCAGGTCAACTATCAGTTGGATGATAACGCCTATACTGTCTACTTCTTCTCTTCTCCTTACTGGGCTCAGTACATCAAGAATAATTCAAGAGGCACTAAGACATTAGAAGAGTGGTTATCTGTCGATAATTATAAGACATGGATGAAAAACAATAACTCCGCTACAACAGATACTCTCTTAAAGAAGTACGGATATTACGAAGATGGCGGTGAAGATACGGGTGAATTCGGATATAAGGTCCGTTATGCAGATACCTGTATCTCTACGGATACATTCTCTAGACTTAGTAACCCCACTTCCACTGGAAGAGATCGATTCCAGTATAGATGCTTATTCAATGGTTGGACTTATAGTATTACTAGTGCTATCAATTGTGGTTATAATTCACAGGGTAATTATAACTATGTTTCTGCTTTTGATGAATTGTCCTTAATTGATAATGCTGATAATGATGGCGATAGTTCAAGCAATAAAGTAATCTTCTTATATCCTGTTTATTCTGCTGGTAAAAGATATGGTACAATTTTACAATCTGTTGTTAGATTGCATGGACGTGACGTCAATCTCTTAAAGGATGATAGTGGTAATCTTCTTGACTATAATGGTAAATCAAATCCTTCTACATCAACCCAAGGCGTTTACTGGGATACGGAATACTATCTTTCTCAGCCTGATTATTCGACATCTTCTTACAATACTAATAGAGGATATTATTTCTATAAGAATCTTCAGGTTAAGTCTGGAGAGCAATTATATTTAGACGTTGATACATCCATGAACGGAACCTGGAGAAACTTCTGGGATGGAAAAGGAAGCCGTGATGAAGGTCTATGGACTGGTGAGTTCTCAAAATGGAGCGGCTATTCCACCTCTGGTCGAAGTGAGCTTAAACCGCTATTCGATACAACAGGTACTGGCACAAACAAAAAGGAAAATGATAGATGTGCTGTAAATGAAGAGGGTATTTACAACGTATATGTGTACCTCAATACTACTAGAAGCACATCCGATAGTGTATACACTACATATTTTAAAAATATCACGCCCGATAATACTGCCTTAGTGTGGTATGAGGATCCTTCTGTAGGCTCAAGCGTTACGTATGTCAATAGCGTTTACATGTATGTCAAAATCGAAAGAGTCGCACAGTCGGGTTTAGGAGGAGGAAACACCAAGTCATTGGAGTATTCTTCATCCGTGCAGCTGAACAAGAGTAACATTATCCCGTCTGAAGATTCTTCTGCTCGTTATTACATCGCTAACAATGTCTTCATGGAAGGTGCAGATATCGGTGATACAGTCACGAGTTATAAACAGAGTGATGCTACCGAATATAAGTATCCTTCGGATTGCTCTGTCGTAATCTCAAATCAGTCGGCTCCTGCTACCTGTACGAAGATTGCGGATTCTGAACTGAAGACTCTGACTACTAAGTATAAAGGGGTATACGGTTCTTCAACACCATATGTGTTCTATGATGTCGATAACGATAAAGCTCTTGATAAGAACAAGTTTGATATCGTTTCCGCCTCGGATATAAAGACTAGCGGAAAGACGCTTGAAAACATACCGTTGACAAGTTATACAGAGAATCAGAGTATCTTCATCAGACCTGCAAAATCCGGTTTCTATAGTATTGTCGTTAAATTCAATATGCATTCCAATGAGGTCAGCGGCAAACATTATCGAACAATCACCTATGATGATTGTGAGGTAGCAATGGCTTTAGCGGAAGCTGCATACAACTATGTCTTCCTTTATGAAAAAGGGACCACAATTACAATGAATGGTCACTTTATTCAGACAGATGCTACATCAGGCAACTGGTATGCATATGCTAAGATTGATTATGGTTATTCTCTGACTTACGATACTGTGTTTACCTCCAGAACCTCCACAGCAACCTATACACTGCGTGAATTGCTTGGTGGTGATACAATCTCTAATCATCTGACTAACCATTTGACCGGACGTGAATTCCGATTCGATTCCACTGGAAATTCCATTAAACTGAAACGTAACTATGCGTTCTACATTATGGATGGTGAATGGAAAGAGGGCGAAGTCGTAGATCCGAACCAGTATAGTTGATCTGAATAGAAAATATCCTATGTCCAGCTCGGACATAGGATATTTTTGTTGAATAAACAAACGGTAAATTTTATACCTAATATTACATAGGCCGTCTAAAATCACTAAAATTGTCATATTTTAGACGACATATCCGGTTTTATGAGGTTAGAAGCTGAACTTCAAGGTGGTAGGCTGATGATCGGAATAACTGAATCCAGTGTCTCCGACTTTGGTTGTAGTGACGCTGTTTACTTTGACATTCTTGCTGACGATGAAGCCGTCTACAGTGGAGACATAGGTGTATCCTCTGTCCCATGTGACATCACAGTCTCTGCAGCTAGGCTCTTTGTCATCGGCATAGATTGTGAATCCATCATCGAACTTACAGGTCTTGTCATCTTCGAACATATAGTTGAGCCAATCCGGTTTCTTCTGTTTTATGATGTCCTTGTAGGCGAAGTTCTCTTTGTCGTACTTTTCATACATCGGATTATTGGTGATTAAGTCATGGTTGAAGTCACCAGCTGCGATGACATAGTTTCCTTTTTCATATTCGCTCTTCATGAAGGAGTGGAGTTCTTCAATCTGTTTGTTACGTATCGTTCCTCCTTCATCATAGGCGGACATATGGGAGTTGATGAGGACGAACTCTTTTCCGTCATTTACTTTGATGCGATTGACGCTGAAACAGCGGTCTAAGTCAAAGAACTTGGAGAAACCAGTAGAGATAGTGTATTCCTTTCTCTCACTGGACTGGATGCTGTATTTGGAAAAGGTGGCAAGGCCTGCTTTGGATTTTCCGTGCGGATCATTTAAGGGATAGAAGAGATATGCGGAATCGAAATTGACGGCAAAGGTATTGTCATAGCTATTCAGTGTTTTATCGAATGCCTCTTTCTGATTGATGTGATAGGAGCGGTCAGAATCGGTATCGACTTCCTGAAGTGCGTAGAAGTCACTCTTTAATTCGTTGATGACAGAGACGGAACCGTCTGTATTCTTTTGCACATCCTCTTTGGAGATGCCTTTTCCGTATTTGCCGGCTGTCTTATTTCCGTTCTCATCATATCCGGTATCCATGAAGAAGGTATAATCCGGAGAATAGGCTCCGAAACCGATGTTATAGGAGGTAAGACTGAACTCTTTTCCTGTTTCAATCGTATCTGTATTTGCAGATTTACTGACAGTCAATGTCGTATCTCCGATACGATGATAGGAGAAGACAACATAGGAAAGATAGCTAAGTCCTGTAAGTAATGGTAAGCCGATTACGACAGCACAGGTAATGGCGATGATCTTTCCGACTCTTTTCTTGCGTTTGTTTTCGTTTTTCATATGATGCGACCTCTTTTTAATGATTATGATAGCAAAAACAGAGAAGAAAATGAACGATGATTGCACACTTTGTTCCACTATATAGGACGATGATTGCCGATATATCGGAATACCTCTGTCATCCTCTGTTTTTTGTCTTGATCTGAGATGGAAACGCTTTCCGCAAAAAAGAGTTTTACATATTTTATAATCTCTTATAATGATATAGTTCGGTTACGAACAATGGAGGAAAATATGAAGGATGAGAAACCGTTAGGTCAAGACATCCATCTGACTTCCTGCGTAATTGATTCCTATATTTCTACGAATATCACTGGCTCTGGAAAAGCGGTTCTGACTGGCATTGAAGGCCTGACACTAGGCTTCTTGGCCCATGATGACCATCCTAAGACGATGAAGGATGTCATGGAAAGGTTCCATATCGCGAAAGCGACAGCGAGTCAGACACTCTCAGGACTAGAAAAGAAGGGAATGATCCGACAGGAAGCTTATGCGGATGACAAAAGACGAAAGCAGATCATGCTGACCGATGAAGGAAGAGAGATTCAAGATACGATAGATGAGAAGTTCGCAATTATGAACTCGACACTGGAAGAAGGGATCAGCGAAGAGGAAAAAGAGGCGTTCCGCAAAGTCCTCTTCAAAATACGATGCAATCTGGGACGTAATTATTAAGGAGGCACTATGAATTCATTTACCAAACTTGCCAAATACATTCGTGGCTATGGAAAAGACGTGACCCTGACGTGGGTTTCCGTCTTCATCGAAGTTGTCTGTGAAGTCGGACTGGTCTTTTTGATGCAGTATCTGATCGACGGCGTCAAGGCCATCTCTTCCGAGGAAAGCACACTCAATTCCATTTATCTTTATTCAGGATTGATTGCTGGCCTTGCCATCATCGCAGCAATCACCGGTATTTTAGCCGGCTATTACGCTGCATCCGCATCCGCTGGATTCGGAAAGAACATGAGAAAGGCGATGTATGATCATATTCAGGATTATTCCTTCAAGAACATCGATAAATTCTCTGCTTCTTCTATCGTTACCAGAACGACAACCGATATCACCAATGTTCAGAACGCATTCATGATGACCATCCGTATGGTCATCCGTGCGCCTTTACTGATGATCTTCGCTCTTGTCATGTGCTTTGTGACGGAATGGAGATTAGCATGGATCTTCTTAGTCATCATTCCGATTCTTCTTTTCCTTCTTCTCTTTATCGCCAAAAAGGTTCATCCTACCTTTGTCAAAATCTTTGACACCTATGACGCCTTAAATGAAACAGTCGAAGAAGATCTCGATGGTATCCGTATTGTCAAAGCCTTTAACCGTGAAAAGATTCAGACAGAGAGATTCCACTCTGTCTCGGAATTCATCTATAAGAACTTCATCTACGCTGAAAAGATCCTCTCCTTCAACTCTCCTATCATGAATACGGCAGTCTATGGAGCGATGATCGGCATCTCCTATCTCGGCTCTCGACTCATCATTGCCGGTAAGGGACAGGAAAACAGCTTCACTGTCGGTGGATTATCGACTCTTATCACCTACATCATGATGATCATGATGGCCCTTATGATGATCTCCATGGTCTATGTTCAGATCATCATTTCGAAGAACTCTACGGAACGTATCGTCGAGATCATCGAAGAGGTTCCGGATATCGTTTCTCCGGGAAATGCAGTCATGGAAGTCAAGGATGGCTCTGTCGACTATGATCATGTCAGCTTCGCCTATCATGAAGGTAAGGATGTCTTATCCGATATCGATCTTCATATCCCTTCCGGAACGATGGTCGGTATCATCGGTCCGACAGGCTCAAGCAAAACGACTCTTGTCTCCTTGATGGCAAGACTTTATGATACGACAAAAGGCGATGTGAAAATCGGTGGTGTCAATATCAAAGACTATGATTTAAAGACACTGCGTGACAATGTCGCTGTCGTCTTACAGAAGAATACACTCTTTACCGGGACCATCCGCTCTAACCTCCTTTGGGGCAAAGAGGATGCAACCGATGAGGAGATCATGAAGGCCTGTGATTTAGCACAGTGCACGGAGTTCCTCTCCCGCTTCCCGCAGGGATTGGATACTCCGATTGCTCAGGGTGGCACGAATGTCTCCGGTGGTCAGAAACAGAGACTCTGTATCGCTAGAGCGCTCTTGAAGAATCCGAAGGTATTGATCCTCGACGATTCCACCAGTGCATGTGATACCCATACCGATAGCCTTATCAGGCAGGCTCTTCAGACGACTAAGAAAGATGTCACAAAGTTCATCATCGCTCAGAGAGTCCTCTCTATCAAAGACTGCGATATCATCTTAGTCATGGAGAAGGGAAAGATTGTCGCCAAAGGCAATCATGATGAATTGATGCAGAATTGCTCTGTCTACCGCGAACTGTATGAAAGCCAGTTGGGAGGAGGTGATTTCGATGCCGCAGAATAAAGCCAGAAACGTTACACAGGTCGATAAAAAGACCAAGAAGGCTTCGGTAAGAAGACTCCTTGGCTATGTCTTCAAATTCTATCCGATTCAGTTTGTTGTCGTTTTCCTCTGCATAATCCTAGTCACCGCATCCAATGTCGCAGGAAGCTACTTCACCGGTACAATCATGGTGGATAAGTATCTCAATCCTGCTTTAGAGCCGGGTGGCAGCATGGACTGGACAGGATTCAATATCGCATTGTTGATTCTTGCCCTTATCTACATCGCCGGTATTGTCGCCTCCTTCTTCTATAACTTCTTAATGGCCTATATCGCCCAGGGTGTACAGAAGAAGATCAGAGACGAATTATACGCCCATATGCAGGTTCTTCCTGTCAGTTACTTCGATACGAGAAGCCAGGGCGACATCATGTCCGTCTACACCAACGATGTCGACTCTCTCCGTGAAATGCTTGCCCGTTCTCTTCCTCAGGTCGTTTCCTCTATCATGACGATGGTTGTCTGCTTCATCTTCATGATCTTCACGGATCTGATGTTCACAGCGATTGTCATCGCCTTCGCTATTGTCATCTTCCTCATCACCCGTTTTGTCGCTAAGAGATCCAGCAGAAACTTCGTCGCTCAGCAGATCGAATTAGGTAAGACCAACGGATACATTGAAGAGATGGTTTCCGGCCAGAAGGTGGTCAAAGTCTTCAACTATGAAGAGAGAAACATCGCTGGATTCGATGAGCATAACGAGGAACTCTTCCGCGACAGCGTAAAAGCAAACCGTTTCTCCAACATCTTAATGCCAATCGTCAATCAGTTAGGTAACCTTCAGTATGTCCTTCTTGCCTTTGTCGGGGCTATCTGCATGGTCAAAGGATTAAGTGGATTCAATGTCATGGGCAAATATGTCATACAGGTCGGAACGATCGTCTCCTTCCTCATGTATTCGAAATCGTTTGTCCAGCCGATCGGTCAGGTCAGCAACAACTTCAATATGATCGTCTTAGCTCTTGCCGGTTCTTCCCGTATCTTCCAGATGATGGATGAGAAAGAGGAGACAGACGATGGCTATGTCGAACTCACTAACGCCAAAGAGGACGAAAACGGAAATCCTGTCGAAACCCAGGAATACACCGGAAAGTGGGCTTGGAAGCATCCCCATCAGGATGGTACTACTACCTATACCTGGTTAAAGGGTGACATCGTCATGGACCATGTCGACTTCGGTTATACCAAAGAGAAGATCATCCTTCACGACATCACACTCTATGCTCATCCTGGTCAGAAGATTGCCTTTGTCGGTCCTACCGGTGCCGGTAAGACTACCATCACGAACTTAATCAACCGCTTCTACGATATCGCAGACGGTAAGATCCGTTATGACGGAATCAATATCAACAAGATCAAGAAAGGAGACTTAAGAAAGTCTCTCGGTATGGTCTTACAGGATACCAAGCTCTTTACCGGAACGGTCAAAGAGAATATCCGATTCGGTAATCTCGATGCTACCGATGAACAGATTGTTGCAGCGGCAAAGCTTGCCAATGCAGATGACTTCATCATGAAGCTTCCTAACGGATATGATACGATGCTTGAAAATGCGGGCGCTGGCTTAAGCCAGGGTCAGAGACAGCTCCTTGCTATCGCAAGAGCCGCCGTTGCCAACCCACCTGCCATGATCCTCGATGAAGCCACGAGCTCCATCGATTCCAGAACGGAGGCCCTTGTTCAGAAGGGTATGGATTCCATCATGAAAGGACGTACCGTCTTTGTCATCGCACACAGACTTTCCACCATCAAGAACGCGGATGTCATCATGGTCCTTGAGAATGGAACCATCATTGAACGTGGTAATCATGAATCCCTCTTAGAGCAGAAAGGTAAGTACTATCAGCTCTATACTGGAAATACGAAGTAAGTTGATACACATTCAAAATGTCCTCTGATGATTCAGAGGACATTTTTGTTGCTTGAATGAAAGTTGACTATCTATTCACTAAAAAAACCTCTCTATGCTTTTAGAGAGGTCTACTATCTTATTCTTTTCTTTCGATTCTATCGATGAGACGTCCGAGGATGTAATAAAGCGGAATGGAGAGGAAGATAACCCATAGGGGATGATAGATGTTATAGGTAGCTGCAACCGGGACATAGATAGCAACGATAAGGAGAGGATAGGCAAACTGAATCATTCTTCCGTAGAGTAAGCTACGCACTAAAGATCCGATGATAAGTCCGGATAGTGTCAGTGTCCAGAGATAACTCCATAAGGCGGGATTGAAGTACGAGAAGCCGACATAGACTCCTGTTCCTAACAAGGTAAAGAGAACAAACATGACAAAGGATGTGATGTTCACTCTTCTTCTGAATTCCTGGTAGACCGGTGAGAACTCGTTTCCGGGATCTGCAATCTTTTCGTCTACCCATTTCTTGATGGTTGAAAACTTATTATCGCTCATAATCATTTCTCCTACGGAAATAGTCTACCTTTTTCTGCTTGCGAATGAAAGCGTTTGGATTTGTTATTTTACCTTTTCTTCTTTTGTGTTCTCACTTCTGGTGAAGAAGTGAGGAAGAGGAGAGTAGATTCCGTTCTTTGCTGTTGCTTTGGATATACCTAAAGCACAGCTGCCTCCGATGATACCGTTGGTGAGGAATTCAACGATGAAGTTGACACCGATGATAGCAAAGACGAAGACAAAGACATTTGCGTAACCTTTGTCACTGATGTGAGAGATGACAGGTGTATTGTAGAAGAAGACACAGAAGGAAGTCATAAAGAGGATAGTGTTAAGTAGTGCAGTAGACATGCTAGCGATATAAGGAGCGACATATCCTTTTTTGTCTACAGTAGCGATAGCGTCATAGATGATTCCGGTGAGGAATCCGACTAACATTCTTGAAATCAGTGCCATGATGATAAGGCCGCTGAAATATCTAGCGGAGGAGATTTCACCACTTCTGACACAATCCTGTAATATGACAGCCGTTGCATCCATTCCGGTGAAAGCCTGAATCAAAGAGATGATTCCCCAGACTGTTCCTGAGACTAGTCCCATGATAGGGCCGAAGACACAGGCGATGATGGCAACCGGAATTCCCATCAAAGTGATAGTGAGGATTGGAGTCTGAATCGTACCGATCGGAGTAAAGCCAAAGATGAACTGAATTGCAATCATCAAGGCGGTCAAAGCTAATAAATAGACGTTGTTCTTTCTTCTTTTGTTCATGGTGTGTTTATATCCTGTTCTTTTTGTAAATTTCAAATAATCCGTCGAATAGTAGGTCAGCATCGATCTCAAAGTCAGAGAACAGCGCATTCTCGACAATAGCCATATCACTGCCGGTGAGGATACGTTTCAAAGGCCTTTTCATCTCTCTTTCTATTTCATCAGAGAAGTTCTTTATCAGGCAGAGATATCCGCCGACAATGCCATCGTTCATGCTCTCTTTTGTGCTTTTTCCGATGAGTCTTTCTGGAATCGTAAGATCGATATCCATCAGCTG
This sequence comes from bacterium, assembly GCA_963621825.1. GTDB lineage: Bacteria > Bacillota_I > Bacilli_A > RFN20 > CAG-288 > Enterosoma. Next base: position 61,820 of record CAVFFP010000008.1, read on the forward strand.
AGCACATCCGTTCCACATCGTTTCACAGGAGGCTCTCAGTCCAGGGAAAAGGGAACAGCCTAGAAACTCCTTTTTCTTTGTTGCGATGGAGAAGGATAGTACAGTGGACAAGGTGACAATGAGGCAGTCATCATCGTATTTTGATAAAGCGCCGATAGAACTTGCAATCAGGTCAGAACCTACTTCACTCGGGTTGTCTGTCCTTATGGCTAGTCCTGTTTTCAGCTTCTTAGATAGGATGAGACATTTTGTGGATGTCGTCTTCTCTATCGCATTCTGAATCCTTTTTGTAAGGGATGGGACGACAGAGGATAGGATAGACCCATCGATTCCTTCTACGTCAATCTCATTCATCCGAAAGAACTGAATAAGGGAATCCATGTATTCGGATTCACTTTTTGTCTTGTCCGCAAAGGTGCGGAAAGACGCGACTTTCTCTTTGTCTTCTGTATAAAGACACACAGAAAAAGTCCTGTTTTCCAAACTCGATAATAGAATCATATTCATTCTCCTTCTACAGTCTATGAAAGTACCGTGCGAGTAATGCGGAGAGTATATAAAGTTCTCCGAGAAGGAATTATATCACTTTTCCTAATATGTTCAAGATGAAAAAGAAGGCAGCAGACGCTGCCTTCTAAGAATTACAGATTGTCGATATAGGAGCGGATTGAGGAGAGATTGTCGAGAAGCACATTCTCTTCCTCGTCTTCTATGATCAAGGTCGGAGCCTGTGTGATATGGAGTTTTGTTGCCAGCTCTTTTCCTTTTTCATCCTTATCGGCGACAAGGACCTCGTATTCGATTCCTTTGTCATCGAGAAGGTGTTTTGCGATGCGGCAGTTCGGACAGGTGGATGTAGTGATGAGGGTGAGTCTGTTCTGATGGTGATGATGACAGCACGGTGTCGATGCCGCTTTGACTCTGTCGATGGTGGACTGGATTTCGGAATTCGGTGTCTCGACTCCTTTTAACTCATAGGGGGTATAAGTCTTTCTGGAATTGAATTCAGAGACCTTTCCATCGTTCCAGTTTTTGACAGGACGGTAATATCCCGTGATACGGGAATAGACTTCCGCTTCTTTTCCGCATGTCGGGCACTTGAAGTGCTCGCCAGGGATATAGCCGTGCTCACTGCAGACAGAGTAAGTGGGAGAGAGGGTGAAGTAAGGGAGTCTGAAGTTATAGGCAATCTTTTTGACTAAGGATGCTGCACTCTTCCAATCCGGAAGTTTCTCGCCTAAGAAGGCGTGGAAAACTGTTCCAGATGTATAGAGGACCTGTAAGTTATCTTCCATCTCCAAGGCTTTGAAGATGTCATCGGTGTAATTGACGGGGAGATGAGAGGAGTTGGTGTAGAAGGGGGAACCTCCGTTTTTGCATGCGGTCTTGATATCCTTGAATTCAGCGACATCATGCTTGGCAAAGCGGTACGTAGTGCTTTCTGCCGGTGTTGCTTCCAAGTTGAAGAGGGCACCGTATTTCTCCTGATAGTCGGAGAGTCTTTCTCTCATGTGGTTGAGAATTTCTTCGGCCATGTGATTTCCGGCTTCGGTTGTGAGATTACCGCCTAAGAACCATTTTGCGTTCTCTAAGCACTCATTCATACCGACAAGACCGATTGTGGAGAAGTGATTGTCGAAGCTTCCTAAGTATCTCTTTGTGTACGGATACATTCCCTGGTCGAGAAGGCGTGTGATGACCTTTCTCTTGATGTTGAGGGATCTGGCTGCGATATCCATATAATGATCGAGGATAGAGTAGAAATCCTCTTTGGATTTGGAAAGGTATGCGATTCTAGGAAGGTTGAGTGTGACAACACCGATGCTTCCTGTGGATTCACCGCTACCGAAATATCCGCCGCCTTTCTTTCTCAGTTCACGTAAGTCGAGACGGAGTCGGCAGCACATGCTTCTGACATCGCTAGGCTTCATATCGGAGTTGATATAGTTGGAGAAGTAGGGAGTTCCGTATTTTGCAGTCATGGTGAAGAGAAGCTTATTGTTTTCCGTTTCAGACCAATCGAAGTCCTTTGTGATGGAGTAGGTAGGGATAGGATACTGGAATCCTCTTCCTTCGCTGTCTCCTTCAATCATGATTTCGATGAAGGCCTTGTTGACCATGTCCATCTCTTCCTTGCAGTCACCATAGGTGAAGTCCATCTCTTTTCCGCCGATGATGGCAGGCATGTTGACCATGTCTTCCGGAACGGTCCAGTCTAATGTGATATTGGTAAAGGGTGCCTGAGTTCCCCAACGGGACGGAGTATTGACGCCGTAAATGAAGGACTGGACACACTGTTTTACATCTTTATAAGAGAGATGATCCGCTTTGACAAAAGGAGCCAAATAGGTATCGAAGGAGGAGAATGCCTGAGCACCGGCCCACTCGTTCTGCATGATGCCTAAGAAGTTGACCATCTGGTTGCAGAGGGTAGAGAGATGCTTAGCGGGAGAAGAAGTGATTCTTCCGACGACTCCTCCTAAGCCTTCCTTGATGAGCTGCTTTAAGGACCAACCGGCACAGTATCCGGTGAGCATGCTTAAATCGTGGAGGTGGATAAAACACTGACGATGTGCATCAGAAATCTCTTTGTCATAGATTTCACTGAGCCAGTAGTTGGCAGTGATAGCGCCGGAGTTAGAAAGGATAAGACCGCCGACTGAAAGAGTAACGGTGGAGTTCTCTTTGACTCTCCAGTCTTTTTCTGTTCCGATATATCCGTCGACAAGCTTCTTATAGTCGATGATGGTGTTCTCAGCCTGTCTGACTTTCTCGTGCTGATTACGATAAAGGATATAAGCCTTTGCCGTATTCTGATAGCCGACTTTCATCAGTGTCTTTTCAACGACATCCTGAATCTCTTCGACTGTAGCAGAATCCTTGTTATCGGCGTTGAGCGTAGATTCGACAATCAGTTCTACTGCTCTTGCCATAGCGGAGATGTCCCTGGCGGGAATCTCGCTTGTTGAAATAAATGCCTTGGCAATGGCGTTTTCAATCTTTTCTGGTTCGAATGCGACAACCGTACCGTCTCTTTTGATGATGTTTTTCATAGCACTACCTCTTTCACAATCCGTAATCGAACACGTCCTCTTCTACGACTCTTTTCTCTTCCCTGCTCTTCTTTACATTGATGATCCTTTGATTTGTGCTTCCTCTGTAGATGCATTTGTCAGAAAGAAGAGAGTAGATAAAAGGACCATCTATCAGAATATCGATATCATCTAAGGCATCTTTGGCTTGAGGGGATACCTTTCCCTTTTCGATAGCCTCATAGGTCCATCCGGTGTAACACCAGATGTTGATATTCTTCTCTTTCAGCTTTTTTGCTATATAGTGACAGGCTTCTGCCTGTAACAATGGATCTCCGCCAGAGAAGGTGACACCATCTAGATATTTGGTGGAAAGGATGTCGTTTACGATATCATCGGCATCATATGCTTTTCCTTTTTCAATATCCCATGTATCTGGATTCTGGCATTTTTCACAGTGATGAATGCAGCCCTGGAAGAAGAGAACATAGCGGGTACCAGGTCCATTGACAAAGGAGTGTCTTTCGATTCCTGCGATGATGACTTTCAAGACGATTCCTCCTTCTGATATCGATGAGATTCAACACGAAATAGCGTATCTATTATGCAATGAAAAATAGGGGAAAACAATCGTTTTGCTTCACTTATTTTTTAGTGATTTTTTAGTAATTTAAGCAACTTTTAAAGCGTAATATGGTTGAGAGAATTAGATTTATCAATCAATTCGGCAAAACTAGAAAAACATATGAATTGAGGACATAAAAACAGAAGGAAAACAAAACCGATTTAAATTGTATGCGTGTCTATTTTTGGAGGGATAGAAAGAAAAGAAAAAGAACAAATATTTTTGACAAAAAGGCTGTATTAGTAAAAACGTGAAAAATCTTTCAATGTTTGCTCAAGCAAAGTGTAAGAGGATAGAAATTAGAGGAAAACATAGAGTGTTGTCGGTCGGTCTTTTTGTAAAACCGGGCTCAAAACACCATTACTCATGGCTTAATCGAATAATTTTTTAAGTTGCTTAAAAAATACTAGTAATGCGCTTACATTTGTTGTATTATGAATTATAGGAGTTGCCTTTTATGGCATGCAAAAGTATTATGGAAGACCATGTTAGCCAAAAAGAAGAGAAGAGCCGTTCCTATATTTCGCAGACATCCGGTCTGCATGCGAACGACTACGTCGGTTATGCGTTAGGTGATTTTGCGGGATGTCTATGCTTCTCGACTGTTACAACAATTTTACAGAAGTACTATACGGATGTTTTAGGCTTAACACCGATGTTTATTATGATTATGTTCATCGTTGCCCGTGTCTGGGATGCTATCAATGATCCTATCATGGGTAGAATCGCAGATATCCGTAAACCAGGAAAGGATGGAAGATATCGTGTTTGGATGAAATGGGTTGCTATCCCACTAGCCCTTTCTACGATACTTATGTTCTTGCCTTGGCCTGGCTTAGCTGACAAGATGGGCAAAGTCGGTGTCTGTGTCTATGCAACTGTTACCTATATCCTCTTCGGTATGATTTATACGATGCATCAGATTCCTTATGGATCGTTAGCATCTGTTGTCACTACAGATGCCAAGGAAAGAAACAAGCTTTCCGTCTTCCGGTCTGCTGGTGCTGCCTTAGGCTCTATTCCTGTTCTCTTCGTTACGATGTTCTATTCTAAGAACGTTACTGATGCAGACGGACAGGTTATTCTCGGTGAAAATGGAAAAGCGTTGACCTCTGTTCAGTATATGCCGATCATCATCGGTGTCAGTGTTATGGCTGCCGTTGCTGCTGTTCTCTTATTTGTCGCTTATCGCAATAATAAGGAAAGAGTCGTCGCAGTTCAGAAGCCTCGTGTCAAAGGCGAAACGATGAAGATTGCAAAGACTTTACTGAAGAACCGTAACTTTGTTGCGGTCTGTCTCACTGGTCTTCTCCTATTAGCAGGTCAGATGTTCACACAGTCCTTCTATACATATCTATTCAATGATCTCTTCGGTCAGAACTGGATGAATTTGGCTTCTCAGGCTTGTACTTACGGTCCGATGATCATCCTAATGTTATGTGCCGGTAAGTTGGTTAAGAAATTCGGAAAGAAGGAACTTTGTGCAGTCGGTGGCTTCCTTGCCGCAGCTCCGAATTTCATCTTGATTTTTATGAAGGATGTTATCATCAAATATCCGTTCATCTTCCTCTTCTTCTGTGTCATCAGCGGCTTCGGCTTATCGATTGTCGGTCTTGAAATCTGGGCTCTTGCAACCGATGCTATCGATGATGTGGAAGTAAGGACTGGCCTTCGTAATGATGGTTCTTCCTATTCGGTCTTCATGTTCTTCAGAAAGATGGGTCAGGTTGTTGCCGCTGTCGCTGTCAACAGCGCCTTGATCGGAATGAATTACAAGTCCGGATCAGGTGCGGTTCAGACAAAGGAAACCCTTGACGTCATGTATTATATGGCTACTGCGATTCCTGCTGGTCTTTTCTTCCTTATGGGACTTGTCATGCTTCTTGTCTACACTTTGAGCAAGAAGAAGACAGAAGCTCTTCAGGATGAGAAAGAGGCTCTTCTTGCCAAGCAGGCGAAGAATAACGAAATCGTTATCGGTGGAAACGAATAATCTCTGTTTCTGAAATCAAGGATTGCTATAGTGACCTCATATGGTTATTGTAGCAATCCTTTTTCCATGTGATAAACAAAGGAGGTAGATGGAGTTTCATGTTATAATGAGATTAACTAAAGAAATTGATTGGCGGTGAATGGATATGTCTTTGAAATTAGATGAACTGGATGTCTTTAAAAAACATAGAAATGTGATTTCGGAATCTTTAACAACTATAATTGTTGGAAGAGAACGTGAGATTGATGATATATGTGATTTGTTGTTCGAAAAGAATTTTGTTGCGATAACAGGCCATGCTGGAATAGGGAAAAGTAGGTTAGCGGTAGCTGCTATAGAGAGGTACTCTTCTAAAAGACAAAAAGTGAAAGTTTTGTGCTTAAAAAGTTTCGGAGATTACATGGCAGCTATTAATGAATTACTCGAAGACTTGAGTGAATATCTTTTCTTGATTGACGATGCAAGTGACTTTAAGAAA
>CAVFFP010000009.1:0-63823 GCA_963621825.1 bacterium
TTTACATATTGTGGAAATGATGGATTAGTTAAAATATATATTACACCTTGTTTTGTCATAATTAGTTTTCCCTCTATTTCTAAAATTTATTTGATATTAAAAATATAACATTTTATATAAGCATTTTCTATATGTACTCTAGCCTTTTTCTCAAAATTCAATAAAAATATCAAATCGTGTTAAATCGTGTAATTTTTTAGCACCCCTACCTCTAATCGTGTAAGATTAAGGCTAGTAGGCTCTTGTGCCCTTACAAGTTTTAGATACCCCAACAGTTCAATTTATAAAGAAAAAGCCCAAAACAAGCCAATTTTAACCCATTTTAGGCAAAAATAAAAAGTTTGACATTATATCAAACCTATATAGTTTTAATGGAGCAGACGACGGGAATCGAACCCGCGTGATCAGCTTGGAAGGCTGAAGTTCTACCATTGAACTACGTCTGCAAAAATCGGCTTAATCATTATACGAAACCCAAGGTAAAACTGCAACACTTTTTTTCGTTATCAACGATAAATCAGCAATTTTCTGGAGATGTAGTTATAGACCATGACAATGAGAGTACGGAGAACAAAGCAGACAGGATAGGAGAAGAAGGAAATTCCTTTTTTCAGATTGAGCAAGTCATAGAAGAAATACTGAATGCCGATACCGATAAAAAGTCCGATAAGAGCAAGGACAAAGAAAAGGACAATGCCTTTGATAGACTTAGAAGTATCACTCTTGGCATTCTTATATACCATGTAGGTAGACATTAGATAATTGATCACAACACCGACAATGAATCCCATGCCGGTAGAGACACCTGTCACATACCAAGCACTTCCACCTTTGAATACGATGAACTGGAAAAGGAAGCAGAAAGAGAAATCAAAGACAGCGGCGACAAGACCGACAATCGCAAAGCGGAATATTTCCCAGAAAAGGTGATTGGAGTAAGTTCTCTTCTCAAGATAGAGCTTATAGATAAAGGTATCATAAATAGAGACTAAGACACTTGCAATAAACAATGACATAGAATTAGAGATTTTCCAATTGGCAAGGAAGATAGAGATGACTAGATATGCCAGGATACCGAATAAGGCAAGAACAGAGAAGAAGATCGCATTCTTTCCCTTCTTTCCGTAATCCGGTTTCAGTCCGCTAGGTCTGATAAGGATCAATAAACCGAAGACAAGAAGTGTGACAATGAAAGACAGAAGAAGAGAAAGAGATAAGAAAGAAGGTACATAAGAAATGGTCTTTCCTTCCGAATAAGTGATTTCTTTTACAATGCTGTTATCTACTTTGATGATGCCGAAATGATATAGAAGTACAGAAAGTCCACCCAAAAGAAGAGCGATTGCAAAAGACATCGCCAACTCCATCATCAATGGATGTTTGCTTTTCTCTACTACATGTTCCGCATCTAATGTATTCTCAGTGTTTTCAGTCATGTCAGTATTTTACCCCACCTTAGAAGAAAAAACAAAAAAACAAGACAAATCTATCTAGGATATTATATAATATCACGCATGGAGCGTTACCCAAGAGGCTGAAGGGACCGGTTTCGAAAACCGGCAGTAGGGAAACCTAGCCAGGGTTCAAATCCCTGACGCTCCGCCATCGAAATCATTCATAGGTCTGATACATATAATGTGTCGGACCTTTTATTTACCTACTAGAATCAAGATCGTTTTGTTCTTTGATTCCTATGTATGCACTCATTTCACCCTTTATCGTACCGAAGGCATTAAGCTTTTATACAGTCAACGAACAAGAAAAATGATTTTTAAAAACGAAATAATTCATCCAATTCAATAAACTCTACATTTTCTAGTTCATCACAGAAAAAACCAGATTTAGAAACAAACACGTATTTGTAACAATTTAATCCTGTTAGATTAATTTGTCTGATTTCACTTTCAATTGTGCTTCTATTTATCGGTGCATTCTTGAATTTAACTTCATAAAATACATAACCTTTCTCATCCTGTGTCACAACATCAAATTCTCCATTTTCATGTTCCTTTGGGTTATCGTAATAATATTTCCCTATCTTTTCAATAACAGGATCGATTTCTCCTTTTCTGTTTTTCCTAATCAAATATTGCATACAGATTTTTTCAAAAACATGAGGAACATATTGTTCCGCAAAATCTTTTTCAATATATTTTGTATAAAAAATATCGGAATCCATTATCTTGAGTTGAGAAGAATATCGAAATATATATCGATAGTAGAATAAAGATAAATTATCGGAAATGAAATATCCGCATTTCCTTTTATTATTTGGATCATTGATGGGACTTGTTTTAGAAACGACATCCATTCTTATAAGTTTATCTAATACATCAACCAAAGTAGGACTGCTGGAGACATGGGATTGAGATAAAACATCACTGAATCTGGTATAGCCTTTGGCTAACGCCTCAAAGACTTCATTTGCATTTACTATCTTTGAGATTTCAGAGTGCAAATACATAGATACTTCATTTTCAAGTCTTGCACCATTCGAGGATATAAGATCAATAATATTCTCTTTGACGCTTTTTGATTCATCTATCAGTCTATTGTAGTAGGGAATTCCTCCAAACACAGAATAAAGTTTGATTTTATCCTCTGATGAAAATGAAGGATAAAATAACGAGGAATCATAATAATCCATCGGTTTTAGATGTATTGTCAAATCAATTCTTCCATATAAAGGATTAGAATGAAAGAGAAGAGATTGCATAATATCAACATAGGAACCTAAAATGACTAGCGACATTTTAGAGGTATCTTTATATTTATCGATCAAAGCTTGCAAGATACTATCAATACCAGTGATTGTCTTTTTCAAATAGGAATATTCATCTAAGACTAAAATTATTTTTCTTTTTACAGATAGTTCAAAGATATATTTCAAAATGGATTCAAAATCCGGAAAATCAAAGGATGGAAGCATTAATTCTTCCGATAGAATATCACTCAATCCTTGAACATTATTCTTTTCAGATACTTCCTTACATTCATAATATAGTTTTAAAGAATCTTCCTTCACTAATGCTTGCTTGATAAGTTCACTTTTACCTACACGACGTCTGCCAAATATCAAAGTAGCATTAAAACTGTTTTCCTTAATGCTTTTACTAAGCTTATCTAATTCTTCCGTTCTTCCAATGAAATTCATTTTAACTCGCTCCAATCCGACTCGGTTGCAACCGAGTTAATTATAATATAGCAAACTCATCATTAAAATGATATAGAATCAAAGAAAAATCATAAAAATATGATGTTTAAATCACCTATCGATTTCTTTCTAAGAACAACTTTTAGATAGGACAAATCATATTTTCTTGCCTGCATCGAGTGAGAGTCCAGAAATCACGAACAAATATCAGTTAACTAGTAATATTTGTATATGGTCTACTTTATACTAAAACCCAAAAAGATAAAGGGATATTATTTCATGGCCAAAAGGACAAGAAACTCCCTAATGCTGTGAAGCACTATTTTGTGAGCTGGTTTCTGGTTTATTGTCGACAGGATGTGGTAATACTACCACCGAAACTGCAAAGCCAACGAATACTACCCGTTCCAAGTCGACAAGGAAAACGAGTGGAGGGCATACTCATAAACTTAGAAAATGGCATCTGCAGAGAATGTGGTTACGATAATCGTTTCGAACTCATAAAAGACGAAACAACGATTACGAAACTTAAGTCTATATATTTCAATCTGAATGAAATCACCGCTCCGGATGGAATCGTTGAAATCGGAGATTCCACATTCTAAGGGGCAAGGACTCTGAAAGAGATCACACTTCCCGAAGTTCAGAAAATCATTAGGTGAACTGCATTTTCTGGCCGTGAAAAAGTTAAAAAACATCAATATTCCAATAAGGTAGATTCCAGTTCATTTAACGGATGTCTGTTTTGATGACACTATCGATGAATTAAAGGCGGCCAGCGGTCTCAATCTTGCAATATACACTGAAGACGAAAACGCAGTCATCACCATCAGGGACAAGAAGACACAGGATATAGATAATTTGAAATAGAAAAAATAAATATTTTATAATTCATCACCTTAATCTGCTAATTACTAAATACAAGCAATTATATTGATTGTATTGAAAACGGCACCATCGTGGCGCCGTTTTCATATACTAGGAATCTATAGCTTTTTATACTACGGTTTAATAGCTCGTATAGGTATGTTTAATCGTATAGATGACACCGTTTTGGAGAACGATACCATTATCGGTGGTTTCGATGCCGTTGACAGTCATCTTCTCATTAAGACGTGCACGATCACTTTCACCTGTTTTCTTCCAAGAGTACGACCAATAGGTAGAAGAAGTGGAATAAGCTATATTGATTTCTTTCCATACGGTAGCAGGAAGAACATTGTTATAGAAAATTGTTGTCGCTTCCGTAAGTTCGTAAACGATGGACATAGATGCGTCGGGTGTCGACTTGAGTTTGACGTACATCTCCTTCACATCGGAAGTACATTTCTTAGAAGTATAAGGCATCTTAAAGTCCTTGTCATAATATAACCCATCAAAACAGGCCAGCATTGTGCTATCCAATTCAATATCAGAACCTAAATAATAACTGAGAGAATCATAGTAATAGTCTTCATAATAGACTTCAACTGATGTTTTCACACCCTTTGTACTTGCAACGTAGGATGAGAAGTCCTGGAAAGTCTTGTAAAACGACTCATCAAATCTTTTTTCGAAGTTGAATTCTAACATGCCAGAATACGAAGCAGACGTATCGTTGGGATAATAGGTGCTTTCGTCATAAGACATGATCATTTTCGAAAGGAATCCATCCTTAACAACAAAACTATAACTGGAGACACTCTTTCCAAAATAAACGTCAATTTCTTCCTGATCCATCTCAATCGTGAATGCAATTCCTTGTTCAGAGTTCACGACATCACAGCCAATCGTGGCTCCACCTCTTGCAAGACTATATTTGATAGAGGCTGTTGCTGCTTTAAAACTAGTTGCACCTCCAAAGACAGAGTCAATTTCGTCAAGTCCCCATTGACTCAATGCATTTTCATATGCAGTAGAGTAATAGTATTGATCGACAATGTAGCTTGTCCTATCTTCATCTTCTTTTTCATAATACATATTCTTGCCGTCAGCAACGCCGGTATAATTGATTTTGTTTTCAAATAAAGTTTCTGTACCGGTGGCAGAATCTACCATGTAACTATTCATCTCATTATAGAATAGTCCGTTTTCTCTACCGAGTGTGCCTTTCCCTCTGATTATCGACTTAAAGGCCCCATCCTCATCGGAAGTATTCATCGTAGCCTGACATTCATAGGTGACATCCTGATCATTCGCAAAGAAAGAATCGAATCCACTCTTGAACTGCTTATACAGGCTTTCCTTATCGACTGTAGGATCGGTTTCTTTTCCGGAAGTATCGCCATCTGTCTTCTTAGATGTAGTCTCGTCTGTCTTATTCGAAGCAGAACCGTCTGCAATCTCACTGTCACTGGCTTTATTACAGCCGATCAAAAGCAAAGGCAGTAAGGCTAACGTCAACACTCTTTTTCTCATATGCAATTCTCCTTTCAGTATGAGAGGGGACTGAAATCTAGTTCCCCAGGATTATTTAAGTCTTATAAAATCATGTCTACAAGTGCCAAATGGCACCATACAAGCAAGAGTGGATAGGCCTATTCCATCTTAGGCCTATCCACTCTTTACTAGTTATTCATAAAAGAAGGTATAGGTATGTCTGATGGTATTTACGGTTCCTAGAGTAAGATCAACAGAATCTTCCTTTGTCTCAACTCCGTTTATGTACATCTTCTCAAGGATGTGATTTCGTTCTTCTTCAAACGACCACTCCCAAGGAAGATCATAGGATACCTCTGTCGTGGATCCCTCTTTCAATTCCGTTTCAGTATTGACAGAGATTGTCTTATCAACACTAGGAGGAATAATGTTATCATGGGATATACTTGTAAATTCATCCAGTAGATAGATCAAGGCGTTACTAGTATCGGTTCCGGTTTTTAATTTTACGTATAGTTTTTCCACATCCGTCGAAGGCATTCTCGACTGATAGGGAATCGTGAACTCCTTATCATAATATAGGCCATCGAATTTCGTTACCGCATCATAGGCTTCGGAAATCTGTTTTCCGACCTCACAGTCGACCTCATCATAATAATAGTCTTCATAATAGATAGGAATAGTAAAACTCACGCCTTTATTTGAATCGACTGCCGAAGAAATCTCTGTACAAGAGTCATAAAAGGTCTGATTGAATCCTTTTTTGAAATCGATGGAAATCGTTGCTCCATAAGTAAGGATATCTCCGTTAGGATAACAGTCTGATGTAGTGTACTCAGAATACAATTTTGAAACAAAACCATCTTTAACAACAATTTTATAATTTTGTTCGTTTCTCCTATAGTAAGGATCGAAGTAATAGCCGAATGATACTAAGTCAAAAGACAGCACAATTCCTTCCTCATCCTTTACAATGTCGGCATTATACTCTGACAGGTAATAAGACGCATCATATCGAACCATTTCCGTAACTGAAGCGAAGGAATCCGCCATTTCGATATAGGAATGGATAACATCCTTGCAATAGCCGTCCACAAAGCCAGTTTTGTAAGTATACAATGCAAAAGATTTATCCGCTTTCTCTGCTGTGAGATTGCCAACCAATCCAGCATAACCGGTATATTCGTCACCGGATTTTCCGACATAGCTCATGGCGGAGTATAAATTCGTCTCCTCAGCATCAGAGGTTTTCTGTTCAAATGATTCTATTTTGTTATACATCAGACCATTTATAGCATCCAATGTGCCAACAATCGTATCCCTACACTTTCTTCCGCTGCTATAAAAGCTATTATTTGTATAAGAATACGTTACGCTCTGATCATTCTTATAGAAATTAGCCAAGCCTGTCTTTACCTCTTTGAAAAGATCATCTTTTTCGTTTATTGTTTCGCTTTCCTTATCCGTATTTGTCTCGCTTCCAGTATCCTCTTTTTTCGAAGAGACAGGATTATCACTCTTTGCACTATTGCATCCGATCAATAACAGAGCTAGCAATGTGAATGCTATCGGTTTTGCTTTCATAAGTTTTCTCCTTTCAATCATTGTCTTTCATCTTATCCACGGAGGGCATAACTAGAAAACGTATGACGGACAACATAGGCTCCACCCATGGTGACATCAAAGGTTTTTTCGGATGTCTCTACGCCGTTGACATACATCTTCTCCAATGCACTTTCCTTATTCGCACTATACTTCCACGGAAGGTTATATACTGTGTTTGTTATAGTCTCTACCTTTATGCTTTTTCCAACTTCAGAAGGATAATCGATTCCATAATAGAGATAAGTTCTCTCCGTTAAGGTATAAATGTCTGCGTATGTGGATCCCGCTTCTGTTTTCAGTTTGAGATACATCTTTCTCACATCGGAGCTATACTTTTTTGCAGTATACGGAATCGTGCAGTCCTTATCAAAGTAAAGACCAGCGAAGTCAGAATTCAAGTTATCGCTATCTCCGGAAATATTTTCACCGATCCCCATATAAACAGTCGAATAGTAATAGTCTTCATAATAAATTACAACCGGAACATAGAATGTCGCGGCTTCACTAGGATACGTACCGAAGAAACTCTTATAGAAAGATTCATCAAAGCTTCCTTTTATGTTCATATCAATCGATTCCGTTTCTAACAATACTGTATTATCCGGATACTCTGTCGAATAAGCAGTGGAATAATGATATTCGCTGACAAAACCGTCTTTTACAACGACCGAACATTCACTTCGATATTCATAATAGCTTTCACTATCAGAATAGTTTTCTGTCCCTTCAAAAGAAAAGACAATGCCTGAATTTGTTTTCTCGATATCGTATCGGTAATCTAAAATGCACTCCATGTGCACGTAATTGATAATAGAACCAAGAGTCGAAAGATCCTTGGAATTCACAATGTAATTACAAATGCTTTCCATGTAATCAGAGGATTCATTCCATAAATACCTCTTATGTGCATAATTTGCGGCATATTTATCTGCTTTATGAGTTTCCTGCTTCTCAGAGTCATCCGATAAAGAGCTATGAAAATTTCGGTATTCGTTATTCATGATTCCGAAATAGTCCTTCTCATCCTGATCCACTTCCTCGGTGTTTGACGCATAATCCTTGTCTACAGTATCCAATTTAAAGTACAAAAGTCCGTTTTCGCCATTAAACGTGCTTTTTGCATTCGTCGTAGACTCTGTATGTTCTTCTGGATCCTTATAAGAGGATTTTGCGACATACTCATAAGTCATATCATGATTGTCTTCCATAAAAGCAGTGACACCAGATTTCAGGTCGACAAACAAAGCATCCTTATCGATTTCAGAATCCTTTTTCTCATCGTTCGTCTTCTTGCCGGTATCCGTAGCACTGCTTTCCGATATTTTTCCTGTTAAAGTATCTGCGTTCGAAGAAGTGACACTATCTTCGGTCTTACCGCAGGACACAAAAAGCAACGCCAGCAATGTCAGCGGAACAATCTGTTTTCTCATAATATGTTCTCCTTTCACAATATGGTAATTTAATTTATACATTTAGATTAACATATTCAATGAAATTTATAGAGTGCCAAATGGCACCCCTAAATATTGATTGAGAACATAATTGTTTGAACATGTTATGAGATATATTCGTTTTCATTCACATTTATACAGAAAGAGCACAAGAATATTTCAATATCGGATATAATATCAAAAAGAAGAGAAAGGAGACGTTATGACCATTCACCCATCCAAGAATAAGATCAACCTCCACTATATTGTGTTTCTTTTTCTTTTTTTGGTTGCTGGTATCTGTCAGTTTCTTGAACCTCGCGTCGAATACAGGCTTTCCGTCTTCGTCTTCCTTCTAGCCAATACGATATTTCTCTTATTGATTCTTCTTTGGATTTACTCCATCAAGATGCGTATCGTAAAGAAGTCGACTAGAAGACTTTTAATCACAATCGGAATCTTTCTCTTTTTCTGGTTAGTCGTACGATTCATCAAATACAAGATGTTTGAAGTAAACGATACTATCACAAGATACCTATGGTATTCCTATTATTTTCCACAGTGCCTTGTCCCTCCTCTTGCTCTGATTGTCGGACTCGATCTGAACAAAAAGACAGAAGATAGAGTGTCATGGAAGTATTTCCTTTTATTGATTCCTGCTGTCATACTGATCATATTTGTCATGACCAATGACCTTCATCAGTGGGCCTTTATCTTCGATCAGGGAATTGAATCCTTCCATTTGTCCTACAAGCACAATTTCATTTACTATCTTGTCTGTGTCTGGATGATAGGATGTATTGCTGCATTTCAATTTGTCCTAGTATTTCAATGCAAAAACTCTCATACGCTATCAAAGATTTGGTTGCCTATTTCCGCTCTTGTTTTCTCTACCATCGTAGTATTTGTCGCCTTCTTTAATGATATCGACGCCTATAAAGGTCCAGAGCTGATGTCCTTCTCATTCTTGCTGATCTTTGAATGCATGACCTATATCCATCTTATCCCTTCCAATAACGCGTATGCGGATTTCTTCCGTATCTCTTCCTCTTCCTCCTTCATCACGGATGAAAAATTCAATATCATCTATAAATCCCTTTCTATGCCAAATCTAGAAAAAGATACGCTTCAAAAAGCAAAAGAAGTTCCCTATCTATATGATGAGAACCATAGACTGAACTGTAGGAAGATATCCGGCGGCTACATCTTCTATATCGAAGACCTTAGTGAAATCAATCAGATCAACTCCCAATTAAAGGAGACGAATGAACGTCTTCAGGAAGAGGCAGACCTTTCTAAGGCAGAGAATGAATTGACGAAGAAGAGAATACAATTGGAAGAGCAACACCGTCTTTATGACTCCATGAGCGAATATAGCCAAGATGATCTTGTGAAGATCAATAGTCTGCTCTCCGATATGGAATCAGATAATAACGACGAAAACTTCAAAAGAATCGCCTTGATTGGATCCTTTGTAAAGAGAAAGTGCAACCTTTTGATGATCATCGAAAAAGAGGCGAAGAATCTCAATGAGGAATTGATCCTCTCCATTCACGAAAACATCGATTATCTAAAACTCTGCGGAATCGAAACAAGTCTCGTAAATACCGGTAAGGAAGAGATATCTTCGTCTGAACTTCTGTTCCTCTATTCCCTGATTGAAATTTGTTTTCTACATCTTAACAAGAATTCTTCCTCCCTTTTGATTCATCTTTCGTTTGATAAAGATATCACGCTAAGAATCTCTAGTGAGAAACTGAACCTATCCTACGATGACTTTTCCATGGATTTGATAGATAAGATGGGATTTGATCTGACATTAACTTCCGATGAAGATGAAGAATGCTTCATACTCCATAAAAGGAGGGATGCCTAATGAACTACTTTGATCTATCAAGAGCATATCAGATGAGTATCCTTTTCTTCTTCTTTGTCGCATTGATGCTATTTGTTTTAAACACGATTATCTCGTTAAGACTGAAGGTAAGAATCTACTTTACTATCTTTGTCATGCTGATGGCTATTTCTTCCTTTTCCTTCATGATGGTCATCATGTGGAAGGTCGAATACTTAAACTATATCTTCCTAGTTGTGATGGTAATACTAAGTATCCTACTTGCTCTTTCCTACCTTGCTTCACTTATCCTCTATCAAAAACACCATCTGACAGCACAGTCTTTCCAAGAAGCGCTAGATAAGATTTCTACAGGTATCTGTTTCTACGATGAAAAAGGTAACACAAGACTGGTCAACAAAGAGATGTATGTATTGGCTAGCCTTAGCAATAAGCAGTCCACCTTGGACGGAAAAGAGTTCATCAAAGAAATCCAGAAAGAGAATATTTCAAGTAACAGAAAAGATAATGTTCCTGTCATCGTAAAATACGAAGACCGAGTCATCCTCTATCAGAATAATCCACACACCTTGAATAACCATCTCTACTATGAAATATCAGCGAATGACATCTCCGAGAATTATCACCTGAAAAACTCTTTGGAGGAAAAGAACAAAGAACTTGTAAAACTCAATCAAAGACTTGTCGAATACGGAGAGAAAATCAATGAAACGATACATGATGAAGAAGTATTACAGGCCAAAATCAAAATCCATGATCAGATGGGAAAACTATTGCTTTTGACAAAAAGAAGGATTTCCACAAAGATGAAACAAGAAGAACAGGATGAGCTTAATAGCATTTGGAAGAAAGAGATTAATGCTTTTTCCTACATCAAAGAAGAACCGAAGAAAACCGATTTGGAAATATTACAAAGTGCATGTAAACTTGTCGATGTTACCTTACATTATAACGGAACCATTCTGAACAAATCTTCTAAATGTGAGAAACTTCTCATTCAAGCGATGCACGAGTGTCTTACCAATCTCGTAAAGCATGCAAACGGCAAAAACATGTATGTCAAAGAAGAGGATATCGGGAACAGTTATCATATCGAAATCACCAATGATGGCAAGAAGCCAGAAAGAGAGATTAAGGAAATCGGAGGATTATCCTCATTAAGGCAGACGATTGAAAAAGAAGGCGGAAGAATGATTGTGTTAAGTCAACCCAAATTCAAACTTGAGTTATGGCTTAAGAAAGGAGAAGAATGATGAAAAACGGAAAGTATCAGGTTATGGTTGTCGAAGATCAGAAGATGTCAAAAGACCTTTTTGTCCATATGATCAATCAAAGCGATAAGTATGAGGTTGTTCTCACACTGGAGAACGCATCGATTGCGGATGTCGCTCTTCTGAAATATGAAGTCGATCTCATCCTGATGGATGTCATCACGGAAAACGGAGCAAACGGATTAGTGGCTTCCGAAAAAATCAAGAAATCCTATCCGAACATCAAAATCATCATCGTCACTTCCATGCCGGAATTCTCCTATCTCGAAAGAGCAAAGACGATTGGCATAGAAGGCTTCTGGTATAAGGAAGGAAAGGAAGAAGATATCCTTTCGGTCATGGACAAAGTGATGAACGGGGAAGTCATCTACCCAGAGAAGACACAGAAAGTCAATGTCGGACTTGCTACCAGCGAAGAATTCACGCGTCGTGAACTAGAGGTACTTCGACTCATGACGGGCGGTTATTCCAACATCGAAATCGCAAAGAAACTCAATGTCTCACCTGGTGTCATCAAAAACCATGTAGCGGACATGCTTGTAAAAACAGGATTCAGATCCCGTACTCAGCTTGCAGTAAGAGCAAGAGAGACAGGTCTTGTCATCTTAGACGAAAAGGATGCTTAGTCGAGTCTGTTTCTTTGCTATAATCTTCCTATGGACATCAAGACAAGATCATTCTTAGATGAGGACATCGATTCTTTGCTTCCCGTCTTACTGAAGACATGGGACTATGGTTTTTGCTTTGCGGAAGAGAAAAGAAGAAAAGCAACCGAGTTATTCCTATATCATTGTCTTGCTTTGTCAGACTATAGAAAAGTTCTTACTGTTTCTAGTCAGGTCATCGGAGTCATGCTAGTCTCTACTATACGAGGATATCAGGACTCTCATTACTCTTCTCTTTATCAAAGACTTTCTGAGGAATACAGAAAAGACAAGGAAGTCGATGAACTTTGTAAGTACAACGATGTCGTCTTCCTCTCTAATGAGACCTTGAAAAAGAATCGAAAGGAAGATTTTGAAGAGGTTATCCTTCTCATACTAGATAAAGACTATCAAGGAAACGGATACGGAAGAATCCTATTCGATGAATATCATGCAAGTCGAGATAAGTCATGTCCTGTCTTACTTACAAGCGATGAGGACTGTAATTACAGATTCTATCTGCATTTCGGATATGAGATTGTCTCTGAATGCACTCTTCCTTATGAATTCTGTTTTAAGAAAGAGATTCTTCATTCGTTTCTGTTCTATATGAAATGAGTTATTGAAAGGAGCCGCCTTATGATTCATCCTATCCGCTGTATCAGAGAGAAAAGCAAACGCACATCTCTCTTTCTTCGAAATCTATTTGACAGAAACGTACTTTGGATCTTTATCCTGGTTGTCACAGCACTTGCACTTACTGTTAGATATCTTGTCATCACCTATCCGACAAACGATGTCGTCGGTTACATCTTAAACGGATGGATGAAAGATATTGAGAACGCGGGATTCAGAAATTTCTACAAGGTCAACAGCGACTACTCTCCACTTTATCTGTTTATATTGGCATGCTTTACCTTACTTCCAAGAGGGGAAAAGATATCCATCAATGGATACTCGTACTACATCAACGATATGTATTACGTGAAATCCGTCTACTTCCTCATGGATATCTTGATTGCCTTAGGCATTTATCTGATCATCAGACATATTACGAAGGATAAAGTCAAGGCGACCATCGGATATTGTATCGCCTTGCTTCTTCCTGTTCAGTTCACCAACTCCGCACTATGGGGAAATGCGGATAGCATGTACTTCTGTTGTTTCATCTATTGCATCTACTTCCTACTGAAAAGAAAAGATCATCTTGTATGGTTCTTCTTCGGTCTTTCCCTCTCATTGAAGATGCAGTCTGTCTTTATCCTCCCCTTCCTCTTCTATGTAATGTTCTCCGGAAGACTGAAATTCTATCCGATTTATATGGCCTTTGTCGCATTGATGCTCTCCTTCACACCCAGCTATATCTGCGGAGCCGGCTTCCAAGAGCCGTTCCACTACTTTGTTGCACAGGTAGGAGGATACAGTCAGCTGACACTCGGATGTGCAAACTTCTGGAAGTTCTTCTCCGCTGTCAACATGGATTCTTCTTCCTCTCCTTTGAATAAAGCCAGCGTATTCATCGGATTATCGATGATCCTTCTTTTCACCGCTATTGTCTATATCAGAAAGATCAGACTCACCGATGAAAACTTAGTCTATACCGCCTGTTTCTTAATCGGTATCGTCCCGTTCTTCCTTCCTCATATGCATGAACGTTACTTCTACTCCCTTGATGTCCTACTACTCTTATACGCCATACTGAAAAAGGACAAGAAGAGATATTTCCTTGTCCCATTGATGCAGATTTCCTCCGGCATCGCCTATTACCACTACATGTCCGGTTTCAGCATCTACCTTATCGATATCCTGAAAGAGGATTCTGTCACATTAGCGGCCATCATCAATCTCGTCATCCTTTCTATTCTCTTCATGGATCTGATGAGCTTAGAACACACCCCATTAAGAAAAGACGACAAGAACAAAGATATCCTGACACAGGATTTACTGAAGTGATTTCTTCTTTTTTCTGTAATCCAGATAGATGAATGCGACAAGTCCCGCAAAGGACAGAACCGTAATAACAAAGCCGATTACAAAGCCCGTATCCGTATAACGGATTTCGATTTTGTGTTCTCCGATATCCAATGAGGAGAAATCGACTGCCGCAAAGATATTCATTCTGGTAACAACTTTCTGCTTCTTTCCATCGATGTAAATCGAGATACCTCTCTCATTCGGAAGAGTGAATAAGAGGGTCTTATTTTCCATACCTTCTTTGATATTCAAAGTTCCCTGGTAAGAGAAGGAGAAGAGACTGCTCTTGTTTGTCAAATCATTGGAAGAAGAGTCTTTCAGAGTATCCAGATACTCACCTAATACGCTTAAGTCTTCATAGTAAGCATAAGGGCGGAAAAGCTTATTCTCCACGTCAGAGGAAAGAGTATAGCTCAGCGTATGCTTATGGGATGAATTATCTTCAAATCCTCTTATTCCTTTATGCCAATAGCTATGGTTCTCGTAATAACGATTATCGAGATAGGTACGATAATCGGTCGTTGCATTCTTATCGAAGAAATAGAGATTGTTGCCTTTTGCCTCATCGGTCACCATAAAATCAAAGGAGATAGTGGCACCTTTTTTCGCAGTAATATAATAGAAGCCATCCGAATCTATTGTATAGGTATAGTTAGAGGAATCCCGAATCGTCATAGGTAGAGCATGGAAGATATCTTTCTTCTCCCCGTTCTCATCTAAGACCGTGGAAACCATCGTCTTATACATCTCGTTCTGATATTCGAAATGGTCGTAATAGTAGACACTTCCGTCCTCTCTTCTTCTACCTTCTGAGACATAGGTGTAGGAGTCATCATCGATTAAGAATCCATACGGGAGAGCCTTATCATTCTGATAATAGGTATAGCCATCGACTGCGTTTTCCATATCGACCTTATGGAAAAAATTATTCTCGCTTGTATTCTTCATGAAGACCGGCTTATTTGTCGTCGAGGAATTATCATCGATCAGATACTTCAGGTTGAGGAAGCTATTCATGGCAAGCGTGCTTCCGCCATCGTATCGTTCAAAGAAGTAATTGTAGTGGAAGCCGAGCTTCTCATAATATTCCTCCACTACCTTTTTCTCATTGGAGGAGAAATGGCTCAAACCGCTGAAGGAGTAGAAGAGAGGATTGTTATTGATCTGATTGTAGTTTCCAGGTCTATTGAAGGTAGACTCCATTCTGTAATTGTTATTATTATCATAGCTTTTGACCGCTTCATAGACAGGGGTCAGCTCTAAGTCTTTCTGATACGTAGACATCTCCTGGAACTGATCATGTTCGATATTCTTGCTAAGTATATTGCTTTCTCCGCGATAAGAGGAATAACAGGCTAACGGAAGAAGAGACAAAGTAAGAACACCTTCCATAATCTTCTCTTTTCCTTCCATCTTCTTCCACATCCTTAAGAAAGGAGGAATCGCGGACAAGACAGTAGCAGAGAGATAAATCAGAAGAGAAGGAAGAGAGAACGTATAACGGGTATAGTCTTCATATCCGGTGAAATGATTAGAATTATCCGTATATAAGACAATAGGAAGAACAATAGCACAGGCTACAAGAGGAAGAAGGAAAGAATACCATTTACTCTTTGTGTAAGCATCAATCTCCTTGCTTGCCAAATAGCAGGTGAGGAAACAGAGCACAAAACTATATCTAGCCGGGAACCACGTCGGTTCTCTTCCACCATGGAACAATGCGTTGAGTATGGAGTTAGTGACAAAAAGGAACATTACAAAGACAAAGATGAGGGAAGAGATTCTCTCCCTCTTTGTATAGCCAGGATTGAGGAAGTAACGAAGAGCGAAGACTAAAGATACGACACCGGTGAACATCGAGGCGTATCCGAAATACTGCTGAATCTCCTGTGGAGTCGTATAGCTGTTCTCCAAAAAACCAGTAAAGAAGGTAGAAAGGGTAAGATTGGAGAAATTCGGGAAGGACTGGGTCGCTTTGGTTCCACTGAAATGGAGGAAGGCCGCAAACCAGAGAACAGACGCCATAAGTCCACCGATAACGGATAGGAGAATCGTATTGATGAAATAGGTCTTCTTCTCTTTCCATTTTCTCTCATCGGAGAAGAAGAGATAAAGGAAGAAAAGAACAATGAAGACACAGAGGATGAATCCGATATACCATGTCGTCATCAAGCCATAGAAGACACCAAGAGGATAGAGCCAATAATGCTTTCCCTCTTTGATGAAGAAAAGTCCTAGTATGATAAGAGGAAGAATCATGACACCATCTAACCACATGAAATTGGAAATATAGATCATCGAATAGGAGCATAAGCCGTATCCGATGGCAAAAAGGATATTTCCAAAAGAGCATTTCTTATAATGGAATCTTGCAAAAAGATAGAAATTGAGTGAGGCAAAAGACATCTTAAGCATCGAAGAGATCAAGAAGAAGTCCGGAATCGTTTCCTGAGAGAAGAAGACAACAAGAAGATTGAAAGGAGATGCCAGATAAAAGGTGAAGATGGAAAGGAAGTCACCACCGAATATCTTTGTCTGGGTATATACCAGTGAGCCGCCGTGAAGTAGGATATTGCGATAGTAGTTCATGTAGGCGATATACTCTGACTGCATGTCAAAGCTGATGATAGTAAGGCCGTCCTTCTTAAAAGGAGAAAAGCCTAGAGAACGGAAGAGGATGCATAAAATCAAAAGAGGCAAGAAGAAAGCAAGCATCATGTAAACGATTTCCTTGACAATCTTATATATCCTATTTTCCATAAACGAAAACAGATGAGAATTCATATCGGTTTCCAAACTAGTATCCATAACTAATCTCCAATCTATTTGATAAAACAAAAAACAAAGAGATATCTCTTTCAGACAGTATAAATTTTATCATACTATTATATTTGCAAAAAGAAGTGTTGATTTTGCTTGTCTTAGTTGCTTAAATGTGATATATTTAACAAGCTGGTTCCATAGCCAAGTTGGTAAGGCAAAGGACTGCAAATCCTCAACCCGCGGTTCGAATCCGCGTGGAACCTCCATCGTTTTGCCCTCGTAGCTCAGTTGGATAGAGTATCTGACTACGAATCAGAGGGTCAAGAGTTCGAGTCTCTTCGAGGGCACCATTTCTTTGAGCCGCTTCGCAGCTCATTTTTTCTTAAACGGGAGTTAGCCCAGTTTGGTAAGGCACCTGCTTTGGGAGCAGGGGATCGTGAGTTCAAATCTCGCACTCCCGACCATCTAGAAAACAAAACCCAGCGATGGGTTTTTTCTTTATTACATGAATAGAGAGACAATCTTCTTTCATCAATACAAGTTTTAAAAAAGGAGAAATCATGAAAACAGATAATGTTTATTCGTTCAGCATCGAACTGAACAATCACGAAACTCTTCCTTTGTCCACCTTGGAAGGCAAAGTGATTCTGATTGTCAACACTGCCCTACATTCTCCTTTTTCGGACTTCTATCCGTTTCTAGAAAGTCTATATAAGCGTTATTCTTCAAATGGCCTTGTCATCATCGATGTCCCATCGAATCAATTCCAGAACCAGACTCCGGAAACAGATGAGGAAATCGAAGAATACATAAAAAGAGAGTATCAGACTACTTTTCTACGTGCAGTAAAACAGGACGTCTCCGGAGAAACCAAATCCGAACTATTCGCTTATCTCATCAAAAAAAAGAAATTCAAAGGATTCGATTCCAATCATCTTCTTACTCCCGTCTTAAACTGCAGAGACATCAAAAAGGGACCTGAATGGATGAATAGTCCTGAAATCCGCGAGAACTTCACCTTCTTTCTGATTGATAGACAAGGAAAAGTTTATAAACGATTGGAAGCGACAGTAAGTCATGAAAAACTAGAATCCGCTGTCACTCAGTTGTTAGACAAAGTCGCTTAGTGTGTTGCTTATTATATATATATTTAATAAAATACTTTTTGTTTATTTGGAGGTTTAATCATGAATATCGGTGTAATTTCGTTAGGATGTGCTAAAAACCAGGTCGACTTAGAGGAAATCCTTGCTTATCTGAAGATGAATGGATTCGAAACGGTCTCTGATCCTGCTCTAAGTGACATCATCATTGTCAACACCTGCGGATTCATCGATTCCGCCAAGACAGAATCCATCGACGCCATCTTGGAGATGACCCAGTATGGAAAACCTGTCGTGGTCACAGGCTGTCTTGCCACTCGTTATCTCGAAGATCTGAAGAAGGAGATTCCGGAAGTCGCTTTATGGATTCCGCTTGAGGAGTACAAGAATTTCTCAGCCCATTTCCAGACACTCATCAATGACAGAAAGCTTGTCGGTGAAATCGACCCAACCAAGAGAGTCTTCATCTCTCCGAAAAGAGAAGCCTATCTTAGAATCTCTGATGGCTGTGATAATTTCTGCAACTTTTGTGCAATTCCTCATATCCGTGGAAGATTCAAGTCCGTTCCTTTTGAAGTTCTTAAGGAAGAACTCGACATGTTGGAAAAAGAAGGCGTCAGAAGCCTGACTGTCATCTCACAGGATACTTCCATGTACGGAAAGGATATCGGACTTACACTGACCGATCTTTGTAAGGAGATCATGAAACACGAATCCTTCGACTTTGTCAAATTGATGTATCTCTATCCGGATGAAGTAAGCGATGATCTCATCGATTTATTCGCCAAAGAGAAAAGACTCACTCCTTACTTTGATCTTCCTGTCCAGCACTTTGCCCCCCATATCCTAAAGAGAATGGGCAGAAGAGGAAGTGAACAGGATATCATCGACCTTATCAGCAAATTCCGTGCCAAGGTTCCAGATAGTATCATCCGTACCACTGTCATGGTCGGATTCCCAGGCGAAACAGAAGAAGATTTCGAAGAACTGATGAAACAGGTCAAAGAAATCCGTTTCGATCATCTCGGCTGCTTCATGTTCTGCCCGGAAGAAGGAACCCCGGCAAGCAAGTTCAAAGAACAGATTGACGAGAAGGTCAAGGTCGAGCGTTACAACAAGGTCATGAAGGAACAGAAGAAGATCTCCTATCATCTCAATAAGGAAAGAGTCGGAAAGACTTACACCTGCCTTGTTACGGAACAGAATCCGGACTTCTCCTACTCCTGCATCTGTAATCTCTACGCTCCCGATGACATCGATGGCAAGATGAGACTTTACTCGAAATTGCCGATCAAGCCCGGCGATCTTGTCGAAGCTAAGGTTGTCAACGCCTTATTCTATGATGTCGATGCAGAAGTCACGAAAATCCTTCGCAGTGAAAACGAATAAAAATCAACAAAATCTATGATATTTGGAAAACACATCAATCAGTATTACAAAAAGTATTGGCACCTTTTTGTCGGCGTTTTCCTCTCTGATGCCTTTGTCGATATCATTCAGCTGATGATTCCTCTGATCATCGGCAATGTCATATCCGCCTATTCCGGCACCGAGGTTAAAGCCAAAGAGTACCATTTCTCCTATCTCCGTCCTTTCTTTGGATTTGACGGAGGTTTTGTGGTATCAGAGTCCAATTCAATTCCTTTTTATCAAACTGACTTTTTCATCACGTTGATAACGATTGCCTTAATCGGTTTCATCATCTTCTTCGGAAGAATGGGATGGAGATTCTTCTCCGCACAGATCGGAAGCCGCATTGAAAGAGATTTACGCGATGAGATGTTTGCCCATATCCAGACTCTCTCCCTAGGCTATTACAACCAGAAGAAAGTAGGCGGTCTTCTCTCCTTCTTCACCAACGACTTATCCACCATCAAGCAGTGCTTCTCGGAAGCCTTGATTTGGGTAACAGACCTTACTGTCTTAGGAACACTTTCCTTCACCTTCATGGCAATCTTATCCTATCAGTTAGCGTTATACACCGCCATTCCTTTATTAGTCTTCATCATATTAGGCGGCTTCATCGGAAAAGTAGAATCCAAGAAATACAAGATTTCCAGCGACTCCTTCGAACTGCTTTCCGATTTCACCGAAGAGAATCTGCAAGGATTCTCTGTCGTCAAGGCATTTTTGAAGGAACAGTCTAGGATTGAATCATTCAAAAAACTCTCTTTAGACTCAGAAAAGACAAGTGTCGACTATCTTAGATACTCTTCCCTTATTGACTTATTCATCAACTTAGTTCTCTCTGTCACCTTCCTCCTTCTTTACCTTTTAGGTGCGATGAGCATCATTGATAATACCGTTCCTTTTGCGGGACAGATTACGGATATCGGAAAACTCACTACCTTTGTCGGCTATTACGATTCTTTGATTTGGCCGATGATCGCTGGCGGTATGCTGATCGACCTTGTTTCAAGAGGAAACGGATCTAGAAAGAGAATCGCCGAGATTTTAGAGAGCCAGCCTGACATTGATGATAACGATAAGGAAAGACGATCCTCACTCAAAGGCGATATCCGATTCAATCATCTTACCTTCACTTATCCCGATGGACAGACTCCATCATTGAACGATGTCTCCTTCCATGTCACACCTGGCATGACAGTCGGCATCATCGGTAGAACAGGAAGCGGAAAATCGACTTTGGTCAATCTTCTTCCGAAACTATACAACCTTCCCCGCGACATGCTCTATATCGATGGTGTAGATATCAATGACTGGAACAAATCCGACTTAAGAGAGCATACAGGATATGTGCTTCAGGAAGGATTCCTTTTCAGTGGAACCATTAAAGAGAACATCGCATTCAGCGAAGAAAATCCCGATGTCTATGATATGGATAAGATTGAAGAGAGCGCCAAATTTGCAAACGTCCATAACGATATCATCTCCTTCCCGAATGGATATGACACTATTGTCGGTGAAAAAGGTGCTACGTTATCCGGCGGACAGAGACAGCGTGTCTCTATCGCCCGTGCCATCTACAAGAATCCGGAGATGCTGCTTTTGGATGACTCTTTATCTGCTGTCGATGCCGATACAGAAAAAGCCATCCTTCAGCACATCAGAAGCCGTGAAGTGAAGCTTACTACATTCATCATCGCCCATCGCATCTCTGCGATTGAAGATGCTGATCTGATATTGGTTTTAGATCAGGGCAACTTAGTCGGCATGGGCAAACATGAGGAATTGTACGAGAACTGTCGTCTCTATCATGACCTTTGCGAACTTCAGAAGTTGGAAAAGGAGGTCAAGTAAATGGAAGAAACAATCGAAACAAAACAGTACTCCTTGAAAGACACCAAAATTCTGAAGGGATTGCTCGGTTATATCAAACCATACCGCGGTTGGTTTGCCTCAATTATCGTCCTTGACATCTTCGTCAACGCTGCATTCTCACTCGATCCTTTGATTGTCAAATACATGATGGATGTCCTGGACAATCTTGATACGCTGACAAAAGATCCACTCCTGACGGTCTCTAGCATCATCATGTTGGATGTCGTGTTATGGATCATCGGTTCGTTCGGAGGATACTACGTTAACTTATCATTAAAGAAGATCGGTCAGAAAGTCGTCAGAAATATGAGAGATGATTTATTCAGTCATGTCCTCTCCTTATCTCTTTCCGACTTAAGAAAGCTGAAAATCGGCTCTTATGTCACCCGTATCACCAACGATACGCAGAACATCTCCTCTCTCTTCTCCGATATTCTCCCTCAGTTCTTAAGAGCTCTGTTGACACTCTTTATCATCATTATCACAACATTCGTCGTCACTCACCTATACGGATTTATCTTCATTGCCTATATCCCGGTTGTCTTCTTCATCTCTTACTTCTTCCGTAAGAAATCCAGAACGTATTACCGTGGCGAGAAGAAAGCAATCAGTGAGATGAACTCCTTCCTCAGTGAAGCTTTCCAGGGCGTCAAGGTTACAAAAACCTACAACAGAGAGAACAAGAAGCAGGAAGAGTTCAGAAGAAAGAACGAAAACATCCGTTCCACCTTCGTCAAATCACAGAACCTGTTCGCATTCTATTATCCGTTCATGTATCTGCTTCAGATCAGCTGTGTCCTTATCGTCTTCAGTTTCTGCATTCCAAACATCTCCACCGATCAAGGTGCAACCGGCATCACATTAGGCACTTTCCAGATGCTCTACTCTTATTCGAGCCAGTTCTTCCAACCGATTCAGACAATCACTCAGCTGATGAATATGCTTCAGCAGACCATATCCAGTGCGGAACGTATCCTCGTTGTCTTAAACGAACAGGAAGAATTTACAGAAGAGCCAGGACTTATCCATGTCGACTCCTTCAAAGGCAAGATTGAATTCCGTCATGTCTACTTCGCCTACGAAAAAGACGATTACGTCTTAAAGGATGTATCCTTCGTTGTAGAGCCAGGTAAGACCGCAGCCTTTGTCGGTGCAACCGGTGCCGGAAAATCGACGATTATCTCCTTGATATCCAGAACATACAACGCGACAAAAGGTGAGATTCTCATCGATGACATTCCGATTGAAAACTATTCATTGGAATGCCTTAGAAAGAATATCGGCATGATGCTTCAGGATGTCTTTATCTTCTCTGGAAACATCAAAGACAATATTTCCTTAGGAAACAAAGATGTCAGTGATGATGAAATCTATTCCGCCTGCCGATATGTCGGTGCAGACAGCTTCATTGAAAAACTGCCGGATGGCTATGACACAAAGGTATCGGAACGCGGTGCCAACTTCTCCGCTGGCGAAAGACAATTGATTTCCTTTGCGAGAACTCTTGTCTATTCTCCTAGTCTCATGCTTTTGGATGAGGCGACAGCCAATATCGATACAGAGACGGAAAACATCATTCAGACCTCGTTGGAAAAGATGATGAAGATTGGTACTATGCTTATCGTTGCACACCGTCTATCCACCATCAAGAACTG
The DNA here is from genome assembly GCA_963621825.1 of bacterium. Taxonomy (GTDB): domain Bacteria; phylum Bacillota_I; class Bacilli_A; order RFN20; family CAG-288; genus Enterosoma. The sequence goes on from CAVFFP010000009.1 coordinate 23,095, forward strand.
TGACATGATCTTTGTCGTTGACAAAGGTGTCATCAAGGAAAGAGGAACGCATCAGCAACTTCTCCAGAGCCATGGTTTGTACTATAATCTATATAGGCTTCAGAATATGGAACGCAATTTAGGAAAATAGGGGGCTATCATGAAAAGAAAGATTCAGCTATTTGACACATACGAAGGCAAAGTAAGAGAGTTCATTCCGTTAGATGAAAACGAAGTGGACATCTATTACTGCGGACCTACCGTCTACAATTATGTCCATCTTGGAAATTTCCGTCCTACTGTAACATTTGATCTGCTGACTCGTGTTCTTACCGAATGCGGATATATGGTCAAGTGCGTCAGCAACTACACCGATATCGATGATAAGATCATCAAAGAGGCCAAGAAAGAGAACAAATCGGAAAAGGATCTTTCCCTCTTCTATATCAAGGCATATGAAGACTGTCTCAACAAGCTCAATATCCTTCCTCTCTATGATCATCCTAAGGCGAGCGAATACATCACTAAGATGGCATCTTTCATCCATCAGTTAGAAGATAACGGCTCTGCCTATCAGAGCGGAGAGGACATCTATTTCCGCGTCAACACCGTTTCTAGCTATGGTTCCTTATCCAAGCAGAAGATTTCTGATCTTGTCTCTGGAAGCAGAATCGATGTCTCCGACAAAAAAGAGAATCCGCTTGATTTCGCTTTGTGGAAACTGACCGATGATGACGGAATCAAGTTCGATACTGAAATCGGAACAGGAAGACCGGGCTGGCATACCGAATGTGTCGTCATGGTCAACTCTGTTTTCCATAAGCCTTTGATCGACATTCACGGTGGTGGATTCGATCTGAAGTTCCCACACCACGAAAATGAAATCGCTCAGTCCGAAGCCTTGAATCACACTCGTTTAGCCAATTACTGGATGCATGTCGGCTTCCTTCTCACCAATGGCGTCAAGATGAGCAAATCCTTAGGAAACTCCACTTTGGCAAAAGATGTCTTAGAAAGACATACTGGAAATGCAATCCGTCTTTTCTTCCAGATGACACATTACCGCGCTCCGGTCAACTATACCGAAGAGAATCTGAACTCCTTTGACAAACTCAATAACCGTTACTTCTCTTCCTTAAGAAAATCCTTCAATCTTCTCTCTATCCATCATATTCCGGAAGGTAATATCCTCAATGAAAAATACGAAGCCTTCATGTCCGCATTATGCGACGATCTGAATGTCGCCAATGCCATGACAGTCTTCGATTCCCTCATCAAAGAGGTAAATACTCTGACAATGAAGAAGGATACTGACTTATCTCATCTTTCTGATTGCTTTGCAACTTTGATGAAGTTTTCCACCATTCTCGGTCTATCCTATGAATTCATTCCTCTTTCTGAAGAGGATATCCAGCTTCTCAACGATTTCAATAAAGCAAGAGAAGAGAAGAACTTCGCTAAGAGCGATGAACTTCGTCCTGCCTTAATGGAAAAAGGACTGTTATGATCAAAGAAACAGATTCGTTAACCTATATGAAGAATCTGCTCAAAGGCAAGGAAACGGATAGAGAACTATTCTCTGCATTCTTTTCTTCCTTTGACGGAAAAATCTTTGAAAGCAACGATCTCTATCCTGAGATCTTTGCCTTAGTCTATCGTAACGACCATCCTTACATGAACGAAAAATACAAAGGATATCTCACCTTGGATATCGCGATGCAATGGATGCCGTATAACGATTATAGAGGAAGCAAAGAAGAACTGGATAAAGCCATCGACCAAGAGAACTTCCACTGCTATCAGCTCCATCTATATCTCTATTACTCTTGTAAAGAGGAAATGGACGTAAAAATGATGAAGGAATGGCAGATATTATCTTCTTCCTATAAGGATAAAGAAAAAGAAGATAAAGAAGCATTTCTCAAGTCGATATCTGAAACGTTCGATGACTATAAGTCCAAAGGATATCAGTTCCTGGGATACGAGCTTGACTTCACAGACGCTCAATAACAGATAAAACAAAAACCGCCCGTTGGGCGGTTTTTTCATATCGTTTACTTCTTTCTCAAATCAGAATGAGTGACCTTGTCACCATCTAAGATCTTATCCCACTCTTCGATATCCTTCTGGGAAGGTACGAAGACATAGGGTTCGTTTCTCCAAAGTCCGTAATAGTCGAAACCGAATCCGACGATATATCTCTGTTCATCCGTGCTAAGGCCTGTGAAATCAGCAAGTTCATCGTACTGAACCTTTTCTGTCTCTCTCTTGACTAAGACACAGACATAGAGATTCTTGGGTTTATATTTTTCTTTGACGTAATTACGAAGGTAATGCATTGTGATTCCGCTGTCGATGATATCTTCAACTAAGATCACATCTCTGCCTTCCAAATTGATGTCCGGCTCCTTGGTGATATTGACTTTTCCAGTCGTTGCTGTACCATCGTAGGAAGAAGCCTTCAGAGTATCGATTTCAATCGGATGCTTTACATGCTTGACCAATTCATATAAGAAAGGAAGAGCACCGTTCATAATACCGACCAATACAGGAACACCATTTTTGTTTTCATCGAGCTTAGCATCGATTTCTTTGGCAAGACGAGAACAGACACGAACAATTTCATCTTCGGATAGAATCAATTTTTCCATACTTTGCCTCCGGACAAATTTCCATTTTTATTTTACATTATCTAATTGTAAGAAAAAATGTTTTTAAGATATGAAAGGGCTACCATTATCAATTTTAGAACCTTGATCCGACGTCAAAAAAAATTATTGGAAATTTTAGAAAAAACTCTTGCAATTTGTACTCGATATTGAGATAATTATTAAGCGCTTGAAAAAAAGCGTTGTGTGGATCCTTAGTGTAGAGGCCTATCACGTCTCCCTGTCACGGAGAAGATCACGGGTTCGAATCCCGTAGGATCCGCCATCTGCAGGCGTAGTTCAATGGTAGAACGCGACCTTGCCAAGGTCGACACGCGGGTTCGATTCCCGTCGCTTGCTCCATCGGATAAATCAACTCGGGTTACCGAGTTTTTTTATTTTATTGTCGCTTTCGTTCCGTTTATCTTTTTTATCCTAAGAAAATGACTTACAATACTATGGCCATGAAAAAAACATTATTAGAATATCTTCGCTGGAAGAATCCAAAAAGCTACACAAAGACAGAAGAAGAGGCTTATTTTCGGAAAAACCTTTCCTTATTCTCTCCTATTACACGAAAATATCGTGAAGAGACCGACTTTTTCCATCTTCTGAAAGCTTATATTGTTTTGCTTGGTCTCAATAACCGGATGACAATCAACGATTATCTGAAGAAACATTCTGATAATCTAGATCTGAATGAATATCATCAATTCCTATCCGTTCTCCCACAGATAGAAGACAAGGAATACCCTATCTTCATTCCTACCTATTCCAGATCCATCAATTCGCGTTATTTCTCCCATCCAGAAGTCTTCTCTCATTTTCCTTATAATACGTTATTAGAAGACAGCAAATCATCTCTTATCGACCCTTTTATCGTTTATGGAACGGATCTTTTTTTCAGCTTCTGTCATCTGCTTAAGTTAAAGCAATACGATACCGAATCCATCGCCTGCTATCATGAAATGATGGAGACTATCTATATCATCAATGATAACGGAGGATTAGAAGCAGAAATTCCTCTCTTTGATGAGAAGATGAAGGAGAAAGATAAATCGAACCTCTATGACAGATTATCTGTTGTTGTAAAAGACTATTACGATTTAAACAGAAACTCTTTTATCCAGCATTTAGAGAGCGAGCATCTCATCTCGCCTCAGTTAAAGAATGATTTGACACGCTTTGAGATGAAAAGAAGAAAAAGAAAGGACTCCATGCAATGAAATTCAAAATCATAACCTTAGGATGCAAAGTCAATTCCTATGAATCTCAGTCATTGAAAGAAAGACTCATCAAAGAAGGATACGAAGAAGCAAAGAAAGAGGATGAGGCTGATCTCTTCTTCCTCAATACCTGTGCTGTTACAAATGAGGCCGAGAAGAAAGACCTTCAGAAAGCAAGAAGCATTGCAAGAAGATTCCCGGATAAGCCTTTATATGTCATGGGCTGCTCTTCACAGATTCACAAGGAAAGATTCCTTGATATCCCTACTGTCAAATGTGTTGTCGGAAACTCGAACAAATCTAAGATTGAATGTCTTCTCGACGATGAGAACAAGGACCATGTCGATGAGGATTCCAGACACTTTCATTACGAGGATACACCGACGGAAGAAGGAGAAAAGAATGTTAGAGGTTATATCAAAGTACAGGATGGATGCAATAACTTCTGCTCCTACTGTGTCGTTCCTTTTACCCGTGGAAACTCAAGAAGCAGAAACAAAGAGTCTATCCTGAAGGAAGCAAGGGATATTCTTTCCCATGGTGTCAAAGAACTCATCATCGGCGGAATCGATACCGGATCCTATCACGATCCGAATAATGCAGAATATGATCTTACCGCTCTGCTGAAAGATATGCTTACTCTTTCCGATAGGCCTTATAGAATCCGTGTTTCCTCTATTGAAGCAAGCCAGGTCAGCGAAGAATATATACAGTTATTCAAAGAGCACAGAGATATCCTCTGCCCTCATTTCCACCTTCCGTTACAATCTGGAAGCGCGAAGATTTTAAAGAGAATGAACCGCAAATACTCACTGGATGACTTTAAGAAGCTGACAGACCGCATCAAATCCGAAATCAAGGATGTTGCACTATCCACAGATGTCATCACAGGATTTCCTGGAGAAACCGAAGAAGATTTCATGGATACCTATCATTTCATCGAGGAAGTCGGATTCATGCGTATTCACGCTTTCCCCTATAGCGAAAGACCGTTCACGATGGCTAGCAAGCTTTCAGACAGTGTACCAGTAAGAATCCGTATGGACCGCGTCAAGAAACTGATTGAACTTTCCGATCACAACGATAAAGAGTTCCGTAAGCAGCTGAATAACAAGGATGTCGTAGTATTAGTCGAAAGCAGGAATAAAGACGGATTATATGAAGGCTATTCCGAAAACTATCTCCGCTTTGAAATTCCTTCCGAGAAAAACATCACGGAAGAATTCGTCACAGTCCACGTTGGCGAACAATAAGAAAAAGTTTGTCCAAATATTGACGGTTTGTCAAAAAAAGATTGATTTTCAGTTCCAAGATAACTATAATCATATAGCGTTTTGGGGCTGTAGCTCAATTGGGAGAGCGCCTGCTTTGCAAGCAGGAGGTCGCGAGTCCGATCCTCGTCAGCTCCACCATCATGCAATTATTAGGTTCCGTAAGGAACCTTTTTTCGTGCTTATGTAGTAAATTTTATAATAAACAACTTGTTCGTTATCTATTCAGTTGATACGTAGCAAAATGGTTTCCAATTATTTATCAGTCTCCTAAACAATCAACGGCTTACTTTTACTTATAAACAAAAAATAAAATCGATTCATTTTTATTTTTGGAATAGTCCGGATGCATTCAAAAGTCTATCATTGATTTCACCAGAGAGAACATCATTATATCGACAGATAAACACTCCCGCAATCAGGATCATCATATATTCGCTATCCGCATCGGTAGCCTCTTGGCCGAATACACCGACAAGACATTCTTTCATCAATGCACGCCAAGTGTGGAATTCTTCTTTTACCATTCGCTCTACGTCTGCGTTATATTTGGCAAGAACATAGGTCTGAACTGTTGCAATTGGTCTCTCTTCGTCATCTTTTCCTTCCGCCACATATTGCATGAATGAGTTCATATAAGCTCTTTTATCGGAAAAGTCTTTCGGATCATGTTCTTTAAACCATGCCCTACAATGATTGGACATGAAGTTTTTGATGTAATCGCAATAAGCAATCACAATATCATCTTTGCTTTGAAAATAATTCAAAAGCTTTGGATGTGTCATCTTTGCTTCTTTTGCGATATCACGCAAGGATATAGAAAATACCGGCTTTTTCTTCAGACAGGATTCAAAGGCCATCAATATCTTTTTTCTTTCTTTTTCTTTATCAACCACTAGTGGCATAGAATCCTCCTTCATTGAATAAGTCCATTATATGACTTGCCTGAGAAAAAACAAGTCAATTTATCGCATGTACAGAAAAAGACTTGACAAAAGGAGTGTTTCAAATTATAACATTTACCAAGTGGTAAATAAAAATCGGAGGTATCATTATGAGCGACAAAAAAGTTGTGAAAACGCTGAATCAGTCTGTCAGCAAAAAGGCTATCAAGACTTTATGGATATGCGCTTTTGTCATTCTTGCATCGATTTTGATGCATGACGGAGATCATATCCGTCAGGCTATCAATTGGGGATACAGCATTCCGTTTGCATTGCTTGTCCTGAATCTAGTTGTTTATCTTTTACCTGTCGTATCAATCTTCCTTATCAAAATGGGACGTATGAGTTCCACTCTTGTCACTGGTTTCGCTGGTATTTTTACAACAGCAGGTTTCCTAATCATTCATCTTTGTGGTGCTTTCTCAGGGCTTTGGGGCGTATGGAATTACTCTTATTTCGATTTGATGAAAGGCGTTACCTACAACGGTGTCTTTTATCAGGGTGTTGATGTATGGAGTTGGATATTCCTTTTTGAAGTTCCCGCTCTTTGCTTGCCATCTTCCGTTATTTCTTTTGTGACTTTCTTCAAGCTCAGGAACAAAGCAAAAGAAGAGATTCCGGAATGAAGCTGACATTAAAAATATACGGGATGAATTGTGCCGCATGTGCAGGCCAAATCAAATCTGTTCTGAAAAAGACTGACGGAGTCGATCATGTCGCTGTCAATTTCGGCTCTTCCTGTGCTGAACTGGTATCGAAAGAATATCCTAATTTAGCATTGATTGAAAAAAGACTTAGAAGATATGGTTACAATCTACCAAAAGAAAAAGTAACAGTAAAAACGAACGGGAAGGAATTTAAGTCTGCAAAAGAAAATATATTCAAGGCGATTCCCGCTATTGCATGCTCAGAAGAGAAGGATAACGAAGTCACTCTATTTCTTTATCCGGTCGGATGCCGCGGAAACGAAATTCTTTCAGCGCTTCGTGCATTAGGAATAACGGCGGAAATTGAAAAATGGGAAAGCGGAACGGAAGAAGTGATAGAAAAAGATCAAGTCGGTCTATTACGAAAATTGATACTATCCGTCTTCTTGACAGTGCCGCTTCTTTGGAATCCGAGTCCTTATTTTCAGTTTGCTCTTGCAACACTGATTCTTTTGATTCCAGCAAGCGTATTTTTCCGTGGAGCGATAAAAGCCATACGCGGTGGATTGAATATGGACGTCCTCATTGTCATTTCCAGCGTTCTTGTCTATGGATATAGCACTTATCTTGCGTTTACAGTTACGGAAGACATAAAGCTATACTATCTATGTGAAGGAGTTCTTGTATCTCTTGTCTTGTTTGGTAGATATCTCGAAATAATGGCAAAAGGAGAAACTGAACGTTCTCTTCGAGGCTTTGTGAGTTTGTTGCCCCGTAAAGCGTGTGTAATGACAGAGAAAGGAGAATTTTACCGAGATGTAGATGAGATTATGATCGATGATATCGTTCTGATTCAGGAAGGAGAACGTATTCCTGTAGATGGAACAGTGATAGAAGGTGAAGGCTTAGTTGACGAATCCCTTTTTACAGGAGAGAGCCTTCCAGTCAAAAAAGGAATTAAAAGTTCGGTCACGGGTGGAACCTTGTTGCGGTCAGGCCATCTTGTTGTGCACGTCACAAAAGTAGGAAGTGATACCTCACTCGAACAGATGATCGACATCGTAAGACAGGCTCAGATTTCCGCCTCTCCCATCCGTAAACTAGCCGATACCATCGTTAAATTCTTTGTCCCTTCTGTCATTCTGATTGCATGTATTGTTTTCTGCATTTGGTATTTTCTCGCTGATCCAGGCAATCTTCAACAGGCAATTCTTTGCAGCGTCGGTGTTCTTGTCGTCAGTTGTCCTTGTGCTTTAGGACTTGCCATACCGACAAGTATTATGGTCGGAAGCGGGCGAAGCAGCGAATTAGGCATACTATTCAAAAACGCTTCTGCAATCGAAAAGATGAAAAAAATCAAAATCATCGCATTTGACAAGACCGGAACATTAACTTATGGCGGTGAAGACAGTGCAAGGAATCAATTAAGAAGCGGTGTACAAAATACGATAAAGATACTTTCAACAAAGTACAAAATCGTTATGATTTCCGGTGACAGAAAAGAAATAGCCGATCAGATTGGAAAGAAAGCCGGAATCAATAATATCTACAGTGAAGTCAGATCAGAAGGTAAGGCCGATGTGATCCGTGAGCTGAAAAAGGAAGGGGAGGTCATGATGGTTGGAGATGGCGTGAATGACGCACCTGCAATGGCTATCAGCGACATATCCATATCCATTCAGAATGGAACAGATTTAGCAAGAGATACCGCCGATATCATCATTCTTGGTGATGACATCGCAAAAGTTGCTCTCGCATTTACATTATCCGATAGAATCATGCGTAACATCTATGAAAATTTGCTTTGGGCAACTCTATATAATCTCATCTGCATTCCACTTGCTGCCATTGGATTGATCAACCCATCGCTTGCTAGTGCTGCGATGTCATTTTCCTCCATTGCCGTTCTTCTGAACGCATTGCGATTGAAAAAAATGAGGGGTAATGATAATGAAAGTAGAAACCTTTGAAACCGGTGTAGACGGACTGATCTGTCGACAGTGTGAGGATATCTTTGTCAGCCATTTATCTTACGTCAGAGGTGTAGTCTCTGTAGAATGTTCTTATTTCCGAGGAAAAGCAAAAATCCGATATGATGCTGATATCATCATGGAAGACAAACTGAAGCAGGCCATGGACCAAGCCGGTTTTCCGGCAACGGAGAAAAACGGCAGAGGAAAGCTATACGATTTATTCTCTGTACTAGCGATTATTACTCTCTTCTGCTTTGTTCGTTTTGTAAATCTTCCGTTTATTCCTAAAGCTGACAACGGAACTTCCTACGCTATGCTTTTTGTTATTGGATTAGTCACTGGTACGCATTGTATGGTTATGTGTGGTGGAATCATGCTATCACAGACATCGGCCCGTACGATAGAAAGCAAAAAGAATAGAATTCCGCAGGTGCTTCTATATAATTTCGGACGAGTTTTGATGGCAACAGTTCTCGGACTTTTGTTTGGAACCTTCGGCAAAAACATTCTCTTCTCCATGAAAGCGAAGAGCATCATTTTCACTTTGACAGGGATCTATGTTCTTCTTGTAGCACTTGGTATCTGGGGAGTCCCTTTTGTCCGACGAATGCAAGTCGGCATACCTTCGCTTTGTGAAGTAAAAAGCAAAAGCAGAATTGCAAAGAATGCAGGCCCGTTTCTTGCTGGCATTTTAACCGCACTGCTTCCTTGTGCTTCATCTAATAGCATGTGGTTAATTGCAGTATCATCCGGAAGTGGAACAAAAGGAATGCTCACAATGTTAGTCTGGGCACTTGGGACCGTTCCTTGCATGGTGCTGTTTGGTTTATTCTCATCATTTGTCACCGGAAAGAAACAGGCCATAATGATTCGCATCAATATTGTCCTGATGATGACCCTTGGCTTAAACCTGGCGTATATGGGACTTTCTATGCTTTGGTGAACCAACTTATCTTAGTATACAAATATTTTAATCAAAAACACCTCCCTAGCATATTGTCAGAGAGGTGTTATGAATATCTTGTTTATCTATTCACCAATGACCTATAGCTAAGGCCTTAGCGCATTTAATCCTGTCCGGGAATGCCTTCTCTCTTACCACGAACCAATAACTTAATCGGGCAATTGGAGAAGCCGAATTGTTCACGGATGACGTTTTCAAGATAACGGCGATAGGAGAAATGGAAGTAATTCGGGTTGTTGCAGAAGACGACGAAGGTCGGAGGGACATCCTTGGTCTGAGTCGCATAATTGATCTTTAAACGGCCGCCGTTGAAGTTAGGAGCCTCGTTGTCCATCTGTGCTTTCAAAATGGCAGAATTGAGCATAGAGGAAGGAACCGTCTTATGGATAGTCTGATCCACTTCATCCAGCGTCTGGAAGATCTTCTGGATGTTGCTTCCCGTCAAGGCAGAGATAAAGACTACAGGTGCATAGTCGAGGAATTTGAAATAGGCTTTCAGTTCCTTCTCGAAGTTTCTCTGATCCATCTGTCCGTGGGAATGGAGATCCCATTTGTTGACAACGATGATGACCGGCTTGTTGTTTTCGACAGCATAGGAAGACACATGGACATCCTGGGCGACCAATCCTTCGCTGGCATCGATCAACAAGAGAATGATATCCGCTCTTTTTGCAGCATCTGCGGAACGGACAAGTGCGAATTTATCCAAGTCCTCTTCAACCTTTCCCGGTCTTTTGATTCCGGCTGTATCGATCATGACATATTTCTTGCCATCTCTTTCAAAGGCGATATCTACGCTGTCTCTTGTCGTTCCTGAGAGTGGAGAGACAATGACGCGGTCATAGCCGATGATCTTATTGGCAAGAGAAGACTTGCCGACATTCGGTCTTCCGAGCATAGCGAAGGTAAGACGGCCCTCGTAGGGGTTTTCCTGTACTTCAGGAAGGCGAGAGATGACAACATCAAGCATATCACCAAGACCTAATCCATGCTCTGCAGAGATCGGATAAGGTTCACCGAAACCGAGAGAGTAGAACTCATACGTATTTCCGATCATGGTTGAGTCATCGATTTTGTTGACGACTAAAAGAACCTTTTTCTTATAAGGAAGAAGCTTCTTGGCGACGAAAAGATCGTTGTTGGAAAGTCCTAATCTTCCATCGACAACAAAGAGGATGATATCCGCTTCCTGGCAACCTAATTCAACCTGATTCTGAACTTCCTTTTGGAAAGGAATCTTCTCATCCGTGATACCGCCGGTATCGATGAGAGTGAATTCCTTGTCAAGCCAATGTCCCTTTCCGTAGTTTCTGTCACGTGTGATACCGAACTGTCTGCCGGTGATTTCTTTTCTAGAATCGCTAAGACGATTGAAAAGAGTGGATTTGCCGCTGGAAGGAGAGCCGATAAGGGCGACTGTACCATAGATTTTATTCATTTTCACTTACCTTCTTTCTGAAGAGGGCGATGATGGCATCGATCTCTTCCTGTATTGTCAGATCAGATGTATCGAGGAAGACAGCATCATCTGCCGGTCTAAGAGGAGAATTCTCGCGATGGCTGTCGATGTAATCTCTTCTCTCAATATCTTTCTGTATCTCTTCTAAAGAAACATCTCTGTTTCTGGAAATCTCTTCCTTGTAACGTCTTTCCGCGCGGGATAAGACAGAGGCGACCTGATAGACCTTCAAAGTCGCATTAGGAAGAACTACTGTTCCAATATCTCTTCCATCCATGACGACAGATTCGTTCTTTGCCATCTCCTGCTGAATCTCAACCATCTTCTCGCGCACGCATTTATGGGCACAGGCGTAAGAAACTAAAGCAGTGACATCTTCCTCACGGACACGTTTTGTGACGTCTCTGCCGTTTAAAAAGATGCGCCCTTCCCTATCCTCTTTCAGAACTAAGGTCGGAAGAAGCTTCTTGGCGTCCTCTTCGCTCTTTGTATCGAGATTATTCTCCATCATATATAGCGTGAAAGCACGATACATAGCACCGGTATCGACATATAAAAAGCCGAGTGCTTTGCTGACAGCTTTGGCAGCAGTAGATTTTCCGCTGGCTGCAGGACCATCGATCGCAATGGAATAATATGACATCAGATCACCTCCGTTAACATAAGTATGAGCAGAATGAGAAACACGACAAGAACAAGAGAAACACAGGACCATATGATGATTGTCGATACGGCCACTTTCCTCTTGCCACGGCTTTCTTTACGGGCTTGGTTATATTTTGTCTGAACCTCTTTCTTCTGTGTCTTGGAGTCATGAAGATCATGTTCTTTGATCAGTTCGTCAATGGACATAGAAAAAGTGTTTCGCGTTATCCCGGAACTTGTATTCTTGCTAGTGGAATCCGTTTCCGTCTCCTCAAGAATTTTATCCTCTTCCTCTAGGGAAGATAACGTTTTCTTTTCAAATGAATAAGCGTCGATATCTGATATTTTCCTTCTCAGATCGGCGTAGAGCAATACTCTGCTTTTTTCAGACATAATGAACCTCTCTAATATTATAAAAGAAAGTCGCTGTAAAAAATAGAAGAAAGGCTTAACATTACGATGAAGTTTTTATTGTAAATGAGCCCGTATTTTCATAAAATATATATTGCTGCCGCTATAGCTCAGTCGGTAGAGCAACTGATTCGTAATCAGTAGGTCGGAAGTTCGATTCTTCTTGGCGGCACCATCTTATATATCATAGCCTAAGCGTTTGTCTTAGGCTTTTTTCATACATACAAAAGGGGAGGTATAACGCCTCCCCTCGTATTCAGGTTTAGTCAACGAAGGCAAGAATTGCCATCGGAGCATTGTCACCACGACGGTTGAAGGTCTTGATGACTCTGGTGTATCCACCATTTCTGTCCTTATACTTCGGTCCATAGACATCGAAGAGCTTCTGGAGAGCGTTCTTTCCAGTCTTAGGATCAATGAAGCCCTGTTCACGAACGAAAGCAGCAGCAAGTCTTCTGGCAGCCAAATCACCCTGTTTTGCATAGGTGACAAGTCTTTCAGCTTCCTGCTGAGCACGCTTTGCAGTTGTCAATGTGACTTCAACACTTCCGGAAATGATAAGCTGAGAAACAACATTTCTCAACATATTCTTTCTTTTGTCGGAAGTATAACCGGCCTTAAAGCGGACACCGCCTTTGCCGTGTACATTTCTTCTTCCAATAGTACCCATAGTAGTTTTACCTCACTTTACTTCTTGGTATTGTCGTCGCGCTGGAGACTGAGATTGAAGCTGGCAAGCTTATCAAGAATTTCCTTATAGGACTTCTTGCCTAAGTTTCTGACAGTCATCAATTCGGATTCTCTCATGTTGCAGAGATCCTGAACAGTCTTGATGCCGTTTCTCTTCAGACAGTTATAAGAACGGACACTGAGATCGAGATCTTCGAGCATCATAGAATTGTACTTGTTCTCGGTCTTCTCCTTGCTGACAGACATGACAGCAGCATTCTTAACGGCATCGTTAAGATCTTCGAAGACTTTGAAATGTTCATCAAGAATCTTGGCAGCGAGCGCAACAGCATTGACGGCATCCATACTGCCATCCGTATCAACATGAATGACGAGCTTTTCATAGCTGGCATCATGGCCGACACGGAAAGGTTCGACTTCGATATCAACTTTCTCGATAGGAGAGAAGTTAGAATCGACAGCGATTCTGCCGATGGCCCAAGAAGCACTCTTGTTGTCTTCAGCAGTAACAAATCCACGACCTTTACGGGCATGGAAGACAGCCTTGATATGTCCGCCAGCAGCAAGATGGCAGATGACCATATCAGGGTTCACGACGGAAACGGTGCCAGGGCAGACAATATCGCCAGCCTTGACTTCCTTTCCTTCTTTGTTTTCATCTTTAGCGCTGACTTCAAGCAAAAGCTTGTAGTCAACATCCTCATCATCGGAGATATCTTTCAAAACAAGATTCTTGATGTTAAGAATGATTTGTGTCAGATCTTCCACTACACCTTCAAGAGGAGTGTACTCATGACGGGCACCTTCCACTTCGACGGAGTAGACGGCAAGGCCAGGGAGAGAAGAGAGAAGAACTCTTCTCATAGCATTGCCAATAGTGACACCAAACCCTTTTTCAAGAGGAGCAATGGTGAAACGACCAGTATTCTCAGATACATCAGACTTGCTGATGTCAAATTTCGGCTGTTCGAATTCTTTCATTCCAAGTTCTCCTTTATTCGTCTGATTTTAGCCACGAGGTCTCTTGGCCGGACGGCAGCCATTATGAGGAATCGGTGTAACATCAGCGATAGAGAGAACCTTGAGTCCAGCAGCTTCTAAAGCTCTGACTGCGGTTTCACGGCCCGGACCAGGACCCTTGATTTCAACATCAACAGATTTCAGTCCTCTGTCAACACAGGATTTTGCAACATTGGCAGCAGCAACCTGAGCGGCAAACGGAGTGGACTTTCTGGCACCGGAATAACCGGAAGTACCAGCAGAGGCCCAAGCGATGACCTTACCAGTCTCATCAGAGATGGAGACGATAGTGTTAGAGTAAGAAGCGTGGATGTGAGCGACACCTTTTGTAAAGGTAAGCTTTGCCTTCTTCTTACGGATAGTTGTTTTCTTTTTATCAGCCATTTTACTTTATCCTCCCAGATTACATCGTTGCCTTCTTGTGGTTGGCGACGGTCTTTCTCGGACCCTTGCATGTACGTGCATTGGTCTTGTCTCTCTGACCACGGCAAGGAAGATTTCTCTTATGTCTCTGACCACGGTATGTACCGATATCCTGCAATCTCTTGATATCGAGAGCAACCTGTCTTCTAAGATCACCTTCTACGACATATTTGGCAACTTCGTTACGGACAGCAGTGAGTTCTTCCTCAGTGCAATCCTTAACTCTCTTTGTGCCTTCGACTTTTGCATCAACGCAAATCTTCTTGGCAGTGGTAAGTCCGATTCCGTAGATATAACGGAGGGAATAAACCAACTGCTTGTCATTCGGAATATCAACGCCAGCGATTCTAGCCATAATTCCCTAAATCCTTTCTTTAGCCTTGTCTCTGCTTATGCTTTGGATTGGAGCAGATGACCATAACACGTCCCTTACGCTTAATGACTCTGCACTTATCGCAGATCGGTTTAACTGAAGCTCTAACTTTCATGGTTAGTATTCTCCTTTTTCTTTACTTATATCGGTAAACGATGCAGCCATTTGTGACATCATACGGGGAGATTTCCACAGTGACATGGTCTCCGGGCAAAATCCTGATTTTGTTCATACGCATTTTGCCAGAAATCCTGGCTCTAATCACTGCACCACCGTCGAGTTTTACCGAATATTTCTCGGCGGGGAGGGAATCGAGAACTGTCCCTTCCATCTTAATGAAATCTTCTCTGCTCATGCTTTTAACCCCAACTCCTTTAGATGTCGTTTTACATTGGAGTCAACCGAGGTGATGATCGGACCATTTTCTGTGATGACAATGTCATTTTCGTAATGGGCGGTCAGTTTTCCATCGGCTGAAACTATGCCCCAGCCATCTTTTTCGGTAATGTATTCACATGTACCAGCCATGACCATGGGCTCAATTGCGAGACACATACCCGCTCTGAGGAACGGACCAAGACCGAGTTCCGGACTGTAGTAGTTCGGAATGAACGGGTCTTCATGCATCTCTGTGCCGATTCCGTGGCCTCCATAATCTTTGATCAAGGAGAAACCATATTTGTCGGCGGTTTTCTGGATTGCCATGCTGATTTCGTACAGATGGTGTCCAGGATAACATACCTGATAGGCAGCGTAGAAACATTCTTCGGTGCAACGGATGAGCTTACTCGCTTCATCGGAGATATTTCCAACGGCGAAGGTACGACAGGCATCTCCATTGTAACCGGAAGCATCTTTGTTTCCCATATCAATAGAGAGGATATCGCCTTCTTTCAGAATTACATTCTTAGATGGTATGCCGTGAATCAGAACGCTGTTGACAGAAGCGCAAACGGCATAGTGGTAACCGTCCTCAAGTGAGAAGTTCGGCACGCCTCCAGATTCACGGATGAACCTTTCGGCAAGTTTGTCGATCTCCCATGTAGAACGGCCAGGTCGAATCTCAGGAAGCAGCTTATCGAAGATTTCTCCGAGTTTATTGCCAGCCTGAATCATCATCTCCTGTTCTCTAGGACTACGGATGGTGATCTTCATTCATTTACCTCATCAAGAATACTCTGAACGTCATGGAATACAGCATCAATGTCCTGAAGAGCATTGACTTCTTTGAGCAGACCCTTACCTCTGTAGTAGTCAGCAAGAGGGAAAGTCTGTTTGCTGTATGCGTCGAGTCTAACCTTGAAGGCTTCAGCAGTATCGTCTTTTCTCTGAATCAGCTCATGGTCGCAGGAATCACAGATTCCGTCCTTGAGCGGCTTCTTCGTTTCAACGTTATAGCTTGCACCACAGTTAGGGCAGACACGGCGGTTGGTGATACGGGCGGTCAGCACATCTTCGTCAGCCGTAAGCAAGATGACGGAAGTGATGCCTCTGCCAGAGTTCATCAACAGTTTATCTAAAGCCTCAGCCTGATAGACCGTTCTCGGGAAGCCGTCGAGAAGGAAACCTTCTTTGCAGTCATCCTGAGCAAGTCTCTCCTCCACTAATCCAATGGTAACCTCATCCGGAACAAGAAGTCCCTGGTTGATGTATTCACTGGCTTTGAGGCCTAATGGAGTCTTATTCGAAATTGCGGCGCGGAACATATCGCCAGTAGAGATGTGAGGGATTTTATATGTCTTTACAATCAACTCTGACTGGGTTCCCTTGCCAGCGGCAGGGGGACCCATCAGAATGATATTAAGACCAAGATTCTTTTTGTTGTTCATAATTACAGTTCACTTTCTGCATATCCGTGACCAGCAAGGATACCATTGATCTGATTGTAGACTTCCAAGGCAACACCGACAACGATGATAAGACCGGTTCCGCCTAACGATAAGGAAGAAGGAACGGCACCCGTAAGAGAAAGAATGACAGGAATCAAAGCGATAAGGGTAAGAGCCATGGAACCGATGAATGTCATACGGTTGAGGACCTTAGAGATATAGCGTTCTGTTTCCGTTCCAGGTTTGATACCAGTGATGTAGGTACCAGAGGTCTGGAAGTTCTCAGCGATTCTCTCCGGATTAATTTCAAGCTGCGCGTAGAAGAAGGAGAAGGCGATGATAAGAACGGCGTAGATGATAGTGCCCCATGGGAAGGAGAAACTATCCGTCATCTGTGTCATAGACTGATAATTGAAGACTTCCTCAATTTTTTCGGCCCAGGCCGGCGGATTACCATTGGAGAACAAGGAGATGATAATACTCGGTGCCACCATGATAGAGCTGGCGAAGATGACCGGCATAACGGAAGAAGCATTCACTTTGATAGGAAGGAAGGAAGCCTGCTGAGAAGAAAGTTCGTTGGACTGCGATGTGTTCGAATGTGAAACAGGGAGTTTGCGGACCGATTTCTCGATGAATGTAACGAAGACAACAATGAGCACCAAGGCAAGGAGGTAGACAGCCAACTGAACCGATCCCTGAAGAATCAAAGTGGCATCGCCCTTATCGACCTTGGAACTAGACAAATAGGTTTCAAACGCACCAGTAATCTGATTAGGAAGACTGGAGATGATACCAGCGAAGATCAACATAGAGATACCGTTACCGATACCTTTGTCTGTGATCTGGTCACCTAACCATGTAAGGACCATGGATCCAGCCACCATGAAGATAATGATCTTAGTGTAACCCCAAGCCGACGAATCTGTCAGTGTGATTGCCTGAGAATTATTCTGCAAAGCGACTGTGATACCATAAGCCTGAACAGCTCCTAAGACGACAGAGAGGACTCTGGTGACGACATCAAGTCTTTTACGGCCTGATTCGCCTTCTTTCGTCATCTGCGTCAACGACGGAAGAACATCCATCGAGAGAAGCTGAATGATGATCTGAGAAGTGATGTAAGGGGAGATGCCTAATGCAAAGATTGAGAAATTCTGCAAGGCGCCGCCACCCATCATGTTAAGAAGAGAAAGTGTGTTTGTTGTATTATCCCAGAGAGAGCTAGTTGTCTGAACACCCGGGACCTTGATAGCCGATCCGATTCTGAAGACAAGGAAAATCGCCAACGTAAAGAGAATTCTATTCAACACATCCTTGTTATGGAAAAACGCGGCTACCTTTTTCATTATTTACCCTCTGTTTCTTCCTCGGAAGCGCAGAACTTCTTGAAAGCGATTCTGGCGTCTTTGAGAGTGACGACTTCGGTGGTTCCACCGACCTTCTCAATAGCAGCCTTTGCACTCTTGGTGAAGCCCTGAACCTTGACATTGAGGACCTTTGTAAGCTCGACGGCATTGCCGTTCTCGTCTTTGACATCACCGACGATCTTGACCGGCTTATTCAAGTTACGAATAAGTCCAGCAAGCATCAATGTTGTATCATTGACTTCGATTCCAGAGTCGAAACCCTCGAGATCGCTGAGCTTCACAATAGTATACTCTACTCTACCATAATTGGTAAAGCCATGTTTCGGAAGACGACGGTAAAGCGGTAACTGTCCGCCTTCGAAGCCGACAGGAACCTTTCTGCCCTGACGGGCACCCTGACCTTTTTGACCACGGGTAGAGGTCTTACCCATACCGGAGCCGATACCCTGACCGACTCTCTTCGGAAGATGACGGGATCCTTTGGCAATCTTAAGATTAGTTAAATCCATGATTCATTCCTCCTTATTTGACATCAGCCTTAGGGGCATCAGTCTTAACTTCCTTGCCATAGCGAGAAGCCTGAACATCGGCATAGGTCATAAGCTGGTTGAGAGCATCGACTGTAGCCTTGACGACATTGTTCTGGGTTCTGGAGCCATAGATCTTGGAATAGACGTTCTTGATACCTGCAAGTTCAAGAATAGCACGGACAGCACCACCGGCGACAAGTCCTGTGCCAGCAGGAGCCGGCTTGAGGAAGACCTGAGTAGCACCGAAGTGACCCATGACAGCGTGTGTGATGGTGTCGCCCTTGGCGATGGTCATCTTGAACAGGTTGCGCTTTGCAGCGGCCAAAGCCTTCTTGATGGCATCCGGTACTTCACCGGATTTGCCAAGGCCATAGCCATATTTGCCTTTTCCGTCACCAATGACGACAAGAGCAGTGAAGCGAACACGCTTACCACCTTTGACAGTCTTGGAGACGCGAGAGATTTTAACGACTTTTTCTTCGTAGAGCTTCTCTTCAACTCTTCTTCCACGGCCATTGCCACGGCCGTTAAAACGGCGACCGCCCTGGCCGAAACGGTGATTTCCGTTTCCTCTGCCAGCGGCAGCAGACTTCTCACCGGCGGCACCGGCTTCAGCCTTGACTTCGGCAGCTTCTGCCGGAGCGACGTTATTCTGGATTTCTTCAGCCATTGTTATTTCTCCTTAGAAGACTAATCCACCCTTGCGGCAGGCTTCAGCTAAGGCTTTGACCTGTCCATGGTAGATGTAGCCGGAACGATCGAAAACGACTTTAACGATGTTAAGAGCTTTGGCTTTGTTTGCTAAGTCCTCACCAACCTTAGAGGCGGCCTCGCAATTAGAAGGATTATCTAATCCGAGCTTAGAGGAATCGGTGCAGACGAGAGTCTTGCCGGTTTCATCATCGATGAGAGCAGCATAGATGAATTTGTTGGAACGATAGACAGAGATTCTAGGGCAGGCAGATGTACCAGAGATCTTGGCTCTGATTCTGACGTGGCGATGAAGTCTCTGCTTGTTCTTATTGAAAGCAGTATACATTCTTCATTTCCTCCTTGATTAGGCGGCAGACTTCTTGGCAGAAGCGGGCTGACGAAGTGTGATGACCTCGCCTTTGTAGCGGATGCCTTTTCCGTGATAGCATTCCGGCTTGCGGACGTCACGGATGACGGCGGCCTGCTGTCCGACGACCTGCTTGTCGATGCCTTCGACAACGATTTCCATTGTCTTGGTGTTGATAGAAATCTTGACACCATCGATAGGATGAACAACATCCTCATGAGAATGACCAACATGTAAGACAAGGTCAGTTCCTCTCATTTCAGCACGATAGCCAACACCCTTGACTTCGAGAGTCTTGGTGAAGCCTTCGTTGACACCTTTGACCATATCATTGATCAAGGCTCTGGCAGTTCCGTGGTTCATCTTCATGACGATGCTATCGTCAGGACGGGTGACAAGGAATTTGCCATCTTTCTCTTCGAAATTGAGGTGGGCGTTGAACTTCTTGGAAAGTTCGCCCTTGGGTCCCTTGACAGTGACAACATTATCCTTGACGGAAATGGTGACACCAGAAGGAATAGTGATAGGTTCTCTTCCGATTCTAGACATGGTTTACCTCCTTACCAGACATAGGCGAGCACTTCGCCGCCGATGTTCTGTTTTCTGGCAGTCTTGTCTGTCATCAATCCCTTAGAGGTGCTGATGATAGCGATGCCTAAGCCGTTGCGGACTCTAGGAAGCTTATCAGCAGGAACCGTGATGCGAAGACCAGGTTTGGAGATTCTCTGGATACCGTTAAGAACACGGTTGTCGCGGGAATCATACTTCAAGGTGACGACCAAGGTCTTGTAAGGCTTGCCTTCTTCTTCCTTGATCTCATAATCCTTGATGAAGCCTTCATCCTTAAGGATTTTGACGATTTCTACACCGAGCTTGAAGGACGGAAGAGAAGTCGTTTCATTCTTCATAAGGTTAGCGTTGCGGATATGGGTAAGTAAATCCGCGATTGTATCATTGACCATATTTCTCTTCTCCTTTCATTACCAGCTGGCCTTGTGCATGCCAGGGATTTCTCCCTTGTAGGCCATTTCTCTTAAGCAGATACGGCAGAGACCGAACTGTCTGAGAACGCCATGAACTCTGCCGCAGCGTGTGCAACGGGTGTAGTTCTGAGTCTTAGGATGCTTTTTGGGCTTGGCACATTTGATCATTAAAGCTTTTCTAGCCATGATGTTTTCCTCCTATTACTTTGTGAAGGGCATGCCAAGCTTAGAGAGCAAAGCATATGCTTCTTTATCAGTCTTAGCAGTGGTGACGATAACAACGTCCATACCCTGTGTACGGCTGACTTTATCATATTGGATTTCAGGGAAGATCAACTGTTCCTTGACACCAACAGAATAGTTTCCTCTACCATCGAAGGAATCCTTGCTGATACCGCGGAAGTCGCGGACACGAGGAAGATCGATAGTAATGAACTTATCGAGGAAATCGTACATACGGACTCTGCGAAGAGTGACCTTGACACCAACCGGAACGCCTTCACGAAGTTTGAAGTTAGCGATGGACTTTCTAGCTCTTGTGACAACAGGATGCTGACCAGAGATAGTAGCCATTTCGTTGACAGCTTCTTCAACGTTCTTTTCGTTGCTGCCAGCCTCGCCAAGACGCATGTTGAGGATGATCTTGACAACCTTCGGGCATTCCATGATGGAGGAATAACCGAATTCCTTCATGAGTTCAGGAACGATTTCTTCATTGTATCTAGTCTCAAGACGGGAGACATATTTGGCCTTCTGATTGCCCTGAGAATGAGATTTCTTTACGGATACACCGTTTTTCTTTTCTTCAGCCATGTTTCTTCTCCTTACTTGATGATCTCGCCGCTGTTCTTAGCGACGCGAACTTTCTTATCATCGACTAATTTGTAGCCGACCTTTGTAGCCTTCTTGGCCTTCTCATCATAGAAAGCGACATTGCTCACATCGATAGGAGCATTGATCTCCTTGATGGAACCTTTCTCGTTCTGAGTAGGCTTAACATGTTTCTTCTGAACATTGACACCTTCGACGATGACTTTGCCAGTCTTCGGGAAAGCCTTGATGACCTTTCCGACTTTGCCTTTATCATCACCAGAGATAACAATGACAGTATCACCAGTTTTAATTTTCATGATTACCTTCCTCCTTGGTTTAGAGAACCTCGACCGCCAAAGAGACGATCTTCATGTACTTATCGCCCTTTTCACGAAGTTCACGGGCAACAGGTCCGAAGACACGAGTGCCTTTCGGGGATCCGTCTTCATTGATGAGGACGACAGCATTGTCATCGAACTTGATGGTGGAACCATCTTTTCTCTGATATGCTTTCTTGACACGGACGATAACGCCCTTGACAACATCGGATTTCTTGACCTTACCGTTCGGGATGGCGTCTTTGACGGCGCAGATGACAACATCACCGACGGAAGCAGAACGACGGTGAGAACCACCGACGAGGTGGAAGACACGGACGCTCTTAGCACCGGAGTTATCGGCAACAACCAGGTTAGTTTCAGTCTGAACCATGATTATTCTCCCTTCTTCACGACTTCAACGAGACGGAATCTCTTGTCGTGAGATAACGGACGGCATTCTTCGAAGATAACAACATCGCCGACCTGAGCAACAGAATTGCGATCGTCGACTTTGTATTTCTTACGGACAGCAACTCTCTTCTTGTAAACAGGATGAGCTCTGTAGGTTTCAGTTTCGACGACAATGGTCTTCATCATCTTGTTGGAGATGACGACACCCTGTAAACGTCTCTTGTTAGAGGCCTCGATGACCTTTTTATCTAATTCTTCAGCCATTTTCATGTGCCTCCTGATTACTTGCCTTCGGCAGCGTTGGCTGCAGCGGCATTCTTACGTTCCTGCATGACAGTAAGGCATCTTGCGATATCCTTACGTGCGACGGTGATCTTTGCACCATTGTCCAACTGACCAGCTTTGGCCTGCAATCTAAGGTTGAGCAACTCGCCCTTGAGTTCGTAGACCTTCATAGCGAGGTCGTTGTCAGACAGTTTTCTAACATCTTCAATTGTCATTATTTAGTTTCCTCGCCTTTCTTAACGACTCTGCTCTTGACGGAGAGCTTATAGCCGGCCTGATGTAAAGCCTGCTTTGCATCAGCTTCATTGATTCCGCCGATTTCGAACATGACAGTGCCTTTTTCGATGACGGCATCCCAAGTTTCGACAGTACCTTTACCGTTACCCATACGGACCTCAGCAGGTTTCTTTGTGATACCGAGGTAAGGGAAGACACGGATGTAGGATTTGCCGATTTTCTTAGTATAACGGGAGAGAACGACACGGGCAGCCTCGATCTGACGGTTGGAAATATATCCGCCCTCAGTTGCGGCAAGACCGTATTCACCGTAAGCGACAGTGTTTCCACGGGAAGCAGCTGCCTTCGGTCTGATAAGGTGGCTTCTACGCCACTTCATTCTTTTAGGCTGTAACATTGCTTATTCTCCTTTCTTCTCATCATCCTTGGTAGCAGAAGGAGTGACGGCAGGACGGGCAGCTCTGTTGCCGTTGTTGTTAGGACGACGGTTGAAGCGACCACGATTGCCGAACTTTCCACCTTCGTCAGGACGACGGTTTCTGAGTTCCTCATAGTTATCGGGGAGAGCAATCCAGACCTTGACACCGATGACACCATAGGTGGTGTTGCAGGGTGTGTAGGCATAATCGATAGGCTGACGGAGCGTATGGAGGGAGAGAACGCCTTCGCGATACTCCTCATAACGAGCGATTTCAGCACCGCCGATTCTACCCTTAGTCATGGTCTTGCAGCCCTTGGCGCCAGCTCTCATGACTCTCTGGAGAGCCTTCTTCTGAACGACTCTGTAAGAAGCACGTTCCTGAAGCTGCTTGGCGATATCCTTGGCGACCAACATAGCATCGAGATCAGGATTCTTGATTTCAACGATGGCAATGCTGATTTTCTTGCTGTCCTTCTTGAGGATCTTAACGAGCTTTGCCTTGATGGCATTGATCTGTTCAGAATCCTTGCCGATGACGATGGCAGGATGGGAGACAAAGATAGAAACTGTGATGCTATCTTTGATTCTCTCGATATCGATTCTGGAAAGACCAGCATCGATCTTGTTGAGAAGGGGCTCCAAATAGCCACGGATTTTGATGTCTTCATCTAAGCAAGAAGCGAAATTCTTCTTGTCAGCATACCAATGACTGGACCAGTCACGATTGATGCCGATACGCAATCCATTAGGATTAACTTTCTGACCCATGGTTTACTTAGCCTCCCTATTCTTCAGAGTAACATAGACATGAGACCATCTCTTGATGAGTCCGGATGCGGAACCCTTAGCTCTGGGAAGGATTCTCTTTAATCTCATAGCATCGTTGGCAGTGATTTCAGCGATGTAGAGGGTATCTGCGTCCATACCGTAGTTGTTGACGGCATTGGCTTCAGCAGACTTGATAAGCTTTTTGATATCTCTGGCGCAAAGCTTAGCAGTGTTGTCAAGGATATCATAGGCTTCAGCAATATTCTTGCCTCTGATAAGGTCAATAACCAATCTGACCTTACGAGGGGTAACGCCGTAGTTAAGGAGCTTAGCCTTGGCTTCGGTGACCTTCTTTTCTTCAACCGGAGCTGTTGCTTCGGTGTTCTTGATTTCTTTATCAGCCATGTTGATTCTCCTTACTTAGTAGACTGGTCATCACCGGAACGATGATGGGTGAATGTACGAGTGAAGACGAATTCACCAAGTTTGTGGCCGACCATATCTTCAGTGATATAGACCGGAACAAAAGCTCTTCCGTTGTGAACAGAAATGGTATGTTCAATGAATTCCGGGAAGATTGTAGAACGTCTGGACCAAGTCTTGATGACTTCTTTCTTTCCAGAGGCATTCTGATCCTGAATTCTCTTCAGGAGTTTAGGATCGCAATACGGACCTTTTTTAGAACTTCTAGACATTTGTCATTCTCCTCCTGATTTACTTACCGTTGCGTCTTCTGACGATCAAGCGGTTGCTTCTGCACTTCTTGGATCTGGTCTTGACGCCCATGAGTCTTCTACCCCAAGGTGATCTAGGAGCATCGTGACCGACAGGGTTCTTACCTTCACCACCACCATGTGGATGGTCATTCGGGTTCATGACAGCACCACGGACGGTCGGACGTTCACCGAGCCATCTGGTTCTACCAGCCTTACCCTTGCTGATAAGGTTGTAATCTTCATTTCCGACAGTGCCGACGGTGGCTCTGCAGGTGAGAAGAACTTTTCTGACTTCGCCGGAAGCAAGACGTAAGGTAGCATATTTGCCTTCCTTACCTAAGATCTGAGCAGCTGTACCAGCAGCACGGCAGACCTGTCCGCCCTTACCAGGCTGAAGTTCAATATTATGAACCATGATACCTTCAGGGATGGAAGCGAGTTCCATGCAGTTTCCGACAGCGATTTCACCAGCCTTACCATCGGTGACGGTCATTCCGACTGTCAAGCCCTTCGGGCAGATGATGTATCTCTTCTTGCCATTGGTATTGATAAGAAGGGCGATACGGCAGTTTCTGTTCGGATCGTATTCGATAGCCTTGACGACAGATGTAGTCTCACCGGCTCTCTTGAAGTCGATGATACGATACATTCTCTTGTTACCACCACCGATGTGACGAGTGGTGATGTAGCCCTGATTGTTTCTACCGCCAGTCTTCTTAAGCGGTTTGAGCAAAGATTTTTCAGGAGCCTTCTTAGTGAGATCTTTGGTGGAAATAGTGGCGAGATTTCTCATACCGCCTGTAAGCGGGTTATAAGTTTTGATAGCCATGTTATTCTCCTATAATTCTTTCTTTACTTTTCATCAGATTCGGCGTTGGCCTTTCTTTCTTCGCTGGCAACGGCATCAGTGACCTTTGCGAGATCGAAGGAAGAATCAAATCTGACGATGGCTTTCTTGTAAGCGGGAAGCTTACCAGAATATCTTCCGACTCTTCTGGTCTTGGGAAGGACGTTCATAGTGTTGACACTTTTGACCTTACCCTGGAAGATGGCCTGGACAGCAGCCTTGATTTCAAGCTTGCTGGCCTTTTTGTCAACTGCGAAGACAAGAGCGTTCTCTTTGTCTCTGAGTTTCTGAGTTTCTTCTGTGACAAGAATCTGCTTGATGATGGAGAAGTCTTTGATAGTAGCCGGATGGAAGAGAAGTTCGACCTTTTCTTCAACCTTCGGAGCTTCTTCGACTTTCTTAGCCTTCTTGGTTGTCGTCTTCTTAGCAGTTGTAGTCTTCTTGGCAGCAGTCTTCTTAACTGTTTTCTTCTTGGCAGGAACTTCTTCGACAGTTTCTGTGTTCTTAATTTCTTCAGCCATTATTTTGCTTCCTCCTCATGTTCGTCATCTAAGACGGCAGGAACGACGCCTTTGACAAGAATGAGCTTCTTGGCATTGAGGATGTCATAGACGGAAACATTATCAGCAAAGACAGTTTTGACAGAAGGGATGTTTCCACTTGCGAGAAGAAGATTCTCGTCAAGATCAGAAAGAACAAGAAGGTTCTTTCTTTCGTCTGCGCCAATGGCCTTTAAGGCCTTGACGAAGTCCTTAGTCTTATGGGATTCAAATCCCTTGTCGTCAAGAACGATAATGTTGTTGTTCTTGGCTTTGTCAGAAAGAGCGGAAACAAGTGCGATGTAGTGCTCTCTCTTGTTCATCTTGAGGGTGTGGTTCTGTTCGCCATTCGGGCCGTGAACAACACCACCGTGTCTCCAGACAGGAGAATTGGTTGTGCCAGCTCTTGCTCTGCCGGTGCCCTTCTGTCTCCAAGGTTTACGATTGGAACCATGGACGAGGTCACGGGTAAGAGTGTGAGCAGTGTCAACTCTACGGTTGGAAAGATCAACGCGGACAGCTCTCTGAACAGCATATTCATTGATGTCAGCATTGAACAAGTCGCCGGGAAGGGTGATTTCCTCGACTTTGTTGCCGGCATAATCAACTACCGGCCAGTTATTGAGATTTTCGTTAGCCATTTTCATTCTCCTTCACGATTACTTGCCCATCTTCTTGGAGTTCTTCATCGGGTTGAGAGCCTTGGTAGGAGTTGCGGCTGCCTTAGCGGCAAGAGCCTCAGCTTCTTTTCTTTCGATTTCAGCGGCTGTCTCCTTGGTGTAGTCGATAACTCTGGAAACTTCGAAAGGCTTCTTGGCGCTGCGAACTGTGCTCTTGATCTTGATGATAGAGTACTTCGGACCAGCGACGGAACCTCTGATGAGGATGCAATTGTTTTCGGGATTGACGTCAACGATAGGTAAGTTAAGTACTGTTCTGACTTTCGGTCTCCACTGACCAGACATCTTCTTGCCAGCGTGGACTCTGTTGTTGCAACGTCCGTTTGTTGCTAAAGAACCGATCTGTCTGTGATAGCCGGAACCATGGCCCTTCGGACCGATTGTTCCATGATATCTCTTGATGGTGCCGGTGTAACCATGACCCTTGCTAAGGCCTGTTACATCAACCATGTCGCCAGCCTTGAAGATAGAGCAATCAATGCTGTCGCCAAGGTTGTACTTGCCGTAGATTTCATCGCCTTCAAGTTCGCGGTGGAAGTACTTAGGAGCGGTGTTTGCCTTTTTGGCAATTCCAAGTTCAGCTTTGTTGGCGCGATGTTCTTTTTTGTCTTCATAGCCGATCTGAAGAGCTTCATAACCGTCTTTCTCTTTGGTCTTAACCTGAGTGACAACGTTAGGAAGTACTTCGACGACAGTGACCGGATATGTGGAACCGTCTTCAGCGAAGACAGAGGTCATTCCGATTTTTCTTCCGATAATGGATTTCATAAACTGTGTCTCTCCTTCTCTTTAAAGCTTGATTTCAACATCAATGCCAGCAGGGATATCGAGGCCTTTGAGGATGTCGATTGTCTGCTTTGTAGGATTCTTGATGTCAATCAGTCTCTTATGCGTTCTGATTTCGAACTGTTCACGAGAATCTTTGTCCGTGAACGGAGAACGTAAGATTGTGAAGATCTGTTTCTCAGTAGGAAGCGGGATAGGTCCGACAACCTGAGCACCAGTCTTCGTAGCGGCTTCTACAATTTTGCTAACCGCTTTGTCAAGGACTTTATGGTCGTAGCCCTTAAGACGAACACGAATGGATTTGTTTTCTGCCATTGTATTTCCTCCTTTACCCGAGATCAATGTTCGGGCTTCCGTTCGGTATGAATTACCGGTAACGCCGACAACCGCTTCGCGCGTTTCCGCAACTTCACACGTCAATACGGGCTGAAATGGCATTCAGCGTGTTCTAGTTTACTCTTCTCGGCATATCAAGTCAACACTTTTTTTGACTTTTTTTGATAATGTTTATTTTTATATATTAATGTATTTGCGCGTGCGCGCGTTATAGACAACCGATTCGCGCGTTTCCAAAGTAATATCACTTTTTGCTTTTCCGACATTTTCGTTATAAAATGATTTTACGAGGTGCTAGAAATGAAATTGTCACTCAATAAACAGGATACCGATTCCTTAAAAAGCCTTTTTGAACAGTTGGATTGCAACATCTACGCAAGCCAGGTCGACTCCGTGTTCTTGAACGAGCATTACGATGAAATAACCAAAGAAGACCTGAACGCCTGCCTTTTAAACGGAATGGATGAAGAAGATGGGATGAAATCTCTTTTCCTTTCTATGATAGATAACGAAGATGAGGATATCTCCGATGTCATCTCATCCTGTGATCTTGGAAAAATCGTCTGTCTTAACGAAAATGATTATCTTAAGAATCCTTATCTCTTGAATATCCGATTCAAGAATATCAAATCCGGCAAATATTCCCTAGAAGAGAATTATTACGCTCCTTATGAGTGCTTTGTATACGATCAGATCAAATGCACAGGTGATATTCACTCCGAGTTTACTCCCATCGGATATTTCACGAAAAAGTTCCCTTACCTCGTTATGACTGAGAATAACCAGGTTTGGATGAGCATCACCCCCTATGAAATCAATACGATGAAGAAAAGCATCGATAGTGCAAAGGGCAAAGTTCTTACCTTCGGTCTGGGTCTTGGCTATTACGCCTATATGGCAAGCGAAAAGAAAGAAGTAGAGTCTGTAACCATCATCGAAAACAGTTCTAGCGTCATCTCCTTATTCAAAGAACATATCCTTCCACAATTCCCGAATAAAAATAAGATAAATATCATCAAAGGAGATGCTTTCATCCACATGAAAAACGCGGATGCTTATGATACCGTCTTTGTCGATATCTATCATTCCGCTGAAGACGCACTTCCTCTCTATCTCCGTTTTAAAGAGGTAGAAAAGAAAAAGGATCTACAGGTTAATGTCGATTACTGGATTGAGGATTCTATCCTTGCCTATTTCAGAAGATTCGTCCTCACCTTCTTCATGGAGAACTTAGAAGACAGCGTAAAAGAAGAAGACTATCTCAACGACACAACAGACGAAGACCGCGTCATGAAAAAGATATACCTTGTCCTCAAAGACAAGGAGTTTACTTCCTTTGAAGAGATTCAGGATATCCTCTCTGATAGCGAACTGAAAAAGCTGATCCTATCATTCTGACAAAGAAAAAAGGCTTTCCGACTAGGAGCTATGATTCTTAGTGAGAAAGCCTTTTATTGTTCAATAGCAATTTTGCGATCAGGGAAGCGGATGCCGTTATCCCTAAGAGCAAGCATAATCTGTTCTTGCTGATAGAAGAGAGCATCCCAATAGTCTTTGTTCTTAACAAAGAATCGAGTTGCAATCGTGATCGAGAATTCATCGATGTCGGAGAGAACAATGCTATAAGAAGGGTTAGCGAGAATACGTTCATCCTTTTTCAGAAGACCAGTGATGATTTCTCTTGCCTTAGCCACATCCGTAGAGACATGAACCTTCACTTTGACGACACATCTTCTTGTCGGATTGAAGGTATAATTTGTAATGACACCTTGTAAAACTTTATTGTTCGGAACGACAATGTGCTGATTGTCGTAGGTTTCAAGCGTAGTCGCAATCAGACCGATAGAAGAAACCGTTCCTTCACAGACTCCTACGCTATGTTCAATGGAGATATAGTCACCTGTACGGAAATGCTTTGTTTTAAGAAGAACAACACCGGAAGCAAATGCAGATATCAGATCCTGAAGAGAAAGACCGATGGCAACCGTTCCAGCCGAGAGGATGGAAGATACCGAGGTCAGATCCACCTTTAGGACAAGAAGAACAATGATGGCAAGACCGATATTGAGTAAGACATTCATAACAGACAGGGAGAATGTCTTCACGGAGATATCCACAGAAAGCTTGCTGGTGATTCCGAAAGCCTTCTTCAGGACCGTCATCAAGAGTTTGATGATGATTCGTCCTACAATAAGAAGACAGATAGCGATGATGAGTCGACTGAATGGGTTAAGTCCTGAGCTATCCTGGCCAACAAACCAGTTTTGAATTTCGCTTCCTAACTTTACCCAAAAGTTGCAGAAATCGTTCCAATTCATGAGAATATGATAAAAAGAATAGCAACAAATGTAAAGAGAAAAAGTTCGATAGTTTTCAAAAATCATCAATATCGATTATGGTATGAGAATCCGTTTTTTACAGATTTAAATTTTGATAAATATGCTATGCCTTTCATTGAAATTGTCGTTTCACTTTTCATCTATATCTTGTCATATAAAATTCAAATCGTGAAAGCATACTTGTCCATGTGCCCTCGACGCTCTTTTAAAGTCCTATCCGGTTTATGACAAACAAAAAACTGGCGTGTAAACACCAGTCATTTGATGATGTATGGTGAGGCCGAGGGGACTTGAACCCCTACGGATAACCATTAGAACCTGAATCTAACGCGTCTACCAGTTCCGCCACGGCCTCGAAGCCATAAAATCATAACCTAAAATGTATCGATTTTCAACTATTTAGAGAAAAAGGCCACAATCTTTTTCCAAAGATCAGAAAACCATTTGGCTATTTTCTGGAAGAACGACAGCTTCTCTTCCATGCTTTTGATATCCGTCTCCGAAACGATGTTCATAGTAAGTTCAACTCGTTCGCATTCATTATCATCCGCCTCTAAAAGCAAAGAGAATTCATGGGTTCCAAGCTCCAAGGTGTTATCAATTTTTTCACCATTCAGAATAGTCCATTTGATATAATTGCGGTCCGCTATCACTTCCTGTCTTATCAAAGAAGAGATGATGTTTTCCATCGTCGGGATGTTGTCTTTGCTCGCAGTTATAAAGCTCTTTTTTGCATAGAAAACTGGGCCTTCAGAATCCTGTACACGGATATTGATTGTCTTCGTGCTCTCATTTCCATGACGGTCCGTAGAAGATACGGTAAAGAGATAATCGCCGACTTTGTCTCTGTTTTTCGTATAAGTGTCCTCGACTACCTTAAGCGGAGTGTTTCCATCAATATCATCAAGAGCCGTAAACATGCCAAGTATTTTCTCTTGGCTATAGTTGCTGAACGGAGTGAGATTCATCTCATCGACCGTTGATGTAATCGTTGGTGGAACGTCATCGATGAGTGTCAATTCAAAAGGAAGTTCAGACTGATTATCGGAGCTATCTTTTGATTTAACGATACAGGAATAGAAACCGATTTTATCTTTCGGAAGTTCTTCGCCGTTTTCTAGATACAGATGCGTATCTACCTCATCGTCATAATTGTCCGATATGCAGAAATGTTTATTGATGAACTCAGATGAATTAAAATCCACTTTATAGCTAGAGACAATCTCTTTCTTGTTCAAGTAGGCGATGGTCGGCCCTTTTCCATCGACGATGGTAAAGTTAAATGTGATATAGGACCGGTTTCCTTGACTGTCTTCGCTTCCGAAGCGGACAGTGAAAAGAGTCCCTAAAGTAGCAGTTCGTCCTTTTGTGAAATAGTCATCCGGATCCTCAATGATGTCAGGATGTTTTTCTGTTCCATCATATCTGTCTTTTGCTAAAAACGCTCGTGTAAGATAATCGACGGAATAGACACTTCCATATTGTGAATTCAGATTGTACACAGGATCCGTTCCGATGTTCACCGTATAATCACCGATGGAACAATCATTTCCCTTATAAGGAATAACAGCTAAATCATCTTCATTCACCTGAGCTAGAACGAGACTGACATTGGTTATCTCTTCCGGCATATCACCATACAGATAGCGGAGATATCTGATCTTTTGTCCTTTTTTCAGGTTGAATGAGATGATGATGGATTTTGATTTATGGAATATCGTCTCTACCGTTCTGAACACATCGTTAGAGATGGTTCCCATTGCATTCGTTTCCTTGTCGATAAAGAGATCAGAGAGTCTTCTTGCTTTCTTTCTTGTCGATTTCTCTAATAAGGTTCCATCAGTGTCTACAATAGCCATTTCTAAGCCAAGCATCAGATTATCGGTGTTCTCCGAAAACTTGATGGGATCATTTTTGAAACAGATGCAGAAAAGAAAACTGCTTTCTGAATTGGCTTCCATCGATGTGAAATACATATCCGGCAATGTTTTTCCGTATTCTTCCCCGGCTTTGTTTCCTATCTCAATCTCTCCTCTTTCTGCCATGTTTCCGTAAAAACCAGTCGGAAGATAATTGACCTTATATTCCGGTTTCGTTCCTAATGCACCGAGGGTGCAGATTTGGTTCTCGGCCTCGGTCAATGCCGCATTTTTTCTCTCCCTGTTACCACTAGAATACGAACACGAACATAAAAGCAATGTCATCATTATCGTCCATAATCTTTTCTTTTCCATAATGTCACCTCCATAAAAACATATATCCGAATGC
This sequence comes from bacterium, assembly GCA_963621825.1. Lineage (GTDB taxonomy): Bacteria > Bacillota_I > Bacilli_A > RFN20 > CAG-288 > Enterosoma. The sequence continues at coordinate 55,306 of CAVFFP010000009.1, forward strand.
AGTACACTATCCAAAGTTTTCAAAAAAACTTAAAAGAACAAAACTTAATGATATAATGATTGCATTGCTCCCGTAGCTCAGCCCGGATTAGAGCGACCGCCTCCTAAGCGGTAGGCCAAGGGTTCAATTCCCTTCGGGAGCGCCACTTTGTGCCCGTAGCTCAGCCTGGATAGAGCACAAGCCTCCGAAGCCTGGGGCCATGGGTTCAAATCCCTTCGGGCACGCCAAAAAATAACATGATCACTAAAATTGTCATTCGACTGATGTTCGCCATCGCAAAGATGTCTAAAAAGGCCAGCGCAATCTATCTTGCGGTTCTGACCCTTTTATTCTGTGGTGCAATCAGTTTCTTACTATATGGTGTCATTTATCTCACAAACGGCAATGACGTATTTCCGGATCGTGTCGTATTCATATTAATTCTCGGGTTAGTTTTCTTCTTCTTCGTTGTTGCAATGATTGCACTGACTACCATTGCAAGCAACTATGTCAGAAAGAATCCGGATAAGAATCCTAAGGAAATCAAAAAGGAAGACTGAATTCTCTTATGTCTATTTACTCGCCCTGCTATAGTAGGACGAGTTTTTTTAAATATCATATCAGTTGTCAAGCCTAGAGGGGAATTTCTATAATATTCCTGTTTTCACAAACAAGGAGAAAAATCATATGGCCATTCAAGACAAGACAATGCTAGATTTGATTGGAAACACGCCCTTAGTACGCCTTTCCCATATCGAGGAAGCCTATCATCTCTCTTCCCCTATTTATGCAAAATTAGAAAGATGCAATCCTACCGGTTCCATCAAGGACAGAATCGCAAAAGAGATGATCCTTACCGCTTTAAAAGAAGAAAAGATCGATAAGGACACTTTGATTATTGAACCGACTAGCGGTAATACCGGAATCGGATTATGTGCCATCTGTGCCTCTTTGGGAATGAAAGCAGTCATCTTCATGCCAAGCAACTGTTCCAAGGAAAGAATTCAGATGATGGAAGCTTTCGGCGCAGAATGCAGACTTGTTAAAGAAGGCGGCATGGCTAAGTGCATTGAAGAAGCCGAAACACTTCATAAAGAAGTAAAGAATTCCTTCATCCCACTTCAATTTGAAAATCCTGCCAACTGGAAAGCACACTATCTCACCACCGGTCCTGAAATCTATGCACAGACAGAAGGTAAGGTCGATATTTTTATCTCTGCCTTCGGTACTGGCGGTACACTGACCGGTGTCAGCAAATATCTGAAAGAGAAGAAAGCAGACGTCCTCTCTTTCGGTGTTGAGCCTTTTTCTTCCGCTGTCATTACAACCGGAAAGAAGGGTGCGCATAAGATTCAAGGTATCGGCGCCGGTTTCAAACCGGAAGTTCTGAATCTCGATTATGTCGATAAGATTCTTACCTGCAAAGATGAGGATGCCTACCGTGTCACAAAGGAGTTAGCAAGAAGAGAAGGCCTCTTTGTAGGCATCTCCTCTGGCGCGAATGTAAGCACTGCCATTGAAATCGCAAAACAGCACCCGAACAAAGTCATCGTCACTGTCCTTCCGGACAACGGCGAAAGATATCTTTCCGTTGAGGGGCTATTCTAGACATGGAGACGATTCTCTCCGAACTGAAAGAACAGTTCAGCAAAGAGGAACTTCATACTCATTTAGACCAGAATAAGGTTGTCTCTTTTTGTAACGAGGCCACGAAGTTACTGATGCTTGACTACTACTGTCCTGAGTATGATGACACGGAACTGAATGAGCATTACAAAGAAGCCAGAAGACTTCTTGATGACATTTTATCCGGCCTTATCGAATCCTCTTCCAAGATATCTGATTCCTTTTTCTGTTCTTTGCCAAGACTCAGAAAAATCCTTAATACTTCGATAGATGCTATCTTTGAAGGAGATCCCGCTTCGGTATCAAAGCAACAGATTGTCTTAGAATATCCTGGCTTTGAGGCAATTCTATATTATCGAATCGCACACGAATTCTATACTCTCTCCCTTCCTCTTCTTTCCCGTTCCATTTCCGAGATTGTACACCATAATACAGGCATCGACATCAATCCGGGCGCTACAATCGGAGATTACTTTTTCATCGATCACGGCACTGGAATCGTCATCGGGGAAACGGCCATCATCGGTAATCATGTCAAGCTTTATCAGGGTGTCACGCTCGGTGCTCTCTCTTTAAGCAAAGGAAGAATACTGAAAGGGTCTAAAAGACATCCTACCGTCGAGGATTATGTGACGATCTATTCAAATGCAGCCATCTTTGGTGGTGACACTATTATCGGTGAACATTCCACTATTGGAGGCGATGTGTATCTGACTCACTCTGTCGATCCTTATAGCATCGTACTACAGACAGACAAGAACCTCACGATTCTAAAAAATAATACAGGCAAAAAGAATGCCTGAAGCCTGTTCTTTTCTTCGCTAAATCTACACAAAAAAAGAGGAAACAATGATAAAATCATTGTATAGGGATTTTTAGTTCCTGTATTTCCTTATCAGAAGCTGTATTCTTTGTTCATCAGACTTTTCAGAAAGAGGAATCCCATGGCAAATGAATTGACAAAAAAGGCAATGGAACAAGCTTTTCTAAAACTGTTGTCCCAAAAACCATTAAAGAAGATTACCATCTCTGACATTACAGAAGAATGCGGAATCAACCGCATGACTTTTTATTACCATTTCGAAGACATCTACTCCCTTCTCGACTATAGTCTGAGGTATGAGATGAAAAAGGCGTTGGATGGTAAGTTTGATGCCTCGACTTGGATGGAAGGAATGAAAAATATCTTTGAAGTCTCCTTGAAATACAAATATCTTGTCGTCAACGCTTATCGGTTCAATTCCCGCGAAAACGTTGAGAATGTACTAGATCCAATTGTCTATCAGCTTACCTACCACGTTGTAAAGGAAGAGAGTGCCGGTCATAATGTTCCGGAAGAGGATTTAGTCTTTGTCGCACAATGCTATAAACATCTTTTGATTGGAACTGTACTGGATTGGATCAAGAACGATATGAAGGATGACTATCATATCCTTCTGAAAAAGATCGAGAACGTCCTAACCGGTGAAACGGAATGGATTCTCTCCAAATTCGAGAAAGCATAATTTATAAGAGTTTCTTCTTTAGGTTCATTTAAGTCTGATTTTCTTTAATAAGGCATTTAAAACAGTGAGGTATTTTATGAGAATATTATTGGTAGATGATGAAAAGAGCTTTGTTCAGGCACTAAAGGAGATTCTGGTACAGAATCGATATACGGTAGAGTGTGCCTATGACGGAGAGGAAGCACTTGAATTTTTAAGAAATGAAAAATTCGATTGCCTCTTATTGGATATCATGATGCCTAGAGTAGATGGCTATACAGTTTTGGAGACAATCAGAAAGAACGGAGACAAGACTCCGGTCATCTTCCTCTCTGCAAAAGGAGATATCGATGACAAAGTCAAAGGATTCGATTTAGGCGGAGACGATTATCTCTCCAAGCCTTTTTCCAGCAAGGAACTTTTAGTCCGCTTAAAAGCAATTCTCAGAAGAAAAGACGGTCTTACTGATTCCAATATCTCCTATGAGGGACTCATCCTTGACACTTCCTCCTTCTGTTTAATTTACAAGAACAGCAAGATTGCTCTTTCCAGCAAAGAGTATCAACTCATGGAAATCTTCTTAAGAAGACCTGAACACATCCATTCCTCTGAGACATTGATGAAAGAGGCATGGAGTTTAGATTCCTACTCAGATGTCTCTTCTCTTTGGGTCTTCATTTCCAATCTCAGAAAGAAGCTCAGAGACATCGACTCTCCTTTCACCATCAAATCAGAACGTGGATTAGGATACCGATTGGAGAAGAAGGATGTTCAGAAAGCTTAGGCTCCACTTCTCGCTTCTTGTTACCGGTATCACCTTCTTTGTCCTGTTTGCTATTGTCATCATCATGAATGTGACTATCTACTGTAACGTCAGCAATCATCTTTACACCAAGGCAAGAATCGCATACACCAGGCCCCTTCTGACAAAGGAAAAAGCGGCGGACACTCAGACAGATAATCCAGAGAAGAACAAGATGCTTCCCCGTTACTTTTTCATCGAGAAGAACGGGGACACCTATACTTTGACCGATGATCAGGTCTATGGTGTCGGTATAACAGACTGCAATACGGTCGGTCAGGAGGTCTTCTCAAAAAAAGATGATCACGGTTTTTATATGTCTTACTATTACTACAGAAGAAATAATAAAGCCGTCTTTTTAGATGCCGCCAGTGAACAGGAGACAATCCATTCCACTTTGGTTCTCTCTTCCTCTGTTTCCGCTTCCGCATTTTTTCTGATATCCGCATCCGGATTCCTTCTTGCCAAAAAGGTCATCCAACCATATGAGAAACTCTATCAGTCACAGAGAAGATTCCTAACGGATGCCTCCCATGAGTTAAAAACGCCTCTTGCCATCATCTCCGCAAACCTTGAGATTTTGGATAAAGAGGAGGAGATTGAAAACAAATGGATCCAATCCAGCATTGCGCAAACAGATAAGATGAGAGGACTCGTCAATGAGCTTGTCCTCTTAAATAAAATTGAAGAAAGTGACGGCCACCCTGAGATGGAAGAGTTCGATATCGGAACCGCTCTACTAGAAGCTAGCGATTCCTTTGCCTCATTAGCCATTGAAAAGAATGTGACTTTCAATACCGATATCAAAGAAGGAGTATCTTTGAAAGCAAACGAAAACATGATTCTGAAACTGATTGGAATCCTATTAGATAACGCATTCAAGTACGTGAACAAAGACGGATTTGTCACAATTTCTCTGAAAGAGGAAAAGAAGAAGCTCACCCTCACTTTCCAAAACAGTGCTGAAAAGATAGATAAGATCAAAATGAGTCATTGCTTTGAGCGTTTCTATACGGTAGATGAGTCACACTCCCATCACGCTAGCGGATATGGAATTGGTCTTTCCATCGCCCAGGCCATCGTCAACGAAAACAATGGAACGATATCCTGCCTCGCCGATGACATCAAAAATGAAGTCTCTTTTGTCATAACATTTAAAAAATAATTGATTTTAAGTCTGTTTAAGAGTCCTCCTTTAGAATACATGCATTCCAAAGGAGGATTTACATTATGAAGAAAAGCAAACTACTGCCGTTACTCGCTATCGCTTTACTGGCATCCTGTCAGGGAACTGTCACTAGCGATACCACTTCCGCTGATAAGGGAAGCGATTCTACTTCCAGTTCTTTCTCTTACATCGATTCCAGCGATTCCTTCCTAGAGGAAGATGTCATCGACATCGAGTCTGATTATGACACTCAGATTGAGGAAAACATCACCGATGACTACACGGAAATCGACGTTTCTACCATTAGTGAAGGAGAAAGCTATGCCATAGAAACAGGTGGCACTTTCTTACTCAGTGGAAAGAATGACAATGCTAGAATCATTGTCAATACAAGTGATGATATTGTTCTCTTACTGAACAATGTCTCCTTGACTTCCTTGACGGATGCTCCCCTTGAAGTCAAAACTGCGGCTTCGCTGAAAGTCAAAGCGCTCTCTAAGACAAAGAACTATTTCACCGATAGTGAAAACAACACATCGGAAGCCTGCATTGTTGTCAAAAAAGTCAAAATGGAGATAGAAGGATCCGGATACCTCTATGTCGCCGGAAAAGGTCAAAGCACAGATAGTATCGACTCCGGCGTCGGCATTCAGGCCGCGAAGGGTATCGACATCAAGGATACCCATGTCCTTGTTACAGAATCGGTTTCTCACGCTTTAAACAGCAAAGCCGGTTTTACAATCGACTCTGCGAAGCTAAGTCTTGTTTCGTTAAAGGATGCCATCCATTCCAAGGAAGGCGGTGTATCTATCACTTCCAGCATCATCAACAGCGACACCTACGGAGATTGTATCGACGCCCTTCTTGATGTCTCTGTCATATCCACAGACTCACACATTGTCACACATGGAGAATACGTTCTCTATGATGCATCGCTCGATACAGATAACTCTCTTTACGAGGATTCCAAATACATCCTTGAGAATGGCGAATACAAGAAGATCTCCAGTGACGACATGTCCCGTTATCAGACCCGTTATTATCTGAATCAGAAGTGCAAAGGCTTCAAGAGCGAAGCAACAGTCTCAATCGATGGCGGCGACTATTATTTCTACACTGCGGATGATTCTCTTGCCAGTGATGCAGAGATTGACATTCTCTCTGGTGACTTTGTCTTCTACACTTTGGATCAGGCTATCAACTCTGACCAGATTCTGAATATCGGTGTCACAGATAGTGAGGATGATCTCTCTATCCATATCTATAACTCCTATGAAGGCATCCAAGGCGGCAATATCTCTTTTAACAGTGGTTACACTTATATTCTTAGCAGCGATGACGGAATCAATGCGACAAGCGACACCTTAGACAGTGTCTCGATGAATTTCCATGACGGCTCTACTGTTTATGTCAACGCCTCCGGTGACGGCATCGATTCTAACGGTGATATCACCATGGATGGCGGAACCCTTATCGTCTTCGGACCGACAAACGGCGGAGATGGCTCTCTCGATTTTGATGGCAGTTTCACCTACACCGGCGGTACGATTTTCGCACTCTCTCAGCAGGGAATGATTCAAACTCCTTCTACTGATTCTATCAATGTTGCATCCATCAATTTGTCCAGTTATCAAGCAAACACCATTCTTTCTTTTGTCGTCGATGACTTTGAGTTTTCAACTATCCTTCCTAAATCCTACTCTCAGCTTAATGTCATAGTAGGAAGCAATAATCTGACTGCAGATAGCACACTTCGTTTCTATACTCCAACCAGTGGAAACCTCACCTACGAAAACGGCGTCTATATCGGAAGCAAGGTATCCGATGCAAGTGAGAATATCGCTAGTGTCACACTGGTGAAAGGCCTCACCTCCTATGGCGGTTCCAATAACGGAGGCCCTAACGGAAACAACAATCCGCAACCTGGCGGAAACGGAAACGATAGACCAGATAGACCATAATTTCAATCGAAAAGCATCCCTAGAATGAATCAGTCAGCACTGACTCATCCATAAGGGATGCTTTTCATCAATTGGATTTAAGATAATCATTTAGATTCAGACAAAGTTTTTTCATTGTCTGCATGAATATTTTAGCTTCTTCATCTGATATTCCTTCTCTTGCCTTTCTTAATGCGGGTGCAATCTCTTTTTGTATTTCACGGGCAAGAAGTTCACCGGCCGTTGTCAATTTGATTTTTTCTTTGTATTTGCTCTTGTTGTCATAGACAATCAATTCTTTTTCTCTGAGTATCTTCAGTGCTTTGGAGACAGCCGCTTTGTCCTCTAGAGTAAAGGAGATCAGTTCCGTAGCTGATAAAGGACCCTTATATTTTAAATAGAAAAGACATTCCACATGGATTGTCTTGAGTCCTTTCTTCTTTATGACTCCGTCCTTAAGCTTATAGACAAAACGAGGTAACATCTTCACATAGGTCAGTATATCATCTACTCTTTGGTCTTCGTTCATCTTCTGTAAATTCTCCTTTTGTATTCGAATAATCAACACTTGTACAATTTATCTATATATCCTAAAGTCGCTAATCATGCGTATATAAATGTATCACACATAAGACACCATTGCCTTCCTACTCATTGGATGCTTTATCTATCTTAATCTATGCAAAGTGTTTTTTCAACATAACAATAAGAAAAGTGTAGGTTTTGAAAAACCAATCCCTTTTTCTGAACAAATGATGAAAACAATTACTGAAAACCGTTTGTCTTTTTTGTATAATGTTAAAGCCTTGCTCAATGATGATTTATTTCATTGGTTTAGGCTAATAATATGGGCGTATGGTGGAATTGGTAGACACGCAAGACTTAGGATCTTGTGCCAATGGCATGCAGGTTCGATTCCTGTTACGCCCACCACTTGAACGGTTGCTCAGCTATAAGGCTGAGTTTTTGTTTTTCCAAAAAATACGTCTAAAAATAGTAGTCGCAGACGGAAATCATAATAGATAAAGTCTACTTTCATACATTTAGAGAATAGACGTCATGAAATAAGAAAGACGGATCACTTCACCATCTACCTTGATATCACCATCATAAAGGATATATTGAATACCGATTTTGTTATTGAATTTCTTTTTGAATTTATCTAGGGTTTTCGTCGAAAACCTATCTCCGGATTTCACTTCAATCGGTACAACTTTTCTGTTCTGCCTAATCAGAAAATCAATCCCCATATCAAGAGTACCATTCTTATTCGTTCCAATATAGAAAAGAACAGTAAACATTATTATCACGAAATCTTACATTCGCTATAAGAAGAAACTACTAATCTTCATAGGAATCAGTACAACAATTGGCGATTCGTTGCACTAATATTTGCAACGATAACCGTTTCGTTGCATTTTTATTTAGTTGATCCTAAACTTTTAAAGCGTAGGTATTAAATTTCCAAAGATTGATTTCATTTCGTTATAGGATGTCTTAGTTCCTATTTCTATTATTT
>CAVFFP010000010.1:0-53760 GCA_963621825.1 bacterium
AACAATGCCTTTTTCATAATCTGTGCCTCCTTATTATATTTGGTACAATTCCAAGGGATTTGTATCTCTTGACACTTACATTCTAACAAATATATTTTCGTTGTCAAGAAGAAATGATACAAATTTTATGATTTTGTAAAGTTGTGGTTACTCTATCCTATTTTATAAGGATTCATCGAGATGTGATGGGAGTGCTGTCAGACGTGCTATATATTTTGAATTGCTCCTTTATTGCTCGACTATAGTTAATCAACCAGTATATATACAATGTGTTACATATATTTTTATCTAATATATATGACTCTTTTTAATGGGATGGATAGAAATGAAAGTTGTATTGCGTAATCGAAAAAATCAAACAATTTAGAACAGCGCGAAATTATACTGATTGTGTTATCAACAGGCTTATTCTCTGTTTGTTATCAGTAGAACTTTTTATTTCATGGATTTTGATTCCAACCTCTTTCTTGCTGCAGCTAAATACTTTTTTTCTGTTTTATGAAGCATGGCATTAATGAATTTGGTATCAATCCAGAAAGCTTGTTTTTCATAGCTTGTATAGCCGGTGTATTTATCTGGAACGAAAAGAGGAGACTGATCGTTGAAATCAGCCCCATGTGGTCTAACATGGCAAACGGGATTTTCTTTTGAACCGACAAAATTGGTCTTGTGTTCTAGTTTCATCTCACCATCTTTTTCCTTCAATGAGGTTGATTTGACTATATCTCCATTTAAAAGAATTTTTTGTGTCTTTTTGTAGGTATAGCCGATAAATTCTTCTACTACGGATTCAGGGAAATTGTAGAAAACTGCATTTTCAAGAATGTAGCCTTTATCTGTTTCTTTGTATATGATGAAAAGAAAACGTTTCTCAGTGAAATAGGCCCTGAGGTCCGATTTCTCCCAAGGTGTTTCCACAACTTTGATAAAATCCATTGCAGCGAAAGACATATGCTCTTTGATTTTATCAGTTTTCTTAATTCTAAGTGTTTTTACAACGATGTCAGCCTTTTGGAATTCTTCAGATTCTTCCAAACTAGTGACCCTGAATATTCTATTGATATACATTGCATAGCGATTCTTAGCGTTGGTTTCGACATTAAATGTGTATCCTAGTTCCTCTTCTGTTTTCCCAAACCATGGCTTGAGTTTTGAAAGTACAAACTCCTCAATGCCACCAGAACTAAGACATTTCACGTCACCAAGAATACTTTGGAAATGTTCGTTAGAAATGTATTTTCGTATAAGAGAACTGATAAAGGACTGTTTCAATGAAAACGCTCGAGGTTTAGCGAGAACAGATGAGAAAGGCTGTGTTTTTCTAACGGTGGAATCTTTTGCTTTCGTACAGGCTGCTAAATAATTTGTGTCGGATTCTGATATCTGTTCCGCTTTTCCGTCCTTGATTTTCGAAATAACCAAATCGAAATCCTGTTTCATTATCGCTTTGTCTTCGTTTGATAACGTTAAAATGAAGGAGTCTATGATAGGAAATGATCCGTAATCGATTTTTTGACCTTTCTCAGGTTGCAAATATTCGTAACAAGTCATCAACATATCGTTGCATTTTTCTATTAGATGGCTGTTTTCAAAAGAAACCTTATGGTCTTCATTGTAATTAATATTTGTAAGGACAAGTCTCTCTTTCGCTCTGAATTTTTCGCCATTTTTGACTTTATTTTGTACGAGTCCGGTGACTTTGAGTTCAAGTTTGGCGTTTGGAAAATCTGGACTTGGATCATTATCTGGATCCTTTCCTAGATATTTTTGGATAACCTGACCGATATCACCTTTGTTCTTTGGATTATTCAAAAGCCCGTATTGATCAACTTGACCGACCGTCTTTCCGTTCAAAGCTTTTAACTTTTCCAGAAGTTCTTTCCGGTTCTTTTCGATTTCTTCAGGTGTGTTTTTGCACTTTTCATTTTCCATACTTCTTTTATGATACCAAAAAACGACAAATCTGTTTTCTGATATCATGGATTTTTCGCTTTTTTGAGACATTTATGGTTCACATCTGTGATTTCAAAGACTAAAGTTATAAAATACAGATATGAATTTTCAGGATTTTCTTAAAACCTGCACGAAAAAGGACGGTACACTTTTGAGTGAGAGGTCCATCGAACATTATGATAGCGGACTAAAAGTAGTTTCCAAGGACATGATGAGTGAAGGTGTCATCACAAAGCCACTTCAGGATATGGAGCTTTTTGAATTGGATTTGGCCATTGAACTGATTTTGAGAAACAAGTTTTTCCAAGATAAAGACAAAGTTGGAAAAAGAATGTATAGAAATGCGTTGAAACATTTCCGCCTGTATGTTTTTACTGTAAACGGAAGTCAAACATCTGTGAAAAAGGAATTGAGAAAAATTGAGAAAGACACGACATTGACCATCACTGAAAAAGAGGCCATTGTCAAAGCAAGAATCGGACAAGGCCTTTATAGAGAGAAATTGTTAAAGAAATATAGTGACGGATGCATCATCACGCATATCAACATTCCTGAGGTGTTGATTGCTAGTCATATTAAGCCATGGTCAGTTTCAAGTAATTCAGAAAGAACTAGTGATGAAAATGGTTTTATTTTGAGTGCGACTTACGATAGGCTCTTTGACCGTGGACTTGTTTCGTTCGAAAACAGTGGAAAGATATTATTGTCTACGATGATTACAAACGATAATGCCCAAAAACTTGAGTTAGAAAACGGAAGAATCTATGATATCAAGTTTAACTCAGGCATGAAGGACTTCCTTGCCTATCATAGAGACGTGATTTTTATTAAGTGAATGTTATTCTTCGGCATCGATAATGCGTGAGATTTCATCTCCCATTGTTTTTATTAATCCACAAACAAGTGCGTTTCCTGCGATGAAATATCTTCTTTTTGGACTCATTCCAGTATTTGTCCAATCATCCGGGAATTCATCTAATCTTTCACATTCAATAGGGGTGAGAATACGGTATTTATCAGATACGGGATCTAGAATGTAATGCGAACTTCTATTTGTGGTTCCCTCACTAGTGAGCATGGTTCTTCCTGGCTTATCCAAATAATCCGGGAAAGCGATAGGACCTTCTGAGTAGAAATACTTATGACCGTTTTTTGCTGTTCTTTCAATATGCTTGCCGCCTTTTAAATATTTGAACTTTTCAAAATCGGCATCATAGCAGTATTCAGGAACGTTTTTACAATCAAGGCATTCGCCTAAGGTTTTTACTTTGCCGTTATAGATTGGATCAACGGAAGCGGTGAAGATATTGTGGTTTAAACAATAACCGGCGTTTTCAAAGCGGAAAGCGAACTTGTCGGAGACATCAGCGACAGTCTTGAAGGAATCTTTTTCAATATTTCCTACATTGACATCATTGTTGATTTTGCAAGGAAAACCTGCAGAAAACATCATGTGGTTGCAAATGATTTCATCTGGCTTCATTTCTTTGGTGGTCTTTTTAAAGCCTTTGAAATATTCCGTGGAATTATGGAAAGCAAAGATAAATGTTCTTCTGCGTCTCTGAGGGTGACCATAGTCTGCTGCGTTGATTACTCTCCACTGAACACCATAGCCTGCATCACAAAAGCAACGAAGAATGATACCGAAGGCTTGACCTCTTTGTTTTGATGGTGCTTTTAATAAACGATCCACATTTTCGAGAAGAACAAAACTTGGCTTTTTTGCTTTTAGAATGTCGTTGATTTGCCACCAAAGGACGCCCTTTTTGCCCTCAATACCTTGTTCATGACTTAGTGATCGCGCGACGGAATAATCTTGACATGGAAAACCGCCCGTCAATAATGTGTGATCCGGGATATCTTTCTTATTTACCTTTGAAATATCATCGTTGCTGAGTTCCAAGTTTAAAATGGTTTCACCAGGAGCTTTCTGAAAACGTGTTTTATAACAATTGAAGGCGTGTTGCTCTTTTGTTGCCGGTTCCCATTGATTAGACCACACGAATTTCCACGGGCCGTTTTCAATAGCTCGTCCTGTTGTTTTATCAAAATTCTTGATATTATTTAGTCCAACACGGAAACCGCCGACACCTGCAAACAATTCAACAACCGTTTTCTCCATAATGAGACCTCCACAAAAAAGACTACTATATTTTACTTTATTCTTTGACAAAGATCAAGATCGAAATTGATTTTTTTGGATGAAAAAACACGGATTTCTCCGTGCACTGATTATTCGATGGCGGAGCAGAAGAGATTCGAACTCTTGCTAGGTTATACGCCTACTGACGGTTTTCAAGACCGTTCCCTTCAACCACTTGGGTACTGCTCCAGGGGTAAAACGAAAAAAGCCAACCGCTTAGGCTGGCTTGCTTTGTTGAACATGGTGGGCACTACAGGGCTCGAACCTGTGACCTTCCGCACGTCAAGCGGATGCTCTCCCAGCTGAGCTAAATGCCCAAAGCGTGGTTAATTATAAAGGGAAAAGAATAGCATGTCAATGCTTTTTTGAAAAAGTTTTCGACGTGTGTGGAATAGATGGAAGAAATTGAATGGTTTACACGTGTTTCATGATGACTTAAATATATGTATTTTATATGAAAAGTAGCCCAAACGATGTAAGCGCTTGACTATATTAGCGTAGCTAATTTGATAATTTACGGATATCTGTCAAAAAATTCGAATTTCTCAATAGTCAAAACTTAAAAATTATGCTATATTTTTAGGTATGAAAAAACACTTATCCAAATCATTGATTTGCTATATCGTATTGACTGTTGTTGCCCTGTTTACAGGAGTCATTCTTTTATGTTTAGGAAGATGGAGAGAGTCTATCTTTGCTTTTCTTCCTTTCCCTTTCTGTACGTGGACATTCTGGTCTTTTTATTACCCGAAGGATGTACAGAAGAATGTCGGATTGTTGGTTGTGACCATCGTATCCAGATTCTTATGCAATGTCATCTCTATGGTCGTTCCTGCAGTACTGTGGTATTTCATCAAATCTTTCCATGATTCCGTCTCTTATTACTGGATTTTAATGCCATTTATTGAGGTTATGCTAACCTATGCAGCCTATGCTGTTGCCAATATCACGGAAAAAAGAGAGACACAGAAATGAAGACCTTAAGCGGCATCAATTTTGATAACCTTCTGAATCCGCATTTCTCAAAGATGATTTCAGCGGAATTCATCACAAGCATGATTGTGATGCTTCTCATCATCATCTTTTCCTTTGTCGTCTATTTCAGAATGAAAAAGACAGATCCTTTGGAAAAACCGAAAGGCATCGTCAATATCGCAGAGGTCATCGTCAGCTTCGGAGACAATAAAGTCAACGAGTTAATGGGATGTCCGAAATACTTCTCTAACTTCGCCGGATACATCATTCCGTTAAGCGCTTATATCTTCTTAGGATTCTTTATCGGTATGATGGGTATTCCTAACTTCATCGTCTTAGGCAAGAAATCAGATGGCTATATCCTGAATGAGACAAAACTGTTCTCGACTCTTCCTTCTCCCTTCACTAATCTTACCTTTACTCTCTTGTTAGGTCTCATCACTGTCGTACTGATTGAGGTGACGAAACTTAGGACGGACAAGTGGAAATATGTCAATCAGTTCATCTTCACCTTCCCGCCGTTATTACCGTTAGCTACCAACTTTGTTCCGATGCTCTCCTTAGGTATCCGTTTATTCGGCAATGCCTTTGCGGGATTCTGTATTACGACACTACTATATCAGACGTTCTACGCACTCTTCTCTCACTTCGGTTTGCTTCTTGCACCGGTGATCATGCCCTTCCTTCACGCTTACTTCGATCTGTTCAGCGGTTTCATACAGACGATTGTTTTCGTTATGATCACCATGATGGACATCATGCAAGGTGCTCCTCAGGAAGAGGCAAACGAAAGCATATCCAAAGCTGTTGATATGAGAAACTCCGTTGCAAGAAAAGCCCAACAGGATTGAATTTAAAGGAGGCAGGCTTTATGAATTTATTACAGTCGTTCATCACTTTGGCAGAGACAGCAGAAGCAAACGTTTATTCTGCAGCATCCAGTCTCTACATCGGCATCGGCATCATCATGATTGCTATGTCTATGTCCTCTATCGCAGAAGGTATCGTCTGCGCTTCCGCATTAAAGGGTATGGCCCGAAACCCGGAAGCTGCCAAGAATCTCAGATCCAGTATGATTCTTGCTGTTTCCCTGTGCGAAACTGTCGCTATCTACGGCCTTGTTCTCGCTATCCTTCTCATCTTCGTCAAGAGCCCTTCCTCTTTCTAAAATAGGAAAAGCACAATGAAGAATAAGAAGCTCCGTCTGGCTTCTTTCTCTGCTTTGCTTGCGCTATTCTTAACCTCATGTGATACACAGGGAGCTGCCGATAACATCTCCGGCTCTGTGGAAGAGACGATTGAAAACGTCCTTCCAAATCTCTATGTTGCCTTAGCACAGCTAGGCGCGTTCTTAGTCATGGTCTTCGTCTTCTTCAAGTTCTGCTATAAGCCGATCAAGAAGAGACTACAGATGCGTGCCGAGAACGTCAAACAGAATGTCGATGAGGCAAGAGAAAAGAATCAGCAGGCAGATAGAAACAAAGAAGTCTCTGAAATGGCCATCAAAGACAGTCATGTCCAAGCGGACAAGATTGTTTCGGATGCCAAAAAGACAGCAGAGAAAACAAGTCAGGAAATCATCGACAAAGCAAATGAGAGAGCCGATCAGATCCGCCTTCAGGGTGAAAAGGATGCTCTTGAAAAACAGAAAGAGGTTGAAAGAAAAGCACATGACCAGATTGTCACGACCGCTATCGCTGCCTCAAAAGGTATCTTAGGAAGAGAACTCACCAAAGAAGACAATGAGAAAGTCATCGATGACTTTATCGATAAGATGAAGGACGAGAAACAGAAATGATGGATAAAAGTCTTCTGAAAAGCTATGCGCTGGCTCTTTACTCTATCGCAAAAAGAGAAAATCAGATTGAGAAGTATTCCTCTGATCTTTCTTTCCTATGCGAACTATTCCAAAGAGATGAGAAGTTAGCCAAATTCCTTTCCTCTCCTATGATAGAGAAGAGTGCAAAGGATAAGCTTTTGGAAGAGAATTTAAAAGGTCAGATTTCTCTTCCTGTTTACGCCTTCCTTGCTGTACTAGTAAAAAGAAAAGCGATCAGATATCTACCGGAGATACAGAAAGAGTATCAGCACCACTACAATAAGGAACACGGCATACTGGAAGGCAGAATCTACACTCCATTTGAACTCAGTGAAAAGACATTGGAGAAGGTCACTCAGGTCTTCTCTGACAAATACCAGAAGAAAGTGATCTTCCATGTCATACTCGATGAAAGAGTCATCGCAGGCATGAGAATCTATGTGGATGACACACTATACGATTATTCAATCGATACAAAACTCAATCAGGTCAGAGACTCTCTCCTGATTGAGAAAGACAGATAGGAAAGGAGACGATATGGCAGATATTGATTCCATCAGCAATCTCATCCAGAAAGAGATTGATAACTACGAAAACAAGATCGAGACCAGCAATGTCGGAACCGTCGTCAGCGTCGGTGACGGCATCGCGACAATCTATGGTTTAGACAAGGCGATGTACGGAGAGCTTTTAGCCTTCCCGAACAACGTCTATGGCATGGTCATGAACTTGAATGAGGATTCTGTCGGATGTGTCCTTTTAGGAAAAGACACTGCAATCTTTGAGGGTGATCCTGTCAAACTCACAGGCAAAGTCGTCTCTGTCCCTGTCGGTGACGCGCTTTTAGGAAGAGTCGTCTCCTCCTTAGGTCAGCCGATAGACGGCAATGGAGAAATCATAACAGAGGAAGAAGCTCCGATCGAGTCTCCTGCTCCTTCTATCATGTCTAGACAGAGTGTCTGTGAACCATTAGAGACAGGCATCAAAGCTCTGGATTCCATGATTCCGATCGGCAAAGGTCAGCGTGAACTTATCATCGGTGACAGACAGACCGGAAAGACAGCCATCGCTATCGATACTATCATCAACCAGAAGGGCAAGGATGTCCTTTGCGTCTATTGTGCTATCGGTCAGAAGAACTCTACGATTGCTCAAATCGTCAGCAAACTGAAGGACCATGGAGCGATGGATTATACGGTCATCGTCAACGCTTCCGCAAGTGAAGCGGCACCGATGCTCTATATTGCACCATACAGTGCAACAACCATGGCGGAATACTGGGCAAAGAGAGGAAAAGATGTCCTTATCGTCTATGATGATCTTTCTAAGCATGCGGTCAGCTACCGTGCTTTATCTTTGCTTCTGAAGCGTTCTCCGGGAAGAGAAGCGTATCCTGGCGATATCTTCTA
This sequence comes from bacterium, assembly GCA_963621825.1. GTDB lineage: Bacteria > Bacillota_I > Bacilli_A > RFN20 > CAG-288 > Enterosoma. The sequence continues at coordinate 8,300 of CAVFFP010000010.1, forward strand.
TCTCCATTCCAGACTTTTGGAAAGAGCGTGCCGCTTGAGCGATAAATTAGGAGGAGGTTCTATCACTGCACTCCCTATCGTTGAAACACAGGCTGGCGATATCTCCGCTTATATTCCGACCAATGTCATCTCCATCACCGATGGTCAGATCTTCTTAACAACCGATTTGTTCAACGCTGGTCAAAGACCGGCAGTCGATAGCGGTCTTTCCGTCTCCCGTGTTGGATCCTCCGCTCAGATCAAGGCGATGAAGAAAGTCTCCTCCTCTTTGAAAATCGAATTGGCCAACTACAATGAAATGCTCGACTTCTCCCGTTTTGGCTCTGATTTGGATCAGACTACCAAGAACATCCTTACTCATGGTGCAGTCTTGATGGAAGTATTGAAACAGAAACAGTACTCTACACTCAGCATGGGTGATGAGATTGTCGATATCTATGTCGCTCAGTCGAAGAAACTTGATGATGTACCGATTGAGAAGATTCAGGATGTCTTAGTCAAGATCCGTGATAGCCTTCATTCTAACCATCCGGAAGTGTTTGATGAAATCAAAAACACCAAACAGCTCTCTGATGAGAAGAAGGCAATCATCGATTCTACGACCGACTCTGTAAAACAAGGATTATAAAGTAAACAATGCCGGAATCTTTGATCAATACCAAGCGAAGAATCAATACCATCAAATCCACGGAAAAGATCACTAAGGCGATGAAGCTTGTCGCTTCCGTGAAGTACCAGAGATGGAAAAAATACTATGAGGACAATAAGGCGTATCGCGATGGACTGAAAGTCCTTCTCGATACTGTCTTATCTCATACCTCTTTGGAGTCTTTGCAAAAGTCTGTGTATTTCAAAGAACAGACCGGAACAAAGAACCTCTACATCGTCTTTACTTCCAGCCTTGGACTTTGCGGAGCGTATAACTACTCCCTTTATAAGACACTGGATCCCCTTCTGAAAAAAGGAGATGAACTTCTTTTGATCGGACAGAAGGGACTTGTCCACTATAAGAACAAGGGATATATCCTCACCGATGACTTTGTCTCCTTGATGGATAACTTCTCCTACTCCAAGGTCAGAAGGTTACGCCATGTCCTATTCCAGAAGTATAGGACGGGCGAATATTCTTCTATTTATTTAGTCTATACTCATTATAAAAACTCTATGACATTCTTACCGACTGTAGAAAAGATTGCTCCCTTTGATACTACAAATATCAAAACAGATGAAGAGACAGGGGCTGGCTTTGAACCGCTCTACGAGTCGGATAAGGAAAGCGTCATCGCAAATCTTATACCACATTATCTCGATTCTCTCTTCTATAGTAGATTCATTGAATCGGAACTGAGTGAACTGGCAAGCCGCAGAAATGCGATGGAGGCTGCCACAGACTCGGCAGATAAGATTGTCTCTCAGCTTACCATTCAGTACAACAAGTCGAGACAGAATGCGATTACGCAGGAGATTACGGAAGTTGTCGGCGGCGCAAACGCCGGAAAGAAAGAATAGGAGGTGCTTCTATGAATACGAAAGATGGAATCCTTGTTCAGGCCATTGGACCTGTTATCGATGTCAGATTTGACGAAAACAATATTCCTCCTCTTTTGATGGCGTTAAAAGTCACGACCGGCCAGGGTAAGACTCTTACTTTGGAAGTCGTTCAGCATATCGGAGATGATACCGTCCGTTGCATCGCTATGGGTGCGACAGAAGGAATACAAAGAGGACTAAAAGTCACTAATACTGGAGAGACCATCAAAGTTCCTGTCGGCAAAGAAGTCTTAGGACGTATGTTCAATGTCTTAGGTGAACCGATTGATGAGGCCGGTGAATTCACTCCGGTTCAGACACACTCTATCTATAACAATCCTCCTCGCTTCCAGGATCAGTCCACCCATGCTGAAATCTTTGAGACAGGCATCAAGGTCATCGATCTTCTCTGCCCTTATATCAAAGGCGGAAAGGTCGGCTTGTTCGGTGGTGCCGGTGTCGGCAAGACCGTTTTGATTCAGGAATTGATGAACAATATCGCCATGCAGAAACACGGTATCTCTGTCTTTGCTGGTGTCGGAGAACGTTCCCGTGAAGGTAACGATCTTTACTATGAAATGAAGGAGTCCGGAGTTCTTCCGAATACCGCACTTGTCTTCGGACAGATGAATGAGACTCCTGGTGTCCGTATGAGAGTCGCTCTCTCTGGACTTACGATGGCAGAATACTTCCGTGATGTCGCCCATCAGGATGTTCTTCTTTTCATCGATAACATCTATCGTTTCACCCAGGCTGGAAGTGAAGTCTCCGCCCTTTTAGGACGTATGCCTTCCGCTGTCGGCTATCAGCCGACTCTGGCTACCGAAATGGGTCAGTTACAGGAGAGAATCGCATCGACGAAAGATGGCTCCATCACTTCGATTCAGGCTGTCTATGTCCCTGCGGATGACCTTACCGATCCCGCTCCTGCGACAACCTTCTCCCATCTCGATGCCAAGACGGTTCTCGATAGAGGCATCGCTGCTTTAGGTCTTTATCCGGCAGTCGATCCTCTTGCCTCTTCTTCTAACTTCCTCGATCCGAACGTTGTTGGACAGAGACACTATGATATTGCAAGACAGGTTCAGACAATCTTGCAGAGATATAAGGATTTACAGGATATCATCGCTATCTTAGGTATCGATGAGCTTTCCGAAGAGGATAAGGTCATCGTCAACCGTGCCAGAAGAATCCGTAACTTCCTCTCTCAGCCGTTCTCTGTTGCAGAGAGATTCAGCGGTATCCCTGGAAAATTTGTCAAGATCGAAGATACCCTTACTTCCTTTGAAAGGATTCTCGCTGGAGAAGGTGACAACCTTCCGGAAGCCGCATTCACTTATGCTGGCACTTTCGATGATGTATTAGAGAAAGCAAAGAGTCTCAACTAGGCTCAGTAAACGGATATGGATTCTACATTCACTTTGGAAATCATCACACCAGAGCATATCTATCTCACCCAACAGGCGGATGAGATTGCTTTGATGAGCAATTCTGGTCAGTTAGCCATTCAGGCTCATCATCTTGACCTTATTGCGGATATCGTGATCTGTCCTCTTGTCATCACTGTTCACTCTCATCGCTATCGTTATGCAATCTCTGGCGGTACGCTTCAGTTCTTGCATGATGAGAATAAAGCAAGACTCTTTGTCTATGCGATTGAATCGGCCAATGATATCGATATGGATCGTGCGATGAGGGCAAAGACGAATGCAGAGGAACTGCTCTCTACTTCACAGTCGAGAATCGATACCGCAAGAGCAGAAATCAAATTAAAACGCGCCTTGAATCGAATCAACGTCAAAAACACACATAATGATTAGTTTTTTGACTGTGATAAGATATAATGATTCCGTTTTGGAGGTGGAGTATGAGTTTTGATAATATTTCCTGGGATGAATATTTTATGTCGATCGCTGTTCTCTCATCCATGAGAAGCAAGGACGACAATACCAAAGTAGGAGCCTGCATCGTCTCCGATGAACACAAGGTTCTCTCTTTAGGATATAATGGCATGCCGATCGGTGTAGATGATAACCTGATCCCTTGGAAAGGAAGCAAGGACAATGTCCCTTATCTGGAGACAAAATATCCTTATGTCTGCCATGCAGAACTCAATGCCATCCTCAATTCCAATCACAATTTAAAGGGAAGCACTGTCTATGTCACTCTTTTCCCATGCAATGAGTGCACAAAGGCAATTATTCAGTCGGGAATCAAGAAGATTGTTTATCTCTCTGACAAGTATCACAACACCGATGCGGAAGTTGCAGCAAGAAAGATGCTGGATATGGCTGGGGTTGAATATGTTCCTTATGAAGGACGTATTCCGGAGATTCATTTCGAAAAATGAGTGAGGAAGGCGTAAGAAGCAAGTTCCCACTTAAGAAATGCCTCATTGCTACCCTTGTCATTATTCTCTGTGCCTTTATCGTTCTGACGTTGCTCTATAGCATCGTACAGGTAGAGAAACAGAATGACAAATACTGGATCTTTCTTTTGGTTTGGGGTGTTGTCTTTACAGGAATCATTCTCTTTTATTGGTGTTATCAGATCATAAAATATTGCAAGAACAGAAAAGATGAGAAGTAAGAAAAAAGAAATGCAGCTCTTGGAAAGAGATTCCAAGATACCATCGGACAGTGCGATTTATTTGGATAAGGTATCTTTTGGTTACCAGGATGACAGACTCAATTTTCAGGATGTCAGTTTAGACATCAAGAAAGGAGAATCCGTCAGCATCATCGGACATAACGGATCCGGAAAATCCACTCTGGCAAAGATCATCGACGGAATTCTGATACAGAATTCGGGCGAGATCTATATTTTCGGTGTCAGAATGACAGATGATAACGCACTTCTTTTAAGGAAGGATATCGCTCTTGTATTTCAGAATCCAGACTCTCAGTTCATCGGTGCGACTGTTCAGGACGATATCGCATTCGGATTAGAGAATAAATGCGTCAATCCGAAAGATATGCCGCAAATCATCCTAGATTGTGCAAAGAAAGTTGGTATGGAATCCTACCTCTATAGTGAACCGAGCAATCTCTCTGGCGGACAGAAGCAGAGAGTTGCAATCGCAGGCGCTATCGCCCGTGAATGCTCTATTCTGATCCTCGATGAAGCAGGGGCTATGTTAGATCCGAAAGGTAAACATGAAATCCGAAATATCATCAAAGAGACAAGAAAGAGAAATCCGTCTCTGACGGTTCTCAATATCACGCATGAATTAGAAGAGGCTTATGACTCCGACCGTGTCATCGTTATGAATGACGGAAAGATCGTCATGGATGATACACCAGACGCTGTCTTTTCCCATGATGATGAATTGAAAGCAATGAATCTGGATATCCCCTTTGCCCATAAGCTGGTGAAGGAACTGAGAAAAGACGGAGTCGATATCAAAGACGTCAAAAATGATGAGGAGCTCATTTCTCTTTTATGCCATTGAATCTAAAGAATGTTACCTACATCTATTCCTATAAGACACCACAGGAGAAAAAAGCGCTTGATGATATCTCTTTATGCTTTGAAGATCATTGTTTTACTGCATTGATTGGAAAGACAGGAAGCGGGAAATCGACTTTGATTCAGCATCTCAATGCGCTTCTTCTTCCCTCTTATGGTACTGTTGAACTCGATGATAAAATCATCGATATGTCTTTGGTGTACCGTAGAAACGGAAAAGTCAGCCAAAGAGCGATGAAGAAGAAACATAAGAAAAAGATCAAGGATGTCAAAGAAATCAGACGTAAAGTCGGTCTTGTCTTCCAGTTCCCGGAATATCAGCTCTTTGAAGAGACGGTCTTAAAGGATGTCTCCTATGGTCCGAAGAACTTCGGAAGCAGTGAAGAGGAAGCCAAAGAGATGGCGATGGAATCTCTCTCCTTGGTCGGACTGGATGAATCCTTCTATGAGAGGTCTCCTTTTGAGTTATCCGGTGGAGAGAAAAGAAGAGTGGCAATTGCTGGAATCTTAGCGATGAAACCGGATGTCCTTGTATTGGATGAGCCGACAGTCGGCTTAGATGCAAAGAGTGAAGAGAACCTGATGAATCTTCTGATCTCTTTATATGAAAAGGGTACCTCTATCATTTTGGCGACACACAACATGGATGTTGTCCTTCAGTATGCAAAGAAGGCAGTTGTCTTAGAAAACGGAAAAGTCGTAAGAGAGACGACACCGTTAGAACTCTTCCATGACCAAGAGTTTTTAAAAACATCTTCTATTGAACCTCCGAAAGTATTTTCTTTTGCCTTATCTTTGATTGATAAGGGAATGGATATCGATATCTCAAAGGTAAAGGATGTCTCATCCTTAGCCTTGGAAATCGCAAGAGTCAAGAAAGGAACCTCGTTATGACGTTAGGAAAGTATACAGGGTACAAGACTGTTTTCCATCGTCTGGATGCGAGAATCAAGCTAGTCGGCTTGATCCTATTTATGGTTTCTGTCTTCCTTTCTTATGGCACACCCTATATGGATCTTGTCATATTCGGTGGTCTTTTCGTCATCCTATTTGTCATTTCTTTATTTGCTAAGGCTAGCTTTATCACACTCTTCAAATCACTCCGTGCCTTGTGGGTGATGATCATCTTTCTGCTTCTTATCAATATCTTCTTATCCAATGATACGGAGTCTATGATTCTCTTTACGATTCCGATTGGAAAAGGAGTGGATATCCGTCTTCAGGCTGTTGTGAATGTCAGTTATATCTTCATTCGACTTGTCTTAGTTCTGATGATGACAAATATTTTGACGGCTACCACGAAGCCGATGGACCTCACCAATGCCTTAGAATGGTTGTTCTTCCCTCTTTCTCTGATCAAGATTCCGATTCATAAGTTTGCTATGGCAATATCGTTGGCTTTGCGCTTTGTCCCTACTTTGCAGGAAGAGACTTCCCGTATCATGAACGCACAGGCTAGCCGTGGTGTCGATTTCCGTCATGGAAAGATGAAGGAGAAGGTCAAGTCTTTGATTTCTCTTATCATCCCTTTGTTTATGTCTGCATTTTTGACTAGCGGCGAACTAGCGGATGCTATGGAGGCAAGAGGATATGATCCTGATGCCAAGAGGACAAAGTTCAAGACGAACCATTGGGGAATCAGGGATACGATTGGAGTGCTTTTCCTTATGGCATTCTTATCTTCGATGGTTGTGCTTGCCTATTACAAATTCGATCTGTTTGCTTACCTTGGAGTGGAGCTTCCCAAACTGAAATGAGAATACTGATTCGCATTGCTTTTCTGGGAAACGCGTTCTATGGCACCCAGAAACAGAAGAATGAACGTACGATTCAAGGAGAGTTCGAAAAGAGACTTTCCCAGGTTTACGATGAGAAAATCAAGGTGACAATCTCTTCCCGTCTGGATAGGAATGTCAACGCACTGGATTTCGCTTTGACATTCGATACAGAGAAAAAGACAATGACTCTTTCCCATCTGAAATACTATCTTCAGAGATCCTTTGCCGATGAAGTCTATATCAAAGACGTGATAGAGGTTGACTCTTCCTTCTCTCCCCGTTATGACTGCAAGGATAAGACGTATTGTTATCTGATACAGAATACAGAAAGAAAGAATCCGTTGTTATCCACAATCACGTATACTCCGATTCATCCTTTGGATATCAACAAGGTGAAAGAGGTTCTTCCCTTATTTGTCGGGGAACATGACTTTGCTCAGTTTGCAACACCGGAAGGAGAGGAAAATACTCTTCTTATCCTCGATGAAGCGAATGCAATTGAAAAAGATGGACTGTTACAGATAAGATTCAGAAGCAAAGCCTTTTTGCGTTATCAGGTAAGATTCATGGTGGGTGCTGTTTTATCCTATTGCGATAACAAACTGACTTTGGATGAGATTAAGACTCTGTTGACCGGGAAGGATTTCAAAAGACAGAAGATGAAAGCCGAGGCGAAAGGCCTCTATTTAGAACACATCTGTTATCCTCAGATAGACGAAGAGGATATAAATAATGAGAAATCTGGTATTTTATTCACATTATAGGTGAAAAAAGGTTATAATTTAGTGCTATGAACACAAACGAGAATATGGAGAAGAGGAACTTCCTTTCCGTCTTCAGAAAATACTTCAACAAGAAGGAGGCATTGATGCTTCCGAATATTCTTTGCTATTTCCGTATTTTGCTTGTTGTCGCTTTCTTGGTTGTCTATCTTGTCGACTTCACTGTTGCCAATAATCCTAACGCCAACGTCTACTTTGCAACCGCCATCATGGTTGTAGCAAGCTATACCGATTTTGTCGACGGATATATCGCAAGAACCTTCGATATGAAATCAAATTTAGGAAAGGTTCTTGATCCGATTGCGGATAAGCTGCTTCAGCTTGCTATTGCTATCGCTCTAGTCATTCGATTCTACATGTTCTACTCTCTTGATTTGATGTTCCTCGTCTTCGTCTTGAAGGAAGGGACTCTGATGATTCAGGATGTCAGACTAGCAAAGAAAAAGACAGCAATCGATGGTGCAAAATGGTACGGAAAGGTATCTTCCTTCCTCTTCTATGTCATCTGCGGAGTCATTCTCTTCTTCGGACCTAGCATTCTTCGTATCTATCCATTGAATACCGAAAACGGATTCTATTATGCGCATATCATCATCGACTCCCTCTGCTCTTTAGTTCTTTTCTTCTTACTCTTAGCATGGATTCTCTATACGATATTCGTAGAAAAGTTACTTCGTAGCAAAAACACATCTGTCACAAATATGACAAAGGAGGAAGAAAATAAATGATCAAAATCTATTTGTCTCCTAGCTGCTTAAGCTGCAGAAAAGTAAAAGCCTGGTTTGTTGAACAAGGGATTCCGTTTAAGGAAATCAATATCATGAAGACTCCTCTTACCGAAGCGGAACTGAAAGAGATGCTGATGAAGTCTTTGGATGGTGCTGATGAGATCATCTCTACCAGAAGCAAAGTCTTCAAGGAACAGAATCTGGATGTCGATACGATGTCTGTCTCTGAATTGGTCCACTTCATCCAGAAGAATCCGACCGTACTGAAAAGACCGATCATTGTCGATGAGAAGTTCATTCAGGTCGGATATAACGCCGATGAGATTGAAATCTTTGAGAAAAACAAGAAGCAGATCAATGCTGCCAAAGATGTTGCATCTCATGTCTGTACAAAAGAGAGCTGTCCGAACTATGATTCCTGTCTCCATCATTTCAACGATCATATTCCGACAAATTCCATTGTAAAGTAAACCAAAAATGACAAAGTATACCTCCTTAGTTATGCTAGGGAGGTATTTTGTTTTCGGCATCCTCCAAATACTTGATCATCTAGGACAGAGTCTAGTATTTCACAGACCTTGAGTTCTGTATACTCACTAGCCCAGAGTGCTGCGTTGATCGAGTCTTGGTAACACGTGTAAAACATAATGCCTACTTTTTATCTTTGTTTCCACCGCTTCTATTGATTGATATTTGGCCAAAAGAAAAGAGGGAGTATATTGCAGATTATGCAAGACTCCTTCTTAAGCGTGTCCTTAATCGACTCAAAAAGAAAGAAGTATATCCTCTTGTTCTATTAGAGGACAAAGGAAAAAGTTGTAATGAAAATAGCCAACGCAGTCATTGCGTTGGCTATTTGTCTACTTGCTTAAAGCGGCGTTGATGGCTCTGGATTCCTTAGAGACCGTATTGACCTTATAATCGATACGATACTTCTGGCAGATATCCTTTAATGCGTTCTGAGAGTTCGTAACAGAATCAGAATCGCATTCCAATTCATAGTCGATGGTGTTGCTATAGGTGTTTTTGGAGATGTTGATGTCGAGTCCGTCATAGGTTCCTTCTTTTCTTTCCGTAGTTAACTGGGCCAAGACTAAAAGCTTGTTGACATCGATGTGCAGGATATCAAGGAAGTCGGAGATGTCTCCTCTAGGGAAAAGATTGTTATTGATAAGGGCATTTGCCTCATCATCATCAAGATCCTGGTTCTTTGTCAGTAGTCCTTCAGCAAGAGGAGCCTTCAAGGTAAGCTTGTTCTTGCCTTCTCTTTGTCTTAAACGGATAGCCATACCGTATTTCTTCAGAATTCTGTCTTCGCTGTCCAGGTAATAGTTCTTCTGAATCTTGACCTGATCGTTGAAAGACATATTCTCGAGAAGTTTCAGATAGTCTTTTCTGCTAAGCAGTACTTTTGCTTCTATTTCGATGCTGTTCGTTGCCATATCAATCACTCCCTCTTTATTTTACCGATACTATGATACAATAACATGGTAGAAATAGAAAGAGAACAGAAAATGAAAAGTTCAACCTTTGCCATTGAATCGAAGAAAAGAGAAAACAATGACCTCCTGGTAACGAGACTGAAGGAAAGCCTTGTCGAGCACGGCTTTGTCTATCAAAGCGAGAATCCGGATATCATCTTTGTCTTTGGAGGGGATGGCTCCTTGATGAGAGCAGTTCACCTTTATGGTAAGAAAGGACGTTTCATCCTGATCAATACCGGACACTTAGGCTTTTACTCTGACTATAGCTATGAAGAGATGGATGAGTTCTTAAACGACTTCTATAGCAAAGAGCCGGAGGAAGAGAAGATTCCCTTCTACCATATCAATGTTGATGGTGTGGAACATGAGTTTATCAACGATGTCGCCATTCAATCAGGAGAGACATGCTTCATCGATGTATTAGTCGATGACGAGCTTCTTACGACAGTAAGAGCAAACGGTATCGTCATCTCTTCTCCGATTGGTACAACCGGATATCTGACCTCTTTGTCTTCTCCGATTGTCATCGGAAAACCGAAAATCTACCAGTATGCGACAATTGCGCCTTGCTATAATAGACTCTCCGTCAATCCTATCAACAAAGCGATATTAGACAATGAGAAGAAACTGACCGTGAAGGTCAAGGAAGGATTCATCGAGACGTATCTTGACGGTATCTATCGGGAAGACCTGAAAGGGGAGACCTTTACCTTTAAAGGGAGTGAAGAACATTCTATTACCTTGCTCCACTTCAGGAAGGTATCCCAGGTAAAGAGACTAAGAAAGAACATTTCCGGATTGGAGGATTAAGTTATGGAAAAATGGATGTATATCGTTATTGCCGTTGCTGCCGCTATTGTTGTTCTTGTTGCTGTCTTTGTCATCTGTAAAGTCATCAAGAACAAGAGAATCAAAGAGTCGGAAAGAAAAGCGGATGAGAAGATGGAAGAGTCTGCAAGTCATCTCTCTCTTCTCTTTGGCGGAAAAGAGAATATCAAAGAGATCTCCTCACGTGGTTCTAGAGTATCCCTTCAGGTCATAGACATGGATAAAATCGATAAGGAAAGCATCACAAAAGAATTGGATTCCGTGATGTTCATGGGAAATAAAATTGTCTTCGTTATCGGAAGCAAAAGCGAAGAATTCGAAAAACTTCTCAACGAGAACATCGATAAACAATCTCATTAATAAAAAAGAGTTTGTAAATATCAGACACATTAAGAATCAGACTGAACAGCGTAGTCATAAACAGGTTATTCCTGAATGCGGCTACGCTTTTTTTGAATCCCGATTGATGTAGATTATAAAAACCTCCGCACCGCTTATAAATGAAACATGTAGGCAGAATGAATCTAGAAATCTTTCAGATGTAGACTGCCGTGAACAATATCGCTAGAGCAGGTATAGAAAAAGGCTGCCAGATGATCTAGCAGCCTTGATTCATTCGATGATACCTAAGTCAACAAGATCAGCTTCTAAGTCGTCACGGGGAAGTCCCATGATGGTGTAATAGTTACCGTTTACGACTTTTCCGTCGATGAAGTCGTTGTCCTGGATTCCATAGGCTCCTGCTTTGTCAAACGGGGAACCGGAGTCGATGTAGATGGATATTTCAGCATCGGCCATCTTTTCTAGATATACCTTGGCAACACAGACTCTATGGCGGAGTTCCTGATTGCCTTTCATGATGGTATAGGCCGTAACAACCTCATGGACATGACCGGTAAGAAGACGGAGCATGCGATAGACGTCTTCTTCATCTTTCGGTTTTCCAAGCTGTTGTCCCTGATAGACAACCATCGTATCGCTTGCGATGACAATATCGGAAGGATGAGTCAACGCAATCTCTTTTCCTTTTCCCTGAGCTTCGTGAAGGCAAAGTCTTTTTACGTCTTTGTCCTGAAGCGCTCTTTCGTTGAAAGAAGAAGGGATTGTTTCAAAAGGGATATCGCCTAGAATGTCTTTCAGTATCTCAACTCTTCTTGGAGATTTGCTGGCGAGAATGATCATATTATTCCTCGGGATTATAATTCAGGATGACAGGGATGACCATCGGATTACGATGACTTTCACGGTAGAGGAAGTGAGAGGTGACACTCTTTACGGTATTCTTGATATCGGAATAGGTGACCTTGTTTCCGTTGTTCATCATTCTCATGATTTCGATGCCGATGATCTCACTTGCCTTCTTCTGCAACGCCTTCTTGTTGGAGGAGATGAAGCCCTTGGATTCGACAACCGGAGCAGAGACAAGAGTATTGTCCTTCGGGTTGATGACAAGGAAGACACCGACCATACCTTCATTGATCAAAGTGGAACGATCCTTGATGACGGAGTTGGAGATGCCGACTGGATTCTTTCCGTCGATATAGATGCTATCTGCCGGAAGTGTTGTGCTTGCCCTTGTGACTTTATGATTGACAAGAGTGAGAACATCTCCGTTTTCACAGACGAAAGTGTGATCTTTGCTTAATCCGCATTCTACTCCAATTCTGGCATGAAGCTTCAGCATTCTGTATTCACCGTGGACAGGCATGAAATAATGAGGACGGGCCAATTTCTGAAGCAGTCTCATCTCTTGCTTGGAGGCGTGTCCGGAAGCGTGGAGATTGTAGAGGACGGAGTTGGTGACAACGGAGGCACCTAAACGGCTGAGCTGGTTGATCAGCTTGTTGATGCTGGCTGTGTTTCCAGGGATGACAGAAGAGGAGAAGACAATGGTGTCACCAGGAATAACATGGATGAAGCGGTGATCGCCACGTGCAATTCGAGAAAGGACAGCCATCGGCTCACCTTGTGTTCCGGTGCAGAGGATGGTGACCTGATCCGGAGGAAGTGTCTTAAGGTCTTCCGGAGAAGCTAAGTATTCATCCGGCACTTTGATGTAGCCGAACTCACGGGCAGCCTCAATATTGCTTTCCATGCTTCTTCCGAAGACAATGATCTTTCTTCTGAACTTCATGCTGGTCTCAATGATCTGCTGGATACGGGAGATGTTGGAGGAGAAGGTAGAGATCAATAAGCGTCCGGATGCTTCCGAGAAGACATCCTGAATACCGCGTATGACCGTTCTTTCACTCTTGGTGTAGCCTTCTTTTTCCGCATTGGTGGAGTCAGCCATCAAAAGGTCGATACCCTTGTCTCCGAAGCGTGTGAGCTTCGAGATGTTGAAGTCTCCGTCAACCGGTGTCAAATCGATTTTGAAGTCTCCCGTTTCAACAATAGTTCCCTGAGGAGTGGTGATATAAAGACCGAAGGAATCCGGAATGGAATGGGTGACATGGAAGAATTCAACAATGAATTCTCCGAACTTCAGGATGTCGCTCTCCTTGTATTCTAAGATTCTTGTCTTGGTTCTGATCTTTCCGTCTTCAATCTTGTGACGGATTAAGGCACAGGCAATCTTAGGAGCATAGATGACGGGAACATCGATTTCTCTAAGAAGGAAGGGGATGCCTCCAATATGGTCTTCATGACCATGTGTGATGACTAAGCCCTTAATCTTTTTCTGGTTTTCAATCAGGTGTGTGAAATCCGGAATCACGTAATCGACGCCAGGCATGCTCGCGTCCGGGAACATGACACCGCAGTCGATGATGAGAATCGTGGATTCGTTTTCGATGCAGTAGAGGTTTTTACCAACCTCACCAAGTCCGCCGAGAGCATAGATCTCGACAGGAGATGATAAAATCTGTTTCAAATCAGCCATATAAAGTACCTCATATTAATAAATCTATTCATTATAAAGAAACGAATAAAACGAAAAAGTGTTGTAATGTAATTACAAATGTCGACTATATTTTACAAAGATGTTGGATCAATCACAAGAAAAAAGCGTCATTGAATGGCAATAGCGTTTTCATCAACGTAGAACGGTTCCTTTTTGTTGATCTTCTCATAATAGAGAATGCCATCAAGATGGTCGTATTCATGCTGGAAGACAATAGCCGGGTAACCGGTAAGCTTTAATGTCACATCTTTTTGAGAAACGACATCATATGCCTTCAGTGTGATCTTGTAATAACGGTAGACATAGCCTCTGACATCGACAGGAACGGATAGGCATCCTTCTCCTGTTGTCAGATAAGCTTTCTTGACAGAGGTAGAGATGATCTTCGGATTGACGAGACCATACTCATAGACCTTTTCGTTTTCATCTTCGAAGTAAATGGCAAAGAATCTTTCAGAGATGCCGATCTGAGGAGCGGCAATTCCGACACCGGAACGGATTTGGTATTTCTCTGCCAGTTCAGGATCCTGACTGTCTTTGAGATACTGAACCATATCGAGAATGGTGTTCTTTGTTTCTTCCTTTAATGGGAAAGACACTTCTTTTGCTTTTGCGTGTAGGACTTCATCGTCCTTTGTGTAAATTTTAAATAGTTTCATAATAGTGTGATTATATCACATTTTGTCTCTGCTATCTTTTCTCAATGAATGAAAATGAAAATCATGTTATAATTTTCATGTTATGACAGAGACAGAATTCATAGAAAAAGAGATAAAACTGATAGAGGACATCAAGTCTTCGGATGTCTATCTGCGTTATAAAGAACTATCCAAGAAGGTAGAGAATGACCCCAATCTTATCGAATTATCCAAAGAGAGGGATGAAATCCTTCTGAAGATAGATTCTACGAAAGAAAAAGAAGAAAAAGAGAAACTCGTTCTTCTTTATCAGAAGAAGATAAAAGAGATAGAGTCAACCGATTTGATGAAAGAATATAAACTCTATTACGAGAAGGTGAAGAAGATCATCCATCATCTGACGGATGGACTGAATAAGGAGATACTTTGATATGATACGAATCATTGCTGGATTATATAAAGGCAGATTTCTGAAGGTTCCGGATTCCAAAGTCACAAGACCGACGATGGATAAAGTAAGACAGGCAATCTTCAACGCCATGAAGGATAAGTCTCAGGATAGCGTATGCCTTGACTTGTTTGCGGGCAGCGGTGCTATGGGACTTGAGGCACTATCCAGAGGTGCAAAGAAGGTCTATTTCAACGATAAGGACAGAAAAACATTCCTTACGATGAAAGAGAACATCCTCTCTTTAGAAACCAATCCTGAGCATTATGTCATGGCAAATAGCGACTATCGCCTTTTCCTGAAGAAGTATTCTGATGTGAAATTCGATGTTGTCTTTCTTGACCCTCCGTATCGATTCAATATCAACGATGACATCATTCATGAGATGATCGAACGAGATATGCTAGCGGATAACGCAATCATCGTCTCCGAACAGGAGAATGCGAATAAGGAGATAGACGGATTTGCTATGAAAGAATACCGTTATGGTCAGAAGCACGTCGCAATCTACAGAAGAGGAGAACAAGAATGAGAATCGCAGTATACCCGGGATCTTTCGATCCTTTGACAAATGGACATGTCGATGTCGCCCTTCGTGCAAGGAAGCTCTTCGACAAGGTCATCATCATGATTGCCAATAACGAAAGCAAAAAAGGTCGTTATATGTTTACTGCTGAAGAAAGGGCAGAAATGGTAAAAGAAACCTTCTCTGAGTTAGATGGGTTTGAAGTTGTCGTAACCGATAAACTCGTTGTCAGAGAGGCAAAGAAGTTAGGTGCACAGGCTTTGATCAGAGGCTTAAGAGCGGTCACCGATTATGAAGCAGAATTCCAACTTCATGAGGTCAACGAATTCCTAGAGCCTGATATTGATATGGTTTACCTAATGGCAAGAAAAGATCAGGCATTCGTTTCTTCTAGCACCATAAAAGAACTTTATTCGCAGGGAGTCGATATTTCCCATTTGGTTCCTGAACCGGTTTTAAAAATGATGGATAAGAAGTTCAGCAAGTGAATTTCTTGGATTTCTCAATCAGTTTTGGATAGATGTGTTCAACAAACCAAGGTTCACTCGATGCCTTTAAGGCTTCATCAAAAGTGAACCATCTAACACCGGAATTCTCATCTGCTTTGCTATGAATACTATCATGGATATCAGCGGTGAGAAGATAGGTGACATTAAGATGAAGATGAGAGGAGACATATTCTCCTCTTTTTTGATGGCCGTCTACGGTCAGCACCTCTAAGGATAAGATTTTGTCCGTTATGGGTGTTACATTCTTTAAGGAACTCTCTTCTTCTGCTTCCTTGATACTGACAGCAAGAAGGTCTTCTTCTCCATCGGCGTGGCCGCCTAACCAACTCCATGACTGATAGATGTTGTGATAGCACATCAAAACATGTTGTCTCTCTTTATCGAGAATCCAACAGGAAGCTGTCATATGGGCAATCTTGTTATCCCTAGTAAAGATATCCGGATAATCTCTAAGACAGGACAGTATGATTTCTTTATCTTTCTCTTCCTGTTCGTTATAGGGAGTGTAGGCTATGATGTCGTTTATCAGTTTTTCTCTTTTTGTCATATTATTTAATCCTCAGGTAGAAACAGTATTCATCCTTCATCTCATCGATGCTTTTGAAAAATACATCTTTGATGATTCGATAGTGTCGGAAACCGCATTTCTCTAAGACGTGCATTGAACGGTAATTATCGGAGAAGACTAAGGCGGTTAGGACATCAACTTTTCCTTCCTCTTTCCATTTATCGATAGCGGCAGACAATATTTCTGTCATGAAGCCTTTTCCCCAGTAGTCTTTGGATAAGACATAACCGAGTTCTTTTGTGTTTTCTAATGGAAAATCAGAAGATAATCTTGAAGTAGGATGCAAGCCGAAAGAACCAATAACTTTATCTGTCTCTTTGTCTACGATAGCGTAGTCATTCTCATTGATTAGGAAGATGTTATATAAAACCGCTTTTGTTTCTTCGATATTCTGGTGGTGTTTCCAACCAGCGGATTCTCCTACTCCTTCCATAGAGGCATAAGAAAAGATATCATTTAAGTCTTCTTCGCTAAACTTACGCAATAGGATACGCTTTGTCTCTAGGTAGTAAGTCATGCGAGTATTATATCATGAACGATAATCGGTATTTATATGCTGTTGAATCGTATCCGTGAGGAACGGAAAAGAAAAACAGGCGACAAACATAACAAATGAAAAAGCCACTTCAGTGTGAAAACTAAAGTGGCTTTTTATCGTCAGGCTTTATTCTGTGCGTTTTTTCTTTATCTGCATTGCCTTTTCATGGATTCGTCTCATCTTGTCTAAAATAAGATAGAGCGATGTGAAAGAGATTGCACAAACAACGAGAGAAATCAAGAAAAGATAGAGCACATTGATTGGATAAAATGGAATATAGACCTTAGAATGATTGTTAAGGATTGGCATAGAACAAGCATAAAGGATAATGGAAAGAGGCCATATCAGAATCATAGAAAGAAGAGAGGGGAACATAGCTGTCTTGATGCATTCCTCTTTGGCGTTTTCACCGGAGGCAATCAAATAGACTTTCTTTTCATTCTTTCGCTTGATAAAGAATGCATCTAGGATAATGAAAGCGAGAGCTAGAACTGCAGAAATAATCACTATTTTTGTTACTGTTTCTTTATATTCATCAATATAAGCTTCATAGAGTCTAATATCCTTCGTAACATTCTTTACATTGAGTCGAGAACCATTATAGTAAGGTAGTCTGTTCTTCTTAGAATAAATATAGGAGAAAACAGCATCAATATTAATATCTTCTGTCCTTGCGATGAGGAAAGAATAATAATTCCCTGCATAAACAGAAAGCTTCTTCATGCCTTCTTCATTGACGAGAAGAGAATCATTCGGATTTACATTGAAATCTCTTTTATCTAAATTGAATCCATTGAAAGTGAACGGGATGAATTCCGTGCCATGCTTTTCGACTTGGATGATTTTATCACCTTGGAATATTTCCTTCTCATACTGATCATAGAAATATTTCAGATACTTCTTTGAATAGGAAACAATGAAGGCGTTTGCATCATCAGAGAAGTATTCATCAGATTTTTTGTATTCATAATTTCTGGAAAGATAAAGTTTAAGAACTTCTTTCTTTTCCTCGTCTGACCATTCATCGACTGGCTTAGGATTTTGTGTATTGAAATAATACTTTCCATATTTTTCCATAAAAGACAAATTTTTAGTATAAATTTCAGCGTAATTCTCCTCAGCGTAATAGGAGACTGCATATTCTAAGTAATTGTCAAAAAGTTTAGAAAGAGTCATATTCTTTTCAGAGTCATCAGTAGCATCATATATAAATTCTTTGGGGATAATGATTGTTCTCTTGACAGCATTATCCTCATAAAGCATACTTTCGAAATAGGAAACAGGAAGTAAAATCTCATCCTGTACATTCTCGTTGATTCTCATTGCCCTGTTTAAAGAAAGATCATTCAGAAGGGTAATGTATGGGCTTGAATATGTCTCTCCGATTTTGTCATTTTTAATTGTAAAACGACTCATAGGAATAGATGAATCAGTGTTGTCAGGATTATATAGAAAAATGTTGTTGTTGTCTATGATAGGCTTTATCAGTTTATCGGATATGATGTATTTGTCCGATAATCTGTTCATAAGCATGGAGTTATCGTTGTTTTCCTCATATTCTTGAACATAATCATCGCTGTGTTCATAATCAAAACCGGTATCTAAGAATCCGGATATAATCACTCTTCCTATAGATGAAAAACTACAGCGTAATGTTTTTCCGATTAGCGTTTTCATGCTCATCTCTTGCGGAAGTATGGTTTCCTCGTTATATGAGTAACCATTGTACTTGAAGAAACAGTATTGGAAATCAGTGAGCATGATTTCTTTATCGCCTTCTGGCAATTTTCCTTCTAATACTGTATAGGAACTCGGAAGGCTATTCAAAGAACTGACACAAATGCCGTCTTCATAAACTCTCGAAAATATATCCTTGTTTATAAAATTAGATGAATTCGAATCCGTCAAATAGATATTCATCGGATAGCATTTGAGAAAACTTGTGTTTGTATTCTTCTCAATGTCATTTACCTCATCCTCATTAAAATAGCAAGTGTTCCAACCATTGCCTTTTTTTGAAAGTTGAACATAGTTTTTATTGTCTTTGATAAAGTCTTCTTCTAATGCTTTATACGGTATGCGCATACAGCAATTCATATCAACTGCAAACGAAGCACAGAAGCATACAGAGAAGATCAACGCGAAGACCTTAAATATCCAATTAGGCCGAAGATACCATTTCGAGAATTTTTCTTTCATAATCATGCCTCCTGAAACTTTACGGATAATCCTTTATACAATGTAGCCTTTTTAAAAAGGATGGGAACAAACATAAAGAAGAAAAAATCGACGTTTTATTTTTGTCATCATAATTCCTCCCTGTTAGGCATAGATTATCATAGAATATTGAATTCTGCAATGTTTTTTTAAAATTCATTAAGAATTATTTCATATCATCTTGATTACAGTGATGCCACGAGTATGAGGGGTAGAAAAAAACGTGTCGCGGACTGGGTGATCAAGTCTTTCGTTACATGATAGTTATTACAACAGAACTTCGTTGTGAAATTCCTGTACATAATGAGAACTGTTGAAGAATATAACCCTCTGAGAACAGTTCATAGATTACTATTTCAATTCGTCAAAAAAAGGATAAAGATGGTTTTAAGAAGTCCTTGCACAAACTATTGCTGACTATTTTATAAAGAAAAGACTACAAAAAAACAGCTCTTTCGAGCTGTTTATTTCGATACTTTATATTCCTGGAAGTTGTAGACGTCAATCATCATTGTAGAGACGTTAGCAGCATTGGTGTAGGATAATCCGCTAGGAGCGTCGCAGATGACTTTGTTCGGTTTGCAGTACTGAAGAACGTTTGTCTTAGCACTGTCAGCATTGTATCCATCAACATCGGTGATGTAGTTGGCTGCGGTCTTGTCTTTGATGTAGGTGACGATAGTAGGAGTCGGCATGGTTCCACCATCTTTATCAGCGGTGAAATCCTTGCTGAAGTTTTCGATGACGGACTTCTTTGTGCTCTCGCTTCCGGAATGAGTCTCGTCCTGGCTCTCATAAGTGGAGATGAAGGAACGGGAAGCATCCATCTGCTGCTGCAGTGTGATGAACTTGTTGTCGTATAAGCTAGCGATACCTTCATTGTTGACGGCATCGGTGGAATCATCGACATCCCAACTTACATCGATTGTGTAGAACTTGAGGTTGCCGTTTGCATAATCTTTGTTGAAATTCTTATACCAAGTCTCAAGATTGCTCTGGAGATTGGAGCAGTTATCGCAATTGCTCTTGTAGAACATTACGACGAAGCCTTCTTTTCCATTGTTTAGATCGAACTTGCCGTTTTCATCGAACTTCTGATCGCCGACAGAACCATTGCAGTTCTTGTCTTCGCCAGTGAGATACATACCGAGCTTCTTGTAGTCGATACGGTGCTCTTTATAGAAAGAAGAATTATCACTGTTGATTGCGTTAGTGATGCCCTTGACAACGAAAGGAATGGCAACAACGATGCCGACAACAACGCCGACAATGAGTAAAACCTGAAGCCAAGCAGCTTCTTTGAACCATTCCCATGCCGCTACAGCATGAGCACGACCTTTTTTGGTTTTCGTTTCATTAGAAGACATTGGGTTTCCTCCATTTTCTAGCACACAACTATATCAATCGCAGTTTTTGTTTAACATGGTGCCCCGAGCCAGAATCGGACTAGCAATTGGTCCTTACCAAGGACCCGTTATACCATTTAACTAAGGGGGCAGGAAAATCACCGCGTGAAATACTATAACTAATTCTTAGAATAATGTCAACAAACGACTAGTCCTTTTTCAGTTCTTTTTTGAAAGTTTCCAATGATTCCGGTCTGATATATTTGATAACAGCGGTTTCGTAGTGGAGCAAATTGACCAATCCGATCTTATTCGGATTCTTTTTTACGTCTTTCTTTTTTGCAATCATGACCGTTCCGTTATCGAGATGGGAGAGATAAAGGGCGAGTTCACAGGCGGTATTGACGACATCCTTATTGTCTTTTCCTTCTAATATGACGACATGGGAACCAGGGAAATCCTTTACGTGCAGGAAAAGATCCTCTTTCTTTGCAATGTTGAAAGTAAGCTCCTCATTCTGGAGTCCGTTCATGCCAAAACCGATCTTCCCCTGAGGAAGAAGAATATAGTGAGGATCATATCGATGTTTCTTCGATACCTTGTAAACGGTGTTTCTTCCCTGTTTTTCCTTGATATATCCTTCCTGAAGCAGTTCACTCTTCAGTTCCATGACATCTCTTGGCGTGCCATCCTTGGCTTCGACAAGTTTCTTTTCCAAATATTCGATTTCATCCTTGGTTTTCAGAATCAGTTCATCCAAAATCTTCAAAGCTGTCTTGGCTTTCTGATACTTCTTGAAGTAGGTATTAGCGTTTTTCGGTGCATCATAGAGTGGATTGAGAGGAATCTCATATCCATCTCTTTTCAGAACTTTGTCTCCTTTTTGTATTTCACCCTGATAGAGATAGATCATCTGACCGTATTCTAAGAACTTCATTCTGTCATGGGCGGTCTGAATATCATTATTGAGATTGATAAGCTTCTTTTTTGCGATCTTGATGGCTTTTTCAATCAGAGCAAGCAGTTCCTTAACTTTATTCAGTTTTGCGAACTCTTTCTGATTTTTTACAAAATGAGTATAGATATCTTCTACTTTTACATTCTCAGCTTCTTTCTTGCCAAAGGGAAAAGAGATGATATCTTTCTTGATGATATAGATATCTTTTGACTCCTTCATCTCTTTCAACGTGACATCAAGATCATGTTTTTCTTCGTTGACATACTGTTTCAGATAGCGAAGCGTAGCATTCGGAAGATAAGGACGAGCCTCTTCTGCGTCAGTCAGATGGCTCGGAAGAGACCCTCTCTCTTCTGGATACTGATAGATGGCATTCCGTGCGACGAAGATACCTTTTTCAATATCGGTATGCTCGTGATAGAGTGAGACGATCTTTCCATAAGGATAGGCGATGATATAGCAGTTAGGCCTGTTGGGAAATAACTCTAGGATAAAGTCATAGGAGTCGTTTATCTCCGTGATATCCTCTTTGTTGGCGTCGATATGGATGGTGAGGATTCTTTCTCCTTGATGCTTCTTGACGGATAATACTCTTCCTCCTGCCAATTTCCTAAGGGAATTGAAAAACGGAGTGTTCTCCGGAATTTTTTCAAACCTCTCTTTTGAATAGCAGACATAGGGATTGGTCGGTTCCATCGTAAAGAGGAAGGAACCGTGTCGGATGTTGTTTTCATCCAACACTTCCGAATAGGGGATGGCATAGGCTCCATTGCCTAACGCAAAAGGACGTCCTAATGTGGAAGGAACCATCTGTTTGGCCAATTCATCCGCGATGATAGTAAGAGAGAGATTATCTACTGCCATAATATATTAATCATATCACAAAAAGTTTCTGAAAAAAGAAAACAACCGTCGAAGCGGTTGTCATTGGTTTAGTTGAGATTGGTAGAGAAGAAATAGCCGTTGGCGAGGGATTCATAGAAATTCTCGCGCTTTGCTTTCTTGTAATTGCGTGTCTTCTTCTCGTTCTTCTTCCCGAATAAATTAACATCTTTCATCTTGTAGTACCTCCGTGTAGATGTGCCATTCGTATATCGTAGTGTGGAGTGTAAAAGTGGGTCTTCTTTCGTCTCTTCTCGTCTAGTCAAAATCGAATGGATAGGTAATATATCAAATCGAAAAAACTGTTGCAAGTCAAAAACAATGAAAGCGTTTATCATGGTTGTAGAACTACTCATATACTATTGATTGGATACTAAATATGAACATTAGAGAACAGCAATAATGGATGTTAGGGCTTGAATTCAGTAGGTAAGTATTTGAAATTGAGACGGATTAATAATGCTTTTTCTGTCAACGCACTTTCTGTAAAAATATTTTTATCCTAATTTGATATATTCGACTTAGTGAATCATTTTATTAATAGTAGTAAATCGGAGAACCACAAATATGAGATGGAAGAACAAAATCAAAGCATCCTATGAAAAGAGCATGAACTTCAAATATGAACCTTTGAAAGCGAAGGAAGGCCTTAGTTTTTCTGTGAAAGAGAAAAGAGGAAATGTCATGTTGAAGAAGGTTCTTATCCCTACCTTTTGTTCTCTTGCTGGTATCGGAATTGCAATAGGCACCTATTTTACGGTCCAGAGTGCTTCTACAAATAACGATATGATTCAGGAAAAGTCATACAACACATTCTCGAGATTTGATATGACTGAGGACTACTCCTATGCGTTCAATGTGGAAGGTGAAACCTTGAACTTCCAATATCATCCAAACACGAATTTCCTTGCAGTGGAATTCTCTGTTGCTCTTAATGCTGATAACCTAACGGTCAAAGATGAAGAGGAAGCATTGGATTTCGATTCTGTGAACTCTGGATATCTCCTCGTCAGTAAATCCTCTCATAAGATCACATGGAGCTATGAAGGGGATGGCTTAAGCGGAGAAGGAACATTCAATATAGAAATCTCAAAGAATACTCCCGTACAGAAAGACCGTGTTTGCTTATCATAAAGAAATAGGATAAAGGGGCTTCGGCTCCTTTTCTTTTTTTGAAAAATGCGTGTTTTATCCTCTCTTCATAATTAGTCATCCGTTCAACAGGGTTTAAGAAAAGATAGGTTCATGATAAAATATCTTCCGTGAGGTTTGACTTAATCATGAAAAAAGATTCCAGTCTTGTCAAAAAACTGAAAGAACATGATGAAGAGGCTTTTGACGAAGTCTATCAAAAGTATTTTCGATTGGTCAAACACGTCGCCTATCAGATTCTGCCTAGCGATATGATCGCGGATGACATTGTTCAGGAGACGTTTTTGAAGATGTATGAAAACATCGACAGCTATCAGAACGATATCTCATTCAGCGCATGGCTTTGCACCATTGCAAAGAATCTGTCGCTGAACGAAAAGAAGAAGAGAAGCCGCCTTACTTCGATGCCGGAGTATGAGACCGAAAAATTCTCTGTCTCACAGGATAACAACATCGATCAGGAAAAACTGATTCAACAGATCAAGGACCTGCTCGGAGAAAGAGACTACAATCTATTCATTCTCCGAATGTATCATGGCTTATCCTATCAGGAGATATCGGATATGACAGGTGAGACGATTGCCGCTCTTACAAACCGCTATCACCGCGCAGAGAAGAAGGTGAAGAAGAACATCAAACTATAGAGAGGAGAACAGAGTATGTACGCAAAGAATGTTTGGACGGATGCTGACGAGAAGAAGAGAGAGGATATTTTTGCTTTCTCTAAGGAATATATGGACTTCCTTACTCTTGCTAAGACAGAGAGAATGGCGACGAAAGAAGCCATCGCTCTTGCAAAGAAGAACGGATTCAAGGATATCTCTGAATTCAGTGAACTTCATCCTGGTGACAAGGTTTATGTAACCAACAAAGGAAAGAATTTCCTTGCCGCTGTCATCGGCGATAAGTCTATCGAAGAAGGAATGAGAGTCTTAGGTGCTCACATCGACTCTCCGCGCCTTGACATCAAACAGAACCCTCTTTATGAAAAGGGTGGATTTTCTCTGTTTGAAACACATTATTATGGCGGAATCAAAAAATATCAGTATGTGACAATCCCTCTTGCCATTCACGGCATTGTCTATAAGAAGGATGGCACATCCTTTGAAGTCGCTATCGGCGAAGATCCGAATGATCCCGTCTTAGGAATCACCGACCTTCTGATTCACCTTTCTCAGAATCAGCTCGCAAAGAAAGCAGGTGAAGTCATTTCTGGTGAAGATCTGGATATCACAGTCGGAAATATTCCGGACAAAGACGGAAATTCCAAGAAATATATCCTTGATCTTCTCAAGGAGAAGTACGGAATGGAAGAAGAGGATTTCCTCTCTTCTGAACTTCATGCAGTTCCTGCAGGACCGGCTCGTGACTATGGCCTTGACAGAAGCATGATCGCTGGCTACGGACATGATGATAAAGTCTGTGCTTATACCTCTTTAAGAGCAGTATTAGATGCAGGCAAACAGGAATATACCACCGTTGCTGTTCTTGTTGATAAGGAAGAAGTCGGCTCTATCGGTGCAACCGGTGCACAGTCTAGATGGTTTGAAGATACTGTCGCTGAACTCCTCTATAGAGAGGGTAAGGATTCTTCTCTTGCTGTCCGTCATGCTATGTCTAACACCAAGATGCTTTCCAGCGATGTCTCCTGCGGTGTCGATCCGATCTATCCGTGTGTCAACGAGCCGAGAAACTCTTGCTACTTCGGAAAAGGCGTTGTCTTCAACAAGTACACCGGTGCCAGAGGAAAGAGCGGATGCAACGATGCCATGCCGGAATACCTCTCCTTCATCCGCACTGCCATGGATAAGAATGATATCCACTATCAGACTTCCGAAATCGGAAGAGTGGATCAGGGTGGAGGCGGAACCATCGCCTATATCTTAGGAAACTACAATATGTATGTTCTTGATGCCGGTATCCCGGTCCTTTCCATGCATGCTCCAATGGAGATTGTCTCCAAAGCCGATGTCTACGAAGCCTATCTCGCATACAAGGTCTTCTTAGCTGCTTAATTCTATATTCAAAGACTGCTGAATCATTCAGCGGTCTTTTTTCTTGATGTGAATCTATTCCTTTATTTTAGTTACTTGATAACTCTAGACATTGAATGATATATTGTTGAAGATATGAAACATAAATGGGGAAAGATCATCGCGTCTGTAGCTGCTGTCTTTTTTGCGGTGTTCACTGTTTTCATTACTTGTTTTGCACTAGTCAGAAGCGATGCCAATATGAATAGCAAGCAAGGTCTTCCTGACTTGAAGAACGGAGTCATCGATTTCACGGGATACAATGTACAGGAAACCTATGCGAAACAGCATATGAAAGGGGAGTATGAATTCTTCTACAATAAATGGATTGTAGAAGAAGATTACGAAGGAGAATGCGATGCGAAAGTCTCCGTTCCTCATCATTACAAAGATACAGTCATAGACGGGAAAAGACTATCGAATGAGGGTTACTCATCTTACCGTGTCTATGTCAAAGGTCTTCCTATCGGCACAAAGGTTTGGTTTATCAACAATAACTTTGTCGGAGGCTTCTACGCTTATATCAATAAAGAGCTTGTTGTTCAATATGGAACCAGAGCAAAGGAAGGAAACTGCAAAAGCAATGGCGGAGATGATATGACAAAGGAATACGTCGTAAAAGACAATAATCCTTTGGAAGTGGTCTTTGAAGTCTCTTCTTCTTATCAGGGAGGACTGACTTCTCCGGCAAGACTAGTCGTCAATACATTAGGTCGCAATCCGACCTCTCAGTATTTAACGAACAATATCGGATTCTTTGTCTTCGGTATTGTCTTTTCTCTTCTGATCGTCTCTTTTGTCATTCATATCAATGTTACAAAGCGAGATTTCTCCTTCTCTGTCTTCATGGCTATGATGACAGTGATGGCTTTCTTCTCCGTTGACGTTTATTGGAGAGTGTTATCCATCACAAAGACAAATACGTACAACCCAATTATTTTTATAAACTTGCTAATATGTATATGTATGGCGTTTTCCTTGTATTTCCATCTTTCTTTATCGAAGAAGATACAAGAAAATAAGTGGTATCCTATCATGATGGGTGTTATTTCCCTTATCTCTGCTATTCTTTATTTTGTATTGATGGGAACCTTCTTGCAGGTGATTCCTTTGATGCTTAGTATGGTCAACTTCCTGATGTTGATCCCATCTATGACGATGAATATATTTGATGGGAAGAAACTGAACATTGCTTTCCTGTTTATCCTGTATTCGTTGATTACTTACTTCTCTTTGACCTTCTTCGACTTAGAGAACATCATGATAGCCGGACTAGAGCAGTCTATCTCTTATATCATGCTCCCCCTTATCATTGTTGTCATCATCCTTTATCGTATCTCTACGGTATCCAATACGAAAAAGTATATCAAAGCACTGGAAGAAGAGAAAAAATTAGAGAAGATCAAGGCTGATGTCTTAAAGGAACAGATCAAACCACACTTCATCTTCAACTGCCTCACTAGCATTCAAGGTGCCTATCAGGAAGATGAGAAGAAAGGAAGAGAGATGATCACATCGTTCTCTAAACATTTAAGGAGCAATTTAGAGGCTTCCTCTTCTGACCTTGTTCCTTTTGAAGTGGAGTTATCGAACATACTGAATTTTGTAAACCTTGTTAATCAGCAGAAAGAGAATGGACAGGACCTTCTTCTTGATCTGGAGGTTACGGATTTTTCTCTTCCTCCTTTGACGATTGAACCATTTGTCGAGAATGCGGTACGACACTCGAAAGCAGAAGAGAAAGAGGATGGGTATATCTCTTTATCGACAAGAAAAGAGAAGGATAGTATCGTTGTTTCTATCGAGGACAACGGCATTGGATTTGATGTTTCAAAGCTGAAGAAGTCTTCCGTTGGACTGAATAACGCAAAAGAGAGGCTTGCTTTGACTTTGCATGCGACAGTCACGATAGAGTCGGTAATAGGTCATGGTACGAAAGTTACGATACGGATACCAACAACTGAGGAGGAAAGAAAATGAACGCAATAGTCTTAGATGATGAAAAGGAATCTATCCTTTTGTTTACTTCCCATGTGATCGACATTCCGGATTTAAGCATCAACGTATTTGCAAAAAAGTGGGAGGATGCATTGGACTATGTATCCGAAAACAAGGTGGATATCGCTTTCCTTGATATTGTGATGCCAGATATCAATGGAGTAGATCTTGCGGAACGTATGATTTCGCTTTCTCCTTCTTTGAAGATTGTCTTTATCACGGGGTACAGCCAGGATGTGGATAAGATCAAAGAGAGATTAGGGGATAACCTTTTTGCTTTCTGCTATAAGCCATATGATGAAGAGACGATACGTGGAATCTTAGCAAGAGCGAGAGAAGAGAAAGATTCGAATGTCGTATTCAAGACCTTTCCCCATTTTGACATGTATGTCAACGATGTTTTGGTGGACTTCAAAAGAGCAAAAGCAAAAGAACTTCTTGCCTTGATGGTGGACCACCGTGGTGGAGAAGTGACGATGGATGAAGCAATCACCAAACTTTGGATCGATAAGAATGTGGACCTTTCCAAGAGACTTTACCGCGATGCAGTATGTCGACTCAGGATGAAACTGAAGGAATACGGAATCGAGGATCTTGTCAATTTTAATCGTGCAAGATTGTCTCTCAACGTCGATGGAGTACACTGTGACTTTTGGGATTATCAGGATAGAAAAGAAGTGATTTTCTGTGGCGAATACATGAGACCATATGAGTGGGCGACGGAAAAAGAAAACCAAATGATCAATAAAGCCGAGAAATAAATCTAAGACAGTCTATAATGACGCAAAAGGTACGAATTTACGGAAAAGAATATGTCAAAGAATGCTATTGACCTTCATCACTTTAGGTGTTTAAGCACTTTGGTTATCCATCAATATGAAAAATGGATAGTTTCCTACACTAATTTCTGTAAAGAGCAATTGTAAGTATTGTGTTTAAAAACAATTCTTTCTTACGTGTAAATCGGATAGATGTGTTATAGTTATAACACGAACTTTATCCGGAGGTAAACGATGGAAGAAAAAGAGACGATAAATCTTTTGCTCTGCTTAGACAGGAATTGCTTTGATGGCATATTGATCACTTTGCTCTCTGCTTGCAAAAACACAGAACATCCTTTGAATGTATATATCGGTACGGGAAGTTTCAAAACGAAGAAAAAAGAATTCTTTGCCTTTGAAGAAAGACAAGCGGAATTTATAGAAAAACTGATTAAGAGATATAATCCGAATAATTCTCTCCGCCTTCTTGATATGACAGAAGAGGTCAATACGGAGTTAGGAAAGAGCGTAAACTTCAACGGAAGATTCTCTCCTTACTCCATGATAAGACTCTTATCTGACCGTCATGATGAATTTCCTGACCGCCTTCTCTATATCGATATCGATGTTGTCGTAACAGGAGATCTTTACAAGATCTACTCACAAGATATGACAGACAAAGATGTTGGAATGGTAATTGATGAAGTCGGATCTCATTGGTTAGGACGCAGATACTGTAACTCCGGTGTATTGTTGATGAATCTGAAAAGACTGAGAGAGAATAAGCATTTTGATATTGTGAGAAAAGCGGCAATCGAAAAACGTTATTTTATGCCGGATCAGACTGCATTGAATCGCGGTCTGAAGAAAAATATCAAGATTATGTCTCCGAGATTCAATGATCAGCATTATCTTCATGAGGATACCGTAATACGACATTATTGCCAGTGGGTGAAACTGAATAAAAAAGGCTTTTGCAATGTAGCAGAGAAGCCTTGGAACATCGTGAATTTCAGAAAGACGTATGGAGATGATGTTCATAAAGATATTTTAGAAGAGTACTTGAAACTAAAAGACGAATACTTAAAAACAATCTAATATATTACTCTATAGGATTTAAGTGAAAAGCAGCCTTTCTCAGGCTGCTTTCTTTTTGAAATAATGATATTTCCCGTTCTTGATATAGAAAAAGAATATGGAGACAAGAAGTGCAAAGGATTCCGAGAAAAGGACGGAAAGCCAAAGACCATTGACACCGAAGAGGAGAGGGATGACATAGATACAGACGATCTGGAAAAGAAAGGTTCGTGCTAAGGATAAGATTCCAGATACTAATCCATCGTTTAAATCGGTAAAGAAGGAAGAAGCAAAGATGTTGAAACCGGAGATGTAATAGGAGATTGCATATAAACGGATGGCGTTAGCACAGAGTTTTTCTAATTCGTCATTGTTCCGGATGAATGCCTTGGAAAGAATCGGTGCGGATAGGATAGCTGCTGATGCTAATACGAGTGCAAAGCCAGCATAGATGATAAGACAGTTTTTCAATAAGCTTTGCAGTTCCTTCTCGTTTTTAGCTCCATAATGATAGGCGATGATCGGTGCTACACCGATAGAATATCCGAAGAAGACACCGGTGAAAATGAATCCGACATACATGATGATGCCATAGGCAGTAACTCCATCCTGGCCGATGTATTTCATCAGCTGTGCATTGAAGAGCATGTTGATGATAGACATAGATACGTTAGTGACCATCTCAGATAATCCGTTTCCGGCAGCATTTAGGACAGGTTTGATTTTAAAACAGGGAGCAGTGAAGTTTAATGGTGTCATATCTTTAAAGAAGACAAGATAACAGATAGGTAGAACAGCACCTACGATCTGAGAGGCACCGGTTGCAATAGCGGCACCTTTGACACCGAGATGAAAGACGGCGATGAGAAGATAGTCACCGACAATGTTGACGACACCGGCGATGACAGTGATGAGAAAGCCAAGAATTGGTTTTTCTGCAACGGACATATAGGATTGGAACGCGTTCTGAAGCATGAAGAATCCGACAAAGGAGACGAGGATTCTGCCATATTGTTCACAGTATGGAAGCATGGCCTCTGTTGCTCCTAGTAAGGCGGCAACGGGTTTTATGGTGAAGAATCCGATAAGAGTGGAAACGATACCGATTGCGACCAATGTCTCAAAGATCATCGTGAAGTATTGATTGCCTTTGTGGCGGTCCCCTTCTCCGTATGTCTTTGCAATCAATGCACTTCCTCCTGTACCGAACATAAATCCGAAGGTTCCTAATAACATGACATAAGGAAGAATCAGATTGATGGCAGAGAAGGCGGTATCTCCTTCGATGTTGCTGACGAATAATCCATCGAATACCCCGTAGATGCTAGAGAAGATCATCATGATGATTGCGGGATATGTGTATTTCAGTAAACTCTTGATTGTAAAATGAGAATCGATCTTGAACATATAGGCCTCCAACAGAAAACCCTAATATGTTAAACTATCCCCTAAGGGGAGAGTCAACAGAACATGAAAGAATATCTGGCTATCGGAGAATTTTCGAAATTGTCGGGGCTGAGTATTAAAGCTCTTAGGTATTATGACAGGATTGGTGTTTTAAAACCGGACTATGTTTCTTTAGAAACAAAGTATCGATACTATTCTAGGAAACAATTACGCGTCGCGGAACTGATTATGACATCCGTTGCTCTTTCCTTGCCTTTATCTTTTGTGAAAGAGAATTTCATCAAGGATTCCAGTATTCAGTATGAATCATATCTTTTCTATGCAGAGGAAAAACTAGAAGAACGGATTGCTGAATTGAAAGACAATCTATCCTTTGTCCAGAGCACTTCAGAATGCGTGAAAAGACAGAAGATAGAAAATTACGATAACTATATTTCCTTTGTTTTAGAGAAGACTAGGTATTTATTGACACCGTTTGAAAATGATATCGATACCTATGAATTTGATAAGTGTTCTTCTGCACTATTCGAAGAGTATTGTGAAGAATATAAAGACTTCAACTATACCTATGGGGTTATGCTTTATCAGAATAAGAAATATATTTTTGCGGAACTGAAAAACAAGAAGTTCAACAAGAAAAAGAAAGAACATATGATACTGACTTTGGAAAAAGGAGAGTTTGAAGGAAAACTCTCTAAGAATATCAGAGAGGAATCGATTTCTGACTCTTTCTATATGATTTCTCAGACGCTCTTATCAAACAAAGACAAAACATATGAGATAATACGGGAAAGTAGATAAAGCAAATCTTATAGCTGATAGAGGAAATGTAAATAGATTGATGCATGTTGTTCTTTTGCTTTGACAAATGAAATATGGAGAGACAATATTGTCTCTCCATATGATTTACAGACTGTTTTTGACCTTCAGCATTTTGCAGATCGCGTCAAAAGCAGCATATTTCTTAGCGAACTTTTTGCTGGTGGCTTCGACAGTGCTGGTAATATTGTGGCTTCTGATATAGCAGACGCAGGTCCAGACAGAATCTCCGTTTTCGTTTTTGAAGGAGTCATCCGAGAAGAGATACTGAGGCATAGAGCACCATCCATGTTCGGCGAGTTCTTTTAGAACAGTGATTGCATTATCCAGATGGAAAGGAACATCAGATTTTTCCGATATCATAAATTTGCTTAGATAGGCATCGATTCCAATAAGTTTCTCGCACACATCAGAGAGCTTTATAACGTCCCAGTTTGTATCGATAGCGGTGGCACCAACGATAGCTTCCAAAAGATCTGCCTTGATCTTCATCTGCTCTTCAACTTTGTTTTTGGAGTCGGATTTTCCTAAGAGCATGTATTTTGCTAAACCTGAATCATCGATGACTTTTGAGAAGTTTTCATTGCAGACAAGATTCTTTTTGATTTCTGTGAAATCGCCTTCATTTTTGTTTATTGCGATGGTGAAATATTCTGATCCCTTTGTTTCCTTGGAAACCCAGGATGTCTTGGTTCTGAATTTTTCGGCAATGTCTTTTACGACAACAAAGTCGATTACCTTGTCGCCGATGAATTCCAAGATTTCATTGCTCGGAATACCGTGTTCGACGGAGTAGGAACTTCTGGTGAATGCCTGTACGAGAAGGGATTTGTCGCTGAAAGTATAGTGGATGGTTTCTTCAATCGTACCTAATTCTGCTTTCAGATTTTTCTCCTGCTCATCATCACAAAACTGCTCTAATTTCTTGTTTAATTCTTCGTTCATGTTTTGTTTCCTCCTTTGACTTTGAAATTAAACTTGTCCGAGGAAATAAAAATCCTATGAAGGGATATACTAAAAAGCATATCGTTCATCCATAGGATTTCATTTACAAAACAATTTTTGTAAAGCTTTTCACTTGCCGAATCTTTTCAGAAGCGACAAACGAATCAATTTACGCAATCACTTTGGGAAATCAATCCTACCTTGGACGATTCCATTATTGCACAGGGAAAATATCTTGTCAACTGAAAAAATGAAAAATATCAAAATGGTTGTGATCACGATATTCATACGAACGAAAAGGGAAATATATAAGAAAAGAAGGGTGGAGTATAAATCAACCCTTCCTAATTTTGTGAAAGTTGTTTTGTTATATAAATAACTATGAATTCAAATTTATTCTATTTGAATATTCAGTTTTATCTTTATCTGTTATTTTTCGGATTACCTTACAAGGATTTCCGACAGCAATCACATCTGAAGGGATATCTTTGGTTACGATGCTTCCTGTTCCTATGATTGTATTATCGCCGATTGTAACACCGGGAACGATTTTGACATCACCCCCTAACCATACATTTTTGCCAATATGGATAGGCTTACCGCAACATCCGCCATGGATTCTCTCTTCCGCATCGATGGAATGATTAGCTGCATAGATTCCTACATTAGGCCCTATCAGAGTATGGGAACCGATGGTTACTTCTGCACAATCTAAAATCACACAACCGAAATTGATGTAAACGTCATCATCGATGCTTATGTTCTTTCCGAATTCACATTTGAAATCCGGTTCGATCCATACATTCTTTCCGACTTTCTTAAAGAGCTGCTCCAGAATCTGTTGTCTTAGCTCTGTTTCATCATCTTCGCTCTTGTTATAAGCCCGGAATAATTTCTTTGCGATTACTCTTCTTTTGAATAGGTCTTTATCAAAATCGTTGTAGATGAGACCTTGTTGCATTCTTTCCCATTCTGTCATAATGATCTCCTTATTTTGAAAATAGATTCTTTTATCTGTAAGTAGACTGATTTTAAGTTGAAGCATACTGATTTTATAACAGATCAATTCTTTTTAGGTATATGAAATGCAACTCTATGTAACGGAGTCTTTCTATAAATCCGTATATCGCTTTCAGTAACTTCATAGATATCAAAATAGTTAGTATCCAGATTTTGAGGAAACATGGAATTGTAGATTCTTTTTATTTTTCCTAAATAGCATTCATCTATCTTTTTGAAGTAGTCTAATTCATCTTCTGAAAACAGCTAAAGAACACAACAAGTTGGATAGCAATGTCAGTAGTGAGTGCAGTGCCTTTAATTGATGCATATGGTTTTAAAGGACGTTGAATTAAGAATGCTACAAGAAAAAAGTGTGGTAAACCATAAAAATTTCCGCTACATTATGCTGTTCTACACAATTGAACAAGTTTCAGATTGGTTTTGGACATTAAATCTTTTTGCAAAAACTCCAATTCTGTGTCTTGTTGCTTTTCCACCTTAAATTTGAAATTGCAAAATTCGTAAAACCATTTTTTTCGTAAAATTTGCAGTTAGATGGTGTATTTGTAATCAAAGCGATTTGTGTTCCTTTTTGACTTTCTACATACGGAATCAAACAATCGTTCAGCATCTTCGTTCCGAGTCCTTGTCCTTTGCAATCTATAGATACGGCGAGTAATTCGACATACCAGGCATCACCATACTTTTCCGCGCAGTCTTTATGCGCTTCGTTTGAAATATCGAAGAAACTGATCAGTCTTTTAAAACCGACAGGGAAAAGTAATCGGACGCCACCTGCTAGAATATAGTCAAAAAGACTGATACGCTTTATATTCGGATTCTGTAACAATGCGACCGATACAATCTTTTCGTCAACAACTCCTACAAAACATTTATGTTTTCTTGCGTTTGCGCCGATATGTACTTTGTTTAGCTTTTTCATATAATGGATAAAATCGTCTTTGGTTTTGAATTTATCACGAAAAACTAGTGTGTACATCGGATATTCACCAAATGACGTTGCCACGAGTTCTGCTATTTGTTTGATTTCGCTTCTCTTTGCTTCTCTATATAGAATCATTTTATATTGTCTCCTTTTTCTTGATTTTATTTAGATAATAAACGCCGACTGCAATCCCATATGCTGTTACGAGAATAGTCGTACACCAAACACACGACATTAAAACGCCTTGTTCGTAAACCTTGAAAAAAGGATAAGGACCTTCTACGACATGTGTAATATTGAAGATGGTCATAATTATGGCGTAAATTGCCGTTGGTATCAGCGCATAAAGTGTATCTATGAAGTGTATTTCTGGTTGCTTTTCTAAAACAACAAAAGACAAGAAAGCAAGGATTGGACATAAAAAGTGATGATACAACTTTGCTTCAGTAAATAGCTTGTCTACTATAGAATCCATACCGGCAAGCGGTATCAAAATGAATATTACGACAAGAAATGTGAGTGAAACTCCACAAGTGGCCATGTATTTCAATCGCTGCGCCCATAATGGAACTCCTTTCCGTTTACCCCAAAGTATTTGGGCTTGCATAATAGTCATAATCACGCAAGTCACAAACAAGAATAGATTGCTGTCTTGCGTGTAAAAGATAAAGATCTTTAATCCATAATCTTTCAGGTGCAATACTCCTCCGATGATGGATGCGATAACTTCCATTACGGTAATGCAGATATTTATGGTAAAAGCAACAGCGATTTTTGCTTTCGATATCTTTTCCATTTTCACTCCTCCTTGTTTATTGCTGTGAACTGTTGTTGATAAATGAACATGTGTCTAGTATGATATCGGTGACTTAATTATCAATGAACGCTTTGGCTTCAGGTGTTCAGTAATGTGATTTTCAATACAGAGTGTTTAAAAACGGAGGAAACATTATGGATGACAGAAGAAACGCAAAAACAGAAAAAATAATTAAAGAAACATTTCTTTCCTTGCTCAAAAAGAAAAACCTGAACAAAATAACGGTTGCTGAAATATCGCGACAAGCCAATCTCGGAAGAGGAACTTTTTATTTGCACTATAGCGATGTTTATGATTTGTATGAGAATATCGAAAAAGAACTGATGGATAGTCTTACTAAGGTGTTTGAAAAGGCGTTTCCTACTACTGAAGCAGATAACAGTCGTAAACTGATGGAAGAACTTACGCTCTATATTGAAAAAAATAAGGACCTTTTCAAAGTCCTAACCCTCTCCGATAATGGTAATACAATGTATAAACTCAAGAAATTGTTTTATTCGATAGTTTATAACGAGGATACTACAATCAATCCCAATGGTGATCAGCAGTTCGATTTAACAGAATCTGTTTTTGTTGTATCAGGAATTATCGGTGTGCTTGAAAAATGGATCAAAGATGATTTTCAGCCTTCACGCGAAAACATCGCTGAAATGATGAATAGGATTATTCTGAAAGTCAATAAATGATAATCAGCCTAAATAAGGCCGAGTATCCACACCAAAAGGAGACAGTGGAGATTCATAAATAATCATGTTTTTGCTGCTCTTGCTATATGATATTAATGCTGCTTTTTAGCATGGGAAAGTGCTTTGAGAAGTCAAAATCTTTCCTGATATCTTTTGATTTCCCGTCATTGATGCAAGTTTCGAATATAGAATACCGCTGAAAATGAATCGGAACCTATCGGCATGCCAATATGTTCTTTTTGTCCCGTTATTATTGCATTCTACAATTTATATTAAGGAGTCTAGAGGAATAAAGTGCGGTATACCGCAAAAATTTCCGCTAGAACGCGTGCTGCTATGCTCTTTTAGGATAAAGATGATAATGATGAACGAATATAAGGTATAGAAAGGTCTGATGCATTCTATCATCAAACCTATGCTTAATTTCGATGGTGATGATTACGAATGTTGATACAAATGCATACCCATATTTATCAACTTTCTTTTGTCAGACGAAAGTACTGTGCTATTTACTGGCATTTCAGTTTGTTTATCGCTTCTACAATAGTTTTTTCTACGTCTTCAAGACTGCATTGTATGTTCCCTTTGAAATATTCGCATAATGTATCCACGCAGGCTCCGGATATGAAGATTCTTTGTATGGAACGAATTTTTATATCCGATGAAAAACCAAATGAAGGCTTATCTAACTTCTGAGCCAGAAGCTTTTTTATCTTTGAAATAAAATAATGTATATCTGTAGAACTAGCAAAGAAGCGGTATTCATTTTCATTCTCTTTCAGAAAAGAAGAAAGAATGGAAATGTAATGTTCTATTGGAACGTTGGCGTTTTCACTTGCTTTGTCCAAAATAGAGGATAACCTATCGATCATCTCGTTTTCTATGCTACGAATCAGGTCATTTAAATCTGAATAATGATAATAGAATGTCTGCTTAGTGATATCAGCCTTTTTTGCAATCTCGGTAACCGTGATTCTATCCAGACTCTTCTTTTCGGCGACGAGCTCTGCGAATGCTTCTCTGATCCATCTTTCTGTTCGGCTTGCGTTGTTATATTTTTTCATGTTTTTTGACCTTTCTTTGAAAATGGTAAGAAAACTGACAGTGTCAAGCTGTTCGTAAACCCACAGCATTTTCATTCTAATTATAATCTTTTCGTCGTGAATTTTAAACCATGGTCAAAAATTTGATTTAAGTTAAAGGAGGACGATATGAAAACAAAGAAATTTGGTTTAAAGAAGATATTGATCACTTGCTTCTTCGGACTAGCTCTTGTTTTTTCCGTGATTTTCGGCGTTAAAGTTGGAATAAACTATAATCTCTCAGATTATTTGGATGATTCTACCGAAACAAAGATTGCATTACGAATCAACAATGAGGAATTTGGGCCGACTGGAAATGTCCAAGTCATGGTCAAAAACGTCGATGAAGAAAAGGCTGAGGAAATTTATGATGTCTTGAAAGGAATCGATAATGTTACTAACGTAAATTTTGATAAGTATGATACAACCTATTACGTTGATAGCAACGCATTATACGTTGTCTTGGTCAATGGAGATGATTACTCCGACAACGCAAAAGCGGTCGTTGCAGATATCAAGACGGCTTTGACTTCCTATGGTGAAGTCGAATATGGTGGAACCGCAGTCGATAAGCAAAAACTCCAGACTACAATCACGAACGAAATGATTTATATCATGCTCGTCGCCATTTGTTTGGTTGCCGGCGTTTTGCTTTTAACCTCTGAATCGTGGATAGAACCTATTATCTTATTACTAACTTGTGGTGTGGCAATATTAATCAATCGTGGAACGAATATATTCTTTGGGAATATCTCCTATATCACGAATTCCATCTCCGCTATCTTACAATTGGCTCTTTCCATCGACTATAGCATCGTTTTACTGCATAAATATCGTGAAAAGAAACAGTCGGTTTTGGATAACGATCAAGCGATGAAAGAATCGATTAAAGCAGTTATAAAACCGATTTCCGCGTCATCATTAACCACATTAGCGGGTCTTCTTGCCCTTTTATTCATGTCTTTCCACATCGGTTTTGATATCGGCATCGTGTTGATGAAGGGTATTGTTATCTCAGTTATTACGTCTTTGACACTATTGCCTATTCTGATTTTGCTTTGCGATAAGATAATGGCAAAAACAAAGAAGAAAGTTATTTGTCCTAGTGGTAAACCATTCGCTAATTTTGCGATAAAATGGAACAAGGCGATTGTTCCGGTTGCTATTGCTTTGATCGGTGCCTGTGGCTATTTGCAGACAAGAACCGTTTATAGCTTCTCCGATTCCAACGCTGGAAATAGTGCCATTACTGAAACGTTTGGCGAAAACAACTCCGTTGTTGTTTTATATAAGAATCAAGATAATGCCTCTTCAAAAGAAACGGAATTCATAAAAAAGATAAACGAATATACTACGGCTGATGGTGCAGGTGTCTTATCTAACTATACGGCATATAGCAATACTGTCGAAGAAGAGTATGATTTAAAAACCATATCTCAAAAGATGGACATGGATGAATCTCAGGCTTCCCTGATCATGAGCATGTATCATCTATATGATAATCCGGATCAAGTGAGTCTAAGCTTTTCTGATTACGTTCATTATACAGACATGCTGATAAACGAAGATGAAGACGCAATGGAAAACGCGAACGAAAACCTGAAGAATGTGATAGAAACGATTGTAAAAATTGATGATTGCATCGATTTGGATTTGTCCTGTGAAGAGTTTTACCAATGGATTTCTTCATTTGATGGAACCGAAGACCTCAGCCTGTTCTCAGTCGAACAGATGTATGGATTATATTTCTACGACGAAGAATTCAAAGCTGATTTTCAGACAATGTTGAATTTCATGATTCTTTGTGCTCAATCGGATGAAATGGCATCTTCCTTTGATGAAAGTGTTGTCGCACAACTGAAAAACTTATCATCAGGAATCACCTCTTTTAACACGCAAATGGATCAGGAAATGACAAAAACTCAATTAAAGGGTTATTTGTATTCGAATTATGGTGTGTTGTTAGCGGATGATCAGCTCAATCAAATCTATGCTGGATATTATCTTTCCATCGGTGAAGAAACGAAGGATATCATTTCCTTCCTTCCTTTGATGAAATATCTCGCCGCTAATGGGGTCATCACTGATGAGAACGCAGTGACAACAATTCAGAATTATGCGGTTTTGTACAATTCGATCCATTCCTCATACGATTATGAGCTTTTTATACCGGCTTTAGAAACAATTGCCTCTTCCCTTTCGGGTAGTGTTGTTGATGTAGATGTCTCGAATGAAGCAGTCCAGCAGATTTATATTGCGTATCGCCGAAATATCGATAAACAGGAATACTACAAGATCAATTGCGAGACATTCTTGAATTATCTACTGACCACAAGCGAAGAAAACGAAGTTATTAATGCACAGTTGCCAATGGGTGCAAAGGATAAAATCTCGGACATGCTGTTGATTTCCAGTTACTTGCACAACGATACGAAATATAACTATATTGACATGCACGCCCTGCTTAAAGAATTGCAAAATTCGGTTCAGAGCATAAACACGACTGAGAACATCGATTTAGCGAAGGTTAGCGGACCATATGTAAAATATTATGAGGAAATGTTCGCTGGAAAATTGCAAACTATTCGAGCTTGCGATTTATTACAATTCGTCAAGGAGAATATGAATAGCAACAGTCTGATTTCAAATAAGATAGACGATGCAAAAAAGAAGAAAATTGATGAAGCAGATGCGAATGTGAAAAAAGCAGGTACACTTTTAAAAGGAGAGAATTACTCAAGATTGCTTCTATCCCTAAATCTTCCTAATGGTGGACAGGAAACGACGGACTTCGTCCAGTATCTAGAGACGGAAGTTAAGAATATCTTCGGGGATGATGCCCATGTCACTGGTGAGATCATTTCCACCTACGATCTACAAAAGGCATTTGATTACGATAATTTGTTTATCACAATATTCACGATTGTATCCATTTTCGTAATCATCATGCTTACGTTTAAATCATTTTCCTTGCCTGTGTTGCTCGTAGCCATCATTCAAGGCGCAATTTTCATAACGATCTCCACCCAAATCTTCAGCAGTGGTGTCTTCTTCATGAGTTACATTATCGTCACCTGCATTTTAATGGGTGCAACAATCGATTATGGAATTCTAATGTCAAGCAACTATGTGGAAAACAGAAAAACGATGGATAAGAAAGAAGCGATAACAGCTGCGATTCAATCGGCTATGCCCACTGTATTCACCTCTGGATTGATTTTGATTATCTGTGGCTTCGTTATCAGTATCTTTTCATCTCAATCATCCATCTCAACTGTTGGTTTGCTGATAGGAATCGGTGGTTTATCCTCTGTGTTGATGATCTTATTCGTCCTTCCTGCTACCTTGTATCTGTTGGATAAGTTCGTCATGAAATTTACCATAAACAAGAAGTTGTCGTGGCCTAAAAAGAAACCGAGCGGAGAGTGAGAAGCTGACGCTTCTTACTCCCTCTCACTATCATACAGACAATCTTCTGTATACGGCAGGTTAAACAAACGCTCTATGCTTATTCAAGAGGGCCTAAAAGCCCTCTTTTCTTTCGCCGTGAATTTGAAATACCTTGTCGATATTCCAACAATGTTGGATGTGTTGATAACCTTTTCTAATGTTAACAACGCATTTGTGACAAAACTAATCATTCTCTTGTATGGTAGTTTCTGTTGTTTTAATATTAGACTTTCGGTAGCAGTTAAACAGTCTTCTTAGAACTTGGTCTACCATACAATCACTTTCTGGTTCGTGTAGAATCGGATCGCTAGAACCAACTCTCTCCATTGCAGATTGGCGTGTTACAATTCCTGCTTTTTCAGTCTTTTCAAAAGCTGATGGCTGTTTCACTGCCTTTGTAGATGACAACCACTCTGCACTTGCAGATGATGTTTTCATCTTTTAACAATCTCTCATAGCCATAGCGTGACAAATGGCGATGAAAAGGTAGACACGTTATCATGTTTTCCTGTGTAAAATTCGAAAGATGTGCCTGCATGATCGGCTTTGCAATGAAACGTTAGTAAGAGAACTTAGAGAGTAAAAAATACCCGTTAAGCTTCAATCTTAACGGGTACTAACATCAACGAACGTTTGCTATAAACTTTATCGAAACGATTCTTGCTATCGGGTCTTTTCTTCTATTTCGTTTATTCTTTTTCTTTCTTCATCAGATAATTCCCAGTCAATTGCACCGATATTGCTTTCAACCTGTTTAGAGCTTCTCATTCCAGGGATTGGAATTATATCAATGTCTGGATTTGACAAAAGCCAATTCAAAGAAACCTGTGCAATGCTCTTGTCATGTTCTAAGGCAATCTTTTCCAGTTCTACCATTAATGGTTCCATTTTCTTGATGTTACATTCTCTAGGACATGAGAAAAGTCTTTTTATGAAAGGAACATTATCGTTTCTTTCTTTTGTTATGTCTAGATGACCAAAATATGAAGTCATCTTATACATGAAAGGTACTTTCTTGTTTCTGTATTTCCCTGTCAAAGTACCTTCTGCAAGAGGTGCATAAGGTATTATCGATATACCATATTTTTTGCATACCTCAAACACACCGTTAGTCTCTGGATATCTTCTTAATATGTTGTATCCGACCATAACAACAGCTAAAGGAATGCCGTGTTTTTCTAAAGCTAGATGTGCTTCTTCAATCTGCTTAGGAGAGAAGTTGCAGACTCCAACTGCTCTGATCTTCCCTTCCTTTACCGCTTCTGCCATTACATCCATGTATGCAGATATGTTTCCCTTTTTTGGCGGTACATGGATCATATAAAGATCAATACAATCAACACCAAGTCTCTTTAAGCTTCCGTCGAGTGCTTCTTTTAAAGCATCTGGGGAGAATTTGTTGACAGATTTTCTTTTTTGCGTCAATGGATTCATCTTTGAAGGCGGAGCAAACTTAGAAGAGATAAGGATTTTTCTTCCGTCTCTTTTCTGAAACTCGCCAAGCAAGCTTTCCGACTTACCGTTTCCGTATATCTCAGCCGTATCAAAGAAATTTATTCCGTTATCAAGACATTTCGTATAAGTTTCGAAATACTTTTCTTTATCTTCGTCATTCTTCGGTAACCACAGCATTGTACCGACACCGATTGCAGGTACCTCAACATCTGTTCTACCTAACTTATGATATCTCATAATGAAGCCTCCGTTAAAGCAAACGAACTTGTTAATTTATGATACATAATGTATCATTTTATTACTGCTAAATAAATAGAATATATGAGACAGAAAGGGGAGGTTTTGTATCATGGATAAACGAAATAAGAATGTGAAAGAAAGACTGACAAAAGCAATGATCAATCTATCCTCCAAAAAAGGATGGGATGATATCACAATCACCGACATCATAAATGAATCAAAGGTTGCAAGAGCGACCTTCTATAGAAATTTTGAAAACATCGATGAACTGATAAGCTATGGAATAGAACAATTTCGTGATGATTATTGGGGGAATGTGCCAAAGTCAGGTTCTAATTTCCTATGTGAGGAAATGCTTGAATACACATTCCATTATTTCAAGCAAAACAGGAATCTTATCCTTTCTTACTGTCATTCCGGCACTTCATCTTCAATATTAGATATTATTACAGAAGGTATGGTTCTTTCTTTTGGTGATATGCCTTCCCATTCTCTTCTTCGTTACAAACTCTATTATTATTCTGGGGCTTTATATAACATGATGCTTTATTGGCTGAAGGATGGAATGAAGGAATCGGAAAAAGAGATGGCTGAGGCATTTTTGAAATTTTCCTCTTCTAATGATGATGGACAACTATAAGTTCTTTGCAGTTCTAATCCATTTGGCAACAGTGTTGTGATTGATCTCATGCTTGGCAGCCAGTTTAATGATGCTGATCCCACCAGCAAGATACTCCATCACAACTTTCTCTTTAAGCTCGGTCGAATAGTGTTTGTACTTCATCTCAAAACCTCCGTTTGAGATAAATTTCAGTCGGTTTTTCTAGAAAATCATATGGGTATAGAAAGCGATGTCACTCTTAACCCTTACATATTGAGATTTTCCGGTTTCAACAAGAAATCGAAGATATTCATAAACAATACTCCGTCATCGTTATAGTAAGTAGGCGACATATCGCCCGTAATCACTATTTTCTTAAACGAATCGTCTATTTTGGTAAACGGCCTTATCTCTTGATTTCGCTTTTCCTCGCTCGGCATAGAATACGCCGACTGTATATAATAACGTTTAGAACCGAGATTACATACGAAATCGACTTCCAATTGTTTACGAACGCCGTCCTCTCTCGTATTGATTACGCCGACATCTACAGAAAAACCGCGCAATCTTAACTCGTTATAAATCACATTTTCCATCGAATGCGGTTGCTCGAACTGTCTGAAATTTATTCTTGCGTTACGAAGCCCGAGATCGGAAAAATAGTATTTAAGCGGCGTATCAATATAAGCTTTCCCTTTTATATCGTATCTAGTGGCAGCCTCCACTAAAAAACAATCGGAAAAATATTCGAGATATTTTTTTACCGTTATCGAAGTTATATTCGACTTTTTGACAGTATGAAACGTGTTTCTAAGTCTTTCGGGATTGGTAAGCGAGCCGATAGACGAAGACAAAATATTCAATAAATCTTCCAAATCTGCTTTATTTCTGACCTTATGGCGTATTTCTATATCCTTTATATAAATCTCGTCGAAAAGGCGTTTCAGCATTAACGATTTGTTTTCCGTGCCTTCTCTTAATACAACCATAGGAATACCGCCGTAAAGCATATATTCCGTAAGTCCGTCATATTTATCGCCTTTATAAACAGACATAAATTCCGCAAAACTAAGCGGCTGCATGTGAACTTCATCGCCACGTCCTGCAAACTCGGTTATAACATCTTTTGATAAAAACTTTGCATTACTGCCGGTTACATATACGTCTACGTTATCCATGTGCAAATAACTATTTAACACGGACTCGAAACAATCCAGAAGTTGCACTTCATCAAGCAATAAATAATACATTCCGTTGTCCGTCATTTGTTTTTGAACATATTCCATAAACTTGTTGGGATCGACTTTCCGTTTTTCCTTTTCGAGAGCAACGATACTTTCTCCTATCTTATTTAAGTCTGAATTAGAGTCAAACGCAAATTTTATAATATGGCTTTCGTCTACGCCTTCACTTTTCAGATAATTGTAAAAAAGCGTATTCAAGAGATATGATTTTCCACACCGACGAATACCCGTTATTACTTTTATAAGACCGTTCTGTTTTCTTTCTATCAGTTGCTTCAAATATAAATCACGTTTAATTTCCATTGTTTAGCCCTTTCCAAAATAGATTTTTGGCAACTTTGCCGCTTTTCTATTCTATTATACTGTTTCAAAGATAAAAAATCACGTCCTTATGTGGTAGAACTCATAATTTTCTTGAAATTGTTAATTAAATAACTAAATGCAACAAATTAAACGTGTACTTCATCTAAAAAGCCCCTCCTTTGGCTTCGGCGCCTACGCTCCTCGGTCCAACAAGTGGGGTTCAGTACATTCTGATAGATGTTAAATTTAATTGAGAATTAATCAATGTAAGCTTCAAAGTCGCCAAACGATGAGACTATTTGAAGTCTGACATCAGGGAATGATGTTACAATTTGAATTCTAATTGTTTCTTTAGCAAAAGATTTGTTGTCTGAAATCTTGACCCTATAATCACAAAAACTATCCACAAATTGAACCCTTAAATCTGGGAATGAATTAACGACCTCAAAGATAACCTTTTTCCCTTTAAATATAGCCAAATAGCCTTTGCTTTTTGACA
Organism: bacterium; assembly: GCA_963621825.1. Lineage (GTDB taxonomy): Bacteria > Bacillota_I > Bacilli_A > RFN20 > CAG-288 > Enterosoma. The sequence continues at coordinate 52,947 of CAVFFP010000010.1, forward strand.
TATTTACACCTCCTACATAGATTTATAAATTAATTATACCCCCCCCCCGCAAAAAGTCAAGAAATATCAGCACTTTTAGTGAATTTTTCACAAATCATCAGGAATAATATCGTCTATCGTGACTTCCGATCTTGTTTTTGAGATGCCGTTGTATTGTTTATGACATTTCCAAAGATCGAGCAGAAGCCCGAATGACATAAGCCACACCTCATCCTGGGTCAGATTAAGGTGGGATAAGCCGTAATACAAATGTTGAGTAAACAACTCCTCATCGCTTACTCGCACTGTACTTTTTTTGCTTCTTCGTTTTCAACGTTTCTTTTAGTGTCTTTATAAAGACATTCGGTAATTGCGTCCTTGTATTCATCGTTTGAAATCGGATTTTTGCGTACGAAAGCCCAGGCCGATTACGGGTATAATAGTGGTAGAGATTTAGACCCCTACCCCTCTTTTATGTTAAATATTCTCAGTGATTACCCAATAATTGGGTGTTTCGTGAGAATTATTAGTTTCAGCTTCATTTTTATTTCCACAGCCTTATAAGGAGGTGACGGGCATGGCTATTGACAGAACTGCGGTTTGTGGCTACTTGAGCGGAATCAGCAGGCACATTTGCATTTTTGATTTGAAACAAGAGTCAGAAAGAGCAACTATACTCAACCAATCTAAGCATTGTGCATTTGATAAAAAGAGCACAACACCCTATCGCTAAAGAAAAAAAGGTTTGCCCTTTTCTGGACAAACCAATTTATATTTCGATGGTGGAGATGACGGGAGTCGAACCCGCGTCCAAACGAGAATCTCTAGCGAGGAC
>CAVFFP010000011.1:0-49198 GCA_963621825.1 bacterium
AAGAGGATCAAAAGATGAGTAAAAATCAAATCTTTTCTTTTTTAGAAGATAGAGAATTAACTCATTTTGATGGGAAAATAAATCAATATGACTTAGGCATTGATCGTTTAGATAAAAAATCTTTGTCTTATTTTCGTCTTATGCTTAGTAAAAACCGCCCAAATAGTCCACTTTTAGAATTAAATGATGAGCAAATGTTAGAGAGAATTGGAGCGGTTGTTTATCAAAAAAATAAGATAGGTGGCTTAACAAATGGAGCAATTGCTTTCTTTGGTCAATATGCTGATATTGTTCGAATATTTCCATCATTCCATTTAGATTATCAAAGCTATGTAAGTGGAAAAGAACGTTGGGAAAAAAGAATTTCTAGCGATGATTTTACTTTTAGTGGCAATATGTTTTCATTTTATTTGAAAATTATGGATTCGTTAAAAAGTAGACTGCCTAATGCTTTTAGAAGAGATCATAACGGAATTAATGATGATGGTAGTTCTATATATGATGCTGTGTCTGAAGCATTAATTAATTCATTGTCCAATATGTCGTTATTTATGGATGGCGGTGTATTAATTCAATCATATCCTGATAGAATAATCTTTCGTAATTGTGGTGACATGCTTGTGGATAAAAATCAAGCATTAAAAGGTGGTGTATCCATTGTTAGAAATTCATCAATTATGACATTCTTCCGCATCCTAAATTTAGCGGAACGTTCGGGCTTGGGAATTCCAACAATTGCATCGGTAATGAAAAAAAACAAATACCCCGATCCGATTTTAGAAGTTACACCTGATGGTCGTTTTACTAAGCTGACACTTTTATTTACACCAGTTGAATCTTGTAATTCTGTTTCTCTAAGAAAAAATAAGATTCTTTCATGCTTAGCAACACATCCTGAAGGCATCTCTGTGCCGAGTTTAGCTATGGAAATTAATGAATCTGCAAGTTCAGTTAAAAAAGATGTTAATGAATTACTTTTATTGCATTATATTGAAGATAATGGAAAATCAAGAAAAGGACGTCTTATTTATTTAACAAACAACAATTATTAAAAATATATAAATTTTGTACTGCACCCTTGATGTTGGACTTTAAATTGAACTATAGCACAACATTAGGGGTGCAGCACACTATCATGCCACATTGACACCTAATCGCAAGTGTTTTGGTGTCATTTTGGCACTTTTTTAACATTTGCAAAAGGACATTTTTACACTTCATAAATAAAACAAGGTGACATTTTCTAAATCACGATAATTCCACGTTCGTTATACACGCTATCGGTCGAGCTTTCGTTTCGGATTCTCGATCAAGTGCCATAACTGTCGTTACTGCGTCGTCTATTCGCTCGGTTAACTTCACCTTGTCAATCTTGATGTTTCCTGCCGTGTCGATGTGGCAACTTCTTGTGTCACCCGTTTGAACTCCAATTTTTACTCACAAAAGCACAGACCAATTACGGATATAATAGCGGTAGAGATTTAGGCCTCTAGTTATCAGCAAAAAGGCCTCCTATCTGCAAAATAAAAAGTACACATTAAAATTCTACACTCGTATAAAATAAAATGCTGTGAATAAACCTCCTTTTAAGATAGCATTTTTTAGACTTATACTAGAGTGTTAATTTTTGATGTATACGCTTTATATATGTGTTAATTTTTGATATTTACCACCGCGTTGGTCGAATTCCCGCCTGGTGTTCTGAGTGGAACTTGAACCCACAAGCTATCACTAGCATTAGATTTTGAATCTAACATGTATACCCGAATTTCATCATCAAAGTTTGTTTAGTTCCACTACCAGTTTAAGAGTTTCAATAACACTCTCATTTTGTGGAAACTTTTGTATAATTGAAAACTTAAGTTATAGTCTTTCAATTTTTCTTAATTTCAAACAACTTTAGGGTTTATAAATCTCTTAAATCTACATGTTTTTCGAGTAAGACAAGGTTTATAAAACCACTGTCATTCTTCATTGTCTCCTTCTTTTCTCTTTTCCAAATCTTAGATTTTTACTATACTATTAGGCATGGATCAATTCTCTGGTTTTCTTTTCATCGACAAAGAGGAAGGCATCACTTCCCAAGGTGTGGATACTGCTATCAAGAAGAAGTTTCACATCAAAAAGGTAGGCCATTTCGGCACCCTGGATCCTTTTGCAACCGGTCTTCTCATCATCGGAATGAAGGAAGGAACGAAGTTCTTCCCTCTCATCCAAGATGAAAGAAAGACGTATCGTGCCACTTTATCCTTAGGCAAAGAGACCGATACCTTAGATTGGACTGGAAGTATCACCAAGGAAAAGGAAGTTCCGAATTTTAGTGAAGATCAGATCAAGTCTGTCCTTTCTTCCTTTTTAGGCAAACAGAAACAGGAAGTACCGCTTTACAGTGCAAAGCACATCAACGGGGAAAGAGGTTACGAGCTTTTAAGAAAAGGAATCGAATTTGTTCCACCGACTGTAGATATCGAAGTGAAGAATATCGAATTACTATCTTATTCTAATGATGAGATTCAGTTTGACGTATCCGTTTCCAAAGGAACCTATATCCGTTCCTTAGGAAGAGATATCGCATATAGACTGAATACCGTCGGTCATCTAACAGCGTTAAGAAGAACACAAGTAGATGATTATAAAGTCATAAACGCAAAGAAAATCAATGACATAACAGAAGATGACATCGTATCGATTCCCGCTATGTTTCCTAACATCCCTCTTATCGAAGTCAGTGACATCATCGCAAAGAGAGCCATCGCCGGAAACGATATCAGGATGAATCGTGATGAGGATCTTCTCTTCCTTCAGCAAAAAGGAGTGCTGATTGCACTGTATCGAAAAGATGAGGAAGGACATTATGTCTGTCAGAGAGGAGTCTCTCATGACTAAGTACGTATCCATTGATGGAAAGCATGACTTTCCCTCTCTTTCTCTTGCCATCGGACTATTTGATGGACTCCATAAGGGACATCAGTCTTTATTTGAAGAAGCTAAAAAATCACCGTATCAAAACAGTGTCCTTACCTTCTCCTTTGGTTGGAAAACAAGTTTCAAAGGCAAAGACGGCTCTTTATTGACAGAGAAGGAAAAAGAAGAAATGCTCGGTTCTTTCTCCATTAAGAATGAACTTGTCCTGCCGTTTGATGAAAAGACCAGAAACACATCAAAGAATGAGTTCCTTTCCTTTCTTTTGTCTTTGAACGCAAAGAAGATTGTAATCGGTGAAGATTTCACCTTTGGAAAAGACAAAGAAGGAAAAGCAGAAGATATCCTTTCTTTAACAAAGCAAGGAGTCGAAGTGAAGATTCTTCCACTTTTAGAGATCGATAACGAGAAAGTATCCTCTACCAGAATCAGAGCACTGCTGAAAGAGACAAAAATAGAGGAAGCCAATAAATTTTTAGGCTATCGCTTCTTCTACCAGGGCAAAGTCCTGCACGGAAAAGAAAACGGAAGAAAGATTTCGTTTCCGACTGCAAACATCGAGTTAGAAGAAGGAAAGTTCAGACTGAATAACGGAGTCTATATGACACGGACATGGATCGATGACAAGCCATACTTATCTATGACCAACATCGGAAATCATCCGACCGTAGACAAACTCAACCACTCCATCATGGAAACCAATATCTTCGGTATCGATGATAACCTATACGATAAAGACATCAAAGTCGAATTCCTCTCCTTTATTAGAGAACAAAAAAAGTTTTCTTCCTTAAGTGAATTAGAAGAGCAACTGAAAAAAGATAAAAAAAGTTGTCAAGAAAAAGAGAGCTTGTTATAAGCCCTCTTTTTCATTCTCGTCAATTGGTTTTCCGTTAAAGTCAATAAGCCAAGTCACCTTACCGGTTTCTCTTGTCTTGTTCATATCGATGACGCGCTGATTGCTCGAGCCACGCCACTTGATCTTGTTCGGCCCGGGATTTAAAGATGAGATATATCTTCCATCGACAAGCACGTCGATGTACTGCATCATCTCCAGTTCGGAAATCTCCTCATAAAGATAGCCGGTGTATACCCAGATGGTCTTATTCGGGAAGAGGTCTTTGATCCACTTCATCATGCGGGTTGCTTCTTCTCTGTTAGCCGGAAAAGTGGCTTCACCACCAGAGAAGGTGACTCCGCTTAACTCCTCACGGGATAAATCCTCTTTTAAGATATCGTAAGCCCATTCTCCACACTCTTTTCCGAGTTCCGGATTCTGTGCTTCCTGGTTATGACAGTTAGGGCAGTTATGATTGCATCCTGAGCACCATATCACATCTCTTAATCCTGTTCCATTGACCTGATTGTTGCGTTCTATTTTGATGATCTTCATTACATGGATTTCCTATCGTGTATCTCTGCCATCTTGGCATCGTTCATCTTTGTCGTTCCGGAGACTTTGGAATAGCCTAAGTATCCGCAGACACGGTTGATCTCGGTGATGTTGTTTCCGTGGCAAACTGGGCAAGTGTCGACTCCGTCATCCATCTGTGCACCGCAGTCATTGCAGTAGCTCTTATCGATATTGATGCCAAAGTAATAGCCTAATTTCATCGCACGTTCGACGCACTGAGCGATATAATCCTCATTCATTCCGCTTGTGAATCGACAGTATTGGATGTGACCGCCGCTTGCCAAATGGAAATAACGGAATTCCGCATCCTGCTTTTCAAAGGGAGTGATGTTCTCCGAGACATGCATATGGAAGGAGTTTGTGAAATAGGCTCTATCGGAAACATGATGGATGATTCCGTATTTCTTCTTAAACTGCTCTACCTGGGTTCCGCATAAAGACTCTGCGGGAGTTCCATAGATAGCAGCAATATAAGGGATATCTTTGCCGTAATGCTTTTTCTTCTCTTCGACATAGTCGTTGATGTACTTCAGCACTTCATAACTGAAGGCATTCGGATTATCCTTCTCCTCATAAAGAGACCTCTGATTATAGAGTTCCTGCAACTCATTCAATGCAGTAAAGCCATAGGAGAAGGTCGCTCTTTTCACAAGAGGCTCAATTGTATCCGTCTCTTTAAGATAACCGAATCCACCCTGACAGTATGCGACAGGAATCGAGCTCGCCTTGATCTTGCATAAGAATCCATAGGTCTTGATATGGATAGCATTGATCATATCGAGATAGTAATCCAATACCTTATAGAAATCCTGATTCTCGACCTGTGCCTTTCTTAAAATCATAGGAAGGTTCAAAGAGATGGCTCCGCCGTTGAAACGACCTGTGAAGACAGGCTTATCATTCTCATCAGCCGGATGAAGTCCACCCTTTTCATAATAGGGGGAGAGGTAAGCACGGCATCCCATCGGAGAGATGATGCTATCCACCCATTCCGGATTCTCCTTTACATTGTTATTCTCATCGAGAATCCAACGGGAAACACCGAATTTATGATACTTATGGAATGTCTTAGCAATAGACGGCTCAAAATGGACAGGATAGGCTTCTTTTACAAGCGCATCATCCGGCATATCCAAGGAAAGCCAGTCCGGATACATCGCCTTAGAGGAACATTCGATTCCCTTCTTGAAAAGCCAGTAGAGAGGTTTTCCTTCAGAATGGAGTTCCTTTGTATAAAGAAAGACAAGTTTCGGGAAGATAGCCGGTCTTTTATGACCTTTATGACCTTGTCCGGCAGCTCTGGTCTTTAAAGCGAGAGACCAGACCAGGGATGCAAACTTACTTTCATCGCATCCACCAGTGAATGTCGTAAACGGATAATCGCCACGGCTTGATGCAACCGTATTGAAAGTATGTTCAAAGCCCTGGAAGCCCTGTTCGATATCACGGCTTGTCTTTTTCATCGCGTACTCTTCCTGTTTCTCCGTATCTAATACACCAGAGACAGAATTGACCAGTTCTTCATATTCCTTCTTATAGCGGCGATAACTCTTCTCCGCATAAGGAGCGAGAATCGAGTCAATCTCCGGAACGGTGAATCCACCATACTGCATGGAAGCACAGTTCAAAGTAAGATCAGAGATCAGATTGCAGGCGGTTCTTACATCCTTCGGTTCATTGTAGCCGATATTCTCCCATTCAAAGCCACCGCATAAAACTCTTCCCATATCAAACAAAGAACAATTGTAGGTCAGAAGACGGGAAGAGATATCATGAATATAAAGATATCCATCATCGATAGCCTGAAGTTCCTCTTTGTTAAGGAAGGTCTTTCTATAAAGTTGCTTAGAAAAAGCGTTGTATGTCAAAGTACGCTGAGTAGACACTAAAGCCGAAGTCGTATTGGCGTTACTTCTGTCAGCGATGAAGTTAAGCTGATCAACCGTCTTGATTGTCTCATCCATCATGCGGACAAAGTCCTGCTTATAGTTTCTGTAATCGCGATAGGACTTTGCAACTTTCTCATTGACTTTATCCAAAGCGAGTTCCACAAAAACATGCATCTGTGAAACAGGGATCAAATCGCTATAGTAAGACGCCATCTCTTTTTCGACGTTCTTCTGGATACTGTTCCATTCCTCATCGGAAAGCTTCACATTGACACGATTGGCACTCTTGGTGACAGCGTTCTTGATCTTAGTGAAATCATAATCGGCGAGACTTTCATCTTTTTTGATGATTTTCATAGGCACCTCCCAAATCAGTAGACTAATATCATAATATCGAAAAGACAAAATGAATAGACAAAATTTGCTCAGGATTTTCGGCTTTCCGTCGATACAAAGGATAGTAAGGGATGATTTCGATTTAACAACTTATATCGAAAAATTTCCGGTGAAAAGTTGTTTGTCTCTTTTTGCAAAAAGGGGATAAAAAGAACTCCGTTTTCACGGAGTCCTATCTTACTTATCGTCTGAAGTTTTCGTAGTTTTCTTAGTCGTCTTTCTCTTAGTAGAAGTAGCTGTAGATTTTTTAGTAGTCGTCTTCTTTTTGGTAGTCTTTTTGGCCGGTTTTTCTTTTTCCACTTCTAAGGCAAGAGGATCATCGTTAGCCTTATCATCTGTTTCATCTGCCATTTTGAAGTCATCACCGAAGACATCCTTCAAAGTGACTGGCTTCTTATTATTGGCCATCTCGATGAATTTCTCCATCTCAGTGGATTCCTCATAGGTCTTATCGCTGAGGAAGATAAGATCAGGAGTCTTGTAGATGGAAAGCTTTTTGCTGAGCATCGTTCTGATCTTGCCTTTGTTGTTGTTTAGATAACGAACAACCTCATCGGTCTTATCAGGGTTGATATCAGAAACATAGACCTTGCAATACGAATAATCAACAGTCATCTTGACCTCGTTGATAGAAGCAAACTTAGTCACAGGACTCTTGAGTTCATACAAGATGATCTCAGAGAGATCCTTCTGAATGACAGCCTGGACTCTTCCTTTTTTATCAGCCATTCTTGACTTCCTCCTGACCGAAGGCTTCTAAAATATCGCCGACTTCAAGGTCGAACTTATCAGAAATGGTAGTGCCGCATTCAAAGCCCATGTTGACTTCCTTGGCATCGTCTTTAAAACGTTTCAAAGAAGTAAGATGTGTCTTCAGAACAAGTTCCTTATTGCGGAAAACACGGATTTCAGAAGTATTGGTGACCTTTCCGTCAGTGACATAGCATCCGGCGATCTGACCGACTTTGCTAGCCTTAAAGAGGGAACGGACTTCCAAATGACCATATATGACTTCCTCATAGACAGGACCTAAGGTACCCTTCATGGCAGCCTCAATATCCTCTAAAAGTTTATAGATAATATTGTATTCGCGGATTTCGACATGATCATTCTTGGCCATGTCACGGATAGCGGTGCTGACTCTGACAGAGAAAGCTAAGACAATGGCGTGGGAAGCAGAGGCTAAGACCAAGTCACCCTGAGAGACATCGCCAGAAGAGCAGTGAAGGATGGAGAGCTTTGCACCAGGAACATCGAGTTTTTCCAAAGATGCCTTTAAAGCTTCAGCAGAACCCTGGGTGTCCGCTTTGACAATTAAATTGATGTTCTGGCTTTCACCATTGGCGGCAGACTGAGCCAAATCGGCTAAGGAGACGCCACTGTTATTCTTTCCGATGAGAGCCTGTGCACGCTTATCAGCGGCTTCTCTGGCCTCATGTTCATCACTGAAGGCCATGAATCTATCACCGGCAACCGGAACACCGGAGATACCTGTGACAGAGACCGGAGTAGAAGGACCGGCAACCTTTAAGGCTTTATTGAACTCATTGGTCATCTTTCTGACTTTGCAGTAGTAAGGACCGATAGCGAGAGTATCACCGACTTTCAAAGTACCGTTCTGAACAAGAAGGGTAGCCTTGGCGCCTTCCTTCTTATCAAGTTCGGCTTCGATGACAGAACCGATAGCCGGACGATCATCTGTCGCCTTGAGTTCGAGGATTTCAGCAAGATCGAGAATACCTTCGAGCAATGTATCGACACCCTGATTTCTCTTAGCGGAGACCGGGAACATCATGACATCACCGCCCCAGTCTTCAGCAAGGACACCAAGACCGGAGAGCTGCTGTTTGACTCTTTCAATCTGAGCGGCCGGCTTATCGATCTTGTTGATTGCGACAATGATCGGAACATTGGCAGCCTTAGCGTGGTCGATCGCTTCGATGGTCTGCGGCTTGACACCGTCATCGGCAGCAACGACAAGGACAACAATATCGGTCATGGATGCACCACGGGCACGCATTGCGGTAAAAGCTTCGTGACCAGGAGTATCGATGAAGGTGATCTTCTTTCCCTGTACGACTTTCTGATAGGCACCGATTTCCTGCGTGATGCCGCCATGTTCACCGCCGGTGATATTGGAATGACGGATGCAGTCAATCAGAGTTGTCTTACCGTGGTCAACGTGTCCCATGATAGTGACAACCGGTGCTCTTAAATCCGAATCGGCATCCTTATCAAAGATGGCAACTTTGGTAAAATCATCAACTGTTCCACCCGCTTCTTTCTTGAAATCAAGTCCGTTTTCAATGCAGACCTCCGCGATGAGTTCATCACTCAATACGGTATTGAGGGAAATCAGTTTTCCCTGCATCAAGAATTTCTTGATGGTGTCAGTCGGCGAGATTCCCGTCTTCTTGCAAAGCTGGTCGAGCGTCAAAACACCATTGTAAACAAAAACTCCGTTCTGGACCTGTCCCTGCACCTTCTTGCCGAAGGATGAGTTTCCTCCACCTCTTTTTGCGTTTTTAGATTTGCTCATTCTTTACCTCCCTATCATTTTCTTCTTTCATCGTCTCATATACTGCTTTAGCTAAGGAAACATCCTTAATGCCAAAAGCTTTCAGTTTTTCAAAACCTAAGCATGTCTTAATATCGAAACTTCCCTGATAACGGATGGAGTGGAATACTTTATCCTGTGTCGTGATGCGAAGCAGCTTTTCCTCGTTTTTCACGGAGCACTCCGGAAGTATGACAAGAAGAGCAATCTTCGATAAAGACAACATCTCTTCCAGCTTCATTCCGACATAGATGCTTCTCTTCTTCTTGGCAAAGCCAAGATAGGCAGAAAGCTTATTGCTGACTTCCTCGTTTGACATATTCAATCATCTCCTCCATCAAAGCTTTTTCACAGGACTGCGGAACAATCTTGGCAAGCCTTTTTTTCTGAAAAGTCTTTTTGATCTGTTCTTCGTCTTTGAGAACATAGACTCCTCTGCCTTTCATCGTATAAGAGGTATCGATAACGACCTTCTTATCCTCAGTTAAGACAAGGCGAAGGAGCTTCTCCCGTGGATATTTCACACGGGAGAGAAGATCCATTCTATAGACTACAAATTCTTTCACAATGTTTATTTTCCGGAATCATCATCGTAGTACTTATCAGAATAGTACTGGTCGAGTTCCTCATCATCGTAATCGATGTTATCGTCATCTTCCTCGTTCTGCTGATCCATGGCTTCAAGTTCTTCCTGAGTGTAGATTGGCATAGCGGCAGCTTTGGAAGCTTCTGTGGCTTCTATCTTCTTATCGGCATCATCATCCTTCTTCTTTCTGCGATAGGACTTTGTCTCGCTAGGTCCTTTCTTCTGGGACATGGCGGCCTCTAAGGCATCGAGAGAAATCTTCGGCTTGTTCATGATTTCGACATGTTCAATCGGTTCTTCCTTCTTCTCGACAGGCTTCTCCTCAACAACAGGAGCCTCTTCCTTGACTTCTTCCACAACGGTTTCAACCGGCTTTGCTTCCTCAACAGGCTTTTCTTCTTCAGCCTTTGTCTCAACCGGTGCGACAGTCTCCGGATTCATCGGCTTGACATCCTCGTCAAGGACCTCCTCCAAATCGGCATCATCTGTAACAGAAGTCTCAACGACCGGCTGAGCGGCAGCGAGTTCCGGATACATAGAATCGACAAGACGGAGAATTTCAGGAACCATCGTATACTTCAAACCATTCTGCATGGCATCATCGATCTGAAGGACAGTGAGTTTGCACTTGGAAAGGTGGGAGGCAAGGCGGACATTGGAACCATTGGAACCAATGGCAACACCCTGGGCGCCATTGTTGACGATGACAGTGATCTGAGGATGCTCATATTCTCTGTCATTTTCAAATTCTTCATAATGGACGTTCTTATCGAAGAAATCATCGGGGCAAGTCATACCGATGACCTCGGCCGGCTTCATAGCCTCCATGATCTGCATAGCCTTATTCGGATGCCATTTGCAGAAGTCGATTTTCTCGCCCTTCATGACAGCGGAGATGCTTCTCTGACGGCTGGCCTCAGGACCGATGCAGGTACCGATAGGATCGATAGAAGGATTATTGGAAACGACGAAGACCTTGCTTCTTCTTCCGGCTTCACGGGCAATGCCTTTGACTGTAACGATTTTTTCGGCAACTTCAGGGATTTCTCTTTCCATGAGCTTCTCGACGAACTTGGTGCTGGTACGATTGACATCGAGAGAGGTCGGGCTTCCGTTCTCGGAGACCTTATCAAGATAGAAAAGAACAGTATCACCGATATCGAAGCGATCATTGGGAAGGAGTTTCTTGGAATCCTTCTTGATGAAGGCAGTAGCCTTTCCGAAAGAGAACTCATAATTCTGATTATCCTTATCAGCCTTGATGACCTTACCTTCGATAAGTCCACCCATCTGATTCTTATAGGCGGTGAGGACTGCAAGCTTGCTAGCCTCTTTCATCTTGCTGTTAAGGAGCTGTTTGACTCTTCTTGTGAACCACTTGTCAAGCTTGTTGACATCGAAAGGAATCTCGACGGTTTCACCATCTTCGGCATCCTTCTTGGTAAGGGAATAATAATCCTCAGGGGAAATCTGCCAGGCATCATCTTCGATTTCGTCTTCCGGAGTGATGACCTTAAGATCATAGATCTCATAGTGCTGGAAATCCTTGACGAAGCGGACATCGCAACGGATCTGAGTCTTGAGAAGTTCATTCTCTTCTTTGTTGCTCTTATCGCGAAGTTCCGGATAAGACCACTCCAAATAAGCGGTCTTCATGCTATCGATAAGGATATCGTAGACTTCCTTCTGCTCGATCATGCTCTCTCTTGTGACATCGCCAAGAGCAGTGGCAAAAGCATCAGAGTCGACATTGCCGAATGAATCGGCTGCTTTTTTCTTTGATTTCTTTCTTTTTGTTTTTTCGACTGTTTCGTTTAAACCGTAAAGTTCCTCAGACATTTTGAATTTTTCCTCCATTGATTAACATCTATATCTAAGCTTTATAACCGATATGAATCGTATCGACATCATCGATTGAAAGGACCTCATTCTTCTTTCTTCCTTTGATGAAGTGGTGAAGATAGGCTTTTCCCTCTTCGACTTTGTCTAACTGCATGGCGATGACTTCACCTGACTTCTTCATCTTCACGTCAAGCCAACGTGTGATGAACTTTTCTAAGGAAGAGAACGGAATCTCTCTTAAGCTGCCACCCGAAGAGATATCGAGCATATAGCCTTCCTCGGAGTCATCCATCTCATCCAGAAGAGGGTTGACCTTATCTGTATAAGCCTGAATCTCATCCATCGTAATCTCAAAGTCACGATCGATAAGGACTTCCAATACAGCCCCTTCTTCCTGAGAGACATAGTAGCGGCAAGAGACAAGAGTCAGTCCCATCTCATCGGCGCATCTTTGAAACATCTCTTTCGCCTTCTCTAATAGATTCTGATCCATTCTAACCTCCTTATAAGAGAAAGAGTGGACCCCCAAAAGGAAGTCCACTCTTAATTTTCGATTAAGAATGTGTCATGCAAAACCGCATTCGGTTTCGCTAACACTAAAATTATACCTACCGATATCGAGAAAAACAAGAGTTTTCCATCCTATTCTATATTGGCTTTTCTCTTTTCCATAACTGCCTTTTCTATCTCAAGAAGCTTTATTTTCCTGTCCAAGCCACCATGATAGCCGACTAGTTTTCCATTTGTGCCGATAACGCGGTGGCAAGGTACAAGGATAACAATAGGATTTTTGCCGACGGCCTGACCGACAGCCTGAGAGGACATTCTTTCTTTTCCCCGTTTCTTTGCAACTTTCATTGCTATTTCACCATATGTCATCGTTTCTCCATACGGGATAGTGAGCAGAATAGACCAAACATCTTTTTGGAATTCTGTTCCTTCTAAAGCAAGGGATGGAATAGACTCATTCACTTTAAAAGAGAAATAAGAATCCAGCCATTTCTTAGTCTCATCAAATATGGGTAGACGTTTTTCTTCTAAATCCCCTTTATCATCAAGAATATATCTATCAGAAAAATATAATCCGGTAAGAGAATAGCCATCACTTGTAAGTACAATTTCACCCAATGGTGACGAATAACAATCAAGATAAATCATACCTTGATATTAGCATATCAAAGAAGATATTCATGAATAATTCGTGTTCTTATCTCTTTCAAAAACAAAGTCTGATAACCACTTTCACATCAAGAAAGCCATCAATCTAGCCTATATCGATAAATTTATGGCATATTTCCGAAAATTTAGAATGCATATTCTATTAGAATATAATAGAATATTTAAGTTTATTTAAATATTTAATGTGAGGTATTATGCTAAACAAAACAAGTGACGCTTATAAAAAGCACATTCCGGCCCTCATTCTAGGACCCGCACTGAAAATGATCGAAGCGGTTTTCGATCTTCTCATTCCGTTATTCATGAAAGCCATCATCGACATGTCGAAGAATGTCTCTTCCTCTCTCGATCCCTTGACCGGCATGAACGCCATCAACAAAGGCATATCCAAGTTCATACTTCTGTTTGGAACATGGATCGATGGCAATCCTTCCTTAAACTATGCCATCATCGGCGGAACCATCATCCTTATCATGGGTGTCTTAGGCTTTGCCACTACCATGGTGACACAGTATGTCGCCGCAAGAACTGCGGTCGCTGTCGGAACGGACTTAAGAGACTCCATCTATCAGAAGATTCTCTCCCTCTCCAAAAAAGACAGAGAAAAATTAGGAAACAATAGACTCCTTACCATCCTCAATGCCGACTCCTATCAGGTTCAGCAGGGCGTTCTTATCTTCATCCGTCTCATCGTCCGTGCTCCGTTTATCATCCTTGGCGCTCTTGTCATCTCCATCATTCTGGATTGGAAGATCGGACTTGTCTTCTTGGCTATCATTCCTTTGATCCTCTTTGTCATCTTCTACATCATGGGAAAATCCAGCAAAGAATATCTTACCATCCAGGAAAAGTTAGATACTCTCTCCAACAAGTCTTCGGATACTCTCGATGGCGCTAAAGTCATCCGTGCGTTCAATTCCGAAAAGATGGAGAACACGGATTTTGCATCGAAGGCAGAAGACTACCGTAAATCCGCAACTCATGTTCAGAAGCTCAACGCTCTTATCAATCCTTTGACTTTCGCTATCATCGCTTTGGCAACCTCGATGGTTGTCGTTCTCGGCGGACTTCCTATTCTCTCTAACAGCGATTCTATCGCCGCTTCTCAGACTTCCTCCACAATCATCACCGAAGTCGCCTATCTTGCTCAGATCTTCACAACCTTAGTTCAGTTAACCAATGTCGTCATGATCCTCACAAAGAGCAGTGTTTCCACAAAGCGTATCGACTCCATCCTTACCATCAAGCCTTCCATCCAGGATGTCGAAAATCCGATCACGAAGAACATCTCTTTAGGAGAGGAAATCTTCTCCTTTGACAATGTAAGCCTCGGCTATAAGGATGAAGGCAATCTCGCACTTCAGAATATCGACTTCACGCTCAAAAAAGGTCAATCCTTAGGTATCATCGGTGGAACCGGTAGCGGTAAATCCACTTTGATCCATCTGATGGAACGCTTCCTCGATGCCAGCGATGGTAAAGTCTCCTATAAAGGAGAAGACATCAAAAACTACTCTCTTTCCCATTTAAGAGAGGAGATTGCTCTTGTTCCTCAGAAATCCGTCCTCTTCAAAGGTACAATCCGTTCCAATATGAAGATGGCAAACGAGAACTGTACCGAAGAAGAAATCACAGAAAGCTTAAAGAATGCCATGGCATATGAATTTGTCAGCAAATATCCGGAATACATCGATTACGGAGTCGAAGAAGGAGGAAAGAACTTCTCCGGCGGACAAAGACAAAGACTCTGCATCGCACGCGCCCTTGTCAAGCATCCGGAAGTGATCATCATGGATGATTCCACCTCCGCCTTAGATTTGCTCACTGATAAGACGGTCCGTTCCAATATCCATAACCATTACGAAGGAATTACAAAAATCATCGTTTCACAGCGTGTATCCACCGTTTCCGACTGTGATCTGATCCTTGTCTTAGAAGGTGGAAAGATGATTGGAAAAGGAACTCATGAAGAGCTGATGGCAAACTGCTCGGTCTATCGTGAGACCTATGAAAGTCAGACCAGAAAGGAGAACGACTGATATGGATTACAAAAAGCGTTTCTTCTCATATCTGCTCCCGCAGAAGAAGCTGATTTTCCGTGTTGCTCTCTTTGTCCTCATCTTCCTCGTCGCTCAGCTTTCCCAGCCGTTTTTGGTCGGTAAGGCACTCAATGCTGCATTAGACTCGAATCAGAAAGTCTTCCTCATCATTATCATTTCCTGCTTTGTCTTGTCCCTTATCGGTGCTATCGCTGATTTCATCTTCGAATACAGCGTTGGCATCATGACGCAGAAAGTCATCTTCGAAATCAGAAAAGACGTCTATCAGAAGTTCAACTCTGTCTCAGTGGAAACCATCTTCAAAGAAAAACACGGCGACTTAGTTCAGCTTGAAATCGGTGACGTCGAGAATGTCGCAAATGGTCTCTTCTCCGTCTTCAAGTCCTTGATTGAGGGTGTGTTGTCTATCATCATCACTATCATCATGATGTTCACCGTCAACTGGATATTAGCTCTCGGTGTCATCCTCCTCTCTCCTCTTTCTGTATTGATGTCCAGATTCGTTGCCAAATTCTCTCACAAATACTTCAAGAAGCAGGCGAAGCTTCAGTCCGATCTGAACAGTATTTCCTTAGAGGCTATCGATAACATTGACTGTCTCCAGTCTTTGAATTATCAGAACCGTTCTCTCTCTTCCTTCAGAAATCAGGATGAAGAACTTAGAAAAGAAGGTAAAATCGCTCAGTTCTCCGCTTCCTGGACCAATCCGACCACTCGACTTGTCAACAATACCATCTATGCGATTATCGGTATCTCCGGTATCATCATGATTCCGTACACAAGCGCTTTAAGTGCCTACCATGCTGTCATGACTATCGGTTCTCTCTCCTCCTTCTTAAGCTATACCACTCAGTATACAAAGCCGTTCAATGAAATCAGTTCTGTCTTAAGCGAGTACGAAAGTGCTGTCTTCTCCTTCAAGAGAATCGATGCCTTCTTAAATAAAGCGGATGATATCGATGTCGGAACAGAGGATGTCTCTGATATCGAGAACATCGAGTTCAAAGATATGTACTTCAGCTACGAAAAAGATCAGAAGCTCATCGAAAACTTCAATGAGACGGTCCATAAAGGCGAAAAGGTCGCCATTGTCGGTCCGACTGGCGCTGGCAAATCCACACTGATCAATGTTTTGATGAGATTCTATGATCCTACTGCCGGTGCTATCCTTTATAATGGAAAGGATGGAACCACCATCAAGAAATCCGCTCTGAGAAAGAATTTCGGAATGGTCCTTCAGGAAACCTGGATCTTCACCGGAACCATCATGGACAACGTCCGCTATGCCAAGCCAGAAGCTAGCGATGAGGAAGTCATCGACGCCTGTAAAAGAGCACACGCTGATACCTTCATCAATACGCTTCCTGATGGATACAACACCAAAGTCACCGCAAAGCAGGGACTCAGTGAAGGTGAAAGACAGATGCTCACGATTGCAAGAGTCATGCTTTTAGAGCCGGATATCGTCATTCTCGATGAGGCGACCAGCAACGTCGATACCAGAACCGAGAAGCTTATTACCGATGCTTTTGACAGACTCTTGGAAAACAAGACCTCTATCGTCATCGCACATAGACTTTCCACTATCCGCAATTCTGACCTCATTTTAGTCTTAAAGGATGGACACATCATCGAACAAGGCAGCCATAATGTCTTGATGCAGAAGCAGGGTTTCTATTATTCTATGTATGCGTCTCAGTTTAAATGATAAGGAGATAGGATATGACAAAATCAAAAACATTGCCATTTCTTCTTTTCACCTTAGTTCTTGTCAGCTGCGGAAACAATGAGTCGTTTTCCGTTACCACGAATTATGAAAATCTAACCGATACTCCATTGACTCCCCTCCCACTTTCCAATTACATGTTTGAAGAAGTCGGAAACGAGAATGTAACCTTTTTAGAGCACATCAACTATAAAAACGCATCCGAGCAGCATGAGTATGATCTCATGACAAAGTTCTCATCCGGCTGCTATTTAGGCTCCATCATCGATAACAAAGATGACAGGAATATCCAGTCCGAAATCTCCTACTATAATAAGAATGGAAAGGTAGCATATACCTCCCATCCGGATAAATACAACAAGGTCAAAGATTACACTTCCACCTTGAAGTGGAAAGATAGCGTCTATATCAACACGCTATCCTATCTCTCCAAAGACCTCTTTGAGTATGTAAGCAGGGATGAATCCGGCACTTCCACCTATTCCATGTCCGCTTTAGCTATCACAAGCGCTTCGACAAAGGAAGTGGTTGACCGCATCTACAATTCCGCGACAAACTACATCCACAGAGGAACCGATTCTAAGTTCGGTTCTGATTCGTTAGTCAAGATGGATCTCTATGTCAAAGAAAGTGGAATCACTGGCTTTGCCCTGAAGTATTCCAAGATAGAAAACAGTGTGAGATGCTACACGGAATTAAGTGTCGACATTGTCGATGTTGGAACGACCAATCTCACGAAAGAGGATGTCTGTCCTGCTCCATATAGCTATGATGCAAAATATAAGACACAGTACACCTCTTTGAAAAATGCACTCTCTGAGATGCAGAACAAAAATTATGAATTCACTGTCGAAGTCAGAAGAGAGAAGAACGTTTTTCAGCGTTCAAAAGGATTCCTTTTCGATGAAGGATATTCCGGATATGATGAATTAGTCACCTCTTCCGGTTCCTCCTTCCATTATTACGGAATCCATAAAAGAACAGACGGAAAATACGAACATTACACTGGAAGTAACGTAAATAGTCTCAAAGGTGCCGGATATCAGACCAGTCCCCATCAGGGACTCATGAACTTCGATTTCACTTCAGAAATCTTCGAATATGATGCTAGTGTCTCTAGCAATGACTATAGCGTATTCCATCTTCGTTCCGACTTTAAGAACAACAACTATGTCAGCGATGTCACCAGCGACATGTCCTATGATGAATACACGGAATATGCTAACGACCTCACGATAGGAGTCGAAAACGGACATCTCATCTCCTTCTCCTTCACTTTTGTTGACAATCTTGGAAACAATTACTCCTTCCTCGAAGATATCTCTAACCATGGAACATGCAGTGCTGTCCCAAGCGATTTAGCTAACTTCAGCACCTATACAGAATACGTCTCTCCTACCTCCTTCAAAGAGGTCGATGTCGCAATATATAACCTCAGCACTGGAAGCATCTCTTCCTATTCCGATTGCGAGACAGTCATCAAATCCAGTCTCTATGACACCAGCGCCTTGAATCTTCTTCCTTTCCCTCTTGTATCTGATGCCGCCTACTACTTTGATTCTGCAGCCTATATCCCTGCTAGCATCATTCCTGCCGCACTCTACTTCTTCTTCGATAACGGCACAGATGATATCGCTACTGCCTATAAGAAGATCAAGACCAGTATCAACTCCGCTGGTTACAGCCTTGTCGATGCGGATGAGAAGAGCTGTTCTCAGACGATCAACAGCAAATACGAAATTACGTTGGATTATTCTTCCGGTGTGATCGCACTGACCTATACTAGCCCTGTCAGCTACGAAAGTTAAATCAAAAAAAGTCACCTTTCCAAACAGGATGGTGACTTTTTCAATTGTCTAGAATGTGTAATCAACCGTTTCAGGAACGGAAGCTGTGATGGTAGAAGAATCCGTTGTAACAGTGAGAGACGTGAACTTCGCAATCATGTTTTCACAAGACAAGGAGAATCCGCTGACTTCACCTAAATCCCTATAGTACCAACTATCGAGGAACTTAACGTAAGCTTTCGTTCCGGATAAGATGGCAGTGAATTCATAATCGGTATCGCTTGTGATAGTCTTCACTCCATTTTGAACATTGAAGACCATTGCGTTCTCATTCCATAAGAGGAACTGCATCGAATTCGTAGTCTCCCAGAGGTTTGTAGAAGGACCGAAGTAAAGTTCGATGAAATGGTTTCCAGTAGCAGCCGGATACTGAACCTTACCTTTGACCATGAGATCACCTTTATACATATTCTTGTGATCAGTCGTATAGAAGAGACGGTTGCTGACATCCTGCTGTCCGCTTGTGATAGCATCGATAGTAAGAGAACTATCGTCTTCACCGCGTGTGACATAGTTGTCATTAGCACTGTTTAAAGCGATAAAGCTCTTGGACTTCTGAGTATCCTCTTTTCCAGGAAGAAGTGTCATCTCTAATCCAGCATCACTAAGAAGCTGGTCATAGAGAGAATAATACTCCAACTTCGGATGCAAACCATCGCGAAGCATGGAAGAGTTAGCTCCATTGTTTGTCTCGTTCATGAAGAGCGAAGGAGTATCGAGATAGGTGACATAATCACTCTTATCGCAATACGCTTTGGTAAGCTCATTGCAGGCCAACTCCTTAGCAAGATTTCCAGAGAAGGAGATGGAAGGCTCAATGCCGAAGATATAAATCTTCGTTTCGGGAAGTTCCTCGTGGATCTTCTCAAAGATGCTGACTAAGAGAGAATGTGTACTCTCGCCAGACATACCAGCATCATTGATATCATTTGTTCCAAGATGGAAAACAATGTTCTCCGGTTCAAAGGGAATCAGGAGTTTATCCACATAATAATACCAGTCATCTGCCTGAGTAGCAGAGATACCCATGGTATAGGTATTGTAATTTCCGTAATAGCTGGAGTAGAAGTTAGACCAGAATTCCGTATCGAAGAAGGAATCACCAGCAAAGAGCGTTCTTCCCTGTTCCGGATAATCGCTCCACAGATAGCTGTTGAAACGGGAAGTCACCTTGCTTGCGAATCTATCATCGCTTGTGACATGGGCATAGAAGGATGTTTCCTTGAAGTGCTCACTTGTAACAGTGACTTTGTAGTTGCCGGTTGCAAGTCCATGCATAGTTCCGTCTTCGTCGATTTTTAAACCGGCCTCATCGCTAGATTCATAATGAAGAACTTCCGTCTTACCGACTTCCTCATTTGTAAAACGAGGGGTTATTTTTCTCGTATATCCGACTCTGACCTGATGCATACCAAAGGATAATTTTCCGTAATCCGTTGCAGTAGAAGAAGTCGTTGTCGACTCCGTCTTTTCCGTATTCTCTGTCTTGTCCGTGTTTTCAGAGACTTCGCTCTGTTTTTCACTTGAAGTTATTGTCGACCCTCCACAGCCTGTAAGCATCAACAGCGTCATACCAGCCATCACGATTTTTCTTTTCATTTGTTCGCTCCTTTATCCTCTATCAGTTCACAATGTTTGATATCCGTAACATATATCGTGTCGAGATCATCGATATGAAGTTTTGCAAAGTAGCAGGTTCTTGTCTCGGCACAGTTTTCTCTTCCGTGGAAGAAGTAGTATTTTTCTCCACCCTTTTCTACGACACAGCCATGTCCCGTCGAATAAAGAGGGAAATCCGGTATTTGATGAATAATAGGATTCTTGTTGTATTTTTTATAGTGCTGCAATGGTTTATCAGCGAAGGAGACACCAACTCCATAATAGGCGTTTTCGAAATTGTTGCTGGAGTAGAAGAGAAGATACTTATTCTTTCCGTCGAAGTTAGAACGGACTGTCATGCTTCCTTCCGACCAACGTCGGTTGTGTTTGACATGATTAGAGTTTTCATAGTCATTGATATGACCGTTCTCCCACTGCTGTGGTTCCTGATGATAAGAGATGATTTGGACATATTTGTCTTTTCTCTTTCCTATCTCATCCACATAGATGTAGTCATCTTTGATCTTCGGCTGTGTCTTTGCCTCTTTGTCATACCAGAAGGAAGGATCTAGTTCAACACCGAGGATATTGCTCTCTTCGACATACTTATGAAGTTTAGCATCAAAGAGGCAGTTTCCATAGCAGCAACGGGAATAGTAAAGATACATTCTTCCGTCTTCATCGATGAAGAAATCCGCATCGATAGTCGGAATATAGACACCTTTTGGAAGAGTGTTGATGTCGATTTCGCTAGACTCTTTCGAGAAAGGATCCTTGGCTACCGCATCGATATTACGATATCCCTCATCATAAGGATAGTAGTCGATCGGATGATCATCAATGTTGACAAATGGTCCTTTCGGAGAAGTGGATACTGCAACACCGATTTTGCAGCATTCTGTAAAATGGTCCGTATTGAAATACTTCCTTACAAGTTCATCCTTCACCAAGGAAGAATAGAACATATAGTAGTGATTGTTGTTCTTGTTGTAATAGACTTCAGGGGCCCAGAACCAACCTTTCCCCCAGTCGTTTTTGCTTCTATCCAAGCCATATCCGACCTCTTTCCACTGAAGAAGGTCATCACTTTGATAGATGATAAAGGGCAAGTCATCGCTGTTTCCGGTGCAGTAGCAGAAATAATGGCCAGAAACAGGATCATGCATGACGTAGGGATCGGCCCCAATTACGCTTTTGAAAGACATGCTTCACCTCGCTCAGATAAGTTCAGAATAAGAGACATAAGAAGAGTCTACGTTTTCTAAATCCGTTCCTGTCAGATTGTTGAAGTAGGTCACTTCTTCTATCTTTTTGCTTGTCTCATTCTCCTTTGAGATATTGGAGTAACTAGCTAAGATCTTCAAAGAATCCGGATCATCGATTCCTAATTCCTCATAGGGGAGATAGAGTTCCATCGTCATGCCAGTGCAGTCTTTTCCACCTTTAGGGACATTGACTTCACCTGTGGTGATGACTTTGCTCTTGCATCCTGTCACATAACCCTTATAGTAAAGATTGTTTGCAGGAATATAGCTAGTGCTTCCCGTATCATAGAGTCTTAAAAGATTGTCCGAACTTAAGAAAGCGGAATAATGAGAGGAGGCATCGCTAGTAGTGAAATAGATTCTAAGGTCGTCGTTGCTTCCCTTCTGACCCATATCACCACTTTCCCAGGCTTCTCCATCTGTGTAAAGTTCGGTATCTTTGATTTCGGCTCTTACATAAAGACCGCTATCGGAGGAATAGAATCCAACCGAAGCCAAGTCATTGATCTTATTCAGTTTTCCAGTCCAATCGATAGTGTTTCCGTCAATGAAAGGATCGTTGTTGATGACAACGTTCATCATAGCATAGTAATCACCCCAATTGGTGCTTGCTACTACTTTGGTCTTCTTTTCACCAAGAGACTTATCATCAACACCATCGGGATAAGTGACCTTGATCATGCCAGTTGTTCCATTGGAGAAATTGGCGCTGACATATTCCGGAAGCGTACCTTTTCCGTTTAAAGGAAGATAATAGTTCTCATCGAGATTGAAAGAGGTGACCTGACGGTTATCATTCAGTGCGATGATTTCTTCTGCCATTCTCTGTCCTAAGATGATATTGCTCTCCGCAGAGAAATGCCAAGGCTCAAAAGAATTGGTGTATAAATCCGAAGTAGAGACAAAGGAGCAGTGGCTATCACTATTAGCCACACTCTTTTGAATCTCTCTCAGTTTATTGGAGTAGCGTGCCGCATTGGTTCCGGCTTCTGTGATGACAAAAGGAAGGTCAGAGAGTTCATAATAATCTCTGAAGTCTTTCATGAAATCCTTCAATGCCGTCTCATAGATAGCCATATTGTCTTCGAATTTGGCATCCTGTTCACCATGGCAGAAAACAACACCGTCGATGACCGGTTCATATCCTTCCGCTTCGATGGCAGCGATAGAGTTATCGACGAGCTGATAAAGATTGTTAGTCAAAGGTCCAGTTGCATTTCCATTCTTGTCTTCTCTAATCTGGCTTAAGGATAACTTAGAGGAAAGTTCATCATCGTCAACCAAGGACTTAGAATACCAGTGATCAGTGAACGTAGAACCGCATGCTGTATATTTGACAATGACAGATTTTCTTGTTGCACCATCTTTCGGATAACGGGTAGCCATAATCTTACCCATTCCGATTTCAGGACCGAATTCACTGGCGGAATCACCAAGGCCGGGTTTGACAGGAATAAGGTCATCTGCAGTGACTGTCTCCGGAATCTTCGTAAGCTGAGGCATCGTCAGACCATCCGCAAGAATATCGACATCATAATTCTCTTCCTTATCCTCATCAGATAAATCTGCTGTATGTGCCTTACCACGGGCACCGCTTTGACCGGCTAAAACGATGATGTGAATCTTATCATCCTCAACGGGTGCCGGCTTTGTCGTTTCCGATGTGGCATCTGTCTTGTTCGTTGCATCGGTATTGTCTGGATTCACAGAATCGGATGTCTTCCCACAGGCGATCAACGTCAGGGAGAGAAGAGAAAAGAGAATCGGCTTGATTTTCGTATTCATGGATGTTTCCTCCTATTTTCTACACCGCATAAAGAATTCATCAGCTTTTGTATTATTGTAATTTCTGAACATGTGCTATTGCTATCAATAAAAATAATGATAACAAGTTCTAAAAAAGAGTCGATTTTTCGATTTTCAAGGAAGAAATTGTTCCTTTAGCCTTATATGAAAGGAATCCTACTTCTCCGTGGAAGTTTCCTTTGCTGACAGTAGTAGAGAAAATTTCCTTTTCATCTAAGTATGCAGTCAGAGTATTCGCCACCATCTTCAAAGACAGTCTGATTTCCTCATCTTTGATAAACTGATAAGAATAGCTCATCAGCTCACGTGTATAATTGAAATCCACCTTACGGAGAAGGATAGCATCGGATGTCAAAGCTAATTCAAATCCTCTAAAGGAGTGAGGATTATCCTTTCCGTCTCCATCCTCAATGAAGTTATTGCAGAAGTCGCTGACATGGAAAAGCAATGACAGAGATCCGTTCTTTTCAATGAACTGCGGAACAAGTGAAACAGTCACCTTATCATCATGATAGTCTTTTTGATAGACAAGACCACTTGAGGTATCATCGGATGTCTCTAAGCCGTTGTCTACTCTAATCATCTCATTGCGGAAGAAGAAATCGGTTTTATCGATTCCTTTCGTAAAATCAATGAAAGTGAATTTATCTTCCTCAATACATTCAAAGTCAATCGACGCAAAATGAATGTCATCTTCACCGATCAAAGACAAAGTCTGAAAACCTTTGTTCAGATGGACTTTGGCTAGTTGGACTCTATCCTCTTCTTCACCAGATTCCTCTTCCAGATAGATAGGATAAAGAAGTCCTTTCCCGACCTGAAGAGAGAACTGCTTGAAGAGATAACCCTTTCTTAGTACAGCAGATATGATGTATTCGCCGTCTTTCGGAACAAAGATTCGATATGTCGCTGTCTTCCCTTCCGACAGATAGATATAAGGTGAAGTCGGAGAAACACCTTTGCTGAGTTTAGAATCATAGGAATTCGCTAAGAGAATATGATCTTTATAGTATTCTTCTTCCGAAGAGCCAAGTGCAAAACGGGAGAGGGATGTCGAAAGAATCCGTTCAAAGCGATTATCAATTAAGTAGCCAACCTTTCCCGCTTCAAAACTCGCTGGGAACATAACCAGTTTCTCCATATGGTCAAAATAAAGAGAGACATATCCCTGACGATGCTGAAGAAGGAAACTATGGATGACATCCAGTCTATACTTCTTTTTCAGTGTGATGGTGGTCAGCACTTCCTCATCAAATATCTTTTTACCTAAAACAATCTTGTCTCCAGTGAAATCAAGATATCCGTAATGATTCTGATCCAAATAGGAGAAGACCATTCTTCCTTCACCGACATTGTTGAATTCTACAGAGAATGTATCATCAGAATAACAGTCGAGAAGGTAGGCTCCTTTCTCTTCGACAAGATAATCGGAGTTTTCAGCCGTCTTTGCTTTTTCGACATATGGAATCTCATTCGGTCTAGCGCCATTGACAGCAAGTCTATCAGAATAGAAGGATAGTCTAGACATGTTATAGAATCTTCTCTTGTCATCCAAAAGGTTATGATAGATAAGGAAATAGGAATCCAGATCCTGTCCTAATACGGTACAGGAATGTCCTAATCCATAGAAATCTTTCTTCGTAGAGATAAGAATGGTATCCTGTCTTGTATAGAAAAGAGGTGAGAATAAGTCACATCCATTTTTGCTAGTGGCATAATCGACTCGATAATCCGTAGAAAGGAAGTGAGCACCGCAGTAGGTGAGATAGTATCTTCCATATCTTCGTAACATATACGGTCCTTCATTCCATCTTCCTAGATGGCAAGGAGATAAGAAGGTCTCCTTCTTTCCTATCTCTTGGAAATCATCCGAGACAGAATAGACTTTCAGCGCATCATCAAAAGCAGCATAGAGATAAATGTTCTCATCTCCATCTAGGAAGAAGGAACCATCTATCTTTCTTTCGATATTCTTAGAGATGCAATGGAATGGTCCAATAGGAGAAGAGGAAGAAAAGATATAGTGTCCGTTTCCGCTAGGACTTGCCACCATATAGAATGTTCCATCAAAGTAAGTGACTTCTGGTGCAAAAGGCGTCTCCGACTGAGGATGGTTTTCATCTTGGTCATAATCGTAGATGACACCTTTCTCTAAGACATGATTGTCGACTTCCTCATATTGAAGAAGGTCTTTAGAGCAATAGGCGTAAAGCTTTCTTCCGCCTTTTGTGAAATAGAGATAATACTTTCCGTCGAATCGAAATACGAAAGGATCCGGACACTCGACATCCTGTCCCATCGGTTTTTTATTGTCGTATAGTTCCGGAACTTTCAGAAATCCTTTTTCATTCTCTAGCATATCTCTTACTCCTAAATTTTATTCGTATCCGTAGACTTCGATCTCGTTGATTTGTCTCGTTCCATCGGTATCAAAACCGATGACAACCTTACTCGCTTTAATCTCATCAAACTGATAGGTGAAAGAAGAGCAGGGACGGATGAACAACGTCTCCTCATTGACATACTCGCTTTCGCGGAAAGTACGGTCTAAGATGACATTTCCGTTACCGAAGGAGATGTAGGAAATATCTGTAAGGTAGTTGTCATAATTGGCAGAATTATAGACAGCAAGACCGGCGACAGAAACTTCTTTTCCGAAGTCGATTTCGATATAGGACTTACCATTACCTAACTTGACTTCCTTTTTGGACTCCTGTGGTAGGTTATAATGTTCGACAATGCGGTTATCGTTGATGTATTCCTCATTTTCGACATTTTCGGTAATTACCTTTTTGCCATAGGCGATATTCTTGTATCCGCTGATTGCTTCCGGCAAAGGCTGAATGGAATAGGTTGGTCCTTTTGCATAAGGAGCACCCGTGACCGGATCAAAATAGAGATAATCAAAACCGAAAGCTCTTCCGCTATCTGAATTTTTACGGTTCTTATGAGCATGATAGCCGATCATATACTGATCACCGACTTTAAAGAAACAGTGATGTGCAGTACCGGACATAAATCCTTCCCACTGATTGTAGACCGTGGAAGCGGACATTCCACCGGCATAACCTAAGACGACATTCGTCCAGGTATGTTCGGAATCGAGTTTATCCTTCGGTTCCCACATACGGGTATCATCATAAGGCTTCTCATAATCTCCTAACGGAGTATCGCTTACCGCATAGCAAACGGTGTAATAACGATCCGGATAGTGGTTGACAGAATAGGTCAGATAGTATTTTCCGTTGACAGGGGACTTAATCATATACGGGCCTTCCGCAACACGGAATCCCTGATACGCTTCCCAGGAAAGGCTAGTGAGAGTAGGATAGGAAACACTAGGAGAACCCGGAATGACTAAAGTGACAGATGTCGACATATCGAGTGTGACAGGGTCGAGCATCTTGGCACCCTTGATATACTGCATGACGCCGCTTTGATAGACAGACCAGAACATATAGCTCTCTCCGTCATCATCGGTGAAGACCGTCTGATCGAGAACATCCAATCCGACTTCATCATCGATACATTTAAAGATAGCTTCTTTGGTGCCATCGAGAGCTTTTCCGTTGGCATCGGTACCGACATAGTCAACAAAAGGACCGGAAGGACTATCCGAAGTCAAGACGGTGATGCTTCTTCTTCCTGTACTCGCAGAAGAATCGGAGTAGTAAAGATAATACGTGCCATCGATATAACGGATTTCCGGTGCGAACATCGCTCCTCCGCTAGCCCAATGTCCACTAGGCTTTGGATAGATATCAAGGTGAACGTTATACGTGTTGAAATCTGTCGTATCATAGCAATCAAAACCCTTGGAACCAGTTCTGTCCGTCGTTCCATAGACATAGTATTTTCCGTCATCTCCCTGAATGACATCCGGATCGGGAAGATTGACCGAACTCAGGTCGTTTCGATACCACATCGTCTTATCAAAATTCGCCTTAGAGTTCGTATCCAATGCATGGTCGATATAGGTGAAATCACTGCTTTCCGGTTTTACCTTGTCGCTATCAGCAATGGTAGCTTTCTCTGTCGTCTCGCTGTTTTCACTGGTGTCTGAAGTGTCAGTGCCTGGTGTCATTCCACATCCGACGAGGAGAAGAGGAAGAAGGAAAAGAAGACTTTTTCTTTTTGCGTTTTTCATTTTAATCTAGGTCCATCCAATTCTGTTTCATATGACGGCTTACCAGTATTGACGTAAGGGAAGCCTTGATCGTCCCAAAGCAACTTATCCATAAAGAGATGTCTTGTTCCGAAAGAATCATTGCTGCAATAGGAATGATAATAGATCCAATAGTCTCCAGCATCATCCATGATGACAGAGTTATGTCCGCATCCTGCGATATTCTCATTGTTGACACCAGCCCAGACAACCAACTTGCCTTTTGTGGTTCCGCCACCGGACTGAGTGAGAGGATATCCGCTAGCGTCGACATAAGGTCCTTTGATGTCTTTGCTTCTTCCGCACATGACGCGATAGGTAGAACTCTTACCTTCACAGCAGGTTCCAGAAGAACCGAAGTAATAATAATATTCCCCCTTCTTGATGATATATCCGCCTTCATACTGGCTTCCATCCCAGCCGGACGGCTTACCAGCAATCAGTATCTTATTGTCGTTCTGATATTCCAAACCACCAAACAAAGATATAGAGCCATCATCTTCCTGAGAAAGCTGAACAAGATATTCGCCCTGGAAGGAACCGACGGTCATATAAATATCACCTGTCATCTCTTCGACGATGACGTTCGGATCGATTGCGTTCTCAATTCCGATTTCCGTATAGCTGAAAAGCTTACCCATATCCTGATAAGGTCCAGCGATATTGTCGCTGATTCCGTATCCGATACCGCAGCAAGATCCCCATCCGGAAAGAGAATAGAAGTAATACCAGGTATCACCGATTTTCTGAACATCCGGCGCCCACATGCCAACGCTTTTTCCGGGTTGGACTTCTTCGCCCCAGGTCGGGAAATCGATGACATTGTCACCTTGTGCATAGAGTTCCCAATTGCAGCCGTCTTCGCTATGAAGAGTCACACGATTGGTGGAGAAGCAGTAGAATTCACCTGTCTCCGGATCTCTTACAACAGAAGGATCCGCGACTTCGGAGTTGAATAAAGTTCCACTGGATGTTGTGACCATGACAGGATTGGAATAGGTAGAAGAGACGTATTCGATTTCTTCCGTTTTCTTTTCCGTCTCAGAATTTGCGGTGTTATCCGTTTTCGGCTCTGTAGCATTACTATTTGGAGAGGTTCCACAGCCTGTCAATAAAGCTAACATAGACAAGACCATTAAACTTTTTTTCATCTTCCGTCCTCCTAATCGGCTTTCACCCAATCGGCAATTGTATCACCACTGTTGACATCGAAAACCAAAACCTTAGAAGTATCGAAACTAAGGTTTATCTCCTCATGCGGTTTGACCAATGTGCCGGTAGAGATCTTTGCAATCATCTCTTTGTCATCAAAGGTGGTGTGCAAAAGGAGTTCACTTCCGAGAAGTTCGACAACATCACTGGTGCAGGAAAGAGGACTGCTCTTAGAAGCATCCGTGTATTCCGCATCCAAATGGATATGTTCCGGTCTGATACCGACTCTGACACTATGTGGTTTTTCTAAAGCGTATTCATAACGGGAAAGAAGATCGTTCAATGTAATGAAGAGGTTATTGGTAAGAACGATAGAGCTATCCTTCATATGGATGACATTCTTATATCCAGAGACAGCCTTCTTGGCTTTTCCATGGCGCTTGTTGTAGAAAAGGACTTCTTCCTTTCCACCATTATCTTTCTTTGTCTTGCTGAAAGCCTGGACATTGTGAAGAATCGCAAGTTCCTTGCTGGTAATGCCTGTAAGGTTGTATAAGGCGTGGTGGATGGTCTCAATAGCCATCTTGACGCTCTTGACGTCAGAGACGTCCATCGTTTCCATAGCGGAAAGAATGACTTTTCCGTCTTCATCAGAATCAGAGATTTCCTCAGCGATTCTCTTGATATGATCAAAGCAGTTCTTTTCTTCTTCAGATAAAGCAAAGGCCTCTTTTTCCTTCTTGTCATTAAGAATATCCGCCTTCAGTTTGTCGAGATAGATGATTCCTTCCATCTTCTTGACGGCCGGTTTCTTAAGCAATTCCTTTGTCTGAGCAATCTTTCTCTTATAGAAATCATCATGGATTCTCTTATAGTCTTCCGAAAGCGTGATCTTGTATCCGTTTTTGAAAAGCAACGAACCATTATCATAGGTTCCTTCAAAGATGTTCATAGCAGGAGAGCCGATGAATGTAGCAACGAAGATATTATTCGGATGATTATAGATAACGCTAGGTTCATCAATCTGCTGTACCCAGCCTTTGCTCATGACAGCGATTCTTGTCGCCATTGTCATAGCCTCGGTCTGATCGTGTGTGACATAGATGGTGGTTGCGCCGATCTGTTCGTGGATACGGACGATTTCACTTCTCATCTGAACTCTGAGTTTAGCGTCAAGGTTAGAAAGAGGTTCATCCATCAAGAAGAGCTTTGCATTTCTGACGATAGCTCTACCTAAAGCAACACGCTGCATCTGACCACCGGAGAGTTCCTTCGGCTTTCTGTCAAGATAGGGACCAAGGTCAAGGATCTTAGCGGCCTCAAAAACCTTTTCACGGATTTCGACAGAAGTGAGTTTTCTCTTATAATGGACAGGATTCTTATTCTCATCGAGGCACTCTAATGTATCCGGAGAGATCGTCCATCCCTTCTTTTCAATCGTTGCCTTTTCCTTTTCAATCTTCGCATCCAACAAAGCTAAAACGGCATCCTTTCCATTGATGATGTCATCTGCAGACTTCGGTGCGGGCTTTAAGAGCAATTTCATCGCTGAGTCACGAACATGAAGTTTCGTGGCACAGTAGATATATGCTTTTGATGTCTTAACCTTATTATCGATGCTTTCCGTATAGGCATCATAAACAGCCTGAGGATCCAGATAGAGTTTTTCAACATCTCTCTTGTCCAACTGCTTTTCCGCGACACGGACTTTATCATAGGATCTCACCTTCAAAGGGAAAGCGATGTTTTCATAAACGGTCATCTGAGGATAAAGGGCATAGGACTGGAAGACCATGGAGATATCACGGTTTTTGCTAGGGACATAGTTGGATAAGACTTTTCCGATGTATAAGGAACCGGAAGAGATATCCTCTAAACCTGCAATCATTCTCAGTGTTGTGGACTTTCCGCATCCGGAAGGTCCGACAAGGACGATGAAATCCTTCGGCTGAATCTCGATATTGAAATCATAGACGGCCTGAATTCCGTTCGGATAAATCTTATTGATATCCTTCAATTCGACAAAGGATTTGACATTGTCGTTGATGATATTCCCGTCTACTGTTCTGAATTCTTCGTTTGCGTTATTCATAAGTTCCTCCTTATTTGACAGCGAGCCTATCGTTCAAAGCTCGGATTTCTTTCGGATCAACCTTGTATTGTCTATCGAATGTCAAGAGTCCGTTGACTTCCTGTTCCACATCGGTAAGCTGCGTATAGCAGATGCCGACGATGCAGTCCGACTCTTCAATCGCCTTATAGATTCTAGTCAGTTCATTGACATAATCTTTTTCATCTTTGCATGTGGTATAACCCCATGCATTTCCGTCACCTGTATCCTTGTTGAAGGCGATACCACCGAATTCACTAAGTAAGATCGGCTGTCCTTCATCTTGATATCCAGGATTTAAGATAAATCTTCGGATGTTGTCGTAATTGACAATGCTCTTTCTTGTCTTCAGTGCTTTTCTAAAAGATAGATAGGTTTCTTCATCACCTTCTTTTCCGTGTCCGTAATTGTGGACGGTGATAAGGTCCGTCTTACACTGTTCCCAGCCATCGTTGGATATAACTAAACGGGAAGAGTCAAGAGAATGGATAAGGTCATAGAGAGATAGAGCAAAACTTTGAATCTCTTTGTCGTAGGGTATACCTTCTACACCCCAGGATTCATTGAGAGGAGTATAGCCGATAACAGAAGGATGGTTATAGTTGTTCTTGACGATGTCAATCCATTCATTGAGCATCCTTCTAGGTGAATCTTTGTCGTATCCATAGTTGGATGCACATTCCTGGAAGAGATAGAAGCCCATCTTATCGCATAAATAGAGGAAATAAGGATCTTCGCACTTCTGATGGATTCTGCATCCATTGAAGCCCATCTCTTTCATCATCTTAATGTCATTTTCCATCTCTTCTACGGATTTGGCAGTAAGAAGTCCGCCCGGATAATAGCCCTGATTGAGTACAAGTTTAAGATAGACAGGCGCTTGATTGATTGTTACATATCCATCTTTTGTGCCGACCTCACGGAATCCGAAGTAGGAGGAAACTTTATGACAGACTTTTCCGTCTTTGTCCTTTAGGATCAAAGTAAGATCGAAGAGGAAGGGATGTTCGACGCTCCATATCCTCTCGTTGACAAAGTCATCGGGAAGGGAGATAACATACTGTTTTTTCTTCTTATCGACATTGAAGGTATATTCCTTCCTATCATTGTCATTTTTGATGATGAAGGAAAGAGTTCCCTCATCGCTTGTCAGCT
Organism: bacterium; assembly: GCA_963621825.1. GTDB lineage: Bacteria > Bacillota_I > Bacilli_A > RFN20 > CAG-288 > Enterosoma. The sequence continues at coordinate 31,671 of CAVFFP010000011.1, forward strand.
TGACATCAAAACGTAACGTATATTTATCAAGAGTTGTTGTCAGATAGAAGGAAGAAATTCTCTTCTCGTTGACAACCTCCATCCATACCGACTTATAGATGCCGCTGGTTCTTGTATAGAAGATAGCATGACTCTTTTCTTCCCAGTCCTGCTTTCCTCTTGGGATAGAGCGGTCAGTGCTCGGATCATAGCAGTATAAGACCAAATCGTTTTCTCCGTCTTTCAGATAATCTGTGACGTCGATAGTAAATCCGCCATTGCTGCCGATATGCTCTTCCGTCTTGAATCCGTTGATGTAACAGATAGCAAGATAATCCACGCCCTCAAAGTGAATCAATAGTCTCTCATCCTCTTTCATCTCCGGCTTTGCAAAGGTCCTATGATACCAAAGATAATCATGGAAGGATGTATCATGTATGCCAGAGAGTTCCGACTGGAAACAGAAGGGGACTTCGATCTTTTTCGAATAGGAATGATTCAGAAACCAATGTTCTTTTCTTCCGATATTCGTATCATCGAAATCGAAATCCCATTGTCCGTTAAGACTATAGAAGGATTCACCTTTGAAATCAGGGCGTGGATATTCGTTGCGCATATTTTTCTCCTTAACGTTTGATACCGGCGCTTGCCATGCCTTCGATGATCTTATTTGCAGCGATCAGATACATGACAAACACAGGGAGTAAGCAGATGACACCGCCGGCTAAGGCTGTGCCGATCAAATCAGCAGTCTTTGAGTTATTGATGATGTACGCCATACCGACCTGAAGAGTCCATAATTTGGAATCTTTGACGCCGTATAACATCTGCGGCCAGACAAGGTCATTCCATCCGCCCATAAAGCCGAATAAGCCTTGGACGAAGAGAACGGTCTTGCCTAACGGCAATACGATTCTGGTATAGATCTTCAAGTTCGAATAGCCGTCCATCTTCGCGGATTCGATCAGATCTTTCGGAATGGAGCAGAAGAAGGTACGGATCAGATACATTCCGTATACGCCGCCTAATCCAGGAAGGATCAAGGCGAGATACGATTTGTTCAGTCCGACTTTGAAGATGTTGACCTGGTTGCCGACAGCGGTTGCAGTTCCAGGAATGACCATCGTTGCGACAAGGATTGCGAATAAGAGGTTGCGGAAGCGGAAGTCGATGAAGGTAAAGGCGTAGGCGGCTAATGAGGCGACAAGGAGGTAGAGAATCGTTCCGCCGATAGCAGAGACACAGGAGTTGATGAACCATCTTCCGATGTCATAATCGACGGTGGAGTTATGGATGATATCGCTCGGGTATTCTCCTAAAAGCAGAATCTTATAGTTTTCCAAAGTATAGCCTGAGTGAGGATAGAAGAGTTCCTTCGGATAGAATGTCGTATCGGTATGTCCTCTTAAGGAACCGCAGGCCATGATGATAAACGGCATGACCCAGAGAACGCAGAAGACAAGAAGAACAACAAAGGAGACAATCTTAGAAGTAGGGAGGGCTCTTTTTCTGGTCGCTTTGGCCTTCAAGGAGCCAACATACTGTTCGGTGGTTAGCTTATACGTTGCCATTTTTTGTATTCCTCCGAATGTTTGTTGCCCGACTTTCTATCTCTGGTGCACCACATCTGGAAACCAGAGATAAGTCCGACTAAGATTGCATAGACAATGCTAGCCGCAGCGCCTAATCCATAGATACTCTCTTTGAAGTTGGCGTTATTGGCGACGATGTCCTGAATGAAGTAGATGATAGTAGTGGTCTGACCGGAGCCAGGAAGAGTTGTTGCCTTCGGTCCACCGCCTGTAAGAACATAGTTCTGTCCGTAGAGTCCTAAGTAACCGATGATGGTAGTGAATAGACAGAGAACCAACTGACCTTTGATGCCAGGGATAGTGACAGCTCCGACTTTTCTGATTGAAGAGCAGCCATCCATGGAGGCAGCCTCATACAAGGATTTCGGAACGTTCTGAAGACCGGCGGAGAGAATGATGAAGTTTCCACCCCATCCTCCCCAAAGACACATCAAGAAGATCGGAATCCAGGCGTAAGGAACTTCGACGGTGTACTTTCCGATATTGAAGCTGAACCATACATCATCGAAGAATCGGATATTCGTATTGAAGAATTCATTGAAGAGACCGTGTGCACTTTTATCCATGAAGAAGAGCATGAAGATAGTGCCAGCGGCAGTAAGCGGAACGATAGAAGGAAGATAGATCATGGCTCGGAAGATCTTGTATCCCGGAGGCTTGATATTGACTAAGATAGCAAGACCTAAAGGAAGGAAGACAGCGATAGGAACCATGATGATGGAGAAGAAGAAGGAGTTAGCAAAGGATTTCCAGAAGTTGGCGGAAAGCTTTGCGGAAACACTGATGGACGGATCACCAAAGAGGATGCGGTACCAGTAAAAGGCATTGTATTTGGCTTCTCCTGGAGCGGAGAAACGGAAGTTGGAAAGTGAAATCTTGATTCCGTAGATCAAAGGAATGATGAAGAAGCAAATAAACGCGACAAGGAACGGCGCCAAAAACAAGAGCGCCGTTCCGTATCTTTTCGCGATAGATTTAGCCTTTGAACCCTTTAACGCACCCATTTCCATTGCGTTAGAGTGATTCATAGTTTAACCAAGCATGTTGAGGTCTAAAGCGGCCTGTCCGTCCGATGCAGCCTTCTCAAGCAGTTCTAATGCCTGCTCTTCGGTACAGCCGCTCTGTGTCTTAAGCTGAGACTGGACAAGAGCGACAGCGTTAGAGAGTGCATTGAAGACCGTTGTCTCATAAGGTAAGCCTTCCATAGCAACGATGTCAGCAGGATTACCTAATGCACGGAGAGTAAGGTTCTTGGAATAATAGTTCTGATATTCTTCGGATTCATAGACATTCTGATAAGCAGGGATATGACCGGAGTTGCACCATGTAGCAAGGTGATAGGCATCGGTATCTTCATCCTTGCCCTGAGTGAACCAGTTGATGAAGGTCATAGCAGCGGCAGCGGACTGAGAAGAGGTGATGTGGTTGGTAAGAGAGATAGCGTGTCCGTTTCCATACCACTTGTTTCCGTTTTCGGTATCCTTGTTCTCATCGAGTGTCCACCATCCAGTAGGACGGGAAGCGGTGTAAGGCGTGTTGTAGATAGGATCTTCGGCATCTTCGGCAGTGACGCCTAAGTTGCCGGCCTTCTTCAATTCTGTTGTGTTCCACTGCAAGGTGTATGTCTGAGAAACCCACCACGGACCTTCAGGGAAGAAGATGGTATTTCCAGCACCGAAAGCTTCGGTATTTCCGTTTGCATCAGACATCAAGCGGTTGTTATAACGTTTGACCTGATCAAGGATATAGGTCTTAAAGCCTTCATTGTTCTGGAAAGTGATGGTGTTGCCATCGCTGGAAGCCATGCTTCCATTATTGGCATAAAGAGCAGAGAGTCCATCCGGATCGGTAGACTGGAAGTATTCCGGATAGAAGGAATTCTTGTCAGCGATCTTCCAAGAGTGATCGGCACCCTTGTTGATGTTTCTGATCCAGAGTTCACCGGCGTCAGCCTTATCTCTGAGGTCCTGAAGCATCTGCTGATATTCCTGACGGGAATTCGGAACGTAACGGGTGTTGCCGTCAAAGCCAAGTCCGTTCTTCTTGATGATGTCCTGACGGATGGAAGTGACAAATCCATGTGCGTCCATCGGAACAGCATAACGGGAACCGGCAAACTTCGTGACACGGTCAATGTTGGAATAGACGCTGGAATAGTCGGTATGGACGGTTGTCTTATTTTCGATTTCATCAAGTGGTAAAAGATAGCCTAAGTTTGCGTATTCGGCTGTCTTCTCATTGTGCATGACTAAGATATCAGGTCTAGAATCCGGATCCATGGTGAATGTATTGCTCAAGGTGGAGTAGAAGTCATAGTGTCCGATATAGGTCATGTTGAGGTGGATAAGACCAGAGTATTCATCGTTGAACTTGGTGATGAGACTGTTGTAGACGGTCTGATCGGGATCACCGATGATGCACCAGACTTTCAATTCGACCTGGTCTTCGAATGTGACTTTGCCTTCGTCAAGGACAAGGTCATCTGCGAGCTGATCGAGGTTCTTGATTCTGCGGGAATTATCCGGGACCGGAGCATCTGATGTAGACGACTTATCATCATTTCCTCCACCTGTACCCGTCTCAGAACCGCCACCGCAGGAAACCAAAGAAGCGATCATCAACAAAGAAAGCAAACCAGAACGTAACAGACTGTTTTTGTGCTTAAGCATATTTTTATATCCTCCTATCTGAAAGACGCACTCAGTGTATTTCTTCAATACAAGTATAGTATGTATAAAAGGGCTTTCAGTTGCAATAAAATGGTACCATTAATAATAATGCTTCTTTCTGATACGAGCATTAAAAAAGCCCGAAATATCGGGCTAATAGTCTCTTCCAGTATTGATTTCCTCATCGGTTGGCTCGCCTAGATTCTTCTTATCTTTCAGCCTGATTCTGAAAAGCATTTCAAGAAGGGTTTCCCTCTCAGCGAAGAAAAGGGATGGGACATAGTTGACGAGAAGGAAGAAGATAGGAAGAGCGACAATCCAGATCAATGACATGTTTCCGATAAAAGAAGTGAACATCGAGTCAAAGACACCATTGAACGGAGGAAGCATATAGAATAGAGCAAGGACTGGCATGTAACCAAAGATCCCTAAGAAAGAGCTGAAGAGGTGATAGCTCCACTTGACGTCATCCCCTTCCTTATCCGCAAGATAGAGAGAGAAGATCTTTCTTGAGAAGGTTTGTCCATGACGGAAGATGATCTTAGGAAGTACGATAGTCAATAGGTAGGAGATAAGAATGGATACAACCAACGCATAGTTAAGAAGTCTTCCCTCGTTCGATAACGCTTCACGGTAGACTAGGTAATGGGTTGTATAGTAAGGTTCTGCTTTGATGCATAAGGATTCACCGGAAGTAAGGAAGCTGCTATAAGTAGTATGGAAGGTGGAATAATAGGATTCTCCGGCGTTATAGGTCGTCTGATTGACATCATTCTTCTCCTGAGTCAGATAGACAAAGAGGGAGTAAGCGATATGAGACTGAAGGACAGGAAGGGAATTGATATCCGTATAAGTGAAATAGGAGGAGATAGAACTGTTTTTGTAGAGTGTGTATACGTATAAGGCAGCATTGTCTCCCTGATAGGTGACAATCTTATACTCCTGTTTTGGAACATAGACGGTGTAGAAGTAACTAATATCATCATTCGTCAAGGATGCGATGCCGTATTTGGCAAGTTTGGAGTCCTCTGTGATGACATAGTCGGTAAACTGTGGCGTCTCTAACGTTTCATCGAATGTCTTGTAAGAGAGATAGATGGCTTTAGAGATATTCTCCAAAACAAGGATGTCAGCATCTTTCCTTGTCGTTTTCTCCTCATCGAGGAAGGAGACAAGATGTGTCTCAGAGATGTACTGATTGTAATACTTTATCTCTTCCTGAACCTTGTTTTCGCTCTGCTGATACGAGGTGGAGTTTTTAAACAGAGGAAGGAAACCTAAAGAGAGAAGATATGCGACAAGGGAGAGAATGACGAAGTCAACAAAGAAGCAAACAAAACGCTTACCCGGCTTGACCGGGTAAGCGTTCCTTAATTGCAAGTTGGTTTCAAGTTGTTTCTGTGAATTCATTGATAATTTTAATCGGCTGCCCACTCGTCATCAGCGAGGAAGTGAGGGGTAGCAATGCTGGCGATCTTTTCATCGACTTTGGTGGAATCGACATCGACATTGTACTTAGAGAAGGTGACATCGGAGTTGAATTCGAAGAATCCGACCATAGAGGCAAGGTTTTCTTCACCATTGGTGAAAAGGGAATCTAACGTCTTGCAGGATCCTGCATAATTATCGTTGACGAAGAAATGGAAATCAAGATTTTTTCTGACCATGGTGAGCTTGAACTCGACATCATAAGTAAGAGGAGTCTCAGCGACATAAAGGTTATCTTTATGACGTGCTGTAAGATTCGTGACACCAGAATTCCATGCCCAGTTTGCACCGTTCTGAACTTCGCAGATACCGAAGTTGCTCCATGCAGATTCGCCGTTTGGCATTTCGGCATTGAGGAAGAAGTACATCTTGTTGTTGGTTGCAGTATCTTCGGATGCATTTTCAGCGGTAGAGCAGACGATACCGAGCTTTGGATACTTTTCACTGGAGTTGACGCTGTGGAAGGTGAAGGAGCAGTCCGCGATGAATTCGGTAGAGCTGACACCCTTGACGAATAAGTCAGCGGTTGTGGAACCCTTGGTTCTGACAATGCCGCCATCTTCCGGAAGTTCTTTGCTGAAATCATCTTCCGAGCTGATCTGAGAGTAGTTGCGGTCGAAATAGACTTCCGAGACATTGACGGTGAACTGGCAGGACTTTGTCGGATCCTTCTTGGAAGTGACGGTGATCTTCGTCGTTCCGACAGCGATTGCCTTCATGACCTTGTTTGTGATCTTGATGATAGAGGGATCTTCAGCTTCATAGGTGCAGTTCTTCTCTGCGGAAGTCGGAGTTCCTGTAGATTTCGTGACAGTATAATAGTTTGTGATCGTAGCGGACTGGTCAATCTTCATCTCAACTGTCTCGCTATTGGCTTTGACATTGATTTCGACCTGAGTCTCTTCTGTCTTCTTATCTTCGGTGTTTGCATTCGACTCCGAAACCTTCGTAGTGTCACTGGTGTTCGGTGTCTCATTTCCATTCTCGCTTGTCGTATTTCCGCAGCCGACAAGAGAGAAGGAGAGCATGGCTAAACTTGCTAATAATAATGTTTTTTTGGTTTTCATAATCTTTTACCTCTTTCCACATCATGTTTATCGTAAAGAAATCGCTTACAAAATACAATGAGCGCTTTCATGTAACATCATGTCCATTTTCATGAATATGCCGATAATTTCGGCATTTTTTAAGAAATCGACCCATTATTATTAATGGTATTTTTGTGATTAGATACTCTAGTTATGCTTTAAAATCTACTTGGTATATAAATATGAATTTCATCAAGAAAATATTCTCACCTGTGGATCTCACACATGGTAAGCCAATCACAAGGCTGATCCGTTTTGCTATTCCTATTTTATTAAGCACTTTATTATCTAATGCGTTCTCATTGATCAACGCTCTCATTCTGAAGACGACGGTCGGAGGAATCTCGGTCACAGCGACCAATTCCACCTCCTCCATCTCCGCAATCCTATTCAATTTCGCCTATGGATGCACCTCGGGCTTTGCGGTCATCATGGCTAACAAAAAAGGAAAGAAGGATGAAGAGGAACAGAACAAGACGTTATACACATGTTTTGCACTTGTCCTCATCATTGGTCTTATCATCACCATTGTCGGACTTTGCTCTTATCGGGCACTGATGAATTTTCTCAATATCCCGGAGATGTATATCGATAAAGCATCCGACTACTTCCAGATTATCTTGATCGGTTTCATGATCACACTGATGAGCAACCTGATGTCTAACTTTGTAACGGCACTTGGCAACTCCTCTATCTCCTTATTAGTCTCCTTAGCGGGAACGAGTGTCAACATCCTCTTTGGATTCTTGCTCACCGGCGTCATCAGGTTGGATACCAGAGGTGTTGCAATCGCTACACTACTAGCCAATTGCACAACCTTTACACTGAATTTCCTATATCTAATGAGAAATCATCGGTATCTAAGATTCAGAAAAGGAGTATCCAAAGTCGATAAGAAGTTACTCGTCGACTGTCTTAAGATGGGATTACCGTTAGGATTCCAGTGGTCTATCCTCTTCATCGGCTCCTTCTTCCAGCAGAAAGTCGTCAACGGATTCGGAAGAGAGATGATAATCGATCCTAAAACCGGTGTCGAAAAAGAAATCGGATATGCAACGATGGCCAATACCTGTTACGGAAGCTTTGAGAATTATCTCACCATTCCGTTATCCGTCATGTCGAGTGCTCTTCTTCATTATGTCGGACAGAACTATGGAGCGCGTGACAAAGAACGTATCCGACAAGGAATCCGTTCTGCAATCCTTATCGACCTTATCACTTATAGCATCATCCTTACGATTGGATTATCCTGTGCCAAATATGTACCTTATATTTTCTTAACAAAGAATGATATCAATGAAAGAGTCCTCTACTATTGCTCTACCTACCTTTATGTATTGACCCCCTTCTTGATCTGTCAGGGACTATTACAGCTAAGCCGAAGTGTCCTACAGGGAATCAAAAAGCCGATCATTCCTCTAATCTCCGGCATCGGCGAACTTGTCGCGAGAATCTTAGTCTGTGAGTTTATACCAGGGCTTGTCAACCCTTCTAACCCGACAAGCGATGCCTCTTATATCGGTGTATGCTTCTCCACTCCAGCAGCTTGGGTAGTCTCCGTTCTCATCATGGGAGGAACAGTCTTCTATTTTGTCGTCATCAAGAAATTGGATGTCGTCGATAAAGCGATAGCTTTGGATAAAAAAGAAGAATCCGCAAAATAAAAAGAAGCGTGTCGTGATGTCCTTCTATCAGAGGAACATCATAACACGCTTTTTCGTTCACAGAATCTTTCTTGTATGGAGTGAGACAGAGAACATCGTAGACTGCTTTGTCCTCTGAATATCCTTGAATCTGTCTTTCAATAATCGGATAGCCTCTTTGCAGATGGCATCGTAATCAAAACTGACGCTAGTCAAATCGACAAGACCATGGATGCATTTTGATACGGCATCGAATCCGACGATATGAAGATGCGGATAGACAATACGGACATTCGGAACCACCTTATTGAGCGAATAAAGGACATCATAGGCTATCTCATCCGAGAAGCAGAATATACCGAGATATCCGTCATTGATCAGTTTCAGCATGGACTGATTGACCTGTTTTGGTTCTAGGATCATGATCTGATTCTTATCCGACAATCCGGATATCGTGCTGACAAAGGCCTGTTGTCTTCTCTTGGAGCATTCGACATTGGGCATCTTGACATAGATGAACTTATTGATCTGATGATAGTTGGCAAGATAATTGGCAGCCAAGGTTCCACCCATATCATCATCGGTATAGACCTCATCGACATAATCCTTGTCCAAGTGTCTTCCGATCATGATGATCGGCATGTGATTGAGTTTTGCATAGTCAATCATATCATCCTCTGGCTCTAACAGTGTGACGATACCATCGACTCTTTCTGAGATACACTGTTTCAGAAGAGAAAGAGAGAGTTTCTTATTCATAGAGTAGACAATGGTGAAATCAAAGTTCTCCGTTTCAAAAAGGGAGACAAGCTTATCGCAGACAATCTGGAAATAGAGGTTCTTGAAATTGTTGAGAACAATCGCAATCAGTTTTCTTCCATCTTTCTTGATGAACTGAGAAACCGAATTCGGAAGATAACCCATCTCAAAGGCCTTCTGTCTTACCTTTTCTTTGGTAGAGGCAGAGATATCATCACAGTCACGCAATGCGCGGGATACCGTATTGATAGATAGATTCAGCTCGTAGGCAATGCTTTTCAGACACGAAGATTTTCCGGCCATAATGGGTCCTCCTAGGATAATGTTAGTTTAAAACATTTGAACAGAAATAACAATGATGTTTAATTTTGCTTAAGCTTATTAAAAGCCCTAGCGGATATGCCAGGGCTTTGTAGACTCGTATTTCGAATTACTTAGTTGTGTGAGCAAGAAGATTTCCAGAAACGACCTTGACGCTCTTATAAGTGATCGAGGACTTCTGGCAACCGAAGTTAAGAACCATGTAATCCTTTGTAGCAAATGTTGTAGAAGTATAGTGGACCTTCATAGAATAACCAGCGCCATCACCCAAGAATGTATAGACACCATTGATCTCAAAGGCACCATCAACAAACTTGACATTGAGATGAATATCCATGTTGCCAAAATAGAGCATGTATCCATTATTGAACCAATCACTAGGCATATTAGAGACATCGGGAGCTTCATGAACACTTGAATTAGTACCCCAAGCATTCCAGTCAGCAGTTATAGTCATACCGCCATTAGCCCATTCACTATAGGAACCATCTTCGTTTTTCTTACCGGAAGATATATCAGCAATCCAGTTGGAAGCCGCTCCATCTTTGGAGCTGTTTTCATCATTGTGGATATCATATTCTACTTCGAAATTAGATGTACCATCCATAACTAAGCGGGAAACACCTAATTGCCAACCAGTGGAATCAGCGGATTTTGTCTCTCCGAGTTTGATTGTTTCACCACAGCAAGAATAAACGCCCTTGTCTTCATCATAGGTACCTTCATGGTTGGCAGGATTAAGAGGAAGTTCAACCGTTCCATCCGTATCGCACTTGGTGCATTTTGCAGTACCGCTACCCTTTGTAACGCAGGTAGAAGGAGTTGTGACAGTGACATTATCCATATCGTAGACATGAGCTGTAGGATCTTTTGCGATAACTTCTGTCTCTTCATGTCCGCAGTATTTGCATGTCTTTGTCTTAGAGCCATCTTCACCGCAGGTGTTTTCCTTGGTGACGACCCAATCTCCATATTCATGATCGCCATCATAGCAGTATTTGCTATCCGCGTGCATGAAGCCATCGGTTGTGACTCTTAATGCGGCATCAGCGTTATCAAAGAAGTCAGCTGCCTTCCAACCACTTGCAGGATTAGAACCGACATAGATTGCAATCGGTGTATCCTTAGTATAAGTTCCTTCATCAACACCGATATTCAAAGTGTCATAAGAAGTGAAGGTTTCATAAATGATATCGTACTTATTGGTCTCTTCATTCAAGACAGTGTCGGAGACAAAGAAGTCATCCAAGTTGCTGGTCTTGTTGGCAGAAATCCACCACTGACCCTTATTACTCGTATTCGGACCCTCGATTGCATTCTTTGTAGTTGTATCGACAAATCTTCCTTCGAAGTTATCATTTTCCCACCAATTGCCGCTTGCCTCACCGCTCTTCATAGAATTGACGTGAGCCTGAGCGAAGAGATAGATACCACGGCTGTTTTTTGCACCATAGAAGTCGATGTATTCGCCATCTCCGTTAAGGTTGAGACGATACTTGTTGGCTTTGACCTTCTCAGACCAGATCTTATCATCCATCTTACCATCGATATCGACCTTGAAATTAAGATCGTCAGTGACATTGATTGTGATGGTCTTGGTAAGAGAATCACCATAGCTGATTGTGATAGTCGTGCTTCCAACCTTCTGCAAGGCAGTGATAAGACCAGTCTCAGAGACGGTAGCAACAGAAGTGTCAGAGGAGGTGTAGGTGAGTTTCTTACTGTTGAAGTTGATGAAATCAGCAGAGACATTCAGCTGATAGGTATCGCCGACAAAGAGTGTGGTTCCATCGCCATTGACCTTCAATTCAGCAGGATCATCATACATAGCATCGACTGCATCGCCAGTGAGAGACTTGAAGTTAGAAACATCAGCGGCAGAAGCCCAGCCGCCGACCCAAGCATAGGTAGGAACATCAGCGGGTATGAGTTTGTCAACGACATGCTTCATGCAGACAAGATCACCAGGTGTTCCGTCTTCATTCTGTTTAGAGACAAACTGATAATAGTCGGTTCCATCTCTTAAAAGACCTAAAGTAAGGGTTTCACCCATCTTATAGTTAAAGTTGAAGCCACCTAACTGATTGCCCCAATCCCAACCGGCATAGGTATTATCTGTCGTAACAGTATTGAAGTTGCTCCAGGAAGAGGAACTGTTCGGATTTGTCGTATCAAGATAGAAGAAGTTGTTATAGCAGATTTCAGATTCTGTAGTAGCAGTCCAGATACCAGCCTTGTTACCGGACATGATACCGAACTTAGGATAGTTGTCGCTTTCGGAGAATGCAGTATAGGTAATATCAGCCTGGACATACCATTTTGTATCATAGACATCGGAATAGACTAAAGCAGTATCGCCAACTCCGGTGACGATTTTTCCATCGGAAAGGAACTCAGAGGTATCGAGATCGGTTGCTCTGGAAGTGGAGAAGTCAATCATGGAATGCTGAACGTGGAATGTGACAGAAGCAGACTTTGTCTCATCATCTCTGCTAGTAGCAGTGATGGTGACATCTGTCTCAGTAGTGACGGAGAGGAAACGGACAACACCATTTGTGACCTTGGCAACGTCCGTATTGGAGGAACTCCAATTGACCTTAAGTCCAGACTTGTCTGCATCGACAGATGCCTTAAGAGTGACGGAGGTTCCGTCTAAGACAGTAAGTTCATCTTCACTAAGTGTAGCTCCATCGCTATTGGTGATGGAAACACCTTTGACAACTACGCTATCAGCAGTACTTCCTTTTTCTGAAGTCTGAGCGTCAGAATTGCTTGCCGGAGCATCGCTAGTCTTTTCACCACAACCGGCGAGAGTGAACATAGCAGCAAGGGCTAAAATCGAAACCAGATTCTTTTTCATATCTGTAATCCTTTCTTGACTGGAAGAGCGTCGCATCAGAAGATTGCGACACAGGTAACCCCTTCCATCTCTTTTAATTATATTTGTATGGGCTTACATTTTGTAGCATTAAAAATAAAGGACAATGGAAAGGGAGAAACAAAGGATTATTAAATAAAGTGAAATAAATCACTTCATTTCCGTGAGTTTTATCAAAAATCATCAAAGACAAGGATATTCTGGAAAATATTGCTTGTATTGATTCTTATTGACACCAAATGATGTGATAAGCGTATTATCTACGGCTGTTTTTTTAGGAATGTGTTTATGTATCTCCTCGTCCCTGGATAAAACCTTTCTGTATAAGGATTCATCTACAGCATAGATATCGCTATAGAATTTCATCTCACACATATTCACGACATTGTCATTTCTGGATATGATCAGATCAACCTGTCTGGAACCATCGTCGCCACTATAATTCCATGAGGAAGATTTTGTGATCACACCGCTGATGCTTAAAGCCTTCTTGATTTCGTTTGTATGACAGAGACAGACATTCTCAAAAGCAAATCCTCTCCATGTGGATAACTCCTGACTTGAGACATGATTCGTCCAGAAACGGGTATCCACATTCTGTTCGTTGCAGAATCTCAGGTAAAAGACACAAAATGGATCCACAAGTCGATAGTTCACAATCTTGCTCTGTTCACCGAAAGGAACATACTTTTCGATGAAATCGCAGGAAAGGAGTGCATTGATTGCTTTGGAAAGATTTCCGCCATCGCTACTTTCAGGTTCTTGACAATCTCGTTTCTTGTATGTATCTCCTTTTCTTCTTGTAGATAGGAGACGAACCATTTTCTCAGCGAAATCGCTGTTATCAAAGCTGGAGAGGAACAATCGGTCAAACTCATATTTCAGATGAGCATTCTTCTCAAAAAACTGTTCATCAATATTTCCCGCTACGCTCTTATCCTTTTTGAAATATCCCAAATAATACGATATGCCACCTAAAACCATATAGGAGGAGGCAACATCGTAACGCGTCATGACGATATCTCTCTCCTTGAAAACCGTTCAAACTCTAAAAGAGTGAACGGAGAAAGTTTGATTTCGTAAGTGAAACGGTCATACAAACCAACGTGACTATTGATAAGATTATTCTGAATCCAGGAGTTTTCAATCTCACAGACTACGACCATCAAGTTGTCTTTCAAACAGCCATATCTAGTTCAAAAGCTTTCATAAAGCTAGATTGTTTTGTATCGAATCGAGAAAGCTCATCAAGGCAAACAAGCAGACGATTATTCTGTTTTTTGTCATCCAAAAGTTTTTTTCAACAGATAAAAAACATCAAACCAGTCCTTCGGCATCTTCTCATCCTGACTTAGACCATAGCGAAGTAAAAACAAATGGAAGGATTTAAGCTGATTCTTTAAATCATCTCCTTCTTCCGTATACAGCAACAAGTTCCGCACGATTTCCGTCATAGAGAGAAAGCAACTCCTGAACTTCTTTTTCCCGCCAATCATAAGTAGCTCCTTGACGAAATCGTATATTTTTTATGTTTTCGCTATATTCTTTTTCACCAACAGAAAAGCCTCGCTTGACACGAGGCTAATCTAAGGGGGAACAAATGAGCTTATCACTCACTGACTGACAAAGTGGAGAATGTGACATCGGCGTTGTGAGCGAAGATTCCTGCTCTTCCTCTCAGTGTTCCGATGTTAGCGGAGCAATCGATGACAAGCTTATCATCGATGTAGAACTTATAATTGTTATTCTGCTGCACTGCTTTCAAATGGTAGGTTTCTCCATCTTGGAAGTAGAACTTTCCTGCTTTTACCTGACTTGTGAAGGCAAAGTCCGCATAATTCATCTGTGCTTTTCCATTGGCGATCACAAACTGATATCCGTTATAGTTGTTCGGATCATTGACGTCATCCTCTTCGACGGAGTAGTCTTTAACGTTCATCAGAATTCCGGCATAGCCATCATTCTCAATCGAATGGATTGTCATATCGGTCTCGACTGTGACATCCGAGTAATCACCCTCTGTCAAAAGTCCGAAAGCACCCTCATTCTCACTGCGGACACCATTTTCTGTCTGTTCGACAGTAGTATAGGATCCACGTCTTGCGGTAAGAGTGGAGATATCATCAACTGCCAAATCTAAATCATAACCGTCAAAGGCATTTACTTCCTCATAGTGGACTTCATTGAACGCTAATTCATCACCGGTGTTGACAAAGGTGATGTTATGGGCACCAGGGTCAATCTGTAAGTCCGCAACTCTGACTAAGGCATCTCCTTCCTCTGTCTTAGGGACAGAACCAGACAGGGTGACTTCCTTTTCCACCTGTCCATCAATCTTGATTTGGAAGCTAGAGGAGACATAATCAGAAGGAACACGGAGTGAAATCTCGTATTTTTCCGCATTGTGTGCATACATGCGGTAAGTGACAAAGTCACCCGTATTCTTCAGTACGAGATTATGAGATCCCGTATTGTTGTAATTCACCTTGGATTCAATCAGTTCCGTAGTAGAACCATTGGTGAGATAGGAGAGATCCGGATCGTAGTTGCTAGCCAAGGATACTTCATCGGAATAAGCTTTTGCATCCGATGTGCCTAAAGCAACATTGCTATAGGCAGAATATCCGATTTCAGAGAAATCAGAATCCAGATATCCGATTTTTCCGCCAGTCAGTTCGATTCCAGAATCATCGACCTTCATCATATTATCAAAGTAAAGGACAAGTCTTCCCTTATCATATTGGATACGATAGGTGTGATAAACACTGGTATCAAATTCATGAGTGAGATCAGCGACGGAAATGACTGTATCCGTATTATGGTCGACTGTATGGACCGTCAATGTATTGTTGATGAACTCAATATAGGAATAATTGCTCTCATCATGATAGGAGAAGATCATCTTTCCTTCTCCGATGGTGTTGAATTCCGCAGAGAACGTATCACCGGTAGAAGTCGGAGAAAGAAGATACTTCCCAACACTCTCATAGGAGTCTAGGCCATCGCTATAAAAAGGAGGAAGATCTGTTCCGACGCAGTCATCCGGTCTTACGAAATTAGTGACCATATTCGAACCATCAAAGGAGAGACGGGAGATATTGAAGTATCTCGTTCTTCCCGGAATCATGTTGTGATAGGCGATATAGTAGGAGTCCAAATCCGGACCTAAGACCGTGCAGGAATGTCCTAATCCCCAGAAGGAGTCACCCGTTTCCAAAAGGACTGTCTTTTTTCTTGTGAAAGAGGAAGACGAGAGAAGATTGCTGCCTTTTCCAGCATAGCAATAATCGACGCGGTAATCACGGTTGATGTAATTGGTACCCGTCCATGTCATATAGTATTCGCCGTATCGGTTGAGAAGATAGGGTCCCTCATTCCATCCGCCCATATGACAGGCACCGATGGAAGTTGAGAAATAATCGCCGTTGGTATTGGTGGTAAAATCTGTGAAATCATCGGTCATCTCATAGCCCTGAATACATCCACTTCCGGCACCATACATCAGGATTCTTTCATCATCGGTGATGAAGAAAGAGCCGTCGATGCTTCTTCCTACGTTTTCAGTGATACAGGTATAAGGTCCATCCGGATTATCGGCCTGAAGAATATAGTGTCCGTTTCCGCTAGGAGACATAATCATATAGAAGGAACCGTTGAAGTAGGTCACCTCGGGAGCAAACGGAATCTGACTGGAAGGTGCAGAAGAACCATCGGTAGAATATTCGTAGCAATATCCTCTGCCGTTTGTTCCGTTATCGCAAGCTTCCCAGTTAATCAGATCCTCAGATACGAAGCAGCGCACCGCTCTTCCGCTTGTCGTCGGATAGAGATAGTACTTACCGTTAAAGCGAAAGACAAAAGGATCCGCTGTCTCTTGTCCGCCAGACATTTTCATAAAGTTGTCATAGCTGAAGACATCATCCACATTGGCAAGCTCTTCATCTGTCGGCTTATGAGTAGAGATATTATCCGTACCTTTATCCGAAGAAGGAGTAGAAGAGGTAGCCGATTCCTTTTTGTCGCATCCTACTGAAGACAATAAAAGGAACGGAAGCAATAACAGAAATGATTTGTTCTTTTTCATGGTGTCACCTCACTGAAAATTAGGCCTAGGAAGCCCTTACATCAATATTTTAAATAAGTGAGGACGTAATACCTATCATTAAAAATAAAGAACAATGTTTACTGATGTTTTTCTACCCAATTTCTGACTCGGTTTTCGGCTTTATCCACTAAGCTTCCCGGAATCGGAAGAGGGTCTAATACTGTTGCACCAGTCAATTCTTTGATATGCGAGATGCTTGCTCCTAATCCGCTACCTTCATGAGTAGAGAAAGGATAGATGGTCTTCTCTTTCCAGTCCGCACTCTTCAGGAAAGTGATGACCGGAGAAGGAAGATCCTCCCAATAGATCGGGTATCCGAGATAAATCACATCATATTTCGATAAATCGGGTATGTTTTTCAGCTTTCTTTCGGCATTACTCAACTGATCGTTCTTTGCCTGTCTTACACAGGTCTCATAATCGAAGGAGTATGGTTCTTCCATTTCTAAAGGAAACATATCTCCCTTTGTCGCTTTTTGAATATAGTCTGCGATTCTTTCCGTGTTTCCGATATCTAACACCTTGATTTCTCCATTCACCCAGTTTTCGTCTCTTCTAGAAAAATAGACAATCAATGTGTTCATGTTGTTTCTCGCTTTCAAGGAATAGTATAACGAAACAAAAGGCAAAAAGAAGAAAAGAAAGGGCTTTTCTATATTGTTTTATCTATTTTTTGATAGTTGATATTGATGAACAAGGAGATTGTTGATAAATTATAACACGTCAGATCGAATAGAGGAGCGATTACAAAATAGTACTACTTCCATCAAGACCGATTGGGAAGCTAGGAAAGGTAAGAATCGCCGAAACCTTCATTCTTTGGTCAGAGAATGTCGAGTTGGGACATAGGGTAATACCTTATGTACTCTCCGAAGCATAGACTTCGGTTGGCACTATTGATAGCAGTCCTTACTTCAAAGTAGGTCGCTAATTAGTGCGACCTGGCTATTGTGTACTGCACCCCTGATGTTGGACTTTAAATAGAACTATAGCACAACATTGGAAT
>CAVFFP010000012.1:0-45311 GCA_963621825.1 bacterium
AGATGACGGAACATACGGCTTAATCGAAATTGATCAGTAAACCCCCTTTTCTAGGGGCTGTTACAGTATTCGACTGATTCCTAGTGGAAACCAGGAACCGGCCGGATGGCTTGCGGCCCCTTTTTCGTGTCTGCTTTTTCGAATCGTTTTTTGCGACGATTTCGCGTTTTTCCGACAAAAAGAAGCAAAAATGGGATAGAATATAAAAACACCGGGTGCAACCGGTGTCGAAGCTTCGTAAAAAACCTTTCACCACAAAGGAGTTTTTACTATGTCAAATTTTAGCATAAATCATCAGCTTTTTGTAGTCCCACTGGGAAATGAGCCGGATGAGCGCAAGAAAATACGCTCTCTGATGGAACTTCTCTCAGAATCAGGGATAGAGGGCTGTCTTTCGGAATGGAAGAAGAGCGAAAGCAGAAGAGGCCATCCGGAGTGTGACCCATACATGATGTTTGCGGCAGTCCTTCTCTCATTCTCAATAGACGGGGGACGGCTGAGGGACATCGAGTCCCGCTGCCGGTTCGACATGCGTTTCGTCTATTTCATGTCCCAGGAGGTCCCAAGCCATGCGACATTCTGCCGGTTCCTGAACCAATGCGTGCTCCCGAACGCGGACGAGATATTCTCACGTGTCACGTCATCCATATGCAGAAAAATGAAGATAGACCCATGCGAGGAGGCGTTCATCGACGGGACAAAGATAGAGGCCAACGCCAACAAATACAAGTTCGTCTGGAAGCCTGACAGAAGGATGGACCGACTTCTCGAGAAGGCAAAGGCGGAGTCGCTTCCCTACGGCGTGAATGCGATGGGAAGGGAGGCAGGGCATGTGAAGTCGGTCTCGGACATCGTCGCACAGCTGTCGGAGAAGCTGAAGTCTCTCGGGATCGACGCCGCCTCAGTGAAGACCGGAAAGGGAATCAGGAACCCCGGGATCGTCAAAGCCTATCTGCACTGCCTCTCCTATATGGAGAAGATGTCCGAGTATCAGGAACAGTGCGGAATCTGCGGCGGGAACAGGAGCTCCTACTACAAGACAGACCATGATGCGACCGCGATGTGCCTGAAGGAAGACTACTATTCCGGACTCGGCAGCAACATGCATGCCGGATACAACATACAGGCCGCAGTCTCGAAAGGCATAGTTCTGACCTATTACGTAAGCCAGGACAGAAGCGATTACAAGACGCTTCCAACTTTGCTCGAGAGGCATAGGATGATGTACGGATCCTATCCTTCCGCGGTCTGTGCGGATGCCGGATACGGCGGCCTGGCGAATTATGCCTTCCTGAAGGAGAAGGGCATCAGGAATTTCGTGAAAACGGGCTCATGGGAAGGCGAGATCTCCGGAAGAAGGCCTGCTCTTTACCGCCTTGAAGACAGCGGAGACGTGTTCTGCCTATGCGGAAGGAAGGCGACTGAGAAGAACGGCATTCCGTACCGCGGCGGCACAGGCACAAGATTCTATGAGATAGAGTCCTGCAGGAAATGCCCTTATGCGAAATACTGCAAGAGAAGCCTAAGGAAGAACGGAAGAGGAAGGCTGTTTGAGATCAACGTCGAATTCCTGAAGGAGAAGAACGCGGCATACAGGAACCTCCTTTCACCGAAAGGAATAGAAATGAGGGTGAACAGAAGCATACAAGTTGAGGGCACGTTTGGGATGCTCAAGCAGGACATGAGGTATGAGAGGTTCAGGAGAAGAGGTCTTGCGAAGGCGTCGATGGAAGTCATGCTGAACTTCCTTGGACTTAACCTGCGCAAGTATCTCAGATTCGTCATCATTGGAAAGAATCCCGATTTCTGGAAGGCACCGTCAGAATTGACGGCGGAAAAGCCACACAGGATATCATGTGCGGTGAAAAGAGGAGGCCTCAGGAAGGGAAAGACCGGACCGAACCAGAAAGCGAAAAAGGAATATAAGAGGAAGAAAAAATAGCATGAGAAAAGGGGCCGCAAGTCATCCGGCCGGTTCCTGGTTTCCGCTAGGAATCAGTCGAATACTGTAACAGCCCCTTTTTTTCTTTACCTATTTAAAAAGAATAATCATTTGATATAATAGTAGTTAGCCTTGTGTGCTTTTTTAAGTGAGGAAAACTATGAACGATGAAGAAAAGAATGTGATGACTATCGTCACCATTGCCCGTATTGTCGAGTCTACATTATGGTATTGCTTACAGCCGAGAAACACTGCCGGTTTTGATGCCAACGAAAGAAAATCCCGTTATAACGCCTTGGTCGCTTTAACTCAGGAAGGTTCTCCCTTTGCGATGAACTGTGATACAAATGGTGATGCCGGAAAAACTCTGAAAGAGGATATGCAGTATTTCATCGAGGATGTCTATGGTGACCCCGGAAGAATTGTTACTCTCACCATCGATGGCAAAGTGAATGTCGAACAGTCTTTGATCATCGAAATGTTCTCCACCATCGTCAAACTCCGTGGCCTTTTAGAGGCTTTTATGCTTGCTGCAAAGAAGTCTTTGAAGGAAAGAGGAAAGTTGGAGAATGATTTTGAAGAACTCATCAATGAGGATATCCGCTTCTTCCACGCTTTCGCTGGTAAGATTTCTTGCATGCTTATCGCTGACAAGTTCTTAGAGCTCAACAATAACGCAAACACCTATGCTCAGTCCTATTCCAAAGAGCATAATGGAATCGATCCTCACAAGGATCCGGAATTCGATCCTAGAAACGATCCTTCCTTCCGTATGTTAGAGAATGAATTCCATCAGTTGAACCAGGATATGGTTGCTGTTCTCAACTCCTATGGCGAAAACGATGAGGAGTTCCGTTTCGCACGTGAAGCTGTCTATTCTGACTGTGAAATCTTCACTGGCAAGAAGCAGACAACCGATCCGAAGAAATATTTCGAACTCTTCAGTTCTTATTTCGATAAGATATTGAATGCTACTCAGAACGATCTCAACAAGAGATTTGCTGACATCGGCGAAAAGATGAGAAAAGCTGAAAACGGAGAAAACTAACATGAACGAAAAGAAAGAAAACAAAAAGCCAAGAAAACTTTTCACTGGCGAAATCGTATGGTATTCCATTCTCGGTGCCATTTGGGTTACCGGTCTTGTTTTCGCTATTCTCGGTGTCTGTGCCTATAACATCGGAAAGCTGAACACCAATCCTCTTTACGCCCTCCAGAAATCCTTCGCCACTTTCTTCAAGATGAGTGGTGTCATGGATTTCCGTCTTTGGGGAACTCTTGCCATGATTATCGCCATGATTGGTCTTCTTATTGTCATCTTCTACTACACAAACAAGACAATCCAGGAAGAAAACAAGAGAAGAAGATACGAAGAACGTATGAGAATTTTGATGGAATCTGACAAATAATCAAAAAATAGTTTTTTTGAATAACAATTGACCATTTTGTTGAAAGAAGATATGATACCTATGAGCACATACGTTTATCGTAGTGCTAAATTTAAGGTATTATGAAAAACAACAAAAAAGAAATAGATTCAACTGAAAACGAGAACAAACCCGTTAAGGCAAAGAAAAAGACCAAGACCTCCACTATCGTTATTTCTACTGTCATCAGTGTCATCTCTGCCAGTGTCGGTGTGATCGGCGGGTATGTCTTATATAACAACATCAATCCTGTACAAGATGCCATCGTCATCGAAAAGGATAAATCATATGATAAAGAAAGAATCGAAACCTCACTAACGGCTGGAACAATTGCCGAGGATTTTAGTTCGGATTCTTATATCCTTATCAACTATGCCTGTGATCTTTATGCTAACACTCCCTATAGCCTTACCCTTGGCAAAGGTGTAGTTCAGGCTGCTGCCGGCGTCAAGCAATCCATTTTAAGCACTACATATAGTTATCCCGAAGGTGTTTTCAACCAAAAGGTTTCCTCTTCCTCTATTGTCAACACCGCTGACAGATACTACGATTCCAACGACAACAGCGTCAAGGCATATGAATGTAAAGATGAAGACGATTGGAAGAAGGATGGCTTGGAAGCAAAAAACTACACATACGATGAATACATTCAGTCTTTCGGAAAATTGCTGCATGGAACATACTATTGTATCGATAAAAGCGATACTTCCGATAATGAGCCGATCCCTGAAAAGTTTTTGACATTGAACAAAGATGAATATGATGCTTCTACGGAAGAAAGCAAGCATAAAAGAAGCGGAGTCATCGGTTACTCTCTTACAAACAAGTCCGTTACCACGTCAACAATCAGCAAGACGGATTCCGGATATCACATCGAATTAGACCTGAATGTCGGATACGCAGTATCCTATGTTCAAGTCCAGATGAAGACTACCGGAAGATTAAAATCCCGTCCTCAGTTTTCAAGTTGTAAACTCACTTTTAATGTGGACAATGAGCTAAAACTTATCTCCTCTGTCTTTCACGATGAATATCGTGTCAACACAGGAGGCCTTGTCACAAACGCAATCTCCGACCTCGATCAGATTTATCTGACAGGCACGACAAACACAATCGAAAATGATGGTAAATCTGTGACCGTAAAAGTCCCTGAAATCACAGAAGACTTCAATGGTTACGAATTGATGAATATTTAGAAAGGAGAGGGATAATGAAACATATTATTTTATATCCTCTTATCAGCGTACTGACACTAAGCGTTTCCGGTGTCGGTTCCTACCTCTATCAGAAACTCACTAGAACAACTTCCGCACCGATAACGGATACCTCTGATAACAGTGAAGATGACGATGACAGCATCTACAACCCTCCGATTGAGGAAACTGGATTCTCGAAGATGATTAACAAGATGATGAGTGTCCAGGAAGTAAAGGCTGACAATGCATCCTTCACATTATCTACAACGGGAAATGATGATATCTATCTGAATTTCAGCAATCTGGATATCGATTTAAGTGGTGTTTTAAGCGGAAACACTTCTGCCTTGAAGCTGAACGGCAATTTGAATGTAAAATACAAAGATATCAATGAAGATCTCTCCGTCTATTATGATACGGATATGCTCTACATTGATTATAGACAGAAATCCTTCTCTTTCTCTGCTCCGAAAACGATTGCCGGAATCACTGGTGTCCTTTCTAAACTGAACATCAATGTTCCTACCATTCCGGATATGGGAAGCTTCGACTTGTCTACACTGATGAACAATGCTTTAGGCATTCTTGATACCGTCGAAGAGAAACAGACTGCAACCGGATATGAATATATTCTCGACTGCAACGATTTCCTTTCTTCTTTGAATCTTCCGGTCTCTATCAAAGGCGCAAAAATAGCTTTGATGTCCGATGCCGATTACAACTTCATCGGTGGAAAGACAGTCGATGAAAACGGAATCGAGATCAATTCTTCCTATGCTATCAAGATCGATGTAAATGCCATCAAGATTGAAAATACGTCCAGTTATAGCGGTCTTACCGATGATCAGAAGAAGAACTATACTGACTATACAACACGCACAACAAATCTAATCACATCCATCGCTTCCTTGATGCAGAAGAAAAATTTCGTTGCTGATTTCAATGCTGATGTCAATGTAACAGACAATTCGATTCAAAATCAGACTTTCCGTGGAAAACTTAAAGGCGACCTTAGCACTATTACAGAAGATGCATCAAAAGGAAAATACGAAGTTTCCTTAGAACATCTGAATAACGGAACTCTTGCTAACAACGTTTATGCAACCTATAAGGATAACAATGTCTACGTTGCCTTGAACAATCTCATCAAAGGAAAAATCTCCTCTTCCACTATCGATGACGTCATCCGCATCATCGCCTCTGAAATCAGCACAGAAGATCTTCCTGATATCACAAATAGTCTTAACAGCATTCTTGATGGTACTGACCTTCAGAAATTGCTGAACGGAGATTTATCCGTCTACAAGAATTTCCTTACCGATTTCCAATCGACTGCCAACGGCTTTGTTCTCTCTATCAATGCCAAAGCATTCGGATTAGGTGACTACATCCTCAAGATCACTTTGGATGACACTTCCGCAACAGTATCTGACGGATTCAAAATCACTATTGAGAACTTCAACTACAAAAACATCCATTTAGATTTCACAGTCGATGTTAAGCCGCAGGATAGTATTGCATTTGAATATACCGATGCTGAATTTGCAGCTTTCAAAGATTATCACAGCATTATCTCTATCTTCAACACTGTCACGAAGCTTGCTGATGAACGTAAGCTCAACACTACATACTCCTTCAACCTTCAGAATATCGCAAATGAGACGAGTTATCTTGCTAATGGTGAAATTTCCGCTGATGTCACTTCTCTTTCCTTAGATTCCGGAAACAATTATTATGGCGATTATCGTCTCACCCTGAACACGAATTTGAACGGATATGATCACAACGTCGATTTCGTCTATCAGGACCACGATTTGTTCGTACAGATGGACAGTTTCTTCAAACAGAAGATCTCCGACAGTGAAGTCGGTGAAGTCTATGACTTGCTCAACAAAGACAAGGAAAACACATCCAAGGCGTTTGATGGCATGAACACTGTCATCCACTCCATCATCGATGAAGTCAAGGACAGCTATTCCCTGAAAGTCATCGAAAATTATCTTACTTTGGATAAAGAAAATGTGGATTCTAATGTTCTGAGATTAGATATCAACCTTCCTCTCTTTTTCGAAGGCTCTACTCTTGCCGATAGTATCTCTAGCTTATCTCTTTACGTCAATACCGATGATGACTCCATCACTTCTCTCTCCTGCAAGGGATTTGAAATCAACAACAAATACAAATTAGACTTCACCCTTAACTTACAGGATGAATACAACGACTTCCATCTCACTGAAGACGAGACAAAGTACTACACAGAAATCAATTCTGCCAGCAAGATCATCAATGGCTTCATGGCCCTTCCGACTGATCTGAAGCAGTTCTCTGTCAATCTCAACGGTGAAATCAAGAAGGAAGACGAAAACGGTCAGTATCAATCCTATTTAGGATTATACGGTGATGCTCAGGTCGATATCACGGAGAAAGAAAGTCCGGATGTCGGCGGTACACTTCACCTGCTTCAGCAACCTGACAGTTACGCAAAAGAGACCGATCATAAGATCGATTATCTCTATTCCGGAACACATACAGAAGGTCAGACAGTCGCTCAGTACACGTCTAAGGACACTGACTCTAACAATGACACCGGTATGACAAGTCTTGTCATGAACAATACCGACCTCTTCTCCATCTATGACAGAGTCATGTCATTAAAGGACAATAAGACAAACCTTCTCTATCGTTATCTGAAAGCTTACTTCGATACGACAGAAAAAGTGGTGACTGGACTTCCTATCCTTGATGCCTTCAAAAACAAAGATTACTCGATTCTCTTGAATGATTACATCAAGAAAGTCGAAATCAATGACAAGACAGTCACATTGCAGTTAGCTTCCTCCATCCTCAACAGTGAAGATACAACCGATAATGTAGATACAATCATTGTCACATTCGATGACAACTACAAGATAAGCAAAGCCGAAATCGATGGCTATTATGATGGTTATACTCTCCATGCCGAACTCGATCTTGGAGATTATGACGCTAACGCAAAGCCGACAATCGAATACAACGACAACACAAAAGCAAACTTCGTCGATGTACACGGCTTCGATACCTTGGTCAACTGCGGCATCACAACGACGAACCATCACTTCTTCGATCTCAGCGGAAGCATGAACCTCAATGCCGAAGTCATCGGAATCAATGCAATCGGACTCAACACCTACTTCCAGGTCTATGTCTCCATCATCGATTCTACCGTCAAAGCATATCTCTCCTTCAAGAGCAGTTCTTCAGCAACAATCAATGACAGCAACTTCTATGGCGTTGAATTCTTCGTCGAAAACGAATTTGTCCTCTCTGAGAGAACAACGACAGACAGCAAGAAAAACAAAAAAGTCGAGCTTTACAAGCTGACACCGAAAGAAATCACCGACAATATCGCCTATTACCTGATGAGTTACATCCTCAATATCGAAAGCGTCAGCTTTAGTGTTGTGAAAGCCGGTTATATCACACTTAGCGAAGTCTTCTCTGCAATGAAGGATACTAGTAGCAGCGATTCTGTCGTCATCAACCACAACTATTCTTCTCTTATCGATAAGGCAGTATTGCAGGAAAATGAAGACGGCAGCGGCTCTATGAACATGACTTGCTCCTTAGGCAAGTTGATCTCAATGCCGGTTCTCAGCTTCGCTGATCAGGGCACGAACATCACCGTCGGATATAATTCCGATAAGGAGCTTACAAGCTTCAACATGTCAGTCAACTTCTCTATCGCCAGTATCATGAGCGGAACATTGAAATTCAATGCAATCAGAAATAACATCGCTCTTGGCGAAGCAGAAGATGCAATCCGTGACGAGAAGATGGCAAGATACAACACCTTCCTCAACGCCTATAACAGCAACGACGCCTACGTGAACTTGGATAATTATCAGTTCCAGGATTACACATTCACGAAGAACTTGTTCGGTGTCGTAAACGGCGGCTCCGTCGTAGACAATGGTGCAAAGCTGACTCTCTCTTATTCCGACTCTACTAAAAACTATTTCTTCGGCGTAATCTAAAAACAATAAAACCGGAAGACACAATTAGCGTGGCTTCCGGTTTTTGTTTGAAGTGTTGTCATAAAAATAAATGTTATAATGTGTACTGCTTTCTTTTTTGTGAAAAGAAAAAGCTACCCGTTAGGATAGCCGATTCTTGATGGATTCTGATGATTTACTTTGCTTCTAAAGCAGCGGCCTTAGCAGTCTTCTTTGCAGCCTTATTCTTAGCTTCGGACTTTGCTTCCTTGGCTAATCTCTTCTTTCTTCTGACGGCCCATTCATCTGCAAAGCCTCTGGCTTCAAATCTTTTCTTTCCCATAGTAAATATACCTCACTGATATAATGCTAATTAATTATAGCGAAAAATCGATTATTTTCAAGTGTTTTATTGCTTCCAGGAATAATACTCTTCATCTTTTTTCATATCGACCGCTTCTTCTTCCGTTTCCGTATCGATTTCAAAGAGGCAATCATGATAGATTTCCTTGAAGGAATACTCGTTCAGCGAGAGAAAATGTTCTTCACCGAAAACCAATATCTTATCTTCCCGATAAAAGAAACGGATTTCTCTTTTTCCGATGATGCTGACTAGATGATAGCCTGCTTTAAGATAGGATATCGCCTGATCTAGATTTATCTTGTCATTTTGTACCATGTTTTTTCAAATCTCGCTATAATGATACTCGAATAGGAGAGACAATTCTATATGGACTACATTCAATCAATGAGAAAAGTCATCGGACACGACCCCCTGCTCTCTGTCGGTGTCTGTTGTATCATCGAAAATGATAAGGGAGAAATCCTTTTGGAAAGGCGTCATGACAACGGGATGTACTGTCTTCCCGGCGGTGCTATCGAACTGCATGAGACGGTCATAGACGCACTGAAACGTGAAATTTATGAAGAGACCGGAATCTCTTTGAACAATCCTCTGCTTCTGATGGTTCTATCCGGCGATAAAGAGATTTTCTACTATCCGAATGGAGATGTGACTCATTATGTCGATTTTATCTTCTATGATAAAATAAAGGAAGGTGAAAGTATCCAGCCTCACGACAAAGAGTCGGATTCTATCGGATTCTATTCACTGGATTCTCTTCCTGCTGATGCAGAGTATCTCCGCGGCACAGAAAGAATCCTCGAAAAATACAGAAAGAAAGACTACACCATCATCGTAGACTAGAAAGGACAATAAGATGAGTGACAAAATCAATTTCAACCAATATCAGAAAGAAGCGTATGACCTTATCAGCGAGGACGGAAAGAAAGACATGGTCCTCAATGGTGTTCTCGGTTTAGCAGGTGAAAGCGGCGAGTGTTGTGACATCGTCAAGAAGAACCGTTTCCAGGGCCATGAGCTCAACAAAGAACACCTTATGGAAGAATTAGGAGACGTTCTTTGGTATATCGCTGAGACGGCCTCTGGACTCAATGTCACATTAGAAGAGGTTGCTCAGTACAATCTCGACAAGCTTCACAAGAGATATCATGGCAATCACTTCAACAAAGAAGATAGCATCCACCGCATTGAAGAGAAGAAGGACTGAGGTGTTCTATCATGAATGACAACAATACCTGGTGGATTTACGTCGTAGTCATCGTCGGTGTCATCGCGATATACCTTATCGCCGGTGCCATCGTTCATTTCCTGATGAAGGGAGCTAAGAAAAAGGCTTTTGCGGAGCTTGAGAAGGTCATCCCTTACGAAAAAAACAGATATGATGAGATTGCCTCATCTATCAAGGAGATGCAGGATGATGGCCGTTTTCTTCCGAAGAACATGATTGAGTGTCTGAACACGTTAGATGAATCTTTCAAAAAGATTCCGGTCGATGTCTCTGCCATCAAGAATCAGAACGATTTCCTGATCATGTACATCAGAAAATACTTAGCCGACAAACATATCGTAGAGAAATACAAAAACATCGACGAAAAGCTCGAGAAACTGCTGTTCCTCGATCCTACATCAAAGACTTCACCGTACCATGCCTATAACAAAAAAGCCGCACACTACAACGCTTATCTTGGCATGGGAATCTTCAACATATTCCGCGGAAGCAACACATCCGCACCGATTTTATAAACATAAAGAAAGGATAATACTATGGTTTTATTCATTGACACTGCAAACCTTGACGAAATCAAAGAAGCCGCTACTTGGGGCTTTGTAAAAGGAGTCACCACCAACCCGTCCCTTATCGCAAAGGAAGGATTGACACAGAAGGACGTCATCACTCAGATCACGAAACTGATTGACGGTCCTATCTCCGCTGAGGTCACAGCCGAAGATTACGACGGAATGATGAAGCAGGCCGAGGAGCTTTATGCGATCGATTCGAAGCATATCGTCATCAAACTTCCGATGACCATTCCTGGATTACGGGCCTGCAAGTCACTCTATGAGAAACATATTCCGACCAATGTGACATTATGCTTTTCCTCCGCTCAGGCGCTCTTAGCCATGGAGAATCATGCCACCTATGTTTCTCCGTTCTTAGGACGTTTGGACGATAACGGATGGGATAGTCTTAAGCTTATCGAAGACATCGTCAAATTCAAAGCCAACTTCGGTTATGAAACAAAAATCATTTCCGCTTCCATCCGTTCTAAAGCTCATGTCGAAAACTGTGCATTGGCTGGTGCGGATATCGCAACTGTCCCTTACAAGGTTCTCAAATCCCTGATCGAACATCCTTTGACGGAGAAAGGATTAGATTCCTTCAGAAAGGATGCCTTGAAGACAGCGAGTCTTGAAAAGAAATAATCTATGAACATAAAAAGCAGGATCGACGTCCTGCTTTTTACGTTTAACGATAATCTGATGCGTAATAGGTTTCTGTATCACTAGATACAAGATAATCGATCATGACATCGAGTATGTACGGGTTTTCACTGCGGAGATCATACTGTGTCGCATTACCGAATGCTCTTTGTCCGTATGTTCCTTCTGAGACAAAGTCGATTGTGACAACATCATAAGTGACACTGGAAGAGAAAGCCTGATCCGACTCTCTCATGTATGCGTAATATGATGAAGAATAGGTTCCTTTGACGTCACCAATCAAAGAGGCTACTTTCGATCCGGAAACATTTTTGATGATTTTAACCTTGTTTTCAAACGGCTCAACTTTAAACAGTTTTTCTCTCGTCAATGTACCAGAAGAAATATCGGAACGAATACCGGAAAGATTGTGAAGAGCAATCAATTCATTGCTGGATTTGAATCCGTATGCGATTGCCTGTTTCAGCATAATCTCAGGTACAAACTTATTCAGCTCATATCCTCTTCTGAAGTCACCTTCCAACTTGCAGATGGCTTCTGCTCCATTGTACTTGGAATCCGTCACTTCAATCTTTGTGAGAATATCCTGATTTAGAAGAGAAGCATCCACATTGTAATTTGTAGAATTGAATGCCTTGACATAAGAGTGCTGCAATGCCTTCTTTTGCTTCACGGAGAAACTCATCTTGGAATAGCCTTTTGTATTGCATCCGCCCTGGACAAACGGAATCTTATTATCGCCTAATTCCTTAGATTCAAAGCTATGAGTATGTGCTCCAAAGATACCCTGAAGCTGTGTTGTATCGAACGTATTGGCAATGGAGTTCACATAACCAGAAGAGGCCGTATAGGAATCATGGGCAGCCAATATGACTAAGTCACAGCCTTGACCATTAAGATATTCGACTTCATCCTGTATCAGGCTTACTCTGGAATCAAAGGAGTAACCGGCTAAGGAGCTTGTCGCGATGGAGCTTTCCTGTCCGCTTCCCATGACACCAATAACGCCAACCTTGACGTTGCCTTTGGTAATGATAGTAGAGTTATCAGAAAGCTCATTCGTATGTGCTCCATTCGGAGTTCTGATATTGCAGGCTAAGAACGGGAACGGAGATTTTGCCTTGAGTTCTTTTATGGTATCGATGCCCCAGTCAAACTCATGGTTTCCAAGACACATTGCTTCGACGCCGAGATCAGAGAGAAGTTCATCGGTCAACGCTTTATCTTTATATGCGAGATATCCGCCCTGCCAAGAATCACCGATTGAAATGATGATACTAGTAGAAGGATCATAATCAACATCATGCTTGATGGCATATTCCAATTTGGCAAGTCCTAATTCGCCACCATCCGCATTCTCTTTCAAAGAACCGTGAACATCGTTGATGGCAAAGACAGTGATAAGTTCTGCCTTTTCTCCCTGACTGGATGTAGCAGAAGCTGAGGAGGAGGTAGAGATGGAAAGGTCAGATGATGTAGTAGTGGTCTTATCAGTGGTGGATGGATCTAAAATAAAGTCACAGCCAACTAACGACAATAAGGCAGGAAGTAAGAACAGAATGTGTTTTGATTTCATAAGAATTTCTCCATGGTTTCTTTCGTATTGAACATACAGTATCCGTCAAGATTGTAGACATTTTTCCTATTGTAGACAAATGGTCTTTTCAAAGTGTCTACGAATATGCCTCCCGCTTCCTGAACCAAAAGATCCGGAGCGCAGACATCCCATTCCTTTGTCATCTTCGTGAATCGGACACAGCAATCTGCAGTACCCGAGGCGATAGCGACAGCCTTTGTAGAAGCGCCTAATGGTACAACTTCTTTTATGATATAACGATTTTTAGCAATCAGTTCTTCATCTTTCTTCGAAACATGAGTCTTTGATACTAAGAAAGTTAAATCAGTTGTCTTGTCTGAAGTATGAAGTGGAATTGAATTATCACCATCCAGATAATAGGCGCCTTTTCCTTTGATTGCATAATAGATTTTATCCTGGGCCGGTATTGCAATAACAGAGCAGACTGGAAGTTTATCGACAACCAAAGCAATATTGACGCCAAAAGAATCATCCTTATTGACAAAATCAGACGTGCCGTCTAAGGGATCGACAACAAAGAGCATTCTCTTCTCTAGTCTAGTCAGATCATCCGCATCTTCCTCGCTGAGCCATCCGATATCCGTAAACGGCGACAAGGTCTTACGGATGATACGATTAGAGGCGATATCAGCATCGGTCACTGGAGATAAATCATCTTTCTCCGAGACGTGGAATCCTCGTTTATAGATATCCATGATTTCCTTGCTGGATTTCTTTGCGGCAAGGATCATGGCATTCAGTTCTTTTTCGAACATCAGATCTGTTCTGCCTTATTCAGAGCATCTAGGACTTCCTGAACTCTGTCGAAAGTCTCTAGACGGCATCCAGATGCGGCAAGATGACCACCGCCACTAAACTGTGTGGCAACCTTCTGGACATTGTATTTGCCGTTAGAACGTAATTCGACGCGGATGGTTCCGTCTTCCTGTTCTGTGAAGAACGCCCAAATCGGATGATCATCCAGCATAGAAAGGAGATTGACCTTTCCGCTTGCCTCATTCTGAGTAAGTCCGAGTTCCTGATATGTCTTTTTGTCCATGAGACAATAGGTGACAAGACCATCGAACTTGAAGTTCTGGTAAATGATGGAACGGTACTTCAGATCCAAAGAGGACTGACGGTATAAAGCGTTGTACATGGATTTATAATCAACACCATAGCTGACTAATTTTCCCGCAACTTCCAAAGTCTCCGGTTCCGCATCGTACTGGAATCTTCCGCTATCGGTCACAAGGCCCATGTAAAGGTAAGAAGCGCACTGAGAAGTAGGAATCTTTCCATAGCGAAGCATAAGGCACTTTGCAATGATGAAGGTAGCAGAGGGAGCTTTCTCATCACGTACGATTGGGAAAGAGACATCATACTGCTTCATATGGTGGTCGATGCAGACAATAGAAGGAGCTTTCAGAATGCGCTGATCTTCCACTCTGTCCAGGTCAGAAAGATCGACCATGAGTGCCAAAGAGTTTTCAATCGTTTCATCCGAGACATCATCGCTTTCTTCTGTAACAGGAAGATAAGCAGGATGTGTTCCGACAGCGTAGACTTTCTTCTCTGGGAAAAGTGCATTCAACGCATGCTTCATGCCTAAGACAGAACCGACACAGTCACCGTCCGGATTCTTGTGTCCGAATATGACGATGCTGTCCGCTTTTTCAAGTGCGGAGAATACCTGTTCTCTTTCCTCATCAAAATAACTCATTTGGTTTTACCTCTGTTCTATGTGAAACTATCACATCTTTCTCAATCAATAAACAAAAAGCCCTTTGATTTTCAGAGGGCTTTATAAAGACAAATTGGTATTAATCGTTTTCGTCGTTATCGTCATCCATGCCGCTCTCGACGGTATCATCATCTTCGTAGTTGTTCTCTTCCTTCTCATCATTGATGTAATCAGAGTCGTCATCGCCAAGGTCATTTTCATCGTTGTCGTCTTTTCTCTTGTCTTCATCCGACTCATCTTCATCGAGGGTGGAATAGGCCTTGTTCATATCGATGTGAATGTTCTTATAGAGTTCATGCTCTCTCAAGGACCATGTGTTGTTCTCCTTGATGATGAAGCGGCCATCTAAAGTGAGGTCTGTATAGAAGCGGGAGACCAATTTTGTGAACTCTTCTTCTGTCATATTGATTCTGCTGCAGATTTCAGCGCAGAGTTCAAGGAAGGGTTTAGGTTCTTTCTTTCCGTTGTTATAATCCTCGCTAAGGATTTCATAAGCAACGCTGACTAATGATTTTTCTACCATGGTATATTCTCCTTTATCAAAACAATAATAATTCAATCTAGGCTTTACAAGTATACTATTAAAACCGACTGAAAGAAAACAATTTATTCAAAAATCAATGCTATTCTGCTTTTTCAGCGGATACCATTCTAGCGGGGGCATCCACTGCGATGAGATTCAATGCCGAGGCAAGAACGTCTCTGCAGGCTTCGACAAGACCGAGTCTCTCTTTTGTCAGTTCAGGATTCTGGCTATCGATGACACGGCACTTGGTATAGAATTCATTGATGCTCTGAGCAAGAGAGTGGATATAGTTTGTGATCTTATAGGGTTCGTTTTCCAATGTCGCAGACTTGATGGCATCGGAATATCCTTTCAAGAGAATGAGAAGATTCTTCTCGGATTCACTCACTAAGAGAGAGGAGGAATAATCGATAGGATAGAAGTCCTTAGCGTTATTCATGATTCCGCAAAGTCTTGCGTGAGTGTACTGAGCATAATAGACCGGGTTTTCGCTTCCCAATGTCTTGGCAAGATCGATATCAAAATCAAGATGGGAGGTTCCGCTTCTGGAGACAAAGAAGTAACGGACAGCATCGACACCGACTTCTTCGACAAGCTCTTTCATGGAGATGGCATTACCAGTACGCTTGCTCATCTTGAATTCCTCTCCGTTCTTAAAGAGACGGACCATCTGAACCAAGCAGACATTCAAGGCATCCGGATTATGTCCCAAATCTTTCTGAGAGGATTTCAGACGCATGATGTATCCGTGGTGATCCGCACCGAATAAATCAATAAGAAGATCATATCCGCGGTTGAACTTGTCGTTGTGATAAGCGATATCAGGAAGAAGATAGGTGTAGTTTCCATCGGTTTTCACAAGGACTCTGTCCTTATCATCACCATCTTTTGTGGTATTGAGCCATAGAGCTCCATCCTGTTCATAACAGAAAGGCTTTAAGTCTTCCAACACTTTCTCGACATCGCCTCTTTCACGGATGGCTTTTTCCGAAGTGTAGACATCCTGGTCGACACGGAAATCGTGAAGATCCTTTTTGATGGCATCCAATAACTTCATGCCACCGAACTGTTTGAAGTCTTCTAAATGGTTTTCCGGATCAGCAAGATAGCTCTCACCGACCTTCTCTTTCAGTTCCTTAGCAAGTGCGATGATTTCAGGTCCGTGATATCCGTCTTCGGGCAATACAGCATCTTTCCCGCATTCCTGAAGATAGCGAACCATCAAGGATTCTGCAAGATGGTCCATCTGGACACCGGCATCGTTGACATAATATTCACGTGTGACATCATAACCGGCCTTTTTATAAAGTCTTGCAAGGCAATCACCTAAGGCAGCACCTCTGGCATGACCTAAATGGAGTGTGCCAGTCGGATTAGCGGAAACGTATTCGATGTTGACTTTGATTCCTTTTCCGATATCCAAGTCACCGTAGTGTTCTTTTTCTGTGACAATGGTCTTGATGATAGAGCCTAACTCATCCTGCTTTAAGAAGAAGTTCAAAAAGCCAGGTTTGCAGGCTTCGATATGATCCACGCCATCGAGAGAGAATTCAGCAATGATTTCATTTGCCAAATCCATCGGATTCTTGTGAAAAATCTTTGCTTTTCTCATCGCGAGATTGGAGGCATAGTCTCCATGCTCTCTTGTGTCAGATGGAGAAAGGACGATCTCTTTATCCTCCACCTCTCCTCCAAGTTTGACAATGACTCTTTTCAGTTCTTCTTTGATTTTATCTTGAATATCCATAAATGGCACCTCACATTCTAATCAGACATACATTGGAATATACAACAACGGCTTTATCTTCTCCGACAGCGTCCAGATTCTCTTTCGTATTGGCATGAACAGCAATTCGTTCCTCGTCAAGATTCATGACTTCCGCCAAACGTTTTTTGATCGCTGCTTTATAATCTTTCAATTTGATGCTTTGTAACTGAACATCGACAACAGCATTCGATATCTCATATCCTCTTTGATGCATCTGAGCCAAAGCGAAGGATAGGATATCAAGGCTATCCAGGTTCTCCGTTTCTTTATTATTGTCCGGGAAATAGGTTCCGATATCATCCATTCCTAATGCGGAAAGGATGGCATTGCTAAGTGAGTGATAAAGGCAATCCCCATCGGAATGAGCGGCAATTCTCTTTCCTTGTATTTCCACACCGGATAAAAGGAACTGTTTTCCGTTCTCATCGAAACGGTGAATGTCGTATCCAAAACCTGTTCTGATATCCATGTTTACTTCTTCTTGGCAGCAGAACGGATATACAGGATATCTCCGTCCTTGACGACATAATCCTTCCCGACTGTCATCATCTTTCCAGCTTCCTTGACAGCAAGCTCTGTTCCTAAAGCAATCAAGTCATCGTAGGAATAAACTTCCGCTTTGAGGAAGAACTTCTGGAAATCCGTATGGATGACACCAGCACATTCCGGAGCTGTATAACCCTCATGGAATGTCCAAGCGCGGACTTCATCCTCACCGCCGGTGAAGAAAGTTCTTAGTCCAAGGATATGATAGGCAGCAAAGGTGACCTTATCCAAACCGGTCTGACTTGTGCCTAAGCTTTCAAGATACTCCTGTCTGTCTTCCGGAGAGACTCTGGAGAGTTCCTCTTCAATCTTAGCGGAGACAGGAATACATTCAGCATGATTCAACGCGGCAAATTCCTTCAGTTTGGCAAAATAAGGATTGCCATCGGGATTTGCATAGCTTTCCTCGTCCACATTGCCGACATAAATGACAGGTTTCATCGTGATGAGGTTGAAAGTCTTAGCCACTTCTTCCTCAGCAGAGGAAAGAATGACATCTCTTGCCATCTTCTCACTCTGTAAGCCGTCGATGAGCTTATGAAGAGCGGAGACTTCCGTCAAGGCAAGCTTGTCCTTTGTGGTAAGCGCCTTTCTTTCCACCTTCTCTAATCTCTTTGTCATGACATCGATATCAGAAAGCATCAATTCCAAATTGACTTCCATCGCATCAGCGACAGGATCCACGGATCTTCCGTTATAGGTAAGAATATCACTGGAATCAAAGCAACGGACGACATGAATGATAGCATCCGTGTTGCGGATGTTTCCTAAGAACTGATTGCCTAAGCCTTCCCCTTTGCTTGCGCCTTTGATAAGACCGGCAATATCTGTGAATTCAAATGTTGCTCTGACCGTTTTCTTCGGATGGAAAATCTCGACCAAAGCATCCACTCTGGAATCGTTGACTTCAACGACACCTGTGTTAGGATCAATCGTAGCAAAAGGATAATTCTCTGCCAAAATGTTGCTATTGGTAATAGCGTTGAACAAAGTAGATTTTCCGACATTTGGCAAACCGACAATACCAGCTGTTAAACTCATGTTATCACACTTTCTCTAAAAGGATTTAGTCAAACCTTTTTATTATAATAAATTTATTTATATTATCAAATATAACCTAACGATAAACATAGATTGTAGAACTCGTAGTTGGGAAATAAGAAGTGGTTTTCTCGTTATCATCAACGACGAGAGTCAGTTTTGAATATGTTCCAAGCAAAGTAGCAGTCTCTTTGGAATCCGCAATTTTAGAACCTGGCAGAACTTTGACAACTCCAATTGCCTCACCAGTTGATTTCTCAACAAAGGAAATGTCGATTGCTTTTGTCATCTTCTGATAAAGAGTTCTTGAAACGACCATTCCATGCGAAGAGGAAAGACTGAGCGGGAATAGTACACTGGAAGTAAAGATCTCATCCGTATAGAATCCGTCAAACAGATACGTTTCACCATCTTTGGAGATGGATTTTGTCCTATCTTCTAGATAAGTCATATCGATGATATCGCCATCACTGAGATACACCTTCTCTGAGTAAGCTTCCTGTCTTTCATAATTCGAAGCCTCATTCAGATACACTTCGTATTCAACATATGGTCGGTAATTCAACTGAAGATAAATGTCCGTATCCTCACTTGGCATATACTCAGAATTTAAATCTTTCTTAACAGTGCCATCTAGTTTATAGAAGCCGATCACGACTAGTTCCGTGTCGGTACAAGCGTCCCTGAACTCTTGAAGAAGAGAGGAAATATCGCTTCCACTCTTTATCTTAGATTCAGAGTCGTTAAGTTTTGTTCCGGTGTAATACTCCGGATAATCATAGTGAAGCTTCAATGTCGGATATTCATCATATACAGCAATAAGAGTGATATCGTTATTCGGCAGAGCATCTTTTGTAATATTGAAATCGATACCATCCAACTGATAAGAGACAAAGTCCTTTTCCAATGCAGTCGGAGTATGATTTGCAAGGAATTCTTCTCCTAAGATATCACCAGAATAGTATTCATCCGCAAAGACTTCTGTATCTTTCCCGTCACATTCTCCGCCGTTATAATCTAAAGTGACTGTAACCTGAACATCCCATCCGACATAGAGATCGATATTGATATCCGCAATCGTGGATGTGAGGTTAAATCTCGATTTCAGTTCAGAATCCAGATAGAATCCTTTGAATCTCTTCTTTTTGTCTGAAGTATAGAAATAGTCCTGATTATCAACATTCAGATCAATTCCTGTCTTTTCCAGCATTTCCGAAATCAGGACAGAGGAGATATTGTTTCTTCCTTGGAAGACAGAATCATCGACTCCATCAAGGTTATAGTGGACCGTAATCGTCGGATCGACGGTCCATTTAGCGTATAGAACGAAGTTATTGTCATCCGAAATAGGGAAAGACATGTTGTCCGTTCCAAAGGAACGGTCAAACTCATATTCTCCCAGTTCGCCAGTAATATCCAAAGAATAATGTTTCTGTCCGTTTTCATCCGTAACACCTTTCAGCGGATACTTCGTATACCAGGAATCAAATGTAAGATGTCCACCTTCTGCAACAGAAACCGTCGGAAGATAATCCAATGAAAGAAGTTTCTTGGATGCATATCCATTGAGTTTGCCATCCTGGAAAGAAGAGGAATCCACCTTCGGTGCAACTAGTGATGCAACATCTTCACCGATTGTCAAATCAAATGTGATAGTGGACAAAGGCTCAAAATAGGCATAGAAGACGTCATTGACATACGGATAGAAATAATAGGATTTACCATCTTTATCCGTTCGTTTATTGATGATTCTATAAGAGCCATCTTTTGCTTTTTCTCTCCAGCCGACAAAATAGTAACCATCCTTAGAAGGATCTGGAATTTCAGTCAGAATTGCGGTGCCGCTTTCTCCCTCAATATAAGTCGTCCCGAAAGAATCCGGAAAGGAACCACCATTCAGTTCAAAGGTGATTCTTCCCGTCATCTTCTTTCCACAGGAAACCATTGAAGAAAGGAAAAGAAGAGATAAACCGCAAGTGATGATTTTGTTCCTCATACTATCTAATATTATATAAAAACGGAATTGAAGAAAAAAGACTGCAGCAGATAATCCGCTGCAGTCTGATGTTACTTATCTATGATCGTGACGGAAAGGCTTTCTGTCTTTGTTTTCACGCGGACGATCCGGCTTTTCGACATAGCCTTCCGGCTTAGGAAGGAATTCACGATGGGAGATATCGATTCTACCTTGGGCATCGATGCCGGTGATGATGACTTTCAATGTATCACCAAGTTTGCAGACATCTTCAACCTTTTCAACACGGTTCCAGCCAAGCTTGGAGATATGGCATAAGGCATCGGTATTTCCATAGAGATTGACAAAGGCACCATAGGATTCGATACGGACAACTTTGCCATCATAGATTTCACCGACTTCAGGAACCTTAGCGATAGACATGATCATTCCATAGGCCTTCTCAATCATATCCTTATGGACAGAATAAAGGATGACACGGCCATCATCATTGATGTCGATCTTAACATCTTTGTTGCATTCATCTATGATGGAGTTAATGACCTTACCCTGGCTACCGATGACTTCTCTGATCTTGTCTGTTGCGATGTTGAAACGCTTCATCTTGAGAGCGAACTCAGAGAGTTCTTCTCTCGGTTCAGGGATGGCAGCGAGCATGACATCGAGAATCTGCTTTCTGGCAGGTTTAGCCTGATATAAAGCTTCTCTAAGGATATCCTTCGTGATACCACGGATCTTAATATCCATCTGGAGAGCGGTAATACCGTTAGGAGTACCAGCGACCTTGAAGTCCATATCGCCTAAATGATCTTCCATACCCTGGATATCGGTAAGAATGGTGTAAGGATGATTGCCATCTAACGGACCAGAGGTGATAAGACCCATAGCGATACCGGAGACAGGAGCCTTAAGCGGAACACCAGCATCCATCAAAGACATGCAGGATGCACAGATGGAAGCCTGAGAAGAAGAACCGTTGGATTCGCAGACATCTGCGACGCAGCGGATTGTATACGGGAATTCCTCTTCGGAAGGAATGACATAACTAAGAGCTCTTTCACCCAAGTTGCCATGACCGATTTCACGGCGTCCGGGAGTACCCATTCTGCCTAATTCACCGACAGAGAAAGGCGGGAAGTTATAGTGATGCATCCATCTCTTGGTGGTGTCGCCAGTGATGTTGTCAAGAATCTGAGCATCATCGAGGGAACCTAATGTACAAGAGGAGATGACCTGAGTCTGTCCACGGGTGAACATAGCAGAGCCATGAGCTCTAGGAAGGATATGAACCTGGGCGTCCAAAGGTCTGATTTCATCAACCTTTCTTCCGTCCGGTCTGACTTTGTCAACGGTGATAAGTCTTCTGACTTCGTTGCGGACAACGATTTCAAGTACTTCCTTAGCCTCATTGACGGCAAGATCATGAGCCTGCATGGTCTCATATTTCTCACCGGTGAGGAAATCGGCTTTATCAACAAGATCGATGACTTCTTTCTCTAAAGCATCGATTGTATTCTGTCTTTCTAACTTATCGAAGATGGAAACAGCTTTGATGATTCTGTTTTCTGTTGTCTCACTCTGTCCAGGGGCAACATAATTGCGGCACTTATCGGCAAAGGCTTCGTCGATATGATAAATGTTAAGCGGTCTCTTTGTCTTTCCGACTTTGCTGACGATTTCCTTTTCGAAAGCACAAAGCTTCTTGATAGCTTCATGTCCGAACATCAAAGCATCTAGCATATCATCTTCACTGACTTCATTAGCACCGGCTTCGACCATGTTGATGGCAGTTTCTGTACCAGCGACAGAAAGGTCGATATCGGACTGTGCCATCTGTTCAACGGTAGGATCGATGACGAATTCGCCATTGACTCTTCCGACATGAACACCGGCGATAGGTCCTTCAAACGGAATATCGGAAATGCAAAGTGCCAGAGAAGCACCAAACATAGCGGACATATCTGTGCAGGCATCCGGATCAGCGGACATAACAGTGCATGTGACCTGAGTCTCATTGACATATCCTTCTGGGAACATAGGACGGATTGGTCTATCGATAAGTCTGGAGATCAAAGTCTCACGGGTAGACTGTCTTCCTTCTCTTCTTAAGAAGGAGCCCGGAATCTTACCGGCTGCATACTGACGTTCAAAATAGTTGATGGTCAACGGAAAGAAATCCTGACCAAGTTTTGCCTCATGGGCACCACAGGCGGCACATAAAACGGCGGAATCATTGAATCTGACAAAGACAGAGCCATCGGCCTGTTTTGCGATTTCTCCTGTTTCTACTGTGAGCGTCTTGCCGTAGAAATCAAGAGTGAACACTTCTTTTGACATTTTCTTTACCTCTTTATTCAATTATTAAATCAAGAGTTATTGTACCAAAAATAAGGGCGAGTAGATACAAATATTTGTGTGAGATTTTTCAAGTAGGAAATATTGTGTTTCCACAAAGTCAAAAAAGAACGTGTGCTTATTTTGCAATTTATACAAAACACAGCTATACGCTTAGCAGATCACTTCTGTACGTTATGGTATTTCTTATATATCTTCCAATAATAATCTCTCCACATCTTATAGAGATTCTCTTCTCCGTATTTTTCTGATATCGATTTCGAAATCGATATAGCGGAATCGTAGAACTGCTTGTCGTTTTTCAGTTTTCTCAATAAAGAGGAGAAACCTTCCACATCCTTCGCTTTGAGATACTCATCCACAAGAATATCCTTGTAAAGGTCCAAATCACGTACGATATACGGCTTTCCGACTGAGCAGTTTTCTAATAATGCCATAGGAAAGAGTTCGTTATAGGATGGCAAGACAAAGGCATCCGCCATGTTATAGATTTCATTCATCTTATCCCTGTCAATGATACCTAAAAAGACTAGATTCTTTCTTTTCTTTGCCATTTCTCTCTTCAGTTCATAATAACCATCGGTGATATTCTTGAAAGAAAAGCCACCTGCCCAGACAAAATACATATCAGGATTCTCTTCGCTCATACGAATGAAATCGAGGATGCCTTTTCTCGTCTGTACCTGACCAACACCAAGGACAACAAAGGAGTCACTCGGTAGATTATAGCGCTTTCTGATTGCCTGTCTTTTGTTCTCATCCAATAAAAAATACTCGCTCTGGGATACAAAATTAGGGATATATGTAATCTTATTTTCATCTAATCCATACTCAACAAGTTCTTGTTTGAAAGAGGGATTAACAACAACAATCTCCTTCGCTTTTTTATAAAAGGAGACAACGTATCTTTTGAAAAGACCAAAAGCAAATCTAGGAAGTCTTACGCTTCCTACCAAAGTATCCGGCATAAAGTGAACAAAACAGATGGTTATCCGCTTTTTCTTCATCATTCTGTAGAAAGGGTAGTTCACAGAATGGATATGATAGATGTCCATTTTCGAAGACAACTCGTTAACACGGACATCAAAATCCTCTTTGCCGTATTTTTCTAAGAGCCTCATCAATTCAATGTAGACACTTCCGACTCCCTGTGCTGGGACGCTTGTAGCACGGGAGAGCATATCAATCTTCAGTTTCTTCATAATTAGTATTATATGCTCTTCCTCATCTTGAGAAAAGAAAGAAAAAAATATAAGATAGGTACAAAATGAAAGGCTATTCAACAATGAACGAACAACTCAACCGTCTATATGATTTGCTCAAACAATGCGAATCTTTGACACACACAATGCAGATTCTCAACTACGACATGGAGACACAGGCACCCAAGAAGGGCATGGCAGATGATGCCAGAGATATCTCCTATCTCTCCGCACAGATTTTCGCAATCCGTTCCAGCAAAGAATTCAAAGACTTAGTCACGAAATTGAAAGAAGACATCGATAGTCTTGACCAATACGATCAAAGACTCATCACTCTTTTAGACAGAGAAATCACTTCCGAAAAGAACGTGACTCCGGAATTCGACAAGGAAAGAACGGAATTATTCAATCAGGCGTATATCACCTGGATTGAAGCCAAGGATAAAAATGACTACTCTTTGTTCAAGGACACATTGAAAAAGATCTATGAACTCGAAAAGAGATATGTCGAATTACAGGATAACTACGATAAAGACAATCTCTACAACACCCTTCTTTCCGGCTATGAGTTCGGCTTCACAACAAAAGATCTCGATCCTTTCTTCGATGAACTGGAAAAAGGATTGGTCCCGTTACTGAAAGAAGTCAGAAACGCAAAATACCAGCCTAGACATGACTTCTTAAGAAGAAAAGTCGCCATCGGAAAACAGGCTGAATTCTCTGAATTCCTGATGAAGTTCAACGGATTCGATTTCGAAAG
Source organism: bacterium (assembly GCA_963621825.1). Lineage (GTDB taxonomy): Bacteria > Bacillota_I > Bacilli_A > RFN20 > CAG-288 > Enterosoma. Next base: position 24,836 of record CAVFFP010000012.1, read on the forward strand.
AGGTTCTCTCTCCACAACCGAACATCCCTTCACAGAGCAGTTCTCCTATAACGATGTCAGAATCACGACACATTATTTCGAAGACAACTTCCTCTCCAATATGTTTTCCATCATCCATGAAGGCGGCCACGCCTTATTCGGACAGAACATTAAAGAGGATGTCTTCCTCCATCATCTCGGAGAAGGTTCCCTTAGTATAGCAAAGCATGAATCGGTTTCCCGTTTCTATGAGAATGTTATCGGAAGAAGCAGAGAATATATCCATGCAATCTATCCTGAATTCAAAAAGATTTTCCATGATGAGATGGCTGATGTCACCGAAGACGACCTTTATGAAGGCGCCAACTATATCGACTTTGACAATCCGCTTAGAACCGAGGCGGATGAATTGACCTACTCTCTCCATATTCTGATCCGTTATCGTTTGGAGAAGAAGATCATGGAAGGAAAGGCAGACTTCGATCATCTCAACGAGGAATGGAACAGACTTTACAAAGAATATCTTGGTATCGATGTAAACGATGACAAGACCGGTATCTTACAGGATGTCCACTGGTCCTCTGGCTTTGGATACTTCCCGACCTACAGCATGGGTAACGCTCTTAACTGCATCTACACAAAGAAGATGGAAAAAGAGATTGGCATGAAAGAAAAAGTCAGAGAAGGAAAAATGAACGAAGTCCTTAACTGGATGAAGGACAATGTATTTGCATCCGCACCTTTGTATGACACCAAAACGTGGATTCATAACCTCACCGGAGAAGACTTCTCCGCCAAAGATTACGTAGAATACCTGAATGTCAAATTCAGAGAACTCTATCATTTATAAAGAAAGGATAACACCATGATTCAGCAATTCGACCCTAACTTCAAGAATCTCGAAGAGATCAAAGTAGAAAGACCGGACAAAGAAGAGATCATCAAAGCTATTGATGTCCTCGACAAAAAGCTTGCGGAAAGCAAAAGTGGTGAAGAAGCGATCAAGACAGTCAGAGAATACTTCACTCTCTCCGATAATGTCAGAACAATCTTCTCCCTCGTCTATATCCACTACACCATCAACACACAGGACCCTTACTACAAAGAGCTTTCCGAACTCATCGACAACATTTCTCCTGAAATCTCTGAGCACTTCAACAGCTTTGACAAGCATTTCTTCGATTCCCCGTTCCGCAAGGAATTAGTCGAAGCCTTCGGCCAACTCTATTTCGATGAAGTAGAGCTTTCCAACAAGACCTTCTCCAAAGAGATCGTTCCTGATTTAGTCGAAGAGAACAAACTGACCAGAGATTACATCAATGTCGTATCCAGTGCTTTGATTGAATTCCGCGGTGAGAAGTATAGCCTTGCTCAGATGGGCAAGTTCACAACATCCTCTGACCGTGACACAAGAAGAGAAGCCAGCGAAGCGGTCTGGGCTTTCTATGCAGAGAACGATGAGAAAATCGGTGACATCTATGACAAGATGGTCAAAGTCAGAACCGAAATCGCTCATAAATTAGGATATAAGAACTTCCTTTATCTCGGATATGACAGAATGGGAAGACTCGACTGGACACCGGAGGACGCAGAAGTATATCGTAAGAAGATTCTTGAAAACATCGTCCCTCTCTCCGAGAAGATCTTCCAACAACAGAAGGAAAGAATCGGATACAGCGACTTCCATTACTATGATTACAGCATCTTCTACAAGAGTGGAAACCCGACTCCGAAGGGAACTCCGGACGATCTCATCCTTGCCGCCAGAAGGATGTACGAAGAACTCTCTCCCGTCGCAAGCAAATACTTCAACTTCATGGTCGACCACCACTGCATGGACCTCCTTGCCAAGAAAGGTAAATCCGGTGGCGGATACATGGACTATCTTCCGAGTCTGAAGACAGCATTCATCTTCTCCAATTTCAATGGAACAAGTGGAGATGTCGATGTCCTTACGCATGAATTCGGTCATTCATTACAGGGATTCCTCGGTGCAGAAGCTACCGATGTCCCCGCTTATAGAAACCCGGGTATGGAGTGCTGCGAAATGCATTCCATGTCTATGGAATATCTCACCTATCCTTGGATGAAGTACTTCTTCAAAGAGGATACGGAGAAATATCTCTATCAGCATTTATGTGATGCCATCACATTCATCCCTTACGGATGCATCGTCGATGCCTTCCAGGCCTACGTCTATGAACATCCGGAATTGACTCATAAGGAGAGAAAAGCATACTTCCGTGAATTGGAAAGAACCTATCTCCCGCATCGTCAATACGAAGATAACACCTTCTTAGAATCCGGCGGATATTTCGAAAGACAGCATCACATCTTTGAGAATCCGCTCTACTATCTTGACTATACCATCGCTCAGGTTGTTGCCCTTGAATTCTTCGCGGAATCCGAAAAAGACCACAAGAAAGCCTTCGACAAATATCTCGCTTTCGATAGACTCGCTGGAACCCTTCCTTTCCGTAGTCTTCTGAAAAAGGCAGACATTGCCAATCCGATGGATGGTGATACCTTGAAGAATGTCAGTATCGACGTGATGGAATATCTTAAGAAATTCGACTTATCCAAGATCGACAAGTAATAGAAAACCTCGGCAGGTTTATGAACGGTTATCCGTTTCATAAGCCTTAGCCGAGGTCTTTTTATTCTGTATCTTTCAAGTGTTTTAACACTTTCTTCATCCCACCTTTCAGAGAAAGAATAGAACAGAGTGCAAACGACTCTTCTTTTTCTAGTTCTGACATAGCGCGATGGATCATCTCATCTGCAAATAGGATAATATCCGAATAACTGACATACTTTTCGGCATAGGACAATAGGCCAGTGATGTATCCGGATAAGCCATCTCCCGAGCCTGCTTTTCCAAGACTAGGAGTCGGATCATAATCGGATGTGATATAGTTTCCGTCTTCTAAAACCAATATCGAGGATACACTTTTCAAAAGAAGATTGACCTTGTACTCTTTACAGAATTCGATTGCCTTTTCAAGGTAGTCTAACGGATTTCTCGAATGGAGATTCTGATGAAATAGTGCTCCCGCTTCCCCTAAATGAGGAGTCAGAAGGATCTTGCAATCTTTCTTCTTCCTTTTCAGGACTTCACTTCCGTATTGAGAGAGCATCCTTAGTGCACTTGCATCGAGAACTAGATTCTTCTCCGTGTTTTCAATCAACGATTTTAAAAACTGATAATTCTTCTCTGATACAGAGACACCGTTACCAAAAAGGACTGAATCATATCCTTTCAGGTAAGAAAAATCCTCCGATAAGTAGTCATCCTCTTCAGTCGTAATTGGTTGATATATGCAAAGAGGAGATACCCTAGAAAAGACAATAGGATAGATATCATCTGGAATAGAAAGCGCATTGTATCCGTTACCAGAGAGGATCGCACATTCACTTGCAATCAAAGTGGCATTCGGAAAATTACGGCTAGAACCGATCAACAAGGATTTACCATTATCGGATTTGATTGCACTCTGATCACGATGGAAATAGAGCTTGTCTGCTATTCTTCTGAATGATTCTCTCTCCATATTTCACCTCTTGTAAAACAATTTCTTCATCTCTTTCATCATGTCTTTCTTTTTCTTCCGCTTCACGCCTTTCAAGTCGTAAAGCAACTGAAGCCTGATAGGTAAGTAAAGATGAGAAAACAGGCTATTAACAAGAGAGGCATCTTTTGATGTGATATAGGAGATAGATTTCTCTATCGCCGTCTTATGGCTTAAGAATCTAGCATGATAGTCTGACATGATGGAATCGTATCCCTGTCGATATCCGTATAGCATCTTCTTTGTAAAGACGACCTTACTTGCATGATATAGACTAGCATTGATGAAATACCAATCCTCATACTGAATAAGATCCTCCGGAAATAGAATTCTGTTTTCAGATAGAAGGCTTTTCTTATAAAGTCTTCCCCAACAGAAAGTTCGGTATTTGCCAAAGGGACTATTATAGATTTTCTTCAGAGCGTTCTTACCATCTGTTGTCTTTCTCACTCTAGAATAACCGGGCAGTCTTTTTCTTCCGTTGAAAAGATAATATCCGCAGGAAACGATATCCGCATCCTTTTTCTTTGCGATCTTGTAAAGATAAGAAAGATAATCACATCTTACAACATCATCTCCATCAACAAATCCGATGTATTCTCCAGCGGAATGGAACATGCCAAGGTTTCTAGAATAACCTGGTCCTTTATTCACTTCCCAACGATAATAGAAAAACCTGGAATCCTGTTTTTCAAAGGACTTAGCCAGATTTGTACAGTTCTCTTCTCCAGAGCAGTCCATCATTACAACCTGATAAGGCAAAGAAAAGTCCTGCTCTCTTAAAGAAGAAAGACATTCCATAAGGAATTCGCTTTTGTGATAGACAGGAACAATAATAGTTATAGCAGTACGATTCATTTACCATTAGATTATAACAAAATCAGAAAAACACAATCATTTCTTCTCTCTCATTTTCCGGAACTTCTTCAGAAGTGTATTGATTCGGTATGCGATAGTTGAGGAAGAGACGGACATCACCTCTGCAATCTCACGATAGGAATAAGACATCATGAACATCGTCAGGACATCCTTATCCTCCTCATCAAGAGTAGACATGAACTTCTCAAAATCAACTTTGTCCACAATGGAATCTGTCGGATTCTGTCCTTCTATGACACTATCGAAGAACGACAGTTCCGAGACAGAGACCTTCTTTCCTAAGGCCGCCAACTCACGATGATATCTGACTCCTTCATTCTTCAGAAACCAGTTGAGGTAAGACTGAAAATTCTTTCTCAGAAGATTTTCGACCGGAACTCCATAAGATACGGCAAAGATTTCAACGACTTTGTTCGCTGCCTTGACCAATGTCGAATAGACAGAATTGTAATCCAAGAACGGTCTTGTCTCACAGACATACTTCGAGTAATGTCTCAACGACGGCTGAACACGTCTCATGAATTCATCTCTTGCAGCCTCATCAGTTTTGGCAATCTGTGCTAGCTCAGAAAGAGAATACGCCTCATACTCGTATCCATGATTCGGAAATTCAACTTCCGCCTTCACCATCTTCCCTGCTTCTTTGTCAAAGACCCTCTTCATCTCGTCCCGCATCTTACGATTTTCATAGACTCGTCTAGCGTGTTTCATAATTACGCACCTCCAAATCCATAGGAAAATAAAAGCTATACGCTTTCTTTCGCTGGATATATTTCAGTGTATGTAGAGGAAACGGCTAATGATATACGGAACAGATATTATTTACGCTTTTTTCTACGATAGGAGTCGATCTGTGCAACAAAAACCGCACAGGCAATGCTTGCGTTCAAGGCTTTGACTTTGCCTTCCAGAGGGATAGATGCGATGAAATCAGAATGTTCACGGACAAGTTTAGAGACACCAAATCCTTCGCTGCCTATGACAAGGACAATCTTTCCGGAATAGTCGATTTCATCATAGACATCCTTGCCTTCACCGGCAGATGCAACGACCCAGTATCCTGCCTTTTTCAGCTTTTCCAAAGTCTGGGAAAGATTGGTGACCTGAACGATCGGTATGATCTCTTCACCACCTGTGGCAACTTTAGAAACAGTACCTGTCACTTGGACTTGTCTGTTTTTTCCGATGATGATGCCATCGACATTAAAGCCGGTTGAGGTTCTGATGATGGATCCAAAATTGACAGGATCCTCGATACCATCCAACATGATGATAGTGGAATCTTTTTTGTCCTTCACTTCCGAAAGAAGTTTCTCCAGTTCCGTAAAATGGAACTCAGGCATAGAGCAGATGACCCCCTGATGATTTTTGTTTCCGGAGAGTCTGTTCAGTTCCTCTGAGGAAATCATTTTGACAGGAAGGGAATTCTTTCTCGCCAAAGAGAGAATCTCCGCATCCGGATGACTGACATTCAGAAAAACGCGAACAGGTTTTCTGTTTCCTACGATTGCATTTTTGACGGGAATTTTTCCGAAAACAATATTATCATCCATAATGGTCCTCATTTCTACGTTATATATAAACTATAAAACTTTTTAAGGTAAAGAGCAAAGGAAACTTGAAGAGACCCTATCGGAAAATAGAATTCGTCAAAAGAAGAAAGAGAAAAGATTGACATTGTGTTCTAACTGTATATACTGAATATATACGGAGGTGCACTATGGCAATACTCAGTGTGAAAGATCTATGCAAATCCTATCCGAATTTCTCGTTGGAGAAGGTATCGTTCTCCCTTGAACCTGGATACATCATGGGTTTCATCGGGAAAAACGGAGCGGGTAAAACTACTACCATCAAATCTATCTATAAACTGATCCATATTGATTCCGGTGAAATCTCCTTATTCGGAAAGAACCTGGAAAATACAAACGAGACTGAGTTAAAGCAGGATGTCAGTCTGATGTTAGGAGGATTAGAAATCTATTCCAACTTCAGAATCTCTCTCATCAAGAAAGCTATCGCACCTTTCTATAAAAACTTTGATGATGAAAAGTATCACACTTTGATTCAACGTTTCTCTTTGGATGAGAAGAAGAAATTCAAAGAGTTATCCAATGGTATGAAGACAAAATTCCTTCTTGCTTTGGCAATGTCCCACAATGCAAAGCTTCTCATACTGGATGAACCAACATCTGGACTAGATCCATACTCTAGAGATGAAATCCTTAGTGAGTTCCAAAACTATATCAAGGACGGAGAACGTAGCATCATCTTCTCCACGCAGATTGTTTCCGATTTGGAAGCAGTCGCGGACTATATCACTTACATCAAAAACGGAAAAATCGTCCTCTCCGACGAAAAGGATTCCTTCATCAACAGTTATCGATTAGTCATCTGTCCTAGAAGCATTGGGAAACAGTTACCAGAAGATATCGTCATTGGAGTCAAAGACTCTCCTTACTCCTTTGAAGCCTTGATCAAGAGCAAGGATGAAGAAAGACTTCCTTCTTCCGTCACATGTGTCACTCCGACGATTGAGCAGATCATGATCCTTACAGAAAGAGGAAAATAAAATGAAAGCATTACTGAAAAAAGAGTTTCTTCTTTTGCATCCTATCTACTATATCGGATATCTTTTCGTCTTATTCTTATTGATTCCGACTTATCCTGCTGCCATGACTTTCTTCCTTCCTCTCACTGTCAGCATCAATACCTATGTCGGATGCATCACGGAGAACAATGATATGATTTTCTCTTCTCTTACCCCGATCAACAAAAAGGACTATATCAAAGCAAAATTATTCATGACCATCTTCTTGGAAGTCACTATCATGCTTTTGTCTCTTCCTATCCTTTTCATCAAGCAGATGGTGTTCTCCACGAATATGATGGAGTCGATTCCTGGAATCGATAGCATCTTATCCATCTATGGATACTGTTTCCTATGCTATGGAATCTACAATTTCTGTCTTTGGACGATATATACGAAAACTGCACCAAAAAGAATCCTAGCCACGATGTTATCTATCTTCATCGCTTTCCTCTTCTTTACCTTCTTCGGCATTGTCTTAGCCTATCTTCCGAATGTCGGAAAAGCATTGGATTATAACGGAGAATTCTTATACCAGCTTCTTTACTTCTTAGTCGGAATGTTATGCTTTATCTTTATGAATCTGCTTACCTATCATATCAGTGCAAACAATATGGAAAAGAAGGATCTCTAGTATGGATATCCTGATTACACCCACATCCGATTTACCGATATACAGACAGATAGAGGAAAGCATAAAGACCGAAATCCTGAATGGAAAAATAGAACAGAATACCCTTCTCCCTTCTATTCGACAGCTCGCATGCGACCTGAATGTATCCGTCATCACCGTAAAAAAAGCGTATGAAGACTTAGAGCATGACGGCTTCATCTATTCCTTTCCAGGCAAAGGATTCTATATCAGCGAGATGAGTGACGAACAGATAAAGATCATCAAAAAGAAGATTACAGAAAACACCATCATGAAACAGATTGACTATCTGAAATCATTAGGTGTGAACAATGATGAAATCCTAAGCATCATAAACGCAAAACTTTCCACAAAATGATTGGTCTCTCTTTAGCGCCTTTTTAGCATTTCATGAAAGCAATTTTAATATTTCTTTAAAGTAGTAACGTTGTTATATCCGCTAATATTCAACATTAATCAACAGATTGTTTAAGTATAGTGAGCAAACCGAAACACATGGATGAAAAACTTGTTCCTTCCGTGTCCTTTTTTGACTTTACATCCATTTTCCGCTATAATAAACCGCAATAGGAAAAGGAGGAAAATCCTATGAAAAAGAAAAGTTTGATTACATTATTATTCCTTCCGCTTTTAGTCACATCCTGCGGCGGAAGTGTTGGAAACGAAACAAAGCTTCCGAACAACGGAACTGCCATTGACAGAACAGTCGGAAAAGAAAAGCTGAAGGCCGCCGTCAAGAGCGAAGTCGCCCCTGAAGATGACAATGACGCTTTCGGCTTCACTGTCAGCGACGCTCATTTCAGCGAGAGCTTAAGCGGTGGAATCACCGTTGCCAATCAGTCTATCGCTACCATCTCTTCCAAGGTCGAAGCAAAGAACGGCAAGATCAATTTCGGTGTCAAGGGTTTGACTGGTACAAAAGCAAACGATTTCCGTGCCACTCTTTCTGCTTCCATCAATGTCACCGGAAATTACAGCACCACCTACAACACTCAGGTCACCATGCCGACTGCTGCTGATGCTGACGCTGCACTTGCCCCTTCCACCAACATGGAATTCAATGGTGATTATGCAGTCTCTGCTGATGTCTTTGAGAACAATCTCTATCTCGATTTATCCAACAAGCAGGTCTTCTCTCTTATCTCTACTTATTTGGGTCAGTATGCAAGTTCCCTTCCTACCAGCGGTAAGGCAAAGGTCGGTCCTTTGTTCAAGGACGAAAGCTTCCCTATCATCCAGAACACCGACACAGCTGAATTCGATGAAGCATATGAAGAATTCTTTAACGATCTTCCGGATAACGGAGAATTCAAAGACCATGGTAAGGCTGGTTATTCCTACAGCGGAAAATTGACTGCCACTGATCTTAACGATGAACAGGCTTCCGGTTCTGAATCTAGCCTCCTTAATCTTTCCTTCACCTTCGGTACCGATTCCTCCTTCAGCTATGCTCTCATCTTCAACGAAAGCGGATTTGTCTCCTTCGGTGTTGACGCTTCCTTAGGCTTCACCTTAAACGCCGAGCTCAGCGGAACAGATGTCGGATACAAGATGTCCTATAGCGGCAATCTCTCCTTCGGTCTTAAGTTTGAATTCGTCAGAGGCAACGATGTCAAGTTCCCGACTGTCGATACAAACGCTTATACCGCAACGGAAACTCCTGACATTCTTTAAACACATTCTGTAATCTTAAAAGGCTAGCTTCGGCTAGCTTTTTCCGTGCACAAAAAAGCCACCGCCCGACAAAGGCAGTGGCTATGACTTATTAACTAATTAATGAACAGGATTGATGATTGTTTTTGTACCATCATTCAAAGAGATCGGGCAGCACTTGATCTTATTGTTCCAGTTAACCATGGCAACTTCCATGGTAACCTGCTTTCCGACAAACTCTTCAAGGAATGCGTACTGATTGCTAGAACTAGAATAGATGGTGAGATAGACGCTATCTTCATTTGTGGAAGCATCTTCACTCTCATAGAAGCAAATCTGCGGATAGTTTCCGCTTGTCTTAAAGACATAGGAAGAAGTTTTATAGACCTTAGCGGTATCACTGTCTTTATATCCACTGACAAGTTCAGTAATCGTCTTTTCCGTGAAACTAGCGGTAGAATAATCGTTGCCCGTAGAAACGACACCAGATACTGTGCAACTATCAAGAACAATCTGATGATCCTTGAATACATTTCTGGTTCCGGTGATAACAACCTCATCACCATTGTTCAGTTTGGCAAGTTCATCGTTGTCCTTAAGTAAACAAGTGATAGCACCGGTCTCATCGATAACATATACACCAATTTTTGCGATTGTCTTTGCAGCAACAACACCGTGGACTTTGACTTCAGTCGAGAGTTCGGAATCGATACCCTCTTTGACGGTGACAGCACCACCTAAGGCATTGATGTAACTGACATTGATAGATTCAGTAAGAGAGACATCGCTATACTCTGTCTTGATAAGGATCTGAGCAGTAGCCTCGCTAACAGCATTGACATGGAAATAGGTCTTTCCATCTTTCTCTTCGAAATATGCTAAGTCAGTGTTGCTAGAGGAATAAGAAACCTTGACTTCATCCATATGGATGATATCAGAAGAATAGGAAGTGATAACCTCTAAGTTCGGATCACCAGCATACGTCGTAGTAAACTGCGGCTTAGCAATATAATCCATGACGAACTTCGGAGCGAGCTTCATATCGAACTGATAGTCATCAAGAGCGGTGATGGCAACCGGAACAAAACGGTAGATAGCACCAGTAGAAGTAGATTTGCAGTTAATCGGAGAAACATAAAGATCGACAAGTTTACCGACATACTCTTCAAGATAGGAGAAATCAGAATTGTTATTGGAAGTATAGACATAAGAACCAGTCTTGTTATCCAAGTCATCGATATAGTAATTCAAGGCAGCTTCCGTTTCAGACTTGTTGATGATGGCAGAAACATGATAGATATTTCCAGTGATGTTTTCTTCTTTGACATCAACATCAAGAATCTTCTTGACTGTGGTCTCTTCAATTCCTTCCTTGGAGAATTCATGATTTTCCTTATCATTAGAAACTAAAGAGACATTGGAAACCTGAATAGCACCCTCATATCCAATCTTCTCAGCAAAAGATACTTCATTCGAAGCAATATAGTGATCAACCTCACCGATAACAGTGACTTCATTTCCTTCTTTGACCTGAACGGCAGTGGCACCGCCGTAAACGAAGGTAGATCCAGTCTCATCGACGATGAGGAATCCGTTGTAGTTCATCTTCTGAGTATGCGTTCTCTTAGCAACGACACCAGTGATCTTAACCTTGGTTCCGACAGCTGCAGATCTCGCATTCTGAATCGACATCTCAGTATATCCGGTTGTATCGACAGGTGCATGTTCCCCCTGTTCAATCTTGGTGATGACAGACTTGTCCATTTCCGCTTCACCCTTATAGGTCTTCAAGACACCTTTGAGAGTAATCGTATCTCCGACAACAGGAATATATTCCAAATCATCAAAATAAATCGTAGAACCATCAGCGGCAAGCATATAGCAGCCATAGACAGGAAGGTCGTTTGTTCCATCTGTCAATGTGAGCTGACCATAATAGTAGCTCTGGAAGGACTTGATCTGTCCACGGACAGAATACTCTTTTCCTTGATCCAGCTTAGCAAAGTCGATAGCGTCAGCAACACTGAGGACAACTTCCGGTGCAGTAGACTCAGAAGCAGGAGCAGAAGTAGAATCAGAAACGGGAGTGCTATCTCCTGTTTCAGAAGGATTCAATGTAGAATCATCTTTCGAACAGCCGACAGCCAGCAAAGAAACAACAGCCAAAGCCACAACACTCAATCGTCTAGACTTACGTGATTTCATGATGTAATCTCTCTTTCACCCTAGGATATCAAAAGAGGAGGTCAAACGAAAGATTTGTTCTTTCCGCAGAAACCGCTTTCATTGAAAAACTTTAATGTTATTTAAATTACGAAGTGTATTAGAACGCGTCCGTTTCAAAACAGAAACAAAAATTGTTATTTAATAATCATCAGTATCTTTTCTGTTTTTCATTTCCCATATAGTCCACTCTAGTTTTTCACGGATAAAATCATTCTGAATGTCAGATATCGTATCTGACGCAAAATCACTCAGCACGGATTCTAGTACAGAGACTGGTCTCTCGTTTTTTTGAAACACAAAGATACGGATACCCTTATCAATGAATTCATATTTTCCGAAAAGTTCGATAAGATCCAATCCCGGAATATAACTAGGCACTTTCTCTTTCGCATCTGTTTTACATAGACACAGCGTATAAATATCATCCCTTTTGTTCTCTTTATCATAGGTATTTCTTAACAGTCCATGAACATAAAGGAAATCTTCTTTTATCTCTTCGTCATAATGATCAAGAAGACAGATTCCGTAGATTCCTCTATCCTTCCCAAACGCAACAAAATCATAGGAAAATACAATCTGTCCTTCTATTGCGATAAGCTTGTCTTTCGTGCACTTTTCTAGTGTGAGATATTCGTCAAACAACAATATCTGAAGTATCCTCTCCAAAAAGGAAATATCGTTGAAAGCTTCCTCTAATAGTGTCATATCCTGAAACGTCATATCTTTTCTCGTGTCTGTCATTTTGTTCCCTCAAAAAGATATATATCCACGAAAATCGGATGAACGAAAAACGGAAGCGGCAATCGCCGCTCCCGTGAATCGAATATATTAGAGGGGTAAATCCTTCTTGGTGAATCTTCCCATACCGACAATGTAAGTGACAACTGTGATGATCACAAGGCCCATCAGCTTCAAACCATAGGTCAGCCAGTCGTTGTTCATGACAGCCATTGCATCGAAGAGAGCATCGATTGTGAAGTAGTTGAAGTAATTCATCGCTTCGATTCTGACCGTACCCGGAATAGCAGGAGTACCGAAGAGACCAAGGATAGAGAAGATGAAGAAGGCGATTGTGATACCACCGCCGCAGGCGATAGCCTGAGAAGACTTGTTGAAGAAGCAAGAGGAGAAGAAGCAGATACCGGAGACGGCAAGGGTGACAAGGAAGTTACCTAACGCATAGAAGCAGATATCCTGTATTGGTAAGGATGTCAGCAAGTCTGTACCGCCGCAGGCAACACCTAACATCTGAGTGATGATGGAGACAACAGTCAGAGTCACGCCCATGACAACCTCGGTGAAGATAAGGTAGCAGGCTTCAGTGAAGACGAAGGAGATACGACGGATCGGAGTAGAAAGGGTGAAAGCAAGAGAACCCGTCTCGACTTTGTTGGCGACAAGGTTATTTGCAGTCATGATGGTGTAGACCATCGGGATCAACAGAGCAGCAATACCGAAGCCGACAACACCGACCATAATACCGTATGTATTCATATCACCCATTTCCGTCAAGGAATCGGTGACTTTGCCAGGAAGCTGACTCATGACGCCTGTGCTTCCCTTGACTGTGGCAACCATAAGGCAATCCATATCGGAATAACCCTTATTCTGACAGGAAGTAAGATAGCTCTTATAAGAAGCGATACCGCTATCGACATATCCGCTGACGGTGTTCATCATCTCCGCACCGGACATGCTGTAGTTCTCTTTGGTGATCTCTTCAATCGAGGAAATCTTAACATCGTGAGAATCGTTGTATCTATCGATAAGCTCTGTTTCAGCCATCGATGTGACAATATTGGATACACGCTTTGTAAGAGCGGTCTCGTTGATTGTGCTTCCATCGTAGTAATCATTCTTATTGTCTTTGTCAACAGTGAGGAAATCCTTCATGAAGGAAGAAAGTTCATCAGAGACCATCTCAAGATTCTCATCTGCTTCTTTCTTTGCATCTGCAATTTCTTCATCCGTGTATCCGACACCGGTGATGACATCCTTATGCATCTTCTCGAGCATATTGGACTTAGCACCCATATCACCTTTTACTTTCGTATAAAGGGTAGGATTATAAGATTTGATTTCGATTTCTTCCATGATGTCATTTCCGTTATCGGCATATTTGCCGGTAGAGACATAACGGACCGGATAGCCTCTGTCGCTTGTAACATATTCGACTGTGAAATCAGGTAGATACTGATAGTAAGCGAATTCCTTAACGGTGGAAAGGACATAGTCCTGAATCTGAGTGGAAAGGACTTCTTTTTCAATGCCGGAGTCTGCCATGTAGGCATCCTGATCCTCATTGTATTTATTTAAGAGAGCTTCTACAGCATTGTTAACGAAATCTGTCTGAATTCCCGTAGCGACGGTCTTCATGACCTTGAGAGAAGTCTCGAAGGAAACTTTGCTCTTATCTTCACTGTTATCGAAAACACGATTGAAGGCATCCTGATAGATTGTCTTGATTTCCGCTTTCTTTTCATCATCAAGAGATTGCTGTTCACTGATCACATCGGTGATCGTAAGCGGAATAGCCTGTTTCAAGATAGTCTCTGTCGATGCACTCTTATTGTTGGCATAGATGTCGAAATAGTAGGAGAGAGCAGTCATAGAGACTTTCTTTTCGTCTTCCGTTTTTGTGGTATCGGCATCCAAGATAGCCTGAACCGCCTTCATGGTTGTTGTCTTTGCGGCAGCATTCTTTTCTTCCTCTGTTCCGGAAGAAAGACGGTATGTGGCATCATAGACTAGCTTTGCAGAGGAAATCTGAGTCTGTGTGCTTGAATCACTGACCATATTGAAGGCAGATTCTGTTGTTGTGACTAATGTGTTCTTGGAATCTTCGAAGGTCAGATAAGCATCAGCGGAATTGCTGAAGGTGGAATAGAAGGAGATGGCACCGGTTTTGATCGTTGTTTCTGTATCCGCATTGCTGAAGAGATCCTTCAAGGCATCACTTGTGGAATTGATGTTCAATGTGGAAAGGATGACGATGATGATGACCATGATCAACGCATTGGCGATGGAGACAACAGTCAAGCCGACACGGTTGGAACGTAAGGACTCTTTGAAAAGAGCTGGTGAGAAGATTCTCTTATGCTCTTTTCCGGTCTTTGTCTGGCCGTTCAGTGACGGAGGCAAAGCCATTTCTATTTTCTTGTCTTCTTTCGGAAGTTCTACTCCATCAAGAAGCAAATCATCTCTAGTTAACATATTTACACCCCTTTCTTGGACTTGCGGATATCATTGAAGTAATTCGCAAGATTGTATTTCACTTCGGATATGTATTTGACATCCAAATGACTCAAATCATCCAGTAATAAGTCAACACATTTTCTATCAACTCTTAGTGTTACCTGGTTGTATTCCGGTTGGACACGGATGATATCATCTCTTCCCTTAAGGAAATTCACATACTGTTCTTCATTGTTGAATTCGATTTTGAAATCGCGGAAGTAGCGGTTCTTGATGTCATTGACATTGGCGATATCGATGATATGGCCTTGGGATATCAGAGCAACTCTATCACAGACACGCTCTAATTCTTCAATCGTATTGGAGGAGATGAACATCGTCGCTCCTCTCTGTTTCTGTTCTTCTACGAGGGTGAGAAGCTCATCTCTCATCAGAGGATCAAGTCCGGTTGTCGGCTCATCCATGATCAGAATCGGAGCTTTCAGCATGAAGGCGGAGACAATTGCTGTCTTCTGCTTCATACCCTTACTCATTCTCTTCGGATAGGCGCGGATATCAAGTTGCATTCTCTTGATGATTTCATCTGCATATTCGAAGTTGTCTTTCTTCATTCCAAGGCTTTCTCCATAAGAATGAAGGAACTCAGTACCAGTCTTTACATCTGGGAAATTGATTTCACCTGGGATGTATCCGATGTACTGCTTGGTATGGGCGCTGTCTTTATAGGCATCCATGTTGTAGATATTGATATGCCCTTTATCCGGTTTGATGAATCCCATCATCTGACGGATCAATGTGGTTTTGCCAGCACCGTTTTCTCCAACGATTCCCATCGTCTCACCCTGTCTGATGTTCAGAGTGATATCGAAGTCTCCTCTACCCTGATCATAGTCTTTTGTGACATGATCAACATAGATGACTGTCTTTTCATTTTCATTCATCATTTGATTCCTCCGTATTCTCTGTCTTCCTTATAGAATGACATGAAGTAATCTTCCAACGTTTCCTTCTTTTCAGAGAAGTCTGTGAAGTCCTTTGGAAGCATTGTTAAGAAGTCATGAAGCTTCTCTTCAGAAACATGGATCGTGATACGCTTATCGTTCACAGTAGAATCATCTACCTGATATCCGTTCTGCGTAAAGAGCTCTTTGACTTCATTCTTTCTATCAACATTCGGATAAGTGACATGATAGGTCTTCATCGTCTTATGCTTTAAGTCATTCGCAACGAAGAGGGAAACAATCTTACCATCCTTGATGACTGCGATTCTGTCACAGCAGGCATCGACTTCGGAGAAGATATGAGAGGAGAGAAGAATTGTCTTGCCTCTTTCTTTCTCTAAACGGATCAGTTCTACGAACTTCTCCTGCATCTCAGGATCCAAGCCAGAGGAAGGTTCATCCATGATGATGACATCCGGATCATTCATGAAGGCACAGACAATCGCCATCTTTCTCTTCATACCTAATGACATTTCCTTACATAATAAGGAGTCATCCAGTTCGAAGGTCTCTTTCAGCCAATTGAGGAAGGTAGGATCACTGACACCTTTTAGTTTCATCTGCTCTTCAATGACTTCTTTGCCTTTCAGATTCTCTGGCAATGATATTTCACCTGGAATGTAAGAGACACCTTGCATGATGATATCTCTTTCCTTTAAGGAATTGACACCTTTGATCAACGTTTCTCCTTTATCCGGAACAGAGAATCCCATAAGATGACGGATTGTTGTGGACTTTCCTGCGCCGTTAGGACCTAAGAAGCCGAAGACTTCTCCCTTGTCAACAAAGAAGGAAACATCAAAGACACCACGTCCTTGTCCATAGTCTTTTGTTAGGTTTTTGATTTCAATGACATGTTCCATTGTAAATTTTCCTCCATCCGAGTTATTGGTACACTTGCCCAATATCTCAACGCATGTTATAATAATTGTGCTTGAGTTAAATATCAAGAGAAAAGTTCAATATTTTTTAAACGAAATTCGATTTGTATGGAAAGGTTAAACAAAATGTCATCCACTGTTGAAAATTGTCAAAAAGAAGACGCACGTATCGTCCGCACCAAAAGAGATCTAGCCAATGCGCTAGAAGAATTATTGCAGGAAAGAAACTATGACGAGCTCTCTGTAAAAGACATTACAGACAAAGCAATGATTTCCAAAAATACGTTCTACAATAACTTCAAGGATAAGAACGAACTCCTTAACTTCCTCTTCACTCGTTACCGTACCGCTTTGATGAAAAAGGTACAGCCTTACCTTGATCACTATGTTCACGCACTGAAAAAAATCTTCTTCCGCACCTGTCTAGAGAAGATGATTCACGCTTTTTATGAATCCAATCTTCCTATCGACAAGATGATCAAAGCCGATCAGTCCAAAAGCCTTTACTGGAATATCACCAAGTTCATCAAGGATGCCTTAGAAGAGTTAGACAAGAAATACGATCACTTCCTCACATCCCGTGCCGACCCTAAGATCTCCGCCTACTACTTCGCAGGAGCATTCGCATCCACCCTTTACTTCAATGTTTTGGAGAATGAGAATGTCACCGAAGAACAGATATTCAAATCATTGTTAAGACTTGCTGCTCCTGTTGCCGACTAATATATAAGATATACAGGTAATCTGTTCTATTTATATATAGATATACTATTTGTAAACTCAAAATATAGAATCATCAACCAAAAAGGACATCACCTTAGAACCTGTCATACGTTCTATAGTGATGTCCTAGGTTGATTTTTTTATTTCAGAGACTACAAATAACTGATGCTAGAAGAAGAACCACTAAACGTCTTGGATGTATCCCAGTCCTGATCAGACAGCTTCAATTTTACCGTCGCACCATTGGAATTTATCTTTCCCCACTGATTGGTAGCTTCCGCAATCATAAGATAGTCAGAAGAAGAAACCTGAGTGAAGGTATTGTTCATAAGAGTGACAACAGCAGAAATATTGGTAAGGAAGAACATCGGAACACTCTGTGTCGTCACTTCAAAGGTACAGTCTTTTGCCGTGAAATAGTCTGTTCCTTCACTAGAGTCGCCAGAAAAGGACTGATAGATAAAGATTCCAGCGGCATCCACCGTATGATTGGAGGAATTGGAATCGCTTGTTCCTGTTCTATTTCCAGAACCGGTACAGCTGAAATCACAGTCTGACAAGTTAGCACTAGAGCCACCTTCTACAACAACCATCTGTGCGTTGTTTGCAACGCCTGTCGAAGAAGATACTGTGATAGAATCGGTAGAATAAATCAAAGGAGAACCATTGGAGTTTGTTTCTAAGTTCATATTGGTTGCCACAATGTTTCCACCACCTCTGTCATTCGCTAAGGATGCACAGGAAGCACCTTGTGTCTTAATCGAAACTGAATCCGAGGTGATATTTCCTCCGTATGTCGTATGAAGGCCTCTTGAACCCGCAGATCCTGTTGTCGTAATCGTGGAATTTGAAATCGTCACAGTTCCATCATTTGTACTGACAACGGCATTAGATCCATTGCTTGACGTCGTGATATTCGCGTATTCGATCGTCGCACTAGAAGAAGAACCAGAAACTACAATTCCGGAATTGATTCCGTAGAAGTTGTAGTCATCACTCACTTGTCCGTCGGATGCTCCGCTTCCAGATTTTGATATATTCACATAATTAGAACTTGTACCTGTAATATTCAATGTTCCGCCATTGACTACGAGAAAAACAACCTGATCAGATAAACTAGAAGCGCTAGAATATTCACCAGACGTGACATTCACCGTTACGCCATCGATCAGATAGGCAGCGGAAATTGTCTTATTCGTTGTCTGGTTTCCATATTTGAAAGAGACGGAGTAGCTTCCAGACGTAACTTCCTTGCCAGACGTATCATAGAGTTTGTCAGAAGAAGAAGCGGTCGTTGCCATAGTCATACCTGTTGACGATATACTGTTAGCAGAGCAGGATACACAGAATGTCATCAACATCGCAGTCAGAAGGAATCGTTTTGTGTTTTTCATAAATAAAGCCTCCTTTTATGCTATTTATTTTAAAAACACAAAACTAAAGAGTGCCTAAAATCATTTTACTTTTTCATCTTTTTCAGAGCAATGAAAAGGAGTGGCAGAAGCCACTCCAATCATTTATTTATATTTATAGAATCCTTCACCGGAAGACATTCCTAATTTTCCGGCATCCATATACTCTTTCAGAATCTTAGCCATAGCTTTGAAATTGTAAGGCATCATCATCTTTCTGAGAAGAGGAGTGAATAATCCAGGAACCTTCTGATACTGCATGACAATGTTATAGGCAGTATTCAATCCGACGGTATCAAAAATCTGGAACGGGCCCTTCGGTGCACCAGTTCCCTTTGTCCATGCAAGGTCGATGCTCTTAGGATCAGAGACACCATTTGCATAAAGATCAAGACCCGATAACAGGAAAGGAACCAACATAGAGTTGAGAAGATATCCGCTCTTCTCCTTTAAGACAGGAAGTGCAATCATATGGATAGCATTTGCAAATTCCGTGACTTCATCAAAGTACTTCTTGTCTGTCTGTCCCTGAACCATAACTTCAGCAGTATTATTCTTCCAGATTGTGTTTGCAAAATGGAGAGAAAGATACTTATTTGCTCTTCCAGTATATTTGGCAAACTGAGAAGGAAGAAGAGTAGAGGAATTGGTGACAAGGATTGTCTTTTCCGGAAGAAGAGGAGCAAGAGCCTTATAGAAGGCAACCTTTGCTTCCACATCTTCAGCCATAGATTCAATGACAAGGTCAGCATCTTCCACTGCCTTCTTCATATCCAATTCAAGCTTGAGATTGCTATAGGCAGCTAAGGTTCTCTCAACTGCCTTCTCGGCATCAAAAGTATCCCCCTCAGCAAAGCCACGGCACCAGTCAGCGGAATCTTTGACAGCGCCTTTCATCTTTTCGATGTCAGCGAGATAGGTTTCCTTAAGATGATCGATCTTCGGCTGTGTACGCTTGATGCTGCCTTCGCTTCTAAGCCAAATTGTGACATCAAATCCCCAATAGGCTGCTTGGAAAGCAATCTGGCTACCCAAAACACCACCACCGGCAACTACTACCTTTTTGATATTCATGTATGTAATCTCCTTTTTCATACAAAATTATTTTACCGAACTTTGTTCAACTTTCAACCATATAGAAAGAAATGTTACATAATTCAATTTTTGTTACAACATATATGAGTTCATCCTTCGACAACAATTCCATTTACAAGGTTAGTATCTTCTGTATCATCATATCGCCAAAGTTAAAATATTGTTCAAAAGTTCATAGGAAAATGAGATAATAATGAGTACGTGGCCCTGTAGCTCAGCTGGATAGAGTACCTGACTTCGAATCAGAGGGTCAAGAGTTCGAATCTCTTCAGGGTCACCAGAAGATATAATAGAGGCGCACAAAACGCCTCTTTTCTTTATACTCATAGTTATTATTTGATGGTAAATGTAAAAGATTTCTAGAATCGAACCATCATACCGTTTTGTTCATCTTCTTGTCGTGGATATTTTTTGGGGGTTCATTTTTAAATCACGCTTTTAATCTCAAAATGTATTTATTAGTGCAGCAAATCAAACTGATAAAGACAATGCAATGGAGCAAACTAAGGTGTACCCTTTTTTTCAATGTGTCCTTGACAAAGGGTACACCTTATACAGCATTTATCGTGACATCGCTTTCTATACCCATATGATTTTCTAGAAAAACTGACTAAAATTTAT
>CAVFFP010000013.1:0-39422 GCA_963621825.1 bacterium
TCACGGCAGCCAGCTTCTGCTCGAACGTGTACTTCATCAAAAAAGCCCCTCCTTGCCTACGCTCCTCGGTCCAACATGTGGGGTTCAGTACAAAAGGTATGGTTCTTTTTTATATTGTCAGTTCTTCATAAATCCATTTTGATTTTGTTCTGTCTAATCCTCTTTGATAAACTTTTAAATTTTGTTCCTTAGCTATTACTATAAGTTTATCTTTCCATTCTTGTTCAATATTTTCGCCGAGATAAATAGATTTTGCAAAATCAAAAGGTATTGCGTTATCTTTGGCCTGCTCAATAGGAATAATAAATCTCCATTCTTGTTCTCCTATCCATTCAGGAGTTTTGGTATGCAAGGCGATATATAGAACTTCAGCTTCTTGATTAACTAAGTCTTGGATTTGCTCTTTTCTTACAACATATTCTAAAGTTTCATCCAACATTCTTGAAATCAATAAATCATCTTTCTTGCCATAGAAGATTGGCAACAAATTAGGAATCATGCTAGCTTCTTCCTTATTTTTAGGTTCTATTTCGTAACCTATGCAAAAGCCTTTTCCTCCATCTGCATACATTGCCCATTGATGATTGTTGTCGTAAGTTTCCGACAATGAATACATAAACATTTTATTTCTAATATCGTTAAATCCGAGAAATTGTTTTAATCCATTGATAATCTGATCTTTAAATTCAGGCTTTTCAACAATCAAGAAGGCCTCTTGTGTTTTAACAGCAATTTGTCTTGCTGGCTTCCATCCAACAACTGGCTCAAGATAAGCGACTATTCTATCAAAATTTATTGATTTATCGTCTTTGAAAGCCTTGTAATATATGTCTCTTACTTGCTCTTTAGTAACAAACTTTTTCTGCTCACAAAAAGATTCAATATATTGATTAATAAATGCAAACGCAAATTTACATACATAGTTGTCAAAGTTCTTCTCTATTTCTTCTACATCTTTATCCAAATCATAACTAACAGTTACATCAATTTGGTCATTCCAAGTAGAAGGACAAGAAAACCATGCCGTTTTGTTCTTAAGCATTTTTAAATTATCTTCATTGCAAGAACGATATTTATATAAGTTTAACGGAACAATTCTCAATAATGTTTTAATCCATTCTTCATAGAATTCCGTTTTTTCGGACGAATCTAACAATTCCCAGCAACGAGAAGATTTGTAATTTGCTTTTATAAACTCTAATTTTTCTTCGTTGGTCATATCAATCCTTAAAAGTAACTTGGCCATTCATAAGAAGTGGCAATAGGAAATCACGCAAAGAGGCAAGTTCTTGATTTTGCATAACATTTGAAGTAATGATGTTTTTAATGTCAAAAAAATTAAATTTCTTTATTAAATTCTCATCATATGGTATTGGGTAATCTAATATTCTATCACTACCTATAACAGGCATTTTTGAACCCTTTGAATTTTTATATGCATAATCGAACATATTATCTGAACATAATGTTATTAACGCGTAATTATATAATGCGTCATTATAGCATCTAAAACAGTAAACTGTGCCAGTAAAGGCACCGTCACATGGTGCAATCCCACCTTTCTTTAAGTAAGGTCTAATTGAACCAAAAAGTATATCAAACTTTTTCATTTTAAATAGATTGGTATCAAATTTTTTGCTTTCATTGATTTGGTTTAGAGAAATCGAGTTTGAAGGCATCACACTTAAATCTAATGTATTGATATTATCTCCATCATATTTTTCATCGTTTCCTAGATACAACAAATCTTTTAGATGTTTTACTTTCCACCCCTCAGGGATTTCTCGTTTGAGCTTTTCGTCATAAACCATTTTACCACCGGAAGATTTATAAGGTTTTCCTTCTGCATTTGGAAATTCAAATTGCAAAAACCAATAGTCATATAAAGTCTTTGCCATTGATTCTAGTTCGGTGTTGATTTTGTTGTTATTGTTTATTTTTAAATCCAAATAATCTAACAAAGATCCAATCTTTTCTAAATTTAAATTATCAGCACAAAAAGGAATATTATTAATCTGTTCTAAACTTAAACTTTTATATGATGATCCATTAGAATTCCCATATATAAATTTTTGAGCAAAAGGACTATTTAAATAGTAATAAAGAAATTTAGAATTTATATGAGGATGAATTATTGAAATATTTTGTCCCAAACAAAATTTCTCATTTGAAGCAATATAAGACATTCTACCAAATGATCCAACTCTAGTGATCACAATATCTCCAATTTTAGGAGTATATTTTTTATTCATAAAATCACATGTGCTTTTTGATACCTTTAAACAATTGTTAAAATTAATATATTTATCGCCAATATCTTCAACTCTAGTTACAGGAAATCCCACTTTAGTATATTCAGGGGTAGTGTGAAGACAATCAATTACATCAGCTATATCCGAAATTTTTTTATTCATATTTCAAATCCTCCAGTT
Organism: bacterium; assembly: GCA_963621825.1. GTDB lineage: Bacteria > Bacillota_I > Bacilli_A > RFN20 > CAG-288 > Enterosoma. The sequence goes on from CAVFFP010000013.1 coordinate 2,433, forward strand.
GACTTTTAATTTCATCTTCCAGAGTTTTACCTTCAGCAAATAATTTATTTAAGTTTTCCTTATAAGAATTCATCTTACTTTCAAATTCTTCAGGTGTAAGTTCCACATATTCAATCTTCACATCAAAGTATTGACCGGCACTAAAGGAATAATTTTTTTCTTTGATTTGGTCATAAGTGACGGAAACGGAGAAATCCTCTTCCACCTTATGCTTAATAAAAGTATTGACGATTTTATCAAGTTCTTCTTGAGACAAGACAGTCTTTTGGTTTTTACCAACCTTAACTTTTGATCCTAATTTAGAAGCGTCAACCAATAATACTTTACCATTCATATTAGACTTATCTACAAACAAAACAGATACACTCGTTCCTGTATTAGCAAAGATATTGGAAGGCATTGAAATAACACCACGAAGCCATTTGTTATCAATAATAGTTTGTCTGATTGTCTTTTCGATGCCTGCCTGAGCAGTTATGAAGCCGGTAGGGACAACAATAGCAGCTTTACCGCCATCTTTTAACGAATACAAGATATGTTGAATGAAGCAAAGATAAATACCCATAGATTCTTTCTTTTTATCAGGAATTGTAGGAACTCCAGCAAAGAATCTTGTGGTTTTTCCCCATTTTTGCTCAATTTTATCTCTTGTGGAAGAAAAGTCTGTTTTGAATGGAGGATTTGAAGTGATGTAATCAAACTTTTTAAGGCCAGATGTGTCATCACCCTTTATTCTATAATGAGCAGGCGTTTCCAAAGTGTCACCTTCAATGATATTTTCAAGTGATTCTTTCAAGCCGTTCAAAAGCATATTGATTCTTAAAAATCTTGATGACTTTTGGGAGATATCTTGTGTATAAACTCTAGCTTTGTTTCCAAATTTACCGTTACCGAGTTCATTTGCAAGGTGCAAAACAAGTGAGCCAGATCCAGCAGAAGGATCGTAAATCTCATAAATTTTATCTTCGACTGGAGCCATATGAACTAAGATTTTAGCAATAGCACTAGATAAAGCTTGTGGAGTAAAATATTCAGCATAAGTACCACTTGCAACGTTATAGTTTTGAATTAAGTATTCAAAGATTGTGCTGAAGAAATCATAGTTACCTTCAATAGTCTCTCCAAAATCAAATCTGTCCCTTGTGATATAAGAGAAGATATTTCTTGCAAACGCATTTCTTTTTGATGTTTCAACTTTATCACAAATCTCAGTGAATAATGGTTTCTTCTCACCGCCTGCAGTTTCTACGCTGAACGATTGGTTTTCCTTATAATTTGAGATTCTGACTAAGGTTTTATCGAATTGGTCGTAGAAATTATCTTCTTTTATATGTTGCACCAAATAGTCGATGGTATCTTCATACTTAAAAGCGACATCTTGAGGATATGATGCATAAAAAGCATCCAGCATATCATCCTCGTTTTTAATGACCGATTCATAAGAAAGTCCTGTGTCTTTGCAGAACTTCTTTAGATTAGCGACAAATTTGTCATTCAAAAACTTATAAAGGAAGACGGATGTAACGACCACTTCTTCGTAGGCTGTATTCGATAATCCGTTTGTTGAGCACAAACCTTGAAGATCATCAATGATTGATTTTATATTTTTTTCTAATTCCACATAATTTGGCATTGCTTTTTCCTCCTAGATACTTTCTTTATAAAGAAGCAAATTGACATATAACATTTCAAGAAGCTCATCATATGAATCTTTTATCTTCTTGAATAACTTTTCTTTGATGAGCGTAACGGTAATCTTGGCTTTGACAGAATCTACAAATCCTTTTTTGCCCTGAATGATTAAGGCATCGTCATAAATGGTATCCTTTATATTCTCGTAAACGACTTTTAAGAAAGCCTCAATATCCGATCTATCTATGCTGGTTTCAATGACGGCATCGCTTAAAGTTTTAACGAATGCAAAGCTTCCGCCATAAGCTTGAGACAATCTGTCATTTTCCTCATTTATCTTTTTAGCATCTTCTAATGCTTTCTTTAAATCTTCTGATAATTCATCAATGTTTTCATAATCAAGCATCTGAAGCTTGTTGAATATTTCTTTAAGCAACTCTTCTAGCTTTTGAACCTTAATGTCTTTTTTGTTTTTATTCTTTTGGATTTCTTTTTGAAGGTCAGTGATTACGTCTTTGACCTTATCGAAATCCTCAGAATTTGGCATGAACTTGCTTAAATCAAGAACAGAAATCTTGGTTTTGATGAATTCGTATACGACATTGATAACTTCTTCGTTGTTCATGATATCAAGTGTATCAATCACCTTACTTGATAAGTTGATAAATGAGATTCTGTTATTGACAGTTTTCAAATATTTATTGACCTTGTCATCATCAATCAATTTTGAGTATTCATCCGCTCTTGAAAGCTTGAATTCAACTGAGCAGTTCTTCACTTCCACGAGAAGTTTTCTAATTTTAAGAAGGGCATCCTTATTGAAGTATTGCATCATATTGACAAACACCTCAATGTTATCAACGGTGATAAACTTCTTTAGCCTCTCTATCACTTTATCGAGCTTTTTCTTGATATCCTCTTTATCTACGACCAAACCGGAAAGTGAAACTTCATCGTCTCCATCTTCATTCATATCAGCTTCAAGTTCTTTGATATAAGCATCAAGAGTATTGTTATATTCTTTTTCAATATCGACAAAATCAACAATATAACCATATTGATAAACCTTTCCAGTAGGGCTCTTATAAGGTCTATTAACACGAGAAATAGTTTGAAGAAGACTCTGAGCATGAGGGCCACGAAGCAAATACATCTTCTTTAATCTTTTTACGTCATATCCTGTTGTGAGCATATAATGGACAACCAAAATATCAGGGAATCCACTTTCTCTGAAGTTGATCTGATTTTGTTTGTTTAATGCACTTTGAACGGCGTTATTTTCACTGTCGGACATAACTAGCCCACTTGTGAGCTTGCTGTTATCCTTAAACCAGTTATTTATTTTTCTTGCTTGTTCATTGGAACGGCAGACAATCATACCTCCAATGGTGTTATCCGTATTAACGAATCTGAATTGTCTGAAGTCTTTTTCTATATATTTTGAAACGCCTTCGATATAATCGTCAGATTCATAAACATCCTTACTATCAAGATTTTGATTTTCAAGATCAAGGTTTTCTCTAATCTCAGCTTTGGCTGTGGTGTCAATTTGCTCTTTCTTGATTCTCAATGTGTATCCGTCAGCGATTGATTTGTCATAGAAATATTTATGGATGTAATCTCCAAATTTGAGATTGGAACGCTCCTTCTTTGTTAATAGCGGCGTTCCTGTCATAGCGATATAAATGCCGTTTGAGTCGCAGGTCATAAGATTCTTAAAGAACTCGCCGTGAACGTTATACGATCTATGAGCCTCATCAACGAAGAAGATTCTTTGAACTTTCACATTGTAGGTATTTTCGACCACTGGCATTTTGGATTCTTCCATGAGTTTTTGAACGTTGACAACACAGATAGTGCCGATGCCATCGTTATCTTCATCAAGAGGTTTCTTTAGTTCTTTTGCAAATTCTGTCTTACTAGAAACATTGGTCACAGTAAAACCACGATTGACGAACTCGGTAGTTGCTTGAGTCATCAAATCTAGTCTGTCTACGACAAAGAAGAACCTTGTATTAACATTCTTTTTAGCGAAATAGTCAACGATGATTCTATTTGCGTATGCTGAAAGAGCGGTTTTACCTGATCCTTGAGTATGCCAGATAATACCGTTTTTATCCTTCTCACCGAATCTTTTTAAGATGGCTCTAGTGGCAAAAAACTGAGGATATCTCATGATGTGCTTTTGCTTGATTGGGAGTTCCTCGTCAGTATTTGTAGAGGCGTTATGTATCTTCTTGATTTCAGTCAAAAACATGATTCCGTAACGGAGCATGTACATAAACCTTTCTTTATCATAAAAAGATGTTATGAATCTATTGCAAGGTGTTAAATCGGAAAGATTGGTTGCAAATTCAGGCGTATCCGTTTCGTCGGGATTATATCCACCATCCTTGACGACATTTTTAATAGTATCAATATCAATTTCTTTTAATTTGTAGTTGGCGTGGTAGTCCTTAATGTCTTCTCTAAAGAAGGAGAATGATGTGCTTTGACCGTTTGGTGTAGTATAAAAAGATCCTGCTTTCACCTCTTCTGCAATATCATCGTCTGAATCTTCATATTCCATATTGTTGGAGAAAGAGATGATTTGAATGAGATTAAAGTACTTCTTGTATTCATCGTTCTTCAATCTTTTGTTAATCATTCTCTCAAACTCAACTTGAATGCCACCGCAATTGTCAGGATGCTTTACTTCCAATAAAGCTAATGGCATACCATTAATTAAAATATTAATGTCAGGTCTAAAAGAGCCTTCCTCTGTTCCTTCTTTAACACTGAATGGAAGTTCATCAACCACTGCAAAATCATTGTTTTTGTAATCATCTAAATCTAATAATTTAATTGGATATTCAGAAGACAATAGTCTTTTATAGAATTCTTTTCCTAAATCATTGTTCTTTATTAAGCCATTGATTTCAGCTAAAAGTGTATAAATCTCATCATTTGAAATGGATTTATTATTGATTCTTTCTAACGATGTCTTGAATCGGTCAACAAATATCTTTGTTTCAAAGTCTATTTGAGCACCTTTTAATGATTGATATTCATAGCCCAATCTTAAAAATTGAATGGTAGCTGGGAATTTTACTCTCGTATCCTCGTTAAAATGCAGCATCATTCATTCACCTCAATATTATATTTTTCAAAATATGGAGCAAGTTTTCTTCTTGCTTTATAAGTAGGTGTGTATTTTCCGGCTTCCCAGCGGTTTACCGTCCCAAAAGAAACTCCGAGAAGATTCGCTAGTTCAGTCTGGCTTAGCATCATCTTTATTCTTATTTTTTTAATAGCTTCAGCATATGTCATGTATTTAACCATCCCCACTCCTATAGATATGCTAAAATTATATCACTTTTTTCTTTTTTCTTTCCTTCCAGCAGTTAGATGAAAAAAACTGGTGGTTTTGGTCTATGGATTTTTCTGAAAACGAAAAAGCCTCCATCAGCACGACAGAGGCGGAATTGAGAATTCTCGGAATTATCGATTTTGGTATGGCTATTCAATAGACAGATTAGAGATAAAGTGATATAATATGTTAAATAGTGTTATTTAGAAACAAAGGTGCAAAATATGAAAATGGATTATGCTAGTGCTTTAAGGCAACTAAGGGCGGAATTGAACCTGTCCCAACATGAATTTGCTGATTATCTACATGTATCATTCGTTTCGGTCAACCGCTGGGAAAACGGGAAATTCGAGCCTACAGTCCTCGTGAAGGAAAGGCTTAAGAAATTATTCAAGCAGTACAACATAGAATTGGAGGTAATGGACCAATGAAAGGCCAAGTGAAATCCAAACAAAGAGTCAGAGATCATGGGGAAGTTTTCACCAACGAGCGTGAGGTAAACGCCATGCTGGATTTAGTCAAGGATGAAACCGAAAACATCGAATCCACGTTTTTGGAACCGGCCTGCGGCGATGGCAACTTTCTTTCGGAGATTATTCGTAGAAAACTCGCAATTGTAAACGAAAGATATGGCAAGAACTTAGAAAATTACGAAAAATACTCGATTCTCGCAATTTCATCTATATACGGAGTCGAATTACTGAAGGACAATGTTATCACCTGCATCGACAGACTTTTCAATATTTGGAACGAAGCGTATTTGAAAATTGCGAAAAAGCAAATCAACAAAGATGTTCAGGATGCGTGCAAATATATCTTAAAGAAAAATATATTGTGCGGAGATGCTTTGACTTTGAAGCAAGAAAATGGCGAACCGATCATCTTCGCCGAATGGAAGCTCGTCAGCGGCTCTATGCTCAAAAGACGTGATTATCGATTGGATCAGATTTTGGAAGCACAAAACGATACTCCAAGCCTATTTTGGTTCGCAGATGGTTGGGAATATGATGAAGAGACAAAGGAATATATCCCTGCCCCTATAAAAGAATTCCCTTTAACCGATTTCAGGAGGGTACAAGATTATGAATAAAGTCAACTACAATCCAGATGTATTATCTTGCATCGCCAATTTGAGCAACGATGAGGTTTTCACTCCGCCGGAGCTCGCAAATGACGTGCTTGATTTATTGCCAAAGGAGATCTGGAAAGACAAAAACGCCAAGTTCTTGGATCCCTTTTGCAAATCCGGCGTGTTCCTTAGAGAAATCGCTAAAAGACTATTGGAGGGGTTAAAAGACGAAATACCGGATCTGCAAGAAAGAATCGATCACATCTTCCATAATCAAATTTATGGCATCGCTATCACCGAACTTACAAGCCTGCTTTCAAGAAGGAGCGTCTACTGCTCTAAATACCCAAACTGCAAATATTCCATTTCCAAATTCGATGATGTGGATGGCAATATTCGTTTTAAGAATTTGGAGCATACTTGGAAAGACGGCAAATGCATTTTTTGCGGAGCTTCACAAAAAGAATACAAAAGAGACAAAGAACTGGAGACTTATGCTTATGAGTTCATCCATACATTGAAACCGGAGGAAATATTCAATATGAAATTTGATGTTATTTGCGGAAATCCGCCTTATCATTTGAGTACTGGTGGAGGTCAAGCTCAAGCCACACCTCTTTACGACAAATTTGTTCTAACTGCAATCAAATTAAAACCAAAATATGTTGTGATGATTACACCTTCAAGATGGTTCGCTGGTGGTTTTCCTCAAATCGAAAGCTTTAGAGATAAGATTATCAAAGATAATAGAATACGAATAATTCATGACTTCGAAGATGCTTCAGAGTGTTTTCCTGGTGTTGAAATAAAAGGTGGAGTTTCTTATTTTCTGTGGAACAGAGATAATCCGGGCGAATGTACTTTCTTTAATCATGAGAAAGGCGAAATTGTTTCCTCATCTACCAGACCATTACTTGAAAAAGGCAGCGAGACAATTATTCGCAATAATGAGGCAATAAGCATTTTGCATAAAATCGCAAAAATGAAGGAAAAATCATTTTCAAACATTATTAGTCCGCTATGGGTACACAGCACAAAATCGACTTTTAATACATTACATAAAGAAAAGAAAAAAGATGATGATATTTTTGCTTATGTCATGAAAGATTCCGGGTGGATTGATAACGATGAATTAGAGAAGAATAGAAACTTAGTAGATAAATGGAAATTGTTTTTACCACGTTCTATAGGAAATGCAAGCGTAAAAACCGATAAAGTAAATGCCATTATAGGAACCCCCAACACGTGCTGCTCTGGCACTTATATAATTGCAGGTCCGTTTTCAAATGAAATTGAAACAAATAATGCTAAAAGCTATATCGATACAAAACTGTTTCATTTCCTTCTGTCTTTAAAAAAAGTTTCGCATGACACCGTTAAAGGATGTTATTCATTTGTTCCTATGCAAGATTTTAATGAAGAATGGTCAGATGAAAAATTGTATAAAAAATATTCGTTGTCAAACGAAGAAATAGAATACATAGAGAATATCGTTTGGTCTGAGAGGAGAAAATAACTATGGCAAAAGATTTCTTTCCTCAAAAGCCAAACGCAAAGCCGATGATATATGCCTATGAAGATAGTAATCCTCAATATGCCGGCTATTTGAAAATCGGTTATACAACTATAGGAGTCGAAGAAAGGGTTAGGCAGCAATACCCCACTTTGAGACCTAATGGCACGAGCCCATACAAAATCGTTTTTGCAGAATCTGCCATGTATACCGACGGCGGCAATTTCATGGATCATGACGTCCATAAATATCTGGATAAAAAAGGATTCAAGAATGTTGGTGGCGAATGGTACAAATGTAGCGTTGATGATGTAAGGGCGGCTTGGATTGCCGTTCGCTCACATAGCGAAAACGAAGAACATCGAACGCTAGATTTCGCAATGCGTCCTGAGCAAGCGGAAGCCGTCAACAAGACAATGCTTTATTTCGACTCCGTCTATCAGGATAGAAAACACAACATCCCTAAGTTTCTTTGGAACTGCAAGATGCGATTTGGCAAAACGTTTGCATCATATGAGCTTGCCAAGAAGATGGGAATGAAGCGAATCTTGATCCTGACTTTCAAGCCTGCCGTTCAATCTGCGTGGGAAGACGATCTTAAGCAGCACGTAGATTTCGAAGGATGGCAGTTCGTTTCTCGTGATGGATTGAAATACGAGGATGCAGATAAAAACAAACCCATCGTTTGCTTCGGATCGTTCCAAGACTATTTAGGAATCAATAAGGAAACGGGCGGAATCAAGCCTAAAAACGAATGGGTTCATACCATCAATTGGGATTTGGTCATCTTCGACGAGTATCATTTCGGTGCTTGGAGGGATAACGCCAAAAAGCTATTTGAGAATCCAGATGACGAAAAGGAAGACGTCGATAACAGCAACCATAATGAATTACTCGATGAAACATGGCTTCCTATAACCACAAAATATTATTTGTATTTGTCGGGTACGCCATTCAGAGCCATCAATTCCGGCGAATTCATAGAAGAACAAGTCTATAACTGGACTTATTCTGACGAACAAAGAGCCAAAAATGAATGGCCAAACCTTAGTAACTTTCCTAATTATAAGCGAAAAAATGGCGAAACAAATCCTTATGAGGCTTTGCCTCGTATGGTAATGATGACTTATGAGATTCCCGAAGCAATCAGAAGAGTTGCCATAAATGGCGAATTCAACGAGTTCGACCTCAATATGTTTTTCGAAGCGGAAGGCAAAGGCAAAGATGCGCACTTCATTTTCGAAAACGAAGTTCAGAATTGGCTTGATTTAATTCGTGGTGCTTATCTCGATACTTCCATTGATGAACTGAAAGTAGGCACGAAGCGCGGGCAATCATATCTTCCTTTCAAGGAAACCGCCTTATTAAATGTTTTGAGTCATACATTATGGTTTTTGCCTAATGTTGCTTCGTGCGATGCGATGGAGAACTTGCTTAAACAAAAGCAGAACAATTTTTATCACACGTACATAATAAATAACTGCTCTGGCACGAAAGCCGGCGTCGGTCTTGATGCGTTATATCCAGTTCTCGAATCAATGAACGATCCTCTTGAATCAAAGACGATCACGCTTACATGTGGCAAGTTATGCACTGGCGTTACCGTCAAACCGTGGACCGGCATATTTATGCTTCGAAACCTCTCCACCCCAGAGACTTATTTCCAATCGGCATTCAGAGTTCAGTCTCCTTGGGAGGTTAAAACCGAAACTGGAAAAAGAGAAATTATCAAGAAAGAATGCTATGTTTTCGATTTTGCTTTGGACAGGGCTTTGAAACAAATCGCTGATTATGCGACCAAACTCGACATAAACGAGCCAAACCCAGAAAAGAAAGTCAGGAATTTCATCGATTTCTTACCAGTTCTCGCCTACAAAGACGGTGCGATGAAAGAAATCGATGCGGGAGAAATCCTGGACATCGCTATGAGCGGAACTACGGCTTCTCTCCTTGCTCGTAGATGGGAGTCGGCATTGCTTGTTAACGTCGATAATGCGACACTGCAACGCCTCCTAAATAGTGAGCGGGCTATGGAGGTTTTGATGAAAATCGAGGGTTTCAGAAGCTTGAACAAAGACATCACCACAATCATCGCGAAATCCGAAGATGTGAAGAAGAAAAAGAAAGAGCTAGAAAACCCTACGCCAAAAGAAAAGAAACAGATTTCCGAAGAGGAAAAAGAGTTTAAAAGCAAGAGAAAAGAGATTCAGGAAAAGCTCATCAAATTCGCCACTCGTGTCCCTGTGTTCATGTATTTGACCGATTACAGGGAATATTCTCTCGAAGATGTCATCACGAAGCTTGAACCCACACTCTTTAAGAAAGTCACCGGCCTAGACGTCGATGACTTCAATTTGCTTGTTTCACTAGGGATTTTCAACAAGCCTTTGATGAATGATGCGATTTATAAGTTCAAGAGATATGAGGATTCAAGCCTCGAATATACTGGCATCAATAGACACGAAGGTGAGAAAGTTGGTTTGTTCGATACAGTTCTTACCAATGACGAATATAAGCACTTATACGAGCTTCAGCAAAAATCTCTAGTCGGCAAGAAAACGGCTTATAAATCTGAGGACCTCATTAAAGAAACGAAAGGTTCTGTATCAGATAAAAATGAGCATGATACAGTTCCTTCGCAGCAAGCGAAAACTAATGAATCAGCCTTTGTTCCAAAATCAAGCGTGCCTTCAAACCAAAAAACAATTGTTACCAAGAAAGAAATTATCGTCGTTGATAAATCTAAAATGGTTGTTGGTGCCAAGGTTTCTCACAAAGCATTTGGCGTTGGATTTATTGCAGAGTTAAAGGACGGAATTGTCGTTGTGAAATTTGACGAATACCCGGCTGCTAAAAACTTCCAAAATCCACAAGGGTTTGAAAACGGGTTCTTAAGGTTCGTGGATTAATTAATTCGAAGGAGAAAATTATATGACTTATGACTACAAACAAGGCAAAAAAAGAATACAAGAAATTTTGGACGATGAAAACGCAATTAAAGAAGTGAATATGATTCCTCAAGATCAAGAATTCACATATGATAATGGCTATTACGGATGGGTAAGTTCCATATTTGTAGATATTAGAAAATCCACTGAGTTATTTAGTGAAAATAAGAAATCATCAACGGCAAGAATCATCCGATCTTTCACATCAGAAATAATAGAAATATTGAATGGGGATGAAAATTTGCGTGAGATTGGCATTCGCGGAGATTGCGTATATGCAATATATGCAACTCCAGAGAAAAAATTAATTGATGATATATGCTGTAAAGCCTATCGAATAAACAGTTTCCTAGAAATGCTAAATATTTTGCTATCAAATAAAAAGATGAAAACAATTGAAGCGGGAATAGGAATCTCGACTTCGCAGGATTTGGTTGTTAAAGCCGGAAGAAAAAATACTGGTATCAATTCTAAAGTTTGGATAGGAAAAGCAGTTACATATGCATCAAAATTATCTAATTTAGCAAATTCGAATTCCTATGAGAAAATACTTATGTCGGAAGTAACTTATAATAATGCAATAGATCTTCTTAAAAATAGGAATAAAGATAAAAACGTTGCTTCATGGTTTGAAAAACATAGCACTAGTGAATTGGGGATATTTTATGGATGTAGTGTCATTTATGCCGACTTTGATACATGGATTAAGGAAGGTATGAAAGATGAATAGTATTGATAAAGGCAAAGAAATATTAAGTGGTGTACAAAGTCAAATAGGCTCATTTGATTCAAAAGCAACAACTTTATTATCAATTGTTGGTATTGTATTTGGATTGACTCTATCGGGTATTGATGTTTTACACCAAGACTACTTTACTAGTAAATGTGAATTGTTTAAAACGTGGTTTGTTATTGTATCAATAGCCTTTTTGGTTAGCACAATATTCTCAATTTTTTGTTTTGTAATGGTCATTGTGCCGAGAAAAAACAAATCTAATGTTCTATATCCAAATTACTACATAGACATAAATAAGATGGATGAATCTCGATTAAAATTAGAGATAAGCGACTATAACGATAAGGAAGATTTGATAATAGGACAAATTAAGATAAATTCAGCTATTTGTTATGCTAAACATAAGTGGTTAATGGCAGGCATTTGTTCGTTTATTCCGTTCGTAATTCTTCTTATTGTAATGTTTATATTATTAGTTTTTGCCTAAAAACAGCCATACCCTTTGAGCTATTAAACTCATTGAGTATGGTTTTCTTTTTGACCTAAACTTGTTTTATCCCTTGCGGGGTTCATCGTGTTATCAAACCTTTTTTGTTGGCAGATAGGGATTCCCCTTTTTTGTTGGTGAATAGAGGCCTAAATCTCTACCGCTATCATACCCGTAATCGGCCAGGGCTCTCATGCGTAAAAATTGGAGTTCAAACGGCTGTCAAAAGAATATCAGACCAGGAACGACTTGGATCCGTAAAGCAGTATAAGGAAAGCGACTTATCCGTCAACGAATTCGAAACCAATTTCTATTTACTGAAATTTCGTAAATATGAAAAAAGTAAATTGGAGAAGTTGTCATAGCATTCAAAATAAGAGCGCTTTGTTATCTATCACAGAAATCAAGAAGGATACATTGTCATGAACCTTATAGAATTCCTTCTGAACAAGGAGTATCTAAATTAAACAAAAATATCAAAATAGATAGTTATCTGCTCTTATTAGCATTCTCAATCTAGTTCAGCAGGTTTTCTTTCAAGAAAGTTTCTACTTTCTCGTTTTCTGTACCATCTACACCTAATAAGTAGATACGATGGAGATCATTCATATCAATGATTTGTTCACTCTTCGCGACAAAGAGGACAAACACTTTATGAACCACACCGAGTTTAAGGTCTTTGTTCTCACTTAGATATCCAAACTGCAGATAATCGGAAGCCGTTTCTATGATGTCCTCTTTCTTTCCTTTTACCGTATCCAGTTTTCTAAACGGGATATACTTTACTTCAAAGACATTCTCAAAGAGGAAGTCACCATTGTTTTTATCATAGAATCGAATGATGAAATCCGGTGATTTATGCTGGGAATTGATAGAGACTGTGATGTCTTTTCCGGTTGTCTTCAGATAGTTTTCACAATACGGACCATAAAAGACAGCAGCGATTCTATTCTCTGACTCATAATAGATGCAGGTTTCATTTTCACAGAAGGAAGTGAAATCCAGTTCACTGATAAGCTGATATCCAGACTGAACAAGAACATTATGAATCAGATAGTATCCATAATACTCAAAGATCTGCTGAGAGGATTTATATCGATATGCTGTCTTAGAAGAGTCTAAGAGCTCATCGATTCTCTTTTTTAGCTCTGTTTCTTTTCTGGAATAGAAGTTCCTTGTCTTAATATCCTTGACTCGTCTTATATTCGGATGATTTAGGAAGTTTGTACAGAGAGTAAAGTACTTTCTACAGATATCATCGGTCTCACTTAAGAAGTTATCTGCATTCGACTTATTCTCTCTCATCTTCTTTTTTACCATCTTTTTAGAATTCGAGGACTCTTCTGTTTCTGTCTCTTCAAAAACAATCGCCTTTCTTCTCTGATCTATCATGATAAGGATAAGAAGAAGTTCTTTCTTCATGTCCTTGATCATTTTCTTGATGTTGCGGTTTTCAAGGGTATCATAAGTCACTTCTTTCTTCTTAGAGATGGGTTTATTCGCATAGGATGGATGAGTAAGATTCATTCTTATAGCCTTGCAATCGATTCTTCCTATAGAATCAGAACGGACATACGCGTTCTTTAAATCACTGCTTAGATGAAGAAGGAGGTAAGAGAGATCATTTCTAAAAGAGAGGTATTCCTTTTCTAAGGCATCTCTTAATGCAAAAAGGGATTCCGTCGCAGCTTGATTCTTTCCTTTTTTCCTAAGATCAAAAATCAGTCCATGGATGAGTTCCTCAATACGTTCAATGATGTTATGATAGCCTTCTTCGCTGAGTTCCTTATTTCGACTGATTCTAAATAAGAATTCTTTCGTTTCTTTTTTTGTTTTGAAAAGGATTCTATATAGTCCAGGAAGATAGTATAAGTCTCCACCAGAAATTTGGTATTTGATTCCGTTTTCCATTTTGAGAATTCCGTCAGTCAAATACTTATCCTTTTCTAGAAGAGCATAACTATCGCATTCCACCTGAACCTCATTTCCAGGAGAACACTCGCACGTCAAAGAAAGGAAGCCAGTCTCCTCCATAACAAAAAGGAACGGATCATTTACCTTATTCAAATCAAAGGTCTTTGTTCTATAGTTTATGTTACAGACAAGTTTATCTGCAGTATCCATACTTCTTTAATTCCAATGCCTTGTTCTTCAAAGACTGCTTCGAAGATTCAAAAGAGGAAACGCTCTTATACTGATCAAAGAGATTCAGAATCGAGGAGTTCTCAATTTCACCCTTCTCATTGATCGTACCAATGAGGTCGATGACATTCTCATAAGGACCTCTGATTTTTCTCATCGCCGTCTGTTTCAGAGCGTAATCAAAAATGATACCAGAAGCAGAATCATTCTCATCTATCTTCGAATTTTTCAGATACAGTGCAATATTCTTTACCGTTCTGAACGAGATGCCTCTCTGGGAATCATTCTGAGAGAGAAGCTGATCGAAGGAGTCGAAGAATTCACGCATATCCGTAGTGATGTAATCGTTGAAGCAGAACGAAGAACTGACATCACCCATAAGGCGATGATAGTCTCCAGAATACGGCTTTGCCTCTTCTTTGCCAGAGGAAATCATGACAGCGTTGAAGCGGTCAAAGGTTGTCTTCTTCAAAGAGATGATAAAGGAACGATCCAAGAGTCTATCAGATAAATCTTTTGTTGTCTCATCCAAATTGATTGTACCGACAAAGAGTAGATTATCCAAAATCTTTATCTTAGATGGATATTTATCTTTGTTTGCACACTCCAGATTTTCATCATACAGGGTAATAAAGCGATGAGCACTATCTTTCTCCATAACAGAGAGGAAAGGAGCAAAATAATATTCGATCTGAGAAAGGTTCATCTCATCGAATATGACCATATGCATCTGACTCGGATGCATAGAAGCATGTTTTAAGAAGGTAGTAAGTCCAGTCTCACTAGGGACATAGGTTTTATCGCTTGGATTATAGAATCCTAAAATATCCGATGGCTCGTTATAGCTCGGAGAAACAGATAAGAAGAGGAGTGTGTTGTTCTCTTCTGACATACCGAAGAACTGCGCATACTCTAAAGGAAGTCTGGTCTTGCCTGTTCCAGACATGCCAGCAAGAATTGTGAGGATTCTACTTTTCAGACATGCATGGAAATTCTGGATATCTTCTTCATAGTAATAGAGTCTCTTCGCCTTGAGGTAGTTTTCAAAGTCGCTCAGCGCGTCTTTTGTCGCATCGGTTTTCGGAGGTTCATTATCTGATCTATCATCTGTATCTTCAGTTTTTTCTTCCGTTTCGATCTTCTTCATGAAAGGAAGCATCGTCTTCTCCAAGAAGGCATAATTATCTCCTTCTCTCTGAATATAAAGAGAATGTGCTTTTAAAGACTCATAATCGAATTCCAATTCCAGATAATCATCTCCCTCTTTCCAGGAACAGTTATATTCACTGATCTTTGAAGTAGTGAGTCTCAGCGTGATGAGATGATTCTTATAGATGAGGAAATCTGGAACTCCGAATACTGTGATATTCCAGTTCAGCAAGGAAATGGTCTTATGTCCTTTCAAAAGCTCGTAGTTCTTCTCATTCAAGACCGGAATCTTAAAGAAAGACTCACATTCAAACTCCGTAGGGATGACATGAATCGGAGAATTGTAATTCGGATTACGGTAAAAGAAGCCTTTGTTATTGTCAAAATTGAAGAACGGTTTGATACGGAGTATCTTATTCTTAAAATGCTGTTCAAGAGAGACACTTTGTGTCTGTGCCTGAATCAAAGAACCCTCTTCCTCTATGCTATCCGGAAAATATTCATCACACTTGTCCAACAGTTCATCACCAGTCACCGTATAACAGAAATGACCATCCACTAAGGATTTATTCCAGAAGACATTCATCTCATTGAGTGCATCACTTTCATCCGATACCGGCAGTAGATAGCACTGGACATAATAAAGACCGGTAGCCGCCTTCTGAACAACTTCCGTCTTGTAAAGACGAACCAAAACATCCTGATCCGTGGTATCGGTCAGGAATGTCATTGTTTCTATATCATAAGTCATTTCTTCTGTCCTCCATCAAAGATACCTAAGATGACATAGGTCTTGACCATAATCTTCTGCAGGGCCTTATAATCTTTTGCCTTGAATCCATCATCGATGGCTTTCTGAAGTTTTTCCAGATTCGCTTTATCAAAATCACCATTTTCGTAATCGATATGGACTTTCTCTTTCTTCATGATAAGATCAAGTTTATTCTTCAGTTCCTCGTAATTCTTTCTGCATTCGCTATAGAGAGACTCTTTATCTTTCAGTATCTTTCTCAAGTCTTTCAGTTCCTCGTTTGCATCGTCAAGGTCTTTTTGCAAGTTTTTGTTTTCGCTTTTCAGTTTCGTTATCTTATTTTCCAATTCTTCATTTTTAGCCTTGAGTGTTTTAACTTTTTCAGAATCTTCCAGACTATCGATGTTAACTGTCTTCTTCCTAATCATTTTCAACGAGACAATGTTCTCCTTAGACTTAGAAGACTCGCTCTTTGCTTTTTCAAATTCTTCATCTGCTACATCTTCTCCGATAACTTTTTTCAGAAGAATCTGATCATAGGTTTTATATTTTTCATTGTTGTCAATCGCCTGAATGATCTTTTCAATCGTAGGGTTCTTATAATCTGTCTTACCTAATATTGTCTTAAGATACTTTTCATTCAACGCATTCAGAACAAGGACGTCAATCGGATTTTCTTTCAGCAGTTTATCAACGAAGAAGTTACATATAAATCCACTCTCTGGTTTATCATTATTTACGCTCTTCCATTCCTTGCTATCTTTTCCGTAACGTTTTTTCTTCGTAGATGGATCCTTACGATAGTCGACAACACAGTTTCTAAGTTTATCTACAGAAATCAATTCACATAAATTAATTATGTCTTCTTCTTTCAGTTTTTTAATATTCTCTGCCTTTAAAAAACAATCGATATCGATTTTATTTGAGTACATTTCCAACCTTCTCCTTTACCTTTTCATAAAAATCATCTTCTAAATTATTACGTAGAATAATATCTTCTTCTCTTAAAACGACTCTTTTGGAAAGCGTTGGTACTTTTACCTTCATTGTCTGAGGATCATCTAGATCAAAGTAAGTACGCTCTATTGGGATGTCGTGATCAAATAAACGAATCCTCAATTCATAGAAACCTGATTCCATCAAGCCATCCTGAACATAGAAATCTTTTTCAATATCCGAAAAAGTGTAAACTTTGACAACATCATTTTTCAAAGTTCGTATCTTAAAAGTAGTAACCTGGAACAGTGTTACGATCTCTTTCGATACAACGATATTGTCGTTTTCCTGTTGTATAAAATACGCCATAAGCCCTCCTTTAAAGCTTCTAATATTATACCCAAATCAACTTTCCCATTTAACATGGTTAGACTATTTTCTTGCATCAATTTTTTTAGTATTTTTCTAGTAGAAGAAAGAGAAAGTTTCCTCTTCTTGACTTATAATAATCCGTGAAAGAATAACAGTATGACAAAGACATATATTATTGATACAGACACCTTAACTGAAGAAGAGATCAATAACCTTTCTTCCAATAGAAGAGAAAAGGCGATGAGATACTCTTTTTCCAAAGACAGAAATCTTTCCTTAGCCGCTGGTGTTGCACTGGATATAGCTTTACAGGAATATGGATTAAGAGAAAAGGATGTTCTGATCGAATACAATGAATACAGAAAGCCATACTTAAAAGATCATCCCCATATCCATTTCAATTTATCCCATTCAGGAAAAAAGGCACTCTCTGTCATTTCCGACAAAGAGGTCGGATGTGATATCGAAGAGATCAAAGAGCCTTATTACGATATTGTTTCACGCTGTTTTTCTGATACGGAGCAAAAACTCCTTGAAAATGCAGCAGATAAAAAAGAGATGTTTTTCCGTATCTGGGTTGCAAAGGAAAGCTTTCTGAAAGCGATCGGATGCGGAATCAATGATGATATGAAAAGATTCAGTGTACTTCCTAAAGATGATGAAATCATCCTGATTCAGGATATCGATAACAGATCCTGGAAGATTACAGAAGAAAAGAAAGACGGATATCTCTTTGCTATCTGCAAAGAGGAATGAGATTCTCTCTCAATCCTTTCGGAAGATAGTTTTTGACTTTTCCTTTCACATTCTTTCCGAATCCTAACGGAATAGAATGATAGGTGATGACACAAAGTCCATCCTTGAAACTAGAATCCACTTTGATTTCATTTCCTTTTACATATTCGATTGCATGTTCTTCATCCACATCGATGGAAAGGATATCTTTGATGACTTTTGAATAGGCATGATCGTATTCGCATTTTGGATGTTCAGAATCATCCTTCATCTTGATTCCAGGTGCAAGATAAGGTAACTCAGTGAGCTCCTTATACATCTTATCTACAACATATCTGTTTTTTCTATAATCAAAGAGTGTCTTTCCACTCTTATCAACGTTGTTTTTCATCAAAGTCATGTTGCTGACAGGACCTGATTTCTTTCTCATCAAACAGAAATAGATTCCTTCTCCGTCAAAGATACCAGGAATCATATGATAGCCAAGAGAATCGACACCCTTTTTCATGCCTTCTCTTTCTTCTATGACAATCTGCTCCATATCCGGATGTTTTTTCAAGAATCCTTTTACCTGGTCTTCATCCTCACTGACAGAAAGAGAACAGGTGCTATAAGCTAAGACACCACCATTTCTAAGAAGCTGATATCCTTTTTCTAAAAGATTTTCCTGGATTGGCAATAAACGTTCTACTTTCTCGATCGACCAATCCTCTTTCATCTTCTCTTCTTTTCGGATCATTCCGCTTCCAGAACAAGGAACATCTAAAATGATGCAGTCAAAGTAAGGATAAAGATTGAGTTTCTGCGGATCGATAGATAAAGAGAGAACATTGCTGAGTCCTAAACGTTCTACATTCTTTCTGATCTCATTTGCTCTCTGGTAGGAGATATCATTGCAAAGATAAAAACCATCTTTTCTTCTCATTGCAAGAGATATGGTCTTTCCTCCTGGTGCTCCGCATAAATCAAGAGAAACAAATCCCTTTGGAAGATAATCCTTTAAATAGTAACTGATCGTTGCACTGGATGGATCCAAAATATAAAAGGCGCCAGAGAAATGATCGACACTTTTTCCTAATGGAAGTTCATTTTTGTCAAAACGATAAAGGAGATCATCTTTTTCATCTTTCTTTGCCAAAGCAAAAGAAGGAGCAAAAGAAGAATACGTATTCAACAAAAAAGAAGAGACAGGGACATCATCAAGATGGGAAAGGAATATCTCTTTCTCCTTTTCTGTGCAATAGGGAGTGAGCAACTGTGAGAAAACGGAAGAATCAGTTTTGCTTTGGTTCATATGACACCTCAATTCTTGGCTTATTTTATCATGCTTTCAAGGAAAGAGTTTTCTTTTTTGCTATTATGATTGATTTTCCATGATTTTTAATGAAAAAGGCAGAAATTTCACTTAATCAAATAAAATATTAAAGGGGTTACATTTGTATAAAATTAAAAAAACAATAAAAATAAGTGTAAGAATCTTGTAATTTTGAAAATATCATTTGCATTTGAGCACACTGGTTTTATATTATTAGTGTAGGTTCCATTTACATGGAAGCGGAGGAAACTAATATGTCATCAAAAAAAACTTATGTCAAGGTGCGTTCTGACTCAGACAAGGATGTCAAGCCGTTGCAGGCCAAGCCGTTATCTGAAGTGAGCAAGTGTATAGAGGTGGAGAAGGGAGCGGACGTCTATCTCGTTCAGGGAAACGTCAGACATCAGCTCTGTGAACAGACTTCTACCTTCTTCGGAGGCATCGAATATGTCTTCAAAGGTACGCTTGTTCAAGGCTCTCAGATTTGTTTCGTCCATCATGACGGAAAGAAGATTCCAGTCCATGAGGCAAGCGACTGCGGCTACACGTTAGTAGGAAAAGCAAAGCGCTGCTTCGAAGCAAAGCGTGCACTATGCGCTAACGGTGAGACGAGCGACGATCAGGAATACGTCTACATCAATCAGAATTCCGCACTGTACTATGTCGGTGAGACAGGAGAGCATTCCCTCTTCCTTAGAGTCTATGACAATCTCAACGGCATCGACAACGATCGTTGGGTTGTAATCTACATGGATTAGTTGACACGCCATCCTTAAAAGGATGGCTTTTATGATATAATTTAGAAACGAGGTGTTATTATGGACATTATCAGCATTATCGAAAAGAAGAAACATGGCGAGCAGTTGACGAAGGAAGAAATCAAGTTCTGGATTGACGGATACACAAAAGGATCCATTCCGGATTATCAGGTTTCCGCTCTTTTGATGGCCATCCGACTCAAAGGAATGACAAAGAAAGAGACATTTGATTTGACCGACTGCATGCTTCATTCCGGAGATGTCGTCGATCTTTCCAAGATCAGCGGAATCAAAGTCGATAAACATTCCACTGGCGGTGTCGGTGACAAGACAAGCATGGCCTTATGCCCGATGATTGCAAGTGTCAGCCCTACTATCAAAGTGGCTAAGATGTCCGGAAGAGGCCTCGGATTCACAGGCGGCACTCTTGATAAGCTCGAATCCATTCCTGGAATGAGAATCGATCTTTCCATCAAGCAGTTCATGGAGGACGTCAGCAAAAACGGTATGTCCATCATCGGGCAGAGCAAGAATCTCGATCCTGCCGATAAAAAGCTCTACGCTTTAAGAGATGTCACAGGAACTGTCGATTCCATGCCTCTTATCGCTTCTTCCATCATGAGTAAGAAGTTAGCTGCCGGATGTGATTGCATCCTTTTGGACGTCAAATACGGAAGTGGCGCTTTCATGCAGACGAAAGAAGATGCAGAAGAGCTCGCCAAGATGATGGTCGAGATCGGCGTCTATTTCAATCGTGATGTCCGCGCGGAGATCACAAGCATGAATCAGCCTTTAGGACTTGCTATCGGTAACTCTTTGGAGGTCAAGGAAGCCGTCATGACATTACATGGAAAAGGTCCCGCTGACTTCACTGAGCTTTGCCTCTCTTCTGGTGCGACGATGCTTCTTCAGGCTAAGGTCTTTGACGACAGAGAAGAAGCCATCAATGCCTTGAAGGAAGTCATCAATAATGAAAAAGCATATAAAGTGTTTAAGTCCTTTGTCAAAGCACAGGGCGGAGATACCGATTATATCGATGACCTTTCCAAATTCCCGACAGCGATGTATCAGATTCCTGTCCACTCTCTAAAGAGCGGATACATCAAGAGCATCAACACGATGGAATTAGGTCTGACCTCCATGAAATTAGGCGCCGGCCGTGAGACCAAAGATGATGTCATCGATATGGCTGCCGGTATCGTACTGAACAAGAAGCTTGGTGACAAGGTTGCTAAGGGTGACTTGTTGCTTACCATGTACAGCGAGCGTCCTGAGATGAATGCTCTTGTCCCCTCTGTCATGAACTACTTCGACTATTCTGATGAACCGGTTGAGGTTCCTTCTATCGTGGAAGAACTAATCTCCTACGATAAAGTCAAAGGCGATTTCGTCATCGAAAAAGAATAAATATGGATGTCTTACTGAATGTTCAGGGCCTGACAAAGGAGTTTTCCGGTGAGCGGTTATTTGAACCGGTCTCTTTTATCGTACGCGAACACGATAGGACTGCTATTATTGGACCTAATGGTGCTGGTAAATCCACATTGATCAAGATTCTGCTTGGTCAGGAAGAGGCATCCTCAGGTCAGGTCATCATCTCAAAGAATGTCCGCATCGGATATCTTTCTCAGGATGTCATCGAAAATCCGAATCACACCCTTTATGAAGAGGCTCTTTCTGTCTTCCGTCCTTTGATGGAAGAGGAGAAAAAACTACGTGAACTATCCGAAAGAATATCCGTATCTCCGGATGACGAGAAACTGCTGAGTGAATATTCAAGAAGGCAGGATGCCTTTGAGACAAACGGCGGATACAATTACAAATACAAGATTGATATGATTCTGAATATGTTCTCCTTCCACAAGGATAGCTATGAAAGAAAGATATCCACCTTTTCCGGCGGAGAGAAGACAAGAGTCGCTTTTGCAAAGCTGCTTTTGATGAATCCGGATATTCTGATATTGGATGAACCTACAAACCATCTCGATATTATTTCAATAGAGTGGTTAGAAGACTATCTCTCCTCTTATCAGGGAGCAGTCTTGTTTGTTTCCCATGATATTGCCTTTGTAAAACGACTTGCTGATCACATCCTTGACATCGACAATCACGTCTATACGATGTACAACACCAATTACGATAACTTCGCCAAGATGAAGAAGGACAATTATGAAAACGCGCTTCAACAGTTCAAGGCACAGGAAGAAGAGAAGGCGAAACTGGAACGTTTCATCACCTTTTATATGCCAAAGCCTCGCTTTGCCTCACGCGCTCATGACAGAGAAAAGAAGTTAGCGAGACTAGAAGCCAATAGCATCAAAGACCCGACCATCAAAGAGAAAAGAAATCTTTCCATCGGACTCAAGGGCGAAATACGTGAGGGAAAGAAACTCATGGACTTTTCCTCTGTCTCTATCGGATATGAGACTCCTCTTATCTCCGATATCAGTTTTACACTTTTCGGAAGAGATCATCTCGCTGTCATGGGTGCTAACGGTATTGGAAAATCTACATTCGGAAAAGTTCTGCTCAACGAACTGAAACCGATCTGTGGAGATATCCGAAGATATTTTCATATGTCAATCGGTGTTCTAAGACAGGATATCCGTTCCTACTCTTCGGAAGAGACTTTATTCGAGCATTTCAGAAATCTTTATCCTAGAATGTCTAACGAAGAGATTTATTCTGGACTGGGACGCTATGCTTTCACCTATCAGGAAAGCAACGAAAAGAGACTCTGTGACTTAAGTGGCGGAGAACTGATGAGGATCGAAATCCTTCATCTCTCTTTGGAAAACTATGACCTTCTGCTTCTTGATGAACCGACCAACCATCTCGATATGTTATCCATATCTGAGCTTGTCGACGCACTCAATGATTATGAAGGCACCCTTGTCATCGTCTCTCATGACCGTGATTTTGTAGACAAGACCTGCAATAAACTGCTCTATCTTTATAACGGAAAAGGATACTATTACGAAGGACCTTATGAAGAGTTCAAAGAGAAACAGCTTGTGAAGATCATCCAGGAAGAAAAAGAAAAGATAGAAGAAGAGAACAACGCCAAAAAAGAAGAAAAGAAGACGGCTTATCTTGAAAAGAAAGAAGAAAAGGCGGAGATCAAAAAGACAAGACTTACCAGAGAATCCCCTGAAAAGATACTCGAAAAAATTGATCGCGCCGAAAAGAAAAAGAAAGAGCTCACTGATGCCTGTTACTTAGAAGACAACTATACCGACAGCAAGAAAATGAGTGAGTTAGAACGTCAAATTGCAAAACTCGATGAAGAGTTAGCTAAGCTTTACGACGACCTGAACCTGGCAATGTAAACATTTTCAGAGCCATTTTAAAATAAAAACATTTATTTATTAGTTTAGTATATATATAATACTAAAGTTTGTTTTCATGTTGTTTTTTTGATGTAAGGAGATCGCTTATGAACGATAAAATCAGAAACGTTGCTATCATTGCCCATGTCGACCACGGCAAGACTACTCTTGTCGACGCCTTGTTAAAGTCTAGCGGCACCTTCCGTGACAACGAAAAAGTCATGGTCCGCGCCTTGGATTCCAACCCTCTTGAACACGAAAGAGGTATCACTATCCTTGCTAAGACCACTGCCATCGACTACAAGGACACAAAGATCAATATTGTCGACACTCCTGGCCATGCTGACTTCTCTGGCGAAGTTGAGAGAATCATGAACATGGTCGATGGTGTCTGCCTTCTCATCGATGCCTTCGACGGACCGATGCCTCAAACACGTTTCGTTCTGAAACAGGCCATCTCTTATCATCTTAAGACTGTTGTTGTCATCAACAAGGTTGACCGTCCTGGCGCTGATCCGGAACGTGCACTCAACTCTGTCTTAGAGTTATTCATGGATCTCGGCGCTGATGATTCTCAGCTCGATTTCCCTGTTGTCTATACTTCCGCCCTGAATATGACCTCTTCTTATTCTGATAAGCTTGAGGATCAGAAGCCTGGCATGGATCCGCTTTTCGACACCATCTTAAAGACCATCCCTGCTCCGCAGGCCGAAGAGGATAAGCCACTCCAGTTCCAGCCTTCCCTTCTCGACTACAACAAGTATGTCGGAAGAATCGGTATCGGAAGAGTCGATAGAGGAACCGTTCATCTCAATGATACGGTTTCCTGCATCCGTTTAGACGGAACAACAACTCAGTTCAAAGTCGCAAAGTTATTTGCTTTCCACGGCTTAGACAGAATCGATGTCACAGAAGTCAAAGCCGGTGACATTTGCGGTATTGCCGGTCTTCCGGACATCATGGTCGGTGAGACCGTCTGCCAGAGCGATTGCTTAGAACCGCTTCCGCTTCTCCGTATCGATGAACCTACTATGCGTATGACATTCGCTGCCAACTCCTCTCCGTTCAGCGGACATGAGGGCACATTGCTCACCGCTCAGAAGATTCAGGACCGTCTCTATGAGGAATCTCAAAGAGATGTCTCCATGAAATTCGATATCGATCATTCTGATCAGTCCTTCGTCGTCACCGGACGTGGCGAACTTCATCTTTCCGTACTTATCGAAACGATGAGAAGAGAAGGATTCGAGCTTCAGGTTTCCAAGCCTCAGGTCATCATCAAAGTCATCGATGGTGTCGAATGTGAACCGTATGAAGACCTTCAGATCGATGTTCCGGATGAATTTGCCGGCGCTGTCATGCAGCTCGTCGGAAACCGTTCCGCTGAGACCATCAACATGACAAGTGAAAACGGTCAGACCCGTCTTGTCTATGTCATCCCGTCCCGTGGCCTTATCTCCTTCATGAATCAGTTCATGACCGCCACAAAGGGTTATGGTATCATCAACCACTCCTTCAAGGAATATCGTCCGAAGATCAATAAGGCTATCGGACAGAGAGGTTCCGGCGTCTTAGTCGCCACTGACGAAGGAAAGTCCACCGCCTACGCATTAAAGTATGCCGAAGAGCGTGGAACACTCTTCATCGGTCCTGGCGTTGAAGTCTATGAAGGTATGATTGTCGGTGAGAACAAGTACAATTCCGACTTGGCTGTCAATGTCGTCAAGACCAAATCCTTAGGCAACCAGCGTTCTGCCAACAAGGACGTCACCGTTGTCTTGAAGTCTCCTCGCAGAATGTCTTTGGAAGACTGCCTTGACTATATCAACACCGATGAACTTTGCGAAATCACTCCGAAATCCATCCGTATGAGAAAGAAGATTCTAAACACTGCGGAAAGAAAGAAGTACGAAGCTCACCATCCGGAAGAGTTCGAAAAGTAAACTTAGAATAAAAAGCATCTCACTCTAATAACAAGGGAGATGCTTTTTTGATTTTATAATCTTTTATTTGAAGAAATCGCGTTTATTGAATCCTGCAAAGAGGAATCTTCTGAATGCTCTTCTGTTGGTCAGCCACATGATTCTTGCGTTGTTCTTTGTGTTCTTGATCATTCTCGGGACACAGTAATTTACAATCGTCTCTGGGTAGTCGCCTAAGATGTTATAGACCTTCTTCGTCTTCTCCGGAAGTTCAATCTTTGTACTTCCGCCATTTGCCGTCTTAATGAAATCCGTAATCATGATTCCAGGAGTGAGTCTACAGACCTTGACCTTGCCACCTGTCACATCCTCCGACTCTTTGGCAAGAGCTAATGTGAAATAAGTGATTGCTCTCTTTGTCGTTCCATAGATGGATAATCCTGTCATCATCGCATCGTTGGAGCCGTATCCTTCTACGTTGTAAATCTGACCGAACCCCTGTTCTTTCATCTTCGCAAAAGCAAGTTTGGAACCATAGATAGCACCTTTGAGATCGATATCGAGCATGAAATCAATCTCTTTCTGTGACAATTGATAAACAGGTTTGTCCGGTTGATTGACGCCAGCATTGTTGATCCAGATGTCGACCGCCTTGAATTCATTTACCGCCGCCAGATACAGATTCTCCAAGTCCGAATAATTCGTCACATCACATTTCACCATGATGACTTTTGTCTTATCGGGGTTGATTTCGTCGAGTTTGTCATATGCGATTTTCAGATTATCTTCGTTGATATCGGAAATCACGACATTGAACCCCAACTCCTTAAACTTCTTTGCCTGCTCAAAGCCAAAGCCTCTTGCAGAACCGGTAATCACTACAGTACTCATCTTTCATTCTCCTTTTCCTGTTTTTCCAATTCTTTATAATAGGATAACATCACTACCGCCCAATCCGTCTGAACAAAATCGAAACCTCTTCTGTAATAGTATCCCCAACCGACATCCTTATCTTTTATCAGAGCCATATCATCGGTATGGATAGATCCGATAACCTTTTTCTCATCATAGATGATGCTATTAGCATGTACCATGATTTTATTCTGATGGAGGTATGAGATATATTCGTCTGAGACTAATGGATCATCATCGCTTTCAAAGAGTGTCTCTATAACAGCAAGACGGATATTTCTTTTCCGATATTTCTCTATAGATTCATCTTTTTTGGAAACTATCATCATCACCATGAGATCTGAAGCATATTTCTCTACTTCATCTACATAGCGTTCTTCATTCGGGATTTTGACCAATACCTGTTTTTCAACGCCGACTTTTCTGATCTCCTCTGTGATTCCTTTGATATCCGTCCAATACTTATCGACAGCGATATACGTTCTTCCTTTCAGCAGTTCTAATGCCTCTTGCAATGTAGATACAGGATAAGAGGTTATTGTCTCATCCTGGTTCTGGTATTGGAAAGAGAGAACCTCATCTAATGTACAATCCGGAATCCTTTTTTCGTTCTTGATAAAGATGTCTTCCTTGCCGGGATGGAATATGACATGTTTCCCATCTTTGGTGATATCGATATCGATTTCAACAACATCCGCACCACAATCCGCTGCTATCTTATAGGCAGCAAGAGTATTGCACGGTATATTTCCAGAGGATAAGCCACGATGGCTGACAACGAATGGTCTTCTTCCTTTGTTCTCAAATAAGGATTTATCAAAATCAAACATAAACTTCCCTTTCATTTCACAATGATTTTTTTGGATAAGACGATATCATGTGAATTCTTTCCAATGAGTATTTCAAACGCACCTGGCTTTACTCTATCCCTATCGTAGGCGACAGAATAATAGGAAAATGCACTTCTATCAAGTCGAACTGTTACATGTTCTTTCTGATGAGCTTTTATAAAGACTTTTGTAAAGTTCTTCAGTTCATATTTCGGTCTATATACCTCAGGAACAAGTTCACGGACATAAAGCTGAGCCACTTCCTTACCATCCACATCCGAAATGTTTTCAATATCAAAGGAAACCAAATATTCATCTCCTTCCTCTTTCACGTCTAAGGAAGAGTATTCAAAAGAGGAATAGGATAGTCCGTATCCAAACGGAAAAAGGACAGGTTTGTCAAAGGTCTCAAAATAACGATATCCGACATTCAATCCTTCTGTATAGCATACAACAAGTCCATCACGATATGAGTTCACAGCGGGAACATCCTCTAAATGCAAAGGGAAAGTTTCTGAAGTTTTTCCACTTGGATTCACTTTGCCGGTCAATATCTCCGCTAACGCCTTATGGCCGCATTCTCCACCATATCCCATATAGATAACAGCATCCACCTCATCGATAAAGGAAGACATATCAATCGGTGCACCTGCTTCAATGACAAGGATAAGATGAGAAACGGTTTTGCTCAATTGATGAATGACAGTCTCTTCTTCCTTTGTCAGTCTCATCGATTGTCTGTCCGCGCCTTCTGTCTCTTTGTCATTCGGGTCACCGACAGCCAATATGACATAATCAGACAATACTGCCTTTTCAAGACAGCCCTTGATGTTACCGGCTTCTCCTAAACCAGCGTGAACATTCCAGATGGACTCAAAGTAACTAGCATCCATTCCTTCCTCTTTCAAAGCATCTGCCAAAGGCAAGAATTCCATCTCAGGAACAACATTGCTAGATCCACCTCCATAGTAATACTGAATAGCAGGATGACCAGTCACCAATACTGACTTTCCTTTCTTAAGAGGGAGGATATTATCTTTGTTCTTGAATAAGACGGCTCCTTCTTCTGCAACCTTCAAGGCAACATCTCTTCTTTCTTCTATCGTCATATCTTTCTTTCTGAGTTTTTTTGCATTCTCACATTTTTGGGCAAAACGGATAACGCCATCTATTGCCTCATCTAATTTGACTGGATCTAATTTCCCGTTTTCTGCTTTTTTCATCATCTCTTCATGATGTCCTTCATGATAGGGCATCTCCAGATTCATGCCGGCATTCATAGAGGCCTCAGAATCTTTCACTGCATCCCAGTCAGACATGATCAGACCATCAAATCCAAACTCTTTTCTCAGGACATCATATAATTTCTTATTCTCACTCATTCTGCATCCATTGACTAGATTATAGGAGCACATCAAAGACCATGGCTTTGCCTCACAGGCGATTTCAAAGGGTTTGAGATAAATCTCACGGAGTGTTCTTTCATCCACTTCCATGGAAGCCCAGTGTCTAGAGAATTCCAAGTTGTTGCAACAGAAGTGTTTGATACAGGTTCCGACATTCATAGACTGAACACCAAAGATATATTCTTTTGCGATGATACCGGCAAGATAAGGGTCTTCGGAATAATACTCAAAGTTTCTTCCGTTAAGAGGATGTCTTTTGATATTTACGGCAGGTCCCAATATCACATCCACATCCTGTTCAATGCAATCATTTCCAATCGACTTGCCTACAGAATAAGCTAACTCTCTGTTCCAAGTCTGAGAGAGCACCTGACTGGATGGATAAGCAACAGAAGGAATTGTAATCTCTTTGGTCTGATTTGCTTCATTCAGTATCTTGGGATGTCTTAATCCGACAGGGCCATCCGAAAGAATAAAGCGGTAGAGTCGATTATCCAACGTCTCATTACTCCAGAAGTCAGCACCCATGATCAGTTTCACCTTTTCAGCAGTTGTCAGTTTCTTGCTATCCATAACCATACTCCTATCCGTTTATAATGTAAGCGCTTATACAAGATAATACAATACACTTTCCGAAAGAAAAGATAAACCCTTTTTCTTGTTTTCGCTATCTAGATAAAATGATACAATGATAGAAATGAACTAGGAGGACTTATGTTCCACAAAGAGATACATCTGAACAAATACTATCCGTTAGAGAATGATCCCATATTAGAGATCAACCGTCCGATTTTATCCGATGATCTGAACAATCAGCCTGACACGAAAGCCATCCTTATCATACCTGGTGGCGGATATGCCTTTGTCTCGAAAAGAGAAGCTGATCCTGTAGTCGGCGTATTCTTAGCCGACTCTTATTGCTGCTTCACTCTTACTTATACGATCAACACACCTTATCCTGTACCGCAGTTAGAAGTCATGGCAGCAGTCGACTACATCAAAAGACATGCAAAGAGTCTTCATGTCGACAAAAACAAGATTGCAGTCGTCGGTTTTTCCGCAGGTGGCCATCTCGCCGCAAGTTATGGAATGTTAGAAAACGATCCTAATCTCCATTCAAAACTGAAACTAGAAAACAGAGATACCACAGTATCCGCATTAGTCCTCTCTTATCCAGTCATTACAATGACAGAGCAAACAGCAACAAAAGACGTCATCACCGGAAATAAGGATGAACTGATTGAATTGCTCTCTGTCGAAAAACACGTCACAAAAGACTATCCGCCTACCTTCTTATGGGCGACAGAAGAAGATGATCTCATACCAGTCCATCACACCAAAATGATGAATGAGGCACTCAATAAGGCGCATGTAAAACATGAATGCGTCATTTATCCGCATCTGTGGCACGGATTATCCACAGCCAAGAAGATGATAAATCTAAACAGATACGATGAGTTTGAAAAAGACTTCAAAGTCGTGGCAACTTGGGTAGATAAAGCAAAGCGCTTCTTAGATAAAATGATGAAATAATATGAAATATAAAAAGGATTGTATGCTCTACTATAAGAACATTACAATCCTTTTTTGATTTACTTCACTTTCGCAACCTGCCCATAGAAGAGCGGCATATCATCTGCCATGGATGCAAAGTAGAACGTCTTATCAAAGGTGAACTCAAAGTCTGCTTTCTTTTCCCTGCCATCCGATGTCGGTGCATTGTAGGTAAAGGAAGTTCCATAGACTCCATACATATCAAAGCGGAATCGATTGATCTGTCTTTCTGCTCTTCCTTCCTGCGTTCCTTTAGCACTATCCGTCGCAATCTCAAACTTAGGAATACGAACATCGACTAGTCCTGATGTCATCTCCTGTGTGAAAATAAGATTAGGATTGACTGTTTTTCCATCTTTCGGCATCAATACACGGAACGTTGTAGCGCTTAAGCCAAGTTCCACCATCGCCATATCCTCATTTTCGAAATACTTTCCGTCCTTGAAATAAGAAACATACAAAACCTTTTCACTTTCATTAAAAGCAAGAGGTCCTGTTTCACTGCATTCCGTTTTAAATTCATCCTTGAGGAAGAAATAGGAATAATAGTAGATGCCGACATCACTGACAGTATCCATATCGATTTCGAAGTAATCCCGGATATCCTTGTTCAGTTCATCGGGTGTTCCTTCAAAAGTCGCAACTTTCTTATTGTATTTTCCGTCATCCTTGAATCCCGTTGTTGCAGCAGTGGCAAAAGTATCTTTCAGAACCAGTTTATCTGTTTCAACATTCATCGAATCATATAATTCGATGAATCCGGAATCATCCTTCATATACTGACTGATCAGCGTCGAACCGATAGGAGAATAGAGTCCATTCTCATTGCCGAAATCATTTTCCAAGCATTTGTCCTTCAATGTCTGACACAGATCATTGGAGACTGTCGGAATCGATGACAAGGCCTTTCTTGTGTCTTTAAATTCGCCACTTCCCGAACAGGAGATTAAAAGAGGTAAAAGCATCAAGCATTTCAACTGTTTTTTCATTTTCATATTCTCCTTTCTTTATTCTGAATATCCACAGCCGCAATACGGTCGTCCGTTTACAACATAATTGGTGGGATGCATATTGCAAAAAGTCTTTCGGCTTCTGAAATCATTTTGAGTCATGTTAGTGAAAAAGCCTACAAGCTAAAGATTCATGAACCTTTTGAGAAATTAAAGATTTAGCATTAAAGTTTCGATATTCGTTATGCCCTGCTGAACATATTATACGCAAAAATCTCTATCGTTTCAACATTTCCATAGTAAAACTCAATCATCCCATCAATTTCGTATACTAAACTTACTCTGTTCTAAGAGCTACAACAGGATCTTTCTTTGCCGCAGAACGAGACGGAATCAGACCAGCGATGGTTGTAAGAAGGACAGATACGATAATGATGATGATAGCGGATAAAGGAGACAAAGATGCAATTGTCGTAATCATCGGATAGAGATGATGTATGACAGCATTTAAGATAATCTGAATGATATAGGTAATGATGATACCAAAGACACCGGACATACCTCCGATGATAAAGGTTTCCGCATTGAAGAGATGGGAGACATCTTTCTTTCTCCCACCGAGCGCTCGGATAATTCCGATTTCCTTGATACGTTCCATAACGGAGACATAAGTGATGATACCAATCATGACAGTGGAAACGACAAGAGACAAAGCAGTAAAGCAGATCAAGGCGATAGTGACGATATCGATGATATTGTTAACCATCGATATGACAACCTGTAGATTGTCCTGATAGGTGATAGACTTTCTGTCTTCGGATTTGATCTCTTTTCCATTGACTGTCAATGTCTCATCCGAATTCCATTTATCGAGATAATCGGTGACAAGATACTTATCATCAAAGGAGTTAGGATAGAACGAGATTCCGGATGGTAACTTATTTCCACCAACCGCATTCAGTGTCAGTGTAGTCGAAGTCATCGAACCAGAAGAACCGGAGAACATGCTAAGGAGGCTAGCCATAGAGTTACTGTCTCCAAGATATCCATAGTTATTTTCATAACTGGTTCCTTCATATTCTAATGGGAAAGTGTAATAGATTCCGTAATAGACCTTCTGTGTATATCCTAATATAGTTCTTTCATAGCATCCAGAAGGATAACCGGTAGCACTCGTATTCTCAGCAAGGTAGTCACGAATGAAAGTAGAAATCTTAGAATCGTAATTGTCTTTCAGATACTTCTCCGTAAACTTTGTCGTATAGAAGAAACCTGTACTTAAGGAACTATACTGTCTTCCTTCTTTCGGCTTCAGTACACCAACTACCTTAAGCTTCAATCCTGTCGTCCAAGAAGTATCTCCCGTATAGGAATAAAGGAATGGTCTCGTCGATTTGCTTGAAGTCGTATCATTCTCTGTGATAATCGTATCATTAGGATAATAATAGAACTCTTTGTTCATCAATTCACTAAGAGCAATCTTCTTCGACTCTTGGAACTTGGCATCATCATATTTTTCGTTGTCGCTGAATTTATAGATAAGGTTCATGAAAGTGTCTTGACTATAATAACCTAACAGTGTAAGAAGGAAATCGGTGATATTCTCATCCTTGCTTAATACAATCATGATCTCATCTTCTTCCGTCGCGACTTTGCCTTCGACAATATCGTACTGTTTTAAAAGATAATCCGTATTGCTCAAGGACTGGGAGAAACTATTTCCCATCGAACTGATGATACTAGAATAGGAGGAATAATCTGTCTTTCCTAATATAGCGGATGCAATAGAAAGGATAGAGGATAAAGAGAATCTGGTATCCTTATCATATCCATTGATGTCATCCGTTGTATAGATGTTGTTATTGACATTGATTCCATATCGATAAGAGATGTCCTCGTAATAATCTTTCGGCATCTCTTTGACAAAGTTGACATAATCCTCTGTGATGTCATTGCTGATCATCATGCTTCCCATCTGTTCTGCGGATTTGATCAAGGATTCTACCATGAAATCGACATTGACATACCCGTCCTGAATCCCTTCTTTCACCGTAGTGGACTGTGTTGTAAAGCCAGTGCCGCTCATCAGTTTGCTTAGGTCATATCCTTCCTTATCCACAGTGATCGGGTTTCCAGAGAGCATCTCATCCTGCATCGAGTCGATGTAATTAGTGACACCGCCTGATACAGAAAGGACAGCTGAGACACCAATGATACCGATAGATGCAGCGATGATGATCATCGCCGTTCTCTTCGCTTTGACCCAAAGGTTCTTTGCAGACAACGTAAAAGCAGTAAGCCAGCTCATCTTCGCCTTTTCCTTTACCTGATAGGTTGGCTTGTTCTCTCTTTCCTTTTCTTCTTCCTCTTCGGAATAGGGATTGGTATCATTGACGACCTGTCCGTCCAATAAGGATATGATTCTAGAAGAATACTTCTCTGCCAATTCCGGATTATGGGTTACCATGATGACAAGTCTTTCTTTAGATATCTCTTTGATAAGATCCATGATCTGGACAGAGGTCTTAGAATCCAAGGCACCCGTTGGTTCATCTGCTAAAAGGATCTCCGGCTCATTGACAAGCGCTCTTGCGATCGCAACTCTCTGACACTGACCACCAGAAAGCTGGTTCGGTTTCTTCTTATAAAGGTCTTTCAGTCCGACACGGTCAAGAGCGTTCTTTGCTCTCTGCTCTCTTTCCTTTTTTGAAATTCCTCCAATTGTCAAAGCCAGTTCCACGTTTTCAAGGATGTTATCCTGTGGAATCAGGTTATAGCTTTGAAAGATGAATCCGATTCTATGATTGCGGTAGACATCCCAGTCTCTGTCGTTGAAATTCTTCGTCGATTTTCCGTCGATGATGAGATTTCCGGACGTATAGTGATCTAATCCACCAAGGATATTCAATAAGGTAGTCTTACCGCATCCAGAAGGACCTAAAATCGATACGAATTCATTTTTTCTGAAACATATGGAGATATCCTTCAACGCTTTTACTTCCGCACCTTTCATCTCATAATTTTTGATGATATGTTCAAGTTTTAACATGCTAGGTACCTCCTAAAAAATAATCGTCGATATTATAACCAAAATGATGAAATCTCTTATCATTTCATTCATTGTTTTTTCAATATTTTTCTTCTATGAAATCGCTTCTTTTCTTATCGTCTTGAAAAGTGTAAGATATTAGTATGAAAAAAGATTACCTAGCCATTGATTTAGGCAGCGACAACACAACGATTTATTCTTCGCAGAGCAATCAAGTCATCTATTCAGAACCGACCTGCATCGCTTACGATGCTCTTTCCCATTCGGTGAAAGACATCGGCTTTTTGGCTAGCAAAATAAAGGGAAAATCCCCTTATAACTTTGAAGTCATCAACCCTATCGTCAACGGTCTAGTCAACGATGATGAAGCCTGCTATCAGTATCTGCAGACCATCTTCTCTAGATTGAAGTTCGATAAAAGAAACAAAATCACATCCCTCATCTTCACAACACCGTCCTTCAGCGGAAAGGTAAACAGAAAAGTTCTCGTCGAATTAGGAAAGAAACTCTACGCAAAAGAAATCTATATTGAACCAGAGGCAAAGATCGCCGCATTAGGCACAGGAGAGAACGTCTATGCACCGACATCGACTCTCGTTCTCGATATCGGAGCCGGGGTCAGCGATATCGCACTTCTTAGCATGGGTGAAGTCATCTCCTCGGATTCCACTTTGGTTGCCGGACATACCTTCGATGAAGCTATCCGCCGTTACATGATCCAGAAACAGCATCTCAACATCGGATTAAAGACAGCAGAGAATATCAAGATGAGAATTGCAAATATCGCTCCCATCACCGAAAACCGACTCATCGAGGTCAAAGGAAGAGATACGATCACCTCTCTTCCCTCTTCCATCGTCGTCTCATCCGGAGAACTGAAGTCAGTGTTAGTCCCCTTAGCCAATTACATCGCACTGAAGGTGACGGATATCATCTCTACCGTCCCTCCAGAACTGGCCGCCGATTTGACCAAGAACGGTCTAATCCTGACAGGCGGAGGATCTCTACTAAACGGTATGAAGGATTATCTCCAGAACACCTTATCCTTACCGGTCAGAGTAGCTGCAAAGCCGATGGAGACAATTGTAGAAGGTTTCAAGACATACATCGATCATCTAAGAAAGAAAGAACAGTAAAAGAGGTAAAACATATGGTTACATTATTAGATTTGAAGAAAGCAAAGATGACAGCATTGAAAGAACACGACACCAATGCTCAGATTGTTCTAAGTCTTGTCATTTCCGCTTATCAGAAGATGCAGATCGACAAGCAGGGAAAAGGTCAAGAGATGACCGATGCTGACATGGTCAGCGTCCTGAACAAGACTTTAAAAGAGCTTGCCGATGAAAAAGAGATGTATGAATCCAATGGTAGAAAAGAGCAGGCTGAAGCCGATGCCAAGCAGATGGAGATTGTAAAATCTTATCTTCCTAAGATGATGAGTGAAGAAGAAATCAGAGCTGTCATCGAAAAGTTAGAAGATCGTTCCATCAAATCCGTCATGACAGAGTTCAAGACAAACTATGCTGGAAAAGCCGACATGTCTCTTGTCTCCAGAATCGCAAAAGAATATCAGAAGTAAAACATATGCGGAAGAGGAGTGTCTCCTCTTCCGCTATCCTTATATTTTGATTTGACTTTTGTCCACTTTTTCTATAAGATATTCCTTGCTGTTCTCATTGGGGGAATAGTTAAATGGTATAACAGCGGTCTCCAAAACCGTTATTGAGAGTTCGATTCTTTCTTCCCCCGCCATCTAAGATCATCACGGAGAGATCCGTGTTTTTTTGTTTCTGATTTTAAAACAGACTTATTGACATAAGCATTTACAAGATCAAACAAACTTTACAAAGAACAATAATGATGTCTCAATAGAAAGATAATGATTTCAACTTTGAATTCGTTTTCACCAAAAAAAACGCGAACTAGATGAACAAATTATAATTCGACAATAAAGAATAACGATAGCAGCATACAACTCAGTTGACAAACTATCATTGCAATGATATAGTCATAGCGTAAATTAAAAGCAAAGGAGATCTCTGCATATGCCTATCGTTAAATTACTTCACGGCACCGATCATATCATAAAAACACCTAATTATTCTCTCGGAAAGCCGCATAACGATTACGGACAAGGTTTTTACTGCACCGAAGTTCTTGAAATGGCAAGAGAGTGGGCGTGCAAGGAAAACAAAGCCGGTTTCGTAAACGAATATAATTTCAACACCGACGGATTAAACGTATTAAATCTCCTTGACGGAAAACATAGTGTATTGAATTGGATTGCGTTATTGCTTAAAAATCGCATATTTACCTTGCAAGATGAAATTGCAATCGATGCGAGAAATTACATAATCGAACATTATTTGGTGGATTTGACTCTTTACGATGTCGTTATAGGTTATCGTGCAGACGATTCTTACTTTTCGTATGCTCAATCTTTTGTCAGCAACGCTTTACCGCTTGGAAGTCTTTATCAAGCATTAAAACTCGGCAAACTCGGTTCGCAAACCGTGCTTATTTCAGAACGAGCCTTTAAGCAAATAGAATTTGTTAATGCAGAACCTGTAGATAAAGAAGTATATTATCCTAAATTTTTGTCGAGAGATACAACGGCAAGAACTACTTATCAAAAAGAAATCAAAAAAAGTAGCTCTTATCGCGACGACATTTTTGTTATGGATATTTTAAGAGAGGAAATGAAAAATGACGATCCGCGCATACAACGAATTATACTTGAATGACGCCATAAAAAACTTGGCGAACGCTTTCGATTATGCAATAAATGTGTGCAAACTCGAACCCGATTGGTTTGCCAAACTTTTTGTGCTGTCCGATGTATCTACACAATTCGAACGTGGAAACCCGGCTGTCATTTCTGGTAAATCGGGCGAAGAACTTGTAAGAGATATTCTAAGCGACGTTGACCCGGGAGAGAAATTACCCGCTCCTTTGTTTTCAGAAGAACGAACTCCTGAATATTGGGCTGGATGGGCTTTGGCACAATATCAATGGGCTTCGGCTAAACGCTTTAAGGATATTTTCGAGCGTATTCCGTTGAGTACAATCATTGCTATGTATCCTACCTTTCACGAAATGGATATAAGCCGTTTCAACGAATCGATGGACAGACGTTACAACGA
>CAVFFP010000014.1:0-36564 GCA_963621825.1 bacterium
TTAGAACAAATCGCATGGTTTTTGAATGGCAGGTTTTGCCCTGCCTCTTTTCCCACGGGAAAAGACATCTCCTGCAACGTCAAGACAGACAATCGATTATCTCTTGACAACGCTTATCCAATTTTTCATATTCTTTTTCTAACTGCTTCAGTTCTTTCTTTCTTCCGTAAAACATACTGTTCTCCCCTATATACTTACGAGTATTATACTCATGAGTATATAAGAATTCAAGTAAGCCTAAAACGAGACTCTCATAATTTAAAAGCTATATACTTATGAGTATTATACTCATGAGTATATTATTTGTTTTTTTGTGACTTAGAGACAAAAATTAAGGTGTTAAGTATCTTATTAACTGATACGAGATATATCGCTTCTTTCCTTTTTGACAAGAGTATCCATATCTTTAATCATTTCCTTGATCAGTTCTTTATAAGCTGAATAGGTGATGACATCGGTTAGATATGTTTTTTTAAATAAGATAGAGATCAGTTCATCTTGATGTACTAAACCAGGGAATCTATGTAGCCCTTTTGCCGTTTGAAATACATTCTATTTGGCTTGTGAATTCGAATAAGATTAACACTGGCGATTGATCCGCTATTTGTACTATCAATTATTCAGATGTGTACAACTATCGGTACACAAAATGAATAATCCTTCTCCTTGTTGATTCTCACTTTATAATGGAGTCAGCGAGGTAAAAAACAATGAATTATAAAGTCATAGACATATCCGATGTAGAGGAAGAAGACGAAAGTTACGATATGGATGACAATCAGGATTTAGGGAAGTATGCCGAAAAGATTTTAGGCGAAGAAGAAAGGAATGAGTCCTATCATCTCTTTTATCCGAGTCCGTTGAAAGATGGAGAGGATCCCTTTGCAGAAGTCATCGGACAGGATAATCAGAAGAAAGAACTCTGTCGTGTGATAGATTGGTTTAACCATTCTAACGAATGGATGGAGAAAGGCATCTGCATTCCAAGAGGTGTCATACTCTATGGAAGACCAGGAACGGGAAAGACATTGATGATGAGAGCTCTTATCCGTGTTTCTCAGTGTCCGGTTCTTGTCTATGAGGGACAGTCTCAGAATCCCGCTCGAGCTATGATGGAAATCTTTCAGAAGGCGAAGGAACTCTCTCATGCGGTCGTTCTGATTGATGAACTGGATCTTGTCGTTTATCGTAAACCGGATGTCCAGAGAGTCTTACAACAGAATATGGACGGAATAGAAAGCATGGGAGATATTCTTGTCATAGCTGCAGCGAATAATCTTAACCATGTTCCGGAAGCCCTTCTTAGATCGGGAAGATTCTCTAAGGAGATGTCGATCGATAAACCGACCTTTGAGGAGAGAAAGAAACTTTTCCGGTATTTCTGCAATCAGTATCATCTCACTCTTTCTGATGACATCGATGAAAGTGGAATCAGCTATTCTATGGATATGAAGACTGGCGCAGATATCAAGGAACTTGTCAACGACGTCATTCTAAGAAACGGTTTTACGAATATCACACAGGAGATGATTGAAAACAGCATCAATTGCTTAGAGGATATCTATGGTTATTCTGAAAAACCTAGAAAGAATGTTGCATATCATGAAGCAGCACACTGCATCATGGCGATGAAATATCCAAAGTATTTAGTAATTGATTCTCTGAATCTCTATGATGGAGGGGGATATTTCAAGGCACCGGTCATCGACGAAAATGACTATAGTTATGAAATACTGTTAGCAAATATCAGAACGCTATTAGCTGGTAATATTGCAGAAAAGCTTTTCTTCAAAACAGCTTCTGTCGGTTGTGATAATGATCTGAACAATGCACGTAACCAGGCTTATGGATTAGTCAATCGCGTCGGATATTGTTCCTGTTGGAGAACGTTACCGATTAGTGACGAAAGAAACAGAAGAGAGTCTCAGGTGAAACTTAGAAACAACGAAAAAAAGATAGAATCTATCCTTAGAAAATGTGAAAGACAGACTAGATGGTATTTGAGAAGACATAAGAAAGAGATTCAAGTGTTAGGTGACCTTCTCTATAAGAAATCCTATCTAAGCAAAAGACAGATTATGGAATGTCTTAATGGGATGAAGAAGTAAACATCATAAGAATTCAAAAAGCCGACCTCTGAAAGGAAAAAGAAGTCGGCTTTTATTATTGTTTGGAACTAATGCAAGTTTTCGTGTTTTACCACGATTTAAGAGCATATTCCTTTTTGATTTATATTTGTCGAAAATTCTAGATGGAATGATGGTAATTATTCGGAAAGACCGAGATCCTGTACAGTACCATCAATTGTCAAAGTTGCATTTCTTGCTTTGACGTTGGCTGTTGTTCTGACACCGATCAATCCTTTATAGGCGTCGGTTAAGATACCAGAGGAGTAATTACCGGAGACAGTGCTATTTTTCATGATGATGTTGTAGTGAATCATATCCTCTGCAGAATTGGAATCCAACTGGAGTGCAGTCTTATAGGATTTTGATAAATCCCAAGCAGTGTCATGGACGTTATTGAATGTGCAGTTATCAATAAGTACAGCAACGTTGGTCTCCGTTGTTGTAGCTTCTTTGTAAAGTTTAATAGCAGTTTCATCGCTTGTGAATTTGCATCCCATGAAGGAGAAGTTCTTTCCGCCATAAGCGAACATGTTGGATTCGGAGGCGTTGGCAGAATCGAACTCACAGTTGGTGAAGACGACATCTCCATCACCCCAATAGCCCATAGCACCATTTTCATGGTCGACTAAGACTTTGACATCTTCGAAATTAGC
This sequence comes from bacterium, assembly GCA_963621825.1. Lineage (GTDB taxonomy): Bacteria > Bacillota_I > Bacilli_A > RFN20 > CAG-288 > Enterosoma. Next base: position 2,783 of record CAVFFP010000014.1, read on the forward strand.
GTCAGTAACCTGTGGGAAACCAGTGTAGTATCCATCTGCGTTAGAGGTGAGAGTGAGATTCTTCATGGTCAGCTTGCTGCCCTGGAAGGAATATCCGCAGTTAGCGTTGTTATTCTCTTTTGCCTGAATCCACTTGATATTGTTTTTATCTCCTCTTCCGACGATTTCAACACCAGCAGTGATGTTCTTTGTAGAGGTCAAAGAGTATCCGTTATAAGTGCCTTCACCGATTTCGATGATAGAGGCTTTGTCATTGCTTAAAGTGGATAAGCTCTGAAGTGCAGCATCAGACATGACGGTGTAATAATGCTTTCCGTTGACTGTTGTATTTCCGCTAAGACCGGCGATGCTACCTCTGTTGTGGGTTGCTTCTTCAGAAATCGTAGAAGAATACTCAGTTTCATCGTAGGTGATATCCACTGTTGCACCAGATACGGCACCGATCATACCACCTTCTCTCTTGATGCCATCGACGATAACACCAGTGCCTTTGACACCGCTGATTGTAGTATCCTGTCCGCCGACCTGACCGATAAGACCACCGCAGGTGTAGCTGGAAACAGAAATGTTATCAAGAGTGATATCAGAAAGCGTTACACCATAACCGGAAGTAAAACCGATGATGCCGCCTGCCCATTTGACCTTGGAAACAGAAGAATTCTTGACTGTGACATTGCTGATAGAAAGTCCACCACCATTGCCGTTATCCGTATATCCGACGACAATTCCAGCACTGATTTCAGGAGTTTCGACTTCGGTTGTGCCTTCAATCTTTGCGTTTTCGAAAGTGACATTATAGACTGTAGTTTTATTTGCAGCGCGACCGATAAGACCGGCGATAGAGTTACTACCATCACTACCGACAGTAGCTGTGAAATTCTTGATGGTCTTTCCGTTTCCATCAAACTCTACCTTATCGTAACCGTAAAAGGACGGAGAAACATAAGTTGTGCCATCCATGTCGATGTCATTCATCAACATAGCTTTGTCATAATTGTAAGTTCCGGCATTTACTTTCTTGGCGAATGCAGCAAGATCCGTAGCAGTATAAATCTGATAGGTGGAATCATCTTCCTCTTCGACTTTGGCGTTGCCCTGCACTGCTTCTAACTTGAAGGAGAGCTCACAGGTTTTGTCCTGATACTGATTTCCTTTATCAGCAGGGAGCTCGATAGAGAACTTGTACTCGCTAGTGGGAAGGTCAGCATCCTTAGCGACGCTGACATAATCGGAAACCATGGTGCTTCCGTCATAGACTTCATCATTGATCTTGACGGTTAAGCCATCGAAGAGACCGTTGTCAGATAAAGTCTTCATGACGCTTCTAACCTTGATGTTGACATTGGAATCGTTGACTGCCTTAATTGTGAATTCGACTTTATCACCAGGAGTGAACTTATCAAGAGAGATAGCACCAGTTGTTTCATCATAAGCGAAGGTGCCACCGTTTGTGAAAGTAGTCGTACTGTTGATCAGTTCGGTCTCTCCGGAAGTTTCATTCAAGGAATAAAGCTTAATGTCTTCTACGGATGTTGAAATAGAAACTTTACCGGTTGTTACTGTGACATCGGTCTTTGCATCACTTGTGAAGAGTGCGTATGTCGTACCGACAGCGATACCACCGAATGCCAAAGCGGCAAGAGCGGATAAAAGAATAGACTTCCCATATTTTGTCGTTTTTTTCATAAATATATATTTCTCCTTTTTTAAACGATTTTAGTTGTAGGTTATTAAGACCTAGTCACGGACGAAATCTTGAAGGTAAGATCGATACTGATGGATTCGCCCATCACATCATTGTTTTCCTCTGAGTCATTGAACACATAACTGATTGAAATTTCCTCGCTCTCTCCTTTCTTCAGTGTCGTATTTTCCGGCAATGTGCTCTTGAAGACGACTTGATCGACAATCTTCGCGTTCACATCTTCCGTGCCATCCGCCTTATACGCCTTTCTTGTATCTTCGATAACATAATCGAAGGCAAGATCTCCTGTGTTAACTAGTACGAATGTGGCCGTACCTTGCATCGTAGGGACAAGCTTCACCGTCGAGAATATGCTTCCTGTGTATCCGGTGAGATCTACATATCCTCTTTCATCGGATTGTATTGTCTCTCCTGAGGAATCCGTGATGGTGGATAACATGTTCTGATCTTTAAGGATTGTCCCGTCTTCTGCTAGGATATCCTGTTTCAGCTCTTTGAGATAGAGGGAAGCCTTTAGGGTGTCGTTTCCTGCAATCTCAATGTGCGTGTTCACCTTTTTGAAAGAGGTGAAGACAGAATATGTCGTTCCTATTGCGATTCCGCCGAATATGGCAATCGCCGCTAGTGATGCTACAAACTTTGTCGTGTAGTTTTTCTTAGACATGCTCTCTCCTTTCTAAAATCCGGAATTTGCATCAAATGTGATAGAGAAGTTCAGATTCTGACCGATGATGTTTTCCGGAAACTCATCGCTTAGCTGATAGGTGATGGAAACGTCTTTCTTCTCCTTCTTTCCCAAGTGGATATGCATATCTTCCTTTCCGGATATGAATTCACTTAGCAGTGCATCCTTTTTGGAAGAGTCAGACGCGATCGATACTTTGACATAGTCATAAGCATCCGATTTTTCTTTCGAACTGAATTCAACGAATACGGTCACTCTCATATCGATAAGAGAAGTCAATTCGAATGTCTGTTTCTTGCTTTCCCCTGGTTTCAGTTTCCCTAAATCGGAATCCGTGGATATCGGTGAATTAAGAAGAGCAAGCTGAATCGCTTCCCTTTCTCCATTGACGTTCTTCTTCTCTTTTACAGCAAGAATGATTCCACTTGCGATAGCTCCGCAGAGAAATACAGAAGAAATGGAAGTCAGTATTTTTAAGGCCTTGGTCATAAGCTATCCTCGGCTTCCTGTACTTCATTCTTCTCCGCCTGCTTTTCCTTTTTCCGTTCCAATATGAAGACAATAAAAAAACTAAGAGCGGATAAAGCTAATCCGATTAGACATACGATGAAGATGATGTAGACGATTGCTAGGTCCATTGATTTCTCCTGATTTTATCTTAAGAAGGGATTTAGGAGCACTTACATAATTCCTTCTTGTGAGGAAATTATAACGGCTAATATTACATATGATTAGTATTTTTGCTTTTTCGTGATTTGAAAATTATGTAAATCAGCTTTATTTTTTTTTTTTTTACAAAAAATATTCATTATTTATAAAAATCCATACTTTTTTGTAAAAAATATTCGATTTTAAATAGATTTAGTGTTTTCACAAAATGATTTGACAAAATGACCAATTTGTCAATTTCGTTAATTGTTGACAATTCAACAATTGTATCTTTAGAAATTAAAAAAATATCGACAGTTATCGTATTTTTGTTCAATTGTATATGATTTGATAAGGTAGGGTTAGGTGGTGCGCATTTTTGGCACATGTTGAAAAACAGCCTTAGGATTGTACCTAAGGCTGTTCATCGTTAGACTTGTTTTTGTTGGCTTCCATGAGCTGTCTTTTCAGCTCTTCAATCTCTTTGTCCTTCGCTTCGTTTTCCACTCTTTCTTTTTCTTCCTTCTTTTTGTTTCTTTGTTCTGAAACTAGACGGATGATTCTGCAGATTTCAATGATAGCGATTAAGGAACAGGGGAGAACGACTAATAGCATCGTTCCTAATTTCGAGGCGATGAAGAAATATATCTGACCTAACGGAAGAGAAACATAGGTTACCTTTCCTAGAATCTCACCGGTTCTACCATCACTATAGACGGTCTGGATTTCACTTTCTTCTACGGCATCTCCGCGGAGTTCGAACTTATAGACGCCAGAGGAATCTTTCACTGGATCTGAGATGATACGGTGTGTGATTGTCACATTGTTCAACGAAACGTAATTGAAGGTCAGTACGTCACCTTTTTTCAACTGAGAATAGAAGTCTTCTTCTTTTCCATCTTTAACTAAATCGATTGCAATCAACGATTTGACTGGAATTGTCTTAATGCTGTAGTCTTCTTGTTTTTCTCCATCCATAGAGGAAGAGGCGACTACAAGAAACTGAGTGTTTCCGATCTTACCGTTCGTGATTCTTGAGGTCACTGAAACGATAGCAAGCAACAAGAAGATGCCGAGGAAAATATAGTATATGATGTCTAATACCTTCTTCCATGTAGATTTTTTTACTGTAGTATCCATATGAAAATCCTTTACATTGAAACTATTTAGAATTGTAACATTTAAACGTTTCATGTCAATGATTTTCGACTGCTGTGTAAAATCCGGATGAATGTTTGCTCGTATATCATGTGCTATATTTGTAATTGAAAATTATGGAATTCAAGTACTATTCAGCTTTTAACATTTCTTTGATATGATTAGCCAATGCTTTATCTTCACAATAGATGTAGCAACCTTTCTGACCGCGTGTAAGAAGGACTTTGTAAGTGTCTTTGATAATTCTCTCAGCTAACTCTGGATTCTTTATTCCGTTTCTTAAACCTTGGATGGAGTGATCATCTTTTGAACGCTTTGTGACATCAGTGATGATTTTACCATCTTTGTATCTTAAATCTTTTCCGATGATAACTCCGATATAGTCAAACTCTAGTCCCTGACAGGTATGAATGCAACCAACCTGTGGAAATGAGTCTTTGTCGATAGCCCATGTTTTTGTGTTTTTGAAGTTCCACTGAGCTTCAAAACCATTCTCTAGGATGATATCCATCTCCGTTGCATCCTTTTTTGATTTCCAGTCATAAGTATATCCAGCTACCATTCTGGCTTTGTTGTTGATTTCATTTTGCTTTCTTAGATCTTCTCTCATGAGAGTAGGATCATCATAAACTCTAAAATCAAAATCGAGAGTCTCATCCAATGTTGTATTAGCGGTATTTCTTATCTCAAGTAGATTGTCTAAGAAGGCGATATAACTGTTCGATCCATTGCAACGGAACTGGGAAGTCAGTTTCAAATTTTCGTTACAGATGAATTCGCTGTTGCACTCCATTGCCCGTTTCTGGATTTCATTTACGGTTCCGATATCATTGATATGTACAATTTGCTCCTCATCTAAGAAGAATACAGAAACCTTTGAAGCAGATATAATTTCCTTGATTTGATTCTCGCCAATATTACTGAATAGGCCGGATTTGCTATTGAGACGATGGGCCTCATCCACTAGAAGACAATCATAGCTGTTTTCTTTTTCGTTGATGAAGGAACCAGAACTTCGGAAAAGACCCTGGATATAGGATAGCTTTTTCTTTCCATCCCTTAGTAGTTTTGAATAGACATCACGTGGTGCGGAATTCTTTGAGACATAAGCGGTGCTATATCCCTTGCTGACCAAAGTTGCTAACAAGGTGACAGCGATAACACTTTTTCCAGTTCCAGGACCGCCTTGCACGACAATCGTATATTTCTTATCGGAATGCAACGCTTTTTCTAGAGCATCTAAAATATAGGAATAGGCAACCTGCTGTTCATCAATCATATAGAATTCCTGCTTCCCTTCTAACATAGGAAGTATGGCATCCTGCAAAGCTTTGGACGGTTTCAGTTTTCCGTTCTCGATTTTCTCAAATAGTCTAGGGTCTGGTTTCTTTAAAATATGTTCCTTTAGATAGTTTCCGAATTTTGCGGCATCATGAAGATAGAAAAGAGGAACCTCTTTCACATAGAAATCATATCTTTTGTCTGTTAGCTCTTTAACATAGTCTTCTTTATAGTTATGGAGATAACAGGCAGGCCTTAAAGAGATATCGTTCTTTTGAATGTAATCGTTTATGTTCTCTAATAGTTTTGTATAGTTATATATCTGTGTACAAGGATGTGGAACTACTCTCTCTGAACCACCAGTATAGGTTTCTACGCAATTTTCATATGGTGTTGCTTTGGCTTTATCCCATTGTTTCAATTCAATGACATAGATGTAGTTTCTATCTTTTGCATCTTTTCCTGCAATCATAAAGTCGATTCTCTTTGATGTAGTTGGAATCTGATACTCTAAAGCGACTTCAGAATCATCAGGAAGACCTGCTTCATTCAATACCATCCGCATTTGGTGAAGCGAGTTCGTCCAGGAATTTTCTTCGGCAGGTGAGCCTCCGGCTATATGTTTTCTCTTAAAGGTGTCTTTCAACTTCTCAGCAATCATGCCGTTATAAACATCGTCACTGAACTGTTTTTTTGTCCCTTGATAAATGATCATTTCTTTACGTTTCCTTTGATTGAAATATATAACACAAATATAACACTATGTAAACATAGCAGAATATGATTATCGCTAGAAATCAGTCGATATCAGATCCTTATTTCTTCGTTAGCTTGCTTCAAGATACTGTAGTCAAATCGTAAATTTTTGTTGAACATGAAATTTAAATTTGATAAAATTCTTTCCGCTTTGAAAAAAAGCAAGACAGTTCGACGTTACCATCCTGTCTATAAACAAAACCAGGAACAAAGATTACATATTACGTGCACTCTTTTGTCTCTGGAAGGAGTGCACTTTTTCATTCCTTCTTGGTAGAAACGGAGAAAAAACATGGAAGAGAAGACGATTCAGGAAGAGACGACAGTTCAGAACGTGAAGAAATTCAGTTGGAAAGAATTCTTTCACAACTACTTCAGCTGCTTTAAGTTAGATACAAGAAACATTGCTGCTAACGCAATCATTGCCGCTATGTATACGGCATTGACTTATGCGTTTTTCTTCTGCTCTTATGGTCCGGTTCAGGTTCGTATTTCGGAGTTTATGGTGCTATTGGTATTCTTCAATCCGAATTACATCTATGGTCTTACCATCGGATGTGTCTTAGCCAATATCTATTCACCCGCTATGTCTAGCTTCTGCACTCCGCTCGATATTGTTATCGGTACAGCAGCCACCATCGTCGCATTGATCTTTATCTCCTTATCCAGACATATGCTTATCGCTACCTTATTCCCCGCATTGACTAACGGTTTCCTCCTTGCTTGGGAGTTCACCTTCTTAGCCAATACTGATGGAACCGGAAATGCTGTCCTCTATTGGACAAACTTCGGTTGGGTTGCTTTAGGTGAAGTCATCGCTGTCACAGTCTTAGGCTATATCCTCTTCCGCATCCTGTCTAGAAATCAAAACTTCATGCGTGTCATCAACGCAAAGCAGAATCTAGGCTATAAGTGGTAAAAACTAGATAAAAGAATCTAACGAAATCAAAAAGACACTGAATCTTTATTCAGTGCCTTTTTCTGTATTTTATCGAAAAAAATAGATATACCAATCTAATCAGAATATTATAACTAGTAATTGTTTTATACAATATTTCCCATATATTTCTTTCTTCGTTTTATCCGAAATATTACTGTTCCGGAAATGTTGTGGGCAAGGATCAGACAATGTTGAAAACCGACTCTTCATCATTTCTCTTGTACTAAGATTAAAAATTGCTTAAAATAACATGTATTTTTTATAATACATCTACTAAATGTGAGGACCTTTATGAAAGATTATGTTGCACAAAGAAGCCGACAGGCTGTGAGCAAAACGGATATTCTGGCAATCAACAATGAGGCAAATGCCGATAGAGCAAAAGGCAACAAAGTCATCAATGCATCAACTGGTGTCTTCTTGGAAGAAGACTATAAACTAGGCCATGTAGAACTGATCTCGGAATCTTTATCGAATCATATCAATGATAAATTATCCTATTCTGGTGTTTATGGCGATTTAGGTTATCTGCCTTCTGTCATGAGCTTTATCTTCAAAGACAGGGAAAAGGATATCTATAAATATTATTATCCTTTTATCGGAGCAACCTTAGGCGGAACCGGAGCTTTATCTATCGCCTTCCATCTATTCCAGGATGAAGAGGAATCCGTGCTTCTTCCTGATATTATGTGGACGAACTACATGCTGGTTGCAAAGAAAGCAAAACTGTATGTTAGCAAGTATCCGATGTTCAATGAAGAAGGAAACTTTGATATTGATGGTGTAAGAGATTCTATCCTTGAAGCGAAGAAGACACACCATAGAGTCTTACTTGTCATCAATGACCCTTGCCATAATCCTACCGGATACTGCCTTAGCAAAGAGGAATACGATAAGTTATTCGATATCTTGGATGAAGAAGGAAAAGACTGTGAACTGAGTGTAGTGTTCGATATCGCCTATTCTTCCTTCTACTATATCGAAAATTCCAAATGGCCTCTCCTTGATAAACTTCTTGAGAAAAAACATGAATTCTTACCTCTCATTGCCTTCTCCTGCTCGAAGGTCTTTGGCTTATACGGACTTCGTGTCGGTGCCTTGATTGCCTTAGCATCACAGGAGAATGCAAAAGAAGAGATCAAACGCGCTTTTGGTGCTCAGGCCAGAGGTACGTATTCTGTTCCTAACAGTGCAGCTCAGTACTGCGTCAGTCAAGTCCTATCCGATAAAGACAAAGTAGAAGTGCTCGAAAAGCAGATATTCAAGAATACATTGGAACTTTCCAGAAGAAGCAAAGTCCTTATGGAAAGCTTAGAGAGAAACCATATCGAACATTATCCTTATCGCTGTGGATTCTTTGTCACATTGAAGATTGAGGAAGCAGAACGCGTCGCTTCTGAGATGAAGGAAAAACATATGTATGTGGTTCCTATCACGGAGCACAGTATCCGACTTGCCATCTCTGGCATGACCGAGAGTGAAATCGTCGAATTAGTGGATGAATTGAAGAAACATATCTAGGAAGGGTGACAGAATGATTCCTTTTGTGAAATCATTTCTGTCCTTTTTCTTTAGAAAGAATCGAAAAAGCAATATACTATTAGACAGAAAAGAAAAACGGAGGCTAATATGAAGAAAGTAAGTATCGTCATCCCATGTTATAACGAAGAAGAAGCATTGCCGCTCTACTTCAAAGCAGTTGATCCTGTCATTAGCAATATCAAGGATTACACCTTTGACTTTGTACTTGTCAATGATGGAAGCAAAGATAAGACCTTGGAAGTGATGAACAATCTCTACACCGAGAGAAACGATATCACGATTGTCAATGAAACAAGAAACTACGGACAGAATGCCGCACTTACGGCAGGATTGCTCTCTGCAAAAGGCGATTATGTCATCATGATGGATGTTGACCTTCAGGATCCGGTTGAATTATTAGCGGACATCTGCGAAAAGTTCACACAAGGATACGAAGTCGTCAATCCCCACCGCTTTAACCGCATGGAAGACTCCTGGGTCAAACGTACTACCGCAGGCATGTTCTATAAGTTCATCAATATGCTGGAAGGAAAGACGGTCATTCCTGAAAACGTCAATTGCTTCCGCGGTCTATCGAGACGTGCCGTCGATGCCATCAACGCATTAGAGGAAAAAGACCGTTACTATGTTTCCTTGATTCCGCTTGTCGGTTTTAAGACGATCAGCATCGACTTCACCCGTCAGAAGAGAACGGCTGGCAAATCGAAGTATGGAAATTTAGGAAAAATGTTCAATTATGCGTTCAACCTCATTTCCACAACCACGGCACAGCCTTTATACTTCCCTATCAAGTTTGGAAGTATCTCCGCTTGCTTTTCCTTTGTCGCTTCTATTGTCTTCCTCGTACTCTATTTCTGCTTACATAATTATAGAAGCATCATGCTGCTCATGTTTGCAATCTTCCTTCTTGCCTTCTTCACCTCAGTCATCATCTTCTTCATCGGTGTGAACTCGCTCTATCTACACAACATTTTGATCAATACCAGAAACAGACCGACAACGAACATTGAGACGGTTGCAAGACCGGAAGACAAAGTAGACAACTCTAATAAAACAGGAGAAAATGAATAATGAATATTTGGCACGACATCAATCCGGAAAAAGTAAAAGAGAATGACTTCACCTCAGTCATCGAAATCTCAAAAGGCAGCAAGTGCAAATACGAACTTGATAAGGAAACCGGTATGCTCCGTTTGGATAGACTTCTTTTTACAGCTACTGTCTATCCTGCTAATTACGGATTCATTCCTTTGACTTTCGCTCAGGATAATGATCCTCTTGATGTGCTTGTTCTTTCCGAGGAGCCGATTGTTCCTTTGACACTTGTACAGAGCAAACCGATCGGTATGATCCGTATGGTAGATCAGGGATATATCGATGAGAAGATCGTTGCTGTCTGTGAAGGCGATCCTTTCTACAGCCATTTCAATGATCTCAAAGATCTTCCTAGCTTTGTCGGAAATGAAATCAGACACTTCTTCAAAGTCTATAAGACATTGGAAGGTAAGACTACAAACGTCACCGCCATCAAGGGACATGAGGACGCAATCAAGGTCATTCACAATTCCTTGCAGGCTTATCAGGAATATAAGAGAGGTGAATTCAAGGCCTATGGCCCGGCCTTTGTAGAAGGTGAGCCAATTACGGAGAAGAGAGCTCCGAAAATTTACTGACATGGTAAGATTTCTTTATGTCCGACACGGACATACAAAGTACAATGAGATTCACCTCTTACAGGGAAGAATAGACATTCCTCTTTCTGAACTTGGCATCGAAGATGCGAAACAAACGAAAGATGCTCTGAAAGATTATAAGATTGATGAAATCTATACCTCTCCTTTAAAAAGGGCATATCAGACTGCAAGTATCATTAACGAGGATAGAAATATTCCGCTTTATATTGCTGATGAACTCATCGAAATGAATTATGGAGACTTGGAAGGGACTACTCTTCTCAATCCGGAACTTCCGGCGATGAGAGCGCGTTTCTTTACCCGTTTTCCGAACGGAGAAAATTATCTTGAAGTCGCAACTCGAATCTATCCTTTCTTAAAGAGCGTTGAAGAAAAGCATAAAGGAGAGGATAAGACAGTCCTTTTAGTCTCTCATATGGGTGTATACCGCGTGATCAAGAGTTACTTTATGGATATGACGAATGAGGAATTCGGCGATTGCTTTGTCAAGAACTGTGCTGTTATTGAATTCCCAACAAAAGGAGATGCAAAATGAAATACACATATACCGCAGTACTATACAGAAAAGAGGATGAGACTATCTTCTCTTTCACTTCTCTCCCTTCCGGTATCCTTTGCATGGATAAGAACGAAGAGGAAAAAGATGCAGTTGAACAAGTCCTGATGGAGCTTCTCTCGGAGGAGGATTTCCTCTCTTTGGATGCTCTTCCTGGTGATGTTGTATTGAATAATGACGAGTTATCCAAGTTTGTTTCGGATATCTTCCAACTTCCTTATGATGAAAACAAAGTCAGACAGATCACAGTGACCGTGGATGATGAGGAATAAAAATGAGACAACTCAAATATACGAGAAAGGTAAGGAAAGGAGATCTTTACTATCATGATTTCCTTACCATAGACCGTGACAAAAAGACCATCTTGTTTGTAAAAGAAGTGGATTCCGGAGATGAGAAGCCAGTCAGTTTTAAGTTGAAATCTTCTCCAGCTTTTTTGAAGGTTATCGAAAAGTATCAGGATATCGGATATCATCTCATTGAAAAAGATGGTGCCGAAGACAGATGCAAGAAAGAAGAGATTCTCAATGCGCTTGACCTTCATACTGTCGTATCCACTTATGCAGATCTATGTAAGACACGGCCTGAGTCTTACACCTATTTTTCCTTGGCAAGGATTGAAAACGCCATCAACTGCTATATCGAAGAGGGGATGTCTTTCTTCGACCTTCGCTTTTGGTGTCAACTGTTCACATTTAGTGTTGAGGAATCCTTTGATTATCCGCTTACTTTCCAAAATGCGTTTCAGTTTGCTGTCGTGAAGAAACTGAATGAGTACATGATGGAAGGGAGACACATGGGTGATGATATCAGTGTCAAAGAACACTTAAGAAAAGTGATGCCGGAAATCTATGCTATTCGAGAAAAATACTATAAGATGCTCGGACTTAAACTGAATTTGGAGAAATGAACATGTTAAAAGCGATATTCTTTGATTTGGACGGTACTTTGCTTCGTATCGATGAGACGAAATTTGCAAATCTTTATTTTGATTTGCTCGGAAAGAAACTGATGAAGCATGGATATGATCCTAAGGTTTTGGAGAAAGCTCTCTATCAGGGAACCTATCTGATGATGAAAAATGACGGAAAGAAGACAAATGAAGAGGTCTTCTGGGATTTCTTCAGAACAATCTATCCTGATTGCGATAAAGATCATGAAGTCTTCGATTCTTTCTACCGCGAGGAATTCAGAACTTTGGAAACCATCATAGAAAAAGAACCTCTTTCCAAAGAGATTGTCCATTATACGAAGAATAAAGGCCTGCTTCCGGTTCTATCGACAAATCCGATCTTCCCAATGGAAGGACAGAAGACAAGAATCTCTCTATTAGGTCTTACCCCTACTGATTTCAGTTATATTACAAGTTATGAAAACTCCTCTTATGCAAAACCGAATCCGATGTATTTCAAGTCACTATTGGATCGTTTCTCCTTAAAGAGCGATGAAGTAATCGTTATTGGAAACAATGACTTTGAAGACGGAGACTGCGCTACCGCACTTGGTATCAAAGTGTATTTAGTCGAAGGATATCTGATTCACTCTAGCCATGCCAAAGGAAAGCATGAAACGATATCTTTGGAGGATGTTATCTCTGTCATAGACAGAGAAATAGAGGCGAGAAAGAAAAGCGATTGACTTTTTCTCTTCTTGTGCTAAGATTTTAAAAGTAGACAGCGGGACTGTGCAAACAGTTGAGAGGGTTAACACCCGACGCTTGGAACCTGTTGGTCAAGACCAGTGTAGGGAGTCTCTTCTATCTTTCTATAGAGACCTTATTTGCCTTGACTGATGTTCAAGGCTTTTTTATTCCCTCTGTCGGAAAGGATTCCTATGAATCAGACATCTTCGTCTAGTACGAGCCGTTCTTTTAGTAAGAAAAGTCTTGCTGATATCGTAATTTCAGCAATGATGCTTGCTCTTGCTTTAGCAATCAAAGGAGTAAGTCAGCTGATTCCGTTCTCCAATCTTCCGTATGGAGGAAGCATTACAATCATCTTAGTTCCGCTCTGCCTTGTCGGGCTTCTATGCGGGCCGGTTTGGGGGATTGTAGTACCTGTTCTGTTTTCTGTCTTCAATTTCCTTTGGGATGGCGTCTCATCCTGGACTGCGAATACAAGTGCAGTCATACTGACTCTATTTTTAGATTACATCGTTGCCTTCGGTCTCTGCGGTGTCTCTTCCTTCTTCCGTAAACCTTTCTTTGAAAAGAAGGCCTATGCTCCACTACTAGCGGTACTCTTAGCCGGCATTCTTCGCCTTATCTCTCATTTCTTCTCTGGCGTCATCGTATGGAACAACATCTGGGATTATGAAGGTCCCATTGTCATGGACTGGTCCAAGGGAGGCATCACCTACTCTTTGGTCTATAACACCTCTTATATGATTCCGACCATCATCCTCTCCTTGCTTGTCATGGCTTATCTTCTGAAGCCGATGTATACGCTCTTCTCTATGCCGTTATTCCAGTCCTTGAAGCCGAAGTCAGTTAAGGAAGTCTCTGAAGATAACGATAATCTTCCGTCCTATCGTATCCTCTCTTATATCTTTGCTGGATTGTTCTTAGTTGGCGATATCCTTTCTTTGATTCCTCAGCTGAAGATGAATTATTTAGGCTATTTTGTAGCTCCTCTTGCCTTATTCTCCCTTGTCTATGAAATCATCCACATGGTCAAAAAAGGAAAAGATGGAATCGCTTGGACAGATATTATGATGATTGTTATCTTCACTATCCTGTTAGGTCTTGGCATATTAGGCATTCTTTCCCGCTATACTTATGGCAATGCTTTCTACGTCACAGAATAAAATGTGCTGTAAATCGCATGATTTCGCCTCACTTTAGTAGAAAAGAAAGAATGAAAGCGTTATAATACAAGAATATAATTCGAGTCTAGGAGGCGCACATGTTCAACATCGATGAAGCAATTATTTCTATGGTATCCAAATGGAACGGTTGGGGGCTTGCCCTTTTCACGGTTCTGACATGTCTTATCGCCGGCCTATGCTCTTCTTTGATCGGTATTGAAAGAGAGATGAAAGGACAGGCGGCAGGATTAAGAACTCATGTTATCGTTTCTATTACCTGTTCGATGCTCATGGTTGTCTCTGTTTTCGGCATTCAGCTGGCAGTTAAGGCTTCCGGATCAAAGTCTGATGACTTCAATCTCAACCTCGATGTCAGCCGTGTTGCATCCAGTATCGTTTCCGGTATGGGTTTCATGGGCGCTGGTGCCATTGTCAAAAACGGTATTTCCATCCGTGGACTTACGACAGCGGCCACCCTTTGGCTTGTTGCCGCTATCGGTATGGCTTGTGGATGCGGATTCATCGTGGAGGCTATCCTTGTCACATTGATCGCCATGGCCTTCTTATTAGGTCTTACCAAAGTAGAGAAATCCTTGGACAAGAGTTCCCCGCAGGTTCACCTTGTCGTTGCTCCGAATATTCCGATTCTTCATGAAATCCGTTCCCAGGCTGATAAATATCACCTCATCGTCAAGAACATCATCACGGAAAACGGAAAAGGCAGCGATGGAAAAGAGCAGGTTGAAATCACGGTCTTCTTCGCTTTCCATAGTGATGAGGCAGTCATCTCCGACTTCTTGGAATCCTTCGCCTCCTATCCTTATGTCTATAAAGCGGTGAACAATACCGAAAGAAAGAGAAAGAAAGCCCAGAATGAGTGAGAAACCTCTGTTCCTTTCTACTTCCTGTCGCTATAACAATATTCTTCCTATCGAATTCAGGCTGATGAACGGATATGTTCATCAGCTTTTCCTTTCTGTAAAACCGGATGATATCGTAGTTCAGTTTTCTTCTGAGATTCCGTATACATTTTCAGATGGCGTTCTGACCATCGATTTAAGAGGAAAAGACGGAAACTACTCTTTCTCTTTTACTCTTTCCTCTATCTCACTGAATTATGAGATGACATATCGCGTACTGACAGATGAGATGATAAAACTAGAGACGATTTACGGAAAATATATCTCTGGCAAGGATATCCTTTCTCTTACTGACAATCAAAAAGGGTCTCTTTTCTTTAGCCGTTGGCTAAGAAAGAAGACCCTATATTTTGATGTCCTCTCTTTCAATCCTCTGACCTATCAGATTGAAGTAAAGGTGAGGGAAGAGGATAACGATAAAAGATATTTTGTTTCTATGATTTTTGATGCCGTCTATGATGAGATAGAGCTGTCCCTTTATCTAGAAGAATATACTCTGGAAGATAGTAACGGCAGAGAAATCATAAGAAAAGAAAGATTTGTTCGTCTTAGAGAGAAAGAATGACAGAATCTTCTGTTGTTAACAGTCCATCTTTGACTTCGACAGGTTCGCCTAAGAGATTTTCATAGATTCCATCTTTGATATCGAGATGGAATGTGATAGGTTTTTCATCCAATGGGAAGATGCCAAGTTCATTGTTCGCGTCCTTATAGATGTTTTTGATCAGTAATCCTTTTTCTTTGTTCTGATAACAGAGTGAGAGAATCAGATTCTGATTCTTTTCTCTCTTCTTTAAGGCGACATTCTTCTGGTAGAATGCATAATATTCTTCTTTAAAGGAAGAAAAATCAACGGTATCCTTGTCAAAGAGGGATGGCGTCTTCGTGACATGACTCTCTTCACCGGAATAGACAAATGCCGGACCTCTTGTAAAGAAAGAGTAGGCAAGAAGGCTTCTTGTGAAGGAATCGTTTTTAGAATACGAAGCGATTCTGTTTCTGTCATGATTTTCAAGAGCACGGACAATCAATCCATCCTCACAGATGCTAGCCTGCTCTCCTTCTAAACTAGCCTTATAACAGGAAAGAGCAAGGTCACTTCTGTTATCTAAGAATTCAGAAAGGAAGTGCCAGTTGAAATAATGATATGCGAGGTCAAATCCGGATGCGAATAGTTCCTCGTTAGAAAGGGCAAGAATTCCCTTCTCTCTTGCAAGGAGAAGGAAAGGACCATCGACTGCTTCTGCTAAGAAGATCGTTTCATCACCTAATGCTTTTCTAGCCTTTTTATAAAAGGAAGAAGGCAAGAATGAAGCGACATCAAAGCGGAAGCCATCTACTCCGTATCCCTTATACATCATAAGGACAGAAACAAGATAATCCTGAACATCCTCTCTTGATGTTTCAAGATCATAGACATCACTCCATTCTCCGATCTTGTTTCCCATCTTTCCGTTTTTGTCATGATGGTAGAACTCATCATGCTCTTTGATAAGACGTGCATCACGGCTCGTATGGTTAAAGACAATGTCCATCATCACTTTCATGTTGAGAGAGTGTGCTTTTTCAACAAGCGTTAGAAAGTCAGACTTACTTCCGTATTCCGGATTGAATTTCTCATAATCCTCAATTGCATAAGGAGAACCCAAACTTCCCTTTCTTCCTTCTTTTCCAATAGGAGAGATCGGCATCAAATAGAGAATGTCAGCTCCTTTTTCCTTAATCTGAGCAAGCTTCTTCGTCAAAGCGTCAAAAGTTCCTTCTTCTGTCTCATTGCGTACAAACACCTGATAAATCACGGAATTCAACAGTTCTTTTTTCATAGATATTGCCTTTTTGATGCAATTGTATTAAATTGCATGACATGCCTTTCTGGATTCTTCATTATTTCATTATTTCAATTGAAAAGATAATGCGAATCGCTAAAATAATAAAGGTACATAAACTAAAGGTCAACAAAAATGAAATTTACTGAAAGAACTTCCGGTGTTTTGCTTCCTGTATCATCCTTGCCCTCTCCCTACGGAATCGGCACATTAGGAAAAGAAGCATATCAGTTTGTCGATTTTCTCAAGGACAGCGGAGCTAAAATCTGGCAGATGCTCCCCTTGAATGTCACCTCCTATGGTGATAGTCCGTATCAGTCTCCGTCCTCTAACGGACTGAATTACTATTTCATCGATCTGAGAGTCTTGATGGATCAGGGACTTCTGACTTTGAATGAAGTCAGAAACGCTGACTTAGTCACCTTCGAGAACAAGGTCGATTATGGAAAACAGTTCAATAACCGTATTCCCCTTCTGAAAAAAGCATTCTCCCGCTTTGATAAATCCAATCCGGAATTCATCGCTTTTGTTAAGGAAGGAAAATACAATGATTTCTCCTTCTTCATGACGATGAAATCTATCCATGATTTCAAGGCATGGTATGATTGGAATGAAGAGGATAAGAACTATTCCGAAAGCTTGGAAGAGAAGGTCAAGAATGAAAATCAGGACCTTTATCTCTTCTATCAGTGGACACAGTTCGAATTCCTTCGCGAATACAAGGCTTTGAAGAAATACGCCAATGACAAAGGTATTTCCATCTTAGGCGATATGCCTTTATATCTTGCCTATGATTCCGTAGAGGCTTATAAGCACTCGGATCTCTTCTTATTTGACGAAAAGCATAATCCCACTGTCGTCGCTGGTGTTCCACCGGATTGTTTTTCCGAGGATGGTCAGCTTTGGGGAAATCCAATCTATAATTGGGCTCATATGAAAGAGGACAATTACTCCTGGTTCTCCAACAGAATCATGAGCAATCTTGAACTTTTCGATATCCTTCGTATCGATCATTTCCGTGGATTTGCCGATTACTATGAAATCCCTGCCGGAATGAGCAATGCCAGAGTCGGAAAATGGGTCCTTGGACCTGGAATGGACTTCTTCAAGGATAAGACCGATCTTCCTATTGTTGCTGAGGATCTCGGTACACTCGATGATGCCGTTTATTCTCTTCTTCGCGATTCTACCTATCCTGGAATGAAGGTCCTTGAATTCGCTTTTGATGGAAGCTATGACAACCCTCATAAGCCGTCGAATTCTCCTGAGAACTTCTTTTGCTATACAGGAACTCATGATAACATGCCTTTAAGAGGATATCTTGAAGATCTTAATGAACAGCAGCTCAATACCTTCAAAGGTGATGTCTATCATCAGTGTGAACAGTTCCATGTCGACTTCCGTGCCGACACACTTCGTGACCTTGTTCTCACTGTGGATGCTCTTTGCTATGCTTCTCCTTGCATTGCCGCTATCCTTCCTCTTCAGGATCTCTTGGCAAGCGGAAAGGATACGAGACTCAATATGCCCTCCTCCTTATCAGATAAGAACTGGACATATCGTTGTTCTGCTACCGATTTCAACGAATCCTTAAGAGCTCTCATTCATAGAAATGTTGTCCGCTATAATCGTTGATTTTCATTGAAAATACTAGAAAAGTGGCTGATTGCCACTTTTCTTTTCTAATTAAATCGGCCTGTGCTCTATTCTGGGAAGCGCTTTTCAAAAACGAATTATTGAAAAGTACTATCAATTTTCAATCTTTCATCATATAATGATTTAAAATAATTTCAAGGAAGGTGACCTATGAGAACATTATTGATTGAAGACAAAGTTCAGCTCGCAAATGCAATACGCGAATATCTGAAAATGCATAAGATTGATGCAGTTGACAAAAATGACGGTGAAGAAGGCTATAAAGAGGCCATGACTGGTCTTTATGATGTCATTGTATTAGACCTTATGCTTCCCTCTAAGGATGGTCTTTCCATCATCAAGGATTTAAGAAGCAATGGTATTGATACTCCTATCCTCGTTTTGACTGCCAATGTCTCTACAGATGAAAAGGTTCAGTGCCTCATGGCTGGTGCAGATGACTATGTCACAAAGCCTTTCGTTTTAGAAGAGCTTCTTGTCCGTCTTTTCGTTCTGACAAGAAGAAAGTCCAAATACTGTCCGGATGAAATCACATTTTGCGATCTGAAACTGGATAAACTCAACCATAAACTCTATAAGGATGATGCTTCCATCACCCTCTCATTGAAGGAGTATCAGATCATGGAACTGTTGATGGACAACTGCGACAAAATCATGGAAAAGGGTATGATCCTTCAGAGAGTCTGGGGTAAGGATTCTGACACCTATTACAATTCTGCTGAAGTCTATATCTCCTTCCTCAGAAGAAAACTGAAGGCGTTACATTCTACCTGTCGTATCAAATCCATCCGTAATGTCGGTTATAAACTTATTGATAGCAAAGATTTCTTAGATGATGAAGGCGAATAAGAAAAAGTGGGCCAGAAAAGAGAGGTTTGGTATCACAAGTTTTGTACTTGTCCTGATACTTCTCCTTTTTGGTGTTGTTATTTTCACCGTTTATCTCATCCAGTTCAACAACATTGAAATGGACTCTCTTCGTACTCTCCGTTCCTCTGTCAGTGAAACTGTAAAACCGAAATTAGTTTCGTTGGAGTTTTCATCTGACATCAAAATGGTCTACCGTCCTGATACTGATGTCGACGGAACCTTCCAAAGCAAGGCGGAATTCAATGGAATCATCGTCTATCGTACAACTGGAAATTCTGCAATCTGGCTGAAAGGCGAAGGGAATGGATACGAGAGTGTCTATAACTCCATATCGGAAACAAGTGTGGATGAAGGCAGCTACACGGAATATCGCAAAGGCGACTTTTATGTCGGCGTTTATTCAGCCACCTATTTCAATGAAAAGATGAAATTGGCTCCTGGTGACGGTGAGACGGATTATACGTTGAAAGAGGGTTCGGCTATCTATGCGGCTATCGATGTCAGCAGTAAGATTCAGATTACGAATCAGACCATATTGACTCTGGCTATCGTTTTAGTGGCAGTTGGCTTTGTTCTTGTTGTTCCGACTTACATCATCTCGGGATTATTGATGAAACCGACAATGGAGGCGATGGAAAAAGAGAAGGTCTTCGTCGCCAATGCCTCTCATGAACTGAAAACACCGCTTGCCATTATCTCTGCCAATGCCTCTCTTCTTGCTGAAAAACATCCAGAGGATGCTTCCTATGTCGACACGATTAATCAGCAGTGTAAGAACATGAATGAGACAATCATCGATATGATTGACTTAAGCAAACTGGAAACCAAAGATCCGGTCTATGAACCCCTTGATCTTTCGGAGCTTCTTCTTGATCTCTGCGTGACTTTTGATGCGGTCGCCTACGAAAACGATATCGAATACAATTATGATATCGATGATAACCTCTGCCTTGAGAAAGCGGATAAGAAGAACGTCATCCGTATGTTCAATCTTCTCATCGACAATGCGATGAAGTATGTCGATGGAGATAAGAAAAAGATTGATATCTCTTTGAAGAAAGAGGGAAAGAAGATTCATTTCGCTATCTATAATACTGGCTGTGAAGTCCAGGATGAAGACCGATCTAAGGTCTTTGACCGCTTCTATCAGGGAAAGAGCGGAAGCGACAAGGAAAGAAAAGGTTCAGGCCTTGGCTTAGCCATCGTTCATCAGATCTGCGATACGAATGGATATGAAATTTCCATCAGTTCTGGCTACAAGGATTTCATGCGATTTGATATAATCTTCAAATAATGAAAAAACTGAAACTTGAGAAGAATGCCAAAGACATTCAGTCTATCGCTATCTTATCCGATAAAGTTCTTGTCAAAAAGGCAGATAGTCTCCTCCTTATGGACCTCGATGGCAAACTTCTCGCTTCGGTAAAAGACTCTGTTTATACTAAGAAAATACTGACAGACCGCGAAAAGAAGTATGCGGTTTTGCTCTCATCTCTCTTCGTAAAAGAATTCCGTATTTATTCTCTATTGAATTTGTCCCTTGTCTTCTCGATAAAAGAGTATCAAGGCAAATCCTATTTCTTTAAGGACGCCGTATTTTCCCAGGACGGAAAATATCTTTTTGTATTAGCAGATGAAGAATGCTATCAGAGACCATCGGAAACTGTCCTTTTTAAAATCGAAATGAATACGTTTCATGTCTCTGCTTTCTTTGTGGGTGAAAAACTGCATTTCGATTCCCTCTATTATTCTCCTACCCGCTTAGTACTGACTCTATTAGATAAGAAGGGAAGAATCTATTTCTTCAGCCAGGATAAGATCATCAAGAAGATAAAGGTTCCTTCCTTTGACCGGCTCTACTTCATCGACTGGGGACAGGTTATGTTGCTTTCTTCCTTAGCTGGATTCAATCTTTGCTCCGCAAACGGAAAAGTCATAAGACAGTGTGACTTCCTTCTTCCTAAGCCTTTAAAAGAAGAAGAGAGAATCCGGAAGGAATTCTTTTCTGAAAATGAGATGCTTTCCTTAAAGGGACTTCCGAAGATGTCCTTAAAAGACAACCTCAGCGAATACTACAAAGACATGATTTTCTCAGTAGAAGCTGGAACTTTGTATTATTTAAGTTACCAAATCAACGAAAAGAGTTATACTCTATATCATTATTCCGTCCGTTCCTTCACACTGAAGCATGTATACCGAATCAAAACGGAAGTACATGGGATGGAATTGGATTACCCATATCTCTACTTACGGACGAAGGATGGTGTGCTGATTTATCGTATATTGCAAGACTGATGAAAGGAGCTGAAAAATGCCTAACAATAAAAAGTTTGAGAAGATTGTATCTGACGGTATTACATTCGATGACGTTCTTTTATTGCCTCGTTATAGTGAAATCACACCTGACATGGTCACATTGAAGGCGAAACTGACGAAACACATCTACTTGAATGTTCCGCTCATTTCCGCTGCCATGGACACGGTCACAGAATCTGAGATGGCCATCGCCTTAGCCAGAGAAGGCGGCATCGGTATCATTCATAAGAACATGACGATCGAGAATCAGGCTAGAGAAGTCGATAAGGTCAAGCGATCTGAAAATGGTGTTATCACAAATCCGATCACCATCAAGAAAGAAAATACATTGGAAGACTGCCTTTCTATCATGGCAATGTATCATATCTCAGGCATTCCAGTCACCGATGAAGAAAATCATCTTATCGGCATCATCACCAATCGCGACATCAAGTTCGAAAGTGACCTGAAGAAGACGGCAGATGAAGTCATGACCAAGGAAGGCCTCATCGTTGCCAAAATCGGTACAACTCTTGTCGAAGCCAAAAAGATATTATCCAAAGCAAAGAAAGAGAAACTCCCTATTGTCGATGACGAAAATCATCTCCAGGGACTTATCACTATCAAGGATATCGAGAAAATCGAAAAGTATCCGAATAGTGCCAAAGATAAGTATGGAAGACTTCTCTGCGGTGCAGGTATCGGAATTACCAAGGATATGATGATCCGTGCAAAAGCCCTTATCGATGTCGGTGTCGATGTCTTAGTCCTCGATTCCGCACATGGTGACAGCAAAAATGTCGTAGAAGCCTTAAAGAGATTGAAGAAGGAGTTCCCCGATGTGGATGTTATCGCCGGAAACATTGCAACCTACGAAGGTGCAAAACACCTGATGGAAGCCGGTGCAGATGCGGTTAAGGTCGGTATGGGTCCTGGCTCTATCTGTACGACTAGAATCATTTCCGGTATGGGTGTTCCTCAGATTACAGCCATCATGGAAGCAAGACGCGCTTCCTTGGAATACGACTGTCCGATCATCGGAGATGGCGGCATCAAATACAGTGGCGATATCACCAAAGCGTTAGCGGCGGGTGCAGATACGGTCATGCTCGGTGCCATCTTCGGAGGCTGTGAAGAAGCTCCTGGCGGTACAGAACTCTATCACGGAAGAAAATACAAAGTCTACCGTGGCATGGGATCCTTGGCCGCGATGGAACAGGCGCACGGCTCAGCAGACAGATACTTCCAGACCGGACATCAGAAACTGGTTCCGGAAGGAGTTGAAGGCAGAGTTCCTTATCGTGGAAGCGCAGGAGATGTCATCTTTGAACTTCTCGGCGGCATCCGTTCCGGTATGGGTTATCTTGGTGTTAAGACTATCTCTGAACTTCAGGAAAAGTCTCAGTTCATCAAGATTTCCGCTTCCTCTTTGAAGGAATCCCATCCGCACGATATTGAAATCACAAAAGAAAGTCCGAATTATCAGTCGGATCACTGATAAAGGCAAAGAAAAAAGCATGTGTCGCTTGGCACATGCTTTTTTTGAATTCGTTTACTTGGCTTCTTCGTTGGATCTTTCTAACTTAAGCTTCTCTTCGAATGCTTTGCGCTTTGCGCTTAAACTGTTGAAGACCTTGACGATGATGAAGAGGGTGACAGAGATGACGAGGAAGGAAATGACAGCATTGATGAAGGCTCCCCAGTCGATAGTAGCAGAAAGGTTGTAGGTGTAGGTAGTTCCGTGAAGGGTGTACTTGCTGATGATGGTAGACTTGACGCTTTCGATAAGGTTCGGGTTAGCGGCAACAGTCTCTTCGCTGTATAAGAAGTTAGCTTCAGTTGTAGCTAGGGCCTGAAGTTCGCTGGCATCGAAGAACTGACCTAAACCGTTTGCGGCATCCATACCTCTCTGAGCATCGTTGAGTGCGGGAAGAACGGTAACAAGACCTTTGAGACCGCCAGGGACTCCCCAAGTGCAGATGCTGAGTAAGATGTTAGTGAAGGCAGTGACGATAGCATTGAAGGCACCACCCATGATGACACCGACAGAAAGATCAAGAACGTTTCCGCGTGTGATGAACTTCTTGAAATCTCCCCAGACTGTTTCGCCTTTTGCCTTTCTTTCGGCTTTCAAGGCTTTCTTTTCTTCTTTTGTGAGTTTCTTAGACATGAAAAAATATCTCCTTGTGATTACTTAGGTATTTTACCACTAGAAAAAGGATTTACAAGTGTTAATTCAACGAAAATGTGTTGTTGATGAGTTCGCGGAACTGTTCTTCTGCGATGGCGCCAAGAAGAAGTTCTTCGTCTTTGGAATCGACTTTCACAAAGATTCTTTTTCCATTCTGGAATGCGAACATGCTAGGAATAGAGATGACACCAAACTTCTGTGCAATCTCAGGAAACTCATCGGTATCGACCTTAAGAAATACAACATCCTTATAGTCTTCTTCGATGCTTTCGATGATTCTTCCCATCATTCTGCAGGGGGAGCACCACTTGGCGTTGAAGTCGACAAGGACATTCTTGTTCTCCTCGATGATTTTCGGAAAATCGGCAATGTTTTCTAATACTTTGATCATAATGCAATATTACTCCTTGATAATAAAATATACAGGCTGACCTTATTGTGTCAAATGATATGCTTGTTCCTTAGCCTCTGTAATTGCTAAGTAAGCCGAAGAATAGGGATATGACACCGAGTATAACGATATGTAACGGATAGTAGGCATAGAATGAGTACTGAATGACTTTGTTTTGGTATCCCTTCTTTCCGTTATAGAACAGAAGAAAGAGAGAAGCTAAGACAGAATAGGTTCCGATAGGAACGAATTCGTTCGGGATGATAGGTAGGGTATAGTTGATTCTCCACATCAGATAGAAAGCAAGCTCAACTGTAATCAGTGCTACGATTTCAAACATCTTGTCTGTCTTCAGACGGTATACGTCATAGTCCATAGTAGGATCATCCAAGTTCTTCTTTCTGATCCATAGAGAAGAAAGTTCTTTTGCAAGGAAATAAGAGAGGAAGAGAACGATGGAGAAGGTTCCCCAATCTGTCTTAAAAAGAGAACCATAGGTTGAGGATATCGAGATATCGCTTAAGACTGCAATTGCAACAGGGATGATGGCAAAGAGGGAATACCAGTTCTTCTTTTTCAGCAAATAGACCGTAAGTACACCCAAGAACATATCCGTAAACGCATTTCCTAAAAGTGGATTTTCAATCGGGTTGATCTGATAGATGCTTCCTATTGTGTAGCCAAAGCCGTCCATGACAATAGCTAATACACCAAGTCGTAATAAGTATTTCAGAATATTACTGGTCTTATACGCACCCTCAACAGCTAAGAAGGCAAAGATAGGAAAGGATATTTTTCCAACGGCTCTTAAGATGTAATACAAGGTATAGGTGTCTTTCTGGCCAGGTATGAATAAAAGGGCGATGTGATCGAGTGTCATCAATACACATGCGATAATCTTCAAAGCCAGCGAAGATAGACCAAATGATTTCGTTTCTTTCATGTTATTTCAAAAAGATGCGAATGATGCTGCTTGCGGAATCGGATGCTGATCCATTATTCATAGAATTGATGATAATGATGCTAAGTGTGGAATAGGCATTATTGAGGAAATGGGTGAAGATGGATGTCGAAAGGGAACCGGTTCTGCAATAGACGAAGCCAAGTACAACACCGCAGAGAATATAGTTAGGAAGATTCATAAGCTCGACATAAAGGGCATTGAGATTGGTCTCTTTGATCTTGGCTAACTGCTCTGCTGTGTACTGGACAAACTGTCCCATGGAATCCGTATATCCGGTCTTCGGAGAGAGGAGAGCAAGGACGGCAGAAAAGTCGAAGTGAATCAGGCCGAAGAGAATCGAGGAGAGGATGATACCAAGCCACCTGTTCTTTTTTCCTAACAGGTCGCAAAGACCAGCACGGTAGGTGATCTCCTCCACAATCGGAGCTAAGATACTCGCCATGAAAAAGACAAGGAAAGGGTAGGAACGTCCCATCGTATCCAGACTGGACTGATTGGAGTTTTCCTTATATCCGGGAATAAAGCTATAGAGCAGGTTGAAAAGGATTCCGACAGCAATCAGCATCAGGAAGCCGATACCACCCCAGACATAGGTCTTTTTGTCTTTGAAGGGGACAAATATCTTTTTTGCAGCATTGTCCTTTCCGATAAAACAGATTCCGATGATGACTCCGGCACCGATAAGATAAGAAATGAAATTGATCAAGGTAGAGCCTAATAGTGAAAGGGTCTGTGTGCTTCTATCATATAGTGGGGTAAGGGTGATGACGATGGATACGAGGGTAGCGATAAGCTGGAAGCCAAGATATCCGACTACGAATAGGACAATCTTCTTCCACGTAGGAGTCGTCTCGTTCAGTTCAGAATAGGCGAAGAGGGAACGCTTTTCGCTATCTTGTTTCTGTGGTTCTGTCTCTGGCGTTAAATTTTCCATGATCGATTCTCCGTTCTATTTAAATATGTGTTATTATAATTCAAATGTTTATATTTATAAACATATTCGATTTGTATAATCCAAAAAGGAGACCACCATGAGTAAAGCAACGATTGACCTGATTCTTCTTATCGCATTTATTGCTATTGTGTTATTCTCTCTTATCGCCGGTCTTATCGGTCTTCTGAAAGGCATTTACAAAACTACGCTTAAGACAGTTCTCAAGCTAATCTTAATTGTTGTTTTAGTCTTTTCCTCATCTTCGATTTCCACCTGGATTGGAAATATCGATATCGGCAAACTGATACCGAACTCCGAAGGCTCTGTTACGATTCTCTCTTATCTTGTCAACTATCTCAATAGCACAGGCTATGTCTCTCCTATGAACGGGTTATCGTTATACGAAACCACAATAGCTATTGCCACATCCGCTCTCGCGTTTCTCACCTTCTTGGTCGGTATGATCC
The DNA here is from genome assembly GCA_963621825.1 of bacterium. Lineage (GTDB taxonomy): Bacteria > Bacillota_I > Bacilli_A > RFN20 > CAG-288 > Enterosoma. The sequence goes on from CAVFFP010000014.1 coordinate 29,067, forward strand.
TTGTCCAGCTTACGATTTCTCTTATCACTGCAATCTTCTATCATGGTATCTTCCGCTGGTTCTTGCCGGTTGAGACAAAGGCAGAAAGAAAAGCAAGAAAGAAGAAAGACAGTAAGTCCGCGATTACGAATGGATTAGTCGACTCCAGTGGAAAAGTGACTTCCAATTCGCGCAAAACTCTTCCTCTTCTTCGCCTTCCTGGTGGAATATTAGGCGCGTTGCAGGAGTTTGTCTTCCTCTGTGTTCTTATTTCTCCTGTCACTGCAATCGCCCGTATTGCGGTAAACAACAAGGCAACCATTCAGGAGGGCATGCAAGCCTCAGGCATGGACGATGCCAAGATTGAACAAGCGAATGAATTCATCGATTCTGCGGAAAGTTCCCTTATTTATCAGACATTAGGATTGAAGGACTTTGATCTTCATGTCATGAATAAGGTTTCGACCGTTGACTTGAATAGTTCCAAGGTAAGTTTCTCCGGACTTGTCTCTTCCGCTTTGGATATTGCGGATCCTTTACTTAAGGATGGAATCATCTCCTATGATCAGGCGGCTAGTACGGTCACAATCAACTTCTCCCTTCTTTTATCTACCACAACGGTGGATGCCTTAATCTCCAATATGATCGATTCTCCGATGGTTATGGCTTTGATTCCTCCGCTTGTCGATGTCGCTTTGAACTCGGTCAATGGTGCTTCTTTTGCAATCGATGAGCTGGATTTCAATAACATCGATTGGTCGAGTGAATTAACCATCCTGAACGGAATTTACAAAGAGGTTTATTCCTCCACTATTGAACCGATGGTCTCTCCATCCGGTATTACTCCCAAGAACTTTAAGATTGCGACTTCCACCATGAGCGATGAACAGATGAAAGTCTATGTCGACGCCGTCTCGGAACTTGGTACATTGAGTTCCATCAAAAACAATCTTCCTGTCATCCTTTCTGGAATCGGAAGATATCTAGAGAATCAGGGCTTTGAAATCCTTCCTAGCGATAAAGCTGCCTATAAAGATATCAATTGGTCGGAAGATCTGAAAGTCTTTACGGAAGGTGTTCTGACCTATTTCAGGACAATCGGATTAGATATCTCCGCTGATATGAATCTTAACCTCCTTAAGGAAAAGACATTTGAAGCGATGAAGAATGAGACAAAGCGTACGACAATTCAGAATATCATCTGCGGTCAGACCAATCATCAGGGATTATTAGATACACAGCTCTTCTCTACTCTCTCTCTTTCCAAAGTCATCTCATCGACGCTCTCTTCCATTCCATCTGTGAAAAAGTATATTTCGGGTATGAGTTTTGACTTCCTGGACAGTTTCTCTGACAATGAACTAAAATCCGAATTCACCACGATGTTTTCTATCGCCGGCATCGTCTTCGATGATGATAGCAAGATAAACGTCAACAATCTTTCCTCTATCGATATCGGAGACACAGAGACAGCGAGTGAACTTGCTGATCTGCTTCACGAGAGCAAATCGAGCAAGATATTCGAAAAACTCTATCCTTCCATCATGAAAGGTATCTTATTCAATTCCAATATCGATCTCTCCTCTTATCTCTACGGACTTACCCCCTACAATTTCAATTATGATTCCTCATCATTCATCGATGACTTTGAAAGTATCTTACGATTGATGCCGGACATCAAGAAGATGCAGGAGCTCTTCTCTTCAGACAAGTCCAATGCGGAGAAAATCAAAAATCTGGATACGGATGTCTTACGCAATCTGATGAACCTTCTTGTCAATTCGGATTTCTTCAATTCGGATCAGAAGATCGGCATCAACTCCTACGAACAGAAGAACGTGAATATCGCAACCTTCTTCGATAACCTCTTCCAGCAGGAACCGTTTAAGTCTATGAATCTTGTCGCACCTACTCTAGAAGATCTTCAGAATGTGAACTGGGGAAATGGCGTCGGTAACGATGGTGGTGAAATCGATTTGTTATGCACGATGCTAGAAGAAGGAAAGAAGAACGCGGAATTCCTTACTGACTTCTCTTTCGATAAGATTGAAGATACCACGGCTTTCGGAAACATGATCAAGACTGGCTTTGAAAGCAAACTTCTATCTCCTTCCATCCTTTCCATCATCGATGATTCCCTTAGCAAATATCTCGATGATATTGGTATTCCGTATTCCTTCAATGAAATGCGAAATTCCATGTGGATCGATGATAGTGATGACATCGCAGAACTGCTTTCTTTGCTCAAGGATGTTGACTTGAAGAACATCGACTTAAATAGCTTCTCTCCGGATAGACTCAATGTTTTGCTTACAACCATGCAGAATATGAACCTGATTAAGACAGGTTCAAAAGAAAAAGATCCGTTTGGTTATGCTCTTTATTCCTTGATCAGGAAACAAGGCCTCTTTACGGAATTGGGTGCCGATATCGATTATCATGTGTTTGAATTGGATGATGCCTCCGCTTGGTCTATTGAAACAGGAGAATATTCTTTTGATGGAGATGACGTCCATATCATTACAACCTCTGGTGAAATCGCCTACTTTGTCGATTTCTTCCGCCAAGCACAGTCGTACGGCTTTGATACTCTGAAGGAGGGAAAGATTCCACAAGGGTTTGTCTCTTCCATATCCGATTCCATGCATTCCTCTTTGCTTCGTACATTAGTTGTCGATGTCTTTAAGAACTCCGTAGATAAGATCTCTGTCCCGGAAGGATATGAGCACATGATCGATGCTCTAGATTTGGATGTCATGCTGGAACTGGAACATGATTCTTTTGTGAGTGAGCTACAGATATTCGAAGATATTTATCGCCTTTCTGAGGAAAAAGTTGGTGAAAAGACCAAATTGGAACGCATGCTTACCGATTTCTATAATCTTGCCTCTGTCGATGTCGGAGAAGGAAGAACACTCGAAGATGATATGGATGACCTCCTTACAAAGGTTTCAAAATCGGTTGTGTTCACGACGAGAAAAGACGGCCAGGCCTTAAGCCCTATCTCCTACCTCTTCTATAGCGTTTTAGATAATATGAATCTTCTGAAACGGGCGTCCTTAGAAGACAATGACCTCTATGTCAATGATACAGTCTATGGCATCCTGAACGGGGTGGATGATTGGGAGGATGAATCGGTTAAGATCCAAGTCATCATCAATCGCTCTCAGGGCCTTAATGATGGTTCCTTGACTCTGATTGGCGGTAACCTGACAAAAGACCAGGCGTTGACTCTCTTCCTTTCTATGAATGAGTCCCGTGTCTTCCACCGTGTCCCGATTGCTTTATTCAGACAAGGATTTGAAAGGAAAGGTCTTTCGGAATTCATCAAAGATCCGGAAACAGATACGGTAACCCATCCCCTAGATTTCTTAGTCCACCTTTCTTCTGATAAAGAGGATGTCGAATATTGGAAAAACGAGATTACGTATGGAGTGGAACTTACTCTTGGTGATACTGGATTAAAGGAAGTCTTCACCGATCCCAATATGAAGATCAGCGATGTGAAGTTTGATACGATCGACGCTCATGTTCTCTATTACGTCGGAAGGATGAAACTGTTTGAAGAGTCCCGTTCTTACCTTCTTTACAATATGATCGATCTCTATTCCACAAGTGATTTCTCAGCTCCGGAACTATTCCTTACTGGTATTGATGTACCATATGGGTTTAATGAAAAGGTGTATCGCTTCGAAAATCTCTTCTTCCAAAATCCTAAACTGTTAGATGAAAATGGTAACTTAGATGAAGCCAAAACTTCCAAAGACTTAGAATTGGTCAACAAGATTATGCATGCCGCTTTGGAGGTTGCTCCGACAGCAATCAATTCGGATTCGTTAAAGGATGTCGATATCGATTTCATCACACTGACTCAGGACTGCTATTCTCTTGACGATTCAGTATTCTATCGTTCTGATCTTGCAAGTGAAATCATGGCTGGCATTGAGACGAAGATGATGCAGAATACAAAATATGCTGCCTATTTCTCCTTATTAGGTGATGTCAACTTCTATGAGAACGAATACCGAATGATCAACCTTGTAGAAGCTAGATCCTTGAATGGATTCTTGATACTGAGTAAACTGGAGAAAGATACTTTCGGTGGTGTTGTTCCTTATTATAGCAAGGACAAACTCACAACTCCGTTCTCTCTTTTCGGCGAAAAAGAATTCTCTAATATCACCGAATATAACGAATATTACCTGTACTTTGTAGAATATTCTGAGTATGCATCGACACATAATTCTATTCTTGCCATGAAGGAACTCTCTGTTCTGGAGAAGATACCTGTACTAAGCGAAGATGAAACGAGTGTCAATATGCTTTCCACCTTTGCGAGTAAGTCTACGGATGAAGTTGCGTTTTCTGAGTATCTCGACTCTGCCGCCATCAAATAAGCATAGTAAAAGCCAACCTGCGGGTTGGCTTTTCTTGTGTCATTTTTATTTGCTGATTGGTTTCTTGAGCATGTAGGCAAGACCGACTGTATCTCTTCCACAATGGCAGCAGATGATACCGGAGGCATCAATCGGATAAAGAATATTCTTTCCAACATAGTCCTTGAGATCTTTTTCAACCTTTTTCACGCCATAGTCTCCTTCAACGTGAGGGATGAAGATCGGATAGGAGAAGTCGATGTTGTCTGCCTTGAACTGCTCGATGAATTCATCGACAATCTTCTGAACACCTTTCGAAATATCTTTTCCTCTGACCAGGGTGTGAACACCCATCTTTCCGTCGGTTAAGGAGATGATAGGATGGATGTGAAGCTTGTTTCCTAGAATGTAGGTAAGACCGGAGCATCTTCCGCCCTTATGAAGGAATTCCATCGTATCGATGACGAAACTCATCGAAATTCTATTGACTCTGTCTTCGTGATTTTGGATGATGGTTTCAAGAGGCAAGTCGTTTTTGATATCCTCAGCTAGGCCTATGACCTCTAAGGCGATACCGGAAGAAAGGGATGCGGAATCTAAGACGGTAACCTTATCTTCTACTCCTAAATCTCTTGCGGCAAGATGGGCGTTATTGTTGATAGACGAGATTTTGGAAGAGATGGGAAGGTAGAAGAGATGCTCTGCTTCCTTCAGTTCGTTTTCAAAGCAAGTCTCTATTTCCGGGATATTTAAGGCAGAAGTCTTCGGAAAGACCTTTGTCTCATCATAGATCTTAAGAATCTCTTTTGATGTGATATCCTTTCTGTCGACGTATTGACGCTCATTGAAATTGATGATCAGGTCTGTAACAGAAATATCCAATGTGGAATAGAAGTCATATGGGATATCGCAGCTGCTATCAACGATGAGTTTATATTTTTTCATTTTATCCTCCTGTGTGGACAACCTATTTTATTTTTAATAAAATATACCTATAACTATATCATATGAAAGAACTGAAATCACTTGTCTATGAGGAAAAACGTTCCAAGTTCATCGGCTTCCTATTCGAGATTCAAGAGGAAAAAGACCTTGATACCATCAATGATATCCTAGTTTCCCGTTATCCGAAGGCGGATCATCTTCTGAAAGTTCTCCGTTATAAAAATCATTTCGGAGTCTACGTTTCTGAGGCAAGCGAAGACAAAGAGCCGATCTCTTCCATGAAGAAGGCAAGAAATCTTATCGAAAGAAAAGATGTACGCGATGTCGGAATCTACATTGTCAGAATATTTGGCGGTACAAAATTAGGCGCATCCAGACTGGATCATGTTTACTTCACCATCGCTACCGATCTTCTTCAGGATTTCATAAACATGAAATCATCTAAGTAAGAGTTCAGTCCCTCTAATCGTGATATAATTTTAAACACAAGAAAGAAGAATCAAACCATGAATGAAAAAGAAACAAATCAGAATCCTGCAACCGAAAATGAAGTAAAAGGAAAGGCACAGCCGAAAGCCAACTTCATTCCTAAGACACATCCGAATGAGAAGAGCAGAATCGGACATGCTGTTGCCGTTTTAAGCGGCAAAGGCGGTGTCGGAAAGTCCTTCACATCCTGTTATATCGCTGCGGAACTAGCAAGACGCGGCTATAAAGTCGGTATTCTTGATGCCGATATTACAGGCCCTAGTGTTCCCTTTGCCTTTGGTGTCAAAGGACCTGTCTATTCTGAATCGACCTATATTGAACCGGTAAAGAGCAAAGGCGGAGTTCAGGTCATGTCTTCTAACCTCTTATTGGATCATCCCGATGACCCGATTGTCTGGAGAGGTGCTATGATTTCCACTCTCATCGAACAGTTCTATACGGAAGTAGTTTGGGATGTCGATTATCTTATCATCGATATGGCTCCTGGAACGGGTGACATTGCACTTACCGTCTTCCAGAAGATAAGACTCTCTTCTGCTGTTCTTGTCGCTTCTCCTCAGTCACTTGTTACACAGATTGTTGAAAAGAGCGCCAAAATGGCTGAGATGCTCTCGGTTCCGCTTCTCTCTTTAGTTGAAAATATGGCATATGTCAAATGCCCGCATTGCAACGAGAGAATCGACCTATATGGTAAGGTGAACGACCGTATTGGCAAGGATCATGGCATTCCTGTATTCGATGAAATTCCCTTTGATCCGGAAATCGCAAAGCATATGGATGAAGGAACGATTGAAGATCTTCATGTTCCTTATCTCGATAGCACTATTGACGCCATTATCAAAAATTCTACTGACGAGGACTCTCTTTAAATGGATGACAATCGGATTGAACGTTTCCTATATATCTTCAAGGAACTGGAAAAGGAAGTCATCAGCTTAACCGATTTAAAAAGCGATGACTATATTCCTTTTTCGCGAGCATTGAACCAGATATACAAGGATAAGTCCAATCCGCTGATCTCCGATTATGATAACTACTCTTATTTAAGGTCGGCTTCTGATTTAAGAAACCTTCTTTCGCATGAAAATGATACCTGTGTTCCAACCGAAGAGTTTATCAAAAAAGGAGAAACACTATTAGCGAAATTGCAACATCCTGTCACAGTCTATGATATAGCCACCAAGGACATAGAGTCCTGCAAAAAGGAAGAAAAAGTCTCCTCCGTCATGAAAAAGATGAATCAGCTCGGACTTTCCCATTTCCCTATTTTGGATGAAAAGGGCAGAGTGACTGGTGTCTTTTCCCGTTCCAGCATATTCGATGGAATTCTTCAAGGGATCTATTATCAAAAGGAATCCCTCATCATGGATTATGAAGCTGTCAGTTTAATCTCTGCACATCTGAATGAGTCATTCCTCTTTGTTTCAAAGAGAACGACAGCAGACAAGGTGTTTTCCTATTTGCAGAACCGAGCTCCTCATAAAAAGAATGTTGCGTGCATTCTGATTACGGAGAACGGAAGAAAAGAAGAGAGACTATTAGGTATCTGTACATTAAGCGATTTGGCAAAAGTGAGCATATAACAAAAAACCTATGGACAAGCCAGGCGGAACAGCCGTTGCAAATCTTGATCGAAAAGGTTATCTTATTTATAATCCTGAATCCTGTGATAGGACAACTGGCTTTCCATCGTATTCTGAATTTGTAGG
>CAVFFP010000015.1:0-7143 GCA_963621825.1 bacterium
TCTTTTCTAATGGAAGGATCCGACTTCTTTCTCTTCTTTCTTCTTTTTTGATTTGAAATCAGATTTACGGATGAAGATGTCGATCAAGAAGAGGATGACAGATGATAATAGGAAGTAAACCATCGATGAATCATAGCTTCGGTATTGTAACTCAGTATCTAAGATATTCAACGAGTATTTTCCTTTGAAGTAACTTCCGTTCTCTTTCGATAAGTCATAAAGAAGAGAAGTATTGTCTTCTTTTGTCATGTCGTATTCCGAGGAGTAGTCGAAGAAGAGAGAATACGTATAGGTATTTGCCGTAGAGGAATCGCTACCCTGATAGGATAAAGAACAGGAATACTCTCCCGATACAGGTGTATCGATAGTAACGATATAGGAAGTACCGTCAAAGACCATAGTATAGTCTGTTGAGGACTGATCCGGAGATGTGACCTTGAGCCTGACATCCGCGGTCTTATCCCCATCGTTAGAGGTTAGGACAACATCCGTCGTCTTTCCCTTTGTCGTATAGGTGAAATCCATATTGTTGTATGTCTTTCTCTTCGGAAGAGATTCATTGGTCGCATTCTGGAAGAACTTCTTTCCGGAATCCTTATTTCTCAAAGAAGATGTCCATCCATTGCTTAGAGAGGAAGTGAAGGAAGAGACACGGCCTTTTCCAAAGTCCCAGTATGCGTATAAGGGGATTGTCATGATAGAGGAATAAGACTGATCTTTCTGATACTGAACGGTAAGGACCGTCGTCGCCATACTCTTCATTCGGCAGTAATTGTATCCACCGATAGAAGGAAGAGAGGTAGTATCGACTCCAGAAAGTGTCGCATCATCCTTCTTCTGAATCTGAATGGCAGTATCCTCTTCAATCGTTTTGTTGGTGATTTCATCGCTGACAGAGGACTGAAGTGTTTTGACGATAGAGTTTGCACTGCTTGCATAATAGTAGGTGCCGTTTCCGTAACTGGCAAGCTTTGTGAGCAATTTCTGTCCGCTCGGATTTGCGATATTGATGAAGGAGACCGAGATATTCTTAGAAGCCATCTTATAGACCTGAGTCTGTAGGTCTTTTTCATTATCATACGGAAGTCCATCGGATAAGCAGATGACATTCTTAAATTCGAAGTCGGTATCTTTCAGCATTTCCTCACACTGTACAAGACCAGGCTTCATCGTTGTCGATCCTACTGCGCGGATATTGGAGATGCTGTTGCTGATGGATGCTTTGTTTCTTGTCGAAGTGAGAGGGACGACGACTTTTGTCTCATCAGAGAAGGTAACCACACCGATGTAATCATTGTCTCCTAACAGATCGAGACAGGCGATAGCGCCGGCTTTTGCCTGCTTGATCTTATCTCCGTCCATGGAGTTGGAAACATCGATCAAAAGGATCAAGGCTTTGGGTTCATCCGACTCATACTGAACAGGAAGCATATCATTGTAAGTCTTGATGTAGTCGCTATTGGCATTGGCATAGGTAGCACCATAGGTGAGAAGACTCTTTCCGTAATATCTGACAGCTGTGTTGAGGTTGTTGACAAACTCATCGGCATAATTTAGATCAGAGACGTTTACATCCGATAAGATAATCTCATCGTATTTCATCAACTCCTCTAACTCATAGGGGAATTCGCTGGTATTGTAATAACTGTCGATATTGGTTTTATCGGAATAGAGGTTCATCGCCTTGATGGCCTCTAAATCGGCTTGAGATGTTCCTAACAAGAGAACATTCATCTCATCGGTGAAGTCCTGTTGGAAGCTTCTCTTATTGTTTTCCGTATACTTATCATCCACACCGGTAAGAGAGGTGACTTTGACATCGTACTGGAAGGTACCGACCTGAGTGGATGGAAGATCGATGTTGAATACACTGAGACCTTTGGCAAGATGTACTTCTTCCTGATATTTTTCCTCACCGGAAGACTGAAGTTCCAATTTTGCGGTTGTCTCTGTTTTCGAATAGATGCTAACCTTTGCCTGCTGTGACTTATTGACGAAGCAGTGATCAGTATAGTCCACTGCGGTGATAGCAATATCATCCGACTGAATGCCATCAAGATAGACAGCATCGATCGTGATGGAATCCTGGATGAGTTCCTCTATCGATTCAACAGCGGAGGAATCCGTCTCTTTTCCATCGGAGACTAAGACGATTCTTCTGATGCTGTTTTCCGAGAAGAGGTCTTTTGAATACAATAACGCATTCTGAATGTTGGTGCTGGAGGAATCAAAATCACCTTTAGAGAACACTTCCTTGATCTTTCCGGAATGATAGGAGTCTCCGATCTTGACGATATTCTCCGTTGAAGAGGCAAAGGCGACAACTCCGACTTTATAGTTGTTCTCTTTTCCTTGTGTGTAGATATCCTCAATCACGCTATCCAATTCATCAATAGACTCTTCTGTACTGTCAGAACAGTCCGCAAGAATGATCATCTCCGTGCTTTCACTCGTATGGAGGAAACGGATATCGACAAAAGTGAGAGTCAAAGTGACAACCATCAGGAAATGAAGCCCAAGCGAAATCAGGTTCTTCTTAGATTTTCTTCTGTATTTCGGAAGAAGGAAGAAACCGATAATAAGAGCGATGACTAGAGGTATGGCGATAAACGCCAGATAGGGATTCGTTACTTTAATATTGTTCATGCGTGTATAGTATCCAATCCGTAGCAAAGAGTATAGCACCAGCAATGACTACCCAAAGAAGGGCGTCATAGATGGCATCTCCTTTTGTAGCATCCTTTCTAAGAGCGAGTTTATAGTTTTGTGTGTCTGTTGCACTGGTATCGCTTTCCGCTTTCAGGAAGGAAGAATAGACCTTCATCTCCTCTTCTTCTGTAGAAGAGGTCGTATACTTAGCCTTGATATCATAGCTGCCGCACTCATCGAAGGTGTATTGAGAATAATCATCACTACCCTTTTCGATCGTCTCCTCTTTTCCAGAAGGTGTCGTAATGACAATCTTCTCTAAATTATCCGGAAGAGAGAGTGTCGTTGTCGTTCCGACATGGTAATCGAAATTGGTCATAATCTTAGGATTGCTGTATTTTACGAAGTTATACGTCAATCTAAGGAAATCGAACTTCATGACAAAGTCGCTCGTCTCCAAATCAAAACCGATTACGACTTCTCTTTGTCCGGATGAATTCTTTCCAGCAAAGACGATAGGAAGATTGTTATAGGTCAAAATAGGTGTGAAGTCTTCGTTGAGCGTGTAACGCGTATATTTGGAAATGGCAATATCATTTCTGACTGTCTTGTAGGTAAGTTCCTGATAAAGCAAAGAGGAATCATCCGAATAGGTAAGATAAGCACCGCCTTCAATATCATAGGTGTTCTGAGCGATGAAGCCAGAACCTTCTACACTATCCGTGTTTCCGATAAACCAAATGGCACCAGTAGAAGGAAGAATAGACGGAGTATAGTTATTGAATATCGTGATGTCGTAGCCTTCCTTTCCTGTGTATTCACTCGAGGAGATGACCTTATAGGACACTGTGGAGTCAGAAGAGAAATAGCCTTTCAGATAGCTGTTTGCTTTTCCGACGATCAACACGGAAGTCATACTGATATCAGAATTGTTATAGACGGTATAGGTGTTGTCTTTTGCTAAAGCATCTTCATTTTCGATTTCACAAGTGATTTCTTTTAAATCAGCAGGTTTGATGCCAGTACCAAGATTGACACTGAATGAATTCACTTGACCGTTTACGGTGAAGACGGAAGTCCATTTGTTCTTCTCGCCATTGAGATAGAATCTCACTCTTGTGGTATATTCCGCCTTTGCGTTCTCATCTTCCGAAGTGATGACAGATTCCGGAACCTCATATCCATAACCATATACATCACCAGTTATGACGAGTTCCTCTTTGGAGTTGTAGCTATATGCGACATTGTCTAAAGCATAGTTGATGACATCGCTTGAGACATCGATGAGATTCACATTCTCAAGCTGTGTGGATTCTATTTTCTTATCCGTAGCAAGATAGACTAAATTCGCGGTTCCATCAGAGAGATATTTCTGAGCCGTATTCATCGGTTCTTCCAAATCAGAAGTCAGATCCGAGACAGAGACAGAATCCAAATACATCTCGAATCTGCTCTTATCGGAAACAGACAAGCAGACTGTCTTCTCTTCCTCACCGGCTGTGACAAGCGTGAATTTTGAACCGTCCTTACAGCTATTTGCAACTTCCTTAATCTCTTTCTTTGCTTTTTCAAAACGAGTCTCTTTGCCATAGGATATCTGCATTGAAGCACTCGTATCCAAAACAAAAACGACATTGTCAGCCTGACCTTTGAGGGTAAACTGAGGATGGGCAAGACAGATAGCAAGAGCGGCGATAGTCAAAGACTGAATGATCAGCGCGAGCAGATGCTCGAATTTATTCATCGGATTCTTCTTTTTCAGAAATTTCTGAGCGACTTCCCACATGTAAGTAGAAGAGACTCTCTCTTCCTTATACTTGTTTCTCAGAACATAGATGAGAATCAGAACGGGAATGGCAAGAAGAACAAGGAATGCCCATGGATATAAGAATGTCATTGCAAGATCCTCCTTGTCACCATCTTATCTAGGAAGATGTCCTTCATAGAATCCATGGTAGATATTAAAAGATAATCCGCCTCTCTCGAGAAACAGAAATTCTCGATTCTCTTTGTGACATACTCGACCGCTTTCTGATAAGCCGCAAGCTCATCTCTTGTGATATGGCTCTTATAAGTGCGGGAGTCCTGTTCCGAATCGCGTAAAATCAGTCTTCCTCTTAGCATCGGATGCAGTTCCTCTTCTCCTAACAATTGAAGGCAGAGGACATCTCTTCTCTTAGAACGGAGATAGTCGATGCCATCCTGATAGTTTTCATCGGAAAGGAAATCAGAGATGATGATTGATCTTCCATCACCATATCCGACAACAGAACGGACTAATGCTTCACTGAATTTTGCTTCCCCTCCGAATGTAACCTTATTCAAAGACGGGATTTCATTCATAAAGGAATCTTTGCCGACTAAGTTTTCAATGATGGGCTCAGCAAAGCCGTTATGGATGACATAAATAGAGACCTTATCCATATCCTTGACGGATAAGTAGGATAAAGTCGTTGCAAGTTTGATTGCCATTACATCCTTCTGATAGAAGGTCATGGATGTAGAACCATCGATATAGATTCTTGTCTGCATCTGTCTCTCATCCAAAAAGAGTTTCAGATACATCTTCTCGAATCTTCCGTATAAGTTCCAGTCGATCTTCGTGATATCATCGCCTTCGATATAGTCGCGGTAATCCGCAAACTCACAGGAGGAACCATATTTCTTAGACTTATGATTTCCGCCAAAAAGACCGGCGACATTATCCTTTACGGCAAGAGTGAATAATTCCAATTGCTGAAGAAATTGCTCGTCGATCACATTTTTCATTTTTGAATTCTCACTTTTGTTTCAAACGGAAACAGAATACTTTTCCACTTTCAAAACCTCAAAAGCAGTTTATGGATTGTTTCCGGAATCATCATCACCGTAGAGATACTTGAAGTATCCTTCCACGATATCAGAAATATCATCTTCACCATTTTCATCCGTGACGGAATTATTGTCTTCATTAGCCTTGTTGTTGGCATCATCGATGACATCGCCGTACTCCTGAGAACCGCCGTCTATCGTATAGACTTTATCATCTCCGGCATACTTGGTTTCACCGTTGCCACTAGTAGCATCATCGTTACCGCTCTCGCCGTTTTCCTTGCCTTTGTCGGTGCTTTCGGAACCGGAATTATCGGTATCGGACTGATTGTCTCCATCCTGACTTCCGTTTTCTTTTTCGCCGCCCTGGTCATCTTTGGACTGCTTCTCATTCTCCTGTTCGGAGTCTTCGTTTTCTTCTCCGGCGGTAGGATCCTTCATCTGATCCATCTCTTCCTTGGCTTTTTCTGCAGCCTCTTCATTCTTTTTCTCTTCTTCGGCGGACTCTTTCAGCTTTTCACCGATTTCATCGATGATCTTGGAAGCATCCTCTTTGACTTCATCATCCGTCTTTGTCCAACCAACCTGCTGAGAAAGTTCTTCTAAGGCATCAGCTAGCTCTTCCAGAGCTTCTCTTGTCGGGTCATCTTCAGGGATATCAGAATCCTGAAGTGCGGTTCTGATCTGGTCTGCAATCTGCTGAAGCTTTGCCTGAAGAGCAGAGCCGGAGAGTTCATTGATTTCATCTTTCAGCATCTGCAAGGCTTCGTCGATACCTTCGACATCATTGTTCTGAATGGCTTCGCCAAGTTTCTTAAGGGCATCGTCTTCAGACTTGCTTAAGGATTCACCGATATCATCGTTCTTATTGACCTCATCTAAAGCTTCATCGATTTTTTCTTTAGCATCATCGATCTTATCCTGTCTGGAATTCGGATCGGTATCTCCTTCCAAGTCTTTGGTAAGATCATCGATGATCTTATCGATATTCTGATTGAATTCATCATTTGGATCGATGATTTCATCAATATCATCCTTGATATTGTCGGCAATACTACTTGTCTTGTCGTCCACATTCTTTCCGTGGTCATCATTCTTATCGCCGCTATAGATATCAACAAAAGGATTATCTTTGCTAGGAGTAAAGAAACTAGCCGCGAATAAACCACCACAGATAAGGATGACAGGAAGTGTCCAGACATGAAGCTTCACAGGTAAAGCCTTGGTTGTCTTCTTGGAAAGTCTTTCCGAGGCATCTTCTCTCTGCTTGTTAATGATAAGTCCGTTTTCATCTTTGAATTCGACCATGGTAGCAACCTTTTCCTGCATGCCAAGACCTTCATCGATACGAAGCGCAATCTCATCGTCGCTCGGTTTCTTTTTCCAGTAGAGGAAAACAAAAGAAGCAACAGCAGAAATAAGGCCAATCAAAGAAACAATCAAAGGATAAGCAAAGCTCGGTGCCTTCTTATAAGTGAGAATCAATATCATCAAGCTCAAACCAGAAAAGACCAAGCCAACACAGAGAGCAAGAAGAAGGGAGTAGGCAAGATGTTCCATCAGGACTTTCTTTTTGAATTTATCGAAATCATTTTTCATGTTCTTTATCTCCAATCAAAACCGTATAAATATAAAATAAAGATAATGAATCAAAACTTAAACACGAAAAGATATTTTGAATCG
>CAVFFP010000015.1:7153-31104 GCA_963621825.1 bacterium
AATATCGGAACTTTTTCCAAAAAAATCATAAAAAATCTCTTTTTTGACTAGTTTTGTGGATTTTTCTGAAAATGCATCATATTTTGAAATCGCTTACAAAAAGAGACATGGAAACCACCTATCTTCGGAAATATATCCTTTGGATATAAATTATTTTCAGTCTTTTTAAGGTAAATTCAAGGTTGTTCCCGTATCATTTCACCCTTTTTATTTTGTACATGTTTTCAATATTTCTTTAAGCGTCCATTGCTCTTTGTGGCATCTCTTGGAAGCGGTTTCCACAATGGAGCCTATCTTATTTTTCTTTTTCAAATATTTCGATGACTTTGGGAAAAATCCCAATTTTCATTATCTCATGAAATTCCGTATTCCTTAATTTGAGAAAACCCCATCTTTCAAATGTAATATCATCAATTTATTAGTTCATTTTTGGAGGTGAACCCATGAAAAAGAAAAGTGTATTGTTGTTATCGTTGATTGCCTTTTCCTTATTAGGTTGCGGTGAGGTGAGTTCTGATGGAACGGATTCATCCTCTTCCTCATCATCACCAATTACAGATAAGGCTACCGGTTCCGATTCTTCCGTATCAACGGATCCTGTATCCTCTGGTAAAAGCGATGTGATTCCGGATAGTTCTGCATCCGAGTCATCGTCTGAGAGTTCCTCAGAAATCATCGATCAGAATCTTTGGCCGGATGCGGTTCAGGATTCCATGAGAGAACACTTAGATAACCGTGTCATCCCTTATATCAGCCTTGGTGTCAGCCCTTCTAAGATCAACACCCCAACATGGGATGCTGCCTCTTCCACTCTTACCCTTATGGGAGGCACAACCGAAACCGGATTAAGCGAAACACAGTTAAGCGATGCAAAAGACGTTTATGAAAGAGCATCTTGGACAGCTTCCGTTGTTGATTCAACTATGGTCGCTACTAATCCCGAAGGAGACATCTCTGTCAAATTCTATGTCGATGAGGGAATCATCTATCTCGATGCCACTTATACCGAACTCTTCGATCCGGATAAAGTAGATTCCTATCCGGCAAGTCTTGTCAGTGATATGGATGCCAACTTAGGAAATCATGCCAGCGATATTCCGTTTGTTTATTTAGGAACTGCAAATCCGACTGGTGAAGCCAGTGTCGGAAGCTATATCATCACCGGTGGAGTTTGGAACGATGACATCCTCTCTCTTGCCACCTCTGCTTTCAGCAAAGCCAACAAGACGATTGAAAATGATGCCAATCATTGGTCCTATTCCTCTGCGAGCGAGGGTGGCGTCTCTACTTTCACAGCCAGTGCAACATTAGCGGATGAGACAAAGCTTAAAGTCACGATTACTTCCGTCAAATTCAGTGACACATCTTCCAAGATGATCACAAGAATGGTCATCTTATACACACCGCCTTTCGAGCCTACTACAACAGGAAGCTGGTCTAAGGATATCACCAATGTCTTCACCAATACTTTCGATGGACACTCCATCCCTTGGTTCTACACCGGATCTCAGGCCTATCTCGATTACAACAGCGATACCGTCGCTACCCTTCTTGGCACTACCGGCACATGGAATGATCAGATCTTCACCCTTGCCAAGGATGCCTGTGACAAAGAGAATGAAACCATCACTGATGAAGCATTCAAATGGACTTACACAAGCAGTGACACCGGATCTTCTAGCCGTATGGCAATGTGGACCTTCTCCAGAACCTGTGAAGACGGATGTCTGTTGAAGTTCACAGTCGAAAACTACAGCACCAATGAAAACTATGGAAACAAGGCTCTCATCTATGTCTACTACACAAAGAAGTATTCCGCTCCTGACAAAGCGGATTGGACGGATGCTACAAAATCCTTGATTGCAAGCCATCTCGATGGTGCAACGATTCCTTACCTCTATCTCAATACGACAAACGAATCCGCTTCTTGGGATGAGGCTACCTCTACTTTGACAATCACGGGTGCTACTTTCTACGAGACGGTCTTCAATGGTGCCGCCAGCGTCTTCACGGAAAGCGATGGATGGACTGGAGAACTTAAGACGGTCACTGAGATGGTCTGGTCCAGTGCTGTCACATATAAAGTCTATGAGGCCACAAAGGTCTTAGACGCCGATGAAGGCACGAAACTGATTGTCACCGTAGATTCCACCGGCCACTACACCTCCGGTCAGGCTGGAAACTGCGTGATGAAGATTAAGTACGATAGACCGTTCACCGTTCCTAGCGATATCACCGATTGGAACGATGAAATCACTTCCTTCTTGAAGACGAACCTTGCCGGTCACTCTATTCCTTTCATCTATCTCAATATGCCTTTCGATGGAATCACATACGGATACAGCAAATGGACAAGATACACCTATCTTATCGGCGGAACCTGGGATGATGCTATCCTCACCCATGCTAACAGTCAGCTGACTGAGGCAGGATGGAGTGATATTTCTATCAATACTACCGACTCTTATCTCACTGCTGATGTTACAGAAGAGGATGGTTGTGTCCTTTATATCCGTGTCTATAAAGACAACACCGGTACGGCTAGAATCGATCTTCAGATGACAGAAGCCTTCAGCACAATCAACACAAGCTGGGGCGATAGCATCGAAAGCGATATGAAGGATTGCTTGAACAACAATGTCATTCCGTTCATTCAGTTAGGTTCTCCGAACATGACTGTCTCCACCAAGAAAGCAAGCAAGAACTATCTCACCATCACCACCAATGTCTGGAGCGATACTGCTACCGCAAATGCAAAGACCGCTTTGGAAGCTGCCGGTTGGACCGCATTGATGAATGAGTATGATAGCAACTACACCGATCAGCTCAACGCCTTCAAGATCAACGATGACGGTTCTGCTCTCTATCTCTCCTTGAAGAATGACGCCGGCTCTACCTTATCCATCTTCTACTTCCCTGCTGAGACATTCTCTGACGACAAGAAGACCGATTGGTCCGATACTGAAAAAGCTTATATCGGAACTGTCACAGAAGGTCATTCCGCTTATGTTCCTTACCTCTACATGGGTGATGGTGCCTATACGACAGGAACTGACGAAGATAAGATTGTCGGTACAACACTCAGCCCTGTCTCTGTATTGAAGTACTATTCCTCCTTAAAGGCAGCTGGATACACAAAGTTCGGTTTCAGCGTCTCTTCCTCTGGCACAAAGCTTATGGCCGGTTACACCGATAGTGATAGCAATGAAGTCTATCTCGAAGTCGGATACGATTACGACGATTACGGAAACAAAGTCAACGCTCTGACCATGTCCTATAAATCCGTCTTCACCATCCCTGGTGCAGACGATGCAAAGTGGAGCGATGCTATCACAAGCAAAGTCACCAGCTGCTTAGGAGAAGGTGAAACACTTCCTTATGTCTATCTTGGAACCTTGAATCCGAAGTCCAAACTCTCTTCCGATAATTCCAAACTGGAGATCTACTCCAATGCATGGGATGACAGAATCGTTGACCTTGCCTATACTGCCTTCAGCACTTCTGATGATGGATGGACCGTTGTCAAAGATCTCTATGACAATCAGGTCATCGCTTCCAAAACAACTGCAAGTGGCAAGATTGTCAAAGTTGTCGTTTCCAAACATGTAGAAGACGGTTCCAGTCTTGAATCTGCCTACATCGAAGTCTTTGTCAAATAAGCTCTGACCCACTTAGGCTATGCAGGTTTCTGCATAGCCTTTTCTATCGCCTTCTTTTTAAGAAAAAATCAAGGAAATTTTCAAGGAAAATTCAAGGATAAAATCTCTTGTAAGCGCTCTTACATTTCTATCTCTTAAATCATTAAAGCAATCTATAAATTGATTATTTTTTGTGATTTTTCACATATTATCCTACTTTTTACCTTATTTGTCTTATTGAAAATCACTTCTTTATTTTTCATTTTTCCGTTTTAAAACGCTTATCATTAAGTTTCAATCAAAAGCATTAAGAATATAATTTTTCCGTTCAAAACATAGGAGATATTGCACATGAAAAAATCAAAATTAATTCTTCTGTCACTGATTGCCCTTTCTCTCACCGGCTGCGGAGACACCATCAGCTCCAGTGACACAACAGCTAACACTGCAACCACAGATAAGACTTCTGTTTCTACTGATACAGGAAGCAGTGTGGATTCCAGTGTCGTTTCCGATACCACATCGGATACCGATTCAGACAGCGAATCCACGATTCCGGTCGATGACTACGATTCCTCCAAATGGCCGACGGATGTCAAGGATCAGATGATCAAGTATTTAGATTCCACTCTTCTTCCTTATATCGATTTAGGTGTCACAGCCAACAACGTCAGAGCCACTTGGGACAACGATACAGACACTTTGGAAGTCTCTGGTGCTGCATCTAGCGATGCTCTTACCGCCGATGCCATCGCTGCTGCAAAGGCCACCTATACAACCTATGGATGGATTGTCACAACCGATGACACATCTATGACCGCAAAGAATGATGAAGACGGAACAATCACCGTCAAATACTTTAACAATGGTTCCTTCAATGTCATTGAAGCTGTCTATCATGAGCCTTTCGATGAAAGCAAAGCCGCTACTGCTTGGCCGGATAGCATCATCGATGAGATGGACGCTAACCTCCATAATCACGGCAATGATGTCCCTTATGTTTATTTAGGAAGCGTCAACCCTACCTATAGCTGGGATAACGATCATGTCACTTTCAAGATCTACGGCGGAAAGTGGGATGACAAGATCACAACCTTGGCTAAGGCTGCTTTTGAGGCTGCCAACGAATCCATCAATGTCGCTGACAACAAGTGGATCATCGATGAGATCGGTGATGGCACATATGGTAAGACCTTCTCCGCCTCTATCACATTCAGCGATGGCGTAAAGCTTGCCGTAAGCATCGATGCTCCTGATACCGGAAAGAAATCGATGATGAACATCGTCTATACTCAGCCTTTCGGCGGAACATCTACAGAATGGCCTTCTGAAATCACAGATCATATGACTTCTACCTTCCACGGTCATACCGTTCCTTTCTTCTTCTGCGGTACAGAAAGTGATGATATCGATGTCACTTCTGAAGCCGATTCTTTAATCCGTTTCTACGGAAGCGAGAACACCTGGGATGACAGAGTCTTTGACAATGTCAGAAGCGCAGTCAATAGCGAGAATGCAACTATCACTACCGATAGTGAAAAGTGGACTGTCACAACCAAGACATCCGATTCCGATGCTTCCGCTATTGTCTTAGTCGCTACAAGAACCTTCTCCGATGGCTGCACACTCACTTTACAGGTTCAGGAAGAAAGTTCTTATCATAGAGCTGACATCCTTGTCACCTATGAAAAAGGATACATTCCTGCCGATGGTGCCACATGGAATGATGATGTCGTCTCTTATTTCGATGACTATCTCGATGGAAATACTCTTCCTTACATTTATTTAGGAAATGAAGACTCCGAATGGGATTGGTGTGACTGGGATTATGTCAACACACTGACCATCTATGGTGGAAGCTTCTTCAATGCCTTGATCCCTGGCGCACACAAAGTCTTCTCTAACACGACTGGATGGACCAGCAACCTTGTCACAAAGACCGGTACAAGCTGGGATGGTGTCGCTTACTCCTACGATATCGTCGAAGCTGAATATGATGTCGATACTCTTGGAACGAAGCTCTTAGTCACAGTTGACGCCAGCTATCGTAACACCAACACTGGTGAAGGTTCCGGTTCTTCTGTTATCAAAGTCACCTATATCAAACCTTATATCGTCCCGACAGATGAAGATTCCCTCAAGTGGGATGAGGATGCAGCAAACAACATCACTTCCAACTTCAGCGGTCACACTCTTCCTTTCGTCTATCTCGGTGCTGATGTTGTCGATGTCATCTATGATGAGAGCGAAAACGCCCTCTACCTCACTGGCGGTGTCTGGGATGATAAGGTCCTTGCTCATGCATTGTCTAGACTTTCCGGCTCTGTCCAGGGTACAGATGATGATGGTAACGCCTGTGTCACAGTCACCCTTACTGAAGCAGATGGCTGCACTATCGATATCATGGTTCACCAGGATGCCTCTGGCATGATCGAATACAAGGCAACACTGAATGAAGTCTATACTCCGGATGATACAAAGACTGCTTGGGATTCTGAAACTCTTGAAACGATGAAGACCGTCTTAAACAACAACACACTCCCTTACTTCGATATCGGTGCAAAGCATTTCACCGCTGAAACTGCTGGAAATACTACCTTCAAACTCACATCCAAAGTCTTCGATGAAGCTATCCTCACTGATGCACTCAGCAACAACGGCGTTGATGGATGGACTTTCGTCAAGAACACCTACTATGAAAATGAAGTCGAAGGATTCAAGACCTTCGATGATGGTTCTACTATCTCTGTCAAGGTTGTCGAAAACAGCGGTCTTAACATCTTTGCTTACTATCATGCTAAGAGCACTGTAACGAAGACAAAAGCTGCTTGGTCTGATGCTGATGAAAAAAATATCCTTTCTATCACTGGAACAGCAGAGATTCCGAACATTCCTTTCCTCTATATGGGTGAAAAAGACTACACCTTGAGTGGCTCAAAACTTTACGGAAATGTCTATGACATCACTACCGCAATCGAATACTATGATGTCTTAAAGGCTGCTGGTTATCAGGTTATCACATTCCGTCCTACTGCTTCTCAGTTCAACATCACTGCTGAATACACCGATGCCGATGGAAACGTCACAAAGATTGTTACCAGCTACTATGCTACGTGGGGTGGACAAAGAATCTCTTCTCTCCAGATGCAGATCACTTATACTGCTGCCACTGCCGATTAATTCTATTCGCTTCGCTAAAAAGGATGGGATATCCCCCATCCTTTTTTCGAAGATTATGCAAGTTTGTTGTTCGAGCAAGTCTTACAATTAGTCTAAAGTTGTAAGACGATATTTAAGAAGATAATGTTATAATATTCCTATTCGGAGGTCTACTTATGAGATATAAAAAGATTGTGCTGTTATCCCTAGTCACACTGTCCCTTTTTGGATGTTCTAAGGAAAGTTCATCGACAGCATCTAATGATATTGATTCTAGCAAAAACACTGTGATCAGTGAATCCTCTGCTCCAATTACAGATAACGAGACTCATAGCGATACGACAGCTAGTACAGAAGAGAGTTCTTCTGAGGCTATCACAGCTTCCTGGCCAGATTCTGTCGTTGAACAGATGAATCAGTATCTCGATAACAGAGTCGTTCCTTATATCGATTTAAGAGCCTCTTCTAAAAAAGCCTATATGACCTACTGGGAAAGAGAGGAGTCTACTCTCTATATCCAGAGCAATCATGAAGGTATCTCCTCCTCTATCATCGAAGATGGAAAAACAGTCTATGAAGAGGAAGGATGGGATGTTATCACAACCGATTCCTCTATGACTGCCACAAATAGTGATAAAGATCTTATCGTCACATTGAAGAGCGAAGACGGATTATTATCTTTGATTGTCAAATATGATGAGCCATTCGACCCCGATAAAAGAGACCAGTATTCTTCCGATTTCATCACAGAGATGAATTCCAATATGGATAATCATGGATATGAGATCCCGTATATCTACTTAGGTTCTATCAACCTTGATGGTGAGTCAAGCGGAAATGTCTATACGATCTATGGTGGAATCTATAGAGATGAGATCATTGATCTTGCTTCTGATTCCATCACAAACGCAAACGAATCTATCACCAATGAGGATTATAAATGGAGTATTCTTTCTAAGACTTCTGACAACATAGTTGCCAGAAGAAAGACAAAGGATGGCTGTACTTTAAAGATAGAAGTATATCCAACTCAGGGTAAGAATCAAAAAGAGAATCGATATGCGACAATGAGAATCACATATAAGTCATCTTATTCCCCTTCTTCTGTCACAGAATGGCCGGATGAATTGAAAGCCTATTTCACAGATGTAGCAGATGGTCATTCTCTTCCTTACTTCTATTTAGGAACCGACTCTATCTGGGAGACTTCCTCTTCTACTTTTGATATCGCATATTTAGCAGAGGAAAACACATGGGATGACACAATTGTCTCCGATGCAAAGAAAGCCTGTACAAAAGAAGATAAGACAGTATCTGTCGAGCAATACAAATGGAAGCTTACCGAAGGAAAGAGTGAAGTAGACGGAACAAAGACATTGACTGGAACAAAGTATTATCCAGACGGATGTTCTCTAACTTTCAATCTCTATAACACCGGTTATCTCACAGAAGGAGACCGTGCAATCCTTGAGATTCATTTCGAACCGAAATACGAAGTCCCAGAAGGAGCAGGCTGGTCTAGTGATACACAGGCAAAAATCACAAGATATTTCGGAAGCCTTGAGATTCCGTATGTCTATCTTGGAAAGACGGATGAGATTGCAAACTACAATCAGACGACAAAAACATTAGAGATTACAGGTAACCCCTATTTTTCTTCTGTCTTAAATGGTGCTAAAAATACATTCACTGAGGCAGGTTGGACAAATAGCATCGAGATAACAAAAGCCACACAAAGTGGAGTTGAATACACCTATCAGTCTTTCGCAGCTGAAAAATCCATCGATGATGAGACAAAGGTTAAAGTCACAGTAGAAGGCACTTCACATAGTATCTACTACGAAGGAGGAACAGGCGGAAACTGCATCATGAGAATTGAACTGCTCTCCTCTTTCACTCCGCCTACTGGAGAGGATGCAAACTGGAGTAAATACACCTACCTCGGTAAAACAGTCAGTTCCTATATCGAAGAGAACTTGCAGGGACACACGATTCCTTTCGTCCATCTCAACACGGATATCTTAGAGCCTTCCTTCTCTCCAGCTGAAAAGACACTTTATGTCAGTGGTGGAAAATGGAATGATTCGATTTTATCTTACGCTAAAGAACAATTCGAATCCTCGTCTTGGACAGATGTCAGTGCGGATATGGAGAATGATATGGTATCCGCCAAGAGCGTGGCTAGCGATGGCTGCTCTATGACAATCAAAGTATACAAGACAGTAAGCGGCTATGCGGAGTTATCAGTTGCAATCGACTTTGCCTTTATCACTATCGCCTCCTATTCAGATAGCGTAAAGGAAAGCATGTCTAACACTTTAAATGGTCATACTCTCCCTCTTATCCAATTAGGATCGAATTATCTCAATGTCATCGAAAACGATAATTCAATCCGTCTCTCTTCCTATGTCTTCTCTTCTACGACATTGACCGACGCAAAACAGACTCTCGATAACGATGGATATACTACCTTCTATGATTCAGAATGGTCTGATACAGTCGATGGCACAGTCTATCCCTATCTTATTGCATTCAAGGAATACGATGATGGAATTGTCTATATTGCAATCCATAACGATTCCGATTCAACAATATTAGAGGCTAGTTTCCATAGTAAGCTGACTACAGAGAGCAAGACTGAATTCTCTAGTACTGAGACCACTTTCTTAAATCAGATCACGGATAATCACGCAGCTTTAGTTCCCTTCCTATATATGGGTGAGAATGATTATACTTGTTCCGGCAAGAAGATATATGGTACCGGATTTGATACCTATTCAATCATCCAGTACTACTCAACACTCACCAGTTTAGGATATCAGACTATCTCCATGTATATCACTTCAACTAGTGTCTCCTTCTCTGCTGCCTACACAGATGAGGAAGGTAACGAAATCAATATCATCATCAAAAAGAATCAGGACTTAAGAGGAGTCTACGCCTCTATGGAAGTCACTTACACAGCAAAAACAGAAGAATAAGACAAAAGCACGGTTCATGCCGTGCTTTTGTCTTACTAAATTTCAATATATTCAATCTTCGATTTATGTTTGAGCGTTTTGCTATTATAAGTGATAGCAAGGAGCAATATTTTTCCGTGATAACCTGAGAACACAGAAGAATAATCTCTGTCTTTGATCAGTTTCATGGCTACATCCGCTTTTTCATCAACCTTGAGTTCAACAATCATCGGAATATGATTGCTATCACGGGGAGAAAATGTGATATCCGCTCTACCCAATGTACTCGTATCCTCTTTTCTGATGTAATAATATTCCTGTGCCTTGTAGTAGTATATATGGATAACAACGCCTAAAACATCTTCTTTGTTCTTATTGAACATAGACGCCAATTCTTTATGGTTGACATCTAACATGTAATCGATATAATCAGTATTCCCTTTCAGAGTTTCTTCATATAACTTCATCGAATTCGATATCGGATCATAAATAGAGTTCCAGTGAATCACCTTGATTGCTTTCTCGAATTCCTGAAGTATTTCATAATTCGGAATATAACATGACTGTGTGACTTCATCGTAGGCTAAATATCCTAAATGAATCAATACTGTCAAAGCCGCATCTCGAGAATCAATCTTCGTCAGATCATTTTCGAAGAGAGAGACGTCCAATCGAACTTTTTCACCGGCCATCATCAAAGTGATAACATCCTTCAGTTCTCCGTTATCGTAATCCATATAGTTTGTGACAGATTCCAAAGCACCCGTGGATGTCCAATAATCAGAAAAGCCCTTTTCCGTAATAGCTTCGACAACAGACTTTGGATTATAAACATCTGTCCCATACTTAAAATGATAGCCATCATACCATTTTTTCATCATTTCAAAATCGGAATGATAGTCTATGCAAAGCGTTTTGACTTCTTTCTCTGTAAAGCCAATATACTGAGCAAGGTTTCTCGGATTCAGCATATTGTATTCCTTAAACATATTCAGTGTAGATTCCGCAGAATATCTTTTGATAGGTAGGATACCTGTCATATAAATCAAATCAATACAGGAAGAGACATCGCTTCCTTTGAAAAGACCTCTTAGCAAGGAAATATATTCGTCACAAAGCTGTGATTCAGGATTTTCACGGAAAATCACATCCCATTCGTCAATCAGGAAAATAAACCTATCTCCTATTTCAGAATTGATTTCGACGATAGCATCGCCAATAGAGTATCCATCTAAATCAATCTGAGGATACTTTCTAGAGAAATCAATAAACAGTTTACGTCTTATCTCTTCGATGAATTTGCTCTTATCCTGGCTATTCGTATAAATGCTTGCCATATCCAGCCAGATAACATTATGCTTGTTTCTGTGTTCATGATATGAAGAAGCCTTTGCGACTTTGAGTTCATCAAAAATCGCTTTGGAATCAGCTCCTTTTGAATAATATGCGTTGAGCATAGACAAAGTCATGGTTTTTCCAAAACGGCGTGGACGAGTGACACACATGTACTTGTCCGTCGTGTTCATAACCTGATTGGTATAATCGATGATATCTGATTTATCGACAAATATCTTAGCGTTACGATATTCCAAGAATTTGTCATTGTTTTTGTTTAAGAAAAAAGACATTTTGCATGCATCCGTTTCTACTATAAATTCTAACATAAAAAAGCATGTTTATCTATTAAATGAAAGCAGTACTACACATTATCATCAGATTTAACCTGTAAAGCAACACAAAGCAACCAGCAACAACATATAGCAAAAGACTATCTCAGTTTATTTTCGTTCTTTTAAAGTGTCAGTGTTTACTATGTCACATTTTTCCAAAAGAAAAAAACGATAATCGTTATCAAAGTATAACTTTTGTCCTCGTGAAATTCGTTAAAGAATTAAGAAAAGACCGTAACAACATAATAATTAAAAGAATTCGTGTCTTTCATCTACATCTTTTTCTTAAATTTCAAAAACGACATATCTATATTATTGAAGAATAAAGGTTTAAAAACACAACTTCTTTTGTTCTTATCCGTTATTTCATCTTCTCTTTTGCACGTTTGTCATTGATGATATCCATCTCTTTAGCAGTGATGACTTTCACGTTGTTCTCTTCTGCCCATTTCACACATCCTTTCAAGGCAGTCGGCAAGAAGATACGTGGAACCTTAACAAGTTTTAGTAAAGCATCGTCAGTGAACTGAACATCAGTCTGAAGTCTCTTTGCAGCATAACGGACCGATTCCACGCTTGTCTCTCTCATCGGAAGCATTTCACCATGTGGCTTCTTAAACTTGGAGCACCAGAAGTTCTTGCTATCACGGTATCCGTAATCGACCGGAACTCTTGGGAAGTTGTTCTTGTTGACACCGTTTACAATTGAGTTCCAGTACTTCTCCTTCATGTCGATATGATCGATTCTCAGAATGAAATGGGCACCGAACTTAGAGGTGATGCCATTGAAATCATGATAGGGGCCTTCATATCCGTTCAATTGTCCTGGCTTATCATCCTGTGCGTTATCGAGTTCTCTCAACCATGTGCATTCAATGACCTGGTAGGATTCTGAGACAATCTGAGGATATTTCTCCTCGGGATGTTCTTCCTGAGATTGACTGTCTTCTAAATGGAAGATGCAGTCTTTCATCTTTTCATCCGGTGTATCTCCCGGCCATCCCATTCTTACTGCTTCTTTGAATAATTTGGAATCATCCGGAATGAAGTTGAGTGTGCACTTGCCTGTTCTTAAGATATTCTGACAGGTGTTAGAGGAGTTACGGCATTCAAGTAGCATCGCATAATAGTCTTTTCCAGCGATATAGTAGGGTGCTAAAAGAGAGTAAGGTCCTAATGTAGTCTTTCCCGTTTCCGTCAATGTACCGACCATAACAACAGGCATAGGAAAGAATAATGACGTCTGATAGAAATTGTCTTTCGGCTCCAGATTCTTAAAACCACTTTTCATTTCAATTGCCTCCTATATTATCTTTGCAATCATTTCACTAAGTGTCTCATACTGTATTCCAGAATCTCGTATCTCTGACAGTATCATCTCGATGATGATGGCATCTCTTTCCATATCTATCGCAATACCTAACTTTTTAATGCCGACTTGGAGAAGGTCTCTGAGCTGATAGACAAATTTCTTATGAAGCTTTGCATAATCCAAAGCCCCCTCTTTTCCACGATAAGAGAGATAGATCTTCTGAAACTTATCCTTATAGTCCTTGACTAAATCATGAATGATCTGAATCATTTCCTCTTTGTCTTTGACCTCTTCCATCCTAATCTTCCTATCCTGATAAAGAGCAATCCATTCTTCCGCCAAAATATTAGCGACTAAGGTCAGTTTATCCGGAAAATAATGATAGATCGTACCGACAGCAATCGATGTCTTCTTCGCTACGTTACGCATAGAAAAAGCAGAGGGATTCTCTTTCAGTTCCTCTTTAGCGGCTTGGATGATAACGTCTTTTGCATTCTTGATTAGCTTAGGCATAATTTTATATGAACGTGTTCATTTTAGGCTTGTAAATGATTTATTGCAAGTAGACTCTTATTAATTTTTCAAACAACTAAAAAGTCATCCGCCTCCTATGTAGAAACGGATGACTTGTTTTTTCATAATGACATCAATTGAATAAGACTTAAGAATCTCTCCGTCAGATGATCATGATGAGAGTATTCATCAGCGATGAAATCGACCATATTCTTCTCTTTCAGAGCATCTGCAATCTCTGTTGCAGAAGAAAAAGCAAATTGCAAAGGAGTATTCGGATGATTGACTCCTTCCTTTTTTCCATTTAAGAGATAGAAGGTTTTATTGCTTGGTTTGTTCTCTTTCACGTAATCTACAAAGTCAGGATACCAGAAGGAACCACAGATAGAAAAGAAATGGGTGAAGGGAACCTCATTCATAGTAGAAGCATAGATAGCGTGAAGGCCACCGAGTGAGATGCCTCCATAATAGATATTGCTGAAGTCAGTACCTTTCAGATACCTGTCATAGATATCGTGAATAAGAAGGTCAGAATATTCTTTTCCCTGACCGCCAAAGGGAGCAAAGCGGGAATCGATTGCATCATGATAGTAGGGAGTATAGATATCCAGTCTTCTCTTTGAAGAGATGAGAAGGAAACGATACGGAAGAGAAATGAGAGTTTCTTTTTTTAGTAGAAATCCATCATTGATGATGAAGGTAGGAGAAGAAACAGGAAGATTGAAATTCAGTGTTTCTACTTCAATATCATCTAGAACAATCTTATTCGGCATAAGCGAAATTGAAGATAGTCTCCAAGGATGTGACGTTTCTCGGACCATAGTCCATGAAGTCATCGTAGTTAATCTTGATGATCTTATCATTCTTGATGGCAGGAACATCGCTTAAAGCAGGATTTGCTTTCATCAAGTCAAGAGCGACATCATCTTTTGCCTTATTACGATCGGATGTAACATAGATGATGAGTTCCGGTTCTTGGACATTGAGGTTTTCAACGGTATAGGTGACACCAGAGATGCTGCTTCCATAATAGTTGGTATATCCGATAGAGTTAAGCATATTCTCCTGAAGCTGGGATTTGAAGACACCATAGGTCTCAGCAGAAGAAGCATCCTTCTTTCCGTATCCGGTCATAATCAGAGCGTTTTTGAAGTTCTCAGTTGTAGAGATATTCTTCTCGCTGATGGCTGTCTTGATTGCATCTAATTTTGTCTTCAGAGTAGCTGCGTATTCCTGAGCCTTCGTTTCAACATGGAAGATCTTTCCGATATTGGTGATATCGGTGATGACATCATCTAAGGCAACCGTCTTCTTATCGACGGAGGCTTTCTGAGCATACATATTGATATCGAGCTTATTGAGTTCTTCCGGAGTTCCGAAGTTACCAGCCTTTGCGGTTCCGCCGACTTTGGAAATCGCAAAAGATGCACTTCTTCCGAAAATGAAATCCGGATTCTGATTGATGATTGTCTCATAGCTGATGGTCTTCTTATCTCCTAACATTGTAAGAGAGTTGACAGCATCTGCATATTCACCGGTGACAGCATTGTCCGGATTGACCATGCCGACGATCTTATCCTTTAAGCCTAAGGCAATCATGGTCTCAGCAGAGGAAAGATTACCGACAATGACTCTTTCGGGTTCCTTTGTGAAGGTCTGAGTGATTTCCTCATTGTTGGCGTTATAAGTCGTCACAGTGACTTCCTCATAAGTGGACGTAGTATTTGTATTGGTTGTATCTCCTTTGGAGGAATCTCCGCTAGTAGTATTGGAGCAAGACGGAACAAGGAGAGTCATTAATGCGACAAGAGAGACACGGAACAAATTCTTATTCATGGTTAGTTTCCTTTCTATCCTCGTAATTAATCAGGATATGTTTATCATCTTCTTTTATGATTCTACAATCGACATCGTATATGTCTTTGATGTTCTTCTCCGTGATGACATCAGAAGGAGTTCCTTCATAGACAAACTTTCCGTCCTTCATCAGATAGATATAATCGGAGTATTTATAGGCCATCTGAACATCGTGAAGGACAGCTAGAACATTGATATTCAGTTTTTTTACAATAGAGAGGATGGTCAGCTGATAACGGATATCGAGATGGTTTGTCGGTTCATCCAGGATAAGAAGAGAGGGCTTCTGTGCAATAGCACGCGCTAAGACAACTCTCTGTTTCTCACCACCGGACAAAGAGAGATAAGACTGATTCTTCTTCTCTGTCATTCCGACTTCATCAATAGCCTGATTCACAATATCAAGATCCGCCTGATGTTCTCTCTCCATCATCTTTAAGTGAGGAGTTCTACCCATCAGGACAACATCATAGACACTGCAATCGAAGGCTAAGTTATTGAACTGAGAGACGACAGCCATCTCTTTTGCACTCTTTTTCAAAGAGTAAGTCTTCAGCTCCTTGTCATCGAGATAGATTTGGCCTTCACTTGGCTTATAGACACGGTATACATTCTTCAGGAATGTGGACTTGCCACATCCATTCGGCCCAAGTATCGTGACAAAACGATGGTTATCGACAGTGAGGGAAGCACCTTTTACAATCTCTTTCCCTTCGATGCTATAGTGCAGATTTTCTACGCGCAGATCCATAAGTTACTCCTTGGCGTAGTTCTTTCTGACTACGATATAGATGAAGAACGGTGCACCCACCAATGCGGTAAAGATACCGATAGGGAGTTCCGAATTCTTGACTAAGGTTCTTGCTAAAACATCAGCCCAAATCAAGAAGATAGAACCGATAACGATAGAAAGCGGCAGAACTTTTTTATGATTCGTCCCGACAATTCCTCTCACGATATGTGGGATGATAAGTCCGACAAATCCGATGATTCCACAAGATGCAACTAGAACACCGGTAAGAAGTGCAATGACACTCATATAGATGATGCGATAGACGGAGAGGTTGACACCTAACGATATCGCCGTTTCATCTCCTAGCATCATCGTGTTCATCGTTCTCGCCTGCGTTAAAAAGAAAATACTAGCAAGAATGACAACTACGGCCGGAACGATAAGCTGCTGATAAGAGGCGCTAGCTAAAGATCCCATTGTCCAGAATTTGATATCGGCAATGGAATCAGAACTGGCAAAGACAGAGATGATGAAGTTGCTGAACGCTGTGAAAAGCGCGTTGACAACCGTACCAGATAAGATCAGTCTGGTTGCAGTCATCTTTCCCTTATGGGATGCAATACCCATGACTAAAAATGTTGCAATGACAGCACCTAGGAAGGAACCGACAGAGACAGCCTGAGAAAGACCCAAGGCGATGATCAAAGTAGCACCGAAAGTAGCACCGCTGGAGACACCTAAGATATAGGGTTCCGCAATCGGATTGTTCACAGTGGACTGCATGACGGCACCACAAAGGGAAAGTCCAGCACCGGCTAATAGTCCAAGAAGGACGCGTGGGACACGCAGACTCCAGACGATATAGACGGTGCTTTTGGAAATTTCGGAATACAGATTGGAATTGTTGAATATCTTGCCGATGATGATCTTATAGGTATCGGAAAAGGAAATGTTCACCGTTCCTAATCCGACTGCCAGAAAGACAGATAAGACCAATAAGGCTATAGAGACGATAAGAAAGATAACGAAGAAAGTATTTGATCTAGTGATTCTTTTGCTGTCTTTTTTAACTTGACTAAAGTTAAGCATAGAACAGTTTAGAGAAGAGTGACAGTGATTTCGAATGTCTGCTCGCCGTAATAGGTGTCATCTACCGTCTTAACAACAAGAGAATAATTCAAAGAGGAGCTTGTATAGGTTGCAGTAGTCGTGGTAGTACAATCATATTCATCGGTCTCAACAGTAGTAGAACCAGTCTTGGTGTAAGAGGTCTTAGCATCAAGAAGAGCAGTATACTCGGTAAGATAATCAGCCAAATCGAAGTTGCTGAGTGTTGTAGCATTGAGGGTGATGGTAAATTGGTTGTAGTTCATGTTCCATGTAGAGGAGTCAAGGGCAAATGTTCCAGTCCACTTGGAGTTACCACCAGTGACACCGAGATAAGGAATATCCTTTAAGATATCATCGCTGACAGCGTGATCCGGTTCATCATTGTGAAGCGGGCCATAGACATTGCTAAGACCAGTGAAGTCTGTGGCTTCATTCATCTTATCATATGCAGCAGAAAGCTTCGTATAGACATCATCGGAAACAACAGGAGCGGATTCACTGCCATAGGCAAACTTCATGACAGCTTCACCATAGTCTTCTCCGTTATAGGAAACCTGGAAATGGATTTCAGAAACTTTGTCAGAGGAATCCAAAACGACAGAGATATCTGTGACACTCTCGCCATACTCTAAAGAGATCGGGAATGCCTTTCCATAGTTGACAAGGCCCTTGTACATGACAAAGGTGTTGTCTGTTCCGGCCTTCTTGTAGAAGACATCCGGACTTGCAATGACACTGAACCACTTAGTGGCTAAGCTTCCTTCAGATTCACTGGTTCCAGAGAAACTATAATTCTTGGTAAGAGTATCTCCCTCTCCAGTCTCTAATCCACCGATAGTGAAGGCGAAGAGTTTTCCATCCTTGACCTGATAACCATTACCTTCATAACGCATAGAATCAGAATTGGTGATGGAACGGTTATAGTTCATGACGACATCGTTAGCATAGACACCTTCGATGGTGTTATATTCGCTGCCGTGTCCTAAGACATTCATGCTTGTTGTAAAGCCAGTGGTGCTAGCGGAATATTTCAGGTTGTTGAAAGCAGTCTCAAGCCTGTCACCGACACCGGTGACTCTTTCCTTCGGAGTGATAGAGGGGACATCGCCTGTCGGAGTTGCGAAAGTGGAAGTGATGACATATCCGCCATCAAGGTTGAAGGTGAAGGATTTTGTCTGACCATCTTTGACTACCGCATATAAGGAAGTGACTTTGCCATAGGTAGCATCATCATCGTTTATGAGGTTAGCAAGGATGGTGTCAGCCTCTCCACCATAATAGTCGTAGTTGTTTCCGCTCGACTTCTTGAAAAGTTCAGGATCGACAGAGGAGATATCGAAAACATCAGTCCACCAATCATCCTCATTGTAATGAGTATTGACTGTGTTATCGACACCGAGATAGTATTCGGTAAAGCATTCATCCTCATCTAAGACGAAAGCTTCCTGATCGGTGATTTCACCATTCTTGTTGGACTTGGAACGATAAATCTCAGTAGCAGACTTTCTCAGGTAGGTACTAGATTCATCGGAGACGACAGAAGTGACGATCTTCTGAATCTTGGAAGTGACTTCCAGGTTATCGGAAATGACATTGGTCATCTTATCGCTAGTCAAAGAACCACCAGTAAGAAGTTCTGTTCCATCACCAGCAAGGAATCCATCCAATGTCTTATCGGAAGCAGAGTTGATGTCGCTGACAGCAGCTTCATCGACTTTAGCATCACCTTCATAGAAGGCTAAGATAAGCTCATTATAACGGTTGAAATAAATTTCAATGGCAGAGATCTCATACGGAGTATCTTCGTTCTGTCCACCGATAAGATCAAGAAGAGTCTCACCAGCAGTAGCATCACTGAGAAGGACTCTCTTTCCGGCTTCATTCAAAGTGAGCATATCCTTTGTGACGGCAAGCTTCTTTGTGGCAACAAAGGAATCGAGAGTGGAGATGTAATCCTTTCCGCTCATATCCGCAAAGGAAACAGAGACGTCGGTTCCAGAGAGAGTGAAGGCGAAGGATGCCTTATCCTGATCTGCCTTAAATCCAGAGAGAAGGATATGTCCGGAACCGGTTTTAGAAGAGTAGATGTAGTTCTGTGTATAGATGAGAGTCTTGGATGAGAATCCTTCTTTTGCAAAGGAGCTCTTATAGCTAGTAGCATCCTTAAGGGAAGTCAAAGCTTCATAGATAGTATCGACAGTGGTTTCCTTCTGTACGACCGTAGATTCGGAAGTGCTTTCACTCTGCTTTGAAGAATCAGTGCTGACAGGATCGGATGCAGTAGTATCCGTAGTTCCTGTTGTGCTGTCAGAGGGAGTATTCTGACAGGCAATCAAAGAAAGTGAGGCTAAACAGACGGCTAAAGTGACAATTTTCTTCTTCATGGTTATCCCCTTTTATTTAAATAAAAACATACCTTTTGTTAGGTACAACTAACTATAACTAAACTCAACCTTAATTACAAGGGAAAAGCTTTCAAAGGTTTTTATAGTGTGTCTGAAAGGCGTTACATTTTTCTGTTCTTTCCGAAAAGGTTGACAAAAAGACCGTCTAAAAGGATAATCAATCGTCATTATCAGTGAGGAAAAAGACATGAAAAAAACGTGGATCACCGGATTATCTCTTATCGTACTTGGCAATATGCTTATCTCCTGTGGGAAAACTTCTGAAACAGAATCTACGCAAGATATCCCTGTCAGCAAAGAGCTTTCCGTTTCTTTGTCCCCTCTTTCGAAAGTGGAGTACACCATCAACGAAACATTGGATATCAGTGACATAAAAGTCACTTACACCTATGAAGAGAAGGGTGTAGTAAAAGAGAAGGAGATCAACGATTATCAGACCTATCTAAACGGTAAAGAAATCTCATCCTACGTCTTTGAGACTAGCGGTGAATACAAGTTTTATGTCTCCTATCATGGACTAAAAAGCGAAGAACAGAAAATCTATTGCTATGCAACAGATTCGACACTTCCGAATCAGTACACAGATACTAGCTTAGTCATGCCGGAAAGCAAGCATACTTCCACGATAAACTTCACCTCTACCATGACTACAAATGCCTATACTGAAAAAGGTTACTATAATGCAAGCGAGATCAATGACTCCTATCATGCATATGATATGGGAAGAAAGTCTTACAACAATCAGCATTTTCTTCCTTCAACTGGAAATGTACCTCTTTTAATTGTCCCCGTTTCCTTACCAGGTGACAACACTTCCTTTACCGATGAAGAAATCACAATGATCAATGACTGCTTCTATGGAAATAGTTCCGACATGGCATTTGAGTCCTTACACTCCTACTACTATAAATCCAGTTATGGAAAGCTGAATTTCACTTTCAATGTAAGTCCTGTTTTCAATGTAGAGGATCATACAGAATACAAGGATATCTCTCAGATCACCACTTCCGAGAATGTCTTATCCATCTGTCAGAGCGCATTAAGCTATCTAAAGGATGAGAAGAACTATGATTTCACAAACTATGATTCCGATAAAGACGGCACGATCGATGGTGTCTGGTTCATCTACAAAGGCAAAGACTCTCAGGATATGCCTTTCTGGCCTTACACATCCTATACGACAAAGGATGGGACAATCGACAATCCCGTTTTGAATACTTACGGATGGGCGGGGGTCGATTTCCTCACCCAAGATTACTATAAGAGAGTCACAACGACAGATGAAAGCGTTGGAAAAGATGGACATGTCCTCATCCATGAGACCGGTCATATGCTAGGTCTTAACGACTACTATTCCTATGGAAACATCGACTATTCCCCTTTAGGAGGAAGAGATATGATGGATATGTCTCTTGGCGATCATAATGCCTACTCCAAACTGAGATTAGGTTGGCTGACTCCGACCATCGTGACAGGAGACTGCACTTTGGATATCAAGAGTTCCTTCTATGAGGATCAGGTCATCCTTATCCCCTATCAGAATAAGAAATACAAAACAGATGCTGACAAGAAGATAAGATTCAATCCTTTTGACGAATATCTCCTTCTCGAACTCTATTCGGATGAGAACGTAAACTCGCTCGATTATCTTCCTAACAAAGCCACCCACACAGAAGGATATGGAATCAAACTTCTCCATATCGATGCAAGAGGTGGTCAGGTCATCAATAATTCTTTCCGCTATTTCACAAATCCGGATGATATCCTCGATGCCAAAGACAGCATCTTCATGCCGATATCCAACACCGATGCCGGATCCCGTTCTGAAGAATACTACACCGGCATCGCATCCGAATCCGCATTTGACGAAGTCCGTCTTATCGACAAGAGTTCCTCCTATATCGGCCTAGGAAAAGAAGAGAAGATTCCGGATGATGATTCCTTCTTCAAAGCAGGCGATTCCTTTGATATCGATACCTATAAGAACCAGTTTGTCCATGGTCGTTTTGATTATTCCATCAAAAAGCCATTGGTTTCTTTTGAAGTCACTTCGTTGAACTAAAAAAGAGACAGACAGAATCGATTTCCATTTGTACATTCCTAAAACGGATAACATACGGCAAAAGATGAGTAATCAGCTAGTACAAAAATGAGAGGATCTGCTGTGCTCCTGTTGTAAACAGGAGCATTGCACCTATCCCATTTTTGTGCTATGTTTTTTTAATATCCAACATAAGGGGCGCAGTACATTAGTTACTAGGTATAACAATTATAAGAAAAGAGGTATTTATGCTAGGTGCAATTATTGGTGATATGGTAGGTTCTAATTATGAATTTAATGATAAGAAAAAACCTACTCCTATGACATTAAAAGTATTTGATATAACTAATCATATGACTGATGATAGTTATTTAACTATTGCGGTTGGTAAAGTATTAACTAAATATTATCCATTTAATTTTTCAAAAGAAGAAAAAGAAAACATTCAACATGATTTGAAAGTTGAATTTAAAGAAATGGTCAGAAAGCATCCACGGGCAGGATTCGGTGAAAGTCTTTACTCTTGGGCAAAAGAAAACATCGAAGATATGAAACCTTATCATTCTTGTGCAAATGGATCTGCAATGAGAATTTCATCTGTTGGATGGTTATCTCATTCTTTAGATGAAGTGAAATATTTATCAAAAGTAGTAAGTGAAATAACTCATAATCATCCTGATGGCATTAAAGGCGCTGAAGCAATCGCAAGTTGTATCTTTATGGCGTTACACGGTTCTAGTAAGGAAGAAATTGAAGAATATGTAGTCAATAACTATTATCCTAGAATTAAGGATATCGATTATGATAAATGGGTAAAAGAATATAAAACAGATTTGTTTTGTGAAGGTTCTTGTCCTGAAGCTATATATTGTTTCTTACATTCTTCATCATTGTATAAAACAATAGTGAAAGCAGTGTGTATGGGCGGAGACTCTGATACCATTGCATGTATGGCTGGATCCATTGCAGAAGCATACTACAATAAAGACAGTATTTCTAACTTTGAACATAGATATATGGATTTCTTTATCGAAAAGGAGTATTTAGATATTATTAAGGAAATGCATAAGAAAATTGGTAGTCATAAATTCGAAAAGTAAGTATATATATAGAAGAATTGAAACAATATAAGTAGTAGCTTAATTAGATTATAAATACTGATTTGCACATGGGGTCACTTCAGATACGGATACAGAAAGATAACTGTGGCCCTGCGGAGCGAATACTCGGAGAAGGTGAACCACAAACGCGTGCTAAGGATGATGGACGGAATGGGAATCTACGCGATGCTTTCCGGACACGGGAAGGGCTACAGCTCCTACAGGGGAACGGTCGGAAAGACGGCTCCGAACATCCTGGGGCGTGACTTCCACACCGTGACGTGTCATCAGAAGGCCGGCACCGACGTAACGGAATTCAAATGTTCATGGGGAAAGCAGCAATTGTAGAAATATTTATTGAAGAAATTACGTTACTTCAAATAATAGAATGTGGCTCTACCTGATCCTTCTTTCTTAATAATGCCTTTTTCACAAAGCACTTTTAAAGATTGTTCAACAGAACCTCTACCTATTTCAGGACATAACTCCATGATATCATTTTTAGTGAATTTGCCAATCTTAGATTTAACAGCTTTTTCTACCATTTCTAATGCTGACATTTTATTTCCAATGAGATTAACTCTTTGTTCGAAATCTCTATAAGCGGCTAAAATTGTTCCTAATAGATATTTTATAAAAGGTGTTTCGTCGTTAGTTGAATCAATCCAACTTGTAGAACTATGTTGTAAAGCTTCATAATATTCATTTTTGGTTATTTGAATTTTCTTTTCAAGTGAGATGTATTTCCCGATGACATAACCTGACCTATAGAGAAGAAGTGCGGTAAGAAGTCTAGACATTCTACCATTACCATTATTAAAAGGATGGATACAAAGAAAGTCATGAATGAAAATAGGAATTACAATTAATGGATCAATATTGTATTTGTTTATAGCTTTATCGTATTCGTCGCAAATTGTTTCAATTGCTTCAGGTGTCTCATAAGGTTCTAATGGTTTAAAAATGACTGCTTTTTTTCCATCAGGGTATGCTGCATCTATTTCATTTGGTGTATCCTTGAATCTTCCGCCAAATCTAACATCAAGAAATTGATACATTTCCTTATGAAGTTGAAGTATAGTGTTTGCTCTTATTGGAATGTATTCAAAACTCTCATGGACCATGTTTAACGCGTAACGATAGCCTTGTATTTCTTTCTCACTTCGATTTCTTGGAGTTGTTTTATCGCTCATAAGTTCTTTAAGTCTTTGATTTGTCGTGATGATACCTTCAATTTCGTTTGAAGCCTCAGTACTTTGAATCTTAGATATTTCAACAAGTTTATCAAGGTTATCTTTCTTTTGTTCTAAGAATAATTCTTGACGACCTTTATATTCATGGATTAGACCTATGTAATTGATAATTTCTTTATCGAATTTTCTATTTAGTAATTGTGAATAAACGCTGATTTGCACATAGGTGATAAAACACGCTCTTCAGAGTTATAATATTC
>CAVFFP010000016.1:0-27242 GCA_963621825.1 bacterium
TGGTGGAGATGACGGGAGTCGAACCCGCGTCCAAACGAGAATCTCTAGCGAGGACTACAGTTTATCCAATGATCGGTTAAGGGAGTCAAAGTTCATTGGCAGACTTTTTATCCCCGATCCTTCCTTGATGTCGCAGGAAGAAGGAAAGGAAGCTTCTTTCTGAGCTCATTTCTAAAGTCCCGACGTCATGAAATGAAAAGATGAAATCGGGTTGTGCAGCAGATCCGCAGATCTGCGAAAGGCGCTAATACCTAATCAGATTAGGCAGCGCAGGCCATCATGGCCGGAGCACGGAACATAACAGGTTTATTGGCACTTGTAATTGTGTCGGTCGATAAGGAGACCATCCCACTGCCCTCAGAAGTCGTTCCCGCCTGTCGAAACCGGAACATCCCCATGCGAGATTAGTATAGTGCTTCTTTTCACTTTTTCAAGGCAAAAACAAAAAACATATAGAAAAAGCCAGGATTTTGGTCCTGGCTATAGGTTATAACTGAGCGTTAGGCTTACTGGTCTTGATCTTATCGATAGCAGAGTGGAAGAGTTCAATCTCTTTGCTGACTCTCTTAGAAGGAGTGTCAGAGAACTCTTTGACGGCGTTATCGAACTTTGTGCTGATCTCTTTGACCTTCTCCATATCGGAAGAGATGAGACCGGCGATCAATACTGCGGTTCTGTAATCGGATAAGATTTCAGGAGTTGTGACAATCTTCTTGTCATCCTTCTTCATGCTGAGATAGGTGCTATCTGCGCCTTTGTCATCATTGATGAAGAAGTGAAGATAAATCATTTCTCCGTAGGGGACATAACGATCGGAATCGTTGAGATACTTGTTGTAGTAGCGCATCTCCTCTAAGACATTGAAGGCTTTCTCAAGTCTGGAAGCATAGAGGTGATCGAGATAGTTGGCGTGAAGGACACGGCACTTATAGAAGGAATCATAGTTTTCGAATTCATAAGGGAGGTAGTCCTGACCGGAGTGTTCATTCTTTCTGTTGATGGAGTAGACGTTGAAGGCAATCTTGTCCTCTTCCTTGGAAGTGACAAGAAGGTTGAACATATCGGTCGGATAATCCTGACGGAAAGGAAGAATTTCGTATAAAGGAGTAAGGAAACCGTAGGACATAATGAATAAAGCAGTCCATCCGACAGCAGATTTACCTGTCTTGACCTGATTGAAGCTTAAGACGAAGAAGAGAACGATGGCAAGGACGACTAAGACGAATTCAGCGATGAATCCACCTAAGAAGATCAGCTTCGGATTCTTTTTGACGTCATCATCCTTCGGAGCAAACTGAAGAGAGAGGTCGAAGAAGGAAAGGATGTCATATTTGATTTTTGTCTTTCCATTGGATTTGTCGATGAGGAAGCCGAGAATCTTGACGTAGCTCACGTAATATCCTGCAATCTTAGCGAAGATGATCTTGCCAAGGTTATAGACTAAGAAGGTGAAGACAACGCCTAAGATGATGGAAGTGAGGAAGTAAGGGACACCGCTATATCCGCCCGGGATGTATTCCTTGGATGCCTGCTGAGCAAACCAGATACCGAGAAGATAACCTAAATAGACTAACATCAATCCCCAGGAAAGGTTGTAATCGAGAATCGAGTTCCTAGGGCATTCTTTTTTCTTTTTTTCTTCCATAGAATAAAGCCTCCGTTTATTGTTTAGCACACAACTACAAGTATTATATGATATCGAAAGGAATTTTGCCTCTAAATCTTCGTCAATTTAAGAGTATCCAATGCTTTATCGATATCTTCTTTGGCGATTGTAAAGGGCAAAGAGTCAAAAGACTGAGCGATAGGAAGAGTATGAACCCAACTGTCTAATGCGTGGGTACTGTCATCAACACTGATGTCTCCTTCTAAAGAGAAGACTGCTTTTCCGAAACGGATCAGTTTGTCATGGAAATGATCTTTATTGATACTAAGATAAGGAACAAGCAATAAGGCGATACCTTGGCCATGGGCCAATTCCGGATAATGACTGCTTAAGCGGTGCTCTGCCTTATGGACGATAAATCTCTTGTTCTTTCCGAAACCTGTGAATCCATCATGGGCTAAGGCACCATCGATCATCATCGCTCTTCTGGCTTTTATATCCGTTGAATCCTTCAGTACGGAAGAACTAGTAATGACAATGCTTCTCATGATGCCGAGAGCCAACTCATCAGATGGCTCTAACTCCTGAGAAGGAGAAAAATATCTTTCCATGCTGTGGGAGAACATATCCGCAAGTCCGATACCAACTTGATAAGGAGGAACAGATAGGGTCAAGGAGGGATCTAAGAGGGAGAAGAGTGGATAATTGCTTTGACAGTTGAACCCTGCTTTGAATCCATGCTTTCTGTCTGATATGACACAAGAGTCTGACATCTCACTTCCGGAAGCGGAAAGCGTTATGATTGTTGCAATCGGTAATGCATGGAGAGGCTCAATGACATGCTTATTGAAATCGAGCGGATTACCATTGTAATAGTATGCGTGAGCAAGCGATTTGGATGCATCCAATACACTACCTCCGCCACAGGCTAGAATAAGCTCTGGCTTGAAGGCTCGGGCTAGTTTTACCATCTCTTTGACATCTTCGACATCCGGATTGGCACAGATTCCGGAATATTCCTCAAATGCGATGTCGTTCTTTTTCAAAGAAGTGATTACTTTGTCGTATAATCCGTTTCTTTTGCAGGAGTTTTCGCCGTAGACGAAAAACACTCTGGAAAAGGAATAATCCTCCTTGATGATCTTACCTATTTCAGAGACTCCTTCATTGCGAAAATAGATTTTGGTCGGACAGCAAAAATCAAAATCATCATTATTCATATCGATACCTCATTTCGTCTATAAGATTATAGCTTAGATGTAGATTATTTTCTTGACTTTGTTTCTTAACTCATCATAGGTGCCTAAGAGAGCTTTGCAGCATTCGATGTATTTTTCTTTTTTGTCTCCGAAACCATTCTGGGCATAGAGTTTTCCCTCTTCTAAGATTCCATAGACAAAGAAAGTCAGAACCATATCCTTCTGTTCAGAATATAAGGATAGATAATCGACAAGTTTCTTAGTCAGAATGATATCCATCTGTTTTTTTAGCTGAGAGGCTAAGACCTGCCAATAGACATCCTTTGTTTCACTGCATTGTTCACAGAGATGGATAAGGGATTGATCCGCTTCAATCAGATTGAAGGTGTCTGTGATGAGATGGATATCTTTGATTCTGCTTTTCATGGACTCTTTGATATAGAAAGCAAGACATTCTTTCGTTGTCTTAAAGTAATAGTAGAAATTCTGTCTTGTGCAGTTGATTCCGACACAGAGATCAGAGATCGATATATCTTCAAAAGGCTTTGTCTGCATGACCCTATATAAGGAATTCGCAAAATCGGATTTTTTCTGATTCATAGATAACAGTCTCCTTTCCGATAGTCTCTTCGTCTGTTTTGCTTCTGTTTTGTCATCTTCGTAAATATTCCTCGTGTCCCGTATTGCTTCTTGTGCTTATTTTAGTGAACGCATATTGAAAAATCAAATGAAAGTTAAAGGATTGACCTGATATATGATAACGCAGTCGTTAAAAAACGAGTCATACTGTTTTCCCTTTGCCTTGAAACTCGGTCACGAATGCCTTCTAAGTATAAAAGTAGACTAAAAAGTAGACTAAAAGTAGACTTTGGAGTAGACTTTGAAATCGCGAATTATGATTAGATAATAAAGGACAATAGAAGAGATGTGTCTCATTTTCTGACAATGCTTTATTTGTTGGGAATCAAGGAAATATCGAATAATCGGTAAGAAATATGAGATGTGGCACTTGTGTGCAGTCTTTCTGATTTTTCATCGACCTTAATGTGTCCGGTTATTCCATGTTAATATAAAAGTAGACTAAAAAGTAGACTAAAAGTAGACTTTGAAGTAGACTTTGAATTCGTGTTTTTTGAAATGAATTCGTCATTCATTTTTCTTTGTGAAATGAAATCATTTATCATCGAAATAAGAAAAAACTTCAAAAAAACAAAAGATAGATTGCTTTTGTATATTTTATTATGATTTTTTGTATGCTAAAATAGTCGAAGGTGCAAAACCTATATATTTTTTAGGAGGAAAAAATGCCTGCACAGAAGAAAGTTGTGAAGAAAGTTTCTGCTGCAAAGACCAGCAGAAAGCCCAGAACAAAGTACGTTCCTGGACAGTATGTTTATGCCTTTGGTGATGCTTACGGATTAGGAAAGCCGCTTCTCGGTGGCAAAGGCGCCGGTTTGGCTGAAATGGCCCACATCGGAATTACCATTCCGGATGGTTTCACTATCTCTACTGAAGCCTGCACACTCTATTACGATTCTGGAAGAAAGATTCCTGCCAAGCTCGAAAAACAGATTAAGGACGGAATCAAAGCTCTTGAACACAGAACCGGAAAGTCCTTCGGCAAAGGTCCGAAGCCGCTTCTTGTCTCTGTCCGTTCCGGTGCCAGAGTCTCTATGCCTGGTATGATGGATACGATTCTTAACCTTGGTCTCAACGACGAAACTGTTGAAGCTTTGGCCAAACAGTCCGGCAAGGAAAGATTCGCTTATGACTGCTATAGACGTTTCATCCTTATGTTCACTAACATCGCTAAGGGACATCCGAGAGATGAAATGGACAAGATGCTCGATGACATCAAGACTGCCAAGGGTCTCAAGAACGACTTCGAAGTCGATGTTGCTGACCTCAAGCATTTGATCAAGGAATACAAGGCCTACTATAAGAAGACCTTCGGCGAAGAATTCCCTACCGATCCTGTTGATCAGTTGATGACCGCCGTCAAGGCCATCTTCCACTCTTGGGATAATGATAGAGCCAACCTCTACAGAAAGATGAACAACATCCCCTATTCCTGGGGTACTGCTGTCAACGTTCAGATGATGGCTTTCGGTAACATGAACCAGAACTCCGGCACAGGTGTCGGTTTCACTCGTCAGCCTACCGATGGTAAGAACCAGATCTTCGCTGAATACCTTATCGAAGCTCAGGGCGAAGACGTCGTTGCTGGTATCCGTACTCCTTTGCACATCGATGCATTGAAGGAACAGCAGCCCGCCATCTATGATCAGCTTGTCAAGTCCGCTAAGAAGCTTGAGAAGCACTACAAGGATATGCAGGACTTCGAGTTCACCGTTGAAGACGGCAAGCTCTACTTCCTCCAGACCCGTAACGGCAAGAGAACCGGTGTTGCCGGTCTTCAGGTTGCCACTGATATGGTCAAAGAAGGACTTATCGATGAGAAGGACGCTCTCTTGAGAGTCGATCCCCGTTCCCTCGATCAGCTCTTACATCCTACCTTTGTCGATGCAGCCGAAAAGAAGGCTGTTGTCATCGGCCATGGTAATGCCGCTGGCCCGGGTGCCGCTGTCGGACACATCGTCTTCTCCGCTGAAGATGCTGCTAAGATTGCTGCCAAGGACAAGAAGGCTCAGCTTATCTTAGTCAGAGCCGAAACTTCTCCGGAAGATTTAGGCGGTATGGTCGTCGCTCAGGGTATCCTTACCATGCGTGGCGGTATGACCTCTCACGCTGCTGTTGTTGCCAGACAGATCGGTAAGACCTGCGTCACCGGCTGCTCCGAACTCAAGGTCGATGAAGAAGCCAAGACCATGAGCTTAGGTGGACATACCTACAAAGAAGGAGATGTCATCTCCATCAATGGTTCCACTGGTACTATCTATGATGGTGCTATCGAAACCAAGGAAGGCGGCGACAACGCCAACTTCGTCAAGGTCTTGAAGTGGGCCGACAAATATGCCGACATCAAGGTCTTCGCCAATGCTGATACACCGGAAGAAGCTCTCAATGCTGTCCGCTTCGGTGCCAGAGGAATCGGCCTTTGCAGAACTGAGCATATGTTCCGTGGCAAAGACAGACTCTTCATCATGCAGCAGATGATTCTTTCCGATAC
Organism: bacterium; assembly: GCA_963621825.1. GTDB lineage: Bacteria > Bacillota_I > Bacilli_A > RFN20 > CAG-288 > Enterosoma. The sequence goes on from CAVFFP010000016.1 coordinate 5,936, forward strand.
AACTGAAGAAAGAGTCAAGTATCTTGAAAAGCTCGAGAAGTTCCAGGAAGAGGACTTCTACAACATGTACATCGCTTTAGGTGGTGTCAATATCAACGTCAGATTGCTCGATCCGCCGCTTGATGAGTATCTCCCTATCAAGGAAGAAGACATTGCTGACCTCGCAAAGAAGTCCGGCAAGACTGTCGAAACCGTCAAGGCCAGAATCAGCCAGCTCCATATGACTAACCCGATGATGGGTCTCCGTGGCTGCCGTTTGGACGTTGTCTATCCTGAAATCGGAAAGATGCAGGCTGAAGCTGTCATCAAGGCCGCTTTAAGAGCTGAAGAAGATCTTTCCAAGAAGACAGGAAAGAAGGTCAAGATCGTTGCTTCCTTAATGGTTCCTCAGGTCATCGCCGACAAGGAATTCGTCTTCGTCAAGAAGTTGGTCAGCGAAGTTGCCGATAAGCTCATCGCTGAATCCAAGTTCGACAACAAGATGAAGTACATCGTCGGAACCATGATCGAGACTCCTAGAGCCGCTCTCACCGCTGGTGAAATCGGTAAGGATGCTGCTTACTTCTCCTATGGTACAAACGACCTTACTCAGTTCACATATGGTTTCTCCAGAAACGATTATTCTGCCTTCATCAACCAGTATCTCAACAACAACCTCATTGACTTTGATCCTTTCAAGACCATCGACTCTGAGGCCGTCAAGAGATTGATTGCTCTCTCTGTCAGCGAAGGTAAGGCTGTCAATCCGGATCTCCACTGCGGCATCTGCGGTGAAGCCGGCGGCGATCCTGAATCCATCGCTATCTTCCAGGCTTGCAAGGTTGACTATGTCTCCTGCTCTCCGTTCCGTGTCCCTGGCGCCAGACTTGCTGCCGCCCAGGCTAAGATCAGAGAAGAAGGTTACAAGTATTAATCTTTGATTCTTCAAAACTCCTGACTGGTTTTCCGGCCAGGAGTTTTTTAGTCCCTGTTTTTATCAAAATGAGTTTTCATAGTACAGATAAGATGGTTTTGATGTTGAGCATAGTCGATGCAATGAAAATCCCAACTTGTTACAATGTTGATATGGAAGAAAAATATATAAAAGCTTTGTTATCTTATTATGATAAGAACAGACGTGTTTTACCATGGAGAGAAGAAGCGACACCCTATCATGTCTATATCAGTGAGATCATGCTTCAGCAGACACGAGTGGAAGCGGTGAAAGGATATTATCATCGCTTTATCTCTCGTTATCCGGATGTGAATGCCATTGCTAGTGCTCCTATAGAAGAACTTGAAACATTATGGCAAGGGTTAGGTTACTATTCTAGAATCAGGAATATTCAGAAAGCATGTATCGAGATAAAAGAAAAACATAAATCTATTCTTCCATCTGATCTAGATACTTTGCTTTCTCTTCCTGGTATCGGTGACTATACCGCAAAAGCAATACTGGCTATCGGTTATCAAAAGAATTACATTGCTGTTGACGGTAATCTGCTTCGCATCTATTCCCGTCTTACCATGTCGAAAGCAGATATCAAAAACAAGAAGACAAAAGAAAAAGCCGAGAGTTACTTTCGTAGTGACACAGTGCAAAGACCGGGAGATTATCTTCAGGCGTTGATGGACTTAGGTGAGATGGTCTGCCTTCCTAACGGAAAACCGTTATGTGAAAGCTGCCCTTTCTCCTCCTTCTGTATGGCTCATGAATCTCATCATGAGATGGATTATCCGATTAAGGCAGTTAAGAAAGAAAAGACAAAAGAGGAAAAGACTATCCTTCTTTTGAGGTATAAGGATGAGATTCTGATTCATAAAAGGGATAAGGACGGTCTATTGTCTTCGCTCTATGAATTCATGACCATAGATAATAAGATGGACCTTACTGATGTGGAAGAGTACTGTGATAAGAATAAGATTACTCAGGAGAGAATCATTGAATTAGAAGAGAAAAGATTTATCTTTACTCATCGTATCTGGAAGATGCATGGATATCTGATTGTATTGAAAAAGAAGATAGATGGCCAGTTCGTTCCTATTTTGGATTTACCGAACTATGCGATACCATCCGCTTTCTCTTACTACAAAGAGTTGTTAGAAAAGGAAAAATAGAAAAATAAAATCCCGGGGTTCTGTCATCCCCGGGATTTCGATTGGAGGTATGCGAATGACTCCTATAGAGCCATTGTCGCCTTAATCAGAACAAGAGTGATCTGAATCGTTGTTGCAGCAGCAACAATTCTTCTTTTCCTCTTTCTTACGTCTCTTCTCTTCTTTCTTCTTTTCGGCCTTGTAATAGGCCTTCATCTCTTTGCCTTTTCCTTTGCAGTCACAGTCTTCGATCTTCTCACCCTTTGCCTTTTTGATGACAAAGTAAGCAATCAATGCGGCACAGATGAGGACAACGACTGTGATGGCAACGATATCAGTAGTGTTAGCTAAGGTGACCATCAGTTGGCTAAAGCTTCTTTCTGATTCATTTTCTTATTGTAGAAATAGAGAGAGACGAACAGAGCGGCAAGAAGAGCGACGACGATGAAGGTTGTCCACCAATAGGCGATGACCATATAGGTGAGGCATCCGACGATATAGGATCCGGCAAGCCAGAAGGCGATAGTGCCTAAGAAGGCTTTACGGTTCATCAACTCAGATTTGGCAGTAGCGACAGAAGCGAAGCAAGGAATGGTAGTGACATTGAACATAACGAAGGAAACTAAGGAAGCGGTAGTCTTCAGTTCATCGACTAAGGAACCATCCGCGTTGGTCTTAAATGTTGCTCTGACAATGGCAGTGACAGCATTGATACCGGCATCGCCTTCTGTATCGATAGCGCCTAAGACTCCTTCCGGAAGTCCTAAACCTGTGAAGGAAGAAGCAAGTGTACCGAAGGTGCCAATTGCGTTCTCCTTAGCGACAAGGCCAGTAAGAGCGGAGACGGAGAAAGCCCAAGAACCACTGTTGGCAGTGACAACATGAGGAGCGTAAGCACAGCTGACACCCCAACCCATCGGTGTGAATAACGGAGCAAAGAAGGAACCGATAGATCCTAAGATAGACAGATTCATATTCGGAATGACTTCTGTTGTAGAGAAGTAATCGCCGATGACATCCTTTAAGACGGCATCGTTCATGACAGCATTGTAATCGACTAAGCTGAAGTCTTCAGTGATGCTTCCGGCTTTGTAGAGACTGTCGAGTGCAGATTTGACACTGGCAGAAAGGGTATCTGCATCATAGGCGTCCTTCAAACCTTCCAACATTGCCCAGAACTGTCCGGCATCATCATTGTAGGAGAAGAGGATGCCTTCCTGTCCTAAGTATGTCCAATCCCAGCTGATTCTGGAGAAAAGCCAGACTAAGATGGTGGAAGAAAGGATGATGGTGAAGGTCTTCTTAAAGAAGTGTTTTGCCTTATCCCAGATGTGGATAGCTAAAGCGCGAGGTTGAGGGAGATGGTAGGCAGGAAGTTCCATGATGAACGGAGGAATCTTTTCTCTCTGTGTTGTGGAATGCATGATGAGAACGGAGATAATTGCGATTGCCATACCGGCGACATAGACACTGAATGTGATATAGCTAGCGCCTTTGATGTTGAATTTGCTGAGCAAGACACCGGCGATAGCAGTGATGATAGGTAACTTAGCGGAACAGGTGAAGAACGGAATGACACGGATGGTCTGAGTTCTTTCCTTGTCGGTAGTGAGAGTACGAGTATTCATCATAGCCGGAACACCGCATCCGAAGCCCATGATCATAGGCAAGAATGCTCTTCCGGAAAGTCCGAATTTTCTGAATAAACGATCGAGAATGAAGGCAACACGTGCCATATATCCGCTGTCTTCCATCAAAGAGAAGAAGAAGAACAAGAGAAGAATCTGAGGGAGGAAGCCGATGACAGCGAAGATACCGCCTAAGATACCATCGCAGATCATACCGGATACCCAAGCGGATGCATTCTTAAGAATGTAATCTGAGAAGAGCAGTGTAATCTTCTCTGTCACCCAGTTTGTGAAGTTGGCGAAGATGAAGCCAGGAGATTCAATACCGTTTCCGGCACCAATCCAACCCATCGGGGAGTTGAAGCCGTCCTCACCGAAGACACCGGCGGCATTGAGGAAGAAAAGATCCTCAGAGAATGTTAACTCAAATGTGAAGAAGAGAATGAGGAGGAATATCGGGATACCTGCCCACTTATTTGTCAAAACTTTATCAATCTTATCAGAGATGGATAACTTGTCTTTCTCGGCAGTATCGATTTCTTTCTCTACACCAATCTTGCAGCTGGATAATTCACTAGTGATGTATTTGTATCTCTTGTCTGCAGACATGGACTCGAAGTCTTCGCTTCCATGATAGAGGGCTTTGACTTTGTCTGTTTCCTCTTTGTGAAGCCTAACTTCTATCTCATCGTTTTCTAATCCTTTGATGGCGTGGAAGAGCGGATTCTCAATTCCCTCTTCTGCGTAAATTGCCTTTGCGCTCTTTACGATATCGCCATATTCAGAATTGAAGAGGACAGAGGTTCCCTCTCTCTTTGTGTCCGCGGCTAAGATAGCTCTCTTCATCAATTCATCGAGGTTATCTCTCTTTAAGGCGGAGACAGCAACGACAGGAACACCTAACTTCTCTTCCAACTGTTTGCAGTCGATGTCGAGGCCGTTCTTTTTGACGGCATCGATCATGTTGATGGCGATGACAACCGGAACATCCATTTCAAGGATCTGAGTTGTCATATAAAGGTTACGTTCTAAGTTCGTACCATCGATGACGTTGATGACGCAATCCGGTTTGGAGTCCAGAATGAAGTTTCTGGCTACCACTTCTTCCGGAGAGTACGGAGATAAGGAATAGATACCAGGCAAGTCGACGATATCGGCCTGTCCGACATTCTTGTTCTTATAGACACCGGATCTCTTTTCGACTGTGACACCCGGCCAGTTTCCGACATAGGCGGTAGAACCGGTAAGCGAATTGAATAACGTTGTCTTACCACAGTTTGGGTTTCCTGCTAATGCAAATGTGAGTTTTTTTTGAGAATCATCTTTGACAGGATTTTCCTGCTGATTCAGATTTGTATCGTTCTCTGACATCTGAGTTCTCCTTTCTTTATTGCTTTACTTCGATAAGGCTAGCCTCATCTTTTCTCAAAGAGAGTTCATAGCCTCTTAATGTGATTTCGATAGGATCACCTAAAGGAGCTCTTTTTCTGACGAATATTTCAGTTCCCTCGGTAACACCCATATCGAAGAGTCTTCTGCGGATTTTTCCTTCTCCGTTGACTTTGCAGACAGTGCATGTCTGTCCAATAGCTACTTCTTCTAATGTCATAAGTGCCCTCCTTTATGCGACTGGCTCTACCATGATGGATAAGGCAGTCTGATGATCTAATGAAATTCTGGAATCATGGACTTTGATGATAGCGGCTCCAGCATCGGTTGAGAGAAGCTGAAGCATCGTATCTTTTGTAAGACCTAAGGTCTCAAGATGCTTTCTTGTCTTATCGTCACAGCTGATGCGAAGGACTTTCAGTCCAATGTCTTTTGGTGCAATCAATAATGGCATATGTCCTCCTGTGTGTTAGCGTTAACTAACCAAAAATATTATAGGCATTCAAAAGTTAAAGTCAACTAACTTAAACAGATAATCGCTTAAAATGCCGTCTTTTTGTTGTTTTGGAAACGTAATCTTACTATTTTCCGAATGATATGCTATCAATAACATTTATAATCGACGGTTTGTCATTACCTAAAAAACGAAGACTTGAATTTGTATTGAAAACCTTGTGCAGTATTTATACCCTCAAAGTCTATGATTCAATATTATGAGCATGGTATCGTTCTTATCCACTCTTGTTAATCGTTTGTTTTATGTTTTCAACTATGTTACAATGTTTTTCAGATGGGGGAAGATCATTATGGAAAACACAAACGAATCCTCGGAAGACTATCTCGAAAGAATACTGATGCTATCAGATGATGGCAAGAATCCTGTCCGCGCCATTGATATTGCATCTTCAATGGGCTTTTCCAAAGCGAGCGTTTCTATTGCACTTAAAAAGTTGGAAGAGAAAGGATATGTTGTTGTCGGACAGAAACAGACACTTCATCTGACTCCTTCCGGAGAAGAGATTGCAAAGAAAATCTATGAACGTCATGAAGTGATCGGACATTTCTTCATCGATTTAGGTGTTTCGGAAGAGACGGCATATAAAGATGCATGCAAAATCGAACATGATTTAAGCGACGAGACCTTTGCAGCACTTAAGAAATCCTATGAAAACCACGTATGCCTAAAGAAGGACAATAAGGCATAAGGAAAGTACAGAAAGAAACAAACCAGAGAAGAGTTCGTAAAAGGCTCTTCTCTTTTTTGTCTTGGTCAAAAGTCCGTTGTGGATAGCTGTGACAAAAAAGAAAATACCGAAGGATAAAAGAATAGATAAGAATAGAAGCATAAGGAACCCTCCTGTTTCTATTATAGTTAGTCAATACTAACTAATCAACAGAAAAGTTTCATAATAAAAGCGCCATAGAATTACTATGGCGCCGAAGTTTCTAGTCAATTGTATTCTCTGCGTTAAGATCGAACTGAGAGTTATAGAGTCCGTAATAGAATCCTTTTTTCTCCATCAGTTCATCATGATTGCCCTGTTCAACGATGTTTCCGTCTTTCATGACAAGGATCAGATCAGAGTTTTTGATGGTAGAGAGTCGATGTGCGATGACAAAGGAAGTCTTGCCTTTGCTGAGTCTGTCCATCGCTTCCTGAATCTTTTCTTCTGTTCTGGTATCGACGTTGCTGGTTGCCTCATCGAGAATGAGGAGCGGTGCTTTCTTTAACATCGCTCTTGCGATGGTGATGAGCTGCTTCTGTCCTCCGGAGATGGAGTTATCCTCTTCAATCTGATAATCGAGTCCTCCCGGCAATGAACGGACAAAGTGGACGAGGTGAGCATCATGAATCGCACCCTTCAGATCTTCTTCTGTCAATCCTTTGGTGTTGTATTCTAAGTTCTCACGAAGGGTACCCTCATAGACCCAGGTATCCTGTAATACCATAGCGAAGAGACTGTGGATTTCGCTTCTAGGCATCGTCTTGATATCGACGCCATCGATCTTGATAGAACCTTTGCCGACTTCATAGAATCGCATGAGAAGGTTGACCATCGTTGTCTTTCCGGCACCGGTAGGGCCGACGATAGCTACTTTCATGCCGGGTTTGATCTCAGCGGAGAAATCGTGAATGATCTCTCTTGTCTCATCATATCCGAAGCTGACATGATCGAATGTGACTTCACCTTTGACAACTTCTTTTCCATCTACGAGAAGTTTATTCTCTTTTCCGGTTTCATCTTCCATCTCTTTTTCACCGAGGAACTCAAAGACACGTTTTGCGGCAGCAGCTGCGCTCTGAAGAGAGTTCAACGACTGAGCAATTTGTGTGAGAGGAGACTGGAAGAGGTTGACATAGGTCAAAAAGGCAGTGATAGTTCCGATTGTGATTGTCGCTGTCTCCGGATTGCTGCTTTGTGCATTCATCAGTAATCCGCCGGTAAGACAGACAGCTGCGTAAGCAAGATAGGAGACGAAGTTCATAATCGGCTGCATCAAGCCACCGAAGATTTCGGATTTGAAGAGTGTGGTTCCTAAGTCGCCGTTGTGTTTTTCGAATTCTCCATTGATTCGGTCGGCGGAATTGAAGACTTTAATGACAAGCTGACCATTGTAGTTCTCTTCGACAACGCTTTCGACATCGCCGATCATATCCTGTCGCTTCTGGAACCAAGGACCAGCAATCTTTAAGATGAAGAGGATGACAATCATCATCAAAGGAAGGGTAGCGACACAGACAAGAGCCAATTGCCAGCTGGAGATGAACATCGCAATCAAGACACCGACAAGCATGAAGACGGACTGGAAGAGGGTAGAGACGGATTGCTGCATGGACTGTCCAATCTGATCGACATCGTTGGTAAGTCTGGACATGACGTCACCGATACTGCTGGAATCAAAGTAACGTAAGGGAACACGGTTGATCTTAGCGACAATCTGCTTTCTTAACTGCTCTGTGTAACGCATGGAGATGATGTTCATGATGAAGCCGGAGAAGAAGGTGCAGACAGCGGAACATACATACATGGATACAAGAATGATTCCGTATTTGGTGATATCATCCAAGTTGATGTTCTTTGTGGCGGCACCATTGTTGATGGTATCGGTAAGCTTCTTCAATTGATCCGGTGAAGTGACGGAGATGACAACGCCGGAGATAAGCAGGATAAGGGCGATAAGAAGGATAGGAAGATACTTCTTCATGGAAGCGGAAATTTGGGAGAATACATGCTTCAGGTCTTCGCTTTTGATTTTTTCTGCTTTAGCGGGTCCAGGTCTTCTCATAAACCAAGTTCCTCCTTTGATAACTGCGAGAGTGCGATTTCACGATAGGTATCACAAGTCTCTAACAGTTCCTTGTGAGTTCCGTATCCGACCATCTTACCCTCGTTAAGTACAACAATATGATCAGCATCCATAATGGTTCCGATTCTCTGTGCGACGATGAGTTTTGTGATGTCTTTTCCTTTTTCCTTCAGATTATCTCTTACTTGTCTGTCTGTTTTGAAGTCAAGGGCAGAGAAGGAATCGTCGAAGATCATGATCTCCGGCTTCATAGCAACAGCACGCGCAATGCAGAGTCTCTGCTTCTGTCCGCCAGAGACATTGCTTCCGCCCTGTGCGATAGGAGCATCATATCCTTTCTCCATCTGCTGGATGAAGGAGTCGGCTTCTGCAATTTCAGCAGCGGTCTTAATCTCTTCATCACTCATATTGACATTGCCGAAGGAGATGTTGCTCTTGATGGTTCCTTTGAAGAGGAGACCTTTCTGTGGGACATAGGCGATGATGGAATGAAGTGTACTCTGCTTCAAGTCTTTTACATTGACGCCATCGACTAAGACTTCGCCTTCTCTTACATCATAGAGACGGTCAGCGAGATTGACAATCGTAGATTTTCCGCTACCTGTTGCACCGATGAATGCGATGGTTTCTCCTCTCTTTGCAGAGAAGGAGATATGCTCGACAACATCGCTTTCGGCACCAGGATAGGTGAAGGAGACATCGTTGAAGACGATGCTTCCTTTTTCGGTTCTTCCTTTTTCTTCAATAGGATCTTTGATGGAAGGCTCAGTATCCAGGACTTCCTGAATACGTTTTGCACAGACGCTGGCTCTAGGAAGCATATAGAACATCATGAGTAGCATCATGAATGCCATAACAATCTGTGTGGAGAGCATCATGAAGGATAAAAGTTCAGAATAGGTGAGAGTTTCACTAGGTTCATTGATGAGATACGAACCAATCCAATAAACGGCAATAGAGATGCCATTCATAATAATTGTGATATACGGACTTAATATTGCCATGGCATTACCAGTGTATAACTGGACTTTTGTAAGTTTGGTGTTGGCTTTGGCAAACTTCTCTTCCTGATACTCTTCCGCGTTGTATGCGTGGACAACACGGATACCGGAAAGGTTCTCTCTTGTGATTCCGTTGAGCTTATCGATGAGCTTCTGCATGGATTTGAACTTCGGCATGACAAAGATGAGAAGAAGAACCATACCGACAACTAAAAGAACGACACCAGCGATAGTGGGTAACATCAGCTTCCAAGATACGGCATTGATCTTCAAAATGGCCCAGATAGCGGTAATCGGTGCCTGGAAGAACATACGGAAGGAGAGAAGAATGGCAAACTGAACCTGCTGAACATCATTTGTTGCTCTGGTCACAAGGCTGGCTGTGGAGAATTTGTTGATCTCAGCCAAGGAGAAGGAAGAAATCTGGTTGTTCAACGCGCTTCTTAAGGAAGTAGCAAGTCTAGACGCGATATAAGCGGAGATGACGGAGATAACAGTCTGAACAGCAATCATACCGGTTGCGGCCAATATCATCATTCCGGCATTCCACCAGATATCTCCGACTGATGCGTCACGGATAGACATGATCATCGTGGCGACAGCAGAACTGTCCTGACCCTGTGCAGTCAGTGCGTTACAGATATTGTTGATGAAAGGATCGGTGAACTGGTCCCAGGATGTTAAGGAACCTAACATAGCTTCTATCGTGGCTTTGCTGGCATCATCGGTAGCAAAGCTTAAGAAGAAACTGCTCGGTCCTGCATTATGATAGTTGAGATAGGTGATAGCCTGAGTGATTCCTTTGATGTAGTCTGTCAAAGTCATCATGCAATAGACCTGTAATACAGCAAGCCCAAGTATGACAAAAATCAGAAACCAATCTCTTTTTTTCAGATAGCGTAGTAGTTTAAGCATTTGATTTGTCCTCCTTTTCTGCATAATGGATGAATGTCTCAACGAACTCTTTGGACAAGGCTAAGTACTTTTCAAACCTTTCCTGCCCCATAGCTTCTATGACATGCTCCATCCTGTTATCAAACTGCTTCTGTAAGGAATTGATCAGTGACAATCCCTCTTCTGTCAGCGTGACAACCGTTTTTCTCTTATCGTCAGGATCGTCTTGACGATGAATGAAGCCTTTATGCTCCATGCTTTTTAGAGCGTTACCGATTCTTCCGGTACCGACATCCATCAGCTTGGAAAGCTCACCAGGAGTCAAGCCTTCTGGATTTCTTTTCAGCTCACAGAGAATGGCACCTTCGCCTCTGGATAAGGCAAAATGGCTGTCGCGTTCTATGTAATTGTTAATCTGCTTTGTAACAGCAAGCATCTGTTTATAATAGTGTTCTTGATTCATTGTTCACCTCACACTGTGAGATATTATAGTACATTTATCTCACAATGGAAGATATTTTTTCAGAATCTACAGAAATGAAAAAGAGGAAGCGGTTTTATCGCTTCCTCTCAGTGTTATGCGTTTTCTCGGAAGACGTATTTTCTGTTTCGGATGTGACGGATGATCTTTCCAAACAGTGTGAAGTAAACAAAGATTTCAAGACGTCCTAACAGCATGCCGATGATCTCAATCCAAAGGATAGGAGCAATCGTAGTGTTATTCGTGATTCCGCAGCCTAAGCCGACTGTTCCAAGACAGGACGAGAATTCGAAGAAGCAATCTCCCCAGGTGAAGGATGCACCTGTTCCGTCTCCGCGAGGAATATTGAGAGAACTAGTGATGGTAGCTAATAATGTTGTTCCTAATAATAGGAAGAAGATATAGATGCCGATGAATGTCTCAGCCTCCGTAATCTCATCTTTATCGACACGGGACTTTGTTCCGAAACGATAGATGGTACGGACTTTGCGTCTTTCTGTGCCGACGATTCCTGTTCTGATTCTGGATACTACGTCGATACCGGCCAAAGCGATTCGGCTCTGTTTGATAGCACCAGAGGTGGAACCGTTCTGCATACCGATACTCATTAAGATACCGATTAAGATCAATAGATAGCTCGGGAATGCAATCATACTTCCGTTCATGTAATTCTGGGCGGATTCTATCGGTGTGATTGTAGCAGGAAGTGTAGTATAGCCATAGGTTCCGCTTCCGAGGATATGGGCCTGATAGGAATCGACGGACTGGAAACCGCAGGTGGATAATCCGGATATGAGTTCAAAGGTTCCGTATCGGAATCCGGCGGCGATGTTTCCGCCATAATATTGTGTCATACCGACAATCATGAAAGGCCAGATGAAGATGAGGATGGCGAAGAAGACGAAGAATTCGAAGTGGCGGAGTACTTTGAATTTACCGCGGAGCAAAGAATAATGGATGAAGAAGTTCGTGCCGCCTAATAACATCAGGACTTCAGAGATGATTTCAACCGATATTCCTCTCCAGGCACCATTGATGCTGACTTCCTGAACGAGTGTGTTGATATTGTTGCTCTTGGTGGAGAAGCCACCCGTTGCAACAGCGGTCATAGCATGAAGGAAGGCGTCATAGGGTGAGACACCGACAACGATATATAGGACACCCCCTAAAACGATATATCCTAAATACAAGGAGAAGATAAGTCTTGCGGATTTCGCAAGGTTAGGAAGCAATTTATCGTTATGGCCTTCGAGAAGATAGATGTTAAGGCCAGATTTTTCACTGACAGCGGATGAGACGACAAGAACAAGTCCGATACCACCGACAAGTTCTGTCAAGGCGCGGTGGAAGAAGAGCATATGGGAAGAGACATCGGTCGTATTGTTGCCTAAATCGACAATTTCTTTATTCCAATTAATAATGGATAAACCGGTGGATGTGTAACCGGACGTGGATTCGAAGAAAGCCTGTGAAAAACTATATCCATAAAAAAGATAAGGAAGAGAAGAGAAGAGGATGACAAGAATCCAGACACCGACAAGCAGGACAAGATCCTGAATAGCGGTGAGTTTTCCCTGTTTTCTTCGGAAGATGATGAGGGACAATAAAGCGCCGAGTCCAAAAGCGGAGGCTCCAGGAATGAGGAATGCTCGATACATCTCCCTTTCTTCCGGATAGAAGATAAGCATCAATAAAGGAAGAAGGACAAGGACGCCAGTGAACAAAAGGAAGATGCCAAAGTATCCTAAGATAAGAAGAGGACCAGTGATCTCCTTTTCACCGTCATCGAATGTCGGACCGGTGAAGATGATTGGCTTCTTAGGTTTGAGTTTCTTAGCCATTTTTATCCTCGCCCTTGATGAATTCAATCAGTTCTTCCTGATTCTTTGGTGCGCTAGCGATGACAAGAGTGTCGTTGACATTGATGGTCGTGTCACCTCTAGGAATGATGACTTCCGGATCACGGAAGATACATGTGATGTTTCCAGTTTTAGGAAGACCTAAACTCTTCAGGTCTTTACCAACACACCAGAAAGAGTCTTTTATTTTAATTTCTGTGATAACAATCTTCTCACCTTCCAATGAGGATGTCTTAAATACGGATTCGATATCACTCTCTCCCTTGATCTTCTGAGTAAGAAGGTAGGAGTCAGAGATGGCAACATCGATTCCTAAATGGGTGAAGATATCGACATTGTTCGGGTTGGAGACGGTGCAGATGGACTTCTTGATGTGAAAGAACTGCTTTGCCATACGGCAAGTGACGAAGTTATCGACGTCATTGCTCTGAAGAGAGATGACCAAATCGAAATTGGTGACGTTAGCAATCTCAAAAGAATAATGCTTCGTCGGATCGGATTTGATGACTTCTAATCCGTAATGCTCAGAAATAGTATCTGCGATCTTCTCATCATCGTTGATGACAACGATATTGTTGCCTCTTTTGTTGGCAAAGACAGAGAGAAGATAATCGGCCTGCTGTCTTCCGCCGCATACTACAATGTTCATTATTCATCTTCCTCCTGGGAACGGATTGCCTTATAGGCCTGAAGAGAGAGGGTGGACGTGGAGATGATGCTGATGTTCTCATCGGTGATGATATCCGCTTTTTTCTCGTCACGGATTCTTACGATGATATAGGGGACATCATAATATTCTGCAATCATGCATGCCAAAAAGATATTGGTGTTGTCGTCGCCGGTTGCGATGACAACCTCTTTTGCATCATCAATTTTTGCTTTTTTCAAGACGCTCTGATCGGTGGCATCGCCGACAACAGTGTATCCACTATAGCCGACATCCAGTTTTTTGAAGGATTCCGCGGTCAGATCGATGATAGAGGTGTAGGTGCCGTCCTGAGATGCATCGGAAGCGATGGAAGCTCCTAAGCGGGAAGAACCGATGACAACCGTCATCGATTTTTTTCGTGGTTTGAGTGCTGCCTTTTTCATAAATACCTTCTTTCCTTGAGTAAAGATTAAAAAGATGAATTAGAAGATAACGCATTGATTTTAGCAAAAACGGATGATTTATAACAAGAAAGCGGATAGCAAGGAGGAGTAGACTCAGTAGTTGTTCTTAGCCTTCATGGCTTTCGCCATAAAGCGGTTATCTTCTCTTTCCTTGATGGTTTCTCGTTTATCGTAGTTCTTCTTTCCTTTTCCTAATGCAATCTGTACCTTGCATCTGCCCTTTCTGATATAGACACGGACGGGAAGGATGGAATATCCCTCTCTTTGCACAAGTCCATCGAACTCGTCGATCTGTTTCTTGTGTAAGAGAAGTTTTCTGGTTCTTGTCGGCTCATGGGAAAAGACACCATTGTTCTGGAAGAGAGGTATATTCATATTCAATACGAAAGCCTCTCTGTTCTTGATGATGACATAACTGTCATCGAGAGAACAGTGGCCCATACGGAGTGCTTTGATTTCAGAACCTTTCAATTCGATTCCGCATTCGGTGAATTCGGACAGGAAATAGTTATAGGAGGCTTTCTTATTGGTGCAAAGAAGTATTTCGTCCGGAAAAGAATCTTTGCTTTTCGCCATAATTAATCCTCAGAGTTACTTCTTCCTGTTCCGTATCCAGTGTGGGAATTGCTGCGCTTTGCCGGTTTCTTATCGAAGGAACGGGAATCTCTTCTGGAGAAATCTCTTCCCCTTCTGTTATCGGAGAACTTTCTGTCATCGGAATAAGAGCTGCTTCTGCCACGGCTAGAACCGTATCCGCTACGAGAGGAAGAACGTCTGTCAGACTTTCTGTCATCAGAACGGAAGGAACGCTTTTCGCTTCTATCGAAGGAAGAACTTCCTCTTGAACCTCTGTCAGAACGGAAGGAGCGGTCACCGCCATCTCTTCCTCTGGAGAAAGAACGTTTTCCACCGCGATCGGAATGTCCACCGCGGGAAGAGAACTTCCCACCGCCTCTTCTATCGGAACCTCTTCTGCTTCCGCGGTCTTCTCTCGGTTTGGTGAAGCGGAGAAGCTTGCGGTATTCTTCTTCGGAGATATCCATGAAGGAGAGGACTTCGATTACCTTAGCCTCATCATCCGGATACTTTGCAGTGATGGCACGGATGACATCGACTTCCTTCCACTGCTCAGGGCTCGGACGGAATCCGTCATCGGCTTTCTCGGCTCTCTTCTTTGCGATGTATTCTTCTTTTTCATCCATATTGGACAAGGCAATATCAAGATTTTCCTTGCTTGTCATTTCATTGTTTTCATCGTTCATATCGTTATTATCTCTTTCTTTCTTGTAATCGTTGAATCTTGCTTTGCCAGTCATCATCGGATATTCATCATCGACATATACCTTGACACCATTGAGGGAGAGATCTTCTCTTTCTTTCTCTGTGAGGTCAAGAGCGTACTGGTCATAGAATTCAGGTGTTGCGAAATCAATTTCTCTCTTATCCGGATTGCTGGCAAGAACCTTGATGTCGATTGGAGTTCCCAATGCAAAGGAAATATCCGTATCTCTTCCTAAGACAGCGAAGTCTTTCTCGCTGTAATGGAACATATCGCCGTGCATGCAGTGATAGGCTAAGAAGCCTTCGATACCTAATTCGGTCTCGATGAACATACCTCTCTGAACCATACCGACGACTTTGCCGTGATACTGTTCTCCGATATGCATAGACATGTATTTTGCGGATTCAAGATCATCGCTTTCACGCTGGATCTTGTCGGCTCTGACTTCTTCTCTGGACATGATGACACCCATATTATCTAAATAGTTATAGACTTCATCATAGTCGACCGGCTTCTTATCAATTAAATAATCTTTGACAAGTCTGTGGATGATATCATCTGGATATCTACGGATCGGAGAAGTGAAATGGCAGTAATCCATTTCTGCAAGACCAAAGTGGCCTAATTCTTCCGGAGTATATCTGGCTTTTGCCAAAGCGCGGAGCATCATCATGGAAACGGCGGAACGGACTCCCTCATCCTGAATGCTCTCTAAGAAGTCATTCAGTCTGGCACCGGAGAGATTCTCAGTCTTCGGGAAGGCCTTTAAGAGTCTCAGTCTCTTAAGGAAGTCACGGAAAGTGGAAAGCTTATCAGACGGCGGGAATTCATGAACACGGTAGAGAACCGGGATTCCAGTCTTCTTCAGTTCCTTGGCTACGGAGCAGTTTGCGATGACCATGAAGTCTTCAATCATCTTCTCGCTCTCGCCCTGTGTCATCTTTAAAACTTCCGTCGGCATACCATTCTCATCGAGATGGAACTTGAGCTCGGTTGTCTCAAGGCTTAAAGAGCCCTGGAGATGACGTCTTCTTCTGATTGCCTTGCTGGCTTCATGAAGGAGAAGGAGGGTATCTTTGATTTCTTTGGAAAAATCAACTTCTTTTCCATCGAAGAAATCGTTGACCTGATTGTAGGTTAATCTTCCGTGAGAACGGATGACACCTTTTTCAATCTTGGTAGAGAAGACGTTGCCCATGCCATCGACAGCCATTGTCACGGAGAGGACTAATCTTTCTACGTTAGGGTTAAGAGAGCAGATTCCATTGGAAAGTTCAAATGGAAGCATCGGAACGACTCTGTCGGCAACATAAATTGAGGTGCCTCTGGAAATAGCTTCGTTATCAAGAGGATGTCCAGGCTTTACATAAGAAGTGACGTCAGCGATATGGACAGTGACCTCATAACCGATACCAAAGCGCTTGATGGAGACAGCGTCATCGAAATCGTGTGCATCATCGCCGTCGATGGTGATGACACAATCGTTTGTGAAGTCTGTTCTTCCTTCTTTGTCTTCAGCGGAGACGGAACTGGGAATGGACTTTGCCTCATCGATGACTCCTTGTGGGAAGTTAAGAGGAGCACCCTGTTCTGCGACAATCATGGAAATATCGGAACCGACCTCATTGCCCTTGACTAAGAGTTCTGTCACTTTGACTGTGATGGTGTTCCCTCTGAAGGAGATGATCTCTGCTTCGACGAAGTCGCCCTGATTGATGGTGTTTTTCAGGCTATCTTCAACGGAAGTGATCAATACCTGCTTTCCGCAGCTATCGAGATAACCGATGGTCAGTTTCTCTTTGCCTTCTCGGTTAAGAGTATAGTAACCTTTCAGTGTGGTTGTCGGCTTGTAATATTCTGTGCAATGAAAAACTCCGGCCTGGAATTCTCTAGCATAGACTAAGTCTCCTAAAAGGAGCTGATCAGCCTCATCACCGGAAATGCGATGCTCGATTCCGGAAGGGATCTCTTTCAGGATGACGAAGTTTCTGTTCTTGACGATGACTTCAGCCAAGAAGAGATTTTCATCTTCTAATTGGAAATAGATTTCATTTCTTTTTCCGACAATACCTCTATCCATGAGATGAGCAAGGATTTCATCCAATTCTTCCTTGTCATGAGAGGTGAAGCACTCCGCCTTTTCCTGGAGTGCTTTTAAACTAAGCTGTTTGCCCTTGAGCAGTTTTTCAATTTCAATTTCTTTCATGTTCTGTCTCTCTTTTTTACAAAATGAAAGGGGCCTTTTCTTGGCCCCAGTTTAACCAATAGTTTACAAATAGCTTGCCAAGATGGCGGTGATAAAGAAGGCAACCACAAGGATGGCAGTGATGATCGTCATGATTTTATCGGCGCCTCTCTCCTTGGTTCTGGTGAAGATGTTCATCTTGTTACCGCCCATGACGGCGCTGGATGCACCCTGGGATTTACCAGATTGGAGCAAAACGATAATAATCACGATGAATGATAATACTAATAATGCGATTTGTGCAGCTGTAGTCATTATAGGTCCTCAATTTAAAAATAAATGCTTTTCGCAAGCCATAATATTATAAATATAGATATACAAAATAACAAGTAAACTTTTTTGCCTGTTATATTCCGAACCAAATTTAACCTCTTCAACCGATGGCATGGATAAAATTTTAAAAAAATTAGCACTCTTTGATAATTAGTGCTAAAATAGTTTTGCCAAATGGAGGCAATACAAAATGAAAGAAGAAAAAAAGTTTCAAACTGAGAGCAAAGAGCTGCTCAATTTAATGATTAATTCTATTTATTCCAATAAGGAAGTCTTTTTACGTGAACTGGTGTCTAACGCATCTGATGCTATTGACAAGTACAAACTGATGATGCTTCAGTCAGAAGGCAAATATCAGGCAAAGGACTACAAGATTCAGCTTGTCAGAAACAAGGGCGAACGCTATCTTGAGGTCGTCGATAACGGCGTTGGAATGGAAAAAGAGGATTTGGAGAAAAATCTCGGAACCATTGCACGTTCTGGAACCAAGGAATTTCTTGAAAAATGCAAGGAACAGAAGGAAAAGAAAGAGGATGTCGATCTGATCGGTCAGTTCGGTGTCGGCTTCTACAGCGCCTTTATGGTCGCAAAGAAGATTGAAGTCTATACCCATTCTTTGACAGACCATTATTATGTCTTCTCTTCTGATGGTGTTGAGACATACACCATTGAGGAAGTGGACAAGATAGATGCTCTTCCGACCTCTGGAAGTGCAGTCCGTGTCTATCTGAAAGACGATACGGAGGAAGAAAAGTATTCGGAATATCTTGAGGACTATGAACTAAGAAGTCTCATCAAGAAATATTCTGACTTCATCCGCTATCCCATTGAGATGGAAGTGACAAAGAGTGTTCCAGATTTGGATGAGAACGGCAAAGAAATCGAAGGAAAGTATCATGAGGAGAAGAGTGTTGAGACTCTTAACTCTATGATTCCGCTTTGGAAGAAAAACAAGAAAGATGTGACAGAAGATGAATTGGATAGTTTCTATGAGACTCGATTCAATGACTTTGAAAAACCTCTTCTCTCTATCAGCATCCATGCAGAAGGAACCTTTGAGTACGATTCCTTAGTCTATATCCCTAGCCATGCTCCTTATGATCTTTATTCCCAGGATTATGAGAAAGGACTTGCTCTTTACGCCAAGGGAATCTTCATCACTGAGAAAAACAAAGAACTTATCCCGGATTATCTTAAGTTTGTGAAAGGTATCGTGGATAGCGAAGATCTTTCCCTGAATATTTCCCGCGAGATGCTTCAGAAGTCTCCTCTTCTTTCTAAGATTCAGAAGAATATCGAGAAGAAGGTTATCGACCGTCTTAAACAATTGAAAAATGATGATTATGATAAATATCAGAAGTTCTTTGAAAACTATGGAAGTTTCATCAAATATGGAATCTACACTTCCTATGGTGAAAAGAAAGATTTACTCTCTGAACTCTTGATTTACACTTCCTCTGAACAGGATAAGAAGATCTCCTTGAAGGAATATAAGGATTCTATGAAGGAAGGTCAGAAGTATATATACTATGCTACCGGAAAAACCGTGGATAGTATCAAGCTTCTTCCTGAGATTCAGAAGTATCATAAGCTCGGCTATGATGTCTTATTGATGAATGAAAACATCGATGAGTTCACCCTTATGATGATGCATGACTACGATAAGGTCGAATTCAAGAACATCACAAGTCAGGATAAGGATGATATCAGCGAAGAAGATAAGAAGAAAATCACTGATCTTGAGACAGAGAACAGACGCTTCTTAGATGACATGAAGTCTTCCTTGAATGATAAGGTCGATGAAGTCACATTCTCTCTCAACCTTGGCGATGCTCCTGTCTCCTTGACAACAAAGCAAGGGCTCTCCCTTAATATGGAGAAGGTACTCAACAGCGATCCCTCTAGACAAGGACATGAAAATGAGAAGGTCAAAGCGGAGAAAGTTTTGGAGATCAATCCGGATCATCCTCTCTTTGCAGCAATCAAGTCCATCACGGATGAAGAAGAAATCAAGAAACTCTCCACAGTATTCTACGATGAAGCTATGATCTTGGAAGGATTCGAGATTGAAGATAAGAGCACCTTCGTCAAGAATCTGAATGAATTGATGCTCAAAGCGTATCAGAAGTAAACAATAATAATTAGAATAAACGGAAAATAGCGCCCCTAACGACGCTATTTTCGTTCCTTGGAGAGTCTAGAAATGGATAACAGCAAAGAAAAACTGGAAGAAGCAAAAGAAAAAGTCATCAAACAGATTCCGGAGACTACGGTATCAAAAAGACAGCTAGAACTTCTGAAAAAGAGATATGATGTCGATGAGGAGAACAGAATTGTCAAAATCACTCTCCGTTATGATAAGGCTAGTGATGTTCTCTTGACACATGTCGGAAAAAAGGAGAATCCTCCTTTTAATCCGGATGTTGTCGATACGATCAATAGACTTGTTGAGAGCGTGCCTTTGAATTACAAAGCCGAGATTCATTTTGATATCTTGGATTATGAAGGATATGATCCACATGACATCATGATGTCATTCAATGACATTCTGGAACTGAAGCAGTATTCTGCAAGACGCGGAAGAAAAAGCAAATGGCTCGTATCGACGATACTCGTTCTTATCGGTATTGCATGTCTCTTCCTGTTGGCGACGAGCAAAGTCAACGGCTGGTTCGGAGAAGGCATCAATGCGGAGATCATCACGGAAATCATCGACATCACTGGATGGGTCTTTATCTGGGAAGCCGTATCCTTGATGTTCTTAGAGCCTACTGAACAAGCGACATTCACCTTGAAGATGAGGGAAAAGGTTGCTTATGTCTCGTTTAATACAGAATCTGGCAGAGAACTTAGAGAAAATGAAGATGAAATCTTCTCCGATTGGCGTGAAGAGGGAAGACTGAAGAACGTTGGACGCGTCCTGTTGTTAGGATCTAGCGCGGCCTTTACCGCTTTAGCTTTCTTCTCTGTTCTGAATGTGATTTCTTCTATTCCTGATATGAAGGACATGAGCGCAGGAAGCATTGCCGGATATACGGTCCTTGCTGTCTGTGTCATCACCTTCAATCTTATCGCCGGATTTGGCGGATTCATGAAATACAGCGGAAAGAACAACTGGCTATCCCGTTCTGTCGGACCGATTGCTATCATCATCTGTGTCTTGATGATCATGAGCACTGCTATCTCTGTTATCGCGGAGAGCTTAAGTTCCGTCGTCTCT
Organism: bacterium; assembly: GCA_963621825.1. Lineage (GTDB taxonomy): Bacteria > Bacillota_I > Bacilli_A > RFN20 > CAG-288 > Enterosoma. Next base: position 26,706 of record CAVFFP010000016.1, read on the forward strand.
TCTATTTCTTCTTTGATCATCAATATCTTCTATGTTGCTGGTTATTTCATCGATAAATACTCGAAATGACGCAATTATCTAGCAAGTCCGTCTGAAAAATGGTATCGTATTTTGAAAATCAAGGAGAACACAATGAAATTTACTGAAGAATTCAAAAAACTTATCACCAAAGTTTTTGAGGAAAATGATGCTGATTGCATTCAGCTCACATTGGAAGAGGAAGAGAATCATGATGTTGCCATCAATCTCGGCCTTGTTTCCACAAAAGAAGTGAAAGACGGAATCAAAGAGATCGATGGACTCAAAGTCCTTGCCGATGATGAAGTCATGGACGCTTTAGAAGGTGCTGTCTTCTCTGCCGATGAAGACGGAGTCGTCATCGAACTGGAACATTGCGGATGCGAAGATGATGACTGCGATTGCCACCATCACCACCATGAAGGTGCATGCTGTGAAGGTGACGATTGCTGCTGCACGAAAGAAAATTAAGAAGTAATGTGTACCCTTTGTCAAGGACACATTGAAAAAAGGGTACAT
>CAVFFP010000017.1:0-26780 GCA_963621825.1 bacterium
TAGAAGTCATCATTCAGCCATGTTCTTATATCAGAATACTTGTAGTTGTTAGGTAGAATAGTCTTTCCGTCTATTGTCCTTTTATCCAGTGAAGAGATGAAGCATGAGTTGTCCAAAATGACAGAAGAAACTAGCTTATATTCTCCATCATTGGATTCAAGAATATTCCAACTGATAGGTTCACATTTGAACCAGTAATATTCTCCGTTGGTAATTGTTGTTCCGTCATCGAATTTATAATTTGTAGCATATGGCGTAGCTTGCACCTCTGCATAATATTCGCCATCATAGAGATACCATCCGTTGGTCTCCTTCGTTGCAGTAGCATAGATAGTCCGAATTAAATTTTCGTCAGTAATGCGAGACTGTGGATAGATTCCATAGTTGATACAATCTACCTTGGTATATTTAGCAACTAAGGTTGCATCAGAATTAGAATATGTCCAACTAGTTCCAAAAATAGGAATCAATGTATCATTCAGATACCATCCATCGAAAGTGTAATAATATGTCAGGCCTTCATCGACGCCACTATAGGGCACTGTCGGTGTAGGAAGCTCATACGAAACTTTTTCGGCGACAGTCAATGTATTCGTATTTATTGTACCTATTCCAGAATCAAGAGTGATGGTATACTCCATACCTGTCCAATTTTCATCAGCATACAGATTAAGATCGGAAGTGATTGAATAGGCACTGAATAGCCACAGGAATCCGCCCTCCTCTTTTGAATACCATGAATTGACATTATATCCTTGTATCTGTTCCTTATCCGGACAAGATACCTTGGCGCCATCCTCTACAGTAGTCTTATAGACCAACCTATCATCCACATAGAAGTTTACAGTATGTTTTGTGACATCCTTTACGTGGCCTGCATTGATCGTAGTACCATCACTCATCTCACAGATGAGGTCTCCGTTCTCATCGATATGAGTGCCTACTACAGAGACACCATCCTTACCATCTGCACCATCATCGCCTTTAGCACCGGTTTCTCCAGTATCTCCCTGTACGCCTTTGATGTTACCTGTTTTGGTCCATCCTGTTTCATCCTTGGAATAAAGGTCTCCACTTTCAGAGTCCACATAAAGATCTCCAACATGACCCAGTTCAGATGATGGGGCACCTTCTCCAGTATGGATACTGGTTCCATCCTTACCGTCTACACCGTCTTTTCCGTCTTTACCGGCAACACCATCGACACCATTGATGCCGTCTTTTCCGTCTACGCCATCTTTCATACAAGAGGTTAAACCAGTAGAACCAATACATAATAATGCGAGTACGCTAAGAATCATTTTCTTCCTCATAATCGTGTCCTTTCTCTAGGCCTAATACACGTATTCCTAGTGTTTTACTTCTAACATTTTACGGGAAGGATGTTCTTCTTGCAACATTCCATAGAAATTCATAAGACCTTTCAGAAAACAGAAAAGGAACATCTTAAACAGATGTTTAAGTTTATGATAAAAATGTCGTCACAAGTGTTGTAAATTCAAAATAATTTCGAATTTACAACACATAAACGTTGTTTCTAATGAAAATAGCGTATCTGGCTGAATACGCTACTTTCATGTCGTTATTGTTTCTGTTTTCTGTTCTTGTACCACTTGAGATAGACGATCTCATAGACAAAGGAGATGAAGTAGACAAGGATCGTTCCGAATAGGAGGATAAACCAGCAATCGATTGGTGTCCCTTTGACGATAGGAGAATTGATGAGCATGCCGTCTTCTAGACCTAGCTTATGGATAGCAAAGGCGCCGATAGCGATATAGATGCAGATGGTGATAGGAAAGACAAAGCTCTTTTTTAAGGATGGCTGGAACCATCCGAATAATATCATCGATAAGGCAAGAAGGAAGAGGGTTCCATGGTGTAAGAGTCCCATGAAGGTGTTGAGTTGGAAGATGGAGGGGCCTTGTGATATAAACTCCGGATAGATGAGTGTCGCAATACCACCGACTATGGCGATATAGAAGACTCCATGATAGAGGGTGTCATTCTCTTTTCTTAGTAATACCAGTGTCGGTAAGACAAAGCTCGTCATAGAGCAGACGGTCGCCGGAAACCATTCATAGGGTTCTTCATAGATAGCGACACCGATTCTGCAAAGGAGATTGAATAACAGTGTCAGTGCGGCTAAGGTACGAAGATATATCATCTGGCTCTTCTTGCTCTTGAGGAAGAATTTGGACAAGACGATGGCAGTTATTGCTACGACAAAATAGATGACAAGAAAGATGATATGTTCTTTTCCGTATACTTTTGGCATGTTCCCTCCTTTCCGGAAGTGAAAAAGTCAACAGGGTATTCCTAATTGACTTTTTGCTTTCGATAGTACGTACAGATATCCATGAATGGACAACAGTCACATTCTGGGGATTTACAATGACAGATATTCCTGCCTAATAGGATAAACTGACGGTGCAGATGAATGGTAGAGTTATCTTTATATAATCTCTCTAGACTTACTTCTGTCTCATCAGCAGTGAGATTGTCTTTTACGAGTCCTAATCGATGGGTGACTCGATAGACGTGGGTATCGACAGGAATGACGGGTATATTATAGTACTCTCCTAGAAAGACACCAGAGGTTTTATATCCGACTCCAGGAAGAGACATCAATGCTTTCCTGTCTGTCGGTACTTTTCCGTCATGCTGAGATAATAGGATTTCAGCAGTCTTTAGGATATACTCACACTTCGATTTTCCTAATCCGACCTTTTTGATAGAAGAGAGGATGATCTCTTTATTCTCCTCTTTATAATCCTCTAGATGAGGAAGAAGAGAGAAGAGTCTCTCTGTTGCCTCATTGACGGATTTGTCCGTAGCCTGAGCGGAGAGGATAATCGCAAATAAGAGCTGATAATCCGTTTCAAAATGTAAGAATGTCTCTGTATGGGGATACAGAGTCTCTAACACTTTTTGGATATGGAGTGCTTTCTCTTTCTTTGTCATGCTACCAGTTGGTGGATTCGATCAGTTTCTGAAGATCATCGGATTTGCTTGTCTCCTCATTGACAGTGGAGACTCCGATCGTTTTTCTCGATTCGCTTCTCTGCATCTGAAGGACTAAGGCATCGGCTGTCTTAAAGGAGATATGTCCGTTTTTGGTGATTGCCTTCTTGCAGGCCTCTTTGATCATATTCTCATCCGCTCCGCCTTTTACCCACTGGCTGACACGGTCTTTATCTAACGGGGATAAGGGACCATTGATGCTCTCTAGATAGGAGTAGAGGTTCTCAGAGAGAGGATGCTTCAGTGTATCGCTATTTCCTTTGAGGATGAGATCTTTGATTTCATCCTGGAAGAGCTGTTCCTTAAAGGCATCGAGTGAGGTTGTAAACTCACTTCCGTTCTGAATGATGGTGAGATACTTCTTCGACATCAGCTTGGATAAGGACTGATCGATGCTATCCTTGGGTGCTTTCATATACGGGGATAAGATCTCACAGGTAAGTAATGTATTTCCGGCAACGGATAAGACAGCATCCGAAACGAATAAGACCATGGTATCGAGTTCATCGAGACCATAGTTCAGATATTTTTTGATCAAAAGACTTTTCCAGTCGATATCGTTCTTTGTTAAATTCATAGATTTCCTCCGCCTTCATTATATCAAATATCTATACTGCTATCCTCGGAATGATAATAGAGAGTGAGATAGTGTTCCTGTCTCTCCTTTGGGAATTTCCGTATCTCTTCCATGATTTTGTTGGGACTTAGCATACTTAGGAGTTCTTCATCTTCCTTTATCGCTTTTCTTAAACTTTCATCGAGAGTAAAGGAAAGCTCTTCCGAAAAACGGAAGGCCCGAAGGATACGTAAAGGATCCTCTTTCAGTCTGACGTTAGGATCTCCAATGATACGGATCCTTTTCTCGGCGATATCCTTTAATCCGTTTCCGGTCGGATCTAGAATTTCACCTGTGATAGATCCATATAGTGCGTTGATAGTAAAGTCACGTCTTCTGCTATCCTCTTTATAGTCTTTTAGGAATTCGACTTTGTTAGGATGTCTGAAGTCTGTATAATCACTCTCTCTTCTATAACTTGCCAGAGTGATATGATACTTTTCTATCTTAAAGGTTGTGGTTCCGAATTTTTCAAAGTAAAGTTTATCCGGAAAGAGAGCGTGAATAAAGGTAGGATCTGCAGAGGTTGCAAAATCTAAGTCATCTACTTCTCTATTCAGTAGCAGATCTCTTGTAGATCCACCGACTAAAAAGAGCTCCTCACCAATTAGAGAGGATAAGCAAGAGAAGATAGATGCAATAGGATTAGGATATTGGATATTCATGGTTTAAAAAATGCCGTCGATTGACGGCATTTCAGTTGTAGATGAAGTTACTTGGCGTTGACAAGATCCTTGAGGGTCTTGGACGGCTTGAACTTGACTGCCTTGGAAGCAGGGATGACAATCTTCTTGGACTTGTCGGAAGGATCGACACCGGTTCTCTCAGGACGATCGACCAAGACGAACTGACCAAATCCTGCGATCTTGACGGTTCCGTATTCGGGATCATTGAGACCAGAAGCGATATAGGTGAAGATCATTTCGACTGCCTTTAAAGCATCACCCTTCTTCATTCTTCCTTCTTTTGCCAACTGTTCAGCTAAATCTTCTTTTGTAATGATTTTTGTTTCAGCCATAATATGACCTGCCTTTCTTTAAAAACAAGATACCACAGCAATTTTAGAAAATCAATTTTTTTCGATAAAATCTAGCATTTTGGCAAATATTTAGCACGGATAAGACACTACTTGTTGAAAATTCAGTCAAAATCATGTAATCGCTTACCTGAATTTTAATTTTCATTTCAGTTTTGTATACTTCGTAGAGACTCCTTTTGCCTTTTCGACAGGATACTTCTTCTCTGTCTTATCCATCTTCTTGTTCATGATGTCGATGATATCGACATCTAAAACCATGGATAGCTGAAGACAGTAATTCATCACATCCGCTAACTCTTCCTTTACCTCTTCGATATCTGGATTATCATTCCATTGATAGCATTCAAGCAGTTCTCCTGCTTCAATCGAAATAGACTTGGCAAGATTAGATGGACTATGGAACTGATCCCAGTCTCTGTCCTTATTGAACTTATCAATACGTTCTTTCAGTTTTTCTAATTCATCCATAATGATTATCCCTTCATATTCTCCATCAGCTGATCTTTCCACTTAGAGATATAAGACTTGATGATATCCCAGGTGATGAGTCCCTTACCGATAGATACACCTAAATACTTACAAGGTAATAGATCGTAGATCTCCTTCGGGAAGTAATCCTTGAAGTACTCATAATCCAATAAACCATAGGTATCAATATCTCTTTGCATCTTATCCTTATCAAAGGCAAGAGTATCCGGATTATATTCAAAGATATTGAAGAGACCATCTAACGAAGAGGATAATCCTAACATGTTGTCGATAACCAAATTTAAATGTTTCGCAGTAACAGGAGATACAAATCCCGTATACATTCTCTTAGCCTGACCAGCGACAAGTTTTGCTTCCGTTCTATTCAAATTAGAATCAATGTAAACAAATCTATGCCCTATATATTTCTGATAATTATCAATGCTGAGATAGACATACTTATTTAAATCTAAATCAAAGTAACCATGCTTATAGACTAGATCGGTTTCCACACCATTTTCAAAACTCAGATGCAATACATTGCAATCCTTAGTAAGTTCATTCCTATGTGCATTCACAATGACAACATTATGTTCCAATTTGCCGGTCTCATGGTTAAAGGAGATAACAACATCACCTTTTTGTAGTTGTCCAGCTTGTTTATAACTACCATCAGCCATTAAAACTAATGTAGATGAAAGGACACAACTGCCACTTGAATCATAATAATATGCTTCGTACTCTCCACCCAACGAAAGAGAAGGTTTATCACCGTTCTTTCTGGTATAAGAAACTGTGCAAGTCAATTTATATGTGATAGATGCTGATGTTGCCGCAGGTGTTGTAAATGTAACCATGTTTTCTTTTGGCGTCAATGTTATTTCAGGATTGATAGACCAATTATAAGTAATATCTTGACTTGCATAATCCCAATCATAAACGCTTGCCGTTATATTATATGTTTTAGAACTTTTGTTATCAGATTTACCTAATGTTTTGTCCAAAGTAAAAGACGTTATGTCTGTATTACTAGTTTCCCAATAGTTACCATTAAGTTTGTAAACTTGATTTTTTTCTAATCGAAAAGTAGATGGAATAGAATCAGATGCATCTAATATCATATATGCTTCAGCAGTTTCTATATGTCGATCAATAGTACTTGGAGAAGTTGTTGCAATCAAATCAGCGGTTGTATATGAATCAGTGAAATTCTCGCCAGTCGTAACAGTACCACTTTGGTTTTCGGTATTTATAACCCCGCCAAATTTAGAATTAATAGTCAAATCTCCATTAACAACCAATTTAGAGCGCCCCATCTTCTGTGGAGAAAAAGTATCTTCACCTTTTGAAGTAATTCCAGTCGTAATAATTGGAGAATATCCTTGATAGAATGAAACAGGTGCGTTAATGATGCATTTCGCCCCGGAATCAATCGTCAAACTGGATCCGGAAAGAAATTTCATACGACTAGAAACAGTCAAAGTACCTGTCGTCTGTGTGATTTGATATTTATAACCGATTGCACAATCGAATTTTGAAGTCTCATAACTAAGTATTTTCATACTAGAAAGTTCAAGATCCCCTTGGATAGAAACATACGTAAAATTAGCAGTTTCCACTGTGCAATTATCTGAAACATCCAAAGTAGTATATTTGCAATCAACAGGCGAGTATTTAAAGACGATTTTTGTGCCATCACTCATTTTAAACAAGCAGGTTTCTTTATCAGTTCCTAAAACTAAAACGCTAGCACTATTATAAGACCTGAGGGCATATAAAAGAGCATTTCCAATCAAGCTAGCTCCGTATTCATATTCTTGAATAACATGGCAATTTGGAAAATCGTAATAATTAAAGGGCATAGTTCCTACTGTGGAACTAGTCGCTGCTGAGGCATGTGATCCACCTCTATAATCATATACAACCAAAGGCATCTTCATAGTTCCAGCGGAAGAGTTTACAACTGTGCTTCCGTTATCTTTTGAAGATTCCTTAATATAGCCGTAAAGATTTATAGTCCCATTATTTTGTATTTTGGCATTATCTTTCATTAAGATTTCACAATAATCACCCAATGTAAAACCAGATGGTCTTTGAGAGTTATTGCCGACTCCTACCTTACCGGCCACATCTATGGTTCCATTATTTGTTAAGGTGATACCTTCAGCAATAGTAACCACATTCTTTCTGTTCTTTGCGACAGCATTGGCATCTTTATCAGCAAAGCCGTTATTTGACTGATTTTCAAGGTTAGTATAATCGCTATGAGTACCATCCCCGTTATCATCATAAGGGATACATAAAGTCACACCGGATTTAATCTCACAATCTCTTTTAATAGTTGGATTCGTACCAGGAATGACATTGATGGTATCTCCTGAAACAGCATGATCCAATGCTGATTCTATGCTTAGATAATAAGTGTTTACACTATTCGTTCTAATATAAGCGACAATTGTTACATCACTGACTTTTTGATTGTAGCTAGTATCATTAGACTTATCTACAACAATCCATTGGCTTTGTCCAACTGCAGTCAAAGATAACGCTAGTAACGATATGACGATAAGATTCTTTTTCGTTTTCATATCAGAACAATACCTCCACATTGAGTTTGAAGACTAAATCATTATGAGTGATCTTATCATATACATTTGTTTTGAATGTGTCTTGTGGAAACTCAAAAGAATATTTCAACTTGAAATAGAGAGTATCCTTAGTCATATCAGGTGTAATATCAAAAGTAGATTGATAAGAGGTATTGGAAGACTTATCGGAAGAGGAACTGATATCAAAAGAAGAGACTTCGCTAGTAGTACTCATACCTAAGGAAACGGATTTCAAATAGGAATTAGGACTCAAGAGATTATCAAAATCCGTATAAGAATGAGATATCGTTGCAGAAATGTCAAAGTCAGTCAAATCTTTTGAAAAGTACGTTTTTGCACTATTCTTCAAAGTGTTGACGTCAACAGAAAAACCAACAGTAATATCACCTGTATAGATAATCATTTCATTTGTTTCATCAATGATTCCATATTGGCAGAATTTAAATACATCTGCAGTTTTATCAAACGTAATAAAGTCATTCACCTTGTTGATTGTATCCGCAATCTCAATATTAACAGTGCCTTCCTTAGAGGAGTTTGCACCTGTATACCAGGTAGAAAAGCCAACTGAAAATAAGGAGAGGCTGCATAATAACAGCAGTCCAATCGAATATTGTTTCAGATGACTTTTTGTACTGTACTTTTTCTTGCTTGGCATAAGATTATTTTAACATAATTATAGAGTCAGTATTCACTATTCTTCATATAGTTGATACTGACTCTATAATTTAAACAATCAAATAAGGAAAACTATCATCTAGTCTAGAGAAATCTCTGCTCAGTATGGCTTCATATCATATGGTAAAGGTCACTGATAGATTTACGATACAGTTGATGTTGGTGATTTTCAGAAAAAATAATGCTTGTCTTTATTCTGATTTTGGAGAAAAATAATGGAAACGACTGACTTTGCTAGGTATATTTAATACATCATCATACTTGTCAGTTAAGTAATGATCTGTAATCGTATTTCGGACATCTTCAGTGACAGTAAGGTTGAGGCAAGCAAGTAGGGCAAAACTTTCGAACGATTTTCATCAACGACGTACTACAAAGATGTATGTTCTCTTTCAGATCATAACAGAACGGATTCTTCTCTGATTCGAATTTGAATTTGTTTGTTTTTATTTCAATACCCCTTTTATATCATTACAGGGATATTATAGAAAGCGTAGGATACCTAAAACCGGACATGAGATTTCCGATTTTCAAAAAGGCATCCTTCCGGATGCCTGATTGATTTTATTCTCTTTACTTAGATAGAGAAAGGCTGAATGGAGAAGTATCCGTCTCCAATACCATAATACATAGCGATAGAATAGGTCTCATTGCTCGCATAGTAGTTATCGGTGTCTAATGTATAGCCAGCACTAGTAAGCTTTGTCATATAGTTACTGAGATAGGTCTCTTCATCGATTGTGGTGTCATATTCTCCACCGATGACGAGGTATCCGTCTCCGGCATAGACTTCGTATACTTTTCCAGTTGCTAATTCAAAGGAAGGGACAACACTCTCATCGACACTGCTCATAGAAAGAGAAGTAGCAATAACAGAATAAGGGAATGTCGGATAAGTATCGACATCTACTCCACCTTCTACCCAGGCAAAGATTTCAAAGTCATTCTGGTAATAGTCGATCTGAACCCAGATCTCATCGGTCGTATCTTCGATAGCGGTGTAGTAGTAATAGTATCCGTCGGAACTATCCTCTTCATCATAGGTGAAGTCTGCTTCTAAAAGCTGTTTTCCATAGCTAGCAGAGAGATCTCCGCAGTTGGAGTCATAGACGATAAAGCATTCTCCGTCAGAATCGGTTCCGCTAGCCTCGACATAATCGGAAGTGAATCCAGTCGGGAAAGGTAAGCCCGTGTATCCGTCAAGATACGTGGACATAGCCGTAAGGTCACTCGCGCTCCAGGTGAGCTTAGCGGTAGCATCTGTGGATTCTCCATTGGATTCCGAGTTGGAGGTATCTACGGTAGATGTTTTTGTGGTATCCGCAGTAGAGTCCGAATTGGATGCAGTGCTAGAATCCACATTCTGATTACAGGAAGCGAGGAAGAGAGTCAACGACAGCATAGCGATTTTTCTAATTGTATTTTTCATAATTTTTCTCCTATTGGTACATTATACAGTATAAAAAGGAAGTTCCTATAATTTATTTCTCACTTTGTGTTCATTTGTGTCTTATCAACTTGATTGCAAAGAGGACCTACACAATTTCTTCCGGCAATCTATTAACGAAATGAACCAATCCCAAACCTTATTCGTTTCTATCTTGGCATCTCCATAGTGCCATAGGATGACGTTTTACATTATCGATCATCGTTTTTTCACTGAATAACAATTCTGGTTTGTAATTCTTGTTCCTGAACTCAGAGATAAACGTCAGTTCCTCTGCATCTATTGTCACTAAGTTTTTCAGATACTGGATAACCTTTGCTTTCGCCTTATCCAGATTGAACTTGTCTGTCTTGGCCAAAACAGGCTTTAGCTGGGTTTTGAATTTCGTAAAGTTAATGCTTTCTATCTTCTCAAACGAAATATGATCTATGTCCTGCTCTCCGCCGACCATATTGTAAAAGATTACGCATTTCCGTAACAAATCGATATCGGTGATCACATCATTCTGAATCATTGCGTTCACATCATATAAATCTCTCGGAGTAGCCCTAGATAAGAGAGCATTGATCTTACTAGCATAAAGCTCCGTTGTGTTCAGCACCAAAACCTCAAAATCACCGATAACGCCTTTCCCCGTAATTCTCTTATATTCCAATGGCAATATATGACACCGATCCATGAAATTGATTTCCGTCTTGATGTTGTCCTTATTTCCGGCGTTGTTTGTATAAGAGAATGTAAAAGATAAAAGAGCATAATGTCTTCTAGGCTCCACATTCAGGTAGTAACCCTCTTGCCCCATATAATCAATCAGCCTTTTACTTAGTTTCGATTTCATCTCTTCTATCTCTTCTTTCGATAGATTGTCTGTAAAATCCAAATCTATATCAACGGAAAGACGAGGCAAATCTACGGATGTCAGATTGATTGCGGTACCACCCTTTAAAGCAAGTTTGCCTCTGAAATCTGAGTCCGAATTCAAAAACCTTAAAATTTCAGAGAGCCTTAATACCTTTTCCAAATTATCCTTGATGAAATTCGTTTTAGAAGCAAGTTCGGCTAAGTATTGTTTTGTGTAATTCATTCATACCCTCCATTGATACGAGATTTGATGTTTTCCGGAACCAATAGATTCCAGTTCTTGTTCAGTCTTACGGTTTTGAATTCATCTTTCATGAAATAATTGATCTTATACGTCAAATGAGATTTGCATTTATCAAAGAAATTCTGTGACAGATTCAATTGATCATTGTATATTTCAAATAGATAGCCAACCTTTTGGTATAGATACATTTTATCACTGTCTTCTAGAATCTCGATCAATTTACTCTCGTTCAGATATTTGATTTGCTCGAGTGCATTCAGAACTTCTTCGATTCCGCCAGAAAAGTTGATTTCATCGATGCAGTCTACTATCGTTTTCTCTAAAGACGTGACTCTTATTCCCACGCCAACAACGTCATTCACGAATCTTATGCTTTTTGCGCGTTTATAAATAAATTCATTATCTCCAAAAATGAAATTATTGAATTTTGTGAGGCTTCCAACTGTGATGTCATTGAAAACCTGATTCGCTATTCCATAGTATTCCAGTGCTGAATGATAACAAATAAAAGAGGACTTCGAGATATTGCTGGCAATTTCAAACTTTGTCGCATAAATATCATTCGTGGATGGATCGATTAACGCATACATGTCATTGCGTATTTTTATGTAGGTCCTTGATTTCATTTTATTAAAGATCCAGTTTGAATACTGCTTCCCATCTTTAAATTGTCCGATTACTTTTTCTTTTGTTATCACTTTAGGCAATATATCCATGTTTTCCCTCTTATATTACCTATATTATCCCAAAACACTTATGTTTGCAAGTGTTTCAGGCTCTTTTTGGTATGATAAAATAATTATCGATCCTTCCATGATGGTTAAAGAATCAGCAAAAGACACCAAAATGCCGTACAGACAGTTCACCTAATATATTCTCAGAATTTCCGACTCACGCCCTTCTGTCTAGGATTAGAGATAATATTAGTATTGTCAAATCACAAATACTTTGTTCTTGCAAAGGGATTACGAACCAGTGATACTCACTCCTTGCAGTGGAATCATCACCTAATTCAAGGAAATAGTGTAAAAAAGTTCTCGAGATTACTATTTTTTTAGTCATACAGAGAATTTTTTTACACTTTTGTTTCATGTTGACCTTTTTGCGTGGGATAAGACTCCATTCTTTTTTATCGTTTTTCAAAGTACATTTCAAAGAGTGAATCATCGAAAAAATCACCTCCTAGAAGAGGTGATTTCAGCTTCGTTTTGAATCTATTTTCAGAAGGGACGACGAGGGCCATGCGGACCACGTGGACCATGAGTGTGACATCCTCCGACCGGTGGATGTGGACGTGGTCTTATGGAAAAGAGATGCATTCTATGCGGATGACAGCAATGTGGATGATGCGGTCGATGGAAGTGGAAGAATAAGCACATAACGATACCTCCTTATATGACAGATAGATTCTAGAGAAATCTATCTGATGATATCGTAGTGGAAGTACTTTAAACTAGGCTTAAAAGTTCCTTCTATCCTTGTTTTTATGCTTCTTCTTTCTTTCCGTCACGGGCTAAACGTTTAATGATGTCTAAGGTAAGTTCTGTCGGTGAGAAAGCAAAATCTCCGCTGGAGAGATAGATATTCTCGTCCTTTGAGAGTTTTTCAAACATCTGATAAGAGGAATTATCTTTCTCCTCTTTGGAGAAGATTGCGTAATTGACTCCTAAGGGATCAATTTCGATATAGGAGAGATCCTCGACCTCATCCATGAATTCGTAATCGACAAGGTAACTGTTCTTTCCTAAATGTCCGTTCTCATAGGGATAGCTATCTAAAGGGAGAATATATCGAACTTCATTGGTATCCAGCCATGGATGGATGAGAATTCGGGAATAAGCTTTCACTCTCAAAGCATATAGACAAGAGAAATCATGAGCGACAATAATGTCAGGATGATAACTTTCGAGAGTATCTTTCACCTTGAGCATTCCGTAATAGGGGTCACTTGGAATATCGATTGCCTTAACAAGATAAGGAAGCTTCTCTTTCAGCTCTTTTCCGATAGGATCCTCTTTGCTCCCCTTCAGTCCATGAAGATAGAGGATACGGAAGGAGGAGTCCTTACTCTTTTCTTCCTCTTCTTCTTTTCTTCTCATTTCAAGGAGGGCATTCAGTTTCTCTTTATCCTCATCGGTCAGACTCTCCGGATAAAGTTTGCTTTTGCACTCTAAGACTGATCTCTTTTCCAGTTCTACATCTCGGATCATCTCACGGATCTCTTTGGCATCTTCGTTATAGAAAAGCTCAATCCGCTTCTGAACACGGAGAAGCTGATCCTTACTCTCATCCTTTAATGGGCTAAAGAGAGAGAAATCATAATAGGAATCCGAAAGAGACATCGTCTGATCCGCTAAGACATCCGACTCTGGGACTCCGCGTCCGATCAGATAGGCGATAGCTAAGAATAAGGTACCTTTCATCTGAATGACAGGATTGAAGCGGTTGAGCATCGCTTCACGGAAGACCATGACCTGAAGGTCAGAGTCAATATCCTGATCAAAGAGTTCCTTCGCTTTCTCTAATTTATCCTCATCGGTCAAGGCAATAAAGGAAAGACCGTTATCATTTGCAAACTTCTCCGCATAAGATCCTTCATATCCATAGATCTTATAGCTTTTCACATTTTCAAAGCATCCAGAGAAAGCATCCTCAGCAATATAGGTGATGCTAGAAGGAAGATAGAGGATAAAAAGCTTTTCGCATCCTGAGAAAGCTTCCTTTTCAATGGTGGAAATAGACTCTCCTAAATAGACCTGCGCAAGATTCCTGCAGTCCTTGAAAGCGCAACGAGAAATCTTGTACACACTAGATGGTACGCTTAACTTAGCGATATCTTCTCGCCCCATAAACTTGCCTTCTTCGATAAGGCTAGGGTGTTCAGGAAAAGATAAATGATTCTCTTCTTCAAATTTCAATTCAAATGCCATAATTTTTTACTCCTGAAAAAACATTTTAAACGATAGAGAGAAAAAAAACAAAAGAGAAGAGCAAATCCGTTTAAAAAGTTTACACACAAAAAGCATTTGGACTGATATAAGCAGGAAAAGACTATCTAATTCTCATACACCTCTTTAAGAAGAGTAAAACTAGCCCATGCCTTAGGCCAGCCTACATAGAATGCGATATGAGTCAAAGAGGCTACCATCTCCTTCTTTGTGACACCATGATTTTTCGCGTTCTCCAGATGATATCGCAAGGAGGAATCCGTAACGCCGCTAGAGACTAGAGCGATGACGGTGATGAGACATCTCGTCTTGATATCGATATCTTTATTGTTCCAGTTCTCACCGAATAGAATATCATCGTTATAGTGAGCAAACTCAGGCGCTAAGTCATTCAGTCTATCTCTTCCCGCAGTCTGAACGATTTTCATCTGTTTCTCATCATCCTTATCACAGACCCTGCTGTATTCTTCCTCTGACACTTTTTCACACCATTCATTGGATGTGTTCTCACCAGGAATCTCAAGTGCAATATGAGAGAAATAACTATCTCTTTTCGCACCATGCCAATGTTTGACATTGCTCGGTATAGCAATGACACTGCCTTCTGTAAGACTTACCGCTTCTTTTCCTTCCTCCTGATAAAAACCTTCTCCAGCTGTACAGATAAGAAGCTGACCTCCACCACTTTTTGCATGATGGATATGCCAGTTATTTCGACAGCCTGGTTCAAAGGTGACATTGAAGACAGCAAGACCGTCCTCTTTCTTCGTTAAAGGATTCAGATAGGAATCCCCAGTAAAATACTTCGCGAAGGCGTCATTCTTATTCCCTAAGCCAAATACATTGACCTGATCAAATTTCTCTTTATCCAGTATTTTCATAATTTACTCCTTTATTTTGTAAGATACCTAAGCCACACAGCACCGCTATCAAAGACTTTAACATCCTTCAGTTTCAGATGAGTCACTGACTTTGTGCTGCTTAAACCATCAAAGACAGAACACATGCCCTCTCTTCCATCAATTCCAGAACCGATAAGGATACTGATTTCATCGATTAGTCCATTAGAGAGGAAACCGGCATTGATATGTCCACCCCCGACAACGACCAATCTTTGGACATGGAATACTTCCGATAAAAGCTCCATAGCACGTCTAAGGTCTACTGCCTTTTTGCCTGTAGCAATATAAGAGATATGTTTCTCTTTCAGATAAGAGAGATAGGAAAGAGAGACATCCTCACTAGTCAGAACAAGAAGAGGAGTTTTCTCCTTTTCCTGATCTTCCCACAAGAGAGTTCCTTTCGTATCGATGATAATCTCATATCCCTCTTTTTTGCTAGCTGTGAAATAGTCTTCTTTCCCAATACTTGTATGATCATCACTTGTGAACTTACCCATCTGTGCCATCTCTTTTTCTGCAGTCACTCTTCCGCTAAGATGAGAAGACGCATGAAAGGAATCCAAAGTCAGATAATAGTCTTCTACTCCCTTCAGTTCTTCCGTCATCGCACAGTCGATTCTGCCATCCAATGACATCATCATGTGACAGATGATATATGGTCTTTTCATATCGCACCTCCTATTAGCCTTTCTTTTATCTATTCAAGTAGACTATAATGATTCTAATACCTAAACTTGACTTTAGGTCAATGATAAAAGATAGGAGAATGAAAATGTATTACACAATAGGCGAAGTCAGCAAAATGTTCCATCTTCCAATATCGACATTACGATACTATGACAAGCAAGGACTTTTTCCAAAATTGAAGCGAGAATCCGGAATCAGAAAATTCTCAGATAACGAAATTGAGACACTTCGCGTCATTGAATGTCTGAAGAAATCAGGACTAGAGATCAAGGATATTGAAAAGTTTATCCACTGGTGCTCTATCGGTCCCTCTACCTACCAAGACCGATATGACCTGATTCTGAAACAAAAAGAGAAGACAGAAAAAGAGATTCAAGCACTCAACAAAGCATTGGATATGCTGAAATACAAGTGTTGGTACTATAGTAAAGCCATCGAGTGTGGAGATGAGAACGAAGCAAAAAAGATGATTCCAGACAATCTTCCCAAAGAGATAAAGAAAGCATACGAAAACTCGCATAAAAATGAAGAATAAGATAATACATCCTATTCTTATTTCTAAGGTTGCCAAATCAATCTACATTGAAAGGTAAGGTTAAGGGTTAAACAAAAAGTATTCTAGAAAGTTTGTTGACCCTCTAGAATACTAGAGTTTTATTATGCGCTTATCTTCTCGTGTGCGAATCTGTCGTACAACGCTTTGATCGCCGTATCGAACCACTTATTGGAGATTCCGAGTATGATCTCGTATTCCTCTAATCCCTGTTCGATCATTTTGATGTTGATGTTATGTTCTCCAAGCACTTCAATGATTGTTCCGGATGAACCTGGTTTATGTGCCATGTTGCCCCCGACAACAGCAATGAGGGCTAAGTCTTCATCCTCTTCAATCTTTTCTATTCCAGAGATTCCTTTTAAGTCCGCAATCAGGTCATAATACTTCTCTTCAACTGCGTTCTTCTCTACGACAACGCAGAAGGTATCTAACGAGGTAGGGATATTCTCAATCTTGATATGATAACTGGAAAAGACCTGTAGTACCTGCATCATCAAAGAGAGTTTATCGGATGATCTTGTCTTCTGGAATGTAAGTGCTAAGAAATTCTTCTTTCCAGAGATTCCGGTCACAAGATGTTTTCTATGATTGATGTTTTTCTTTACCCAGGTACCTGGTTCATCCGGACAGTTGGTGTTTAAGACGAGAAGAGGAATATCTTCATCGATAAGAGGAAGGATCGTCTCTTCATGAAGGACGCTCGCTCCCATATAAGAAAGTTCTCTTAATTCATCATGGGAGATTTGAGAGATGTGTCTTGGATCTTGGATGATCTTCGGATCAGCCATATAAAAGCCAGAGACATCTGTGAAGTTCTCATAGAGGTCCGCATGAGCGCCTTTTGCCATATAGGAACCTGTGATATCCGATCCACCTCTAGAGAAGAGACAGATTTTGTAGTTCGGATAGGATCCATAGAATCCCGGAACGACCATATAGTCATGAACCGATACGGCTCTTTCAATACAGTCGATAGTTTCCTGTTCAACAATTTTTCCACTGTAATCAAAATTGATCAGTTCCATCGAATCCACAAAGTCGAATCCTAAATAGCTCGCCATCATCTTCGCGGAGAAGTATTCGCCTCTTGAGACAAGCTCCTCTTCGGATATTCTGTTATTCTCAAGACGCTCTTTGATATCTTCAAAGTCTTCTTCTAAATCGATATTGATCCCCAGTTCCTCTTTGATCTTGAGATACTTGTTTTTGACCTGTTCAAAAAGAGGAAGATAGTCCACATGATATTTATGGTGCTGATAGATGAGGTATAAAAGATCGGTGACTTTATTGTCTTTTTTATCCGCTTTGCCGATAGCGGAAACGACGACGATTCTCCTATCGTTGTCACTATCGATGATTTCTTTGATTTTTCTCCATTCTTCAGCGGTGGAAAGAGAGGAACCACCAAATTTGCATACCTTGTACATTTAATCCTCTTCCCTCTCTTCTATCATCTTTTTGACGATCTCTACGGCATTGCTAGCCGCACCTTTTCTGACATTGTCTGCAACCGTATAGAAAAGAAGAGTGTTTTCCGAAGCGAGGTCTTTTCTGATTCTTCCGACATAGACATCGTCGTTTCCGATAGCCATAGTAGAGACAGGATAGATATGGTTCTTTAAATCATCCACTACTTTAATTCCCTCATATGCGGCCATAACCTCTTTGGCCGTTTCGATATCCACTTCTTTTTCGAATTCCGCTTCAATCATGACACCATGCCCTCTTTCCACTGGGACACGGATACAGGTGCTAGAAATCTTCAGATTCTCGTTATGGAGAATCTTTCTTGTCTCATTTACCATCTTCATCTCTTCTTTTGTATAGCCGTTATCCATCATGACATCGATTTCCGGGATGCAGGTCTTAGAGATATCATAGGGATAGAACTTCGGGGTCTCTCCCGCTTTGCATCTTCTTAAGTCCTCGATTCCCTTTTCGCCGGAACCAGCAACTGCCTGATATGTCGTGTAGTGGACTTTTGTAAGTTTAAAGGCATCATCCAATGGTTTCAAAGGAAGGACAGACTGAATGGTAGAGCAGTTCGGATTTGCGATGATCTTAGACTTTCCTTTGTAATCCTCGTAGTTGATTTCAGGAACAATCAATGCACAACTCTCATCCATTCTCCATCTGGAAGAGTTGTCGACAACGATAGCCCCCTCTTTTTCCGCAATCGGAGCCCAGATGTCGGAGACATCACCTCCGGCTGAAAAAAGAGCAAAATCGACACCCTTGAAACAACCTTCTTTTAACGCTTCTACCTGATATTCTTTCCCGTTGAACGTGAGTGTCTTTCCTACTGATTTTGCACTCGCAAAAAGTTTCAGACTGTTAACAGGAAGAGCGTATTCTTCCATCACTTTCAAGAAGGTACGACCGACTAATCCGGTCGCACCGACAACCGCAAAATTATAAGTTTTCATTTTACTTTTCCTCATCCTTTCCAAGACGATACTTGAAATCATGATAACCGAAATGACAGAGTGTCTCTAAAGTATTATCGGTATTGAGAACCAAGATATCCGGAAGAGGCATTCCGTTGAATGTGTTTGTCTTACAGGTCGTATATAAGGCCATATCGCCAAAGATGAGCATGTCTTTTTCATGGAGTGGAGAAGAGAAAAGATAATCGCCAATCACATCTCCGGAAAGACAGGTCTGACTACCTAATCGAATCGGATAATTACATCCCTCTACATCGCTTTCATAAAGCGGTGGCTTATAAGGCATCTCAATGACATCCGGCATGTGACAGGCAGCGGATGTATCGAGGATTGCAATATGATAAGAATGATTATCAAAGGTATCTAAGACTCTTGTTACAAGATATCCGGCATCGAGAACGATAGCTTCTCCCGGTTCTAAATAGACTTGTAAGTGATATGTGTTTTGAATATCTCTAATACATTTTTCAAGAAGCTCGATATCATAGTCAACTCTAGTGATATGATGTCCGCCACCGAAATTGATCCACTTCAGATTAGAAAGATACTTTCCGAATTTCTCTTTGACCGCAGCCAGTGTCTTTTGTAGATCATCGGAGTTCTGCTGACAGAGCGTATGGAAATGAATGCCGTCAAGAATGGAAAGAAGAGAATCATCCATTCCTTCTTCAAAAGCAGAAAGCGTTACGCCAAGTCTTGAGCCTGGGGCACAAGGGTTATAGATATCATGTCCGACCTGGGTAGAACATTCCGGATTGATTCTGATACCGATGGATTTTCCTTTTTCCTTTGCTTTTCTTCCATACTTCTTCAGCTGATTGATGGAGTTGAAGACAATGTGATCTGCATATTGAAGAAGTTCATCAAACTCCTCCTCTCGATATGCGCCAGAAAAGACATGGACTTCCTTATTGGGCATTTCCTCTTTTCCAAGTCTTGCCTCATAGAGACCACTAGCCTCTGTTCCGGCGACATATTCTTCAAGAAGAGGATAGAGATTGAAGTTGGAGAACGCTTTTTGGGCAAGCAAAATCTTGCATCCGGTATCTTCCTGGACCTTTTTCAGAATCTCTCCATCATGGATTAACCCTGCCTTGTCGATGACAAAGCAGGGGGTCTTCACATCATGAAAGAGAGTGTACGGATCAAGGTTCTCGAAGCGGCGGAAGCTAGGCCTTTTATCATGGATATGATTCATTTTATCAGTCCACTAAGACAGGCGAATCCGACTCAGAAATCGGAAGTCCGTTTTTGTTCATGGCATCGATGAACGGATCCGGATCGAACTCTTCGACATTATAGACGCCAGGCTTGTTCCACTTTCCAGTGAGAACCATCATGGCACCGCACATTGCAGGTGTTCCGGTTGTATAAGAGATAGCCTGAGCACCGGTCTCACGATAGGCTTCCTGATGATCGCAGACATTGTAGATATAGTAATGTCTTTCTTTTCCATCCTTTTTTCCTGTGAAGATGCAACCGATATTGGTTTTGCCTTTCGTTCTCGGGCCTAATGTGGCAGGATCGGGAAGGAGCGCCTTCAAAAACTGAATCGGAACAATCTTCTGACCGTTGTAATCGATAGCGGTAGTAGAAAGAAGTCCGCAGTCACCCAGACAGCGCATATGATCAAGATAAGACTGACCAAAGGTCATGAAGAAACGGATTCTCTTGATTTCCGGATAATTGAGTCCAAGGGATTCAATCTCCTCATGATGGAGGAGATACATATCCTTCATTCCGACTTTATCGAAGTTGTATTCTTTCTTGATGGTCATTGCCTCGACACGGTGCCACTTATGATCTTCCCAATAAGCAGCAGGAGAGGAGACCTCACGAAGATTGATTTCAGGATTGAAGTTCGTTGCGAAAGGATAACCGTGGTCTCCACCATTGCAATCGAGAATATCCAAAGTATCAATGGTATCGAACTTGTGTTTCTTCGCATAGGCGACATAAGCCTGAGTCACGCCAGGATCAAATCCGCATCCTAAAACGGCAGTCACTCCAGCCTTTTCAAACTTCTCTTTGTATGCCCACTGGAAAGGATAATCGAAATAAGCATAGAATCCTTTTTCTTTGCATCTTTTATCGTAATATTTTCTGAACTCGGGATCATCTACATCCTCTGGCTCGTAGGCGGCGGTGTCAAGATAGTGGACTTTGCACTGAACACAGGCTTCCATGATGACAAGATTGTGATACGGCATACCGAGATGCATAACCATATCCGGCTTATAGGATTTCAGAAGAGAAATCATTTCATCCAGATTCCCGGCATCGACCTGGCAGGTCGTGATCTTCGTTGTTGTTTTCGGCTGAAGCTTTTCCTTCAAAGCGTCGCACTTGGACAAGGTCCTAGATGCGATACAGATTTCCTGAAAGACCTCCGGCACTTCCGTGCATTTTGTAATGCCCACAGTGGCAACCCCACCACATCCAATGATTAAAACTCTAGCCATGACATTCTCCTTTCCTGTGTCTGATGCACATGTAAGTTTTAACAAAAAAACATAGTCGCCCACAGAGCAACTATGTTTAAACTTTCATTCTTGCCTTTCCACTTCACAGGATTGGTTTGTTCAGAGTCTATATAGTAAAACGTTACTTTTTACTACTCTTATTGATTGTTTCACAAGTTGCATCTGAGATGCATTTAATGGTTGTTGAAGTAACCAACTTACAAAATTTTCCCTTTCGGGACATCAATAGAGACTTGCGTCTCAATGGCAACGGATCTATCACCACTTTCTGACTCTGAATATAGAGTGATCCACGCTAAAGAAAATATTTCTTTTCGCGCAAATATAATAGCAAAGCAGATTTTCAGATTGCAATCTTTTTTTGAAAAATCAACTCTTTCACAATCTTTTCACATAAATATCGTAAATTTCAAACACACACGAGAATTTA
Organism: bacterium; assembly: GCA_963621825.1. Lineage (GTDB taxonomy): Bacteria > Bacillota_I > Bacilli_A > RFN20 > CAG-288 > Enterosoma. The sequence goes on from CAVFFP010000017.1 coordinate 21,440, forward strand.
TAAGCTCAGCCATAGCAACCTCTTATATTTCTTAAGACTATACTAATAAACAAATTTGCCGTGTTTTTTGATATACAAGTCAGAAACTTTTTCATTTTAAAACTTACGGAATCACAATTTGTGATTCAGAATCGTACTCCGCTATATAAATGAACCGACTAATGGTGCACTTGGTGGATAGTTTGAACATTCTTTTAGCGGTCCACTTACAAATCTATAATGTTCCCGCCAAACCTATGATTAAAAACAGAAGAATCAATTGTCATACGAATTCGTTTCCCGTTTATATGAGCACTGTTTCTTTTGATGTCATCATATTCATTCCGATTCTTTCAACCTTGTGTTATTCGGTCTATTAACAACTCGTATTTCTTTCGGTATAAGTATAATTCATCTCACATATATTGTTTTCAAGCTGATTTTTTCAGTTTTGTAAACCTGCGTATTATCCTAAATTCAGGCAAACTCAAACCTGCGTATTATCCGTAATTCGCCCAATATTTATCTTGCGTTTTGTCCGAAGCTATGTTGTAATACTAATATAAGATGAATATTTTAAACTCGGAAAGGAACAAGTATGTTTAAAAGAAAAGTTTATGAAAAACTATTGAAGTGGAAACAGGAGTCTTCTGGAGAAAAAGCATTGCTTATAGAGGGAGCACGTCGAATAGGTAAATCAACAATCGTGGAAGAATTCGGAAAAAGAGAGTATAAAAGCTATATTCTTGTTGATTTTAATGATGCAAGCAATGTTGTTAAAGACGCATTTGAAAAATACCTGAATGATTTGGACACTTTTTTTCTGATTTTATCTACCGAATATAACACTACCCTTTATTCGAAAGAATCGCTGATTATTTTTGATGAAATCCAGCAATACCCCAAGGCAAGGCAATCGATAAAGAAGCTGGTCAAAGACGGCAGGTACGATTATGTCGAAACAGGCTCTTTGATTTCGATTCGTGAAAATGTCAAAAGTATTACTATCCCCTCGGAAGAAAGACGAATCAGTATGTACCCAATGGACTTCGAGGAGTTTTGTTGGGCACTGGGTGAAACCAAAATGACAGAGTACATCAGAAAATGTTTTGATGAAAAGAAACCTTTGGAAGATACCTTGCATCATAAAGCTATGATGCTATTCAAGCAATACATTCTCGTAGGTGGAATGCCTAAGGCGGTTGAAAAATATCTTGAAAACAATCGCAGTTTTGCCGCCGCTGATATAGAAAAAAGAGACATCTTATCCCTGTATCGAAATGATATCAGTAAGATAGACAAAAATTATCGTTCAAAAGTTTTATCCGTATTCGACCAGATTCCCGGCTTTTTGTCACAACATGAAAAGCGAGTCCGCTTATCATCAATTGAAGAGAAATCTACCTTTCCTCTGTACGAAGAAACATTCTTTTGGCTTGGTGATTCGATGATTGTTAACGAATGCTTTAATTGTGCTGATCCTAATATCGGATTGTCAATCAATGAAGAAAGAACCACTCTTAAGTGTTATATGGGTGACACAGGATTACTTGTAAGCCATGCTTTTGACGAAAACGAACTTGCAGAAGAAAATTTATACAAACAAATATTGCACGATAAATTGTCGATAAATGAAGGTATGATTTTCGAAAATGCAATCGCTCAATGCCTCGTAGCAAATGGTTACAGACTATTTTTCTATACTCAATACAATGCAGAAAAGAAACATAACGATATCGAAATAGACTTCTTGATTTCTAACGGAAGTAAAACGAAGCAGAAAATATTCCCGATAGAAGTGAAATCAGGAAAAAGATACACAACGACATCATTAGAGAATTTCATTCAAAAGTACCGTTCTAGAATCGGTCAAGCCTATATTGTTCACACAAAAAATCTTTGTATGAAGGGGGAGGTCATTTGCATTCCTTCCTATATGGCAATGTGTCTGTAAAGCAAGCGTAAATTGAAGTCAATTTTGTCATTGCATTCAAAATTACAAGTCAGAAACCACCCAAAAAGCATAGTTTCTGACTTAGACCATCGAAACTTTTTCTTTCAACAACTTTCAGAATTAAATTGTGTTAGTCGGAATCATATACCGATTCCGATTGTTTTTGTTTTTGCGTTGCTCTATCTAGCACCACAATTCAAGTTCCGTTCTGATATATGAGATCTTGAACCAAGAACCGGTATACAAATATAGAGATTTAGGACAACTCCTCTTATATCGAGGATTCCTGAAACCTCAGAACCTTTGTTAAACGGTTGATTTGTGAAAAAGAAAAAGGTTTGATAGCTAACTACCAAACCTAACCTTTATTTCGATGTCAAAAGTATACAGATTTGATACAATTTAGCACCCCTACTTAAATCGTGTAAGAATCAGTTCAAATCGTGTGAAAGTTTAGCACCCTATTGGAACTATTGAAAAAATAAAGGTTATTTATGAGCTCATATTTTCAAATATTACTTTTTTAGTTTACTTTTAATGAAAGGCTTAATAGAATTTAAAATGATGGCTGTACAACGTCTATTTTGTTTCTCACTTATCTCTCTCTTATTAAACATATCTAATAAAAATTCATAATCGTTATAAGGCTCATTATTATTGTAGCTTGTAGGTTTAAATGCACCTTCCTCATATAATTTAAATAATAATTTTCTTGAAAACAAACCATTTTTTAAACTTATATAAGAGTTATTGCTGATTGCGTTATATAATTTAAATTCTTGTTCCCATAAATTTGCTTCAGAATATAAATCATCAACACTAAATTTTTTGATACATGAACTCCCAATTGGATACAACTTATTATTATTTATTATATTTCTAATTGTGAATAAATATCTAAGTCCTTCTTTTCCACAAATACACTGGGTGGAACATGTTTCATCTTCATCGCAATCGCATATTTCCCATTCATTAACCGCATATTTCCAATTCTTAGATTCTGATTTTTCGAGAACTTCTTTAAACAAATTATCATAAGTAGATGACATATATCCTCCTTGTGTTATTTTTTTAAATTTTATAATTTTTTGTTTTTAGATTAAAACTTTTTTCTGTATATTCATTTAAATCTTGTCATCAATCTTAGTCCAAACTCTACCAATCGTAATAGTCTATAACTAAGTCCATGCAAAAAATAAACTTTTATATTCTTATTATATCTTCAAGCGACTTATGAATCAAACAAAGAACAGATATAACTTGACTTTCTTCTTTGTTAGAATGATTTATCAATACGAAGAAGATTTTTATTTATGAATACTAAAGAAGCTGAAATGAGATGAAATATAGGTTGTATGCTCAAAAGATATGGGGTATCTAATAAAATAGGAAAAATTTAAAAAAGAAGATTATTGAATTCAGGATGTTATTCCTAATAATTCTTAATCTTCTTATTTTTATTTTTGAATAATGGAGAATAGTGTTGGTATGTTTACGCTATTCTCTTGCTTTTTTGATTCAATATCTCTTGCCAAACTTAAGCGATTTCAGCGGGGAGACTACCTTAGGTGAGTTTGGCGACTGATTCCTTCGTAGTCTTCCCACTGAAATCAGAAGGAATCGTCGCCAATGAAGAAATAATCTTTTACATGCACGGAAAGATTTTCCGGCCTTTCCGTAGATGAAATCTCAGACAGACTGGAACGTCAGCGGGCAGAGGAGAAGAAGGAAAGAAAGAAACATACATTCGAAAAGGAAGGACTGACTTCCAGAGAATCCAGGGTGTCGGTTGAATGTCCGCGCTGTCACTGCATGGAATATTCCAGATACGGAAAAACAAGGCAAGGTATTCAGCGTTACAGATGTCTGAAATGTGGAAAATTATACGTCATAGCAGACGGAAAGAACCTCAGTTCCGCGAAACTGACCGCCGATGAGCTTTTCAGTCTTGTCAAATGCATCTATCTGGGACTTCCTGTCAAATCAGCCTGTGTTATCACAGACCTTTCGCCTAAAACTGTGATTTTATGGCAGAAAAGAGCGTTCTCTATCGCTGAAGCATGGATCAATCGTGCAAGGCTCAAAGGAAGGGCTTGGATCGATGAGGTTTATTTCAACTTCGCCAACGGACAGGCCACTTCGTAAAATGAGGACGAGTGCAAGAAGGCGGGACTCAGTTTTCCAAATGTCTGTGTCTGCATCGGTTATGACGAACACGGAACAATGTTTTGCAGGCCGATGAAGACAGGAAAGGTCGATGCATTGAGCATCGAGTGCTGCTTTTGCGGAAGGATGGACGGTGTCTCTCTTCTCATACATGATGCCGACAAATCCCATAGAGCTCTGATACGGAGCGAAAAACTCAAAGACACGGTCGTGAAGTCATTCCCTAAGACAAAGGAATCGCTGAGGCTCATGAAACCCATAAACGATTATTCCGCTCTTCTGGTCAATGGGATGAGAAAGCATCCAGGAACGAAGGCAAAGGACCTTGACGGAAGGCTCTGTTTCATCTCGTATAGGGCCTATCTGAATTCCGAATATGGAGAGGAACTTGGAATACGCATTCTGCTTTCTGAGATGATAAAATCCAAAAAAACGGTGTTTTTTACGAAAAGAAAGACAAAAAAGAACTCTGAATTAATTAATCGACCAACACTATTCTCCGTTATTCAAAAGTTTTTTCAATAAAAAAGACTTAACTCGCAATTGAACTAAGTCTTTTTTACATTTAATCTATCATTCCTAATTCTTGCATCTTCTTTTCGCGAAGATCTGCAAGAGTATCATTTTGCCCTTTAACTTTCATCCAGGCATAACATTGAATAGATTTCCATCCTGTCACTTTACAGCCGAATTGATTAAATGACATCTCTTTACTTTTATAGTTAACTTTATCAGAATCAACAACAGTCGCCACTTCTTCAGGATAATTAATAACATATATTTCATCGCCAATATGGACAATGCCATGTTCTATTAACCAATCCATCTTAGGTAATGTAGTTCTTTTAATTCTTATTTGAGTAGCTTCTTCTTCATCTTTTACATCTTCTGCACTTGGTTCTACTAAATGAAGGTTTTCTCTTGTATTTGAAATTTGAGCGATTGCTTCAAGAATTGAAAAAGCATCGTGAGCATCCATAGCATAGAATTCTCTTACTCTTTTTTTACCATTAAAATCATCAATCGATCTAAGTGATGGATTAAGGTTATCGATCATCTCATGAAGTTTCAAATCAGTTAGTCTTTCGCTTGTGTCATAATAAGCATACAATCTAAAAGCAAAAGGAATGCATTCACTTCTATTAAGTTGTTCGAGTCTTTTATCAACATTATCTGCATAACCAATCTTTACATATTGTGGAAATGATGGATTAGTTAAAATATATATTACACCTTGTTTTG
>CAVFFP010000018.1:0-25625 GCA_963621825.1 bacterium
CTTCCCAATTGGGTATAAACAGGCTATCGGATGAAAAGGGGAACGGGGAATTTTTTCGTACGGAATCAGAGTTCCTAAAAAGTTCACTCCCTCATTCCCGGGTCCTTGTTCGGCATGCCTGCCTAAAAAGACCAGGAGACACCTCTGTCTCCGTCCATGGCGGCAGCAACATTTTAGCTGTTTTGCCGCCGACAACCCTAGGGTTGTCCATTGGATGTATGACATAAAGGAATATCCTGATCCAAGTATAAGAAAAAGAACTCTTTTTGCACCATCTATGGGACCAGAAGAATCGGAAAGACATCCTTGATCAATGAATTCATAAAAAACAAGAAACATATTATGTTTCAGGCAAAAGAGATATCCATTTCCGATAATCTAAAGTCTTTCTCCTATAAGATCCAGGAGAGTTTCAATAGAGGTTATGAATACGTCTATTCTTCCTGGGAAAGTGCATTTGATGCAGCCATATCTTTTTTCGGGGAGGATAAGGGTGTCATCGTCATTGATGAGTATCCTTATTTGGTAAAATCCTATGAAGGTATCTCTTCCATCATTCAGGATATCTACGACAACAAATTGAAAGACAGCAATATAATGTTGATTCTTTCCGGTTCGAATCTTTCCTTCATGGAAAAGGAACTGAATAATAAACAGTCTCCGCTCTATAAGAGAGTCACTTCGAAGATGAAGATCAATAAATTGCCGTTTGATGAAGCATGCTTGTTTTTGAAAAGTTTCTCTAACGAAGATAAGATAAAGTTCTTATGCATGTTCGGAGAATATCCATTCTACTTATCAAAAATTGATGACCGTCTCTCTTTTGAAGATAATGTAAAAGAGCTCTTCTTCAATGAAAATTCGATTTTGTTGGATAGTCCTAAGTTAATGCTCTCCAATTCAAGCAGAGAGCAGAGCTTTTATAATTCCATCTTGCTTTATCTAGCCGGAAAAAAGAAGGGACTGACAAAATTATGTGAATTGATGGGTGAGCCAGTTGCAAAGGTCAACAAATACATGAAGACCTTGCTCGAAGCGGAAATTGTGACCAAGAATGAAATGTACAATTCCAATAGACAAACCTATTACTACATCAACGATCCTGTCTTACGATTCTATTATCAGTATCTTTTAAGAGACATCGAAAAAATAGAAGCCGGATATGGAAGTATACTTTATGAGAGATTGCAGAATGAAATGCACGATTTCATCTCCTATTCGTTTGAAGATGTCGCCATAAGCTATATGGAATATCTCTCTTTCAAAGGAACACTCGGTGGCATATATTATCCTATTCACAATCTAGTGATTGAGAAATCAGAATTGAACCGTTCCATCGAAATCGATGGTATCGCAAAGGATAGAGATTCTCTTCTTGTCATCGAATGTAAGTACACAAACAAAAAAAGAACGATTCATGATTACGAAAGAATGAAAGAGAATACCTCTATCAAGATGTTTTCCGATATCAAGAACAAAGAATATTACATCATCTCCAAAAGCGGATTTGAGGATAGTCTATTAAAATGCAAAGATACAAATCTGCATCTAGTTTCCATCGATGACATGTTTGAAAGTATAAAATAGGTCCAAAAGAATAATAAAGATTCTTTCTGTTGTCATTTTCCCTATATCACATTAGTCAACTAGATTCATGCCCTATAGTAAGTAAAAATATACTTCAAAAAATTCGAAAGCATTGGATTTTTTCACTAATTTCACATAGCAACTTTTAAAGGCAGCAAAATATTGCCTCCATCAGATGATAATACCACTGGGAGGAATAGATATGACAGTTAGACTGAGCAAGAACACTGAGAAGAGAATGAAAGAAAGGCGAAAGGTCATAAGCACACGCAATCCAGACGACACCGATTATGGAGACAGTTGTTTTTTCTATTAGAAAAACACTCTATCTAACCGATAAAACTGATATAATTCTCTTAGCAGATATAGAAAGGAAACTCTTATGGAAACTATCTTTGGTTACTATTGTAAGGAATATCCTAACATCTCCTATCTACATGAAGAGGATATGGATACCTATGATAAGTTTTCTGATCTGATTGAGCGTCTTAATGATATTTTGTTCAGTCCAAAAGGCATCAAATACCTCAAACAGCACTTCAGCATAGTAGATTGGGAAAAACCTGCCCACGCACTTTGTTATTATAATACCGAAGAATTGCTCGAGGACATCAATGAACATCATGTTTGCACGAAAGACAGAATCCTAGTTTGGAATAAGGATGACGTACTAAAAAACATGACCGGAATCCCTTCCTCTGAATTGCCAGAGGGATTCAAAGTCCTCTTTGTTGGTCCTAAGCTTCCATTAACGGCCGAAAGTCTCAACGACTATCTGAAACGTATCAAAGATCATTTTGACCTTGAAAGGTTCAACATCGATCTCTTCAATTATGTCTGGGACACTCATAACCTCCATAAGTTTTTCGATGTCGATGATAAAGATTATGATGAATTAGACTATCATTTTATCGATATTTACTTGATTCTTGCAGATTACAGTCAGGATCTGGAATATAGGTTAGAAGAGACACAGAAACAGCTGGATATCTATCTTAAAGAAAAAGGACTTCCTCTGTATGAGAGGACTATACCTGACAATAAGATGCGATATATCGTTAAAAATCTGGAATACGATCCACGCAAGGAAGAGAAATACAGGAAAGCATATGTAGCCTTTCTTGATAAACTAGCCCAACATCATGATAAACTAGGACTAGAATTGAAAGCCTATGCCTATTATGGCGGAAACGAATACGTCAAAGAAGATTATAAAACATCGGAACAATGCCTTCTTGAGCTTCTGAATGATGGTTTTGATGACAATTACGCAGATACTTTAGGATATATCTATTACTACGGAAGAGTGAATAAAGGAATTCCAGAGTACGATAAAGCATTCCAATACTTTATGATGGCCTCGATTGCCGGTAACATTGAGGCAACCTATAAACTAGGAGACATGTTCAAAAACGGATATGGTGTTGTCAAAAATGAAGAAGCCGCAAGACAGTGTTATGACCGTCTCTATCCAATAGTGTATAAGGAGTTTTGTGATTATCCGATGTATTCAAACCTCGCTGATGTAGCTTTAAGACTCGGTTCGTACTATACAAACGAAGAGACGGCAGGTTATGGAGCAAGACTATTTTTAGAAGCGCTCCTTAGCATCAAAAACCGAAACGGAAAGTTTGATTCCGGAGTAAAACGCTCTATTCTGAAATGCCTGTTCGATCTCTATAGCAACCATAAAGATGATATAGTCAAGGAAAACAATCTCGCAAACTCAATGCTTCATTTTAAAGAGTTCACCATTCATAAGTTCACAGACTTTATGCGTATCAATTCAACAAAGAGAGATATTATATTCGATCTTGAAAAGCAGAACTGTGCATTAGTTTATCATTTCGACGTAAATTTCGAAGGAGAAGTTGTCAAAGACACTCTGAAGAAAAACAATAGATGTGACAGCGTGAAGATATTGAATAACAATGAGCTTCATTTCCAGTATAAAGGAAAAGATGTGCTCGTAATCAAAGATGCCGAAACCGAGATTCTATTCGAGGAACCATTAGTAGAAACAAAAGCGGATGAAAACATCTATCATGTCGCCATCTGTCAGTATACGAAAGGGCAAGGAAGAAAATATACATTCCTGATCGATGGAAAGGGCAGTCTGAATGATGACTGGATCATCACGGAGAACAAGACAGATATCTATCCTATCGAGTTCAAGGACGTCAAAGGTTATGAGCTTCCTTGCGATGCAAAGGACTTGAAGCATATCATCAGAAAATAAAGGCAACTTAATTCAGTATATTAAGTTTACAAGATTGCAAACCATAGAAAAAGTCGCTCAATAAGCGACTTTTTGATTGTTCGATAATTTAGTAATCAGTATCGAAGGCAACAATCTCAAGGATGAGAGTGTTCGGGTCGCTATCACGGGTGAAGACGGTGTAGCTAAGTTCAACCTTAGCCCATTCATCTTCCTGATAATAGAATTCGCAGCCCATACGCATACCGCTACCGACTTCGACATCATCCTCATAACGGGAAACGCTCTGCCAGATGACATCATCACCGGTATCGACATCCATGCTTGTGACAATAGAGAATCCTTCGGGGATGAGTTTCTGTTCGGCTAAGTCTCTAAGAGTAGAGGCAGTGACAGAAGTATCAGCAGTGGTATCAAATGTCAATGTAAGCATCGGAGAACCATTATTGTCAGTTCCTTCAACAGCATTATCGTAGCCTTCTGTCTTGAGAAGCTTGTTGATGCTGGCGATTGCGCTGGAAGCATCATAGTCTAAGACTTCAATGGCTGTGACAGTGCATGTAGCAGTATAGGTCTTTCCATCGGCAGTAACACTGGCAGTGATTGTTGCAGTGTCTCCAGCGGAAGCAGAATCAGAGACAGTGACAAATCCAGCAGCGTTGACGGAGATTTTTTCCGGATTGGTGGAAGAATAGGTGACATCGTAAGGAAGCATATCCTTGACAACCTGGAGCTTCTGGCTCTTTCCGATTCCAATCTCATAGGACTCAGAGCCGAAGGAGATACTAGGTTCATGCTTTTCACCGCTACCCTTAGTAACAGTGATGGTTGTTGTCATGGAATTGGAGTTTGCGCTCAAAGAGATTGTGACCTTTCCATCCTTATCTTCAAAGGTTCCATCGCTGGCACCATCGACCTTATGATAACCAAGATTCTCGAGAATGGCGTAATAAGCATCATAGCTTGCACAATCTTCATCATCTTTGATCTTGATGGCAAAGCCAGCTTTTGCTTCGGCCATGGACTTGGCTAAAGCCTTGATGTCATCTTCGGTATAATCTGTCGGAAGTTCACTTTCGTACCAAGAAGGATAATTGAGGATCTCTTCGAGGATTTCTTCATATCTATCGTTGACATAGTCATCACCATGAAGTTCAAATTTGACGGTTGTAGAAGTAAGAGAGGAAAGATCGGTCAATTCAGGAAGTGCATAATCACTGACAGATAAGACATCTGTAAGAGCACTTGCGATAGAAGAACTCGGCCATCCTTCAGACATAACGCTGCTAGGCTCAGTCAGAGTGATAGCGACCTGAAGTCCAACCTGACTGTAATATTCGTCAACGAGGGTATTGCAGGTGATAGCGATGGTCTCTTCCCAGTTCGTATACGGAGAATCATAATCATCATAGGTGAGTCCGATTTCTTCAAGATCATATTCATAAGACCAGGAGTCATAGGATGTGGTATCACCCTGGATATAGAGAGTTCCGTTCTTGGAGAAGACATAATAGCTTCCACCGACATCGACAGGGAATTCAGGAACGGTAACACCGGTTGTAACTTCGATGTCCTTCAAAGCATCCTTCGGCCAAGAGGAATACATAGTGACCTTCGGAGAGTAGAAGAAATTGAAGTTGTTTCCGTTCATGTAGTAGAGATAGGCAGTGATAGTCGCACCATCGGTCAATGTCTTTGTCAAGATATAGATATCCTGAGCAGCACTGGTTTTATCATCGAGAACGAAGCCATCGGCAACAAGAGTATTGGAATAGCTTAAAGTCAGATCCTCGGTATAAAGGTCGATAAGGGAATAGGTGCTGGAGTTACGGGCATAGGCACGGCTAAGAGAACCTAACTGAACGAAAGGAACTTCGACAGTAAGGGTATCTTTCATCGAAGCCTTTTCCTTATCTGTCCATGCGGTTGCATCGGTTGTATCGGAAACCATGTCATTGTAGCACTGGATGATGTTGCAGCCAGGGACCGTCTTTCCGTCATCATCGGTATAAGCGGCTCTATAGTAATAGACCATGTCATAGCCTTTTGTATCACCGCTAGGAGCATAGGTCAACTCGATATAGTTAAGGCCACTGGAATCGGTCTGGGTAACATTTCCGCCATATCCTTTGATGACCTTCCATCCGGCTTTCTCCAAGATGGTGTAGTAGTCGTCTAAAATGAAGTCATCGGATTCACTGAAGATAGCTAAGAACTTGCTTCCGGAATCATCTTCCAATTCCTGGAATTCGACATTGTTTCCTGTGACGAGCTGAAGCTTCGGTAAGATTCCGCCGCAGTACTCATTCATCAAAGCGGCCTCTTCATCGGTCCACTTTTCGGTATCGGTCTTGTCAGAAGTCGTGTCGGTTGTACCGGTGCTTTCACTGATAGGGGAATCACTGCCGGTTGTGTCTGTAGACTGACTTGTCTTGTTATTATCGCAGCCAGCAAGTGCTAAGGCAGCGATAGTCAAGAGAAGTCCTTTTTTCCATTTTTTCATAGATTATTCTCTCCTTGTTTCGTTCAATCTAACGTCAAGATTGAACATGTTGCAATTTTAGTCTCATTGAAAACGAGTGTCAAGAAAGGGAGCGGAAATTATCTTTCTTTTAATTTTCATTTAAGGTTTCTTTTAAAAGCATGATAATTCCCGCGTTTTTCTTGATCATTCAACAATTCGAGAAATATCAAAAAACACAGATACCCTTTTGTACGCTCATCCGTATCTTTACAGCAAATGATAAATCGGTTTCATCTTATCGAAGGTGACAAACCTGTCAAAGCCTAACGCTTTCAATTCCGCCTTTGCCTCATCGATATAGGCGCCGAGGTGCTCTTCCTTATGACTGTCGCTACCGATTGTGATAATGGTTCCTCCTAATTCACGATAGAGTTTTAAGATGTCTTTTGAAGGAGTCATGTCTGATAATCCATAACGATGGAAGGAGGTATTGACCTCAATTCCTTTTCCATCTTCGATCACCGTCTTCAGTATCTCTATAATGATAGGCTTCAGCTTTTCAAAAGGATATATACCCTCTTTATCATACCTTACGATAAGATCCATATGAGCTAAGACACTATAGTTGTGATAGTGTTTGACAAGATAGAGCAGCTCATTATAGTAGCCTTCGTTATACTCTTTCTGTGTTTTTCCCTTTTGGTAATCTTGTGTCCAAAGCTCTTTATCGTCGATTTCATGAACGGAGAGAAGGATGAAATCAAACGGATACTTTGAAAACAGTTTTTCATACTTCTCGATGGTATGTCTTTGCATTCCGAATTCTAGGCCTAACTTAAGATTGATTCTATCTCCATAGATTCTCTTCATTTCTAAAAAGGTCTTGTAGTATTTCGGATAATTGACATTCAGAACCGGCATCTCATCCGGTTCACCAGGTATTCCTTTACGGTAACTGACATCCGCATTATCATCCCAGTCATTCTTGATTCCATAATCGACATGGTCTGTAAAGCATATCTCATCTAATCCAAGTCTAATGGCATCCTGTATGACTTTTTCTATCGGATATTCACTATCATCGCTGAACTCTGTATGTACATGATAATCAGCTTTCATCCTATTTCCTCCTGTTTCATCTCAGATTCTTCTGTTCTGATTAATCCTTATATACACTATCTAATATGGATTTATTTTACCATGTTCCGTTAACACTTATCACAGCAATAGAATCGATAATTTTCGTATTTTCCTATCATTTTCCTATCTTTGCTTTTATGACTTCCCAGGCCTCATCATCAATCTCTTCCATATGGAAGAGTCTTCTTCTATCCTCTTCGGTTATCTTTCGTATGACTTTGCAAGGATTTCCTACAGCAATCGACCAATCCGGAATATCTTTTGTGACAACACTTCCCGCACCGATGACAACGTTATTTCCGATGTGGACACCGGGGCAGATCACAGAATTCCCGCCAATCCATACGTTGTCACCGATGGTGACCTCTTTCCCGTATTCGAATGTGGAATTTCTTGTATCGGGATAGATCGGATGTCCCGCAGTATAGATAGCGACATTTGGTGCCAACAGGCAATTATCTCCGATTTTTACTTTGGCGACATCGATGATAGTGCAGTTATAATTGGCAAAGAAGTTTTTTCCGACTTCGATATGGGATCCATAATCGCAATAGAACGGAGGATTGACAAAAGCATTGTCCGATTTTCCGAAAAGATCTTTGATAGCTTTTGCCAATCCTTCAAAGTCGGAGCGGTCCATAAAGTTTATCTTCTGAAGTTTTCGTCTGCATATCTGCTGTTCTTCCATGATCGTCTCATCCGAAATATAGGCAAGTTGATTATCTCTTCTTTTTTTCATATCCATAGTTCAGTTCTCCTTTTCTGTCAGATTCGTAAGCCACTTGTATTTCCTATAATGCAGGAATACAAACGGAAGTTTTACAATCTCATCCAAACTCAGAATAAAATACACGACAAGCACAGGCCATTTGAAGATAAAGGCGGCTAAACAGCCGAATGGTACAACAAAGCACCACATCGTAATCGCATCGGATAACAAGCCAAACCTCGTGTCTCCGCCGGAGGGGAAAATACCGGCAATCGTCATAGAATTGATCGATTTTCCTATGACGTAATAACTGCTGATGAAGAGCATGTATTTCAGATAGTCTTTTGCTGTATCACTAAGATTGACATAGCGTAATATGATTGGAGTGATTCCTAGTAAGACAAGCCCTGTTATGACACCGGATAGAATCGAGATTTTACAGAGGGAGTTACCATACTTTTTCGCCTCTTCGAGTTTTCCTTCTCCCAACAGATTTCCAATGATGATACTGCCTCCATATCCAAAGCCAGTACAGACGCAAATCAGAAGATTCTTGGTGATGTTTGCTATCGAATTCGCAGCGATAGCATCATCTCCTAAATGTCCTAATATGACGGAATACATCGTGAATCCGCCTCCCCAGGCCAATTCATTGAGAAGGACTGGATAGACATGTTTCCAGAATTTTCCGTTGATGCATTCCCTTTTGTCCTTCAGATCCGATAAGCGGATCCAAAGTTCCTTTTTCCGAAACAGCATAATCACTGCGATAATAAGACCTATCACATTCGAAATCAGTGTCGCTACCGCTGCTCCAACTATCTCCCATCTCGGAAATCCGAGATATCCGTAGATGAAAAGAACATTCAAACCGACATTCAGTACGACAACGACTGTACTGATGATTGTGCTTTTCATCACATATCCGGTATTCTTCAATAACCCCTGAAGCACTTGTATCGCACCAGAGAAAACATACGAGATACCGACAACCCTTAGATACTTTGCGCCGTATTCTATCAATGTGACATCGTTAGTAAATGCTCTCATGAGATATTCAGGCATCACAAGCGTCGCTATCATGAACAAACAGGCAACAATCATGACATAGAGCAAGACAACACCGGCTGTCTTTCTGACCGTGACATAATCCTTCTTTCCGTAGTACTGAGCGACGAACATGTTTTCACCGATCGTCATTGCTGTCAGGACTAGATTGAAAACAAATGTAACCTGGGATGCTAAAGAAACTGCAGACAATGAGCTTTGGTTAAGACCGCCTAGCATGAAAGCATCACTGGCACTGACTAAAGCAAGCATGAACTGCTGAAACATGATAGGCAAAGCAAGTCTCAGAATCTTACCCCTGAATTCTTTATTCATCTTTATTTCTCCTTTCCGTATACAAAGATAGATTATTTTGATTGCTTTTTATATCATAATTCGACATAATCATATAACAATCGTCCGTAAAGGAGAAAATGTATGGATACTAGCATCTGTGCCGCACTGAATTCAGATTTGTCAGAGAATGTCGTCTATAACAATCCCGCTTTCCCAGTCTATATAAAAAACGGAAGACTATCCTCCTATCCGAATTTCAGTGCCGTCAGCCATTGGCATGATGATATCGAGTTCATCCTCATCAGAGAGGGTATGATGACATATGATGTAAACGGAAATACAATCCCCATGCATCAAGGAGAAGGCATTTTTGTAAATAGCCGCTGTTTTCATTACGGATATTCAGAGACTCGTTCCGAATGCCATTTTCTTTGTGTCCTCTTGTCTCCTAAGCTTTTTGCGGATAACGATTACCTGACAAAAGAATTTCTGAATCCACTTTTGGAAAACGATAAATTCCCATATGAAAAACTGAATCCTTCTCTCACATGGCAGAATCAGATTCTTCATGATCTAGAGACGCTTTTCGAAGAAAACAAGGAGAAGATCAATCCGTTTATAGTCATAGAGAAATCCGCTCATATCTTCCGTCTGTTATCTGAAAATATGAACTCTTTTTTCAACAGTGATGTTGATTCTCAGGATATCCTTACTCTGACACGGATGATTGGATACGTACAGAAAAATTATGCTCTCAGGATACTGATAAAGGACATCGCAAAAGCGGGGAACTGCTGTAAGACAAAATGTACGGAACTCTTTCAGAAATACCTAAATACATCCCCTATGGTCTATCTGAATCGATACCGACTTGAAAAATCCGCGTTCTTACTTCAAAACACGGATCGATCCATAATCGATATCGCTTATTCCTGCGGTTTTTCTAACAGCAGTTACTTTTGTGAACTATTCCGCAAGTACTACGATATGACGCCCGGAAATTTCAGAAAGCGATAAAAAACATAGTATTAAGACCTGTTTTAAAGAAAATCCATTCAAAATTCATTTATAATCGGCATTTTTCTAGTACAAATTAATCTTCCAAAAATTCAATTATTCTTCCAAAAATCTAATTATTCTTCCACGAGATTATGAAAGAATCATCAAAAACACGAATCAGAGGATGTAATATCTTTTTCCTTTTGTCTTTTTTCCGTTCGTCTTTATCTGGCTAGAAAGCAGCATTTGGCTTAGAATCTGATTCGTAGATGAATTCTTCATCCCAATCAGTTTGGATAATTCCTCAGTCGTTGCACCATCATTATGAGCGGATAAATAAGATAATATTTTCAGTTTTTCATCATAATGTGGTGTATTTCTGTTGATCTGAGTGAAATTCATCATCAGCACAGTTCTTTTCGGATTTGTTTCAACAGATAAATCAGGGGACAAAAATCCATAAGTTTTAAATGTTTCATAAATGCTAGGAACACCGCTTCCTGCACGGTCAGCAACCTGAAGCAGTCTGAAATAGTTCATAATGTTTTTGTTGAACGGGTTAGTGATGCCGCCACTAATAGCCTGCTCTACTCCAACAGAAACATCACCAGAATTGGTTATTATAATTTCGTCATGACTCTTCTTGATAAGCACACCGGGCAAGGCGGAGAAATCACAATTTGTTATAGCATTGACAACCCCTTCGATAACAGAACGCTGTATATCGGAACCATTCATATTCGTGACTCCATCAGTTCTGAAAGGATTCGGCAAATTACGAATGATGTTCTCTCTCACCAAATCAAAGAAATTATATAGGTTTGCGTTAAAGGTATAATCATCAGAGACGATACGTCTGTCCCATCTTGTCTGACCTGTAAGATTTTCTTGATAATCGAGGAAATAATTAGGACAGATTTGATGAATATCGCTGATATTGCCAAGGAAAAGAACAGTGCCATTCTTCAGAACCCACTTCCCGTTATAATTAGTCAATGCACCGATTCGCAAAAGGAAATCGTGATCATTTAGCAAGCGGAACATATTATTAGGATTGATCTCATTCAGATTTTTACGGAATCTTTTTAACGAATCAAGGTCAAGATTCGTTTCATCCAAACCTAAGGAATTCGGTAACATGTCAAAGGCAACGCCTTTCTTCTTCAGAAGATGTGCAGCAATCTCATCTTCTGACATCAGAAAATCACCATCACCGATTCGGACATAAGACTTTGAGAGATTGCCGTCGATGTAAACCGGCTTTGCCTCAATGGGGGCCTCTTTAACAAGAAAACGAATAATCTTCTTACCATTGATATCCAAAATTTGGATGTCACTATCAGAGACACCACAATAATTCACTTTGCTCTTCGAATGAAGAGCAGAGATAAGGGCTTTCTTCTGTTCATCGGGATTAGAAAGACCGACAATCTCATTGAATTTGCCTTCCTTGATTCCCAAGTAGATGACTCCGCCTCCAGTATTAGAAAAGGAAGAATAGGTTTCATAAAGACTATCAGGTATTTTTCTACCCGATTCTTTCAATTCCGTGTGGGAATCTTCTCTTATTTGTTTTAACTGTTTTTCATCCAATTCCATAACAATACCTCATTCACTCATATTATACATTAATCTTCCAAAAATTCAATTATTCTTCCAAAAATCTAATTATTCTTCCACGAGATTATGAAAGATTCAAAAAATTAATCCTATCTAGTCACATTTCAAATCAGACAGATATGGTATCAAAAGGTTAAAAAATGAAGGTTTTGCATGCATTACAGCTTGATGGAATCTCAATCCTTTAATGAGGTGATAGGTACCACATAGACCCCATCCGGTCTTCTATAAGCAGCATTTGTCAATCCGCAGATAACGCAAAGACTTTTGGCTGGTTTGCCACCTTCTTTTATGATCAAATTATTGATTTTCAGAAGATTATTCGTCGCATCTTCTATCTGATTTGCACCAAGCTTGATTTCGATACCGCACCATTTAGGACCTTCTATCAAGACAGCACCAAAAGTTTCCAAGTAAACATCTAATTTCTTATCGATGATTCTTCTTTTGTAATCAGGTAATTTCATTATATCAACCTCTCCAGATAATACACCTCATTCCGAGAGTTTTGGCAATTTCAATCCGAGACTTTTAGTGTTTCCAATCCGAGACTTTTTACAATTTCATTCCGAGAGTTTCAAACTTTCGATAGTTGTTCAAAATACATTTTCAGTCTTTATCAAAAAAACAAATTTAATTCTGAAACTATCAAATTAAGGTCAAGATGTTTCAAAAAGCATAAAAATATCCATCTCTGACAATGCAGTCATACAACTAGGGAAGACTTAAATTTATCGGCTTGAGTCTAACATCAATCTAGATATCAACATATCCATCTTCATTTCAGCACAAAAAATGTACACTACGCAAAATGGTATCTATCAGAATAGATACCATAATTGCATTCAATTTACTGATTGCATTCCTTTTGCTCTTTTAAAGGTTATAAAAGGACTATCTTCTTAAGCTAATGCTTTTAACTTCTTGAATGTCATAGTCGTCTCAACTGCAGAAGCAAGAGCTTCATCATAGGTCCAAGAGAACACACCGATATGACCGCCATTATAATTGCTTAAAGTAACGGATGTATTATTGAAGAAGGATGTTCCGAATGCTGTTCCATCCGCATTGTAGAGTTTTAAGACTCCATCGATAACCTCAATGGTGAAATCCTTGCCATCATAGTCACCATACCAAGCGTCAATTGCGGTGCCTGTATTCGTGCTTGTTCCATCAAGGTAATGTAACTGCACCCAGCATTCTGTAGATGATTTCTGTACCGTAATCGCATAACCTTTGACATTGTATCCAGCCGCTTCCGCTCCAATCAGGAAGGATCTTGAAAGATATCCGCCATACTGGAAAGGATTGATCGGAGTAGCACCCGACATATTCACCGTCATTCTGAAGTTCGTGAAGTTATCATCTGCAAGCTGCCATCCCGCATTTCCAGGGTTGACGACGCTATTTGTACCTTCTGTATGTGTCCATAGCTTCATGTTAGTCTGTACGGCATCCCAAGTAGACTGAATGGAGTGGTCGTCGCTGAAGATATGATCCACAAGTTCAACCGCTGATCTTACGGATTTTGAAGGTGTAGAGGCAACTAATTCTTTAAGTTCACTTATCAAATTAAGAATTCCGTCATAATCTGCGCCGTTTCTCACTTCTAGAATCTTATCTTCGATTTCACTCCTATCGGAAGCGGCATAATTATCAAGATCGATCTTGGCGATTTCCTTTTCCGCGATGGATTTTGCTTTCTCTACGCCATTGACGATAGTATTTCCGGACAACATATCCAATTCGAAGTTGAAAGGCACTCCGCCATTGAGCCAAGTCATGATACCGAAATGGTAATTGTTATATAACTCATACTTATTGTTGGCGGTCAGATCGACATCGATGTGTTTGCTTGCTGTACCGGCAAGTAAATAATCTGCATTCTTATAGAGCGATAAAACACCGTTCTTGATGATGACTCTCATCTTATTATTGGTGACAGTCTCACCAGGATAATCATCGGAATATACCCATCCTCCGATGTATTCGACAACGCTTGTAGAACCATCTCCACAATATCCGTTGTTCAGATAGAAGATCTGATAATACTCCGTTGTCGCCGTTCTCGATACATTGATCAGATATCCATCTAATCCGTTATGTCCAGTCTGTGCGGTCTTATTGGCTAAAAGAACTCCGCCGACATTGCAGTACTCATCCGTATTGATAGAGAATACGATTTCCATATCACCTGTGTAGACTGTAGAATCTAAAGCGTAGCCATCATCTTTTGTCTTGATAGTTCTATCGCTTTCTAACGTCATCTGATCACGATGTTCGTTGACAAGAGACCAATCGCTATCTAAGCCATAGGGAAGGATCTCTTCCATCGTATACTGAGCGTTTGTCTTTGAGGCAGCAAATAGATTTTCAAGATTTGCAAAGGAGATAGCATCGATTTCATCTAAGGTAGAAGCGGAATTGATTTTCTCAGTTAACTTGTTTTTCTCTGCTAGTATCGCAAGAGATTCTTCCGCTCTGAATTGATTGTAAGAATAGGAATTCAGCTTATTGAGCAGTTCTTCTTTTTTAGCGCCGATTGTCTTTTTCCATTCGACATCGATCTGAGCAATCAACTCTTTCAAATCCTTATATCCGGCAAAGATATCATCGTAGTCGGTAAGGCTTCTGACTTCAGCGATTTTCTCGTCAATGACTTCCTGATTATCGCTTCCGTATTTTCCAGTATCGATTGTTAAAATATACTCTTCGAGAATTTCCTTTGCTTTTTCTGTTCCATCGACGGATTCGCTTCCAGCCAACATATCCAGTTCCAGATTGAACGGAACACCTTCATTTCCCCAAGTGAGAATACCGAAATGATAGGAAGAATAGAGGTCAAACTGTCCACCGTTTGTCAGATCGACTGAACAGGCTTTTGCACTTTCCCCATATTTCTGATAATCCGCTTCCTTATATAGTCTAAGAGAATCTCTTTCGACAATGACTCTCATCGGATTATTGGAAACGGTCTCGTTTGGATAGTCGTCGTTATAGACCCATCCTCCAATATACTGATAGAACTGTGTTCCCTTGGAGGCAAAGAAATTTCGGATGTAGTAAACCTGATAATACTCATAGGTGGATTGTCTTGCGATATTGATGACATAACCATCTAAGCCATCTCCTAACGAGGACTTAGAGGCAAGCAATATTCCGCCTAAGCTACAGTAATTATCCGTGTTGACAGAAAAGACGATCTCCATTTTTCCTTCATAGAGTGTCCTATCTAAAGCGTAGCCATCATCTTTTGTCTTGATACTTCCATCGCTTTCTAACGTCATCTGATCACGGTGTTCGTTGACAAGGGGCCAATCGCTATCTAAGCCATAAGGAAGAATCTCTTCCATCGTATACTGAGCGTTTGTTTTACAAGAGGAGATAGCACTCTTCATAACACTCGTATCAATTGCACTAAGTTCTTCAATCGTTTCTGCAGCTTCTATTTTAGAGAATAAGGAGCTTTGAACTTCTTTAATCTTTAACAACTCTTCTTTACGATACTGAGTTTCATTTGCAATCGTCAGTTCACTGAGAAGTTCTTTCTTTCTATCATCAAATCGAGTCTTTTCATCTTTTTCGTATTCTGCCTTTGTCTTAAGACTTAGGTATTTTGTCTTAAAAGCAGAGAAAGCAGCTTCCAGCTGACTCTTGTCCTTACTAGTAGACACAAGGCTTCTGAGTGAGGAGATCATGGACTCTAATGCCGTTTTTTCCTCGCCGATGTAGTTTTCAAGATCGATGGAATTCAGGTAAGCGTTGATTTCATTTTTGATTTCGATAGTATCATCTACAATAGTAGTACCAGTAGTATTGCTTTCGCTATTAAGAGAGGAAGGAACCTTATCACATCCAGCAAGCAGCAATATACTTGTCAAAAGCAATAATTGTTTTCTTTTCATGTTATTCTCCTAACGCAGCAATGATCGCCTCTGCCGCTAATTTATAACCGTCATGATTCGGATGTAATCCGTCCGTGAAATACTTACCTAATTCATTTCCGTTTTTATCACAGTACATATACTCTGTCTCGACATAATGGACAAAGTCATTTTCTTCTGCAATCTGCTTGTATAGATTGTTCAGTTCTGAAATCGTACTGCGTTTACTAGAAGCGACAGGGCATCGATTGACTCCGACTAAGGCGACTTCAAATTCAGGAAGACTCTCTTTGATTTCAAGAAGCAGTTTCTTCACATTGTTCGCAGTCACATTGACATTGATTCCAGCTGTAACATCATTGATGCCGTTCCAGTAGATTCCGTATCGCGGCTCATATGCGATGACTTCCTTAGAATACTGATTTGCCCAATGTCCGGTGTTAGATGCACCGATACCGATATCATTGATATCTTTATAATCCGGGAAATCCTCTTTATAGGTATACCAGTATTCTGTATAGGAATGACCGAATATCAGATATTCGTTCGTCTCTTTCTGATGGTCACTATCGGTCGCAAAGTTAAGAACCGTGCAGTTATCACCGATAGCCTTGATACCGAACTCTTCTCCTTCTAATGGGTTATCATCATGATAATAGAAAGATAGCCTTCCTCCGAAGTAGCAGTAGATATCCTTTCCGTCTAAGACGATCTTCACATCATAACAGACACTCTGTGTACTTCCCCAAGGCAAGAACTTGTTCTGAAGCTTTGTCTCTTTTCCGTTCTCAAATTTGGAGAAGGAAATACATCCAGTCGTTGTGTAATAGAGCCAGTAATAGGATAATCCTTCCTCTTTTTCATAGAAGGAGGAACCATTAGGTCTAGTTGCACGGAAGACGATGCCGTTATCATTGCTTGAACCCGGAATCAGAGATGCAGTGATGGTACCATCCTTTACCTTTTTGTCCTTCAATAATCCAATCGAATACTTAGAAGTAGTGGAGATGATGTTATCGAACTGATCAAAAGATCCGCTTCCGATATTCAGCACATCTTTCTTCTCTTTCTCATTATAGGAATCCAAATGCACTAAGGAGTAAGTGATATTGCTTCCTCCTGCTCTGAATCCATATTTGTTTCCTGTCAATGGATTACTGTCTCGGTAGCAGAAATAGAGAGTATCATCCAAGAAGCAATAGATATCGCTGTTGTGTCTTGTGACTTTGATTCGATAGGTTGCGGAGTTGTCATAGTTTTTTATGGATTTTGTCGTCAAGGTAGACCATTTTCCATTGTCGACTTTGCCTAAGAAGGCAAGGCCATCTTTATTGACGAAGTAGAAGTAATAACTGACACCGTTTTCCCAATATTCGTTTTTGTCATGATCAGTTAGACCGAATATGATTCCGTTATCGGTCGTAGAGTCTTTCAAAGCCATACTTACCTCTAACGTACCTTCCGTGAATGTCTTAGCATTGCTTACTACGATGTTATCAGAACCAGAAGAGACAAAGCTCTTGTCAGCAAAATCAAATGCACCATTTGGAGCATTATAGGCATTTTCATCATAATCGTAACTGTAATCCGGATTGAATGTGACATGTTGATAGGAGGTATCTTTTCCGCCAGCATAAAGTCCGATTTTATCCGAGGAAGTCATTTCATTTGTAAAGGAGAATACATTTTTATCGCTCATATAGATTTCATACCTATCATCGTTTTTGATCAGAGAAAGATCGACAGCACTGCTGAAAATATCCATTTCAACGGATTGGTTTAGAAGGATTTTGACCTCTTCGTTTTCTTTCTGATAGACAGAGAGATTTCCAGAGAAATCAAAACCGACAAAAAGATAAGAGTTTTCCGTATAGTTCAATACGAATCCGTTTTCAGAATACTTATCCTTGATGTCAATCGATGCCTTGAATTGCCCTTTTGTGAACTCATCATTAAGAAGATAGAGAGAATCATAGCTAGTGGAGACGTATTTATCTGTTCCGACGTCGAAAACAAACTTACCCTTCTCGCATTTCAGTCCGTCCTCATTCTCTTTTTCCGTTGACGTGTTCTGACTAGAAGAGGAGGAGGAAACTTGATTTCCACAGCCAACCATAAAAAGTGATAACGCTAACAGACATAACTTTCTTTTTTTCATTTTATGCCCTTGTCATGTAATCGCTTACATCCTTTCTGCTATTATTTTATACTTAATAACAATCAATAACAATGGTATAAATTACTATAAAAGTATCAAATATTACGATTGGAGATTTTATGAAAGCGAAACTGACTAGAGATGCAAGCAAGGAAAGTTATGTCATCGAGGTATTCGATCCAATCGACACGAGCGGATTGCTGTATACCTTGGATTTCGTCGGTTATGAAAAAGTAGGATCTCAGTACCATCTAAATAGAGTCAATATGGATAACTTCATGCTGACCTATGTCAGAAACGGAACGATCAATCTGATTTATCAGGATAAACTGTATCATCACGAAAAAGATTGTCTTCTCTTCCTAGACTGTCTTTATGAACACGAAGTATGGACAGGAGCGGAGGGCTGTGAACTGTTTTTCATCCACTTCAACAATCAGAATCTGAACACCTTTTTCAAGTACATCTATTCTGCTGTGGGTCCCATTATTCCATTACGTGAAGAGGAAACATCTACCTTTAACAACATCCTAAAGATTCATGAACTTGTGAAAAAGGGAAACTATGACGAAAAGGAAGTATCCAGAATCATCTATGAGATCCTTACTAGGATGAAAGACAAGATCGATAAAGAATTCATCCAGTTATCCTCGATACCGGAATATATCAACTATCTGATCAAATACATCTCGAACAATTATCAGAGGAGAATGAACTTGAAAGAGTATGCGGACTTAGTCAACATCACTCCGAATTATCTCGATTATGCTTTCAAAAAATACACCGGTTCCTCTCTTGGAAAATACATTTCCGATTTAAGATTCAGAAAAGCGAGTGACCTATTGAAGAATACGAAAAAGAATCTATCCGAGATTGCACAGGAAGTTGGATTAGAGGATTCACAGGCTTTAATAAGATTGTTCAGAAAGACTGTGGATATGACACCGAGTCAGTATCGGAAAGAGGATCGTTTCTTCTCCTATTTTGCAAACAAGAAGACATAACGGATAGGATCGGACTCCTCTTACTTGTCTATTGATTTTCGTTTGGCACTTATAAACTGTACTAGTAGACACATTCGGAATAGCAATCGATACAAACGAATAAATCAACGATGAATATCGTATGTTTTATAAAAGCTTTAGTTTACATAGCAAATCAGTCATACATTTCCAGATCACTAAATAAAGTATTCGATTCAGAAAATCGAACTATCATTCCGCTTCTAAACCATCCATTGATGCAATAAACAGTTCTTTCTTCCATAGAGTAAGGCTCAATGTGTCACTCACAAAGTCAGCTGCATCTCTTGTATTTTATCTAATGTGTTTGCATAATCACGGTATTTTTCTTTCAACATCGAGACGGTAATTATCATATTTGCACCTCTGAATACAATTACATTGGATTTAGCGAAGCAATTCAACAACATTTTTTCAAAAATTAACAGCGATTTTCGTACCTTGCCTCTCCTTCGGCATTGAAAACTTGGTTCAACAAGTGGGGTACAGTACAAACTTTTCTTATAACCTTTTCTAGCAAATAAAACCATTGAGTATGATTTTCCAAAGCCTTGTGTATACCAAAAAAAGCCTAACTTACCATTCAATTCTTTTCTATTATTTAAAGATGTCACTAAATTATTAACTCCTAATTCTTTTCAAGTTCATTTATTCTATCATTTTGTTGATAGTGTAAAATTAGAACTTGTTTTTACAATGAAATGTCAAGATTATCCTTACAATTTTTTACGATTCTTTACTAGGATTAATTCTACTGTGGAATTAAAATTGAAATTGCGAGGAAAATTATAAAAAATGAAAAAACAAATGTTTGTCTTATTGGCAATGATGAGTGTCGCTCTTCCAAGTTGTTCTGATACTACTTCTTCTACTACTGCAAGTGATTCTAAAGCTTCAACCGCTGATACAACAAAGACTAGTGCAAGTAACAATTCCACAACCGATGGCAAGAAGAAAACTGTCAATGTTTATATGCCCTCTCCTGCCGGATTACAAACAAGTCTTAAAAATGAATTCGAATCTATTTATACCGATATTGAAATGGTTGTAACTTCTGGTACTACTGGTGAACTTCTTGCTAAAATTGAAGCTGAAAAAGCAAATCCAGTTTGTGATGTTTTAATTCTTGCTTCTTGGAGTGATGGACTTTCTTGTCTCAATACCATGGATTTGATGGCTTATACTCCAAATGGAAGTGAAAATCTCTATGATATCTTTAAGGATGAAAGCAGCAAAATTTGGGGAACTAGTGCATCTGCCGTTGGCGTTCTTTATAATACTGATTTTGTAGATAAAGCCAAGATTGAACAACTAGATTGGAGTGACTATGCCGATAGCAGCAAAGTCAATGCTGTTTTGAAAGAAGGTGGAGAAGCTAAGATGTCTATTCCAGATCCTACAAAGTCTGGCGCTTGCAAAGACTTCCTTGCTGGTTATGTTTCTTCTAAAGGCGAAACTGCTGCTTGGGCCGACTTCAACGGTTGGATAAATAACGGGCTTGCTAATGGCGGTGGTAATAAACCAGCATTACAAGCAGTTGAAAGCGGCGATGTCGATATCCTTGTTGGTGGTGTTGACTATAATGCTTATACCGATAAAATCAAAGGTAAATCTATCGATATTTATTATCCAAAGGGTGGAACAGTTGTCAACGCTCGTCCAGCTATGATTCTCAATACAACAACTCATGCTACTGAAGCTAAGAAAGTTATGGATTATCTTTGCACCGACAGTGCTCAAAAGCTCGTGAGTGATCAATATCTTCTTCCAGGAAGCAAGAATGTCTCTGCTAACTCTGCTAGACTTGGCATGAGTGAAATTAATCAACTTCCAAATATCAATTGGACAGATATGGCAAATAACGGAACAGATATCGCAACAAGTTTTGTTTCTGCAATCAGTGCAAAAAACTAAGAAGATGTTCTCCTCTGTTAAATCTTTATTTAGCAATAGAAAAACAGGATACCTTTTTACAGGTATCCTTCTTATTATTTTCTTGCTTTTTTTTGTTCTTGTTCCGATTATTTCTGTCTTTTCTCAATCCTTTTTGACTTCAACTGGTAGTTTTACTCTCCTCAACTATCAAAATATGTTTCAACAAAAGGAGACTTTAGAGGCAATTAAAAATTCACTGCTTTTAGGTCTTGCGGTCACTGGACTTTCAATTTTAATTGCTGTTCCTGAAGCTTTTATTCTTTCTAAAACTAGATTAAGAAAACTTTGGTGGTTAGATATTGTTTTGATGATTCCGTTCATGGTTCCTCCCTATATCAACTCTATGGGATGGATGTTATTCATGCAAAGAAACGGAATTCTTTACAGGACTTTTCCCGCTTTAAGACCTCTTTCTACTGCTTTCTATTCATTCTTTGGTATGGCTTGGATTATGGCTATGCATACTTCACCATTTTTAATGACAATGTTGAAGAATGCTTTTTTATCATTCCCGAAAAGTCTTGATGATGCATCAGATGTCTATATAAAGAATCAAGGAAAGAAATTTACTAGAGTTTATGCTCCAATTCTTCTTCCTAATTTTGCCATTGGTGCATTTTTAGTGTTTGTCAAAGCGTTAAGTGAATACGGAACTCCTGCTACTTTTGGTCCAAAAATCAACATGAAGGTTTTTACAACCTTAATAACTGAAAAGATGCAAGTTGCGCCGATTGATTTTTCAATGGCTTCATCTTTAGCATCAATGCTTGTTATGATATGCATGCTTCTTTGGCTTGTTCAAATGTTTGTCACTTCTAAAAAGAGCTATGCTTTGAAAGATGAAGGGGACAGTAAATATTCTAAGAGTATTTTACAATGTGTTTTTAGCTGCTTATTCCTTTTGGTTGTTTTCTTTTTATCTGCCTTTATTCCATTATTTACAATCATCATTTCTTCTTTTAAGAAGGTGATGTATAAGAATGTTTCAGCTGATGGAAATTTCACTTTTGAAAATTATAAAATTGCCTTTAGTGAAGATAGTGGTTTTTCAACTGGATTTAAAGCGATTGGAAATTCATTTTTGATTGCGATAATTTCTTCTCTTGTGATTTTAATTATCGGTCTTGTTATTGCTATATATTCTTATCGGCATAAGAAAACAATAGTTGGAAAAAGTACAGAATTCCTTGGCATGCTTCCTCAAATGATTCCAAATATAGTCACTGGTATTGGTATGATTATGTTCTTCAATACTATTTATAAAGTATTTCCAGTATATAGAACTATTTTCATGCTTATCATTGGATATTCAGTTGTTTTCCTTCCTAGTATGATTTCTTATATTAAGAATTCAATTCTACAAATGCCTTATTCAATGATTGAAGCAGGTCAAGTATATTCTCGTAATTCATTTAATATCAATATAAGAATTGTTCTTCCACAGGCATTAAAGGGTGCATTCTATGGCTTTGCTATGACTCTTATTGTCGCTTTAAGAGAACTTGTTATGGCTAAACTTCTTCAACCACCGGCCTTTTATACTATATCTCTATTTATAGATAATCAGTTTGAACAAGGAAATCAGCAGGCTGCAATGGCTGTTGCTGTTGTATCTGTTTTTATAACCTTAGCTTTGCTCATTCCTTTAGAATATATAACCATGAAAAAGAAAAGAAGAGGTAGAGTATGAAAATAAAATTAGAAAATATATCTAAGACTTTTGATAAGAAGACAAAAGTTTTAGAAGATCTTAATGTTGAAATAGAATCAGGTAGTTTGACAACTCTTTTAGGACTTTCAGGTTGTGGAAAAACAACATTACTTCGAATTATTGCCGGTCTTGAAAAAAGCGATACTGGTCGAATTCTTTTTGATGATCAAGAAGTCTTTTCTATTGATAAGAAAATAGATAAATCACCATTAGAAAGAAACATAAGTTTTGTCTTTCAAGATTTTGCTTTATGGCCAAATATGACTGTCATTGAAAACGTAATGTTTGGAATTGAAAACCGCCAAATGAAAGTGGGCATCAAATCATTTTTCTTAGATTATAAAAAAAGAAAAGATGAGATGAAAAAGAAAGCACTTGACTGTCTTAAAATGGTTAAGATGGATTCTTTTGCTAATAGATTACCAAGCGAATTAAGTGGTGGTCAAAAACAGAGAGTAGCAATAGCTAGAGCTATTGCAATCAACCCAGATATTATTCTTTTTGATGAACCTTTATCTGCTCTTGATGCTCTTTTACGTGAGAATATGAGATTAGAAATCAGAAATCTTGTTAAAAAGCTCAATATGACAGCTATTTTTGTCACTCACGATCAAGAAGAAGCGATGTCGATTTCTGATTCTATTATCATCATGAACAAAGGACAAATCATCGAAAAAGGCAGTCCGAAAGAAATTTATTGGAATCCTCAAACTAAGTTTGTTGCTAATTTCATAGGTAAAGCTTCTTTTATAGATGAAAATCAATTTTTAAGACCAGAAGATATCTCTCTTATTTATCAAGATGGATATCAAAAGGTTGATGTTCATGTTTATGAAATTCAATGTAAAGGTGGTATTTTCTCTTATAAGGGAAAAGATGAACAAGGTCATGACTTCTATTTTTCATCAGGAA
Source organism: bacterium (assembly GCA_963621825.1). Lineage (GTDB taxonomy): Bacteria > Bacillota_I > Bacilli_A > RFN20 > CAG-288 > Enterosoma. Next base: position 23,704 of record CAVFFP010000018.1, read on the forward strand.
AAACCTATTCTTTAAACGAAAATATAAGCCTTTTTTATTCAAAAGAAAACATCAGGAGTGTTAAATGAAATTCGTATCTTTAGGTGGAATAAACGAACATGGACGTAATTGTTTCCTTATAAAAGGAAAAAATCATTCCATTCTTTTTGATTGTGGACTTTCTGAAGATGATGAGATTCCATATTTTTCACTGACTGATATTTCTACTATTGATGCTTTATTTATTTCTCATTCTCATCTTGATCATTGCGGTGCTCTTCCTCAGTTACTTTCACTAGGTTTTAAAGGAAAAATATTTCTTTCAGAAGATACATTTGATTGTATGTCCTTTAAAGAATTTAAACCTTATTTTATTTCTCCTAATCAATCTTATGATCTCTTTCCATGGCTCAAAGTAAAGACTTATCGATCAGGACATTGTTTTGGTAGTTTATCATTTCTTTTTGAAATGGAAGATAAAAAAATAGTTTATAGTGGTGACTATTTAGAAAATTCAATTTTTATTTGTGATAACTTAAGAAATATCAATGCTGATTTCTCACTTCTTGATGGCGCCTATCAAAATGATGAAATAGATATTAAAACAAATAAAAGAGAACTTTTATCATTAATTTTAGAAAAGAAAAAAGTCTTACTTCCTCTTCCAAAGAATGGAAGAAGTATGGAGGTTATTTCACTTCTTAATGAAAATAATTTAAATTATCATTTGTGCAATGATTTCTTTATTGGAAATCAAAAACAATATTTAAGAAAACAAATCAATATTAAAGATACTTATGATGCAGATATATTATTGATGGATGATCCTCAACTTTCAAAAGAAGAAAATAGAAAATTAATCAGTAAATATAATGAATATACTCTAATCTTTACTGGGACAATTGATAAAGATAGTTATTCGGAAAAAATGATGAATAAAAGAGAAAATACATTTTTCAGAAGAATAAATGTTCATCAAACATTAAATGAAGGTAAAAAATTAGCAAGTTTAAACAATTTCAAGCACTCCATTATTTTCCATAATAAAAACACAAAAGAAGAAAAAGAAATTGATTTTTAAAAAATTAACAACGATTTTCGTACCTTGCCTCTCCTTCGGCATGGAAAACTTGGTCCGACAAGTGGAGATCAGTACAGAATGGAAAAGCCCCTACGAAGTGTTCGCAGAGGCTTATTCCGAGGAGGCCGCAAAGGCGCTCGGGATTCGCGGGATTTCACCCAGGAACGTGAATCTCGCAACGAAGTTCTGATGTGAAAACAGTCTGCCGGCGAGTGACGAAATCGCCAGGCCCTGGGATTCATTGCGTATCATCGCAAATCCCGTGGCACGGTTTTCTAGTGACATTATACCATACGGAGAAGGCCACAAAATGCCGAAAACCATAGTTCCTGATGGTTTTCCATGTCAATAGAAGCCATCATTCACCAGTCAGGAACTATGGTTTTCTTTTTCTGATCGTCATAGATATGAAATCTTTGCAATCAAGTTGATAAGACGCACCTTAAATATTATTCAGGTGATATTTCCTATTCTTCCATAGCATACTGTACAATCATTGGATCGTCGTATTCTGCCCACATAGATTTATTTTCATCAAGTTTCTTGAGTTTCTCCATATCCTCATCAGATAACTTAAAATCAAAAATATCTAAATTTTGTTTCATACGATCTTTATGTGTAGTCTTAGGAATCACAACAATCCCCCTTTGCACATGATGGCCAAGTGCAATCTGTACAGGGTCTTTTCCATATTTTAAGGCAATTTCTTTTACAACGGGATGTTCTATTACTTCTTTTAGACGATGTTGTGCAAGTGGCCCCCAGGCTTCATGCTGAATATTATATTTCTCCATCCATCCATGAAGCTCATACTGTTGCCAAAACATATGCGTTTCTACCTGATTAACCGCAGGTACAATTC
>CAVFFP010000019.1:0-20026 GCA_963621825.1 bacterium
TACTTGTGTATGTACTGGTCATCCCGTTCAGTTTTCAAAGAGCAATCGTAAGTGCGCTTTTTTTCGGCGCATGTAAGATAATATCATCCTACCCATTGCTGTGTCAACATAAATTTGAAAATTTGTTAAACTTTTTTCTGACTATAGTTTACGATACAAAATATTTTGTTATGAATTGACAATATTTTTATTGTGTTATCCATTTTTAATTTGGTATTTATTGCCAATAGTAAAAATATATATAGTCATTCATAAAAAATAAAAGTGCTCCATGTCACTTGACACGGAGCACCTGGGAACGAAATAAATAATCAGATTAGATGTGTAAGGAATAGAAGAGAGGATCCTGATAACCCATAGCAGGATCATAGCCGTTGTCGAAAGCCATCTTTTCATGATCCTTGCTTAAAGCGAGCTGCTGACGGGAAGAGTCGATTTCGGACATATAGTGATAGCCAAGTCCACATCCTCTTTCACCAGCGAGAGAGTAATAACGATACGCTAATTCAAGATTTCTGTCGTCGACAACTTTCTGACGGAAGCAGTCGCCGATATACATCAAAGCCCAGACATAACCTTTTCTGGCAGAGGCGACGATCATCTCGTGGCCATTACGGATATCATAATACGGAGAATCTTTATCGGTGAAAAGAATTCCTAAACGGAACAATGCAGTGGCAGACCCCTTATCAATAGCCATCTTGTAGTATTTCTTAGCCAATTCATAATCAGCCTGGACAAGAGAATTGTCTCCTTCATAGAGATAACCAACAAGAACAGCAGAACGGACAGAGCCATGTTCAGCGGCATCCTTGGCCATTTCAATGGCATCGAGCTTATCCTGTCTTGTAGATGTAGCGGCATCAAGAACACGGATAGCCTTGATAGTAGCCTGTTCAGCATCGATGACATCGAGTAAAGTCGGATCATCTGTCTCAAAGACTCTGTTTTCAGAAGAGACAACAGGGGCAGGAGCAACTTCAACGATTTTCTTTTCCTCAACCGGCTTATCTTCCACGACAGGTTTCACTTCTTCTTTGACTTCGGTTGCAGGAGAAAGGACAGGAGCAGCAGACGGTGTTCCGCTAATCTGATGAGAACGGATTTCCTCCGCTTTCTTCTTCGCTTCCTCATCGCCTTCCTGAGCGGCGAGATCATAAAAATCAAGGGCCTTGTTCTTATCAATGGCCTTGGTGCCAAGTCCATAGTTGTAATAATCACCCATCATTCTATGGTCCATGCTATCGCAGGACTCTTTCTCAAAGAGATCCATTGCAACATCATAATACTGTTTGCTGGTCGGGACATCAGAATCCAGTCCCAGAAGGCCGTCTCTAAGAATTCTTCCGATAGTGAAATAGGATTTGCCTTTGGTCTCACCGTTTCTTGCGGATTTGTTGATCAAGACCAACGCTTTCTTGTAATCCTTTTTGTTTTTTGTTTCCATCAAGTCTAAACCGGCCTGAAGTTTTTTGTCAATTTTGTAAGCCATGCACAACTCCCCCTTGGTAGTTTTAGATTATTATAAGATGGTAACAACCGACTTGCAACGAAAATACTAGCGTTTTTGGGCGATTCATTCAAAAATAACGCACGCTTCTTTCTATATCCTTTCCACATGGTTGCTTTTCAGGAGAAAAACAAAAATAGATTTTCGCAACTATTAAAGTCCAATTTAGGTTTCCGTTCCCAATATACTGGTCTCCTTTTTATTGCGAAAGGAATAATAGCCGGTATCAGTCACAATGATAGAGTCGATCAAAACAATATTGGCAAGTTTCAGTTTTTCACGAAGGCAGACCATGGAATAACGGTCCGCTTCACTCGGTTCTAGGTTGCCGGATGGATGATTATGGCAGATGATGACGCCTTTTGAAAAAGAAGAGATTGCATGATGAAGTATTGTCATGACCGGAAGAGAAATCTCAGATACCGATACACTGCTGAATTCCTCTTTTTTTATGATCTTCCGATCCGCTGAGAGATAGAGTACAAGTAGTCTCTCCTCTCTTGAGCCCAAGAAAATATTCCTCGTCAGATAATAGACATCCTTTGCGCTTTTCGCTTTTTCTTCCTTTTCAAATGGCAGTCTTCTCATGATTTCTCGGATAGCGAGAATGCGGTATTTTTTCGCGCATCCGATGCCTTTGACCGTTTCGAGATTCTCATCTGATTGAAAAAGACCGATCATTCCTCCTCTTTCGAAGAGGATACGGGAAGAGAGTCTCATGACATTCTCTTCTTTTGTTCCCGTCTCCAGAATCAAAGCCAGAAGCTCTGCATCGGAAAGTGACTCCATACCTTTGATCTCAGCCTTTTCACGAGGCTTGCAATCGAAGTATCCCAAGAAGTCCTCTTCGTTCACTCCCATGAGAATGAGAAACCTCCTGGAAGCGTTGTCTTCCCTTTGTCGGAAAAGAAGAGCTTGTAGCAGATTACGGTAACGATGCCGATAGCTAGTATTGCCATGATGGCAGTCAAGGTAATCGCTTCGCCTCCGACTACAGTTTTCTCATCATATTCGTTCAGCTGTGTCATAGAAAAAACCTCCTTCACATAAATATGTAAGCAAAGGAGGTTCTTTGTCTAAAAAATATTTTTACTTCTTGATGTAATTGTTGAGTTCGTCGAGATATTTCTGATATTTCTCCTTCTCCTGAGCAACCTTTTCCGGTTTTGCCTTGGAGATGAAGCTCTGATTGGAGAGCATCTTTTCGGAGCGTTCAATCTCTTTCTTCAAAAATTCGATTCTCTTTTCAATGCGGTCGCTAGTATCGTGATCCTCACTGTCGATGATGGACAAAGCAAAAGACGGGAAGTAGATTGCGTCATCTCTCTTTGTAGAAGAGAGTGTAATAGAGGAAGCGAAGGAGAATCTCTTCAGATAAGGATAGACCATATCATAATCTTCCTGTTTTCCGAAGTAGACGAGTTCAATCGGAGCATTCGGAGCAAGTCCTAACTTGGATTTATGATTACGGATTTCCTTGATGGCTCGTCTTAAGGAAAGTGCGACATCGATATCAGAATCACTGTAGGCAAATCCATATTCAGAAGGGTAAGTTTCCTCATAGACGGATTTTCCGTGTCCCGGAAGATAAGAATAGATCTCTTCGGAGATGAAAGGTGCAAACGGGAAGAGAGCAATCAAGATCTTCTTTAAGATAGAGTAGAGAACCTGAAGTGTGACATCTTTCTTCTTTTCGTCATCGCTCTGTAAGGCAACCTTAGTGTATTCGAGATATTCAGAGCAGAATTCATCGTAAACGAAAGAGTAGAGATAATCGGCAGCCTGACCAAGCTCATACTTATCCATATTCGTTTTGACGGAATAGATAAGGTTATCGCATTCCTTTAAGATCCACTCATCCAGGTAGGAAAGTTCAGACTTGTCAAAATCTCTTTCCTTGAAGTTTTCAGGAAGCATAGAAAGGATGTAGCGGGATGCATTCCAGATCTTATTGAGGAAGTTATGGGCATTCTCTACCTTATTGAAGGAGAAATTGATATCCAAACCAGGAGTTCCGCCGGTAGCCAAAGCAAAGCGGAGAGAATCTGTACCATACTTTTTGATGACATCAAACGGATCGATTCCGTTTCCGAGAGACTTCGACATCTTTCTTCCCTGACTGTCGCGGACAAGTCCGTGGATATAGACTTTCTTAAACGGCATCTGACCGGTGAAGTGGACACCCTCAAAAGCCATTCTCTCGACCCAGAAGAAGATGATGTCATAAGCAGTAACCATGACATCGAGCGGATAGTAACGTTTATAAAGCGGATCGTTTTCATTCGGCCAACCTAAGAAAGCAAACGGGGCTAAAGCAGAAGAGAACCACGTGTCAAGAACATCGTTATCCTGAGTATATTCCTCTTCGGGAAGCTTTTCGACAGAGCAGACGACTTCGCCCGTCATTTTATTCGTATAGACCGGGATTCTATGTCCCCACCAAAGCTGACGGGAAATGCACCAATCCTGAGTGTTCTCGAGCCACTGATAGAAGACATCGCTGAAACGGGAAGGGAAGAAATCGGTTCTCTTATCGCTCTTCTGAATATCCATGACTGCCTGAGCCAGAGGTTTCATCGAGACAAACCACTGCTTGGAAAGCATCGGTTCTACAACTGCCTTGCTGCGCTCGGAATGTCCGACATTATGGACGATATCTTCAATCTTGATCAAATCGCCCTGTTCTTCGATCTGTTTGACTAATTTCTTACGGCAATCATAACGATCGAGTCCGACATATTCCTTCGGACAGTTCTCGTTCATGGTGGCATCTTCGTTCATCGTCTTGACAAAAGCAAGATCATGACGCTTCGCGATCATGAAATCGTTAGGGTCATGCGCCGGGGTACACTTCATGACACCGGTTCCGAATTCGATATCGACATATCGATCCGCGATTAAAGGAAGAAGTTCTCCATTGGCAGGATTGATGACCTTCTTTCCTTCGAGATGCTTATATCTTTCATCATCAGGATTGAAGCAGACGGCCTGATCGCCGAACATGGTTTCCGGTCTTGTCGTAGCGACTTCAAGATATGTGGAATGGTCTTCGAGCCAATACTTGAAATAATAGAAATGGCCGTTATCCTGAGAATAAGAAACCTCAATATCGCTAAGGGCGGTCTTTAAAACAGGATCCCAGTTGATGATTCTCTCACCACGGTAAATCAAGCCCTGATCATAGAGAGTCTTAAAAACCTTGTTGACGGCATCGCACATGCCCTCATCCAGAGTGAATCTTTCCTTGGAATAGTCCATGGAAAGACCCAAGGCACGCCACTGCTTGGAGATATAGTCGCCGTGCTCCTCTTTCCATTTCCATGCCTCTTTCAAAAAGGCTTCTCTTCCTAATTCGTACTTGTCTTTTCCTTCTTCGCGGAGCTTCGCTTCAACTTTAGCCTGTGTGGCGATGCCAGCATGGTCCATGTCCGCCAAGAAAAGAACATCGTAGCCACAAAGTTTCTTATAACGGGCAATGATGTCAAGAATAGTGGTATTAGTCGCGTGTCCGATATGAAGGATACCTGTGACATTCGGAGGCGGAACAATCATGGAAAAAGGCTTCTTATCCAAATTTTCCTTTCTCATCGCCTCAAAATAGCCGTTTTCTTCCCAAAACTTCTCTTTTCCTTCTTCCACAGTTGTGTGGTCATAGGCTTTTTTCATTTCTTTCATAGAAAAAGTCCCTCCCAAATAATGAATATTCGTGAAGGGACGCAATTTTCATTGCGCGGTACCACCCCTCTTCGGTATCACCGCTCTCAGTTATTCGACACGCTCAGGGACGACAGAGATTCGTTTTCCTGGTCCGCTTCCACCGTCCGGACTCTCTATTCAGTCGTTTACGATCTCCCTTCCCGTCATAGCGAACAAATTATAATCATTCCGAATGAGAAAAACAAGACAAAAGGGGGACTACTCCCCCTTGATTGTCTTAATGATATCGTCTCTTAGCACCTGATAGGCATGATCTTTCTTAAGACCGACTTCGAAGAAAGGAACAGGAGCGATCTTCTCCTCCTGCAATTTGAGGTAATGTTTTTCGGATGCCGTCATCTTGTCCGTCTTGGTGAAGACAAAAGAATAGGGGATGGAAATAGACTCCAAGTACTGAGCAAACTCATCATCTGCGGGAAGAAGAAGTCTTCTTGCATCGATGAGGATATAGACTCTTTTCAGAGCTTTATTGTCGACAAGAAAGTCTTCCATCAGCTTCGCAAAGTGTTCTCTTGCAAAGGTGGCATAGCCATAACCCGGGACATCGACAAGATAGAATTTCTTATCGACAAGAGAATAGTTGACCATATTGGTCTGACCAGCGGTCTTCGATGTCTTCATGAAATTCTTTCTTCTGACTAGCTGATTGATCAATGTGCTTTTTCCAACGTTACTTCGTCCGATAAAGGTCACAATCGGCTTGTCATAAAGAAACTGTTTCTTATCGACTGCCGAGCGGATGAATTCCACATTCTGAAAATCATTCTTTCCCATCGTTTTTCGCCTTTGTACTCTTTTTGGACTTCTTCACTTCGTCTTTTGTAATAGGAGAAGTTCTCCTATAGATTTCATCCTTCATCTTGGTGATATCCTCTAAGAAGACACCAGAGAAGAGTTCCGTAGCCTTGCTGACTTCAACAATGTTGACAGCATCGGTGATTTCCTTAGGCAGTTCTTCTCTATCCTTGTGGTTTTCCTTCGGGATGAAGACGGTCTTGATATGTTCACGGGAAGCAGCATTGGTCTTTTCTCTTAAGCCACCAATCGGCATGGAGTTGCCTCTTAAGTCAACTTCACCAGTCATAGCGACATCGTTACGGATTCTGACATTGCAGATAGCAGAGATGATGCAAAGGACAGTAGCGACACCAGCGCTAGGTCCGTCTTTCGGAGTTGCGGATTCAGGGAAGTGAATATGAATATCATTGTTAGAGAAGAATTCTGGATTGATTCCTAAGGATGGTCCAATGCTCTTGACATAGCTAAGTGCAGTCTCGCATGCCTCTTTCATGACATCACCCAAGTTACCGGTAAGGATCAAGGCTCCCTTTCCAGGGAAGGTGTTGACTTCGATCTTGAGAACTTCACCACCGGCCTGGGTATAGGCTAAGCCATTAATGATACCGACCTGAGAATCGTTGACATTGGATTCATGAGTGAAGATTTCGGCACCGAGATATTGTCTAACAACTTCTTTTGTTACAACAAGATGACTCTTAGAAGGATCACGGAGGAAATCAACAGCAAACTTGCGATCGATTGTTCCAATCTTTCTTCTAAGTTCACGTACGCCGGCTTCCATCGTGTAGAATTCGATGATGTAGTCGATTGCATCATCACTCCACTCCATCATACCCGGCTTAATACCGTTAGCTTTCTCTTCCAGTGCAATAAGATGGGTCTTTGCAATCGAAACCTTCTCAAACTTGGTATAGGTATTGAGTTCGATCATTTCAAGTCTGTCCATAAGCGGGCCAGGGATTTTAGAGATATCGTTGGCTGTGCAGATGAAAAGGACGTTGCTAAGATCAAACGGTTCATCGAGATAATTGTCCATGAAGATGGAATTCTGTTCCGGATCGAGGACTTCCAAAAGGGCACTGGAAGGATCGCCCTTATATCCACCACCATCGATCTTATCGATCTCGTCGAGTAAGAAGACAGGGTTATTGGTTCCGACCTTGTTCATGCCGGAAATGATCTTACCAGGCATAGCTCCGATATAGGTCTTTCTATGGCCACGGATTTCAGCCTCATCGGAAATGCCACCTAAAGCGACTTTGACAAACTTTCTGCCTAGAGCCTGGGCAATAGAAATACCTAAGGATGTCTTACCGACACCAGGAGCACCATAGAAGCAGAGAATCGGAGCTTTCAGAGACTTTGTAAGCTGTTTGACGGCAAGATACTGAAGGATGCGGTCTTTCTGTTTGTCTAAGCCCTCATGGTTCTCATCAAGAATCTTCTTGACAGAATCAAGGTCTTCATTATCTTTCGATGAGACCTTCCAAGGGAGACTGGAAAGAAGCTCAACATAGTTATTGATGATGCCGACTTCCTGGCTTCCAGCAGGCATCGACTTCAGTCTAGCCATTTCAGAATGGATGCGTTTACGCACGTTTTCAGGATATAATTCAGGATTCTCATCGACTTTCTTCTCGATGTTATCCATGGCATCTCCGCCATCGAACTCTTTGAGCTGGTTCTTGACTACCTTCATCTTCTCGCGAAGAACATATTCTCTCTGGTTCTTATCGATGGAATCAGAGACCTGTTTCTGAATATCGTATTCGATCTTGCTGTCAAGGTTGAATCTGTCAAGATCACTGATGCAGAGTCGGAATTTCTCAATCGGATCCTTCTCCTCAAGGATGAGCTGCTTGGTATGATTGGAGCTGCCTAAGAAGGCGACGATATGATAAGGAACGTTGAGAATATCCGGAACGGTCTGAGAAAAATCGACTAATTCAGGAAGTTGAGGATATTTCTTTCTGAGCGTGGTATAAGAGGAGGTGAACTTACCAAGCATGTCATAGATCTTGTTGTCCTCTCTCTGATAGACAGGGCGTGGATTGACCGTGGCCATAACTGTTCCAGAAACAGAATCCACATTGAAATCGACAAGATCGACAGCGGTCTTACCCATGACAACAGCTTTCAGGCCCTGCGGAACAGCAGAGATTTCCATGACACGGCAAAGGCAGCCGACCACTCTGACACCAGGTAAGATGAGGTTATCAAAATCACCATAGACATCATCGGAATTGGAAAGGGAGACAACGAATTCATCACCTTTCTGCAAGCGGGAAAGAAGATGCGTATCGTATTTGTTTCTGGCTACGATCGTCATCTCAATATCAGGCATGCCGACAGCACGATTGTTCGGCAATACCGGTAATCTTCTAGGGGAATAAGTATCCATAAATGTTCCTCCTTTCAAGGAATGCAACGAATAGCATTGATATTATAATGAAAAATTTAGCAATTTCAACTTGCAAGTGCTAAATTTAGAGATTTGTACCAAAAAGGGAGTGCAGTCAGACACTCCCTAAATCATTCAAATGACGGAATTATTCAGCTTTTTCAGCTTCGGCAGGCTTCTCAGCAGCAGGTTCATTGAGCTCTAAGACCTTGGCCTGGACTTTACCGGTAAGGATAGAAGCATAGACCTGGTTGATGTAGCCCTGAATCTGATTGACAATCTGCTCTTCAGGAAGCTTCATACTCTTGAGGTAATTGGAGTAGTTTGTGTAGAACTCGTTGAGCGGGGAACCGATCTGATCTTCGATGTCCTTCTGGCTAGGAGAAGGAATCTTTTCAGCTTCAGCAAGAGCGTTGTATACAAGCTGAGTCTTGATTTCATTCTCAACACCAGCCTTGATGTTGTTTTCATAATCAGCCTTCTCTGTCTTGGTAAGCTTAAGATACTCATCGAGGGTGAGACCCTGTCTATTGATGTTCTCTTCATCGGAATGGATTCTGTCCTTGACGAAGATGTCGACATAATCCGGAGCGATGATGAAATCAGAAGCGTTTCTGATCTGGAGGAGGTAAGAATTGATCTTAGCGTTCTTGAAGCTTTCCTCAGCAGAATGAGTGAGGTCATCTTTGATCTTGGACTTGAGTTCAGCAAGATCCTTGCTGACATATTTGCCAGTCAAAGTGGTAGCGAATTCATCGTTGATTTCGGGAACTTCCTTGACCTTGACGGAATTCAAGGTAACCTTGAAGACAACAGCCTGACCGGAAAGCGGAGCAGGATAATTTTCGGGCATGGTAAGGGAGACATCGAACTTGTCACCGGCCTTATGAGAGACACACTGATCTTCGAAGCCAGGAACAAAACGGCCGCTTCCTAATTCAAGGTCGAAGCCTTTTCCGTCGCCGCCTTCAAACGGCTTTCCATCCATATAACCGACGAAATCGATGTTGCAGGTATCGCCAAGAGCAGCTTCCTTATCACTTTCGACAAGTTCAGCATTGTCTTCAGCGAGATGCTTCAACTGATGATCGATATCAGCATCGGTGATTTCCTTCTTCTTGGCATCGCTCTTGAGACCAGTGTAGGCACCGAGCTTTGCAACGACAGGATTGAGCATCCAATCGATACGGAAAGCAGCTTCCTTATCATCGAACTTCTCGATAGCGACATCAGGATGCTTTCTGCCAGAGATTTTGCCATTGGCGAATTCTTTGAATTCAGGAACGTTTTCCAAGTTCTTATCGACCATCTTGAGGAGGCAGTCGACAGTTTCCTGATAGACTTTTTCATTGGTCAAGTAACGGACAGCCTGATCCTTCGGGGCTTTTCCCTTTCTGAAACCAGGGACAGTGACATTGGCAATCAACTTAGTGACAGCCTTGTCAGTGGCGACTTTGATCTCGTCAGCGTCGAATGATACGTTGGCAGTCAAATGTCCATTTTCATTCTTAAAAGTTTGCTTCATTTTATACATTCTCCTATATACGCATAATAAGCTATCTAATTATAGTAGCCAAGAAACACCATTTCAAGCATAATCAAGGCGATTAAGCCTGAAAAAGAGCTAAATCAAGCTCAAAAAGTATCGAATAGACAGAAGAAGAGAAGAAATGGCCTTCTCTTTTTCTGCCGTAAAAAGCACAAAGGACTGAATCATGGAAAGAGTGAGAGTCTCTCTGGAGATATCCTCTTCAAACGGAGAGAGTGACAACGATTTGAAATAGGGCTTAAGGAAATAGCAGTAATTCTTAAGAACCAAATCTGCTTGTTCCTTCATCTTCTCCTTCTCTTCATAGGGAAGGGAGACAAGAAGAGAAATCATCTCAAGTTCTGGGATTGACGTCGTTTCTCCTTTCAGCATCGGTGTCAAATCGTAAACCATATATTAATGAACCTTTTTCAGGTGCCAGATGTCGCGATTGTATTCTCCAATGGTTCTGTCAGAGGAGAACCAACCGGAATTGGCAATGTTGACAAGGCATTTCTCACCCCATGTATCACGAGAGAGATATTCCGCCTCGATCTTCTTGGAAGCCTGAAGATAGGAATCGAAGTCCTTAAGAACCATGAATTCATCGTTGCGGTAAAGGATTTCCTCAAAGATCATTCTGAACTGCTCTTTATCCTTGGAGAAGGTTCCGTCGACAAGAGAATCTAAGACTTCCTTGACGCGCGGATCGCTGTTATAGATATCGAAGGGGCTATAAGTGCCATGGAACTTCAAATCCTTGACTTCGCTCTCCTTCATACCGAATATGACAATGTTATCCGGCCCGACAAAATTGCTGATTTCAACATTGGCACCATCTAAGGTACCTAATGTGAGAGCACCATTCATCATGAACTTCATATTGCTGGTGCCGCTAGCTTCTTTGCCTGCCAAGGAAATCTGTTCGGAGACATCGGAAGCAGGGATGATGATTTCAGCCTTAGAGACATCGTAATTCTCTAAGAAAGCAATCTTGATGTACTTGTTGACAGCAGGATCTTTCTCAATCGTCTTGCTGACCGCGAGGATAAGTTCAATGATTTTCTTAGCGTATAGGTAGCTAGGAGCAGCCTTGGCACCGAAGATATAAGTATGCGGATAGATCTCAAGGGTAGGATTGGCCTTCAGTTTCAGATAGAGATGGATGATGCGGAAGACGTTGAGCAACTGTCTCTTATAGGCGTGGAGTCTCTTGATCTGAGTATCGAAGATGGAATCCGGAGAAACTTCGATTCCGGAAGCATCCTTAATCAAAGAGATAGCACGGATCTTATTCTCATATTTGATTTTGTTGAGTTCTCTGTAAACTTCAGTATGGTTATGGTCGGTATAGGCAAGAAGCTTCTTTAACTGTTCCGGTTCGGTGATGAAACCATCACCGATTTTATTAGAGATGAAGTCGGAGAGCTTCGGGTTAGCGACAAGGAGGAAACGGCGGTGGGAAATGCCGTTCGTCTTGTTGTTGAACTTATCCGGGTAATAAGCGTAAAGATCCTTGAATGTCTGCGCTTTGAGAATCTCGGTATGAAGATTGGCAACGCCGTTGACAGAAACCGCGACATGGATGGCAAGCTGGCACATGTTGACATTGCCGTCAGAGATGACAAGACTGTTCTGAATTGCACTTTCATCGATGTTATCCTCTCTCATCTTGGCCAAGGTTCTGCGGTTGATTTCCTCAATGATCATATAGACACGAGGAGCAACGCTTGCAATATAGCGGCAAGGCCACTTTTCAAGGGCTTCAGGCATGACGGTGTGATTGGTAAAGGCAAAGCACTTAGAGACGATGCGATATGCATCATCCCAGCCATAGCCGTTCTCGTCCATAAGGATTCTCATCATTTCCGGAATGGACATGATCGGATGAGTATCATTGAGCTGGAAGATATAATGCTCATAAAGATGATCCAAGGTTCCAAAGAGTTCTTTCTCGCGGTTGATAGCAAACTGAATGCCGGAAGAGACGAGGAAGTACTGCTGACGAAGACGGAGAAGCTTACCTTCTTCGGTAGAATCATCCGGATAAAGACCATGAGTGATATCACGGATGAATTTGAGGTATCCGTTGAAGTCTGTTGTGGAAGGAAGTGTTTCCTCACATGGTTCCGCATACCAAAGTCTCAGTGTGTTGACGACATTGTTGTTATAACCGATGACAGGAACATCATAGGGTACGGCTCTAACAGCATAGGCGTTGGTTGTTCTCCAGCGGATTTCACCAGTCTTTTCATCACGATATGTTTCCGGATTTCCGTAGAAGCGGACAATGACGGAATCATTCGGCTTTCTGATTTCCCAAGGGAATCCTTCCTGTAACCAGGTATCCGGGAATTCCATCTGCTTTCCATCACGGATTCTCTGGTGGAAGAAACCATACTCATAACGGATGCAGTTTCCGTGTCCAGGAAGTCCTAACGAAGCAATAGAGTCCATAAAGCAGGCAGCGAGTCTTCCTAAGCCGCCGTTTCCTAAGCCGGCATCCGGTTCCTTTGTCTTAAGGATGTCATAATCAACACCCATCTCAGACAAAGCATCCTGAACGTCAGTCAAAACATCCAAATTGAATAAATTGGTAGAGAGAAGACGGCCGATTAAGAATTCCATAGAGAAATAAATGAGCTGTTTTTCTTTCTTCTCGATTACTTCTTCTTTGCACTGCTTTCCTAAAACGTTGGCATAGCCTCTTACCATGGTGGCAAGAACATCATAGAGTTCGTTTTCGTCAAGATCCTTAGGATCGCGTGAATACTTTTCAACACAGCGGTCTGTGAACGCCTTTTTGAATTCCTTTTTAAAGTCTGCACTCTTCTTAAATTCAAACATGTTGTTTACCAAGCAAGACAAATGTATATAAGGTTACGGTCATAGCCTTTTTGTCTGCATTATCTCTTTCTGACCGAAATATATCAAATCGTTTTAGACGGATCAACAACTACCGTATCCTTGCCGCTTTTGGCAAGAGAAGGAAGTTTTTCCTCTTTGACCTTGCGGTAAAGAAGATAGACAGCACCATAGGACGGGACCTTCAGAGTGATTTTGTATTTCTGATGGTGGATTCCACCGTTTCCATGTGTGGTAAGCGGAATTCCGTTATACTGATCCCAGCCGCCATAAATCGCCTTATCGGTGTTAAGAATCTCTTCATAGACACCCTCATAAGGAACGCCGATATCATAGTCCCAATAGAAGTTCGGAGTCATGTTGAAAACAAAGATCATGCACTCCTCATCGCTTTCTCTTTTGAAGACATAGACAGACTGGTCGCTGTTGTCAGCCATAATCCAGCCAAACGTATTCGGATTATACTCTTCCTTATACATGGCGGAGTGGTTTCTATAGATGAGATTGAGATCCTTGACAAGTCGATTGACGCCTTTATGTTTCGGATAATCTAAGACATTGAAAGGAAGTGTCTCATACTCTTTCCACTCATCGAAAGAGGCGATTTCATTACCCATGAAATTGAGTTTTTTGCCAGGATGGGCATACTGATAGGCATAAAGATTGCGGACATTGGCAAATTTATTGTCATAATTGCCCCACATTTTATTTAAGATTGTGCCTTTCATATGAACGACTTCATCATGGCTGAGAGGAAGAATGAAATTCTCGCTATAGAAATATGCCATAGAGAAGGTAAGCTGATTATGGCAGTATTTACGATAGACAGGGTCTTTTCCGTAATATTTCAGGGTATCGTTCATCCAGCCTAAGTCCCACTTATAGTCAAAGCCTAAGCCTTCTTCATACATGCCTTTTGTGACATGGCCATAGGCGGAAGAGTCTTCTGCAATCATCATGATGCCAGGAAGCAGCGTATGGACATAGCCGTTGGCACGCTTTACGAATTCAACCGCACCAGAATTGATTCCCTTATCGGAATTGCCATCCCAATAGATGATATTGCTGACCGCATCAAAACGGAATCCATCGACATGGAATTTGTCAGCCATATAGAACAGTGAAGAAATAAGGAAGGAGCGGACAGGGTCTTTTCCTAAGTCGAAGTTCTTTGTTCCCCATTCGGAGAATTCATGTTCGTTATTGTATTCATAGACGCAAGAACCGTCAAAGCGCTCCAATCCAAAGGAATCCAAAGCGAAGTGAACCGGAACAAAATCCATGATGACACCAATATCATTATCATGCATTTTCTCGACAAACTGAGCAAAGTCATGCGCAGAGCCATAACGATGATCGATCGCATAATAGCCTAAGGTCTGGTATCCCCAGGAAGCATCATTCGGATAAAAGGTGATAGGCAAAGCCTCCACATGCGTATATCCCATTTCTTTTAAATAAGGAATGAGAATATCTGCCATCTCAGAATAGTTGAAGTAAGAGCCATCTGACTTCCTCTTCCAACTTCCCATATGGAATTCATAGATGGAGACAGGCTTATCAAAATTACGGTCTCTCTTACAGCAGAAGGACTCATCATCGACATGGATCTGATCGATATCAAAAATGACAGAGCAATAATTGTCGTTTCCCTCATCGGAGAAAGCAAACGGATCCTGTTTATCCTTCCAATAGCCATCGATTCCAAGGATGTGGAATTTATATCTCTGGCCTTCTACAGCATCCGGAACGAAAAGCTCATATAGACCACGGTAATCAACCTTGTTCATCCTACCATTAAGAGGATTCCAAGAATTGAAATCACCGATAAGATCGACTTCCCTAGCCATTGGGGCATAGACGCGGAACAGATAGCCAGCCTTGCCATCGACTGCACTTTTATGGGCACCAAAAAAGTCATATGCACGAGGACATTGACCATTGAGGTATTGTTCGAAAACCTGCGGATGTTCCATAAACATGGCCTCCTAACGAGAATTATAACACAGAAAAGGTCGCTTTGAAATATCTTATTGTTCTTGTAAAGAGAAAGTAAGAACATTAAAATAAGTAAGTCAAATATAAGGAGACAACTTATGTCAACATTTAAGATTATGTGTGTCAATGCTGGTTCTTCCTCCCTCAAGTTCAAGCTCTATGAGATGGATGACAGCGCAAGCAGTGAGACAAAGCTGAGAGACAAAGCAAAGCATCTCACCGTCCTCACTTCGGGAATTGTAGAACGCATCGGACACGAAGATGGCATTTTCACAATCAAGAAGCCCGGTGGCTTCAAGCATACCGACGTCCTGCCGGTCAAAAATCACGATGAAGCAGTTACTCTTCTTCTCAATGGCTTGATTGAGTTCGGCATCATCAAGAGCCTTGATGAAATCAATGGTGTCGGTAACCGTGTTGTCCAGGGTGGAAAATACTTCTCTGACTCTGCTCTCTTCGATGAGGATACCTACAGCAAAATTGAAGAGCTCGTTCCGCTCGATCCGCTTCATGCCGAAGCTCACCTCACCTGCTTCAACGCTTTCAAGAAAGCACTTCCTAAAGTCGGTGAAGTCGCCGTCTTCGACACTGCTTTCCATCAGACCATGAAGCCGGAAGAATACATGTATGCCGTCCCCTATGAATATTATGAAAAGTATTCTGTCAGAAAATATGGTGCTCATGGCACAAGCCACAAGTATCTTTCCGAAGTTGTCGACGAGGAATATTTAGAAGGCAAGGAACATAAGAACGTCATCACGCTTCATATCGGTTCCGGTGCTTCTGTCTCCGCCGTCAAGGATGGAAAGTGCATCGCCACAAGCATGGGTCTTACTCCTCTTGCCGGTGTCATGATGGGTACAAGAACCGGAGACATCGATCCTTCCGTCATGCCTTACCTTTGCACCTGCACTGGCAAAGACGCCCAGGAAATCTATGATATTTTCAATCATAAGTCCGGTTTATTAGGTATTTCCGGAATTTCCAATGATACAAGAGATGTTGAAGATGCTTATAACAAAGGCGATGAGAAGAGCCGTCTTGCCATCGATATGTATACAACAAAGATTGCTGAGTACATTATGATGTATTACGGAAAGTTAGGATCTTGCGATATGATCGTCTGCTCCGCCGGTGTCTTCGAAAACGCTCCGTTATATCGTAAGCTCACCTTCGACAAAGTCAGTGAAGCATTAGGCATCAAAATCGATGACAATCTCAATGAAGTCACCCGTTTAGGAAAAGAAGGCATCATCTCCGCTAAAGACAGCAAGATTCCTGTCCTTGTTCTTCCTACCGACGAGGAATTGATGATTGCTCTTGATACCGCAAGACTTCTCAAACTTTAATTTCCTTTTCGCACAAAGTTAAGATAAACTTGTAATATCTAATGGAGGTATAAATTATGAAACATTCTGCACTATGGACTATTTCAGGTTTATGCCTCCTTTTCAGTTGTCTTTATTCTTGCTCTGAATCAACCGATACAAGAGTCGCCTTATCGAGAAAAGAAGAAATCGATTCCACTGTCATGATCCACTCCGTAAAGGAGTTGCAGGACATCACAAGATATGACTCCTGTCTTTTATATGTTTCTTTAGAAGGCTGTCACTATTGTGCCAGTACAAAAGAGGTACTGAAGTCCTACATCAAGGAAACGGAATGCCTCATTTATGAGGTTGACCGCTCTGTCTATGCTTCCGCTTATGACGAGAAGACAAACTCCGAAGGAAAATTCGCGTTCCTCTATCCGAAGCTCAGCGGTTTTCCTGGTTTTCTCTTCTATCAGGGCGGAAAACTGACAGACACCTATCTGAATTCCTTAGAGAGTAGAGATGACCTTGATGTTATGTTGAAGGATAAAGCGTATCTTACCAACCGTTATCTTCTCAACGATGTCGAATATTCTACCCGTGAAGATAGTTATTCCTTTATCCTGTCCGAGCAGGATGAACTCTGCAAGAATGAGATCACACTAGGCTTCACTACGATTGAACTGGACAAGAAGATCGAAAGCGACGCAAAATACAATGTGCTCTTCACCTGGAGAAGATGTTCCGACTGCAAGAACTACAATGAACTGGTTCTATCTCCTTTCTTAAAAAGCAACGACACTGCAAAGCTCTATTATTATGAAACTGATGGATTTATGCAGTTGAAGAGAGAAGAAGGAGAAGTCGGTGAACATGTCAGTTCCCTTTGGTCTTCTTTCTGCAACAAATATTACCTGACTGATTTCATGGTTACGGATAGCTATGGAAATACTGCTGGATATGTTCCCTCCATGATCTCCTATGAAAATGGAAATCATCGTTTTTCAGTATTCGCCAACCAGAACGATATCATAAGAAATCCGGATGGAACTCTCTCCTATAACAATACCTATTATCCAGAATTGAAGACTTTGAAATCCAACACGAAGGTCGATGATGGGGACAAGACCTCCTCTACTTATCAGAAAGCACTGAAAGAGCTCAATGAAAAAGTCCAAAAAGAAGACGTTAAGCTCAACACTGCATATTTGGAGGATATCTTCCATGCGTAAACTATATCCCCTCTTCCTTCTTCCTCTTCTTTTGATTTCCTGTGGGAAGGAAACGAAGAAACAGATTCCACTATTTCATAGCGATTCTACTGTCACAATGATCAACGGAGAAGAAGAATACCTTGTCAACAAACTTTATGAAAACGATTTTGATTATATGATAGAGAAAAAGATGAGTTTCCCTCTTTTTGTCTATGCAGCAGGATGTGGAACGTGTGACAATTTCAGCATTGTATTAAAAGATTACATCAGACAGAACAAGGTAGTCTTCCCTTATATTACATTATCGGTTTTGAATTTAAGCAAAAGTACTACTCCTTCTTTGGATAGTTCTGCACTTCTCTTTTATCAGAACGGAAAACTCGTCAAAAATTACGATGATATTCTAGATAGAGTCTTTTCGACATCCGATTTAGAAAAAATCATGAAGGAACAGACCTATGACAGCAATATCAGTTACCTTTCCACTGGTTATATCTATTCCAATTCCACGGTTCCATTCAAGTCCTATCATTTCAGTAATTCGATCTTCACCGAGGAGAGCACGGATACTCCTCTTGATAACTTCAAGATCAATGATGGCTCTGTCCTTTATTTAAGCAATGACTCTTTTTCCTACTCTTCTCTTTATGAAGAAATAGAAAATCATTCTTATGCTGCCATCGCTAATATTTCAACTGATGTAAAAGATAGAAAAGAAGAACTAGAAACAAAGATCGGAACAACTCTATCCTATCCTTACCAAAAAGTCACATATAAAAACGGACTCTGCATCTCTGCAGAATCCGTTGAATTGAACTGATTAAAGCGCGTCCACTTCCGCAAGAACCTGAGGAAGTTCATCCAAGGTCGCGATATGGCAACCCGCTGCAAAATCGTGTCCTCCGCCACCAAACTTGACGGCAACAGGGGAGACATGAATTTTAGCAGAACGTAATGAGATACGATAATGGTTGTTTGCCTCATCCCATGTCACAGAAACAGCAGCTTTTACATTCTTCATATCACGGAAGATATTGATATGAAGATTTCCTTGGTCCACTGTCATATTCAGTCTCTGCATCATCTCTTTGTCAAAGACATAATATGCAGTTCCTTTTTCAGTGATAGCATAATGATTCAGACATTCTTTTAAGATATCAAGTCTTCTCTGATCAAGAGAATACATATCAAAAATCAAGGAATTGATGTCAACACCATAATCGGCTAAATCACCGGCGATTCTAAGCGTTGCCCCATCGGTATCCTGATAAGTGAATTTTCCGGTATCACCGGCAATACCACAATATAAACAGGTAGCAATCTGTTTATCGATCTTATACTTTCTAGGACGGGAAAGGATGAAGAGAGCAACGATCTCCGCGGCGGCAGGACGAGAATCATGAATGATGAGAAGATCACCATATCTCTCCCCTTCTGTAGGAAGAGGATGATGATCGATTTTGATCACCTTTTCTGCCATAGAGATATGGTCTGCTGCAATGCGGGAACGATTGGACACGTCAACAGCGATAGCAAGATGCTTTTTCTGATAGACAGTGTCATCCAATTCTTCCGGATACGGGAATAAGTCAGGCATCAAATCCGGATGTCTGTCACCGACATAGTGAACTTCCTTATCTGGATAATTAAGCTTAATCCAATGGTACAGGCCCATTTGAGCACCTAACGCGTCAAAATCGGGTGATTTATGACGGTAGATGATAATGAGCGAATATTCTTTTATTTCTTTCTCCAAAGCTTTAAATTGAAGATGCATCTGTTTCAGTTCTTGATCAGTAATCATGACAATACCTCCTAAATTACTTCTAGACTATATCGCATTTCTAAGAAATATGCCTAGACTTTTTTGATTTTTTTCATTCTTTGTTGACCTTTATGAAAAATGTTCTTGAATTAAAGGGCGACATGCGTTATTATTATTAGGCTTTATAAAAAGCGATGGGGCTGTAGCTCAGTTGGATAGAGCATCTGCCTTCTAAGCAGAGGGCCGCGTGTTCGAGTCACGCCAGCCTCACCATCGAAATATAAAATGGTTTGCCACAAAAAAGGGCAAGCCTTTTTTCTTTTAGCGATAGGGTGTTGTGCTCTTTTTATCAAATGCACAACGCTTAGATTGGTTGAGTATAGTTGCTCTTTCTGACTCTTGTTTCAAATCAAAAATGCAAATGTGCCTGCTGATTCCGCTCAAGTAACCACAAATCGTATTTCTATAAATTGCCAGGCCCGTCCCCTCCTTATAAGACTGTGAAAATAAAAATGAAACTGAAACCAATAATTCTCAGTGATTACCCAATTATTGGGTAATCACTGAGAATATTTAACATAAAAGTGGGGTAGGGGTCTAAATCTCTACCGCTATCATACCAGTAATCGGTCTGGGCTTTTATACGCAAAAATCCGATTTCAAACGGGTGATTTGAAAACTACAGTATTAGATATATCTTCCTTTAAATCTTTAATAAAAAATGAAGTTACTAGGATGAAAGAATTTACATCAAAAGCTTTAAATGCTATTGAAGGATATAAACTTATATTATATTTCTGCTGATGCCGATTTGTTTAGAAATATCAACGATTGACAATCCTGTCTCACTTAATTTAATAAACACTGATTTGCACATAGGTGATGGAGAAACTGCTTTTCTATGACTTTTTGCT
>CAVFFP010000020.1:0-12919 GCA_963621825.1 bacterium
GGTCTCACCATTGTCGGAAGTGGTTTCTCAGCATGGTATTTCAGCCTTGAAACCCTCACTGCTTCCAATTCCATCAACCACTATGTCACAGATCTCAATGACAGCATCGGTACATTAACCGATTTCAACAAAGACGAAAAGCTCTATGTCATTCTTGATCAGGGTGGATTCGCTAATAAGGCTGATGCCACAAAGGGTGTTTCTATCACAAAGTTAGAAGATGGCAATACCATGAGTGATACCTACACTGGCGCCGCTGTCGCTACCCTCGGTGCAAATTATAAAATCTCTAAAGAAAACGCCACAAAATTAGTCGCCGCAGGAATTACCACTGGTACATTCATCGCTGAGTTCAAACTCACTGATGCCGCCTCCACTTATTTGGCTTTCAAGACAGATTATACTGGTGGAACAGGCTTAGTCACTGGTGGAACATTAACTACCGCTCAGAAGACCATCTCCTATTCCTACAGTGTCAATTTCTCTAATATCGCTACTGGAACTGATGCAGAGTACACAATCGATTTCAAGTTTGATTCTTCTACAACTGATGGTGTCAACGCCATGCTTTCCTACGCTGATTCAAAAAAACCGCAGAACAAAGCTGATTACGAAGCAATGAAGACTGCTCTTGCTACTGACACACTTATTAACATCTCCTATTCTTTCAAGGCCGTTGAAGCTTAATAAGCAACCCTATAACAGAGGCTTAAAATGACAGAGTCCAATAAATTGATTGAAATCGTATTTTATGTCTCTTTATTCGTTATCATTGGTTTAGCTGTTACTTTTACGATTCTTTTTACACTCTATTCGCTCTACAAGAGAATGAACATAAAGCACGGTCATGAAGACCGTGCTCTATTGGATTCTATAAGAGCCAAGTATAAAGAAGAGTTATACTCTATCCTGAAAAAGAAAGAGAATGACAAGAATGACTTGCCTCTTTCTGAAATCGATGAGAAGATAGCAAAACTGCCTCCTATCATCGATTTCGAGGATGAGTTGGAATTTGAAGATGAATTAGGCATTGATGAGACGGAAAGAAGAAAAACGCTTCACCAGATAATAGAAAGAGATGACGAAAAGACAAAAAGACACAAGAGATTCACTCGAATCTTCTCGGTTTTTCTTTATGTCATTCTTTTTGCGTTTATCGGTGTTATTATCCTTTACAAAGCCAATCATGATGCCTTCTATATCGGTAATACGACCTACCTTGTCATTCAGACTGGTTCTATGGAAACAGTCAATAAGACAAATGATTATATTGAAAAGAACAACCTGAATGATCAGATTGAGCAGTTCAGTATGATCGGTATCGATAAGATCAAGACTGAGGATATCAAGTTATATGACATCCTTGCCTTCAAGAATTCAAAGAATGAGACAATCGTTCACCGTGTCATCAACATCAATGTCAAAGACGGCAACTATAGCTTCACATTCCGTGGTGATGCTAATACAGGAAGCAGCACCGATGAAATCGGTGTCACTTCCGATAAGATCATCGGAAAATATAATGGATTCCAGAACTATGGATTAGGTGTTGCTACTACCTACTTCAAGAGCAGTGCTGGCATTGTCGCATTATCGAGTGCTGTTGTCTTTGTTTTTGCTTTTGATATCTCCGAAGATCTGATTGATAAGGAATACAAGAGACGTTACCGCGTTGTTGCTTTTGATTACGGAAACCACTTAAAGAAATAGATATGAACTTCAGAAAGGTGCTATTCTTCTCTCTTCCTATCGTTGTGACACTGACTCTTGTTGGAGCCGGTTTTTCCAGTTGGTATTTTAAGCATGAGGATCTGAAGAAGGAGAACTGTGCGTCTGTCTATGTCGTCAGCGATGTCACCAAGGGTTCCATCGAGATCTTAGAACATCCTGATCTTATTGTCTTTACCGAAGGTTTCGGAAGAAAAGAAGACCTTACGGATGGTATCGAATTCTATAAGACTGGAAATGCTTCTTATACGCAGGATGATAAGATTGTCCTCAAATATACGCTTGTCGATTCTAACGATACTATTGACGGCAATGATTTCCGTTTATCAATTTCTATCACAGATGATACCTTTGCAGAGTGTGTCTCTGTTACAAGTGCATACTTCGACGCCGGGACATCGACAGGATATGATTTTTCTTCCGATTTAAAGACATACGATAAGACGGAGACAGAAGACGCATACTTTTTATATACACTGCGTCTGAACAAGGCGATTCAGTATACGAGTTCTGACTACAAGCCATCCACAAAGGACAATTACACAAAGCTCTGTGATGCTTTGAAAAATGGTGTCATCACCATTACTTTCAACGTAAAGTGAGGAGATAGCATGGGTAAACTGATAAGACGATTCTTAGCATTGCTTTGTATCGGTGCCATTGGAGCTACCTCTTTTGGTCTGTCTTATTTCTACTTTGATGACAGTAAGACAGAGATAAATGAACAGAAGAATCTAAAAGTCGATGATATCGAGGAAAACTATCGCTTTGGAAAAAAGACGAGAACCGATACCACCTACACAATCTACTTCTTCCCTAGTGCCGCATATATGTCCTTATATTATAGATATCTCAATAACACGACAACCACTGCACCAGAGAATCAGTTCGGATACAAAGAAGTTCAGTATAACGAAAAAGGAAATATTCTCTTAGACAGCAATGGTAACGCAAGATATAAACTAAGCGATAGCACCGGTGAATACGCTAGTGCCAAAAACGTCACCTATGATGGTGCATACCGTAAATATATCGGTGATGAATTCCCCTGTGATGACTTTGAAGCAGATGGCGGAACTGCGTATGGCAAAACCTCTGCCTATATGCTAACCCAGAATGCGATTCCGTTATATGAAAAGACAAAACGTACATGGGGTGTACCGAATGAAGGTATGACCTTTACGGATAATACCGAAACGAATCTTGAAAACTACAACGGACATAATCAGTTCTCCCTCGACCGTCTTGGATGCTGGGATGACTGCTATTATTATGGATATACGGTTTCAGATAGAACGGATGGCGGTGATATCGCTCCGACTGGAATGATCGAAGGCGACTATCCTAGCCTCAGTTCCAGTATGGATGATACCAATACCGGAAGATACCTGCCTATCAAAATCACCGTAACCAATACCATGAGCACGAGTGTCATGGAGAAGGCGGTTCAGGATATCTTCTCTTCGATGGGTAATAAAAACGATTATCATAACTACTCCTTCACCCAGTGGACCTATGTCGATACTTCCGGATCTACTCCTTCCTACCCGTACGGCATCGATAGCGATGGATGTACGACAAACACGGAAAGAAAAACACAGTTCGGCAAAACGGATAAGAATTATCCTGTCGGTGATGCTTTCCAGCCGATTCCGACCAACCGTTACTTCGATATCTTCTCCTCACTTTCCAAGTATGCCGATAGTGATGGTGTAATAAGACTCTTCCCATTATTCAGCAACGGAAAGAAAACAAACGCTACCTCTTATGTCAATGGTGGTGGAGCCGCACAGAAGCTTCAGATCACTTATGGAGATGACGATACAGCTACTAACGAATACAAATATCCTTTCTTCAACACTGATATCTATAATGACGCCGTATATGAAGAAGAAACAACTGATTCATCAACAGATGAAACGGAAAGTGGTGATACTAGCACGGATACGGGTACGGATTCTAGTGATGACACTAACACAGATACCACGACGGATGACTGCTTCACTTATATAGAGAATGATGGCACTGAAACTTCTGTTCCTTTGCTGAAAAGCAAATACATCCGAATGTTCAGTTACTACAATGTGAAGCTGACTAGTTCAAAGAGTGTGAATTCTCTGAAGTTCACTGCCAATAATATCTGGGGAAGTCCCGCAAACTGGCAAAGCGAAAACGGCAGCTTATTATGGAGAAACCTCTATACTCTTAATAGCGACTATATCCAGAATCAGCTGATTTCCCAATATGGTGAAGGCTTATACACCTTCTATCTCTTTGTAGCCAATTACAGCTACGAAAACGGACCGACCACAGGAAACATCAATACGACTGAGATGGTAAAGACATTTGAGCCTTTCTACAACAACGTGGTATCTCAGGCTATCGAAGGCAAATTCAAATCCGTAAAAGGAAAGAATCTCGTCCAAGTCACAGCGATAGACACTGAAATGGGAGACTATAAATGCTCTCCGACTGTTGTCGCCTTTGAAAAAGTCGATGAACCGAAAGTCATCAACGACTTCCCCGTATCAGAAAGTTCTAGCACTGCAACCGTATCCGATGTCGACACAAACATCTCCAGCAACTATGAGTATGCGCCCGGCTTCTACCGCAATCAGGATCCTCTCTATCAGGGTATTAACACAAGTGGCACCTATTCTATTGAAGGAGATGACTTAAGTGAGACGTCCCCTTATACCTATATTGCAAGAAATGTAGACTTCATGAATGATGAATCTCTCTACTTCCTTATCTCATTCTCAGAAAACTATTCCACAAGCCACGCCTTCAACAAAAAAGAGGACATGGAATACGAGTATCTAATATCGAACCCTTCAAAAGATGCGGATAGTGATACTTATACGATAACTCCGGAGGATGTATTTACAGAGGCTTATGAGTTTATCGAACTAGTCGATGTGACTGGAGACGATGGTAAGACTTACCAGATGCTCAAGTTCAAGGACAGCCAGTATCTAGGTATCTATGATATCCTCATCAAGTACAATGCGAGTAACGGAAAATACGATATCTATATGTTCCGTCACAGCAATCTCTTCTGCTACGTGTTCGATAAGAAGTTAGATGAGTATTCGACCGGCACTTTCGTCGATCATAACTTCGATAGCTCCACCTACACAACGACAAACGGAGCAAAGCTCTTGTTCGAAAGCAGATACTTCATCGGTGTCTCCTTAAGCGGAGATGACAAGTCTACCTCTTCCAATTCCGGACTCACCTTGGATGA
The DNA here is from genome assembly GCA_963621825.1 of bacterium. Classification (GTDB taxonomy): domain Bacteria; phylum Bacillota_I; class Bacilli_A; order RFN20; family CAG-288; genus Enterosoma. Next base: position 4,976 of record CAVFFP010000020.1, read on the forward strand.
ATGCCTTAGACTATATATCGGTGAGTCAACAAAGTATGCAGATGATGAACTTCTCAACTATAGGCTTATGGATCGTGTGACAGATGCAATCGTTGCTCAGTATCAGAAAAACAGCGATGGAACCTATACTCTAGTCTGTAACTTACGTATCTACAAGAACTATATCTTCTACATCGAAAAAGTCTAAAAACTTATCAATTGAAATAGGATTGGCAATCGCCAATCCTATTTTAGTTTCTTATATTTACCTTTTATAATTGTCTTCTATCGTGTTATAAAATTCTATTTGTTCAGCCACTCTTTTTCTTACTCGTTCACTAGGATATCGATTTTCCCAATCTTAAAGATGACTGGACGGGTGCCATCGTTACAGCACGCAATCATCATTCTCTCGTCATTGCTTCATCCATGCAAGATGTATCCTTCCTGCAATGCAGTAGAGACATATCTGCTGATACTATCCCGAGCTTCAGAATGGTATCACCAGGTTTAGAAAACGGACATGGTCCTTATTTTGGATCAGCGAGATATTTTTCCTGAAGGTCTTCAAAAAACTTTGTTTCCAGTACAGTGATTCTACATTCGTGTTCCATTTGTTTTTATCTCCTATTCATCTAACTTATTTCTTATATGAAATGATATGTTTGAAAATCTACCATAATAACCGAAAATTACGTCTTACAAAATTTGAACACTTGTGTTATACTACTCAAACTTAAGGGAGTAGTCAACGCGGCTTCGCGTGGCTTTGCCAACACACCGGTTCTATGAACCTGGCAAATCCGAATATGACGAGACTTGGGTGGAACGAGATTCTCGATTCCGGCTTTGTCTCGTTTTTTTATTTTGCCGGGCATCATGGGGAGGTATGAAAATGACATGGTGGCACATTCCGGTATACCTGATCGACCTAGCAGCGATGGTATACCTATCCTTTCTGTTAGGAAACTTAGTCGATGCGTTGGATAAGAAGACGAAGATCAGCGGTGCCTTTATCGGAGGCGTTCTGTTAGCCGCTGTCACCTCTCTTCCGGAGTTCTTCACTGCTCTTTCTAGCATCTTCTTAGTCAATGAACCAGAATACGTTGTCGGAGACATTCTCGGTTCTATCATCTTCGATTTAGTCCTACTTTCCGTTGAAACGTTATGCTTCGTCAGAACATTCCGAAACGGAAAACTGCAGAAGTTCCATCTCATCAATGGCATCATCTGTCTTGCTATGTACGGACTTGCCGCTTACGCATTCTTCGCTCCGACAAGCGCTCAGGTCATGTTAGGAGACATCAATCTGATGTCTGTCCTCATCTTCATCCTCTATGTTGTCTCTCTCTTTATCCAGCCAAAGGAAAAAGAAGACGAAGCAGAAGAGAAAGAAGAGGACAATACAGAAAAGAAGGGTATCGATGCCTGGAGTGTCAAAAAGATCTGGGTCGCCTTCATTCTCTGCTCCATCGTCTTAATCGGTACTTCGATTGCTCTTACCTATCTTACCAAGTTCTTACAGCAGGATTATCCTGTTCTCACCGGTTCTGTCGCCGGCGCATTGCTTCTTGGTATCGGCACCTCCATTCCGGAGATCATCTCTACATTCCAGCTCTTCCGAAAGAAGAACTTCGATGCTGGCTTTGGGAATATGATTGGTTCCTGCACCTTTGACTTCGCAATCTTCGCACTCGCTGACTTCCTCTCCTGGAGACAGTGGAACAATGCGACAGATGCAAACGGAAACTACATCATCTCAGAACGTGGTCTTTTCATCGCCAGCAGCGATGCTATCCAATTTGAGATCTATGGTGCCGTTGTCGCATTGACCTTCGTCTTGTTCTTGATCCTGAAGAATTACACCAAGCTCTTCACATCTGAAAAGACGAAGTGGCTTGCTTACACCGTCACTTCTTTGTGGGCTGTTGCCTGCGTCTCGATGTATCTCATCATATTCATCATCTAAAAATCGCCTCCTAGCAAAACTAGGAGGCTTTTTCATTCCTGCATAATATCTCTTATCTTTCAGACGAGTTTTCTGCAATGATCGCAGATGGGAAGTAAATCATCTGTCATATCCGTGATGTTTCTATAATGCAGTTTTCCTTCTCCGTTACGATTCATAAGAGGAGAAACGTTCTCCTCTTTTTTGATCTGATAGTGATAGATGGAAGTATAGTAGTAATCCTGTCCACATCCATCGCAATGTTTAAGTGTAATCATCTGTCTACAGGTATGGCAGTGGTAACCTTCTTTTTCTTTCACGAGTTCTCCACCGCAGAACGGACACGTTCTGAAGTCGATCGTAGAATAGACCATACCTTTAAGCAAAAGCTGCTGTATTCTTCTGAATGAGTCAATATTATTGATAGAGACAAAGGTATCCTTTGTATCATAGTCATCGCTGAAAACATGAGTTTCAACGTTACATTCACCTATTTTGAACTCAGACAGTGACGGTATCAGATTCATCTGATACTCTTTCTCATTTCTGAAGGTGAGACGAATCGCTTTTTTGCCTTTGATCTCAATATCCTGAATATGGAGCTGATACTCTTTGAAAGTGAAATTCAGATTCAAAGAGGTGAAGTCGATCTTCACGTCTTTGTCCATAGTAAAATTGAAATGTCCAACAGCAAAAAGAAGAAGATATTTAGAGAAGTAGAGATAGGCATCCTCCTCTGAGGAATCCACATCATCGATTTCCTCTTTATAGATACCCTTCATGAAGCGGTAGATATTTCGATACTCCTTCTGCATGGAAAGGATATTGGTCTTTCTCAGTTTGATTTTTCCTTTCACCTTATGACAGGCGATATAGACTGGTCTTCTCACTCGGGCAGTTAAAACCTTATAGATGAAATCCATCCTGTCGATGAGATTGAGAGCCATATCGATATAGGTAGAGAAGGAGCGGATATGACCGGTCTCCAATTTTCCCAAAGCCAAATAATAGGAGAAATGGTTTTCTCTTTCTAATAGATCTATCTCTAGCTTCTTATTGGTATAGATCATATTCTTCAGAATTCTGGAATAGTGTTTTGTGAAGTTCAACGCATAGTCGACAGCTCGGACAAAGACGATGTTCTCATAGATTGCATAGTTATCCTTATAGCTATTGGTCAAAAGCTTCAGCGGTTTGATTCCACCCTCTGTCACATCATCCCATAATTCAGAATGAGCGGAAGCATAACTGATTGTCCTATTGTTGATATAGCGCACTGCTTCTACATTCACAATCTCATCCTCATCGATAAGATGGATGATAGGTTTTGCAAAGATTCTCTTCATGGACGGCAAAACTTTTTCCATCTGTTCTACTTCCTTATCGATCTCATGGAGGTCGATATCCTCAAAGGAGGAGAAGAGATTGAGAGAATGGACGGAATCATAATCAAACTCCGGATAGGTAATATGGTTATGCTCGGATAAGAAGCGAAGAGAGTCCTGATATCCAACCGGTTTGATCATCTTAGATATCCTCGTTCAGAGAGCTGATGAAGGAAGAACAGCGGTAAAGTCCAAGTCCTTCAAAGGCGTGGACGAGTTCCTCTTTGTTTTCGACGCTCTTGAATTCGAGTTTCTGTACTACCTTGGTGAGAAGGATCTTCTCTAACGCCTCTTTCTCTTTTTCGTGCGGATCTAAGAAACAGGAACAATAGACAGAGACAAAGGATTCTATCTGATTCATGATACGGTTACCGAAGGAAATATTGAATGGTGCAACAATCTTCTCTACCTCTTTGACTAAGTCGGAAGACTCGCAGTCAAAGTGATAGCTGTTCTTTGCCTGGTTGATCAATCGCATGAAGACAGGATAAGTCAGATATCTCTGTTCTTTCGGGTTTTCGAAGGTTCTTACCTTGCTGGCACGCTTTGTGAAGTTCATCGTCATGGCTCTGTCGTAGACTTTGTCTGAGATTTCAAAGGTGGATTCATCTCTGTTTGCCGTTCCGATAAACCAGACATTGCTAGGAATCTTCAGGATATGTCCGTCCTGTAACTGTTTGAACTCTTTTTCCTCTCCATCGATGACTTCCTTCAATTGAACATTGAGGAGGTTGATCTCTCTTTTATCCTCTTCATTCTCCATCAAGGAGAGGAAGTCAGAGAAGTAATATTCGATACGGGAAAGGTTCATCTCATCAAGAACGATGAAACGGATAGTATCAGGCATGAACTTGGCTCGATAGAGTGCCTGTGTGAATTTCTTCGGTGTGAACTTCGAGGAGAATTCGTTATAGTAACCGATCAGCTCATTCTTATCCTTCCAGGAAGACTCGACTTCGATGATGTCACAGTCTCCGAAGATAGCTTCTGAGAAGATCTTTGGCAAAGATGTCTTACCGGTACCGGACATACCCTGAAGGATAGAGAGTTTCGAAGAGCCTAATCCTGCGACAAACTGTGCGATGTCCTCTTCCTTATAGGAAAGATGGAGACGGGAATCTCTTGCATAATTGACAATGAAATGGACAACACTAGGAAGAGTAGGATTCTCGAAGGGGTACTTTTCTCTTCTCTTGATCTCCGTAAGATACATCTCTTCCTTGGTATCGATCTCATGGAAGGCAGGACAAGGCTGGAAGTCTTTCTTCTTTGTCTCTTTGATTTCTTCCTTCTTATCCTTTTCCGTATCAGCAGCGGAAGGAAGAAGAGAGGCTGTCTCATCCTGTTTTACATTGACATCGATTGCCTCTTCCTTCAGTTTGTTCGTAAATGGTTTTAAGAAGATCAAGACAACTAACAATGCTAATGCAGCGATTGCAAAATAAATTGTCTGGCTCTTAACGGTGCAGGTATAGTCAAGACTGAGTGTGATACCTTTCTCTTGCAATATCTTGGCAATCGTTTCAATCTGAATGTTCGCATCGATTTCATAATGCTTGCCGAAGAAGGCAAGAATAGCAAGAAGAAGGAAGGAGAAAGAGATGATTCCAAAGGAGAACTTATAGAAGAACTTGCTCTTTCTGAAGAAGAGGGAGGAAGATAAGACACAGCCTGAGATAGAATAAGCGATGATAAGATAGATAAAGAATCCTAATGTCTTATATTCACTATCCATGTTTCTAAAGTTCTTCATGACATCGAATCCGTTGACTGTGACAACAGATGTCGTGACGGAAGTAGAGGAGGTATATGTGATGACAAGGATATTCGAGAATAAGGATCCGACTAATAGTCCTATGAAAAGAAGTGTGAATACATAAGCGATAAGGGAGTTATAAGATTTCTTCTCTTTTTCTTCCTTCTTCTCTTCTGTCTTCTCCTTACTGAATCTAGGAGAAAGGACAGAATTGATAATAGCGATAATTGCCATCAGAAGAAGAGGAATGTAAGAGATGACCGTTGTATTCGTAACAGATGTAGACAGTCTCGATTTATCAACAAAACTGATGATGATAGAGAAGAGATAGAAGAAGATAGAAAGGATGAAACCAGAGTAGACAAGAGCTCTAGTCTTTGACATGAACTTGTTGATATCCTTCATGTCCACTAAAATCTGAGTGAAATACAATAATAAAGAGATAAATAAGACAAAGAAGGAAACAAAGGAAGCAACGCATTCTATGTTTGTGTTCTCACTGAAAGCATCGACAAGTCTGAAATGGGCGACACCATCATAGAAGCAGACAGGGATAAAGAAGAGGGAGAATAAGGAACCTAAAGTAAGCAAAGAGATGACGATGCTGAATATGGCACCATCGGGTGAGGAGAACTTTTCCTCCTTGTTACGTATCTCATATACAGTCGCATAGATAGCCAGAATCAGATTCAGTCCGAATAGGATGCAGGGATAGATATTGTTGATATCCGCTAATACCAAAGAAAGAATCATTGTGACAAGAGAAAAGCAAGCATTGACTAATAAAGACACCTTCATCTTTTTCTTCAACAGCTGCATGATCAAGGAAGCAAAAGAAAAGACTGCAGTCAGAGAAAGGAAGGCAAGTATCATCCAAGAGATGATTCCAACCGTATTTGGCGTATAAGCGTACGCATACTTATAGATTGGGCCAGATGTCGAACCTAAGAAGAGGTGCAACAAGGCTAAGATAAGAGAAAAAACAGATCCGACAGAGACAATCATCTTCTTTGCAACAGAGTTTGAAAATATCATATAGCAGTTCTCCAAATTCACAATTAAGATTATACCGCCCAAGCCGTTTTATTGTAATGAAACGAACCTAAAAAAGAACGTTTTTATGAAAATAAGGGCTTACCTAGAAACGAAAAGTCAAAGTCATGAAGAATAAAAGGATTCTCTAACCTATAAAGAACACAACAGCTGAGAAATAAATAGCATTAACACTATCCTAATAAAAACTATATTGTAAATATAACAACCTTTTACAAAACATCTAGATTTCTTATCACTTACAATAGAAGGTATCCTAATGCATAGATTGCAATGACTCTATCTATCTCTTCAAAGACATCTAATCTCTAGGAGTCATTTTCTTCTTTATCCTGCTTCTCTTCCTCTATTTCCCAATGGCCTGCCTTGGAAGAACCTACAAATTTAATTTGAGGGTTTTCCTTTATTATACGTCCTACCGTTTTCATAGATTTTCCTAGTTTCGAAGCTATTTCCGTCCTTGTGATTTGTGGATTAGACTTCATTTCGTCAATGATAATTTCCGTTATTGTTTTAGATGAACTTTGAGGGACATTTTGAGGGACATTTTGAGGGACATTTTGAGGGACATTTTGAGGGACATCACGGGGGACAACGTCATCCATATAGTCATTTTTGATTGTTGCAATGGTCATAAAGTCCTGTTTCTTAAATGTAGGCGAAGGAAGATTGGCGTCATTCATTTCACGATAGATTCGCTTTACTCCCTCACCGAATTCTTTGACAAACTCATATTCTTTCATATAAGCGGCAATAGCCTTATTTCTTGAGAAATGCGTAGTCCTGATATTCTTTTCGGTGACTGTTCCCGCAAATATTCCAGGGCTTTCCACGACAAACTTATCATCGAACATCTTGATCTGAATATCGGTTCCAGTAATCGAATAATCTCGATGTGTCACTGCGTTGACAATCAGTTCCTTCCAACAGTATTCAGGATATTCTGGTTTGGTTACAAACAAGCCATCTTTGCCTAAGAAGGACTTCTCTTTGATCTGTGTTCTGACAAAGGCAATCGCGGCATTCAAATGATCGAGCAGACGACCTTCAAAAATCTCATCTTTGATGACGTTCATCTGTGTACCCGTAAGTTCCTCTGTTCCCTCAAATCGAATAAATCGGATGCGACCTCTTCCGAAATATTTCTGTGGTCTTTTTCCAAAGAGTAGGATTGCCTTAACAGATACTTCACCACGTTTGTTGGCAATAAATCCATTTTCATAGATGTAATTCGAATAGGACATGGTGTATCCGATTCTTTTCATATATTCCAATATGAGTTTTCTATCGATATCATCGATTGAGGAACCGAAAACAGGAGAAGTTTCGTAAACCTGATCCCCACGCGCATAAGCCAAAAGCAGTCTCTCATTAAAAGACATCTTTGTGCTTTTGTCACCTACTCTATAATAAGCTTCTCCGGAAGTGTCTTCATGTACCTTAGAACCCATGAGAACATGAATCAAAAGGACATGATTTTGTTTTCCTAAGTCATCTTTCACTCCTATCTTTTCGAATGTGCATCTTATCGATGGATTGCATAGATTAAGAGGTACATATTCGATTTCATTCACTTCTTTTTCATAATCATCGATTCCGGTTATCGACTTATCATCTTCAATGCCAATAGCGATGGTTCCACCTTCTGCATTGGCAAAGGAGATAATGCTCTTCGCTAAATCCCTTGGTTTGATCTTGATGCTTTTTCTGTCAAAATATAAGCCTTCTTCTTTACTTCTTAGTAGCCTTTCGTTCCACTTTGTTCCCATACTTCATTCTCCATATGAAACACTGATCTGATTTCATGATCCTTGGTCAGTATC
>CAVFFP010000020.1:13145-19306 GCA_963621825.1 bacterium
CAGTCCATTCTCTATCGCGGGTTTTAGGTATGAGTTTCTTAAAGTGTCCCTCGATTTGATTTTTAACCTCTTCATGAGTTCACTTGCGGAAACAGGAATATCTTTATCCATGACTTCAAGAAGTCTGGTGACCTGTTCGGAAATATTCATCGACTCCTTTTTCAGGCTCTCGATAACACTATCGATTACCTCATCCATCATTTTGAGCATAAATTCAATGAATTCATTTGAGTTGCCATTTTGATGGCATCTCGATATTGTCTCATAGTATTCATTCTGATATTTCTGTATTTGTGATTCTATAGGTATATTTTCAAAAATCGGATTCCATTTCATCAGAAGCACATTCTGCCACAGTCTTGCCGTTCTTCCGTTTCCATCACTAAAAGGATGAATGAATACGAACTCATAGTGAAACACGCAGGACTTAATCAATATGTGTGTGTCTTTTTCATTATTAAGCCAATCGAATAGGTTAGACATCAGGCTAGGGACAAGACGTTCCGGTGGCGCCATGAATATAACTCTATCACCATCATAGACTGCTTCTCCATGATTTCGATATTTTCCGGCATCACCGATGATGTTATCCATAAGTATCCGATGTGCTTTCAATAAATCCAACTCTGAAAACGCATCATATTCTTCAATCATGTTATATGCTTTAAACGCGTTCTTTACTTCCTGAATTTCTATGAATGGTCCGATGACTTGTTTTCCATCTATAACATCTCTAACCTGATCTAGCGATAAGGAGTTCGCTTCGATGACAAGAGAAGAATGAATCGATTTTATTCTATTATTCTTTCTTAAAGTCGGCATTCTTCTAAGGGATGCATATGAGGTGATTCGCCCAAGTTTTTCGGCAATGGCAATCGTTTTGTTCATCATTGCATTCGTTATTGTAAAAGTTGGCTTTTCCATATATGCATCCTCCCTAATCTATCCCCTATATTTTATCATAGTTCGATTCATCTTGCATAAATCTTGCATAATATCTTACATAATCGGAGCATGTAACTAGTTATGCAAGATATCTAGCATCACTCATCCTATGATGTTTCTCATAATAGCAATATGACACGATATAAGGTTTTCCTAGGTCTTTCTTTCCCTTTTCCGTTTTAAATGTTGTACTGATTTCAGTACATTTCTGAAATGTTTATTCTATACTATTCTTATCTGTCTATCCTATTGGTGTGGAGGAAAGAAACATGAAGAACAAGACGAATGCACAAGTGCACAATGCGGAGTTGTTATTGACTCTGGATTACCTATTAAACCATACGGATAAAGACCATCCTGCTTCCCAGCAGGATATCTGTAGACATGCCACGGACTTTGGGCTGAGATATGATTCTAAAGCAACAAAAGGAAATGATGTAAGAAGACAGAGAGTCGGAGACTGTCTTCAGTATCTTCAGTATATTTCGGACAAGTTCAACGATACGGATAAGATTCCATTCACTGTCTATATGACAGACAATGGAAAGTTCTACTGTGAGAAAAAGAGTGATTTCACCAAAGAGGAAATCATCAAAATACTTTCCGCAATCATCAATGATAAGTATACAGATAAGATCGATACTGACGCTTTGAATAGAAAGATATTGGATATCTTCTCTAACATCTATGATAGGGATGATCTATTAGAGGAAGCAGAAAAAAACAGGAAGAACGTAAGAAAATATCATACTAAATTCGATGACAAGCTAAGGCGTATCTTAGATGCCTATAACGAGGGTAAGCTTATCAAGGTACGCTTTAAGACGAGAGATGAAGAAGCAAGTATCCAGAATCAGAGAAGAACATATATAAACGCGGATTGCTATTATCGTGTCTATAAGCTCTTAGAATTCGATAACAAGCCTTATGTCGTATTGCTTCGTGTACAGAAAAAAGCGGATGACAAGGTATCCCGTCCTCTTCTTTTTGAATCTGTTGCGGATATCAACATCGTGATGAATGAACCTTTGATGGAGGATTTAGAAAAGAACAGGAATTTAGATGAACTCTATTCCAAAAATAGTCTCTGTCTCTCTCATTATTACGGCAATCTCGATGATATGCTCAAAGCGAATGTAAGACCGGAAGGCGGATTTGCTTTTGTCATCTCTTTCTTCTTCCGTCTAGAAAATAGAAATGAGCAGATAATTACCAATTCCTTCTTTGAGTTCTTCTCTAAGAAATTGGAATATACAAGATGCGCCCATTTTAAGACGTTGCCAGAGAGGAATTACGGAAGAGCAATGCCTCTTCCGAAGAAATCGGATAAGGGAGTTTTAGAACCTGTCCCATTAAAGGATGGTGAGAGAGCTCGATATGGTGTCTGTAATATCCTGATCAATAAGGAAGCATTCCTATCCTGGATCTTATCCGATTACAGCAATGGAATCATCCATCTGATTCATATTGTCTCTCCTACCTTCATCAATGAGAGCATTGCTAGCCACTATAGTTCTAAATTATATTGCTATTCTAAATACTTATCCGATGATTCGAAGGAAAGACTTGTCCATAAGCTACAAAGAGAACTTGAGGAGTCCAAAAAGAAGAACGAGAAAAATAACGGAGATAGCAAAGGAAAAGAAGAAAAGGAATGAACTGTCCCTAACGCATTCAAAGAAGGATTCCTATCCTTTAGAGACTAATATTCATCTTAAAAAGCAAGGGCATCACCGCCCTTGCTTTTTATATCATCTTTATAAAATAGTTAAGAATGTTTTTATTGTTTATCTTACAAACTGTTCAAATACAGTTCTTGCAAATTCTTCATTGATAGTATCGGATGTGAAGCGAAGATGGCCGTAGTTGCTTTCATCAATATCAAGCAGGCCAAAATCGATGAAGACTCGGATGACGTTATATATTTGTTTGTCGTATTTCGATTCGACACATCCGAACGCTTTGTCTTCCGTCAGGTGGAAAGCAGTGATTGCTTTTTCTTCTTTGCCAAGTAGGAAACTAGCAAGCGCTTTTGTATTGAAGGAGAATTTCTTCTCATCGCTCAGTTTTCCTGTCACATACTTGAATATTTTCAAAAGATCCATGATTGGATAACCGAGAACGACGCATTTATCGATAGCTAGTTTCTTTCCTTTCACTTCATAATTCTTCTTATTCTGAGATACTTTATCCCAAGAGTCAGAATAGTTCTCTTTGTAGATTGAATAATTGCAGCCCGTTCCATCACTTTTGTAATTGGTACAGCCAAGCATTCTCTTATATGCATCTGTCGTATTTTTGTTTATCTTTTTGACGATGAGGTATCCGTCTTCACAATCTGGACATTTCTGAATAGCGAGATTGCCTCCTACGACATCATTCGTGACAAAACCGCATACTTCCGGATCATTCGAGCAGACAAATACAGCAAGGCTATTTGCTTTGTTGAATCTTCTTTGCTTTTTCTGAAGTGGGTATCCGCATCTCGGACACTTATAACGGAAATCAACCGATTTGTTATCATCCAAAGCCGGTCCATTCAATACGATATTCATATGGGTATTCATCAGTTCTGTGATGAATGCAGATGGTTTATGCTGTGGTGTGATGAGATAGACATTGTTCTTTGTTCTAGTCAGGGCGACATAGAAAAGCCTTCTCTCTTCCGCATAGTCGATTTCCTTAGCATCCTTAAGGACCAGTTTCATGACGGGATCATCTTCAATCTTAGAAGGGAATCCTAAGATATCATCTTTCCCATTCACAACGATGACGTTATCAAATCCTAAGCCCTTTGAAGAATGAGCGGTCATGAATTTGATCTTCATCTTCGGATATTTCAGGCAATGGATTCTCTTATCTTCTGTAACAGTAAAGATATCAGGAAGTCGACCTAAGTTCTTTCCGTCAAAGTTATATCTTCCAATAAGGAGGATACTGCTATCATCACCAAATTTATCATGGATATTCTCGACAGCCGTTTCAATCGCTTTTCCCATCTTGTAGTAGGGACTTGCTGTCTTATCAGTCATGATTTCTTTTCGAGAGACATAGCTATCATCATAACTGACTACTACAACAGGATCCTTACTATGTTTTGAAGATTTCAGTACCTTTTTCTTCTGTAAGTCATTCTTCATGACGAAGTTACCGGCAAGATCAATCAGTTCCTGTGAGTTACGATGCGTGCTAGTCAGATAGAGAACCTTTCCGTATCCCATCTTTTTTTCGAAGTCTGTGAATAAGGTAATATCCGATCCGGAGAAGCGGTAAATAGACTGCCAGTCATCACCGACCGCGATGATCTTAGCATCCGAACATTTCGAAAGCTTTTCCGCTAAATTGAAACGTTGGAATGAGATATCCTGATATTCGTCAATAAAGATATAATCATAGGGAATCTTTTCCCCGTTCTGTATCTTCTGTTCGAGTATCTCCGCGGCATTGTTGATCATATCCTCAAAGTCGATGTTGTTCTTTTCACGAAGTGCAGCTTCATAATGGACGTAACACTGTCTAGCGATATCTAAGAACAAGAAAGTTCTTTCATCTTTGTTTTCTCTAGCACTCGCCTGAAAATCAGAAAACTTCTCTAATTTATAGTTGTTAGTCTTAAAACGGTTGATAAAATTACAAAGCAGCTGAATCAGCTTTGTGAAATATCTATCCTCGGCACGGGAAGCAATCTCTTTATAGATTTCCTTCTGATTTCTCTGTTCGAGACGGAAACCATTCGCTATGAGAAGTTCCTTCAAATGAGACACTATTGATCGTTTGTCATTATATGCAGAGTAAGTACATATCAGTTTCGTATTGTGGATACGATGGAGTTTTTCTTTATCTTTGATATGTCTCTTATATTCTTCTAGCTCTTTATCCGTAAATCTCCAATTCGTTCCAGATTCACTGATTCCATAATGTTCCAGATAAACCACCTTATCTCCCTGAGTGATTCTAAAGTCAGGGGTATACGGCTTACATGTACCGGGCATGCAATACGGATAAATCGGCTCATATTCGTAATCAATTCCGTTGATGTATAGGAAATTGGCAATCTGACATTCCTGGGAGGAACGAACTCTTTCAGAACAGATAGTAATTTTCTTTGCTGTCAGTTGTTTCTTATACTCATCGAGGTGGCTTTTCATTGTCGAAAAGTCACTCTTGCTAAGCATGATCTTATAGAGTTCAAGAGATTTCTGAGTGTCGAATGGAATATCGAGATAGGAAGCAAAAAAGATGGTTATCCTCTTGATGAAGCCCTCATCTTCCAGTTTTGAAACCAGATATTCTCTTAATACATCAAACATAAAACCTTGGCTAACAACATTATGTTTGCCTTCGGCATTGTTGATAATAGTGTTTCCGATGGAATGGAACGTAGAAATCTTAGCTTTGACACCAATCTTGTCAAATCTTTCTTGTAGTTCCTGTGTTGCTTTTTTGGTAAAGGATATGACTAATATCTTCAACGGATCTATATGTTGTTTATCGACTAAATATTTTGCCTTTGCTTCCAGTGTCGTTGTTTTACCAGCTCCGGCTCCTGCAATGACGAGAGTATAGTCTTCATCATTAAGGACAACTCTTCTCTGATCATCATCGAGACAGATCTTCGGATCATCCTTTTTCAATATGTCATCCAAATACTGTTTATCTTGATTCAGATGCTTCGATACAAATATCTCATTATGTTTTTCAATCGATGCGTCCACCGCTTCAAAGCATCCCATGTACTTTTCTAATTCCTTCATCTCTGATTTTGTATTCTTACACCAATGAACCAGAGTATTGTTTTCTTTCAATACCTTTAAGGTCTCATAGGATTCTCTCGCAGAATCCACATAAGCCATATATCGTTTTCTTGAAATGAAGGCATCCTCTCTCAGCAAAGAGCCGATCCCATCATAGAAAGACTTCAATTCGATGAACTTTTGATCTTTGTTTCTATATTTATTTTCAAATAAACCCATATCTGAAATATTATATAACTCTTTTAATATTACTGAAATGGCTTTTTAGCACCCTTGTCTCTACAATGTTCTAGCATTCATTCGTAAAAATCAATCAAACTTCAGATTATCTGCAATGCGATCGCAAATTTCACGAAAATCCCGATAGCATTTTATTATAAGCATGTCTTGTATTATACAGGTCTATACATTGACAAGTCGTTTTTTTCGCAATAAAATATAGAAAGTCAACGTAGGAAACGC
>CAVFFP010000021.1:0-16868 GCA_963621825.1 bacterium
GCATTGGAGAATGCGATTGGGAAAGTAGCAGTAGTATCAGAACCGCGAAGAGCAAGAACCAAATGGTTATTGTCGATAGTCTTAGAATCAGCAAGCTTCATCTTGAAACCGATAGAATAACCTTTATCGATATCATAGCTTCCGGTACCGATTTTATAAAGCGGATCATCAGGGGAGTTCGGAACGAGAGTTGCATTTGCAGTATTAGCACGGACTCTTAAGAATGGGCTATCAATCTTTGTGGCCTCACCGGTGATAGCATCATCAGCGACTTTGGAAGAGAAGTCATTGACCATGTTGTCATTGGCTTCCATGAAGTCACGGGTTTCTGCTGTTTCCGGAAGTTCTTCCTCTTCCTTTGCAGGATCAGCGCTCGGTACTGGAACAGGATCGTTGCTAAGATCAGGTGCAAGATCATCATAGTCATCCTGCTTGGACGTGTCAGAGGATTCTGTGTTAGGTGCAGATGTCGTGTCAGGAACAGACGTCTTTTCTGTGGTCGACATCTTATCAGTCGGCTTAGCGGTTGTCGTTTCCTTATTTCCACAGGCAATTAAGGAAGCTGACATAGCAAGAAGAGATAAAAGAGATAATACATTTTTCTTTTTCATTGCGATTTCCTCCTATTTGGTACAATGAGTATTATTTTCCGTAGACATTGAATTCAGATAACTGTGCGCCGTAATTTCCAGAAGCGTCATTGCTTGAAATGACTAACTTGATATAACGGGCTTTTACATTCTTTTCTTGAACATCAATCTTATTCATGTTTCCTGTTTCAGGGTTGAATGTGTAAGCTTTCTTCTCGACAAGGACATTGAACTTGGTCGTATCTTTGTTGAATTCATTGATGGAATCAGAATAATAGAATTCGACTTCCTGTGTTCTTGTCGTCCATGCCATGTTGCCAGGAAGGAACATGACTAAACAATTGAGAGTATAAAGCTCACCCATATCGATGACGACTTCTGCAGGAAGGCCTTTCGATTCGTAGTAGGATGTTCCATCTTTGTTTCCGTCAACAAGCCTTTCAACATTATAGACATCGTTATGTTCAGTAGAATAGACGATTGCTTTGTTGTATGTAAGTGACGGCTGATAGAACTCGATTTCTGAAACGCTGATCTTATCGGAATAACCGACACCCGTCTTTCTGAAGAAACGAAGCTGCAAAGCGAGATACTTTGTCGCTGTGAAGTTGATATCGAAATAGCTTCCGCTTGTCGGTGTGATTTCATAATCGGTTGCAGAGAGGAGTCGAATGAAATTCGGATTCTCCGTCACGCCATCGCTCTTCATCTTTCTTCCGTATAAGGAGATATTGTAGCGGTGATAGATTTCGTTGTTCTTATCTTCCAATAGACGGATGACACCGATGTTGATAAGCTCATGGAAGTCGATTGTCACCGCGATGAATTCGTCGTCCTCTCCGACATAATCCTTGAAGTTGATTGCTTTGCTTCTGTCATTGTCAATCAGTTTGTCTGCTTCTCCGGAAGCATAATCGCCGGTATTATCGTCATACTCAGCTTTGTTCGTTGTTCCTTTTCCGTGTGTGACAGACACTGTCGCTTTCTTAAGTGACACTTTCTCGCCGATATAGGCTAAGTTATCGGGCTGTCTTAACAGCTCAGGGACAAGGATGCCTGTCTGCTCTTTTCCTTCCTTCTTTGTGATAGTCGGATTGCTGTTATCGGAAGTGTTCTTATAAGGAAGCGTAAGAATAGCACCGGCTGTTTCTTTATTATCTTTATAGGTAACATTCTTGACGAACTGATTCTGTGTCATCTTCAGTCCTTTTTCGGAGTTCGCTTTCTTTCCTTCGATCTGAATGTTTTCAAAGGAGACATTGTCGATGGAAGAATCCTCGCTCTCTCCTTCCATACGGCAGAGAATGGAGTCCTTTAAATTATCGACTCGGATATTCTTGAAGGTGACATCTTTGACCTTGCCACGTTTTCCTTCTGATTTAGTCCATTCGATGTTATAGGCGATTGTCATATCGATTAGGAAGTCATTCAGACCATCATCCTGAACATCGCCTAACATTGAACCGTCTTCTAATGTAATATTCTCAAAGTGAACGCCAGTGATCGTAGCATCATCACAGTTATGAATCGACATGCAGGCCTTATGGAAGTTATGGATGACCGTGATATTCTTGAAGGTGATGTTATCCATGGTCGGACCATTTGTCTCATATCCGACTTCCATACTTTGAGCAAGGTCAGTCCAAACACTGACACCATCGAATGTGATATCCTTTGTCGTTCCGCGGTTGACGTTCTTGACAACAAGAGAGTCATCCCAGGAACGGACGAATCCGCCTTTTACATATGTGTTCTTGCAAGACTGCAGGGAGATGCCGTCTCCATTAGAACGTGCGGAGATGATCTTGACGTCGTTGATTTTGATATCAGTAGAATCGACCATCGCGATTGCCCAACCGGCAGGATCAAGAATGGTGACACCTTCGATATTGATGTTCTTGCAGCGCTGAAGCTCAATCGGAATCTCTTTTTCGCTTGCACTTCTTCTTTCATAGATTTCTCCATCGATGATACCGCGTCCACGGATTGTGATATTCTCTAAGTCCGCAGCAAGCGCCTGACCATAGAGATAACTTCCGCCGGCGAGATAAATCGTCTGATTGGAATGAAGCGGAAGAGAATCAACCTTATAGACACCAGGTCCGAAGTAAAGGATGTTCTCATCCTTCTTTGCTTCTTCCTCCGTGATAGGATTTTCTTCGATGAGGGATGTAAAAAGATGAATCGCAGTCTTGGAATCATCGTTATATTCGACAACATAGTTTGTCGGTGTATCCAGATCGAATTCAATCACCTTTCCACTGAAAGTGGGTGTCACACCGTAATCCATCGGAGAGACCTTACAGGAAGTGACATCGGTCGGGACTGTGATCTTGACATGAACCTTTCCTTCAAAATCGAATAAGGCGACAGGCGCTTTATCCTGAGAGTAATCCCAGGTAAAGGAACGGCGGTGGTTCACTCTTGTCTCGTAGACGAAAACATCTTCGTTGTCCACTTCGACTTTTGCTAAGTCAGAAGAGGTAAACAGAGACGGCCCTGGATAAGTGACAAGTCTTGTCTCCTTGACTTCGTTATCAGGAACGATGACATTTTCATTTGGTCCGACTATGTTATTATCCGTATCAGAAGTATCGGTTTTACCACAACCGGCTAGTACCATCAAAGTAATGAGCAAAAAGCCTGTTATTTGTTTTCTTAGCGCTTTCATATGTCCTCCAAAGTATCTCTAATGTGTCTTTATTTTATCGAATAAACCGCTTACATTAAATTACATAAAACTGCATATGGGTGTAAAAAACTGCTTTTTTGTCCTTTCAGGAGACAAAATCAATAACGGAAGAATAGATTTCCTTCACCTGCTCAAAGGTATAGGAATAGTTGATATGAGAACCTGTAATCTCATTTCCGGTCTTCTGAACAGAGAAGTCTTTTACATACTCGTTTTTACTGAAGTCACTCTCTTCCAGAATCTTATCGTTGAGCTTGAAATCCGTGATGAAAACATCAGAGATTTCATGGACGGTATTGTCTCTTGTATCGATGCTTCCTTCTATGACAAGAGGAGCGTCTTTACCCTCCACTTTGATATTATTCATTTTCACCGTAGCTACATCACCAAGCGTCGTCACTTTCCAATTATCAGACCATGTAGAAGAATGTTTTACATTGAAATCCAATAATCTTCCGTTACCATCTCCTTCTCCCATACTCGCATCTTCGACAGTGATATTTTTATAGGTCACATTTCTGATCTTCGCATTGTTGCCGTTATGAATCGAAAAGATGGCATGGTGATAGTTATGTAATACAGTGATATTTTCAAAACGGATATCGCCCATTTCCTCACCGATTGTCTCATATCCGACTTCCATGCTCTGTGCTAAGTCTGTGATCAGAATGCAGTCGTGGAAATAGATGTTGAAAGTTGTTCCTTCCAACTGGTAATTTCCGTATTTCGGATAATTTTTGACAACCAATGTATCATCAAAAGTCCTGACAAAACAGTTCTTTACTTCCACGTTTTTACAGGACTGAACCGAGATTCCGTCTCCGTTTGCACGGGATGTGATAATCTTGACGTTGTCGACAACAGCACCATCGAGATAATAGAGGTTAAGACACCAACCTGCCGGATCTGTGAAGATGACATCCTGAATGAGTACATTCTTGCAATACTGGAAATCAATAGGGATGAGTCTTTCATTCGTTGTCGCATTTCTTGTGAATACAGAACCATCGATCATTCCGTTTCCAAGTATCTTGATATCATTCACCTGATAAGCAAAAATTCCTGCCTGAAGGATTGCACCTTCTTCAAGATAGACGGTCTTAATATTGTTGTTCAGCTGTATGATGTTGTCTTTTCCGATTCTGTCATCATTATTGCTATTATGGATTCCCTTTTTGAAATAGAGAACTGAACTATCGTTCTGATAATTCTCTTCCTCTTTGAAATCATCGACAAAAAGATGGAGTGTCTTTGTCGTATAGTCATTGAACTCAATCGTATACTGTCCTTTGTTATAGACATAGAAAGAGATAGTTCTATAGTCTTTATCCACCTCATAGGGAAGAGAAGACTCTAAAGGTCTTATTGTCAGTTTTCTATAGATAGGATGTTTCAGTTGGATGGTGATTTTGCAATAACCTTCCATTCTGAAAGAAAGAAGAGCATCATCTTCTCTTTGATTTCCGATATCTTTGAAACGATGAGAAGTATCGACTTTGATCTGATAAGGAAGGACCTTCTTATCATTGATGAATACTTTATATTCCTCAAATGGATTCATCAAAGCATCCGTATAAGAAATACGACTCTCCTTTTTGCCCTCTTCCTTCTTGCCTTTTTCGAGATAACCGTCAGGAAGCACATAAAACCCATCCTCATCTTTGATAAGCTCTTTTTCTGTTGATGAGGATGTAGTATCTTGTGCATCTGTCTTTTGTATATCTGTCATCGTCGTTTCTGAATTTAAACTTTGACTTGAATTCAAGTTCGAACAGGAAAACAGAGTGAATAACAGAAAGAATGGAACTATCTTTTTCATAAGAGATAGCTTTCTTCCGTCTCCTGATCAAAGAGATGGATTGAAGAAGGATACAAAGTGAAGTATACAGGCTCTCCGATTTCTCTTTCAAAGCCCTTTTTGACAGAGACGACAAAGTCCTGTTCCACATTTTCTAACTGCAGATAAAGGATGGTCTCATCCCCTAAATCTTCTTTCAGTGTCAGTGTCCCTTTCAAAACACCATCGTTCTCTTCGACAACTTTGACTGCGTTTGGTCTGATACCCAGTATCGCTGTACCATCTTTGACATCCTTTACAAAGAGAGACTTATCAAGATGATAAACGCCTCCCTGACAGGATACGATGACATCATCCTCAGCCTTGATATCACAGGATAAGAAGTTCATCTGAGGTGTTCCGATAAAACCGGCGACAAATTTATTCTTTGGATGATCATAGATTTCATCGGGCGTACCGATCTGCTGAATCTTTCCATCCTTCATGCAGACAATCTTTGTTCCCATCGTCATTGCTTCAATCTGATCGTGTGTGACATAGACAAATGTTGTCTTGATGGAATTATGAAGTCTTGTGATCTCCGTTCTCATCTGTGTTCTCATCTTTGCGTCAAGATTCGATAATGGTTCATCAAGAAGGAAGACTTCAGGGTCTCTGATCAATGCTCTTCCTAAAGCAACACGCTGTTTCTGACCGCCAGAGAGCTCACTAGGATATCTCTTCAAATATGGAGTCAATCCTAAGATTTCCGCAATATTCTCCACCTTCTCTTTGATCTCCGCCTTGGAGTAATGATTCTTCAGGTAGTGGTTATAGAAGATGACATCATAAAGATGAAGGAAGGTGTCCTTGAACTTGTTTCCGGTCTTTTCTCTATTCCAAGGAATCTCTCTTTTGAATTTATAATTCTTTAAAGGGAAAGCGATGTTCTTATAGACAGTCATCTGCGGATAAAGAGCGTAGTTCTGGAAAACCATGGCAAGATTTCTATCTTTAGGTTCTTCGTCATTGATTCTCTTTCCGTTGATATAGATATCTCCGGAAGTGATTTCTTCAAGTCCAGCAATCATTCTTAAAGTCGTCGATTTTCCACAGCCAGAAGGACCGACGAAGACCAAAAACTCTCTGTCATCCGCTTCCATCGTGAAGTCATCGACTGCTTTGACACCTTTGTTATATTCTTTACAGACGTGATAAAAGACAATGCCTTTTTCAGCGATCTTCACCAACTCTTCAAAGGAAGAAAGATGGTAGTCGGCTTTCGGATAAGCATACGCTTCTCCCTGATAAGCGATAGAGGTGAAATTTCCTTTGTTGGCAGCATCGATTCCTGCCTTTGCATCTTCGATGACAGCACACTGATAGGGAAGAAGTCCTAGCATCTTGGCGGCTTTGAGGAAGACTTCCGGATCGGGTTTTGGATGAACTAGACCGACACCATCGCTGATGGCATCAAAATAATCGGTAAGACCGACTTTCTCTAAGATCAGCTTGGTGTTCTTAGAGGAGGAACCTATGGCAAGCTTGACACCATTTTCTCTTAATGTCTTCAACGTTTTTCTAGTTTCTTCCGTTACGCATTCAGGATTAAGCTGTTCAATATAAGAGACATATAACTTGTTTTTCTTTTCAGCCAAAGCAAGTTTCTCTTCTCCGGTATAGCTCTTTGTCGCTCTTTCTAGAATAATCTCCAAAGATGCCATTCTGGAGACACCGCGAAGACGGTTATTGATCTCTTCATCAAAATAAATTCCTTCTTCATCAGCCATCTGTTTCCAGGCCTTGTAATGAAGCTTATCGGTAAAGACCAAGACACCATCGAGATCGAAAATCATTCCTTTGATCATTTGATTTTCCTCCTTTTCTCTGTCATCTTATTTTTTCTGATTGTCACTTGAATCACATCCTCGCCTTCAAGACGGTGGAATGTTATTTTCTTTATGTTCTTTTTCAGATGGGGATGATAAGTCACACCATCATAACCTAACATGCCGTTAAAGAATGAGAGGTAGGCTCCGCCTGCAGCGGCAAGATGGAGTCCGCCGATATAGATGCCTCCCGCATATTCTTTGTTTTTTTCTGAAATATCAGTAAGACTGGATTTCTTCATGAACTGATATCCTTCGTTTGTCTTTCCTAAACGGAATGCAAGAATAGAATGCATTGAAGAGGAAAGCGAACTTCCGTGTTCCGTATAGTGAGAATAGAAGTCATAGTTCTTCGCCTGTATAGTAAGCGGGAACAAATCAGGATGAAGTGCAAGAAGAGCAACCACATCCGCCTGCTTGATGACTCTTGTCTTGCTGGCAGGTCCTTCTTTTCCGCCCCAATACTGATTCTTTGACGCCAGTCTCTTTCTGATATCATCGACGGTACAGTCTTCTAAATCAAAGTAGCCGTCAAACTGTTCGATGATTCCCCCCTTATTCGGCTGAGGAAGATAAAGCTTTTCCCTAAAATCATGTAACGCAGATAAGTCTTTCATCAAAGAAGAGAAGAAAGGAAGCTGTTCCAGTTCTTTCTTATTGAAGAGAGACAGATAACGGAAGAAGATATCAAGAGCTTCTTTTGCCTGATAATTCGTAAAGGCATTGTCAGAGACTCTTTCATGATATTCATCCGGTCCTATGACATCGTTAAGATGATATAAGCCATCCTCTTCTTTTACAGAATAGGAATAATAGAACTTTGCAATCTCATAAAGCTCTTCTAACCCGCCTTTCAGCAGGAGTTCTTTCTCTGGATATCGACTTAGATATTCGTCCAATGCGATAGCGATGTCGGAAGAGATATGAATCTGTTTATCGATAAAGTAGGTTCGTATTCCCTTTCCTGTCTTAGGATCAGTGACAGAATACATGGTGCAGGCTTCTTTCCCTTCTTCCTGGCTTTCCCAGGCATAGAAGGCGCCATCGTGAGAGAATCTCTTTGCCTTTTCTTTTGCCCCTTTCAATCCCTGAATACGATAGAGGATCAGATTTCTTGCCTCTTCTTTATCATAAAGAAGATAGTAAGGAAGAAGGAACATCTCACTGTCCCAGAAAGCGGCACCTTTATAAGTCTGTCCTGAGAAACCGCGGGCAGAGATCGAGGTGATATAAGAGCTTCGATGAGAGACTAAAAGATAATTGCAGTAATCAAGAGCAAGCTGTAATTTATCATCTCCATCGATTGTGATCTTTCCTAAATCAAATCGGTGAGAGAACTCTTTCTGATGTTCTTCTTTTAATTCATTATAAGAATGAGAGAAGGTATCCTTCACTTCTTTTCTGTCATCTTTTTCATGGAAGAAAGAGGAAAACACATAAGCAAGCATTTCAAACTCGACTGTCTCTCCTTTTTTTAGACTGAGACAGATGATGTTCTGATAGTCGTTGTACTTCTCCATCTTCTTATTGACTATGATATATTCAAAAGCATCATAGTCTTCGTTAGTGATGCCATGAAAACGTAGTAGCCCATCTTCATTCTGATATTCTTTCTCTTTGAAGTGAGGACCGTTGATATCCTGAATCTTATCATCCATGCCTAAAATGAAGGTATAAGTTCCTTCTTTTTTAGCCAAGAAGCTTATTTTTTCTCCAATCAGTTTTTCTCTGACACGAGAGGCAAAGCGTTCTGTCTTCAGATTTCCCAATACACCTTGTGAGTCTCTTCTATAAATGCCATTCTTTAGATCAAGATGCTGAAGAGTCTTCTGATAAGAGATCCTTTTCCCTTGATAACTGATTTCCAAATGGAAGGGATTTGGATAAGCGACAGGTTCTCTCCATTTATCCTGATACTGATCATAGAATCCAACCATCGAGAAACAGGGAAGCCCTCTTTTGCTGTCTTCTTCTAGCGTTCCTCGATAACCGATATGACCATTTCCGACAGAGAAACGTGTCGCGGCATTCAACGCCTTTTCACCTTTTGGATAAACGCGTGAGAAAATCATAATTCCTCCAAGGGAAAAGACATATTGCCAACAATGTTCGTCATCTTTCCGTAGATGAGAAGCGTCACTTCTTTATCCGTCTTCAAGGTGAAATAATCCTTGTTGACAGAAATATGAATCTTTGCATCATGATAATGGAAACCAAAGGAATAGGAATTCCACTTATCCGGCATGGATGGAGCAAGAGAAAGAATTTCATCATCACTTCTAAGACCACCGAAACCATAGACGATATTCATAAAGCTGGCGGCTAAGGAAGTGGTATGAATACCTTCACTCGTATTGCGGTTATAGTCATCCAGATCGAGTCTTGTCGCATAGGAGAAGAAGGAAGATGCCTCTTTTTTCTTTCCTAATTCTGCAGCAAAGATGGAATGGATGCTAGGGGAAAGAGAAGATTCATGAATGCAGCGTGGTTCATAATAGTCATAGTTTGCTTCTTTCTGTTCTTTTGAGAAGCAATGAGAATATAAGAATAGGAACATCAAGACATCGGGCTGTTTGATCATGTCATAACGATAGATCCTATCGTATGACCAATGAGAATAAAGCGGAAAATCTGTATTCGGAATGGAATCGATATCAATATGCGGTAAAGAGAAGAACTCGTCGTTCTGTTCGAAGACTTTAGACTTATCATCATAAGGAATTTTCATATCGTCCATCGCCTTCTTCATTGCACTTAAGAAAGCTTTGCCAACACCGCATTTCTTGAGGAGTTTGTCATTCCCATATTCGTTATACATCTTCAATGTGAACTCAAAGGTTTTCTTTGCCATGAAGTTTGTATAACAGTTGTTGTTGACCATCATCTTGAATTCATCTGGTCCCATGAC
Organism: bacterium; assembly: GCA_963621825.1. Taxonomy (GTDB): domain Bacteria; phylum Bacillota_I; class Bacilli_A; order RFN20; family CAG-288; genus Enterosoma. Next base: position 9,857 of record CAVFFP010000021.1, read on the forward strand.
AGCATAATACCCGAAATGTTTTCCGTCCTGGTCATACTGTCCTCTGTCAAGGAGGAAATGAGAGACTTCCAACAAGATTTCAAGACCATATTTTCTGATGAATTCTTCATCATGCGTTAGTGTATAGTAATGATAAATCGCATAGCAGACACCGGTAGAAGGCTGGAACTGAAGAGATGCGTGCTGCCATAAATTGCAGCCTTCTTCTCCGTTTAATGTGGCAATCGGATAACAGGCGCCGGAACAATCCAACATCCTTGCTCTTTCTTTTGCCTGTTTTAAGGTGTTATAGCGATATAAAAGAAGATCTTTTGCTGCTTTGATATCGGTCAGAAGATAGAAAGGAAGACAATATGTCTCGCTGTCCCAGAAAGCATGTCCGGAATAGGCTTCTCCAGTAAGACCTTTTGCGCCAATGTTGTCATCTTCGCTAAAACCATGATAGACGCTGGTGAGCTGGAAGAGTGAAAAACGAATGCCTTGCTGATCATAATCATCGCCATCGATTTTGATATCATTCTCATCAAAGAACTTTTCGAAATAGACTTGATTCTCTTTCAATAGGCCATCATATCTCTTTTCTTTGATGACGTTGATGTCGTTCTCGGATTCTCTTTCCAATTCTTCGAATGTTCTGTTTCCTTTTTTATCGATTTCAAAAGCACATCCTTTTTCGAATGTAATCTTTTGATCAGCCTGAAGAACAAACTCCGTCTTGTTCTCTGCTCTCATCGAGGAAAGATCAGCTTTAAAAGGCACTTCTTCACTTGAAAAGAGAACACTTCTTGCTAAGAGCTTCTGATGAGAAGTCAGTGTGTTCGCGCTAAGAGAAACTTCTTTCTCGTTATATTCTTTTTCACTCTCTCTTGTCCAATAGCAGTCTTTTCCCCAATGGATGACATTGTTTTCTAGTGCGAATGTAAGAGAAAGAGAAACATCAGACGAAGATAAGTTTTCGATTTCCACCTTCTGGAAAGCAAGGTGTGGTCTTGTCATCGATAAGAAACGTGAGAAAGTGAGTCGTATTTTTTTGCCGTTATCTAACACAAGAACAAAAGAACGGATAAGCTCTCCACTTAAGAAACTGAGCTCTCTTCTAAAGTCTTCGATTATATTTTTGGATAAATCTAGTTTCTGACCATCTGCGATAAGAGTGAAATCGATCCAATCGACGGAATTGATCATGAAGTGTGTTCTCTTTACAATCCCTTTATAAGCAGAAGGAGTATCTTGCTTTGCATAATCATAGATGCCATTGAAATAGACGCCTCTCAGTGTATGGTCAAAGCCTCCGCCTTCATCCATCATGCCTCTGATACCCATATATTCATTGCTGATGGAAAAAAGGGATTCACTGACCTGTTTTCTCTCTTCATGGAATCCACTTTCTCGGATAGAGAAAGGAAGAACATCTAAATACTGAAGTGGAAATTTATTCATTTTATTACTCCTTGATACCGCTTGTTGCAGTCGAATTGGTAATCTGCTTTTGGAAAAGGAAAAACATGATTAACTGAGGAATGATCGATAAGACCAATAGCATCAAAAATTCATCGTTGGTGAAACCATTTCCAATCGTTGTCTGTATTTGGAAGATCTCAACCATGATCGTATATAACTCCTGGTCCTGAAGCAAAAGATAAGGAAGAAGGAAATCAGACCATGATGCAGTGAGAGCAAAGATGGAAACAACGCCGATGATTGGTTTGGATAATGGGAGCACGACTTTGAAGAAGATCTTGAAGTCAGAACAGCCATCCATCTTTGCAGCTTCAAATAAGGACTTAGGAATCGATTCGAAGTAGTTCTTGAAGTTGACATAATAGAAAGCGTTCGCGCCAAAGATCAGCATCAAAGCGAGATAGGGAAGATAGCCTTCGGTAAATCCGATGGCACTGAGCCATGTGAAGATCGGAATGATGCCTGTGATTGCAGGAATCATATATGCGATCATGACAAGGATATGAACAACCTTATATCCTTTTGGCTTGATGATATTTACCGCATACGCCATCAAACCGTTGAAGAGGACAGCACAGACACTGGCACCGATTCCGACAATGATGGAGTTAAGGAAATATCTTCCGAAATGTGCTTTGCTCCACACCTCTGCCACTTTGCTTATATGGAATTCGGCTGGGAAGAGATGATAGGTTGTAGAATTGATTTCATCGACTGTCTTAAACGAAGTGATAAAGAGCCAGAGAATCGGAATGATGGCAGTAAGAAGGAAAGCGATAAGGATGAAGACAAAGACAAAGTAAAGGAAGCGATAACGATGTTTTTTGAAGTCCTGGAAGTTGAAAAGCGTATTCTGCTCCTGGTGGAGCGCTCTGGTTTTCTGTTTCATCTTGCTTTCCTCTTTCCGTTGTCAAAGCGCCACTGAACTAAGAAATAGATGGCAGTGAAGAATAAGATGATAAGCGAAAGAATGACACCGACGGCGGCACCTAATTCCGGTTTTCCGTCGGAGAAGGCATAGGTGTAAGACTTTAGCATCAAAGACACTGTGTTGACATCATTGTCGCTGGTGATGATCATCGGTTCATAGAAAACCTGGAAGACGGAGATGATCTGCATGATGAATAGCGTGGAAATCGTTGGCTTCAAATGAGAAAGAACGACATGGTTCAAACGGGAAACGAATCCGCCGCCATCAAGCCTAACCGCCTCAAACTGGTTGGTATCGATGGTCTGAATGGCAGAAAGATAGATAAGAACCGTACTTCCGGCACCACGCCAAGTCATCGCAAGAACAATCAAAGGTATCGCAAGCTTTTTGTCTGCGACAAACAAAGATGGCGGAAGTCCCAGCGCCTGTAAGACAGTATTCAGAACAGAATACGGTTCTGGACTATAAAGGTTCTTGAATAAGAAGCTGGCAGCAACACCGGAGATGACACATGGAAGATAAAGACCGATGCGGAACAAAGCCTTGCAGTGTCTCAGTTCAGAGAGCATGATTCCTAAAATCAAAGGGACAAGGAAACCGATGATCAAGGACCAGAAGATATAAAGGAAGGTGTTTTTGAATGCAGCTAGGAATGTCTCATCGTGGAATATGGCAACATAATTCTCAAATCCGCGAAACTCTTTAAGACCGAATCCATCAAAGAAGGAGAGGATGACATTCATGACTAAAGGTCCCCAGACAAAGAAAGAGAAAAGGATTAGAGAAGGGAGCATCAGAAACCAACCGGAGATATCTTTCTTTTCGATGACTTTTTTCTTTTTCTTCGTTTCTTCTTTAACGATATTTCCGTTTTCTAAATTCGATAGTGTGACCATAATCAGGCGTTCACTTTGCTCATATAGTTGTTGTTGAAATTGGCGTTAGCAGTATCCAGTAAGGCTTTGCAGTCAGCAGTATCAGGATTGGATAAGACTTTGCTGATGACTAAATCCAAAGCGGTATACATCTCCTGGGCATAATAAGGGACCTCAGCATGTCTGATTGTATTGATGGTGGAGAAGAAATCTTTATAGTTATCCGTATCGACATTGATGTACTTTTTATCCAGTTCAGCGACTTTAGTCTTGTAATCACTATTGGTCCAAGGACGGATGGATTCAATGATCGGTTCTCCTTTTGCCTGAGAGACCTGATAACCTTCATCCATTGCCTTTAAATTGCTTTCGCTGATTTCAGGACTTCTACCCATATAATCCAAGAAGCGAAGAGCACCTAAAGCCTGTTCATCTGTTGCGTTTTCAGCGATGACATAAGGTGTACCACCGAAGAGAGCATACTGATCGCCATTTGGGCCTTTTGGCATCGGGACAAAGGCGATATCGTCTTTGTCGACATTGCCTGTAGTTGTTGCCAATTTGATGACATCACTTCCGACAAAGGCCATTGCAACTTTCTCGGTGATATCGCTTGACCAGTCACTATAGCTGATGGTCGGGCTTTGAAGGAGATAGTTATTCTGCTTCATTTCTTTGATCCACTCTAATGCCTGAACAGCTTTGGGATCATTTAAAGTCGCAACCCACTTTCCGTTCTCGTCCTTCTTCTGTAAAACTGCACCGAAGTTCCATGCGATATTGGAGAACTGCCATCCGCCGTTCTTGTTGGCGGAGAGAATCAGGATGCCTTTTGTCTCAGAGGTAGAAGTGATGTCTTCGGAGTATGTGGCAATTTGTTCAAAGGTTGTTGGATAGAGCGGATTTCCGTCATCATCATAAATCTTATATCTTGTTTTTCCGTTGGCATCCTTGTATTCCGGAAGAAGACCGGCCTCACCTAAGGTTTTCTTATTGATCAGAAGACCTAAACCATAACCATCACGGGGGACACCATAGGTTTTACCATTGAACGTTAAAGTATCCTTCATGGAAGAATCCATCTTGTCTAACCATCCAAGCTCATTCAACTGAGCCGTGATATCTTTGATATATCCGCGTTCTACTAACATGGAAGGTTCTGTAAACCATGTTTGGAAGATTGTAGGGAGTTTATGTGCCTGTGCTTTTGCCATAACGGTCTGAACAGAATATTCATAGGTATTGGCTACGATTTCATATTGCGGATAATCTGTTTCAAAACGTGTTTTCCACTGCTCGAACATCTTGTTGTCCTGAAGCAGTTGACTGGCTGGCCACATACCAATCGAAATCTGGATTTTATCACTTTTCTTTCCACAGCTAGGCAATGTGAGTAAAGAAATTGAAAATAAGGCTAATGCTTTATAAGAAGTGTGTTTCATAAAATATATACCCCCCTGAACGGTGTTGCTTATATTTTAATGGAAGCGCTATTATACGTTAACTAGAAAAACTGCATTTAGGTAGAAAAAACTGCAAAATGCGTATGGATACAGTCTTGATAAAGCTTCGAAATCACCTTATAGCCCGTCGATTGAATAAGCGCTTTACTTTAAAACATGATGTCCTTGATGAAATTGCCAAAACTCTCCCTGAAAACAAATAGGAGTCCAAAAAATCATAGGATGATTAATGGCAAGACTATATCGTTTGAATCAGTATTTATTAACCGACAATCATATTACTTTCTTGAATAAAAAACGAACGGTATACGTCTTTATAAAAAGTGAACATCAAATTTGATTTATATCTATAGCGAAAAAACTTAACTTTCTTTTTGCTGTTACAATGCTATCTTATTCATATAAGTTGCTTGTTGTAGGATGCTGCTTCCTCTCGTTTTTTTCTTCAATGTGTCTTTGATAAGAGGTATATTACAATTTTTGTTCTTTGTTTTTATGGCAACTCATTTGGTTGGAAAAATGCAAAAAATGCCACTAGAAAAAGTTGGAAAAATGCAATTTTAGGCGTGATAAATGGTTGGAAAAATGCAAATATAGTTATATAATGACTATGAGGATTCAATGATGTTAAGAAGAAAAATAACTACAGAAATTGAAAAATGGTATCGAGAAAGTTCTACTGGACTGTTGATCGATGGAGCTAGACAGGTAGGAAAGACTACTGTCATAAAACAATTTTTGGTAGAGAACAAAATCAATTACGCTGAATTCAATCTGCTGGAAAATAATCTTGTGAAAGAAGCATTTGATGCTTCCTATCATGTAGATCAACTGATGCTGAAATTGACTTCTCTCATGGAGGATAAGATTACAGAAGGTTCTGTTATCTTCATTGATGAGATTCAGGAAGCGAAAGATGCAATTACTCCAATCAAATTTCTTGTTCAGAATTCAAAGTATAAGTTCATCTTTTCAGGATCCTTATTAGGAATCAAGATGAAGGATATCGAATCTGTTCCTGTTGGATATCTGACTATATTGAATATGTATCCATTAGATTTTGAGGAGTTCATGTGGGCAAATCATGTGTCTTCTAAAACCATGGATTATCTGCGAGATTGTTTTGAAAATCTTACTGCTGTTGATGATACCGTTCATAAACAGATGATGTCCCTTTTTCATGTGTATTTAGCTGTTGGTGGTATGCCAAAAGCAGTTTCTGATTTTGTCAGTACCAATGATTTAAGAAGAGTGAATGATGCGTTAATGGATATCGATTCTGGTTATCGTAAAGATATTACAAAATATGATAAAGAGGAAAAACTTCAGATTCAGGAAATCTATGATCTGATACCGAGTGAATTGAATTCACAGAATAAACGCTTTATTTTGAAGAATATGAATGAAAAAGCAAGATTCTACCAATATGAAGAATCTTTTTCCTGGGTGAAAAACAGTGGAATAGGTTTGTTTGTACATAATGTCGATAATCCAGTGTATCCGTTATTAGCAAGTAAGGAGAGAACTTTATTCAAATTGTTTTTATGCGATGTCGGTTTATTGACTTATAAACTCTATAACGGAAATCAGATATCGATATTGAATGGAAACAGCACATTGAATCATGGTGCTGTTTATGAGGCTGTAGTTGCTCAAGAACTCAATTCACATGGATTTCCCCTCTTCTATAACAATGATAAGAAAAGAGGAGAGATAGATTTTCTTATTGAAAAGGATCAAAATGTCATCCCTATAGAAGTAAAAAGCGGAAAGGACTATAAAAGACATTCTGCTTTGTCTAATCTGCTTTCCAATGATTCTTTCGGATATGATTTCGGTTATGTATTCTGTAATGAGAACATTGAAAAAAAAGATAAGACAATCTATCTTCCTATTTATATGGTCATGTTTTTAGAACGAATGAAACAAACGGACAGTCAGATTATCAATCTGGATTTATCTAAACTCATTTGATTTCGTTTTTTGAAACTGTTGAGATCTGTTAATGCAAAGCAGTTAGGTTTTGAGTGGACAACTTTAAAAGATAAGCCATTTCCTAATTTCTAACCAGATTTGTAGATTTAGATGCTTATGTTTTTGACTAATATTTTGTATAAAATAATTTTGTGTAAACTAATTTGCATAAAAATGTTATCCTATTTTTAACGTCGAAAAATGCAACAGGAAGTTTTAATGTCTCAGTTTATCCCCTTTTCTCTAAGGAATCTCTTCAATAGGAATGTCATGAAATAAGGGAAGGTATAGAACTTACCATTGAATCC
>CAVFFP010000022.1:0-16027 GCA_963621825.1 bacterium
ATGAAAATGACACATACAGAAGCCATGAAAGAAATCAAGAAGTTAGAAGATCAGAAAGCATCCCTTTTACAGCAGGAAAGCAATACCTGTACTGTAACCTACACAGAGAACGAGACACCTATCGATACTAAGTATGACTATACAAAGTATACGGATGACCTTGATTCCTTAGACAAGAGAATCCGTCTGTTAAAAGGAGCCTTAGCCAAAAGCAATGCTATGACTATCGTCAAAGGATTCGATATGAGTGTCTCTGAAGCTCTTGTCTATCTAGCACAGCTTAACAATCAGCTCTCCCGCTTCAAAAGACTCTCTGAAAAACAGCCCTTAGTCAGAACCAGCGCCGGATACCGTAATGCCACCTATGAACTGACTAAGACATTGTATGACGTCAATGTCGCCAAGGAACAGTATCAGAAGTGCTTTGATCTCATCTCCAAGCTCCAGATGGCAATTGACCTTACAAACCTCACTACCGAAATCGATTGCTGAAATCTTTCCCTGAATAGACTTAAAACAGAAACATAATAAGAGGTTAATCGTTCTGTTATTGTTCTGAGAGTTTTTCCCTTATTCGTCATTGACATGGTTTTATTGTTTTTTGTCAGTGCACCTGGTTAAATCCAAAAACATATAGTTCTATTCTAAAAGCTACCGTTTCCAAGCATCGGGTCAGAGGAAGCAAAAGAGGAGAAGCCTTCGGGCCTCTCCTCTTTTTGTTTACTTGAACATATCAAACAGAGATAACTGGTTGCTTTCCGGAAGTCCGTCTAAGCCACCGACCTCTCTTAACTTCTTTAACATCGTATCACCGACCTTTGCTCTCGTCTTCAGATCATCGACAGAGGTGAACATCTTCTCATTTCTTGCTCTTACAATCTGTTCTGCGACTGAGGCACCAAGACCATTGATGCTAGTAAGAGAAGGAATGACTCTGTTTTTGACGTGATCGATAGAGAAGGTAGTAGCCTCCGAGGTAAGGACAGAAAGAGGAGCAAAAGAATATCCTCTATCGTACATCTCGATAGTGGACTCTAGTGCGTTGATTGTAGCAAGTTCCGGATTCGATACCGGCTCATGATTATAGACACGGGTCTGGATATCGTTTCTTCTAGCCAAGCAGGCATCTAATCCTCTCATCATCGTTTGAATATCATATCCATCACAGCGTAAAGTGAAGTAGGTTGCATAATAGGAAAGAGGCTGATGAACCTTAAACCATGCGCAGCGGATACAGTTGGTGACATAGGCGACTGCATGTCCTTTCGGGAACATGTAGGCGATCTTCTTACAGGATTCGATATACCATTCCGGAACATTGTGTTCCACCATAATCTTGATGAACTTCTCTTTCTTGTCTTCGCTTCCCGGCTTTCCGAAATTACCTTTACGGGTGAATTCCATGATAGCGAAGGCATCAGAATTATCGACACCATATCGATCGTGAAGGACAGTCATAATATCGTCACGGCAGGCGATAACATCCTTTAACTTGAAGCCTTCATTCTTGATGAGGTCTTCCGCGTTGCCAGCGAAGACGTTCGTACCGTGGCTTAAGCCAGAGATTCGGACAAGGTCAGCAAAGGAACGAGGCTGTGTTTCAAGAAGAACACGTCTTCCGTTTTCGGTACCGAATTCCGGAAGACCTAAGGCACCTGTCTCCTGTTGAAGGACATTTTTCTTCAGATGGAGTGCATCTGCTGACCAGAAAAGAGAATGAGCCTCCGGATCAGAAATCGGAATTTTCTCCTTCATATCCATGAAGGAAAAGCCGCATAAGTCGCACTGCATACGGATAGCCTGAGGATCGACATGACCTAACATATCGAACTTCAAGACGTTATCGTGAATCTTGTGGAAGTCGTAATGAGTTGTCATCCATGAAGAATCAGGATCGTCAGCCGGGAACTGAACTGGGGTAAAGTCATACGCTTCCATACCATTCGGAATGACGATGACACCGCCCGGGTGCTGACCGGTAGAGCGTTTGACATCGATACAGCCCGATGCGATATGATCGATTTCCGCATTGCGGATCTTTGTCGTATCTTTACCTATGGATTCAAAATATCCTAAGGCATAGCCTTTTGCCTGTTTCTCCTGTGTGGTCTGAATCGTACCTGCCTTAAAACAGGTATTGCCCGTCTTATTGAGAATCTCCTTCATATGCTCATGAGCTCTCGACTGGAAGTCAGACGGGAAGTTAAGATCGATATCCGGAACCTTTTCGGCGTGGAAGCCTAAGAAGGTTGCAAACGGGATGTTCTGACCGTCTCCAACTAAATCCGTTCCACATTCTGGACACTTCTTAGCAGGAAGATCAAAGCCGGATTCATACTCGTTGAGATCGGCCCATTCCAAATGATGACAGTGCGGGCAGAGATAATGAGGAGGCAACGGATTGACTTCTGTGATTCCTGTCATTGTCGCAACAAAGGAGGAACCGACAGAACCTCTTGATCCAATCAGATAGCCTTCAGAGTTGGACCAACGGACGATTTCAGAGGACAGCCAGTAAATGACGGCGTAGCCGTTATTGATAATACCAGCTAACTCCGTCTTCAATCTCTCTTCAATGACATCCGGAAGAGGATCTCCGTACATCTCCTTCGCTGTCTTATACGCTAAGTCAGAAAGAAGTTTATCCGCACCAGGAATGCTAGGCGGATAGAGTTTATCCTTTGTCGGCTTGATGCCGTCTTCAATCATGTCTGCAATCTTATTAGTATTATCGATGATGATCTCTTCCTCTAAGTCTTTGTCTTTTAAGAAGGAGAAGCATTCCATCATCTCATCGGTCGTTCTGAAGTGCTGGTCGGGATTGGGAAGCGGGTTCTTATACCAAGCCTGTTTGACTTCCTCGCTTGCACTATCATACGGAGCAAGATTGAGAGGATGTCTTGCGTTCTTTAAGCCTTTGCTTGCAATAAAGACATCACGGAAGACTTTATCCTCCGGATTGAGATAGTGGCAGTCTCCTGTTGCACAGACCATCTTTCCGGCACCTTTCGCCGTATAGATCAAGTCTTTCAGAACGTCATGAATCTCTTCCTTTGAAGAGAGATTTCCATTATGCAAGAGATAGATATAGTTTTCCGGTGGCTGAACTTCGATAAAGTCATAGAATCTCATCCTCTTGATAAGGGTATCCTTGGACTTTGTCATCGCAGTCTCAAAAATCTGTCCGTTCAGACAGGCAGAACCAATGATGAGATTCGTACGGTATTTTTCTAGATAACTCATCGGAACAATCGGGTTACCAGAAGAACCGATATGTTTTGTGTTACTCTCTGAAATAATACGATAAAGATCTTTCAGTCCATCCGCATTCTTCGCATAGGCGGTCACATGATACGGGTGAATCGTCAATAACATCTTATCCGTAATCTCTAACTCGCCTAAATCGCAATGACGGATATCCGGATTCTTCTGAATCATCTCCGATAACATCGTATGGAAAATAGATGCTAAATGTCCAGCATCGTAGTTTGCTCTATGTGCTCCGCCTTTATCAAAAGCAATACCGAATTTCGTAGCCAAGGTTCCTTCACGATGGTTTCTCATCTCCGGATAGAGGTAACGGGCAAGCTGTAAAGTATCGATGACCGGATTCTGAATCGTTTCCATGTCATTGTTCTTAAACGCCTCATTGAGGAAGTCATAGTCGAAGTCCGCGTTGTGAGCGACAAGGATATCATTTCCGAAGAACTCTTTGATGATCTTCAAAGCATCCTTGATGTTCTTTCCTTTGTCGACCATCTCCTGAGTAATATGAGAGACATTGACGGAAAATCCGCTGATCTTTCTGTTCGGATTGATGAAGAAGTCGATCTCATCGATGATCTGTCCTGCCATGTTGATCTTGACGGCACCGAATTCGATGAGTCTATCATAACGGCAGGATAAACCTGTGGTTTCGGTATCGAAGACGACAAAATCCGAATTTCCTAATCTCTTATCGCACGGATTATGAATGAAGTGGGCATCTTCTTTCTTATCGTTGACAACATAGAATTCTGTTCCATAGAGGATCTTGACACCGTTCTTCTTTCCGGCCGCCTGAGCATCCGGGAATGCCTGGCATCCGCCATGATCGGTCAGTGCGATCGCTTTATGTCCCCAACGGGCTGCTGTCTTTACATAATCGGAGATTGAGGCTAAGCCATCGAAGGGAGACATCTTAGTATGGAGATGGAGTTCTACTCTCTTTCTGTTATAGGTATCCTCTCTTAACGGATCCGGAGGAAGGATTTCCATGGAATCGATCTTGATGACAAGCTCGTTATGAGAGTAGGGATCATGTTCGGGTCTACCTTTGACACGGATCTTGACACCGACACCGTACTTGTTCATCTCTTCCATCGTCATCCTCTTACTCTCAAAGAGAGTAGACTGGATGGAATCAGAACCATCGGTATATTCGATAGTTCTGATTGTCATTCCTCTTTTTGTCTTTTTGTCTTCTCCGAGTTTGAAAATCGTACCTTCCACTAATACCATTCTGTAATTCTCAATATCCTTGAGTCTGCAAGGCTGGTAGTTGGAATTGATTCTCTGTCTTTCGTTATACTTCTGAGAGAACTTCTCCGCATTCTTTCTATATTCCTCTTCTCCCTGGGAAAGGAACTCATCACTGGACATATAGACTCTTTCCTGAGTTAAGATACGATAAGAGGAAGAGATAGAGTCAAGGAAGTCTTTTAAGACTCTCGTCTCATTGGATATCGGTTCGGCATTTCCGGCAGATTCATAGAAGAAGATAACCTTCTTCTCCCCTTCGATAAACTCCATATCGCTGAGATATAAACACTGCTTTGTCTCGATGTAATCATCGAGAAAATCCGGAAAAGAGGAGACTTCATCTTTATAAGAAAAAGATAAGGAGATACCGAATCCGCCATAGGCGGTAAAAGAAGAGATAGTATCGAAAAGATCCATATACTCCTTCACCTTCAGATATTTAGGAAAACAGATGGTAGCCTCAATCAGATTGTGTTCCTTATCGTTATTGAGTTTGACAAAATGGCCCTTCTCAAAAGGAGTCAGATCTTTGATTCCGATCTTAGACAAGAATCGTTGCAATAATTTGTCCATAAATCACCTCACGTTCTCTTCTTTTCTTCTCTTCACTTCTTCTACATAGGATTTATACTTCTCTTCATCGGTAACATAAACAAAACAAGTCAGGAAAACGGCGATTATCATCAGAACCATCGGAACAATCGTAATCGATAGACGGTAGATGGATAAAGAGTCCTCAATGCCATCGATACTATGAATATATGTATTTACTTCCTCTATGATATTTCCGCTTAATTCGCCTCTGTTGTTCAGTGATTCCAGATTGGCGACCTGTCGATTGACATCGAGCAGATTCGGAGACAAAGCTAAGAAGAGATAGAAGATTCCCGTCTGAATGCCATTTGCGGTCTTTACCGCCAATGACTTAGCAGCCTGAATCGACGCACTTCTCTCTTTTCCTGTCTTTGCTTCATAGTATTCTGCGACATTGACAATGTTGACGTTGAGCACCATCAGAATCACACCGTGGAAGAATCCAACTAGTGCAGTCAAGACAAAGAGAGCAATCTCTCTTCCTCTTACCATACCATAGAAATATAAGGATAAATATAATGCGGACATCACAACAATAGAAATCAGCATCACCTTCTTTTTTCCTGTTTTCTTAACAATATAAGGATAGAGGAAACTAGAGAAGCATACCATTAAACCAAAACAGAGGGAGAAGACAAAGGAGATAAATCCACCAGACATCGAACCGGTATATCCTTTTGCAGAGAATCCTCCATATCCGTATTCATAATAGAAGTAGGAGGAAGTATTTCCGGCAATGAGATCCTGTGAGACAAATAAAAGGAAAAAGCAGAATACAACAAGGAATACCTGTTTATCGGTAAACATGATACGCATCGACTCAAAGAGTTTTCCGTTATTCTTCAGATCAATCGTGACATCATCTGCTTTCTCATACATCAGGATGCAATAGAGCATATGGGAGATAAAGAAGCAGGAAAGAAGAACAATCATCATGATGGTCATGTTCTTTTTTGCGTTACCGGCAGAGATAGCAGGAGATAAAGCAGTGATCAGATAGCTTCCCATGGATGCAATCATATTGGTAAGACCTAATATCTTGCTTCTTTTTCCTTCATCATAGCTCATCTTATTGATATAGGACCAATAAGCGATATCGTTGATAGAAAAAACACATTCCGAACAAGTATAGAAGATAAGGAAAGCGATGACATAGCTCCATCCAGTTCCGCATAAAGGAGCAATAAAGAAGGTAAGGAAAGAGAAGAGAGTCGATAAAGATGCTCCAAGGAAGGTCATCGTACGATATCTGCCGTATTTGAATTTACCCGTCTCAAGGAAATGAGAAGAAATCGACCAACAGAATCCGGCCAGAATCTTAGAGAAGATCAGAACCATCGAAATCAGGAAAAACATCGTCGTGAAGTTGACGTTCTGTGCAATCGGAGAAGCCAATTGGATATATAAAAGCATAAAGAAAGAGTTGAATTGGAAGAGTGCTTCCTTAAAGATGGAGACCGCCTCAAACAGTCGGACTGTTGACTTCGGGCACTCCGATTGACTGAAGGTTCTATTTTCTAGTTTTGTCATGTTCTTTTATTGCCATAGTATTATACAACTTTATCGATACATTGCTTTATATAATCAAAGAAAGATTATAAGAAAAAGGAAGAGACAAAAAGAGAAAAAAGGAAGAATCTCCCCTGCTATAAAGCACTTCAGTAAAATAAAAAGAGGAAATTTATCGATAGTTATGGGCAAATATCAGATTTTTAAAATATTTTAGCACTCTACGCTTGACATTGCTAAAAATGAAACTATAATATAATTAGCACTTGAGAAACGAGAGTGCTAAATCAACCGAATGGAGGATTAAAACTATGAGTGAAAATGAAATCAAAAATGAAGTTAATGAAGAGAAGAATGAGACTGCAGTCAGAAACAATTACGGATTGGAAGGACTTCATCCGTTCTGGTCTTTCTTCAATGACTGCTTCGGCAACGATGACACCGATGGCCTGATGAAGACCGATATCGCCGATGATGATGACGCATACCGCCTTGAGATCGAAGTTCCTGGTGTCGACAAGAAGGATGTGAAGATCTCCTTGGACAAAGGATATCTCTCCATCACCGCCAAAGTCAGCCCGACTGAAAAACAGGGACACGAGAAGAGTATCCACAGAGAACGTTATTACGGCTCTTATCGCAGAAGCTTCTATGTCGGTAACAGCATCGAAAAGGATTCTATCACCGCTTCTATGAATAATGGCATCTTGACTGTCAAGGTCAACAAGCCGAAAGAAAAAGCAGAAGAAGAGAAGTACATTCAGATTCAGTAATACAAAGTCAAAAAAGGGTGTGGCGCGTGCCACACCTTTTTCGTTTCTCGTTTATACAATCAAATCTTTGACGATCAGCAATCCAGCTAAGACTAGCATGATGATCAAACCGACCATATTGGCGACGCTTTTTACTTTCGTCGGAAGTTTCTTTCTTGTGACCGACTCAATCAGAGCAATCAATGTCTGCCAGCCATCTAATCCCGGGAAGGGAAGAAGATTGAAGCAGCCTAAGTTGAGGGAGATATATCCCCAGAGAAGGAGGAAGTAAGAGAAGGAACCAGACTGAAGTCCAGTAGTAGACATCTTGTAGACAGAGATGATACCGCCGACATTCTTCCATCCGGAAGGAGTAAAGAGAGATCCTAAGGAAGTATAGATACCGACAAAGTACTGACCGAATCCTTTAGATGCTGTGACAACAGAATCGGTGAACCCTCTCTGATATGCTTCGGTGCTTGCACTGATTCCAAAGGCGTCGAAGTAATAATAGGAGACTTCTGCACCATTGAGTTTTGTTTTTGTCTCTGTAGTATGGAGTGTGACAGTAAGCCAAGTGTCATTGCTCTTATCCGTCTTGAAGTGAATCGTTCTTGTTGAGGACGGGGTGACTGAGTAACCTTTAAGATAATCCGGTAAGGTGAATAGATTCTGAGAGGAGGTCTTGAAGACATCCTGTAACGCATAAGAGATGCAATCGACATCCAGGCTATTGTATGTATCGTTAGAAGATACACTCTGTCCATTATCTTTCGTCTGATAATAATTGATCTTCGCTTCTTCCTGATTCTGCTTTTCAGTTTCATACGGGAAGTAGACCGGTGTTGTGATTGTGACATTGTCTTTGACAAGTCCGTTATACTCCTGATAGAGATAAAGGATCTTATCTCCGGTCTTAAGTCCGGCTTTGCTAGCTTCCGTATCGGCAACAACGGTGATGGCATTGCTATTTGCAACAGACTTTGTGCCAGGAACGATAGCGGAGCAGAAGAAGAGAACCCAGGCAAGAAGGAAGTTCATCGCAATACCGGCTAACATGATGCAGATCTGCTTGAAGTGATTGACACCGTTTAAGCATCTTGCTTTATCGATGACTTTGCCGTCTTCTGTCAGATTTCCGTCTTCGCCGGCCATCGAGACATAGCCGCCTAAGGGTAGAGCACGGATAGCAAAGGTAGTCTCACCTTCCACCTTCTCTGTCATAGCAACCTTTTTTCCGTCTGTCCTTGCCTCATAGACAGGTTTTCCGTCATTCATGACTTTCTTCTTATGTTTGAACTTCTTCTTGAAGATAGCTGGGCCAAAGCCAATAGAATATTCAAAGCAATAGACATTGCAGATTTTCGCAACAAGAAGATGGCCCAATTCATGGATGCAGACAACCATCGACAAGCATAGAATGAAGACAATGATATAAAGTAAAGTTTTCATTTCAACCTCCAGGATTTCTTATTTAACAACTCAGAAGCATAATTCTCGCTTTCAGAAATATAATCGTTGAGATTTTCTTCATTCAGCTTTTCTGTTTTCGGCATATTGTTATAGACGTATTCTAAGGCAGATCTGATTTCATCAAAGGATATCTCATCGGATAAGAATGCCTGTATTGCCTTCGTATCTACCGCGTTGTAATAAAACATGCCTTCGTTTCCATATTTAGAAAAACAGGAAACCGTAAGAGAGAAGAGAGGATATCGTTTCTCATCTACTTTTTCAAGCAGTTGTATTTCTTTTTCCAGTGCCTTCGACTCATCCCTGTTCAGATGATGAATCTTTTTCTCTCCCTTGCTGAGGCTGAAGCAGATTGCATTCTTCATACTGCAGGGAGAATATTCATAGTAGTTATGTGTTTCTTCTGTCTTTACATCCAGCGCGACAACTCCCGCATGGATCAGAGAATCCCTGCAAATTCTTACATCAATCTTATTTAACGGGAAGGAGAACATCTCAGAGGCTTCAATGACCTCATATCCTTTGTTCACTAAGGTAGCACAGTCAACCGTGATCTTATTGGACATCTTCCAGGTCGGATGTTTTAAGACATCCTCTTTCTTCTGATAAGGAAGCTTATCAAGAGGAACATCTCTTAATGCGCCGCCACTAGCAGTGATCATCAAGGATAAAGGAGATTCCTGTTGTCTTTTTGTTTCTGCAAGACATTTATAAAGCCCGACATGTTCACTGTCGATAGGATAGATTTTACCCTTGTATGATTCCATCCTCTTTTTCATCAAGGAAGAACCGACAACATAGGATTCCTTATTTGCCAAAAGAAGATCCTGATTATTCTTCAAAGCCTCTAAAGTAGGGACGATGCCATCATTTCCACTGATTGCATTGAGTACGGTTGCATCAGGATAAAGAGATAACAGTCTGCAGATTGCGTCTTTGCCTTTGAACAGTGAATCTTTAAAAGCAGGATGATTCAAAAGGAACTCAGCCGCCGCTTTTTCGGATGTGATAGCGATAGAGGTAAGATGGTCAAAATAGAACAGCTCCTCCTCTAAGAGAGAATGATTGCTCTTAAAAGCTACTCCTACGACTTCATAATCATAATTATAGCGTAGGATTTCTAATGCCTGTTTTCCGATATCACCCGTTGCTCCTAAGACAATTATCTGCTTTGCCATTGATATACGTTATGCGACGAAATTGAAACCAGTGCTCACAGAACTGATAAGGAGAGTGACGATGAGAGCGTTCGTAAGAAGAGAATCAAAGCGGTCGATGACACCACCATGTCCCGGGAAGATGTTTCCGTAGTCCTTGATAGCATAGTGTCTCTTGATCAAAGAGAATAAGAAACCGCCTAAATTTCCAGTGAAGGAAAGAAGCAAGCCAATAACAGCCAAAGGCACCCAAGAGGCTCCACCTAACACATACTTGGAAGAGAGATATGGATAGGAATACTGCATAAATCCTGGGAGCAAAGGCATATGGAATGCGTATTCAAACATAGCAGCCAAGCCGAAGTAACACATCCAGGAGAAGACACAGCCTCCGATAAACCCTTCCCAAGTCTTATGGGGAGAGATTCTCGGGTTCATCGGATGCTTTCCGAAGAGAACACCGACGAAATAAGCACCGACATCGCTAGACCATGTGCCGATAGCAAGAACGATAAGAAGAATCGAAGATGCCCATCTCTGGTCTAAGGTGTATTTCGCATAATATTCTTTGAAATAAGAAGACTCAAGGTAAGTTCCTGACGCATTGGGGAAATAGCGGACAAAGAAGAGAGCACCAATCCCACAGATGAAGAAAGTTTCAATGGAGAAGAGGAACGTAACATCTTCCAGTTTTACCTTATCAGATAGGATGGCAATGAAGAAAAGGACGAAGAAATAGAGGAAAGATAACGATATTGGGATGATGAAATCCGTTGCTGATAATGTCATCTTTGACATATCCAGCATGAAAGGATTCAATCCGTTCGCCCAGGGTTTGATGAAGAAGGAGAGCATAAAGAGGATTGCATAAAGTTGAGTGACGATTTTAATCAGATTAGAATATCTGTCCTTACCAGGAACGGCGAGAATTTCATGCGTTCCGATGATAAGGAGGAACATACCTAAAACGAAATAAAACCATCCACCCAAAATAGAACAGGGGACAAGAACCGCTACCAAAACAATGGCAGTGATGATTCTCGTCAACATGCTCGATTTGCTTGATGACGATAATTTATTAGCCATAGTGGTTTCCTTTCTATGGAAAACGACAGAATACGACGATTAGATAGTTTCGATGTCTTTGGTCTTGATAGCAAGAAGCTTATCGATTTCAGCGATATGCTTATCGGTCTCTTTCTGAATCTTATCAGTGAGATCATCCTTCATATCTTCGCTTAAGCTGGCATCTTTCTTGACAGCATTGTTGGCATCACGACGGATGTTTCTGATGGCGACCTTGCCGTCTTCAGAATACTTCTTAGCCTGCTTGATGAGATCCTGACGACGATCTTCGCTCGGTGCCGGGAACTTAAGAACGATAGCGTTTCCGTTCTGTGTGACAGTGCAGCCTAAATCAGCTTTGTTGAGTCCAGAAACAAGATCCTTAATGATGGAAGGATCGAATGTCTTGACCTGAAGGTCAGTAGCAGAAAGAGCAGAGACCTGAGCAACAGACTTCAAAAGGCACTTCTCACCATAAGCGGTAACAGTGACCTTGTCCAAGAGCTGAGGTGTGACCTTACCTGCTCTAAGAGTTCCAAAGCTTTCCTTCAAAGAGACAATGGACTTGTCCATTTTTTCAACAAATTCTTCTAATGTAGCCATAAATATATCCCCCTAGATGTTGATATAAGAATATTTTAATAAAAATGACAGATGAAAGAAACTATTTGTTTGTGACAAGGGTTCCGATGTCTTCGCCCTTGACAGCGCGGACCGCATTTTCCGGATCATTCATGTTGAAGACTCTGACATCGACATCGCTGTCGGTAAGAAGTCCAACTGCAGTGTTATCCATGACTTTCAGTCCTTTGGCCAAGATATCCTGATAGGAGATCTTCTTGATGAGAACAGCATCCTTGTTGACGCGAGGATCATCGGTGAAGATACCCTCAACTCCGTTCTTACCCATAAAAATGCCATCAGCACAGATTTCCTTGGCACGCAATGCAACAGAAGTATCTGTAGTGAAGTAAGGAGAACCGACACCACCAGCAAAGATGACAACGCGGCCCTTTTCGAGATGACGGATTGCCTTTCTGCGGATGTAGGGTTCACAGCACTGATTGACAGGGATTGCAGACATGACTCTGGTGATCAATCCATGGTTTTCAAAATAGGACTGAAGACACATCGCATTCATGATTGTGGCAAGCATTCCCATGTAGTCTCCGGTAGTACGTTCGATTCCTAACGTAGAGGCAAGTTTTCCTCTCCAGATATTGCCACCGCCAACAACGATAGCGACTTCCGTACCCATATCGGTGATCTTATGAACAATCTCATAGACCTTTCCGAGATAGTCTGCGTTATAGATATCGTCTTCGCCTTTTAATGCTTCACCTGAGATCTTCAGAAGAATTCTGTGATATTTCTTTTCCATTTGATATCTCCTTGCTTATAACTTCAGAGTTTAAGAAAGGCGCCTCCGAAGAGGCGCCCATAAAGACAAATTGAAATTTACTTACCAGAAGCCTGAGCGGCAACTTCGGCAGCAAAGTCATCCTGACGCTTTTCAATACCTTCGCCAACAGCATAGCGGAGGAAGGAAACCATGGAAGCTCCATTTTCCTTCAAAAGCTGAGCGACAGTCTTATCTTCTTCGCCGATGAGTCCCATATCGACAAGGACACCTTCGAAGAGAGACTTCTTGACTCTGCCTTCGACAATTTTATCCTGGATGGCGGCAGGTTTCTTAGCAAAGCTAGGATCCTGGAGAGAAGCTTCCTTCTGAACCTCAGTCTCCTTAGCGATGACTTCAGCAGGGATGTCAGCCTCATTGACATAGGAAGGAGAGTTGGAGCAGACAACCAAGGAAATACGGTTGGCAATCTCAACATTTCCGCCCTTGATGACAGAAAGGACTGCGATTTTGCCCTTCATATGGATGTAAGGACCAAAGACTTCATCATCAGCCTTGTTGACAATGACGAATCTTCTGAAATCGAGTTTTTCACCCAATTTGACACCAGCATCGACGAAAAGCTCATTGATGCTCTTGCCATCTTTGCCGACGCAATTCTTAGCCTCATCAAGAGTCTGAGGATTGTTGGCAAGGATGATTTCATTGACTTCACGAACTAAATCACGGAAAGGATCAGAGTTGGCAACGAAGTCAGTTTCGCAGTTGACTTCAATGACAGCGGCCTTGTTTCCGTCAACAAGGACGGAAGCAACACCTTCAGCAGCGATACGGCTGGCAGCCTTCTTGGCAGCCTTGGCAATGCCCTTTTCTCTCAACCAGGTGATAGCCTGTTCGAGATCATGATCGGTAGCGGCAAGAGCCTTCTTGCAGTCCATCAATCCCGCACCAGTGCGGTCACGGAGCTGCTTGATCTGTTCGATTTCGGTCATAATTACTTGTTTTCTCCGTTTGCAGCGGCATCAGCCTTCGGGGCTTCTTCAGCCTTAGGAGCATCGGCCGGCTTTTCATCCTTCTTGTCGTCGAAACGACGGAAGTTCTTCTTGACGAACTTCTTGCGGGCAACTCTCTTGCCGTTCTTTCTCATAGCGATAGCATCGTCTCTGAGCTTGGCACGGATAGCCTTGGTCTGTTCGTTCGGATCAACACCCTTGAGCATTTCAGACATGGTCTGAGAAGCTTCAGCGGCGTTCTTGTATGCATAAAGCGGTTCACCACCCTTACCTTCGACAACAGCATCAGCTAAGAGTCCGACAATGATACGGATGGACTGTTCGCCATCATCATTGGCAGGGATGAGGTAGTCGATAAGATCAGGATCAGTGTTAGTATCACCTAAAGCGAAGACAGGGATGTTGAGAAGTCTGGCTTCAGCAACAGCGTTGTGCTCGGTCTTAGGATCGACAACGACGATGGCGTTAGGAAGAAGACGGATTTCCTTGATGCCTTCGAGGTTCTGACTAAGTTTTTCTTTGAGTTTAAGTCTTTCGGCGGCTTCTTTCTTAGGAAGCTTCTCGAGTTCGCCAGTGAGCTCTTCCTGTTCGATAGTACGGAGTAAGGCGATTCTCTTGACGATGGTGTGGAAGTTTGTGAGGGTTCCGCCTAACCATCTATGAGAAACATAGAAGGAACCAGAACGGACAGCTTCTTCCTGGATGGTCTTCTGGGCATATGCCTTTGTACCGACGAAAAGAACTTTTCCGCCCTTAGCAACAATACCCTTTAAAGCCTGATAGGCATCCTGCATCTGAGAAGTGGTCTTGTTGAGGTCGATGATATGGAGGTTGTTTCTCTTTCCGTGGATGTACTTTCTCATCTTCGGATTCCATCTGGAAACTCTGTGTCCGAAATGGCAACCTGCATCGAGTAATGTTTTTGCACTGACAACCGGATCATTAGGATTATGGACAGTGCTGGCCATGACATCCTGTGTCTGTCCCTGTTCAGAGACAGTTTCGACTTTGACTTCTTCGCTCATTTTTGAGCCTCCTTTTTGTTGTACCTTCTGAATGTTTCAAGATGCCAACCCAATTCGCTAAGCGAAGTTAGGCAGTGTTGTCCTAGTTCTAGAGATGGGTGCGGCGAAATGGACTCGTCAGCAAGATTCACATTCATGGTGATTACGCTTATAGCGCGTCTTTTAGTTTAACATAGTATATATAAGGATACAACCGATATTTTTTGTCGTGTGCCTCGAAAAGCGTAATAAACAGACCCTTTCGACAAGAAATTTGCCACATTTTCTATTAGGCACTTGATTTTCCAAGTGAATTTGTCTATAGTTATTAGGCTATTTGGCCTCATCGACAAGCGGCTTAAGTCTCAGCCCTCTCAAGGCTGCATTCACGGGTTCGAATCCCGTTGAGGTCACCAATTTAACCTTTAATAGGATTGATGTGAAAACATCAGTCCTTTTTCTTATCTAGGAAGTAATCCGCCTTTCTTTTTTTGCTTTGGCATCAAGAATATTGGTCAATAATTTTAATAAATGTTGGTCAATATGGTATAGCATCTACACCAAATACCCAAGGAGAAATTTCTATGGATAAAATCGCGGATAAGACAAAATACAGAAAAAGAGTAGTAGATTCATAAATCGAAAGATATCTGAAGATATTCGGTGCTATTTGCATTGAGGGACCTAAATGGTGTGGAAAACATGGACATCCTCTTATCACGCCAATAGCGAATTCTTAGTCGATTATTCAATCTGATTAAAGACTGTGATGATATTGTCAAAAACGGTGGCAAAGCTCCGTCAATCAAGTGTCTCATTTACGGCAGTGACAATGCCGCATATCAAAACATGGACGACGTCTACATTTTGCCTATCACTGCACTAAAAGACTAGAACAGAATATTAGGTATTTTCTATGCATATTGTAATTATTCCGTTATAAACACTTTTATTTTGTGTTGTATTCCTATATGATAAAAGGTGAATAGTAAAGGAGATTCCTATGAAATTAGCTGCATTTATTCTTTGCCTCATCTCAACCATCTCGATGGGCTTCCTTCTCATCCCGTTAGCATGGTGCATTCCTATGACCATCAAAGTCTACAAAGCCTATAAGAATGATGAAAAACTCTCTGTCGGTTTCGATGTCTGTGTTCTGCTCTTCGTCAGCCTGATTGGCGGAATCCTATTGCTCTGCGATAACGAAGCTTAACTCCTCATTAATTCAAGAGTGAGCGTTTTTTCGCTCATCCGGCTCATTTCCCAATGGGACTACAAAAAGCTGATGATTTATGCTAAAATTTAACATAGTAAAAACTCCTTTGTAGTGAAAGGTTTTTTACGAAGCTTCGACACCGGGTACGCCCGGTGTTTTTATATGTTCTATCCCATTTTTGCTTTTTATCGGAAAAGCGAGAAATCGTCGCAAAAACGATTCGAAAAAGCAGACACGGAAAAGGGGCTGCAAGCCATCCGGCCGGTTCCCGGTTTCCACTAGGAATCAGTCGAATACTGTAACAGCCCCTTTAAAATCAGTAATCTTCATAGTTGAAGTCATCGGCGAATTTGTACTTGTCTC
>CAVFFP010000023.1:0-6431 GCA_963621825.1 bacterium
AACACTTATCTGAAAGAAAGTAATCCCATTATGATATAATTCAAATCATAAATTGTGCTACTCAATCATAGAAAGGAGACAGTTATGGATAATAGACTCGTATCGGATGTCATGAAGAAGATGATAGATTATTCCGATGGTAACTTGCATGATATTGCTCACTTTTTGAAAGTGTATGCTTACAGCAGAAATATCGGAATAGAAGAAGGACTTTCTGATGTGTTACAGCAGACTCTTGAAATCACAGCCATTCTTCACGATATTGCTTGCCCTTTATGCCGTATCAAATACGGAAACACAGATGGTAAACATCAGGAAGAGGAAAGTGAACCGTTGCTCCGTGATTTTATGAACGGTATGGAGATACCTGAAAGAATGAGAGAAAGAATCATCTATCTTATCTGTCATCATCATACCTATGAGAATGTAAACGGATTAGATTATCAGATTCTATTAGAGGCGGATTTCCTCGTCAATGCGGATGAAGGAAA
Source organism: bacterium (assembly GCA_963621825.1). Lineage (GTDB taxonomy): Bacteria > Bacillota_I > Bacilli_A > RFN20 > CAG-288 > Enterosoma. The sequence continues at coordinate 492 of CAVFFP010000023.1, forward strand.
TATGAGTAAAGAAGCGATTAGCAATGCAAAGAAGAGTTTCTTTAGGACTGCTACTGGAATCAGACTATTGGAGAGCATGTATCTGAAAAAGGAATAAATATAAAACAGCTTGCTCTGCGGATATGCAAAGCGAGCTATTTTTATGAAAGGTAGTTATGTTATTATTTTGTCTTGAAACCTTCGTTTCCGTCAGAGAAAGACATATTCTTCTCTAAGTTGGAATACTTCGTATGATAGGTGGCTTCTGTCGGGAAACCGACAGAACCGATTGCCTTCGTGTCGATATAGGTTCTCGAATGCCCAAAGCGTCCCTTCAATGGAGTTGTGATGACTTTTGTTTTATTTGATGCGGTATGTTTCTCCTCGCATAAATCAGTTGCTTCATGTAAAAGCATTGCACCACGAGTCAATGAGGTTGTAACCTTATAGGAATGTCCTGTTTTCAGATTTTCTCGAATGGCGATAAGGGTACCTAAGGCTAGGATGAATCCAGGGATATAGTCAAGTGGAACACCGTTGAGATTGACGGGATGCTCTTTTGTTCCGTTACGGATGGAAAGGCCTGTGATATCTTCCGCTAACGGCGCCCAGCCTGGTCTTTCTTTCCATACACTGTCTGAGAAACACATGAGGTTAGAATAGATGATGTTCGGATTGAGTTTACGTATCTCATTTTCTGAGAGTCCGAACTTATCAAAGCAGCCATTCTGATAACTATAAGTGATGACATTGGCTTCCTTGATGAGCTCTTTCATCCTTTCAAGATCTTCTTTCTTGTTCAGATCGAGCTGGATGGAATCTTTTCCAGCCCAGCCATCCAACTCCAACATGGCCTGTTCCTGGTCAACATATTTTCCACGTCTTACCAATAAGACGTCAGCTCCGTATTCTGCTAGGATTCTAGAACAGGCAGGACCAGCGATGATATGAGTTAAGTCTAATACCTTAATGCCGGTAAGAGGCCCTCTTTCTGTCGAAGAAGGAAGATTCATCTTTTCTCCTTCCTGTTCTTCAAAACGGATAAGAGGCATCTCTTTGACCGCTTTTCCGACAGGAGTGCTTTCCCATTCTTCTCTGTCTCTTAAAACACAGGCGCAGGCTCCGCAGGAGAAAGATAAATCCTCTAACTCAGCAGAATCCCACTTCTTAATCTCCTTGTTCAGATATCGGATATCCTTCTTTGTGGAAAGGAGTGTAAACTTATCATACGGCTTTTTCAGTTTCAGTGCTTCGACTAAACATTTTTGCTGTGACTGATAATAGGTATGGAAGGAGATGTATCTGTTGTCCTTGGTCTGATATTTGTAGAAGGAACCATTGATAGCATTATCGACACGGATTGCACTTTTCAGTCTTGTCTTCTTGAATTCCTTATCGTAGTAATTGGCCATATAAAGTCGAATAGCCTGTAATCCAGCATAGGATATATCGCTATAGATTTCACTGCCTGTCAAATCATCTCCACGGAGTTCGCCGATTTCACTGGCGACTGCTGCACATAAAGAGAGGACACTTGCAATGACGGGTGTCTGTAATACCTTTTCCTCTTCAAAGAGACGGTTGACTGCTTTCTTTCTTAGTTTAGCCAAGACGACTGCAATCACATTCGGAAAAGGATTCTCTTTGAGATAATTCTTCTTCAGTTCCTTTTCAGTTGTATCGCTTGCGATAAAAGTGACCGGAATCTTACTATCGATAGAAAGCAGTTCAGAGAGATAGTCATAGATGATCTGTGCGTCTTCTGCTTTCTTTTCTAAAATCTTTTGTGTGGACATACGGGTTCTTCCTTTCAAAGTCTGTACATGTGTTTATTATACTAGAATAAAAATTTCTGTAAAAGGGGTTACATCCAGAGAAAAGAGAATAAGTTAAGGAAAAATTCCTGAATACAGATAATGTTAGAAGTCACTATTCAAACAGCTCTTTTGCACTGATTTCAGCTATGACTTGGTTGGAATGCTCGTTATGCTTTAAGCCGTTCAATGTAATGAATGTCAGAACGAGTTGCTCTTTTGGTTTTGCTTCGGTTATGAACGACTGTAACTTGTTCATCAAAGTTGCTTCATATTCTTTTGTGATAGTGTATTCGCCAAGAGAGTATTTTATTTCACAGACATTGATAACCATATCTTTTCGTTGAATCAGTAAATCAATCTGTGCGCCGGGATCAGACTCTTTGCTCTTCCATGAGTATTCTTTTGTCATGACAGCACTGATGCCTAATGCTTTTTTGATAGCTGAAATATTATTGAGACAGACAATTTCAAATGCGTGACCTGCCCAAGAGTAATAGGCAGGAGTGTTTATGAAAGATAGCCAACTATCAAATTTAGAAGTGATCAGAAAACTTTTGGCAAACAAAACAAATGGATCGATGACCTGATAGAATTTTCCTCTGTTGCGTGTAAGGTAATTGTCATATTCTCGGATAAAACCACATTCACATAATTCCTCTAAAGCGGTTGTTAGTGATTTTCCATCTCCGATGGTAGAAAGAGAAGACAATTCTGTTCTCTGCATCCCGGCTCCCTTTTTCATCAAAGCTTCCATGATTTCCCTGTGTTTTCCTTTTGCTGAGAACAGAGAACGGAAAAGAGCCTGGTATTCATTGTGAAGAGGGCCGTTCTCGCTGAAACAGAGTGAATCTATGTTTTGTGCAAGGCTTTTCTCTTTATCGAGAAGCTGCCAATAATACGGAATGCCACCGAATACCATATAACACTCCGTTATCAGGTTTTCCGTATAATTCAATCCTAGATGACTGCTGTAAAGCAGACACTCTTTCAACGTGAAGGGAAGGAGATGGATTGTTCTTGTCAATCGATTGTAAAAACCGCCTTGGTCTTTGATCATATTATTCATGATCCAGGAGGTTGCAGAACCACAGACAATCAGAATCAAATCATCCTGAGTCGACCCATAAGTATTCCAAAATAAATCTAATGCAGCCTTGAAATCACTCTTTTTTCCATCTAGCCAAGGCAACTCATCCAAAAAGACAATTCTTTTATTCGTGTTTTTCTCACGATAGACAGTATCTTGCTCTAAGAGGGATTTCAAAGCGTCGAACGCATCTAACCAGTCTTCGATTTCGGTCTTATTTTTTAATCCATAATCCGACAATGCTTTCTTGAAATTTTTGAGTTGTACTTTGTTTGTGCTATTGTTTACGCCGCTGATATAAAAGGAAAATCTATTGTTGAAATACTCACGGATCAAGTATGTTTTTCCGATTCGTCTTCTTCCGAATACGACAACGAATTCTGGCTTTTTTGATTTGAGGCAAGATTCTAATTGCTTCTGTTCTTCAAATCTACCGATAATTTTCATAAAATCCTCCAAATTTTCCATAAAAACATGCAATACACATGATTTTGCGTGGATATCTTTTGAGATATTATAACAAAAACAAGAAAAAAAGAAAACGATAATTCCCTAAAACTACCTTTTAAAACATAGTTTTAGGGAATTATCGATACTTTATGTTGGCTGAAAAGGATAGAAAATGCTCCGTCTAGAGTATCTTTTCCATGCCGATTTTCTGAATCTTCAGTCCGATTTTTTCATAGAATGCGACAGCATTCTTGTTGTCGGCATAGACATTGAGAGTGACATTGTAGCAAGATATCTCTTTGGCATAAGACAGGACATGATCATAGATTGCTTTTCCGATATGCTGTCCTCTTTCTTTTTCATCGACACAGAGATCATCGATATAGAGATTCTTGATCGGCTGTAAGGTATGACTTTTCATGGTGGATACGATACAGAACGCATAACCTAAAACATGTTCATCCTTAACTGCGACAAAGATGGGTTTGTTCTCATCATGAATGATGACTTTCAGTTCTTCATCGTTGTATTTTCTTGTGTCATGGATAAAGAGATCGGGTCTAGCGTCAGCGTGTACGTTCTCTACCTGATATAGCAACTTTGCAATATCATTGATATCTTTCTCTTCTGCTTTTCTGATTATCATATTACTCATAGTATTACCTCTTTTTCTTATATTATACACTTTTATAAATTAGATAAATGTCGAAAATTAAGTTTGCTAATCTTTCCTTAAGGATAAAATCTGAGTATAGTATTTTTTGCGAGGTGAAATTATGGCAAAAAAGAAATCAAAAAAGAAATGGATTATATCTCTAACTACCGTATTCAGTCTGATTGCGGTGATGGTTGCTAGCTTCTTCATCTATGTGTCTATCTACAATCATGCAACTGATCATGCGAAAGAATATATGCAGGATTCTACACTCAGTGAAGTCAAAGACCATGACAACTATGTGACATTCCAACCGAAAGCGAACAAGGTAGTCACTGTCACGACACAGGGCTTTATCTTCTATCCTGGTGGAAAGGTCGAATATAAGAGCTATGCTCCCTTGTTACGAGGTCTGTCGGATTTAGGTATTACTTCTGTTTTAGTGAAGATGCCGTTCAATCTTGCCGTATTCAATCCGAGTGGTGCCAAAGGAAAACAGGATCTATTCCCTAATGTGAAATCCTGGTATATCGGAGGACATTCCTTGGGTGGAGCGATGGCATCCTACTATCTTTCCTCTCATACTGATGAATATACGGGATTGATCTTAACAGGAAGCTATTCGACAAAAGACTTAAGTTCTTATACGAATCTTTCTACTCTTTCTCTCCTTGCTGAAAATGATAAGGTTCTCAATAAAGAAAAATATGAAAGCAATAAGAAGTATCTTCCTAACCTTACTGAGGTGACCATTGAAGGCGGCATTCATTCCTATTTTGGAGATTATGGAATTCAGTCAAAAGATGGTACCCCAACCATTACACAAGAACAGCAGAATACGAAAATGGTGACCTATATCGCTGCTTTTATCCTTGCTAATAGAATAGCTGGATAAAAAGTAATTCTATTTAAAAAAGCATTATCCTATTTTATCGAATTGGTATCCGAAATAATTCGGGTACCAATTTTTGAATTCGAATGACAGGAAAAGAGTTTTTCCTTTTTTGTCTCTATGAAAAGTAGGTGTGGTTTAGATATCGTACTTCTAAAATGGTAAAAAATGCGAGTAAGTATACTTTTAAGTATACTATCTTGTAAGAAATACCACTAAATGATAAGATATATACAAAATAGGTGGTGATATTATGAAGTATTTCAAAGAATTATCTAACTGCTATACCTTTTCACTTAGAGACGCTACTAAGATTATCGGAAATCTTCCAGCAGCAAAAAAATATCTTAGTGAAATGGTTAAATCAGGATATGTAAATAAGATAAGAAAAGATCTATATACCTGTTATGATGTTGCGTTAAATCAAGATTGTGCAAATAAATTTCAAATTGCATCAAGCATCAATCAAAACTCTTATATCTCTTATCATAGTGCTTTTGAATTTTATGGGTTTTATAATCAAATGTATTATGAAATCCAAGTATCGTCTAATAAAAGATTCTCACCTTTTGAATATGATGGTTATTCATATGAATGTTATTTAAATGATATTTGCGTTCAAATAGATACAATCCAGGGTGTAAAGGTTACTTCAATCGAGCGTGCAATCATAGATTCCATAAACATGCTAGGAAAGGTCTTGGATATGGAAGAACTTATTAAATGCCTTGATTTAGTTCATCTTGTAAACGAGCATAAACTTTTAGAGATTCTAAATGTTTATGAGAAGGAAGTGCTGTATCGCAAAGTCGGATATATCCTTTCTTTCTATAAAGATGAATTCAAATTGAGCGAATCTTTTTTTGAGACATGCTTATCTAAAGGCATAATATCTAACAGAGGGTGCCTTGTAAATAACGATAAAGATAATCTGATATTTAATTCTGAATGGGGACTTTATGTATATCCTAATTTAAAAGATATATATAGTAAAGGAGGCAATTTAGATGTTTAAGTATTCAGCAAAGGAAATCAATAAGATTGCATATGAGACAAATTT
>CAVFFP010000023.1:7246-14671 GCA_963621825.1 bacterium
CTAATGTTCTTTTTGTAAACTATCAGACTGAGGATGTTTCAAATCATCCGATGGGCTTGTGGAAAACGAAAAAATAGAGTTATATAGAAGTGTTAGTAATAACTAATTTTCTCATATTGTGTAAATTATTGTTGAAAGCCTGTTTTTGTGGTGCTATCATAAATTTACTCATAGGGAGAAAATTATGGAAGACCTTAAAAAGAAAAGAGATGAGCTGTTAGACGTAAAACCGAACATTCAGTTCGATAATCCTCCAAGAGAGAAGATTCTTGCTTTAGCACAGAAGATGACACCGAGAAGCGGTGTCACCATCACATCCAGTGATCCGGAATACTATGGTATTGCCTGCATCACTAGCGATGAAGAAGCGGATATCCTTTTGAAGATGAAGATCAGAAAGCCTTATACCTTCCCTCAGTTATTAAAACTTACTGGACTCGATGAAAAGACCTTACAGAAAGATCTCGACAATATGGCCCTTCAAGGAATGCTCGAATATAACTGGGAAAACAAGAAGAGAGAAAAACAGTATATCCTTCCAATCCTTGTTCCTGGAAGTGCAGAGTTTACCAATATGAGATGGGAAGAGATGGAAGCCCATCCCGAATTGGCTAGATACTTCGATCGTATGACATTGGTTCCGCTGGAAAAGGTCGGTTCCCTTGTTCCGATGGGCGGTGCTGGTATCGGTATGCATGTCATTCCTGTAGAACAGGCAATCGATATGCAGAACAAATCGGTCTCTGTCGAACATATCTCTCACTGGTTAGACAAATATGAGGGTAAGTATGCAGCCTCTCCTTGTTCCTGTCGTATGGGAAGACATTTCATAGGCGATGCAACACCAGATGATTATGAGGATTGGTGCATCGGCTTAGGTGATTATGCGACCTACTTAGTTGAGACAAAGAAAGGAAGATACATCACAAAAGAAGAATGCCTTAAAATCTTAGAGAAGGCGGAAAAGAATGGATTTGTCCATCAGATTACCAATATCGATGGAAAAGACAAAATATTCGCTATCTGTAATTGTAATAAGGATTCCTGCACCGCTATCAGAAGCTCCCAGCTTTATAACGCTCCGAACTTGATGAGATCGGCTTATGTTGCCCATATCGATATGGCAAAGTGTGTCGCCTGTGGCAAGTGTGTCGAATCCTGTCCTGCCGGCGCTTTGAAGTTAGGTCAGAAACTTTGCACGAAGAATGGACCTGTCACCTATCCTCGTCAGGAGTTACCCGGAAATGTCCCGTGGGGTCCGGATAAGTGGAACTTTGACTATCGTGACACAAACCGTGTCAACTGCCATAAGACAGGTACCTCTCCTTGTAAGACGGCTTGCCCTGCCCATGTCTCCGTACAGGGTTATATCAAATTAGTTGCCCAGGGACGTTATAAAGATGCCTTGGAACTGATTAAGAAAGATAATCCTTTCCCTGCTATCTGCGGGCGTGTCTGCAATAGACGCTGTGAGATGGCTTGTACGAGAGGAACCGTCGATAAGCCGGTTGCCATCGATGCTATCAAGAAGTTCATCGCTGCACAGGATCTGAATAAAGAGACAAGATTTGTTCCGGAAGTGGTGATGCCTTCTACCCGTCTGGATCATTGGGAAGAGAAGATTGCTGTTATCGGTGCAGGTCCTAGCGGTTTATCCTGCGCTTACTTCTTAGCGATGCACGGCTATAAGCCGACTGTCTTTGAGAAGAACAAGGAATTAGGCGGTATGATGACATACGGAATCCCGTCCTATAAGTTAGAAAAGGATGTCATCACTGCAGAGATCGAAATTCTCAAAGAGTTAGGCGTTGAATTCAGAACTGGTGTCAATGTCGGTAAGGATGTCACGCTTGCTGACTTGAGAAAAGAAGGATATAAGGCTTTCTATCTCGCCATCGGCTGCCAGGGTGGAAGAAGACCGAATGTGAAAGGCGATGATGCAAATAATACCTTTATCGCTGTTGACTTCTTACATAACGCCTATGAAAATCAGGATAAGAAGTTAGAGGGCAACGTTGTCGTTATCGGTGGTGGCAATGTCGCGATTGACTGTGCCCGTACCGCAATTCGTCTTGGTGCAGAACATGTCTCTATGTTCTCCTTGGAGCAGGAAAATGAGATGCCGGCTAGCAAAGACGAAGTCTTAGAAGCCAAAGAAGAAAAAGTCGAAATCAACAATGGCTGGGGACCGAGAGAAGTCAGAAAAGACATCAACGGCAATGTCATTGCAGTCACTTTCAAAAAATGCATTTCTGTCTTTGATGAGAATCACCATTTCTCTCCGAAGTATGATGAAGAACAGCTTATGGATGTCAATGCGGATTATGTCATCTATGCTATCGGTCAGGATGTCGTCTGGGGTGACCTGTTAAAAGGTGAGAATGTTGAGATGGCTAAGGGTAACTATCCGAAGGCCGATCCTATCACTTATCAGACAACGGTCGAAGACATCTTTGTCGGCGGTGACTTGCTCACCGGTCCGAAGTTTGTTATCGATGCTATTGCTGGAGGACATAATGCTGCTGATTCCTTACATCTCTTTGTCAGACCTCATGCGGAATTGGTGAAAGGAAGAAATAGAAGGGAGTTCATCGCCTTTGATGTCGATGATATCACTCTTCCTACCTATGATAAGACACCTCGTCAAGAGGAAGGCGTCGATGAAAATGTCAATCCGTTATCCTTCCATGATAACCGCCTCACTCTGACGGAAGAACAGGCGAAGAAAGAGGCGTCCCGCTGCTTAGGATGCGGTGTTACCATCGTCGATCCGAACAAGTGCTATGGATGCGGTATCTGTACGGTGAGATGCAAGTTTGATGCAATTCATCTCGAAAGAGACAATCCGAAGGCTAGCAGAATGCATTCGAACGAACAGAAACTGAAGATCCTCCTTCCTATCATCATTCAGCGTAAGATCAAGTTCAAGAGACTTGCTAAGAAACAGGCAAAAGAAGCTAAGAAAGCAGAAAAGTAAAACGGATAAGGGAGGAGAGTTTTCCTCCCTTTCTTGTTCGGAAAAGGAAATTGTGATAACATTACAAAGTCAGGTGAAAATCATGGAAATCAAAGCCAATTACAATGAATCTAGATTCAAGACCAAACAGCGTAATTTCATTCTTCAGACTGCGTATCATCTCTTTGTAGAGAGAGGTATTGAAAATGTCACAATGCTTGAAATCGCTCAGGCCTGTGATATCGAGAGAAGATCTCTTTATAACTATTACAATGATAAGGATCAGTTGGCTTTTGATATTGCTAAATGTTTCTTCTCATCCATTGAGGCAATCAGTGCTATCAAAGACAGAAGTTTTGAAAACAAGTATGAAGAAATCAAAGCCCTTGTCTACGCCTTCTATGATTTTGCAATATCCGATCCGGATGCCATCCGCTTCTCCTTACACTTTGACCATTATTTCGTAAGTAGAGCTGAATATACCTCCTATATCAGGAAAGCAATCGACAATATCCTTCATGTCACTCTGATCAAGGAAGGTATTGAGGATGGATCCATTAATCCCTCCTTCAAAGGAAATGAAAAGAACATCTGTTTTGTCATTCAGGGAGCTATGCTCTCCTTTGCTCAACGATCGATCTTCAAGTCCACATTAGAGGAAGCAAAAGTGAATCTGAAACTCCTTCTTGACGTATTCCTAAACTCCATCAAAGCATAACAAGTCTATACAGGTCACAACTTAGTTGTGGCCTGTTTTCGTTATTGTGCATTAGATTCAAGGCAGATATAGTAGAAGCAATTTACTTAATATTTATAAGAGATTTAATATTGGAATATTCAAGTTAAATTCAAAATTATTCAGACTATCTATGCTCAATATTGAAATGTATCAACAAACACTGTTTGGTCAACAGTCACTATATTTCTTACTGGAAACGCTTTCAGAAAAAAACGATTACGAAATAAAAATGATTTTGTGATAATGATGGAGTTAAAAATTATCGATGACATTAAGCGTCGCTTCTCTATATGTCCGACAGAGAGGCACTTAATGTCATCTTTTCTTTTTAGGAGGTATCTATGAACTCAGAAAATTATCTTGGAGAAGAGAAGTTAGGAAAACTGATCTTCAAATTCTCCGTGCCGTGCATCCTATCCTTGCTTATCAGCGCTCTTTACAACATTGTCGACCAGATCTTCATCGGAAATTCATCTGTCGGCGCTTTAGGAAATACGGCTACTTCGATTGTCTTTCCTCTTACGACGATTGCCTTAGCATTCGGACTTATGCTCGGTGATGGTGCCGCAGCTTACATGTCCTTATGTTTAGGTAAAGGGGAGAAGGAGAAAATTTCAAAGACAGTCGGAACGACTCTTTTATTCTCCTTTATCGTCTCTATACTCTTCTACATCATCTGTTTCCCGCTTTTGAATCAGATTCTTGCTCTCTTTGGTGCAAAGACAGCCGAATCCTTAGAGAAAGCCTATGAGTATGGATTCATCATTGTCATCGGCTTCCCGTTCTACATCATGATGAGCACGATGAATTCCATCATCCGTGCGGATGGTGCTCCGAAGGTTGCTATGATTTCCATGGTTGCCGGTGCTGTTACGAACATTATCTTAGATGCTGTTATGATCTTAGCCTTGGATATGGGACTTACTGGTGCTGCTCTTGCTACCATCATCGGTCAGATCCTCTCCTTTATCATCTCAGGTATTTACTTCTTCCGTTCTAAGACTTTGCATCTTACTATCAAAGATTTCATTCCGGATTGGTCCTGCCTTATGGAGACACTGAAATTAGGATTCTCTTCCTTTTTGACACAGATCTCCATCGTTATCATCAGTATTGTCAGTATGAATACTCTTGCTAAGTATGGTAAGGATTCCAAATACGGTATCAATGATCCTCAGGCTATTGTCGGTGTTGTCATGAAAGTCTTCACTATCGTCATCAATATCGCTGTCGGTATTGCCTGTGGTGCTCAGCCAGTTATCGGATATAACTATGGTGCCAAGCTCTACAAGAGAGTCAAGAAGGGATACTACATCATTGTTGTATCTATCGCTATTGTCGGTGTTATCGCAACAATCCTCTTCCAGACAATCCCTAAACAGATTGTCTCCATGTTCGGTGCCAATACTTCGAATCCGGAACTCTATTATGAGTTTGGTATCATGACAGTCCGCATCTATCTGATGCTGATCGCTATCACCTGCTTACAGAAGGGATCCGCCATTTTCTTACAGTCTATCTCCGCTCCTTTAAAGGCAACCATCCTTTCTCTTACTAGAGACGTCATCTGCTTTGTTCCTCTTACAATCTGTCTTCCTATCGGATTAGGAATTGAAGGTGTCTTATGGGCAGCTCCTATCTCTGACTTCGTCAGTATTATCTTGACTGTCATCTTCGTCCTTATCGAATTCAAGAAGATGGATAAACTGGAAGCTGCTAAAAACTAATATCACAAAAAAACAGAACCACGATTTTGTACTGAATCCCTTGATTGTTTCTTGAGTTCCGCCTTGCTACGGAACTCTTTTTTGTTTATAGTACACCTACTTGATTGCTTACAAGTTTGAAAGAAGGTTGCTCGTCAATGGCTTCTAAAACTGCAGCTTGGCTTCGCTATATCATTTTGATTTATGCAGGAATATTTTTATTGGGGATGGGGCATCTGCAATTTAAGACATTATAAAAACAATAACTTTCCATATTCAAAAATGTACTGAACCCCACTTGTTGGGATTCAGTACATTTTTTCTATGTTTTTTAGAACTTAGTTACTTATCTTCGAACTCGGACTGGGCGACGGATGTGCCTTCTCCCCAATCATTGTCTTCGATATCATAAGTGATTCCTTCGGCAAGTGACTGAGCTTTGATGACAGACTTCTCATCATCACCGCTATTTGTAGCCTTATTTCCTTTGATAGTGATCTGAGTGTCAGCGCCAAGATTTCCGAAACGGAGGATTCTATCTCCGATATCGGAGAATGTATTATCAGTGATGGAAACTTTCTTATGGTTGCAGACGGAATTATCCTGAATAGCAATGGCGTTATGGCCGGTTGTATTGAATGTGCTGTTATTTATATCGATATCGGCAATATGATAGGTATAGATAGATTGATAGCAGGTATTGAATGTGCAATTCGTTACAGTAAGACCTTTTAGTTTTCCGGTATTACCTTCTGTATAGAAACGTAATCCCTGATTTTCAGTTACTGTTGTTGATCCTAGTGTGAAAGTACAATTCTTGAATGTCAAACCTTCTATTGCAGTTTCTGCCTGAGAAGAGTTGATATCGCATTTAGAAGTGAAGTTAAGTCCTTCGAATTTGATATTGCTCCAGTTGAAGGCAAGGTAATAGGCAGAGTTAAGAATATCTTTATCGAGAACATAATCATGTACAGGGGTAGTGGAGCCATATATATGACCTGCACCTGCATTGAGTCCATTGATATTGACAGTAGCACCGGTGGCGGCTTTGATTGTTACATTATTAAGATTACGGACATAATAAGAAGAATCAGACCATGAACTACTATTTTTGATTTCATAGAATTCTTCAAATGTCTTTTTGTTTGCTTCTGCTATTCCACCGATATAATAATCGGTATTGCTTCCTTCATATTTGGTGGCTCTGCTGAAGTCGATGCAATCATATTCTCCGGATTCTAAGAGCAATGTCTTACCATCAATGGAACCATGTTCTCCATCCAAATAGCTTTGAATGGTTTCTGGGGTGACTTCAATGCCAGTAAGAGCATTTCCTTGGACAGCTTCGACGTTATAGGAGAAGACACATTTCTTGTCTTCGTATATATTTGTGGCATCAGAAGGAAGTTCGATGCTTACTTTGACTGTGATATCCTCAGATCCGACGGCTAAATCGACATATTCCGATTTAACACTTGTAGAACCCAACTGTTCATCATCGATTTTGATGATGAGTCCATCAAATAAACCATTATCCTCTTTGATTTCAGCGACACTGCGGTACTTGGATTTTACGGTGCTGTCATTATGGATGACAACGTTAAATGTGACCTTATCACCAGGAGTCAACTTATCTAATACGACAGTATTGCCGCTGATAGAGGCTGTACCTCCATTTGTAAATGTTCCGACAACGTCAGTTTCTTCTAAAGTGTCTGTGGTTGGATCTCCTGTCATATTCACACCTGAATATGTGACAAGATCCGTTAAGGTTGCCTTTACGTCTACTTTTCCTGCAGCAACGGTAACATTGGTTTCTGCTTCACTTGTAAAGAGAGCATAGGTTGTACTAATAGCTATCCCTCCAAAAGCAAGTGCAGTCAAAGCGGATAAGAGGATTGTCTTGTTGATTTTGTTTGTCTTTTTCATACTTTTTCCTTTCAAATCTCAGCGAAACATACAATAATGTGCGTTTCCTACGTTGACTTTCTATATTTTATTGCGAAAAAAACGACTTGTCAATG
>CAVFFP010000024.1:0-13669 GCA_963621825.1 bacterium
AAGGGCATCGATGGTTTAAAATGTTCCAAAAGGGGAAGACCAAGAAAGAACATGCCACTTTTTTGAAATCGAATTTTAGCGTATAAAATCCCAGGCATATTACGGGTATAAAAGTGGTTGAGATTTAAACAATGTGTACCCTTTGTCAAGGACACATTTGTGACGCTTCATTGGACACATTTGTGGTGTTTTATTAGATACATTTGTGCTAAAAGAAAAAAGTAGCTTTCGCTACTCTTTCTTCTTTCTATTACGGACACTCATTTGTGCCCTTACAACGAAGTGACCAGCTACATAGTATATTCCTATGATACTAGTGTTCGTCTTCTTACCTTAATGGTGGAGCTAACGAGGATCGAACTCGCGACCTTCTCGTTGCGAACGAGACGCTCTCCCAGCTGAGCTATAGCCCCATAGCCATAAAATGATAGCAAAAACGAAGTGAATAATCAATTTAAGTAGGAGAGAATTATCGAATAATGTCGACATAATGTCTCAAGAGACATGCTAGCATTTGCAGCAGATGTGCTAGGAAGAGGGATGGAGTCGTTTCCGACGTATTTCAGATAGAGTTCGTTTGCTTTCTTTCCAGTGGTGAAAACCTGTCGGATGCTTTTGTTTTTGTCTCTGATTTTTTTGATGTCTGCAACAGTTACGTCTTCAATCGTAGAATCGGAGGCTCCTTTTATGCGGCAAGAGTAGATGACATCATACAGTCCGATTTTATGTTTTTCTAAAAAGAGTATCCTCTCTTCTTTTGTTTTGGGCTCACTTTCCTGAAGGAGATAAGATAGGACTTTGAAGAATCGATTGGTTTTATAGGCATAGTAAAACTCTTCCTTTCTTGAGACAGGAGAAGGAAAAGAACCTAGAATAAGGATTTTACAATCCTTTGGTAGAAATGGTGGGATGCTTTCATGAGTTACAAATGTAGTTTCGTTATTCATAAAGAAAAGGATGCCCATTACGGGCATCCCATAGTTTACTTATTTCTTCTTTGTGGATTTGACATTGATGACCATGATGTCTTTCTTGGTAATCAATGAGACAAGAAGGATGACAGAGTAGATGATGAAGAAGATACCTAACATCAATCCAGCGAATGCACGGAAATCTTCGATGAGCCATAAGCAAAGGCCGATGGTAAGAAGGGCAGCGCCGAGAATGAGGATAACGATGTTTCCGGTCAGATTTCTACGATAGCAGAGTCCTAATAAGGCATCGACTAAGAGCATGGAACCGATGACCATCATAGCCATAGAGATTCCGCTCATCCATTTGATGTCCTGTCCGCCAGGAAGGGCAGGAAGGAAGAAGATACCCAAGGCTAAGATAAGTCCTCCTGATAAGGCTGTGTCTGTCATAAAGGAATGGGCAAGAGCAAAGGAGATGATGATGTAAACGGCACCGGCAACTAAGAATGTGATGGAAATCATCCAGTTCAATAACGAATCGGGATTGATCACAGAGCAGCATAAGAGAATGCCTAAAACCATGAAGAGCACGGTTTTCAGAATGTTTGAAGTTTTCATTAAATTTTTAACCTCCGTTGAAAACGAAACTATTTTAGCATGATAAAATAAATTAGATGAATGTTTAAAGAAAAAACAATCTATCATTGAACACTATCACTTTTTTTGTCTAAATTTAGGAGAGTGAATATGAAAAAAATCTTAAATATCCTAAGTGTTTTATCTTATTATCTTCTTCTGATCTCCTTTTGTGTCCTATACGGGACGTCTACAGTGAACGAAGAGAACAAACTGAACTTTTACGATAATATGATCTTGATGTGTTGGGGATTTTTCTTCCTTCTTCTCCTTCTTTGCATCATCAACCTTGTTTATCATCTTGTCTACTATTTCAAGAAGAGAAAAGTAGAAGAGATAGAAGAGATGGTAGACAGTGAATTGATTCAGTACAAAGGAAGCGAGAATAAATATTTATCTTATTTTCTTCTTTCCTTCATGAAAAATGAGGGGGACATCAAGTTCTTCTCTTTCCATGTTATTGCTTTCTCTCTTTATTCTGTACTGATTTATTTCCAGAAGACATTAGAGAATAGGATGTACTATTTCTATGTTGTCTTTCTTTTAGGTGTTCTGCTCTTTGTTGTTTTGCTTTCTATTCTTTTCCTTTATCCGCTATCTAAGAAAAAGAAGGAGGGAAAGATAGAGTATGAGTATGATATCTATACAGAACACCTAGTAAGAAGAAAAGAGGAAACAGAGGAAATCCTCTATTACTCGGATATTCTAAAGATGAAAGAAAATAGGAATGCTTTCCTTATCCTTTCAAGGGATAAGAGAGAATATATCATTCAGAAAGATAGACTGGATGAAAAGACATTAAACCATCTACATACCATTCAGAAAGAGAAGAAGTATGATAGACTACTTACGATAAAGAAAAAGAAATGATCTATATTGTAAAAGTTCTGATTGGGCGATCGGTGTATGCGTTAGATAGGCCCTTCACCTACTATACGGAGTCGGATAACATTTATGAGGGAATGCGAGTTTTAGTGAGCTTCTCTCAGAGTAAGTCTACGATTGCCTTTGTCATAGATGAACCTCAAAAGGTTGATATGACTATTGAAGAATATCAGAAGAAGGTCGGAATGAAGATTGCTAAGATTCAGAAGGCGTTAGATGAAGAACCTCTTCTGAATAAGGATCTTCTCCTTTTGGCAAAGCAGATTTCCAAATATTACCAGTGTGAGCTGATCAAAGTCCTGCAGACGATGCTTCCTCCCTCTTTGAAACCAAAAGATTCTGCATTGAAGAAGGCTCAGAAAAAGACTCTCCCTTTTGTCTTTGCGAAGGATTATGATGTTTCTCTTCTTTCAAAGAATGAGAAGACACTTTATGACAAGGTCAAGAATGAGAAAAACGGATTGAAAAAGAGTGATATCAGTGCAAAATCCTCATTTGAGAAACTGATTTCAAAAGGTGCTTTGGAAGTGAAGGAGATACCGGTCAGCCGCATTCCGGAGATGGTGACCGAGACTCTGATACCATATCAGCTGACTGTTGAGCAGGAAGAGGTATATCAAAGAGTCTTAAATGAGAATAAGAAAGTCTTTCTGCTTCAGGGTGTGACAGGATCGGGAAAGACGGAAGTCTATATCCATTTAGCTGAAACCTTACTGAAAGAAAAGAAGGGAGTATTGATCCTTGTTCCTGAAATCGCATTGACTGATCATATGCTCTATCTTCTCAAATGCCATTTCAAGGATGCGATATCCATTCTTAACTCCTCTTTGTCCGATAGCAGAAAGTATGATGAGTATCAAAGAATCCTCTCTGGTCAAGCTAAGATTGTCTTAGGGACAAGAAGCGCAGTCTTCGCCCCTGTTCAGAACTTAGGGTTGATCATCATCGATGAGGAACACTCAAATAGCTATAAGCAGGACAAGTCTCCATATTACGACGCTATCCGTGTCAGCATCATGAGGAGCGAGAATGAGAATGTCAAAGTGTTATTGGCTTCCGCTACTCCAAGAGTCATCGATAAAGCTAGAGCGGAAAAGGGAATCTATTATCCTCTTTACATGAATAAGAGAATCGCAAAGTCCCAGGAAAAAGAGATCATCTTCGTCAATATGAATGATCCCGAATCCCTTGCCCCGGATAAATCCAGTATGTTTTCTATCCGTTTAGTCCATGAACTGGAAGAGAACCTGAAGAGGAAAGAACAGTCGATGATCTTGATCAATCGACGCGGCTATTCTCCCATCTATATCTGTAGAAACTGTCATAAGACAGTTCTCTGCCCGAACTGCTCTATCCCACTAAACTATCATAAGAGAGATGATGCTCTTCACTGTCATCACTGTGGGTATAAAGTGACAACAATCGGTTTTACCTGTGAATGCGGAAATAAAGATTTCCTCACATTAGGATACGGAACAGAAAGAGCGTATGAAGAGCTTCGGTATTTCTTTCCTACAGCTAAGATTACCCGCCTGGATTCGGATGTCTCTTCCAATGCTGTCAGACATCAGGTCTTGGATGACTTTGCTAGCGGTGAGACCGACATCATCGTAGGAACCGAAATCATATCCAAAGGGCATGATTTTCCGAAGGTGACACTAGCTGCAATACTCGATGCGGATTCCTCTCTTAGGATTCCATCCTATCGTGCCAATGAGGACACGTTTGACCTGATCTCTCAGTTTGTCGGAAGAGCAGGTAGAAAAGACCTGAAAGGAAGAGTGTTGCTTCAAACCTATAATCCGGAGAACGAGGTCATACAGTTAGCTGCAAAACAGGATTACAATACGTTCTATACGAAGGAGATGGAGGAAAGAAAGAAATATCAGTATCCTCCCTATACCTATCTCTCCAGTGTGAATATCAAAGGAGTGGATCTCAAAGAGGTGATTTCGATGGCGGATCAGATCAAGAATTACCTCTTAAAAGAGACAAATGGGAAGAGATTTAACATCTATGGACCATCTGCGCCTTATATTGCTCACATAAATGGAAGATATTATCGAACAATCTTGATAAAATATAAGTCAGTCGATGAAGCGATGAAGGTGTTATCCGGAGTCAATGATTTCCGCTCACAGACAGACAAGGTGGATATCAGCATCGATGTCGATTCCGAAAACGAAAACAATTGAAAGGATTGAAAAAACATGATCACAGTTTCTCTCTTAGGCATGGACTATTACCAGGCCATCGAAGTCACAAAGAAGATTCACAGCCGTTTGGTCGAGATTTACCGCTGCAAGGATGAAGACCTTCTCTTCTTCGCACCGGAGTCATTCCTTATCCATGATGGTATTGAGCAGACCTCTTTCCGTCTCAACATCCGTGTCGAAGCACCGGATAACTATATGGACAGAGAGAGCGAAGTCAAGGAAGCTCTCTTTGATGCCCTCAAGGATGTCGCTATCCACTTCAGAGTGCTCTTCACCTATTTTGAACCGGAGCATGAATATCTTAAGATCGATGACACCTATCCGGAATACATGACGGAAAAGAATGTCGTCAAGGCAGAAAGCGAAGACGAACATGATCACGACCATGAGGATGATGACGATGAATATTCAGAAGAATATGAAGAACCCTACATGGGAGACATCATCGGTGAATTCGATGCCTATATTCAGAAGCATCCCGATGCGACCAATGATGAAATCTATAAGGCCCTGACGGAAATCAGGGAAAAGGTTACCGACAAACATCATCAGAACGGTGATGACGGAAAAGACGAAGAATAATATAAAAATCCCATCTGCGCGTACAGATGGGATTTTAAGTTCGTTGCAATCTTATTGAGTATAAGAAGAATGTCAGCGCTATACTTCAGGACTTTCAATCTTTCCGCCGTCCTCGACTTCAATGTCCGAGAAAGAGAAAGAGAGATGAAGTTCAGAATCGGGTTCAAAGAGATTTCTGCCTTCATAGGATAAAGAGAGGAAGTTATCTTTGTATGTCATCTCTTTTAAAACGTAGTTATCGCACTCTTCTCCTTTGGAGGTGAAGTTTTTCACGCTGTGGAATGTGATGAGGTAGAGATGACCGTTTAAGCCTTCCATACAGCAATCATGTTCTTCTTCCTCTTCGTGATGGTGTTCTTCTTCCTCCTCTTCTTCATTGTCTGCGACAATCTGAAGAACAAGGGAATCTGCTTTCAATTCGTATCGTACCAGTTCACACTCCTTCAGCAAATGAAGGTCGTTTTTCAAATCATCTAGATTCATCTTTGTTCTCTTCTTTCACAATGACAGTCTTACCTTCTACGATTTCTTTTTTGACAGGCTTTTTGTCATTCGGCTTCTTAAAAAAGAGGTAGAAGACAAAAAGGAATAAGACGATGATGGTCAGAATCCAGAAAAGGGATAAGACGATGTAATCGTTTGTGGAGACGGCTGTCTCCATGACGTCCTGGTGATTACTAGCATCACCGAATAGTGTCTTTCCGTTTGCGATGGATACACTCATTCCGATCGACATATAGAGACCAAGTATGGAAGCAAGCCCCATACAGATGACAGAGACAATGTCATTCTTTGTCATCTTCTTGAAATGTTCTTTGAGTTTTTCGTTTTTCATAATACTAGGATTTTATCAAAAAAGCATGGAAATAGAAAGACATCGAAAAAGGATATCCCGGAGAGGATATCCTAATTATCAGAATGATTTAGAGTTCAGCGTTATGATAGACGGCCTGAACGTCTTCGATCTCATCCATGGCTTCGATGAGGTTCTCAAGTTTTGCCTTGTCTTCATCGGTGACCTTGACGGTATCGCCTGTCGGAATGTAAGTGACTTCGCATGTGGAGAAATCATCATCACCGATTCCGAAATCTTTGACGATAGCCTCTCTTGCACGATTGAAATCGGTAGGAGTGACCTGGATGACAAAGGTGCTCTCTTCTTTGTCGATGCTCTGGACTTCGATTTCGTTATTGAGGATCAAATCTTCTTCGATTTCATCTGCGGTCTTATCAGAATCGAAGGAGATGACGCCCATACGAACGAAATTGAATGCGGCAGAACCGCTGTTTCCGACCTTTCCACCGTGATGTGTGAAGCAGGCTCTGACAGCAGCAAAAGCTCTCTTTTCGTTATCGGTCAAAGTGTCGACCATGATGGCGACTCCGCCAGGACCGAAGCCTTCATATCTTCCGGCGACAAAGGCAGCGGCATCTTTGCTCTTGGCCTTATCGATAGCTCTATCGATGACGTCACGGGTAACATGCTGTGCTCTCCATTTTTCGATGGCGGATCTCAATGCGAGGTTCTCATTAGGATCAGGGACACCACTCTTTGCAGCAAGATAGATTTCCTTGCTAGCTCTGTTGTACAATGCCGATTTGGCGGCGTTTGTCTGTGCGATCTTTTTCGCTCTGACTTCGTGTGCTCTACCCATAGTTTTACCTCTTTTCTATGTTATGTCTGTTTTTTCACAACCAAAAATTGTGAAACGACCTCATTTATTATAGTAACCTTGATTTTCTGAAACAAGATAAAATGTATAGGAAGTGTGTAGCACAACGATAAAACATGTAAATGCCGGTGTTTTAAAAGAGAATAATCGTGTCCGTAGATATTGTATTTTTATGTATCTTTCGTACTTATAACAATGTTATCAAGTTAATTTTTAGATGTGTTGCTAAGATTTTCATCTTTTAAATGTTATATATTTATAGTAAGAATGTTGAAAAATATTCTGAAATTTATGAAATGGGGGGTATGTGTATGAAAAAGAATCTTGGAAAATTGTTCTTGGCGGTATTGTCACTGAGCTGTGGACTGGTATCCTGCAACAATGATACATCTGAAAATAAGTCCGATACTACAAAACAGACTGAGACTGGTTCTAGTCAGACTAGCGATACGAGTAAAAAGGATATCGACGGTCATTTTGATTTATGGACAAAAGAACAGCAGGATCTCATGAAGATTTACTGCGGTGAAATTCTTCCTTATCCTGTCAATCGTTTTACTGGCAATGTCACAGTAGAGGTGGTTGAAGATAGCAGCAATGATCTTACTTATCTTGAGATCAGAGATGAATCCACTACATTCTCTATCATCGACTATTATCAGTTCTTGGAAGACTTCGGCTGGAGTACAATCAAGACCTATAGCGGAAAAGTCGTTCAGGAAAATTCCGGCACTAGTTTCACTGAAGTGACAAAAGGATCCGCAGATAAGACTGTCGGATATGATATGCTCTATTTCTTTAGCCCGAAACAGACATCGGATGATGGAGAAGAGATTGCAGCCTGCAATGTCATCCGCTGCTATAACGATATGTCTGCTTCTACCAATACTGCAACTGCATGGAATGCAAATGAACAGAAGACAATCAAGAGAATCACAACAGAAACTCTTCCTTTTATTGCGATGGGAATCGATTATAAGGTCAATGAGCTGACTTATAATGCCATGGAAATCTTTGACTACTATGTCACAGATCTTACTACAGAGTATGCGGAATCCTTGAAGAGTTACGGATATGTCCTGGATGAGAAACTCAGCGAAAGCTATGATGCTTATGTTCTTACCAAGACACTGGAAAACGGTTCTTACATCGATATCATGCTCTACTATAGCAACGGAAACAATTTCAAAATTTACTACACTCCGAAGGTGACAAACTATAGTGCATGGCCTACTGATATCACCGACAAAATCAAAGAGAAGACAGGAATCGAAGTTCCTAGTTATGCTGTCGCGGAAAACGGAACCTATTCTGTATTTGTGAAGAATGATGACTATTTCATTTCTACTGTGAACCGTTCTTCTGACTTCGATTACGATGAGTATGCCTATAATCAGCTTCAGGTTCTGAAGATGACATGGGATGAGACATTATCCTTTGCAACCTATGACCTTACCGATAACGATGGAAGCACGGTCGGATTCCAGGTTGTCATTTCTATCACAGAACCGACCAGCACTTTTGTCACATCCTGGCCAACAGATGCGATTCAAAATACTTTATCCTCTCTTCTTGGTGTGAGTGATGTCACGATACCGACATTGGATTCCTCCTCGATTCCGGATACGGGAAAGAAAATCAAGTATCAGGTCAAAGGACAGGAAGCCTATGATGAGAAGTATGCGGAAGTCTATTCGGATATCAAACACTTCCCTGAAGGCTATGGATTATCCAGTGATGCTAGTGAAGAACAGATCAAAGCCATTGCCCGCTCTTATGCTTTGAAAGAACAGGGAATCGATGTCTCTGTCTATGATGTCAATTTCCAAGCATATACCACTTTCTACAATACGATTTACAATGCGGGATGGTATAAGAAATCAGACAATACATTTGAAGATCCTACTGGTAAGATTGAAGTGACTGTTGAGGGTGATTCCGTCGATCTTCAGGGTGGTGTCGGTGAGATGAAGGTCACAATCAGACCTGGTTCTGGCAAAAAACATACTCCTGAATTCTACTTTGTGAATAAGGAATGTGAGCTTGCTATCGGATTCAGCAAAAAACTGGAAGTCGTATCCAATATGCTTCCGTATGATATTACTTATTCCTCTAGCGATGATACCGGAAAGATCAGTGTTGACAGTGATGGTGTTGTTACCATTGCCAAGGATGTAGAAGACGGGACTACGGCTACCATTAAAGCCCAGATGAATGTTCCTGGTGAATCTTCTCCCCGTGTCATCGAATGCAAAGTCATTGCAAAGGATATCTTAGTCTATACTCCTGCATCCACTATCGATGCGATTGCTGATTTGATTAAGTCAAAAGAGTATACTGCAGATGTCACACACAGCAGTGAAGTGGATTATCTCGAAGTCGATTTCGGAAGCACGGATGTGGAAACAGTAAAGTCTCTTGTCTCCTCTTCCTTCATCGCAGAGGGATTCACATTGGATAGCGATTGGGAAATCACAGATGAAGATGAACCTAGAAACTGCACCATCTATTCTTTCATGAATCTCGAGTATGAATCTATGATCACAACATGGTATTATGTCTATCAGCAGGACGGCAATACCGTTCTTCATGTTGAGGCTTTGTAATATTTCTATTACGTTTTGAAACTAGGGCTGCTTATGCGGCCGGTTCCTGGTTTCCGCTAGGAATCAGTCGAATACTGTAACAGCCCCCTATTTCTAAACTTACGGATTAAATGTTGTTATAATCGATTAAAAACTAGTTGATTATTCTGATTCTTCAGCAACCATTTCGCCTATTTCTTCAGCAGTCTCGATTTCCTTTTCGATCCCGTCCATCAAAGAGACAATGCATCTCTTGCATTTTGCGTTGAAAGGTTGTCCGAAGATATCGAAATGTTCCTTTAGACTTTTAATCTTGCCGACGACGTCATCGCCAGCCCATACCATCATTTCGGAATCGAGCCACATATTTTCCTTGAAGAAGCCATATTGACATCTGTCTGTGACGATGACGATTCCTTCCGTCGAGTCTATCTGCTGGCAATATTCTTCCCCTTCAAAGACTTTTGCACGGTCTTGAACGAGAAGGACGTCTTCTATCTTCTCATTGATAATATAGGTTGAGAGTTCATCATCAGTTCGGCTGCCAAGGGGATTTTCTTCTGCACCTAGTTCCTTGAAGTCGAGGAACGGAAGGTCGTTCGGCCCGGCACAGAAGTCATCGAACCATTCGACATCGTTGATAATGGCATATCTTGCCTTCGAAGTGGCGATGACCACCGCGTAATCGACGCTGTTGTCAGAGGTGAATTTGTCATGCGTGATCGAAATCAAGTTTTGGCCGATGATTTCTTTCAGCAAACGAGTTCCCTTTTCGGAAACGGATATATTTAAGTTTTTCATTTCTTGTTTTCTCCCTTCTTTACGAAATGTATTTTCTGAGTTCGAATTCCTGCCGGGTCATTGCTCTTTCGTACGCTTATCATAACGGCAGGAGCATGATCTGGTGTTGGATGGTCAATGCGAAGATAAATCTTTGTTCCATCCTCAAGTTTAGTATGCCACATCTTATCTTTAACATCCTCTGTAACAGTGGCACCCTTAGCAAGCATATAAAATAGCGTTTTAGTCTCTTCTTTCGGGTCGCCATCCGTATAAACCAAACGAGTCATAGGTTTGTTACCGTGCTCGCTAAACCCGAAATAACCGCTTCTAGGATTGTAGTGATAAAAGGGATTAGCTTTGACAGGAAGAGAATTTCTTCTTAATGTTACGCCCATATTATTTTACTCCTTTCTTTTTCGGGTGAGTTAGCTCGAACTCGGATGGATACCTATGGAACCTAGTTAACCCTAGAAACTCTCCGAAGAGGTCGTCAGGCATATATCCGTAGACAAGGACGTCAGTTGGCTCTAGGACTTCGAGCATCTTTGCCAGTCCGTCCCTGAAGCATCGTCGCAAAAGATTCCCAGTAGCTTTGTTTCTGGCTATTGCCCCATGAGTGCTGATTGAAACCACTGAATGCTTAGGAATGCCGAGAAAACAGAAGTCATAGGTCGAAGGTTCTCCCCATCGGACATTCGGAATAACCTTTACTCCTCTGCATTGCTCGTAGTAGCCTATTGCTCGATTCATATATGTCGCAGCTGCCTGAATGCAATGTGGCATACCGATTACTATCGTTGGATCAGGTGTTACAATCCCATCGAACTTTGAAATCAGTTCATCATACTTCTTCGTGTTGGTCAGAATCTGACCATATTGTCGGTCGTGGATGTAGAAATGCAGGTATCCATGGGTTGACTTGCATGTCCTCGCCTTGTCGAATGGTATGAGGGCAAAAGGAATTTCTGGACTCAATTTGAGCAATTTAGGAATCCCATCCCTTCCTTCAAACATAGCACCATCGACTAAATAGTCTTGGAATCCATCATCAAAAACTGTTTTTTTCATGTTATATCCTTTCGTTTAATGAGGCTGAATAAAGTTTTGTTAAAATATAGATGTCGACTAGAACTCTCTTCAGCCACTAGTAGAATACGAAAAGCACATCTTCGAATAAGGAAGCGAGGGAAGTTGAGGGAAGTCCAGGGAAGTTTCAAAATATGACATTTACAGAACTATGCGAAATTCTTTATCCGTTTTTTAAAGCCCGTTGCAAAAGCAAAGCAGATTTTTTTGATTTGCTAATACTAAACTCGATCGGTTCAAATGGTGGCGCTGTAAGTCAGAATATTGCCAAAATGTCTGGTAAACAAAAAAGGAATCTTTGTAATGGAATGTATTCAATTTCTAAAATAGCTATAGAAATCTACCCCGTCTTAGACACTTCAGCTTTAGTTGATATATTGAATGCTACTATTCAAGGTGATTCTATCGATGAATTCATTGAAGCATTCAGCGGTTATATCAGTAATATGACCAAAGGAAATTTTGCTCAGAAACTTGCTGATGAATTTAAGGAGATAATATTGGATAATTCAGCAATGTTCCGTTCTGCCCAATTGCAAGGCACCGCTATACGCCGCTCACAGCTATTCCAAGAGGATGATGGGCTATGCCCATGCTGTGGTAAAAAGCTTAGTTTAGATACCGCAGCCAAAAATGCAATCCTCGCCGTCAAAATCGACGAATTTGATCATGATACTGGAAAGCCATACAAGATGATTGGTCTTTGTGTTGATTGTGCAAAGCTAGATAAGCTTGGAAAACTCGATAAAGACTTGGTTGCCATTAAAGGAAATTTGGAGAGGAAAGCAAAACTACATGAACAAGCTGGGAGTGTTTCCGTAGACGAAAAACTGATGGAAGCAATAGAAAGACTCCTAAAAAGCCCAAAATCATCGAAAATTGATTTAAGCATGAAGAGCCTGAAGATAAATCAGAAAATAGACATGCAGAAAGAGCTCGTTTTCTACAATAAGATAAAAGGGAATGTAGCTAGCTATTTTCCACTGCTTTATAAGATGTTCGGCGAGCTTGATGGTGATGATAAGCGTTCGTATGAATTGCTTTCCTCCACGATAAAGACCTCTTTCCTGATTGCCGAAAAGAAATCACAGAACAAGGAAGATATCTTCAATTTGTTAGTAGACCAAGTGTCAAGCGCTGGCAACTGTGATAAATCCATTGCAGAAATCATCGTTTCCTATTTCGTCCAGAGCTGTGAGGTGTTTCATGAAATTCCCAAACAAGGTTAATCGATACAAGACTACCATCGTTTACCAGATGGCTGAGATTTTGGATGCACTAGAAACTGATTTATCATTGGCTGAGCTATATTGCAAAGTATCACCGAAAATGGATTCAAAGGCGTTCTATGAAGCTTTGAGTGCTTTGTACGCTATTGGGAAAATAGATATGTCAGAAAGAGGGAGGGTAAGAAAATGCTGAAAGAAATAAGATGTGATAAATTCTCGGATAAAATCAAAGACAAGACCATCCGTTTCATTCCCGGTCTTAACTGCGTCATTGGTGGTAATGATGCTTTGAATTCCATTGGTAAATCCAGTCTCCTCATGATGGTGGATTTCTGCTTCGGAGGCGGCGACTATGCCAATAAGGATTCTGACATCATAAATAATATCGGTGACCATACAATATACTTTGCATTCGAATTCAGCTCACACAATTATTATTTTTCCAGGGAAACAGCTGATGTAAATCACTATTATGAATGCGACTCTTCCTATACTCCAATAGGCGAAAAGAAGCCAATAAAAGAACTTAATTCTTTCCTTCAAGAACATTATTTTGGCTCATCTGTAGTATCATCCTTCAGAAATATCGTAAATACCTTCTCAAGAGTCTACGGAAAAGGCAATTATGATGTTAATAGACCTCTAAAGACTTTCAATAAAGACACAAAGGACGATAATGGGATAAAGGTTCTAGTCGATCTTTTCGGGAAGATGGCGCTTCTTAACGATATTCTCAAAAAAATCGAGCAATCTGAAAAAGCAAAAAAAGCATGGAATGACGCAAATAAGTATGGCGTTGTCTATTCCTCAATTAAAACAGAAACTGAAGTCAAAACTGTCAAAGCTGAAATAGCAAATATCAGAAGCGAAATAGAGACGTTAGTCAAGAATCAAGACCAGGCTGCATTAGTTGCCGATGAAAAAATTTCGCAGGCTGACATAGACCTTAAATCTGAACAGATTTTATTGATGAGAAAGAGAAAAATGCTTTCTATTCAACTCAATAGCTTAGAGTCAATGATGGGCGATAATCTTCTTATGACTGAGGAAGACAAGCAGAAATTAGCTTCCGTCTTCCCA
>CAVFFP010000025.1:0-13328 GCA_963621825.1 bacterium
AAAAATCAAAAAAGTACTGATAACAGCGTATCAATACTTTAGTTTTCATATGGTGGCGGGGGCAGGACTTGAACCTACGGCCTCCAGGTTATGAGCCTGACGAGCTACCACTGCTCTACCCCGCGATGTATGCCTCTTTTTGTAGGCAAGGTGTATTATAAACTCTAAGGTTTGATTTTTCAAGTTTTATTTGCACTTTCCAACAAAACATTTTGAAAAACGTTTTGTTTTCAGTAAAATATTCCCATGTCACTTCATGGATTATGCGTCTTCAATTCGTTCTCTGACAACATCAATAACGAATACAAATATCAGCGTCTGAAGGAGGAATTCCTCCCCTATCATGTCTCTTTGGATAAGACGGATGCCTCATCCATCCTTCCTCTTTGTTATGGAGATAAAATCGTCATGGATGGACTAAAAGGCTACGATTTTGTCATCTATCTGGATAAAGACAGTTATCTTGCTAAAGCAATCTCGGAGAAGCTTCCTCTTTTCAATTCCTATGAGTCACTGTTGCTTTCCGATGACAAGATGACCTCCCTTCTTCAGTTAGAGAAATACAAGATACCTTGTCCGTTAACCATTCCTGCTCCACTCTGTTACGTTGATGAGATATCGAAAGAAAAGAAAGAAAAGTTCTTTGCCTTCTTAGAACAGAATCTAACCTATCCTTTCGTATTCAAAGAAAATTACGGATCATTAGGAAGACAGGTTAAGCTGATTCATAATAGAGAAGAACTGGAAACCAATTACGAAAGATACAAAAGAGTTCCTCATCTCTACGAAAGATTCCTCTCTAAACATCAAGGGCACGACTATCGTCTCATCGTCATCAATAAGAAAGTCGTCGCCGTCATGGAGAGAATCAACGAAAAGGATTTCAGATCCAATATCGCCTTAGGCGGAATCGGGAAAGATGCAACTGACACCATAGCGGAGAATTTCAAAGAGATCGCTATCAGAGCCAGTGAGGCACTGAAACTCGATTATGCGGGAATCGATCTTGGAATCGACGATGACGGCAATCCAATGTTCTTAGAAGCCAATGGAAATGCTTTCTTCACTGAGATTGAGAAAGTGACGAAGATCAACATCGCAAAGGAAATCGTAACGATGATTTTATCCAGACTAGAAAAGACCGCCTGATCACAGACGGTCTTTTACGTTATGCTTTCTGTTTCTTCGACGCTTCTATCGTCGCTTTCAGCTTCGCTTCTCTTTCCTTCTTTCTTTCTTTTCTTCTCTTGTGAACGGCGTGAACTCTTACTTTTTCAGCAATCACACCGGCAATGATGAGAACAACGAAGACAATGATAAGGACATAAGCCCAAATCGGAAGGGAGTTGCTCTTGACTCTTTCCCACATGGTGACGATCTTCTGATTCTGATTTCCGAAGTCTTCCATAATGGCAAGGGTAGGAAGAATGGATGCATCCGGATACTGAGAGTCAAATTGTCTGGAATACTGACTTCCGACAAGATAGAAGGTAGTATCCTCTTTTTCGTATTCTTCCAGAGTATTTTTCGTGTCATCCACAAAGAAGTAGGAGATATCTTTCGCATAGGCATAATTATCGATATCCGGATTCTTAGAGCCATCCTCAAGGAAGGAAAGTCCCTGAATCTCGCTTCTATCCACAATCTCATAATCATCGAGGAAGGCATCATCGATCACTTCCGTCTCTTCATTCCATCTTAAATCGTAATTGGAAAGGACAAGGGAGAGAATATCATCTCCGGCAATGACAGGAGTATAACCGATGAAGTCCATATTGATAGCAGCATTGCTAGGCATAGAGAGGAAGTCAACAAAGCGTTCTGCCCAGATTTTGTTGGTATCGGAGATGCCTTTGGGCATGACCCATCCATCAAACCAGATGTTTCCACCCGTTTCCGGAATCACATACTTCAGAGTGGTCGGAACAAAACCGTCGTCATACTCTCCCGTCTCTTCGTTATAATGAGTGGCATTGTATTCGTCCGCCATATCCATGGCCCAGGCAGCATCACCGGACCAGGCCAAGTTGATTGCGAACTTGTTGCCTTGTGCCATATCGACCTTACCGGAATCGACTTCGAAACCGAAGGAGTTGGTTCTAAGGCTCTTGAGTTCCTTTTCCACCGTTGCAATAGTTGTATCATCGCACTTGTTGAAGATCTCAGTCAAAGTCTTGTTATAGACTTCCTCGCTGATCTCTTTGTTGTTGTACTTTGTCTTGAGAGTGGCAAGACCATCGCAGGTATTACCGTTTTCATCGGTATAGTCATCATTGTAGGCTTTGAAGATACCGGCTGCATAGGTGTCTCTCATACTGTCTTTGATAGCGAGAAGGTTATCGTACTTCTCATCCCAAAGGCTGAGCCAGGAATTCATATCCTCATCCATCTCTTTGGCAGTGATGCCTTTGAGATCGAGCATACCATAACTGTCGTTATAGAGGATAGCGAGAGTTCCCCACATATATCCTCTGGCATAGTTGTTGACAATGTTCTTCTGACCGTTGACTTCGATGTTTCCAATCTTGTTATAGACAAAGGGAGAAACATATTTGTCATAGTTCGGAGTCGATCCTTCATCGAAAGGAACAATCATATCCTTAGCGATCATCTTCTGAATGACATAGTCACTAGGGCAGACAAGGTCAAAGGTCTTTCCAAGGTCGAGCTGAGCCAACATCGTCTCATTGGTATCGAATGTAGAATAGACAACGGTGACATCCGTATCGTATTCTGTCTTGCAATAGTCCTCAAACATCGAGACGAGATCCGGTTCCTCCTCTTCTGTGGTGGAATCGTCTTCTGCGATGTAATCTTCTGAGTTATAGACACTGAGGTAAATCTTCTCACCGCTAGGAAGGTATTTCCTTGCACCTTTGATGGAACCCTGTAGTACACCATAGGAATCTGAAGCCATCAAGGAAACAGCGGCAAGAAAGAGGGAAGTCTTAATCAAGCGGAGTCGTGACATGGTATGTGTTCCTCCTTTTTGCATGACTATTGGCAAAGCCTTTCTTCATTCTCTTTGTCTGAATGTTGTTATAGATAGACTGACCGACAACAACAGCTAAGACAATGAGGAAAAGGATGGTAGTCAAAGCTCTCATCTCAGCAGGGACAGCGCCCTTCTTGATCTTAGCCTGAACGAGAGTAGAAAGAGTCTCAATCTGACTGCTTCCAGAAAGAAGTCCGCTTCCTCTGGTAAAGGCAGTGACAATGAAGTCATCCAGAGACAAGGTGAAGGAGAGAAGAAGACCGGAGATGATTCCAGGAACAATCTGAGGGATGATGACTTTATGAAGGGCCTGCTGGGAAGAGCAGCCAAGATCCAAAGCCGCCTCATATAAGGCAGGATCCATCTGCTGAAGCTTCGGTTTGACATTGAGATAGACAAACGGAACAGCAAGGCAGCAATGACCGATAAGAAGTGTCCAGAAGGAGAATAAAGCCTGACCATTGAAGATCTTTGTTCCGATGAAGACAAACATAACCGTCAACGACATAGCAAGAACGATCTCGGCATTGACGACAGGAATCTGGTTGATGTTCTCGATGAAAGTACGGAAACCCTTCTTGCAGTAGAAGATACCGATAGCTCCGAGCGTTCCGATCACAGTAGAGAGCAAAGAAGCGATGACAGCGATGATGAGCGTATTTCCTAACGCAGACATGATTTCCTTGTTATGGAAAAGTTTTCCATACAGGCTGAATGTGAATCCAGACCACTGACCAAGGATAGTAGAACCGGTGAAGGAGAAGATGATGAGATATAAGACAGGAACATAGAGAAGAAGGAGAATCAGATAAATATAACTGTAAGCAAGAATCTTCTTTACCATGATGCGCCTCCTTTCTCCGAGTCTTTTCCTTGGAACTTCTTCGTAGCAAACATAACGACAAAGATAATGATCAGCATGATAAGGGACATAAAGGAACCATCGTTCCAGTTGCTGGAGGAGAAGGAGAGATAGATGGAGTTTCCAAAGAGCATGATCTTACCTTCACTCAATGTGTCAGAGATGACATAAGAGGAGATAGTAGGCATGAAGACCATCATGCTGGCGGAGACAATGCCAGGCATTGCCTGAGGAATGATCGCCTTGACGAATGTCTGGAATCCATTGCATCCCAAGTCGCGAGCCGCCTCAATCTGACTCTTATCCAATTTTAGCAAAGTAGAATACAAAGGTAGGATAGTGAAGGGAAGATAGTTAATAACCATACCCACCATCGTACAGAAAAGCGGATGTTTTCCAGTGCTCGTTCCCATGCTGGTTAAGATCAAAGAGAGAAGGTCTCTTAAAGCACCTGTTCTCAAGACGAAGTTGATCCACATCGGCATGACAAAGAGCATGACAAGCATATAGTTCTTATTGAACTTCGGATTGGAGAGAAGATAGGCAAGCGGGAATCCGATAAGAAGGCATAAGGCCGTATTGAACAAACCGATGAGAATGGAAATCAAAAGAACATTGAGCTTTGTCGTGGAGGTGAAGAAGGAGACAAAGGCATCCAATGTGAAGTATCCATCCGCATCCGTGAAAGCGTAGTAGACAATAAAGAGAATCGGAATCAGGACAAAGAGGAGTAGGAAAAGGACAAACGGGATCGCTAAGGATTTGCGTGCGATTTTATATCTCATAGTCTGAAATATCTCCTTTCAGACGCATTGAGATATTTTCCTTCAGGACTCTTAAGCCGACGATATCGCCAAAGTTATAGGTGTCCGGAGTGGAAACGAGGAAGTCCTCATCATCTTCGCTGCGAACTAAAATGACATAGTGGTCGCCCTTGTAGACAGAGTTGATGACCTCACCAGTGATCTGTGCATCCGAGGTGTTGTCGCTGATGATGATGTCAGTCGGTTTAATGGTGCAGACAACATCCGCATCGGCGAAATCGTATCTCTTCTTGTCGAAGGTGACAATGCCATCCTCATCCACAGAAGAATTGGCAATCAGTTTGCTAAGATCGGCATCGAAGGGCATATCATCGATATAGACCATATGATCCTTTCCGATGTAGGAATCGGTATAGATATTGATGTCATCCTGTTTGTGCATGAGGTGAAGTCCATCCGGAAGGATGCTGAGGTAGATAGGGGCAGTCGCATCATAGTTGTCGATAGACTGAGCTAAGACCTCATCATGTCCGACCATGATGACATACTGATAATGGATACCTTTGAAGACCTTGGCAGAGATTCTTCCGGGGATATAGCCATCCTTCGGTTCGGAAGAGAGCTTGATGTCTTCCGGACGGATGACAACATCGACACGTTCATTGACCGGGAAATCATCCACGCAGGAAAAAGTGGAGTTCAGGATTCTGACCTTCTTTTCCGCGATGACAGTTCCATTGTAGATATTGCTAGAACCGATGAAGTCAGCAACATAAGCATTGACCGGTTCGTTATAGATATCTTCCGGAGAGCCAATCTGCTGAATGACACCATTGTTCATGACGATGATTGTATCCGACATGGTAAGCGCCTCTTCCTGATCGTGTGTGACATAGATGAAGGTGATGCCTAAACGCTTATGCATTTCCTTGAGTTCAATCTGCATGTCTTTTCTCATCTTCAAGTCCAGAGCACCTAAAGGCTCATCAAGAAGAAGAATCTGAGGTTCACAGATGATGGAACGGGCGATTGCGACTCTCTGCTGCTGACCACCGGAAAGCGTGGAGATGTCTCTGTCTTCCAATTCATCCAGATCGACGATGGACAAGGCACGGACAACCTTCTCATCGATTTCCGCTTCGGAAAGATGCTTGAATTTATATGCCTGCACCGGATTGGCGTAGGTATCTTCCAATTTCTTGTTCAAGTCCTCTAAACGAGTGGCCTTCTCTGTCGGGTCGATGATTTTATCCTTCTGGATTCTTTTGATCTGAGACTTGAGATATTTGATCTGAGACTTGTTGACCTTCATGACAGGATTGCCGTCCTTGTCCTTCAAGGCAACAGGGATCTTCTTGTTTCTCAATCCGAAAGCGACGTTGTCATAGACGTCAAGATTCGGAAACAGAGCATAATGCTGGAAAACCGTGTTGATCGGTCTTTTGTTCGGCGGGACAGGAGTGATATCTCTTCCAGAGAGAAGGATATCTCCGCTATCAGGGGTTTCAAAGCCTGCAATCATTCTAAGCGTCGTGGATTTACCACATCCAGACGGACCTAATAAAGTGACAAATTCACCACGTTTGATGTTCAGATTCATCTTGTCGATGACTGTGACACCATCGAAAATCTTTGTGACGTTTTTCAACTGAATGATATAGTCGTCACCGGTTTGTTTTTCTTTAGAGAAATCGACAGGTTTCATTTAATTTTTACCCCCTTTTTACAAGCGAAAAATATAAATGAAAACCATCAAAAAAACAACACTTTTTTTGAATAATTTTCCTCATCCGGTTTTTCAAAAGAAAATGTGTTGCAAGAATAAAAAGTTCCTATTTTTAAAAATATTACCCTATATTGTCAATTGATATATAGTACACATATTAAAAACTTTTTAGTAAGTAAATAAGTTTGACAAAGAATCACATGAAAATCTTTCATCGTTTTTTCTACCCGTTTTTCAAGTTATTTTCAAACTTATCAATCAAAATGATTTCATTCTAAGATTTTCATGGTAAGATTAAATGGTTTCTAGGAGGCAGATCATGAAAAACATCATACCGCAGGCATTCATATTCGATATGGACGGAACTATTGTCTCTACCATCGAGGATATCGCAGATAGCGTCAACTACGCGCTTAGAAAACACGGATTGAAAGAACACACCTATGAAGAGGTTGCTACCTATATCGGAAACGGATCCGTACTGATGGTAGAAAGAGCCTTAGGAAAAGATCATCTCTCTCATTTCGACGAGGTTTTCAAAACATACTACGATTACTATCTCAAGAACTTCTGCGTCAAGACAAAACCGTACAGCGGACTGATCGAAAGCCTCGAGTATGCAAAGAAAAAAGGAATCCTTCTTTTCATCTATACCAATAAACCACATGACATCGCTAAGGAAGTCATGGAGCTTTGCTTCCCGAAGGGAATGTTTGATCTATTAGTCGGAATCCCGTTAGGAGGTGTCACAAAACCAGATCCTAACGCATTCTTCCTTGCGGCAAAGGATTATCATCTCGACTATTCCAAAGTGATGTATTTCGGTGATTCCACTACGGATATACAGACTGCATACAATCTAGGATGCAAAGGAATCTATTCTGTCCTCTGGGGATATAACTCCAAGGAAAAACTTCTTTCCTATCCTATCCAGCCTACTGCCTACTTGACAAAAAGAGAAGAGATCAAGGATATTTCAGACGGCATTCTTTGATATGCCTGCTCAGCAAATATATCGGTTTCATCTTGAAAATATGAAGTAGCCTTATTACAATATCTAAAATTTATTGGGGGTATATATGATTATAATAACGGGACCATCGGCATCAGGAAAGACAGCTACTTGTTATTATCTTCAAAAGCATTACGGTATCAAAAAGGTCATCACCCATACGACACGTGAGATGCGAGCGGGTGAACAGAATGACGTCGATTACCATTTTGTCAGTGAAGAAGAATTCCAGAGAATGATCGACAATGATGAATTCGTCGAACATGTCTCCTATAACGGTCACCATTACGGAACCAGCAGAAAAGAAGTAAGAATCGATAAGTGCATGGCAGTCGAGACCAATGGAGCCATGACATATAAATCCTTCCACGATCCGAAGATTGTTCTCTTCCGCCTTCTTTTGGATGAAGACACCTGCAAAGAAAGAATGCTCTCCCGCGGAGATGACCCGAAGAAAGTAGAATCCAGAATTGAAAACGACAAAGAAGCTTTTCACCTCACTCCGGAGATGGAAGCGATGATCGACTATAATGTCGATACGAGAATCTACGACCTTCCACAGGTTGCCAAGATCATCTACGAAAAGTATCTCGAGATCCTCAAAGAGAGAGGAATCGACTACCAGAAAGAATTAGCCAGAATCGAGAAATAGGGGTTCGCCCCTATTTTTCTTTCGTCAGAGAAACCATGACCTCTGTCAAGGGATTGTTTCTGATTGTTTTAGGATACTAGAAAACGCCACTCATCTCTTACATGTTCCGATGACTCGGGATGTTTGCGCCTTGTTCAAGCGTTATCCGTCTTTCAAGTTGCTTACTAATCCAGTCACTCTTTTCCGTTTCCATTTAAAATGAAATCATGAAACGCAACGATAGAATCATTTTGGCCATCGATTTAAAGTCTTTTTATGCCTCCGTCGAATGTCTCGACAGAGGGCTGGATCCTTTTACGACTCCTCTCGTTGTCGCAGACGAAGACAGAGGAGACGGAACGATCGTATTAGCCGCTTCTCCGTATATCAAAGAAAAATATCATGTAAAGTCCAGATGCCGTCTCTATGACGTCCCTAAAAACATAGAAGGCCTTATCATCGCCCAGC
Source organism: bacterium (assembly GCA_963621825.1). Lineage (GTDB taxonomy): Bacteria > Bacillota_I > Bacilli_A > RFN20 > CAG-288 > Enterosoma. The sequence goes on from CAVFFP010000025.1 coordinate 8,459, forward strand.
CAAAGATGAGACGCTACCTTGAAATCAGCGCCACCATCAACGATATCTATCTGGAATATGTCAGTGAAAATGATCTTTTCATCTATTCCATCGACGAATCCTTCCTCGATGTCACCCATTATCTGAAAAGAAATCACGACACACCGAAAAGCTACGCTAAGAAGATCATAGAAGCTGTCCGTTCCAGAACCGGTCTTACCGTCACCGCCGGAATCGGTCTGAATCTTTTTATGGCAAAGGCAGCCATGGATATCGAAGCCAAGCACAACGCTGATTTCTTAGCCGAATGGAACTACGACTCCATTCCAGAACATCTATGGAACGTAAAACCGCTCAGCAAGATGTGGGGTATCGGAAGCCGATTAGAGAAGAAACTCAACAATCTAGGCTTCTACTGTGTCGGAGATATCGCTGTATCCGATCCTGAATATCTGAAAAATGAATTAGGAGTGATCGGAGAGGAAATCTATTACCACTCTTTAGGATATGATGACGCTCTGTTGCAGGAGAGCTATCACAGCAAAAACCGATCCATCAGTTGTGGACAGGTTCTACTACGCGATTATCATAAGGAAGAGATGCCCACACAAATAAGAAACATGTCTATTGAGCTTTCTGACCGCCTGCACGAAGAGAAAAAGTCTGCGTTGACATTTCTGCTCACTCTAGTAAGAAAAGACCATACAGCCTATCAGCTGAAAGCCTCATTCACTACACCGACCGATTCCGCTGAAAAGATCGGAAAAGCATTTGAAAGCCGATATCTAGAGACTGAGATAGAAGAAGATACTCTCTTCAGAGGCATATTCATCGTTGCCATCGATGTCAACGATAGGAATCACTATCAGATGTCCTTATTCGAAAAGCCTCAGGAAGACAGAGAGATATATAATTTAGAAGAGACACTGATTCAGATCAGAAGGAAATACGGAACCGTAATGGCAATGCCATGTTCCGCACTTACGTTATCGTCGAATTTCAGAGAAAGAAGAAATCAGATAGGAGGACATCACGCATGAGAGGTATGATGAAATGGCAGCCGTTCAAGTCCTTGAGCGGACAATACAAAGTTTTAGATGAGCACAGAAGAGAAAAAGAGAAGGTAGAAAAACCAGAACTTTCCGAAGATGAAATAGAGGACATCAACAACCTTTTGGTATCCTTGTCAAAAGGTGACTGTGTGAATGTAACCTACTTCGATAATGGTTCTATCCTACACTCCAAAGACAACTTCATCCGATGCGACACCATCGAAAGAATGATTCAATTGAAAACCACTAGAATCCGTTTTGACATGCTGCTTGGATTAACAAGAGCGTAAGAGATTATTCTCATCTGCCTCTTGCTGTATGTCTACCGCGACACCATCCGTTTTGATATACTAATAAAAACAGTTCGAAGAAATGAAGCGGAGGTGTCATTATGTCTATTCTTAAATGTCCAGAATGTGGTCATGATGTAAGCAGTGAAGCTACATCATGTCCTAATTGCGGTTATCCGATGAAGAAAGAAGAACAGAATTATGTAGGACCAGATCCAATCGATCCATCATGGATGAAGAAATACAAAAAGAAAGCATTATTGGTAAAAAGCATTCAGACATACGTCACTGTAGTTCTACTTGCCTTAACTATAACTTTCCGCATTTTATTTATCCGCTATCTCGACAAATGGTATTGGGAAGTGTATCTAATATTGTGGTTAGTCTCCATGACTGCCTTTTTCTACTTTCTCGTATCCTCTATTGTTTCTTGGTTTCTTGTCAGAGTAAAGACTTTCAATATGGATGGCTATAACATCGTAGTCTATCGTGGATACATCAGAAGTCAATTAGTCATCGAAGATGTCGTCATCGATTCCATGTATGCTAGTGCTTTTCGTAACACAGATATCTTTACAAAACTCCCTAACGGAAAACGCATTCTAGTTAGATTTTCAGCTGGTTCAGCAAGTATCTGTGAAAATAGATATCTGTGAAAACATATAAACATTTCATCATTAAATATAACAAAATGTTTTATATAAACTTACAGAAGTACAAGTGAAAATAATGTAGAAATCAATCGTTATTTCCTTAAGTTAATACAAATAAAACGATAAGCAGGCTTTTTTCAATACGATTATTTCGTATCACTGTTCTTTAATATCAGATTTACCCAAAGAAGATCATCTCTGGTTTTGTCTTTCGTAAAAGATATTTCTTTTGTATATTCTTTTAATCTCTTTATATCCGCATCGTTGAAGTAGGTAAAATATCTACCTTTTTCATCGTAGCCATCATCGATATCTATAAACTTCATAGAGAGGAATAAAATCCCATCCTTTTTTACGAAAGATAAGTATTTCTTTACAGAGGAAAAGACATCCTCTCTTTTTAAATGCAGGAAAGAAGCACAACACCAAATCAGGTCGTATTTCACATCCGTATCATAAGAAACAATATCCGCTTTCTTAGCTTCAAAGCCAAGACTTATAGCATGCTTTACAAAAGAATCACAAGCATCGATACCGGATACTTGATATCCGTTTTTTCTGAAATGAATCATATCTCTAGCCGATCCAAATCCGACATCCAAAATACGGCCACCAACAGGAATATACTTCCTTACCATGGTATAAGATATGCTCATATCCGTATCGATTGTTGAAGCGATATATTCGCTAGCATGTTGTTCGTAATAATTATTCATCTTGCTATAAATGATAAATAGAATCTCTTTGGGAGATTTTCCTTCACTGCAATCTTCAGTTCTTCCTTATCTTTTCCTTCTTCTAAAACATCACAAAGTTTCTCATTTCTAAACTATAATTTATCAATAAGACATTCATCGATAACAGAACAGCTTTTTGAGGAATTTGTCTTTTTATTTGTTAAAACAACACGGAACATTCGTATTCTCTAGGCGCTTGTATTCATCTATCAAAACATTCACCTTCTGATATATGACAGGAACTTTATCACCCGACTGTCGCTTCAAATTGAAAAAGAAGGATTGATTCCAATAATACTGAATCATATATTCCGCAACGCCTCTGAATTCCATGATGACCATGTCACCCGAAAAACCATATCGGCCAACACACACATTCTCTACAATCGCTCGTCCAAAGGTAAGTTTATAGGTGTTGGTATTCGTCATACCTTCTATGTTTTCAATCCACTTCTCTATATATTCATTCATAGTTACTATTATCTTATCTCACCATTAAAATTGCAAATGCTATATCAATGATCAACCTTTTCTAACATGGATTCCTGCACTTTCACGCATAACAAAAGCCACGTTTTTTGATTTACGTGGCTTTTGTTATTTAATTTTAGTTTTCGAATTATCTTCAGAGATTAATCGTTAGTCACTCTATAAACCAACTTGATCTTAGAATTAGAAGTCGAACTCCCGCTGAAGGTAGAATACTTGCTTTGGAAGTCAAGATAGACTCCAAGAGTTCCTTTGACCGTCAAGGAGCCATTGGAATTCGTAATATCGAAGTAGATAGAACCATTATCCGGAGTAGAAGAGGAATCTAAGCCGATAGAATAATGTGTGTCATCAATGTAATGATAGAGATAGTTCGAACCAGTCTTGAAAGTATACTGTCCACTGGAGTTCTTCTCCACTTCATAGTCGACTAGCTTAGAACTTGTTTTAACTTTATTGTTTTCTAATGTAACGGTCTCGCTGGCTAAATACCAAGGTCTTGCTGAATTTGCAGCTTCACCCTTCATCGCAGCTGTGACACTGTTATCCGTCGCAATGATGGAAACCGTACTGTAAGTAGACAATTTTGTCAGATCTGTGACAACATCATACTCATAGGTGTAATCGGTATCGGTCTTTCCAGTATCTGGATCAGTCGTATCACCGCCAGAGGTTATCGTTCCTGTATATTTTGTAGAACGGATTCCGTTTACATCCCAGATGTAATTTGCAAGTTCCGGATGATCGATGAACGGATTTCTACCGAAGTCATTGGAATAGAGATATTCGTTTCTCTTCTTCTCCTGTTCGGTGACAGGGTATTTGTTGTTCCATTCGATAAGTCTGTCCAATCTTCCCATCGTATGTAAGTCTTTGTTATCGCTAGGGTTATTGGAAAGCTCTAATCCAGCAGAACCATTAGAGCTGCCTCCGGTTCCGCAGGTATTGTAGTATCTTGTAGCGCAGTAGAAGATGATTCTGGCTGCTTCACCACGAGCAGGCTCATAACCGAAGGATGCGGGATCCCATGTATTGGAGCCATCGCTTCCGCCATTGCCATAGAAATAATTGCTTCTGCTTGAATTCTCTGTAGAGATAGTAGGACGAAGCATATGCGGATCAGAACCAGGCCCAGTCTTTCCGGCACCTCTAGAATTCGGCCAGACATGCTCTTTATTCCAATTTGTCGTGGAATCTGTCGAGTCATGATAGAAGGGGATAACGCCACTTCCACTAGTTGCCTTATCGGATTGCGCTAAAACATCATTATTCGTTTTATAGTTGATAGTCTTGCTTCCCGTGTTTTTGATAAGGGCCTGAAGTTTGGCACGGAACGTGTTTCCATACGTATTCAGATCCAAGTCTTTCCACTGAGTTTTAAGTTCAGTTTTATTTTTATCCGAAGAATCAGAGGAGTCAGAAGAAGAATCCTTAGAGGAATCAGGAGAAGAATCTTTCGATTCACTTCCAGAATTCGTATTGGATGCACTGTTAGAAGAACTATCTACAGATGTCTTACCACTATCTGTATTGACAGTGTCGGAATTCGAACTTTCGGAAGAAACGGAATCAGACGGATTTGTTCCACATGATGCAAAAAGTGGAAGTGCGCTTAAGATAAGCAGGATTTTTTTAGTGTTTTTCATGTCTAAATATTACCATATTCTCAA
>CAVFFP010000026.1:0-13198 GCA_963621825.1 bacterium
CGAAGACTTGAGTGAATATCTTTTCTTGATTGACGATGCAAGTGACTTTAAGAAAATTGATGAGGTAATTAAATGCTTTAAATATCATCGTGGAAACGTCAAAGCCATATTTACCGTGAGGGATTATTTGAGATATTGTGTGGATGATGAGGAAATAATATTTTATGAAATAGGTCCTCTTGATAATGAAACAATAAAAAAAGCTATTGTTGAAAACACATCAATTAGAAACAATGAATGGTTAAATAAAATTGCGGACATATCTAAAGGCAATATTAGATTTGCTTTTGTTAATGCGGCTTTTGCTTTAAATAGCAAAACGGCTTCAACTTTTCTTTTTAACGCAAAAGACATCATGGGTTCGTTCTATAAAAAGCAAATAGTTAATATTGGTGAATCATATAATTTATTGATAACTGCAGGTATAATTTCTTTCTTCAAAAGTGTTTATCTCAATCAGTTGATCTATATTTCACCAATTTTGAAAAATGCCGGAATCAGCAAGCGAGAATTTTTACACTACGTAAACACATTGAAATCAATGGAATTAGTTGATGAATACGTGGATGTTGTCAAGATATCAGATCAATGCTTTGCGGATTATTTGCTTTACTACGTTTTCGTTGAGAAGAAATACTTGAAAATCAAGGATTTGATAATAAACACATATAAATATTATAAAAAGAGAATAATTGAATCTTTAAATACAATTCTTGGCGCTTATTTGACAAGCGACTCCTTTACTTATCTCAAAGATGAAGCACTTGGTGCTTGTGCCTCAATAGAGGATGTAGGACTGAAGCATAATATCGAGGTCGCTTTTGCCCCTCTCATGCTTGACCACACTGCGATTGAATTCAAAAAAGGTGTGGAGGAATACACTGATAAGAAAGACATCAAATGGCTGCTTGAACTTTTCTCGACACTTGCAAAAAACGAATATCAATCAGTTGCGATAGAAGGAATTATGTGCCTTTTGGAAAAGACAAAATTAAAGAAAGAAAAAGTCTTTAAGGCTATTAACGAAACATTTATGCTTGGTTATGAAGATGTTAAAATGTCATTCAAGTATCTAAGCTCTTTTGTGGACTATCTGACTGAGAATAATATTCATGATGATCATTTTTTCTCCATAGTTTCATATTATTTGAAATATACATTTAGAAATTCGAAATTTATCAGCGAAACTAAAGTGGAAATTTGCTCTTTCAATTTAACAAATAATATGGATGGAGTCATCCCTTTTAGGAGAAGATGCTGGAATTATGTTTTTGACTATGGCATAGATAAGGCGCTAAATATAATTGTTGATTTTGCTAAGTCTCATATTACTGATAATGCTGAAACGATAGTGACGTCAGATCTCAAGTTGATAAATGGGTATTTGGAAGACTATGAATGCAAAGAGTTAATTCAAGCTGTTTTATATGTGGAATTTAAAGAAGATGCCGAGAATTATGGCTTTGAAGACCTGCTGTTTTCGAGTACGAAGTATAGTGACATTCTAAAACTGATATTAGAAGGAAAGCCATATAATCAGAACTGTAGTGAATTAAACAATGTTCACGTAGAAAATTTGCGTATTTTTTATTCGAAAAACAAATCAAAAGTTTTTGATATGGTGAATCACCTTGATGAAATTTCAAATTATTATAATCATAATATAAAGGATTTTCTTTCAACTATACTTGAATGCCTTGATGAATTTTCTCCGTCTATTTTGAATATATTTGTCCGATATAAAGTTTTCCCATATTCCGTCGTAGAAAAAGTTGCATCAATCGTTGAATTGAATGTTTTATACATAAATATAAAAAATATTGATGATATCTATATGAAAGAAGAGTATCTATATGCTTTTTATTTATTTGTTAATAATCAGAAGAATAAAGATACTTTTGAATTCAGTTCTTGGATTAAGTCAAAACCGGATCCAAAAATGGAGCCCATTTTCATGAGAAACGCTCTTTCACTTAGAAAAATAGCGGAGAGGTCTGGAATTTCGTATATTAAGCTGGTAAAAATTGTTTTTAAGAAAAAAGAATATAACAAGCTTATTGCTAAAGAATATCTTTCATATCTTTTTTTTAAGGATGGTGCGTTTAAAGAAATTCTCGATTCAGATAAAGATTTAGCCATAGCAATATATGAATTCTTGTTTTTACAAAAAGAAAACGATTATAGAAACAAGGCTCTCAAAACTATAATCAGTGCCAAAAGAAGCTACATCAAAACCTTTGCCGAAAGATATTTAGAAAATGGAGTACCGGATGAAAGTGGTTTGGATGATATTATTTTTGATGGTGATAATTACAAACGCTTCTTCGACAAATGTATAGAGATAGGTGAAACAAAACTGCCATACTTTATTTCACTCAATTTACAAAGACTCATTTCACGTAATTTACGAAGAACAGAAATGATTGACTGGGTTCTTTGTTACATAGAAAAGAATCACAAGGACGACAAGGCCATGGAGTCATTATTCTCCATTTTGGCGGGAATTGAAAGTGACTATAGAAACAGCTTTATCCTGAAATATTACGAGAAAGGCAAAAACGAAAGGGTTTTGAAATTTGCTTTGACTGTACCATGTGAATCCTATTTTCTTAATTTTGCCGAATCCTATTTCAATGCCAAGATAAGGAGCCTTTATTCTTTAAAAACGGACTTGATCAAATGGGATAATTTAAATTTGGTATCTTTCATTGATAAATTAATAGACAAATATAAGGAAGATTTAAGTGACAGCAAGATTTACCAATTAATCGAATGTATTGATCCAAGTTTGTCTAGCGAACTCCAAGAAATTGACAGTAAAACAGAGGTTTCGCTTAGTGATGCGTTCAGAGTGTATTTACAAGATGAGAATTTTCGTCGGTTGCTTTCTTCCGGATATGTCACATGCAAAGATGGCTGTTTCGTATCTGAATCCAACAATCCTTTGAAATTTGCCGACGTTATAAAAGACAGAAAGATAATAGGAGTTAAGGTTGTCCAAGTCATCGATGACATTGATGTCAGATACGAGCAAAACCTCTCTACGATGAAGGGTATCGTCAAAAACTTTGGAGAGGGGAATCAAACCACTCTCATCGAATATCTGTATTCCATATTTTTAGAAAAAGGATGGACCGTAAAAGAATTCACACAAGAAACCTTGTTAACAAGAGACCTTTTCAGCAAAATAAAGAACAAAAAAAGGAAGAGTCTCGAAAAAAAGACCTTAATCCAAATCCTTATCGGATTGAAGCTTCCTAAGAAACAAAGGGATTATTTATTGGAGAAGAACGGAACACAACTTTCAATTTTTAACGAAGACGATGCTCTTTATGAATACATACTTGCATCGGGAATCAGTATAGATGATGCTGACGCATTACTTAAAGAAGTAGGAAAAGAAGGTTTTAGTTGATTTTAATATTTTGTAAAAATACAAAATGATCGTATTGGAGGATTAATTCATGAAAAAACGCTTAGATAGTCCATAGTTGCTGTATTTTTGAAAATACGGGCATTTTAATGCCTCATATAGAATGAAAGCAGAACGAGCTTATGCACGTTTAAATTTCATTAAATAGGAGGATATAAGATGCCTAAAACTATTATTGACGATGGCTATTCATCCTACTTGATTGAAGGTGCCACCTTCGTCGGCAAGTATCAGATTCCATCATTATCAAAGCACGATACAATTCTTATCCCAAATGATATGATTCCTTTCGATAAGAGGAATGTCGTAATGGAAAAGAATCTAGCAATAGATTTCTACATGCATGATGTGACTTTTAGACAAGTTCTCACGTCGACAAGCAAATACCTTGATGAACTATCAAGATATACGGCAGTGATTACGCCGGACTGCTCCCTATACAGGGACATGCCACTATGTCTGCAGATAACCAACACCTATATGAATAGAGCCGTTGGCTTCTTTCTTCAAAAACATGGAGTCTATGTGATTCCAAACGTCAGGTGGGGTGACGAAAGAAGCTTCGAATTCTGCTTCTGCGGTCTTCCAACAGATGACATTGTCTGCATCAGCACACATGGCTGCATTCGTGGCACTGAGAACAAGTATCACTTTAGGCTTGGTCTAGAGGAAATGCTTAGAATATTGAGACCTCGAGTTGTGCTCGTTCATGGTCCCATGCCAGATGAAGTATTTTCGATGTTTCTAAGTGAAACGAAGTTTGTTCATTACAAAAGCTATATCTCCAAAATTAAAGGAGGTAAGCAGAATGGGTAGTGGAATTTCTGGAAACTATAGTGGGATAACGCAAGCATCACAATCATACGCAAGCTTCTACCATGTCACAAAAGATATGCTTGAACGAGACAAACAGGATCCAAATATCTATAATCCAAATACTGGATATTTCAAAAATCCGACCACTACCAATCTCGAAAAATCGATAACTGATAATCGTATATACATAGGTGGGAAGCGTGCTCATGGGACGATGACCTATATTATGGACGAAAAAGGAAATGTTCTATTTGGAATTAGAAAGAATCCAAACAATCTAAACAAAAGAGCGCCTCATCCGACTTTATTAGGTGGAAAGGACCCAATAGTCAAATGTGCCGGAATGATTACATTCTCAAAAGGAAAAATTGTCTCAGTTAATAACAGCAGCGGGCATTTTAAGCCAAACATAAAATCGATGGAACTGATTGATCGATATATGGAAAGATTATTAAAATCGAACAAAGAACTGTTTGATAAACAATCAAAGTGGAGGAAGAAACATGACAACAATTAAGGAAATAACTAAAAAAATATTTAGTGTCAGTTACGAAAATGAACTTGAAGATGATACCGTATCAGAAACTTATGAAATCATGGCCGCTGATCTGATAGCAAATAACAAATGGTCTGATGTTTATGCGTCTTGGTTTGACTATCTTGTTAATGACTGTAAGACGGAAGAGGAAATTCTTAACTTTGCTAACTTGTTTTGGCTTTATAATGGATACAAGCAATTTATTCCGAATGCTGTTGAATTTAGTGCTTTCTTTTATGCTAATATATCCTTCGAACATCATCCGGAAGCAATATCAGTGATTGATGGTATTGCATGGTTCGCTCTCGTGAATTCTGGCGTGATTTGTGAGTCAAAAATGTCGTTTGATAACTATGCTCCTAATGATATACCGGCAATCGATGAATCAATTAAGAAGTGGAAGGAAAAAGGCTATGGATTACGTTAAATTGTCAAAAGAAATATCATATGCTTTAAGACATGCACCAGGGGAATATGAACTTGAACTAGACGAAAACGGATATGTTTCTGTTGAACAGTTCCTTCATGTGCTCAATTTGTCGAATGAATATGGTAGAGATATTACAAAAGAAGATCTTGAATATATCATCACCAACTTTGATAAGAAAAGACATGAGATAGTTGGCGATAAAATTAGGGCTTTATATGGTCATTCAGTCTCCGCTAAGATTGAAAAAACACCAAAGATTCCGCCTGATGTTCTATATCATGGAACGGCTAAAAGTTTTCTTGATTCCATAATGAAAGAGGGGTTGCTTCCTATGGGAAGGCAATACGTGCATCTTAGTATAGATACTGATATGGCAACGCTTGTTGGAAAGAGAAGAGATATTGATCCTATACTTCTTCAAATTGATGCCAAGGCAGCATCGGATGATGGGATTATATTTTATGTCGGTAATGATAAAGTGTGGCTTTGCGACACAATTCCTTCTAAATATATAAGTATTTTTAAAAAACAATAGTATAAATGTTATTAGTAAGCACTTAGAACAATAGCCTCTTTTTGTGCTTAAATAAGTTGTACGATTGTGTTTATTCGTGAAAAAAGGCTATCCGAATCATGTGTCTCTACAGTAAACGGATAGCCTGATATTTATTCGTATGTTTTGATGAATGCGCCGATACAGCTCTTCTTGATGTTCAAGGTGTTGTAATCAGGATAGAGACAGAGCTTATCAAGATGGAAGTCCTCTTTGTAGGAGTGAATCTCATCTTTCAGTTTTTCGATGATTTCCTCTTTGGATAATAAAGCACCGGAGAGTACGATTTTCTGAAGAGACAATAGTGAATCCGCGTTCAATAAGGAGAAGGAGAGAACATGGATGACCTTCTTCAGTTTCTCTTCCTCTTTCAGAAGCAGAGCAGTACCTTCTTCTTCGTTGACATCCTTGTTTAAGATGCTCATGTAGGAGATAGTATCTTCAACAGTCTTGTCATGGTAATAGGTATGGCCGAGTTCGGATTGGTTTCCGAGTGACTTTCCGTTGACATAGATAGAGGAACCGACACCAGGACCGTATTTGACAAGAATGAAGTTCTTATCCTCTTGGTGATGAAGAGAGTAGATATCAGCAAGACAGTCAACATTGTTGAATACATGGATAGGAAGGGATAACTTTGCTAGTTCCTGATAGAGACTCTCATGTTTTGTCAAGAAGGACTCTAAGGATGCATTTCCACGCATAGTAACACCGACAGAACTCACCTTCTTTTCAAAACCTTTCAGGAAATCAGAGATAGTGCATTCCTTGCTGTTTTTTAGTGTGATCAGTCCGGAGGCAAAGTCCATCAAAGAGTAATAGGTGTTGTTCTTTTTGATATCGATTCCGAAGAATACGGAATGCTTCGGATTCAAGGATAACTTCAGTTCCTTTCTTCCTACCTTCTGAGAATCGTTTTTGTTTTCTAGGACATACTTGTCTTCGATCAATGGTTTTAATGACAACGTCAAAGCTGCGTTTGTCAGAGAAAGCTTTTTCGCTAACAGAGAGCGAGAACTTTCCTTTTCGACAAAGAGTATCTTAATGATGGATTTCTGGGTATCGGTAAGATTCGTTATCATATTAATAGTGTAACACCGGATATGAACAAAAGAACACAGGTGATTTTCAAAAATACTTTTTTCGACAGCTTTGGTGCAATCCATGCACCAAGAACTAAAGATAAGACAGTAGCGGCAGCACCGATTCCAAAGAGAATCCACGTGTGCGTGGTGAAGATACCGCTTATCATCTCCGTTGTGAATAGGATGGAATTGAGGATGATCCATAATAGGGATAAGGTAGCACGGAATTTGTTTTTGTCTTTTAGCTCATGAAGAGCGTAGATGACTACAAACGGTCCTCCGGACACATATAGTTTATGGATGATTCCTCCTAAGAAGAGGAATAGGATCATCAGCCACTTCGGAAGGTTGATCTTCTCAAAATCGATGAAGAAGAAAAGAATAGCGATAAGGATGACAATCGATCCATAGATATAGAGAAGAATCTTGCTCTGCATCGGTATCATATCGACAAGATAGCCGGTTGCAAACCCGAGTCCTACCGTGATGATGATAGTAAGGAAATGCTTCCAGTCGATGTCTTTGAAATGAGCGATGACTACGTATATCGAAACAAGAAGGGCGACAAGATTTAAGACAGGCTTAGCGACATCATTCCCTTCTAATCGAAGGGATAAAGGCATCGCCAGAGCGGTTCCCGCAAATCCGGTGATGGTCTGAATGATGTTGCTTAAGAATATGACTAGTATGAATAGGACATCATATAGCATGATTAGTATTCGACCTTGATGTTATCTCCAACAATTCCGACATAGGCGCCTAAAGTGGCTTGCTTGGAATCTTTGTGTGCAAGTAGCCATTTATTGACTTTCCAAAGTTTCTTATCAGAAGGAGTTTCCGATAAATCCATATTGGTCTTGTTAGCGAGTATGATTGCACAGCGGAAGCCGTTATCGCTCAGTTTGCAAGGGGAAAAATGGATGGTATAAGGATAGAGGCAGACAGCTTCTCCTTTTCTGATATAGAACGCTTTTACATCATTTGAGTCAAGGATTCCGTCTTTGATATCCTTAGGTCTTGCAAGAAGAAGGACAAGATCATCTGCAGCGATATCCACTTCCGGACACGTGTGGTATTCCATACAGTTGAGAAGAGAATTGTATCCGTTGCAGTATCCGGTCTCAATATCAGCGAGACCGTATACTTGCTCGTGAATCTCTTTCATTCCTTTTAGGGAGAACATCTCTTTGTCATCTCTGACATAGATGTTGTTCTCCTCTGGCATTTTGGCTTTGGTGTTTAGATAGTTGACGATTTCAGAAGTGTCGATAGGAAGTAGATAACCGTATTCTGAAAACTCAGGGTCAGTAGCATTTTGTATTTTCATCGAGAATCTCCCAATTCATCAGCTTAGCCAGATATCTCATTGCTTTCTTGTACTGGACATATCCCATGATGACATGGTGTGCGACACCAGTATATGCGACAGTATCGATCACTTCATTGATTGGACGGTCAAAGACAACCTTCGCATAAGTGCCAGAGAGGTCCTTGTTCATCTCAAAGGCTTCTCCTTCTTCGTAATAGATTCTTGTCTTGTTTCTGGCAGTGTCGATTCTGAGAATAGACATTTTACCGGGTTTCAGGACAAAGTCAGCGGTGACACCTTTTCCCCCGGCAAAATAGGTTTCTAACGAACGGTTGCAGCGATGATCCCAAAGGTTGCATGGTGCAACACCATCATGCCAAAGCAAAGCGTAATTCTCTTCGTAATTCACCTGAGAAAGGTCGGCCATGAAAGGCGTCTCTTCTCCGGCGGCTTTGACTGCGACCATGCTGAGAGCAGCTTCAATATCACCTTCACAGGCAAGAAGAATTCCTCTGGACTGGAGGACAGACATCATAGCGCAGGGAGAAACTCCATAGTTCTTTGCAAATTCTGGCCAGCAGCGGATAGCGACAACATCCAAACCCTTCTCTTTCATGAACTTTTCCGAGACTACAATCAGTCTGGAGACCTGTCTGACTTGGAAATCATTGAGCTTGCTGCAGTCAAAGAGCTCACGGAGATTCTTTTCTTCTTTGTCAATCTCCTTTTCGCTAGCTTCTCCACCGAAGAAGTCAGAAAGTTCATAATGAGAGATCAGCACACCAAGTTCCTTATAGAGATGAAGTTCATCCACACCGACATTGTAGAAACCTTGGGCGTGGAAACCAATCAAACCGACATTGGAATTTTCCAGAGCTGTCTTCATCTTGATGGCTTTAACCCAATCATGGTCGATGTCATCGCCGACATAGACGATATAGTCATCGACTCCACCCTTATAAAGGTTCGAGGCGTTGAGGTTGACACCACAGACCGCATTGAGTCTGATCTTTCCTCCGTTATAGGGAAGCTCGTTGTATCCTTGTAAGAGGAAAGGACGCTTGACGATGTTGTGAAGGATCAAAGCTAATCCACCGAGATGGAAAGTGGCAGATACGACAACAAGTGCATCGACATGCTTTTCGACAAAGTATTCGGCGGCTTTCTTAGCTTCACCAGGTTCGATTACCATCTCCGGATAGTAGACCCAGTCGATGCTTTTATCTTCCATGACTTTTGCGCTTCTTTGTTTATATAACTCGAAGGCAGTTTCATAGTCAAATGTTTTTCTGACTAAACAAACAATACCGATAATAGGCTTTCTCATAATTACTTTTCCTCATTGACAATCTTATAGGAAGCGGAGAAATCTTCTTTTGCTAATCCCACTTCCATCGCTTTTTCATAGACATTGACAACACGATTCAAGGCAGGACAATCCTTATGGATATCTTCAGCCATCTCTTTTGCAAAATGAACATCCTTGTTCATGTTCTCGACAGAGAAAGCAGTCGGATACGTATTGCTGATGATGTTCTTTGCCTTGGTATCGAGATAGAAGCAGGAAGCTCCTCCATAGCCGAAAGCTTCGACGACCTCTTCCTGATTCAGACCTAATGCCTTTGCTAAGCCGAGAATCTCGTTGACACCATTCTGAATTTCGCCGACTAAGGCGTTGTGAAGAATCTTCATCTGAAGTCCGGCTCCATGTTCTCCCATGAAGATGATGTTCTTACCCATGCATGAGAGAATCGGTTTGACTGTCTCATAGATCTCTTTCTTTCCGCCGACATAGATTCCTAATTCACCTTTAATAGCAGCAGGCTGAGATTTGACGACAGGGCAATCCAAAATTTCGGCACCGGTTCCTTCTAAGTCCTTGGCGACCTTCTGGTTTGTGCTAGGAGAGATGGTAGACATATCGATCCAGATCTGCCCTTTTCTCAAGAATGGCTTTATCTCATTATAAAGGGAGAGCATATGCTCGTTTTTCGGAACCATGGAAATGATGACATCCGCAAAGTCGACGCATTCCTTATAGGAGGAAGCAAAGGGAAAAGAAGTCTCCTTCTTTACGACATCGTAACCGATGAGATCATACTTCTTGCTGACATTAGTTGCCATTGGCATACCCATGATGCCAAGGCCGATGAATGCTACTTTCATTTTAGTTTCCTTTCGTATGGTCCCAGGCGTTCTGGAAAACACCTAAGCCATAAGTAGTAAAGGGATGATTGAAGCTATCTTCATAGACGGCAAGTCCGGCCGTGACGATATCGGCGCCCATCTCAGCAGCATCGGCAATCTGTTTTCCGTTTCTGACAGCGGCGACGATGATTTCAGTCTGATATCCTTTTTCTTTATAGATATTGACTAACTGAGACATATAAGGATAAGTGTCCTCACCGTTATTCTCTTTCCATCCGACAAAAGGAGAGACAAACTTTGCACCAAGTCTACCGGCTTGGATAGCCTGAGAAGGAGAGAAGACAAGAGTGACATTGGTTCTGATACCCTGTTTTTCCAACTGATAAGCGGCTTTGACACCTTCTGTTGTGCAAGGAATCTTAATGACGAAGTTCTCACAGATTGCGGAGATCTTCTTTGCTTCTGCAATCATATCTTCGGCATTATCCAAGTGTGGATTGATTTCGACGGAGACCGGGAATTTATCCATGCCTAAGAGATCGTTCTCCTTGAGCCAATTGGCGATGTCATTGATAGCGACAAGGAATGGCTTTCCGCTGGCCATGATGTGCTTCGGATTGGTTGTGACACCATCGATGGCGTAGTTCTTATAAGCGTAATCAATCTCATCTAATTTCGCCGAATCAAGAAAATATTTCATTGTGTTTTCCTCCTATTTCTTAATTGATCTTTTCAAATAAATCTCTGAATTTGCTGTCTTTTCTGTAGAAGGCGATTGGCAATCCTAACGGAGCATCAATCTCTCCTTCACCGGACGGGATTTCTTTATTCGTGAAGAACTGAATCCACTCACCTTTCGGAAGATAATATTTATGCTTTGTTTCATTCGGTCTAAGAACAGGTGATACGATGATGTCTTCACCGAACATGAATTCTTTCTTGTTCAGGTAAACCTCTTCTTCGTCATAATGGAAGAAGAGAGGACGTATCATCGGAGTGTGATTCTTGTAATATTCCTCATAAACTGTTTCTCTGTATTCCTTCAGTGCGACAAAGTATCTTGTGTTGTTGACGAATTCATCATAGGTGTCTTTGTCATCGTACTGAACGTTGTTCTTCGGCTGATTGCCTTCATGGGTCCTGAAGATAGGTGTGAAGACATTCATCTCCGCCCAACGGTTGAAGAGTTCTGCGTTTCTCTTCATCGGATATAAGGCGGTGATCGTTGTATATCCTCCGATATCGGAATGAATGACACCGGCACCAGAACAGGCTAAGGAGAGAGAGGCAGGTATGACAGATCCTAATCCGTATTCATCGGAGAAGTCGACATGCTGATCTCCGTTCCACATAGAGTTGGTGTACTGGAACGTATGTCCGTATGCCGCTCTGGAGAAGAAGAAGCATTCCTCCTCTTTTCTGGATTCTTTTACTGCATCATAATTGCATTTTGCCCACATGGTAGGCCAACGGTTATGAAGTTTTTCGCTCTCTCCACCATAACAGACAGAATCGGTCGGAAGGTATTCACCGAAGTCTGCCATCCAACCGGATAGACCATATTCGATCATATTCTTCTTGATGATATCGATATACCACCTCTTGGCGGAAGGATTGGTCAGGTCGACAATGCCCGCATTGAAGGTAGTAGACTTGATGTGATAGACAGAACCGTTTTTATGACGGATCAGGAATCCTTTCTTCTTTGCTTCGAGATACTGAGGTCCGCCTTCTTTTAAGAAGGTATTGATGTATCCTAGGAATCTCACACCTTCCGAGTTGAGCTTTTTGATGATCTCTTTCAGATTCGGATAGAGTTTTTCATCTGCTTCCCAGTTCCAGAATACCTGGTAACCGAAGCTCGTCACTACATTTCCGCACCAGTCCTGACACCAGATGCCAGCAATCTTCAACCCTTTCTTTTTGGCTTCTTCATATTTCTTCAGTAGGATTTCGCTTCCTCCCTGAATCGCCAATATGACACCATCATTTACCCAAGAGGGGACTCTAGGCTGGAATCCGACTAGTCTTGATACTTCCTGGGATAATTCGAGAAGAGAATCTGCACATAACAAGGAGACAGATTGTGGAACCTGTCTGAACTTGATGAGGAGTTCATCCTTTTTGAAGGAGAGGAATCCATAGGTATCCTCATGACAATAGATAGCATATCCTTTGGAAGAGAAGAAGGAAGGAGTGGAGCAGTAAGTCTGATGATCCTTATAAGGAGCCTGATAGTCCGGGTTTGGTCCTTTCACTCTTTCTCTAAGCTGCTTTTTCACAATCTTCATGACCTGCTGATGCTCACTGACCCAGATGGGAACATCCTTGCCTTTTAAATCTAATGTGGAGTACTGTTCTCCACATCCATAGATGTGTTCATCCTCAAAAGTCTTGAAACGAAGAGTGAATCGGTTGTATCCAGGGTCGACATGGAAATGGAATTTGATCCAGGGGTCTTTATCGACAATGATTTCCGCCTGAACTTTTCCATCAGTGAAGATGTAGCGGTTTCCGTCCTGGAATGAGAAGGTAAGCTTTCTTCTGTCAACGATGTGATCCTTTGTAGTGAAAGAACCACGCTTCATCTTGTGCTTCGCTTTTCCTTTGCCGATGACAAGATAACAATCGCCATTTGTCAGCTGGTTCAGGAAGTACTGATACGTTTCTTCTTTATTCATAATGAAATCCTTCCTCATCGCATAGTGCAATTAATTAAGTGACTTAAAAAATTATAGACTGAAATCATGATAAAGGCAATAGATTTTTATAAATGTCATAGGACATTAATCGTTATACGATATGCTCCATCTCCTCCTTTTACAGCACATAAAAATTCCCCGTTCCCCTTTTCATCCGATAGCCTGTTTATACCCAATTGGGAAG
>CAVFFP010000027.1:0-9709 GCA_963621825.1 bacterium
TACTTGTGTATGTACTGGTCATCCCGTTCAGTTTTCAAAGAGCAATCGTAAGTGCGCTTTTTTTCGGCGCATGTAAGATAATATCATCCTACCCATTGCTGTGTCAACATAAATTTGAAAAAGTTTTAGCAAATTGTTGAAACATTCATTTTGCAAAATGAAAAACAGCATAGCAATACTGCTACACTGTTTCTCTTATCTATGATTATTCGTCAGAATTTTCGTATTTTTCGATCATTCCCACACGGATATCATGTCTTCCGTGTTCACATTCGGCATTTAAGAAGATATGAATTCTTCTAAGGATGTCTTCCTCACTCATAAACTTAGCTCCAAAGGCAATCATATTTGCGTGATTGTGTTCGACGATAAGGTGACTGACGTCATCGTTATATCCTAAACCACAACGGATTCCTTTTACTTTGTTGGCAACGATGGCGACGCCTTCTCCTGAACTGCAGACTAAGACACCCTTCTCTGCTTCTCCGTCTTTTACTTTTTCTGCGCATGCGTGTGCGAACTCAGGATAATTACAGGAATCTGTAGAATAGGTTCCGCAGTCAATGACTTCATGCCCTTCTTTTTCTAACATGTCGATGATGGATTTTTTTACTGGGAATCCACCATGATCACATCCAAATGCGATTTTCATATTCAGTTCTCTCTTTCCTTATTTAATATTATAAAATACCTTTTCAATCTCTTCCAACGTGATATCACCCTGTCTGATGACAACGGGTTTCTCTTTTGTCAAGTCGACAACAGTTGTAGGCACTCCACTCTGGCATGAGCCTTTGACAATGCCTTTTACTTCTTCCTTATTATTAAAGGTACGATAGACTTCATCAAAATCAGATGTGGCAGGTTCTCCAGAAAGGTTCGCACTTGTCACCTGCATTGCAAAAGGAAGAGAAGATAAGAAAGAAAGGAGATCTGCTTTTGCAGGGATTCTGATTCCGGCAATGCCGGTTCCAAGATGGGTCTGATACGGAGCTTTCTCCTTTGCCTTGACTAAACAGGTGAGAGGACCTGGAAGGAAACAATCCATCACACGTCTTGCACCTTCAGATATTTCAAAATAGTCATCAAGTGGGAAAGAAGGAGAGCACATGACAGCGATTGCCTTCTCCGGTCTTCTGTTTTTGGACTGGCAAAGCCTTTCATATGCCTTCTCATCATCAAATCTGACGCCGACTCCGTATACCGTCTCTGTAGGAAGAGCCAAAACATATCCTTCTTCTACGATTCTTTTTGCCTCTTCATCATCAAATGACAATATTTTCATTTTTCCTCCAAAAATGGCAGCTGTTACACTGCCATTGTGAATCTGATTTGAATTGTTTCGGATTAGAAAGCCATCTTGACGTCTTCGCGCTTTGCTTCATCAGCCTTGAAGAACTCGGCGGCAGTGGCGTGGATGTGATTGGCAACGATAGAACCAGGGAAAGTGACAATAGCCTGATTGTATTCGGAGACATCAGCATTGTAAAGTCTTCTGCTAGCCTGTAAATGCTCTTCGATATCGGCGCAGCTATTGGAAAGAGAGATGAACATTGTGTTGGCCTTGAGTTCAGGGTAACGTTCGATAACGATGTTGATGCTCTTGGCAACCTGATCCATCTGAGCGTTGAAGTCGCTCATAGCCTTGACGTCACCAGTGCCTTCATGATAGTTGGCACGCATCTTGGTGGTATCGACAATGGTCTCGTTCTCATGCTTAGCATATCCTTTGCAGATATCCAACTGCTTAGAAAGCAAATCAAATCTCTTTGTCAAAGCGACATCGATGCCGGAAGCGGCTTCCTTGATTTTGACCTGCTGTCTGCGGAAATAGTTCATCTTATTGATCCACCAGCTGATGATGGCAACGATAAGAATGACTAAAACAACGGCGATGGCGATGCCGACAATGGCACCAATACTGATTAAAGAAATCATAGTTTTATCCTTTCTATACTATTTACTTATTCTTATTGTGGGGGTTGAGGATGTTGACGAAGGTATCTTTGGGTTTCAAAGATTCCAAGTAGGCATAATACTTCATGTAGGAGTAGCCATAGTGTTCGATGACATCTTTGACAATGACCTTTGTCTTGGAGTCATAGACCTTCTTGATAGCAGCAAAATGGACTAATTCATCCGTTGCGCCTTCAGGAAGTTCTAAGGAAGAAGGATCCTGAACGAGCTTTTCAATCTCGGCAACAGCAACTTCCAAAGCCTTCTGTCTTCTCTCTTTGGCAGTCTCGACATGGGTGGTCTTTTCCTTGACGACACGTCTTCTGGGAAGATCTTCCAACTCATATTTGGATTTCCAGAGTCCAATGATTCCATTGACACGGGATTTTCCAAGGATGCGAAGAGAGATGTCATTGTCTTCGAAGACCTTATACGGATCTTCACCAGCCTTTAAGGCATCGACGACTTTGAGAGCGAATTCCTCAGTGAATGAGATCTTGCTCTCGGTACACTTCACGACGTTCGGATTATGGTTGAGAACTCTTTGGGCGTGCTTAGTAAACTTTTTCGTAGCCATGTTTTCCTCCTTTACTCATTATCTTTTGGCTTATCGTTATCATCATTATTATTCGTATGGATGATTTCATTGACGACACCTTTTCTCTGCTGCGGCTGAGCCGGCTGATATTTGTCTTTCAGCATATGGACTGTCGCATCATCAGTCTTGATTAGAGCAACGTTGACGCCGGCATAGGATTCAATATGCTCGGCGAACGTCTCGATCGTCATAGAAATATTCATGGAAGCGGAATAATCTAAGAACAGCAATCCGACACGGGCAGAATCTCCTTTAGCCTTAGAGCACGCTTCACGGAACTGTTTGTCTGTAATAGCAACTCCGGAGCCTATAGCAATGACGAGCATAATATTAGAAGGATTCTGCTCGAGGATCTTATCCACTTCACCATAGAAGTATCCATATCCAGGATAGAGAATGATGTTGTTCGGATTCTTCGCTTCGTGTTCCTGATTCATCTTATGTTCATCGACATCAGGAAGTTTTCTGTTCTTGAGAAGGTAATCGATCTGGTCAGCGGTAATGGTTTCATTTTTGATCAACGTCTCAGCAATGAGTGTAACGTCATCGCGATGCTCTTCGAGAAGCTTTCTCGCGTTGACATGGCATTCCTCGACGATAGAGCGAATTGCTTTATCGATTTCGAATGCAATCTGAGTGGAATAGTTAGCCTGTGTTGAATTGTAATCTCTTCCTAAGAATACGCTTCCGCCTGGTTTTTCGTACTGGATAGGTCCTAAATCGGACATACCGTATTCCGTAACCATGCTTCTTGCGATATTGGTCGCGACTTCAATGTCGTTGCTAGCACCGGTGGAGACATCGCCGAAGAAAATCTCTTCACTTGTTCTTCCGCCGAGATAGCCCGTAATTCTTGCAAGAAGTTGATTCTTCGTCATAAGGAATCGATCCTTTTCCGGAGTCATGAGAACATGGCCACCAGTTCTTCCGCGAGGGACAATGGTAATCTTCTGAACCTTATCGGAATAAGGTAAGAAGATGCCGATGACAGCATGGCCGGCTTCATGATAGGCGACCTGCTTTCTTTCTGCAGGTTCAAGGTGAGACTTCTTGGCCGGACCGGAGATGGCACGGTCGATAGCCTCATCGATATCAGATGTTGTGATTGCAGTACGATTGGCACGGACAGCAAGGATAGCAGCATCATTCATGATATTAGCAAGATCAGCGCCAGAGAAACCGACGGTTCTGGTAGCAATGTTGTCAAAGCTGACATCGCTTGCCACCTTCTTGTTTCTTGCGTGTACCTTCAGAATAGCGCATCTTCCAGCTTTATCCGGCAAATCAACAGTGATAGTACGGTCAAATCTTCCAGGACGTGTTAAGGCGGGGTCAAGGACATCGCTTCTGTTTGTAGCGGCCATGACGATGACACCATTGTTATCCTCGAAGCCATCCATTTCGACAAGGAGTTCGTTCAAGGTCTGTTCACGTTCATCGTTTCCGCCACCGATACCACTGCCTCTTTGACGGCCGACAGCATCGATTTCATCAATGAAGATAAGGCAAGGTGCATTCTGCTTGGCAGTCTTGAAGAGAGAACGGACTCTCGATGCACCGACACCGACATACATTTCGACAAAGTCAGAACCAGAAATGGAATAGAATGGAACGTTCGCTTCACCGGCGACTGCCTTAGCAAGCAATGTTTTACCTGTGCCAGGCGGGCCGACTAACAAGACACCATGCGGAAGTTTCGCACCGAGTCTTGTGTATTTGTCTGTGGCATGGAAGTAATCAACCATTTCCACAAGTTCCGCTTTGGCTTCATCGCATCCTGCAACATCAGAGAAGCGAATCTTGCTTCCTGTCTGTTTTCTTGCGACATTGTTGACAAAGCCAGCCATCGGATTCGATCCGCTTCCAGCGCCTTTCGACATTCTGGAGTAGAAGAAGTACATGACGACGATGACAACAACTAACAGAATCACAGGCACAAGCCAGGACGATGTTGTGGAAGTGCTTTCAACACCGGTAGCGAAAGTGTTATTGCTTCCGCTGTAATAGAGTGCAAGCTCACCTTTATTATTCAGAACTTTGACATACCGGATGATTGGCTGAATGTAGGTTTCATAATCTTCAGCAGTAAGCGTCGCCTGATAAGTATACTTCTTTGCAGACTGAGCGTTAGAAGCATCGACGTAGGTATAGCTTCCAGTGAGATAGTATTGCTTGTCAGACTGATTGGATACGATGACTGTCATAGTGAGATTCGCATATGGAGAGTTGGTATCCTGAGCACCATAAGAAGGATGCAAGAGGATAGCGGCAAGTTTGCCCTCGTCCTTTGTGAAGTCACCTAAGGATTTGCCCTGGGTCTCCGATCTTGTCTCGAATTCGGATAAGTCATCATACACCCCATCATTCTCGTAATCCACTTTGTAAGTGATGTCAGAACCGCTGTATGTAACAGTGCTTGACGTGCTGCGGAATACGAAGAAGTAGAGCATGACAGAAACAAGAGCGATGAAGCAGCAGACAATGAGAATAAGTCTTAGATAGCCTTTGTTGCCTGGCTGCTGATAATTGCTGTTATTTCTGCGGTTCCCCTTATTTCCGTTGTCTCCATTTGAGAAATTCATCTCATACGGAGCGGAAAAATCAGGAGTGTTTTTCATTTCATTGTTTTTCATTGAATGAACCTCCAGATAACACTTTGAATAGCCGATATAAATATACATAAAATAAGGATGCATTTCAAGAATAAATATACATTCGTCTCAATGCGTATTTTCACATTTCTTTTTGCGTATTCCTCGTAATTTTCTAAAAAAATTTATCATCGCTTCCTTTTGAAAAATCACCAAGTCACTTAACCGAAGCCAAAACAGGCTTTGTTTCGCATCATTTTTGGATGTTTCAAAGGTTATAATCCATTTAAAAATCGCCTAGAAGCCGAACATCAGGCGACAATGTCCGAATCCTAGACGATGATGTTTCTCAGACTTGCAGATCCTATTGTAAGATTTGTGGATTATTCTGCGTCAGACTTCTTGTCAGCTTTTTTCTGAACACCGGTATGGAACTTTCCTTTGTGTTCACCTTTGGACGCACGGACAAGAACAGCTCTGTCATTCTTTTCGGCTCTTTCCTTTGTGAATTCGAGGGCTTCTTTCTGAGTCTTGAAAAGCTTGATGACCTTTTCTCCGCCACTATACTTCAGTGCCCACATGCCATCTTCTTTTCTCTTGGTAAGAATATATGTCTTTCCAGTATTGACAGCCTTCTTGCTATCTTCAACGACAACTTCTTTCTCGACTGTTTTCTCTTCTTTCTTCACAGCAGTATCCTTTTTTGTAGCCATAACAATTTCCTCCTAACATTTCAAGGTAATAATATCTTAAACTTTTACCGAAAAAAATTGCAATAAAAAATAAGTATATAGAATAAGAATTTTTATAAAAAGGCGACTTCAAGACATCCACAAAAACATTTCATCAAAAATCTAACACTTTGCACTGAGATAATGTATACTAGTTATATCAATATGTAAGCGATTACATCGAAAGGAACCTATCATGACTTATTCACCAGACAAGATTCGAAACATTGCCGTTGTCGGTCATCAGGGAAGTGGTAAGACCACCCTCATTGAATCCATCGCCTTCAAAGCAGGTCTGACTAATAAGAAAGGAACAGTCGAAGATGGCAACACCTTATCCGACTTCCTTCCTGATGAGAAGAAGAAACTTTGTTCCCTCTCCAGTTCTGTCGTTCCGGTCGCATACAAAGACTATAAGTTCAATCTTATTGACCTTCCCGGAAACGATGACTTCATCTATGAGACACTGAGTGTCACCCGTCTCATCAAAGGTGCTGTCCTTGTCATCGACGCCTCCAAAGGTGTACAGATCGGAACCATCAAGAATTTCCAGACATTAAAGAAGAGAAATATCCCGATCTTCATCTTTGTCAACAAGATGGACAAAGAGAACATCGATTTCACTGCTCTCTATGAGGAAATCAAAGAGAAATTAAATAAGAACTGCGTACCTTTCTCCTATCCTATCGGAAAAGTAGACTCCTTTGATGGTTTCATCAATATTCCGGAAATGAAAGCCAGAAAATATAACGGAACAGACTGTGTCGATGACGTCATTTATGTTGAAAAGAGACAGACCGTCTTCGAACTGCATAACAGACTTGCCGAAGTCGTCGCTACAACAAGCGATGAACTGCTTGAAAAGTTCTTCTCCGGAGAACCGCTGAGCAACGAAGAGATCAAAGTCGGACTTAGACATGGTGTTTTAAACGGTGAACTATTCCCGATCCTTGTCGGATCCGCAGTGAAAGATATCGGCATCAATACAATGATGGATATGTTCATCGATTATCTGCCGAGTCCTAGTGATCTCCATCCTATCGCGGCAACAGATAAAGACGGAAATGAGCTTCCCATCAAGACAGAAACAGAAGCCAAAGTATCTCTTTGCATCTTCAAGAATAGCTATAATCCTTATCAGGGTCTGATTTCCATCTTCAAAGTGAATTCCGGAACATTGCGTTTAGGTCAAGAACTATATTGTGCAAACAACGATAAAAAGTATAAGGTCAGCGCTTTATTCTCCGTCTGCGGTGAAAAACTGACTCCGGTCGATTCTATCGGCGCCGGAGACATCGGTGCCTTTACCAAGATGGAAGACCTCGGTTTATCCTATAGTCTTTGCGATTCCTCCACATACATCAAATTCAAACCGATCCACTATCCTAGTGCAACGTATTTCCGTGCTATCAACCCCGAGACCAAGAACGATTCCGACAAGCTTTTCCCCGCAGTGGAAAAACTCCAGGCTGAGGATCCTACCATCTATTTCGAAAAGAACAACATCACAAATCAGATTATCATCGGTTCCTTATCCTCTTCCCATTTAACCTACATCTTAGATAAAGTCAAAGAGAGCAATAAGATCAAGTTCACTACAGAAAAGCCGAAGATTGTTTACAAAGAAACCATCACCGCAAAAGCTGAAAGTGAAGGGCGCTACATCAAGCAGTCCGGCGGAAGCGGATACTATGGCGTTGTCAATATGTCCTTTGAGCCGAGTGAAGAGACCACATTCGAATCCACCGTTTTCGGCGGCCACATCGACAAAGGCTACTTCCCTGCAGTCGAGAAGGGATTCTATGAAGCACTAGAACACGGCGGTCTGATCCAGGCACCTGTCATCCATGTCAAGGCAACACTGCTCGACGGAAAGCAGCACACAGTCGATTCCAATGAAATGGCGTTCAAAAATGCAGCGATACTCGCCTTCCGTGAAGCATATAAGAACTGCAAGCCGATTCTATTAGAACCCTATGACAGAATGGTCATCAACGTCACATCCGATTACTTAGGCTCTGTCCTATCCGATCTCAGCAAGAGAAGAGGAAAAATCTTATCCACCGAAGAAAACCAGAACGGCAATCTTGAAATCACCGCTATCGTTCCGGAAGCCGAGATTCAGGAATACGCAAACGAACTGAAGTCCATCACAAAAGGAACCGGATTCTTCAATATCACCTTCGAAGATTACGAGAAGGTTCCGGAAAACTTAGTCGATGGAATCATGAAAGCATACAACCCAAAATAAAAATTGGGGTGAGCCAAATTAAACTATACCCCGTAATTAGGACACGATAACAGAAAACAAAAACCGCCATCCAGTGAACTAACTATATAATAATATAAGAAGACAGTTACTGGATGGCGGTTTTTCTGTCATCAGTCCGGAAATGGGGGACCGATATGAGCAAGAAAAGATTCACCGAGGAGCAGATAGAGATTCTAAGCAGGAACGAGAACGTGCACAAGGTCACGGACAAGTACATAGTGTTCGAGGCCGACTTCAAACGCCTCTGCCTGGAAAACGTCAGAAAAGGAATCACTCTGCGGCAGACTTTCATCGACTGCGGGTTCGACATCGATGTCATCGGCTTCGAAAGGTTGAGAAGCGCCTATGAAAACTGGAAGAAAATCGACAATGAGAACAAGGAACTGAAGACCGGCCATTATGGAGGTGGAAGGCCCAGAAAGAATCCGATGACGCCGGAAGAAATAATCGCCTCCCAGAGAAAGCAGATCGAGAGGCTTGAGGCAGAGAACGATTTCCTACGCCAAATACGGAGGCTGGAACGACGTCACCAGCCTCAACAATCCCCGTCAGAAGAAAATTCGAAACGATAAAATCGATGAAGGAAAAGCATCCTTGCCTGGAGATACTATGGATGTGCGACCGTCTCGGAGTTTCGTGTTCCGGATACTATTCGTATCTGAAAGCAACGAAAAGGCCCGAAAGCAGGCAGGAGCTTGAAGACATGGACCTGATAAGGTGGGCATATGATTTCAAAGGAAGAGCAAAAGGAGCGAGACAGATCAAGATGACTCTCCGGCATGAGAAGGGAAAGACAATGAATCTCAAGAAAATCCGGCGCCTGATGAAGAAAATGGGACTCTTCTGTCCCATAAGGAAGGCTAACCCTCTCAGAAGGATGGCGAAGGCGCTCAAGACGAACTCCGTGTTCACGAACAAGCTCAACAGGCAGTTTGCCACATCCAGGCCCGGCCAGCACCTTCTGACCGACATCTCCTATCTGTACTATGGTGCCAACGGAAGGGCCTATCTTTCAACCATAAAGGATGCCTCCACGAACGAGATTGTCGCCTACAGCGTATCGGACAGGATAGATATGACGCTTGTGATGGACATGCTCAGCAGGCTTGACTCTGTCGAATGGCTTCCTGAACGGTTCCTGATCCATTCCGACCAGGGATGCCATTACACAAGCATCAAATATCAGAAATTCCTTTCCGATAAGGGGATCGCCCAGTCGATGTCCCGGAAAGGCAACTGCTGGGACAACGCCCCTATGGAATCGTTCTTCGGACACATGAAGGATGAGCTTCATCTAGAAGACTGTCTAACATTCGAGCAGCTTGAGAGAGAAATCAACGATTACATGGACTATTACAATCACAGCAGATGCCAGTGGGATCTGAAGCAGATGACGCCATGCGAATACAGGGAATATCTTTTTGCACAGCCAGGGACGACAATTGTACCAACGGGCGAAAAAAATTGCCTTCTTGGACTAGTCCAAGAAGGCAACCTTCAATTGTTATGTACCCTTTTTTCAATGTGTCCTTGACAAAGGGTACACATTACTTCTTAATTT
>CAVFFP010000028.1:0-8524 GCA_963621825.1 bacterium
CTTTTATACCTATGGTATTTTTAATCATTTGTATCATTTGAACTTTTTACACACATTTAAATACATAGCCTAATGCACTCAGCGTTAGACTTTTTTATTATTTTTCGGTTTTTGATTTAACTTCTTTCTTTTTGATTATATTTAGATGATGTTAATTGAGGACTAAACTAGTGACATTGGTGGTGACAGGACAGTCACGAATACAATCGATTTTCATGAAATTAACTTCTTTCTTGCTATCCTTTGCACCTTCACATATTTTCTCCAACTCCGAAAAACACTAAATTCAGTTGTACATTGAAGTGATGGAAACTGTGTTAGAATTATCCATTTCATGGATTGATTGGGTATCAAATTCAGAGAATCCTAAGATCGTATTTAAACCTCATGAATTCAATCCAAATGATGAAACATTTTTGCACTCGGAATAAAGGATTCAAGCCTACAAATGAGCATCGAAAAAGCCTATCCTTTTTATTCGGATGGGCTTTTGATGCGCTGTTTAGTTTGTTCTCTTGCTTCCGAAGAAGAAGAGGGCGACAGTTCCAGGACCGGTATGAGAACCGATTGTAGTACCGATGCTGTTGATTTCGACTTTGCCTTTCATATGAGGGAAGGCTTCTTCTACCATCTTTGCGACAGCAGTAGCATAATCCATGCAATCAGATTCGGAGATGAATACTTTTTCAGCATAATCCGCACCGTCTTTTGCATAGGTCTTCATCTTTTCAACAATGGCAGATTCTACTTTCTTGATGGTTCTGATCTTCTCTCTGGGGATAAGATGTCCGGCTTCATCCATGTTGAGAAGAGGACAGATGTGAAGGAGGTTTCCTAAGAAACCGGAACTCTTTGAGATTCTTCCGCCGCGGACATAGTATTTCAGGTCCGTGGAGAAGAACCAGTGATGGACTTCTAATTTATGTTCTTCAGCCCATGCTCTTAAGTCAGTGAGGGAGTGTCCTTCATCTCTTAAATCAGCGAGCTTGTCCATGAGAAGACCGTATCCCGAGGAAGCTCCTAAAGAGTCGACGACATAGATCTTTCTTTCCGGATATTTCTCCATGAGCATAGTGGATGCGGTCAAAGCGGAATTGTAGTCTCCGCTTAATCCAGAGGAAAGGGTGATGTGAAGGATGTCTTTTCCTTCTTCCATGAAAGGAGTGAAGTAATCGATATATTCACCGACAGAGAGCTGACTTGTCTTTGTCATGGCTCCTTCTTCCATCATCTGATAGAATTTGTGGAACTCGATAGACTTTCCTAAATCATCTTTGTATTCTTTTCCGTCCAATGAGAAATGGAAGCAGACATAGTGAATGTCTCTGTCCAATAAGTGTGTTTCTGATAAATCGCATGTTGATGTAGTACTTAAAATGTAATCAGCCATAATGACCTCCTAAAACCTCATTAGTTTACAATAATTGCTGCTTGATTTCATCTGTTTGATTTTTTACCATTCATTGACATGATTGACGATTTCCTGAATCTTGTTGAAGCAATTTGCCAAAGGATATCCGTCAACAAAGGCATGGGAGACGGTGATATTGAGTGTCACATGATAGCTGTTATCTGGATTCATAACGTATTTTCCCCAGCAGATACGGGGGATGGAGAGGGATTCCTGGTTCCCGGTAGGAAGAGGATGCGTCATCGACTTGTAGCTGAGAATAGGAATGCAGGTGGCGAATACGACATTCGGAGTCTGACAGATAGGAAAGCGGTCCAATTCATCCGTTACAGGCATATTCTTTACCTGTTCAATCGTCTCTTTCGTCTTTTTATAGAACTCTTGGAAATCATCTGTCATTTCAAATCCGCAGTTCTGATAGACGTTTTCCTTTGTCATGACAGTGAAGGTAGGATGGATGCAGTCATAGAGATAAGGTGTATCCTCTACAATTCTCATCCTGAGTTCCTTGACAGCATTTACGCCTTTCATGACAGCGTAGAGGAAATAAGGGAAGAAAGACTGCTTGTTTGCTTTGGAAGTCCTCACAAGCTCCGTGACATCGATATCCACGTCAAAGCCATACGCAGAGGAAGGATAGTTTTTGAACCACTGATATTGGTTGCGTTTTTCGTATGTTGTCATGTCGATCTTTTCTCTCATGGTTTCCTCCTAAAAAATAAGCGGCAAAGCTAGGTTTGCCGCAGATATTTTATCGCATTTCAGACAGTAGGTATATGCTTTGTTCCGTCTTTGTCCGGATGCTCTTCCATGTATTTGATGATAGGATCGAAGTTCTTATCCTTTTTGCCAGGCTTACAGGCAGAGAGTTTCTTCTGTTCGCCTTTGACGATGCTTTCAGCCATATCGTGGCATCCGGCATGTCCGCAGGCACCGCAGTTGAAGTTCGGAAGCATTTTCTCGACATCGGCGATTCTGCTATCCTCCTCCACATGGAAGACTTTTTCGGCCCAGACTAAGACAGCGCCAAGGATGAGACCTAATGCTAATAGAATCAGAAACGCATACAGTGCGTAGAGAAGATATTCTTTCATTTTTTCTTTTCCTCCTTATGAGTCGCGTAAATATTCAGATGGCAATGCTCGTCTTTGCAAGAGGAGCACTTTTCCTCGCTTGGCCCTAAATCCTCACATCCTTTTGGAACAGGAGTCTTCTTATACAGAATGAATGTGACAATGAAGATGACGATGAGAACAGAGATGATCAGGACAGCGAGAAAGATACGTAATCCGTTGGACATGTCTTAGGCACCGATTCCCATCAGTCCCATGAAGGCCATAGCCATAAGGGATGCGACGATAAGAGCAATCGGAACTCCTTTGAATGCCTTGTTTCCATTGTATTCTTCGATTCTGACACGGATGAAGGAGAAAAGGACGATGACGATGACAAAACCTAAGGAGGTACCTAAGGCGTTTGCCATGGAAAGGCCGAAACCTAAGGCGCTGTCGGTGTTAGACTGAACGACACCTAAGACGGCACAGTTGGTAGTGATCAAAGGAAGGTAGATACCGAAGGCCTTATAAAGGGAAGGAGAATACTTCTTGATGATAAGTCCGGTGACCTGAACTAAGGAGGCGATGACAAGGATGTAGGTCAAGGTATCCATGAAGGGGATATTAAGAGGAGTGAGGATATAGGTATAGATCGGCCAGCAGACAAGGGCGGAAAGGAGAGTAACTGCCATGACAGCGATACCCATGGAGAAAGCGGATTTGATCTTGTTGGAGACACCGATGAAGGAACAGATGCCATAGAAACGGGATAAGACGACGTTGTCGATGAGCATAGAGGAGATGATGGCAAGGAGGAAGGAATAGATATAAGGTGTTGTGTTCATTTTACTTACCCTCCGTATGCAAGGCTTTCTTCATTTCTTGCTGAAGTTTGAATTTCTCGACTTTGGCTTTACGCTGATTGATGGCTGCGATGACAGCAAGAATCAGACCGAAGACGATGAAACCACCGGCAGGATTCGAGAAGAAGGACATGGAGAAGTCATAACCATTTCCTTTGAGAATCGGAAGCTTGGTAAGAGGAATGAAGGTGAAAATTTTGCCGAATGTGATCTGTCCAGTGCCTAAGATTTCACGGATGATGGCGATAAGGCAGATAGCCCATGTGTAGCCGATACCGTTTCCGATGCCGTCAAAGAAGGAATCTAAGACGGTGTTGTCTTTGGCAAAGGCTTCTGCACGTCCTAAGACGATGCAGTTGACGACAAGGAGGGAAAGGAAGACACCGAGTGAGGAATAAAGCTCAGGTAAGAAGGCTTCTGTCAGCATCTTAGTGATGGTGACGAAGGCAGCGATGACGACGATTTCGCAAGGTGTTCTCGCTTCTTCCGGAATGAGTTTGCGGATGAGTGAGATAATGACGTTAGAACAGGTCAGAACGAAGAGGAAGAGAAGGCCCATACCGAAGGCGGACTCTAAGCTTTTAGTAACGGCCAAAGCCGGGCAGGTTCCTAAGACAGATACGAAGAGAGGATTTTCTTTTACGATTCCGTTCAGGAATGAATTTTTATGTTTGTTGTCTTTCATAATTCACCTCTTACTGATATCTTCTTTTGCTTCTGAATACATGCTGTTGATCAGCTTTGCACCGTATGTGGCACCACAGCTGACAGAAGAGAAGTCTTTCGTCTTTTCATTGACGGGAGTGATGTAGTTGTCCTGTAAGGTTGTTCCATAGGTCTCTGTGTTTTCTAAGACGACCATGTTGGCAAAGTTCTTCTCTGTGTCAAAGCCGATGAGAAGAGAGACTTCACCATAGCTGTTCTTTCCGGTTGTCTTATAGATATAGCCGATGTCTTTGTCATCGGCGCCTTTGGCTTGCCAGATCTTTTCGATGTATTCGAAGGATGTTGAGAATTCGATGGTTACAAATGTCTGGTTTTCATCGCTGAAGACCTGTTTCAGACCATTTTCTTCTTTCTTGACTTTGTTCTCCTTGATTCTATCGGCGGTAAGGAGATTGGTAAGTCCGATAAGGAGAGCAGAGCCGCCGGCGATGATACCGAGAGTGAGGGAGACGACGAGATATTTTTTCACTGTTTGCTGCATTTAAAACACCTCCACGCACATAGCCCAGATGACGATGAGAAGAGGAAGGAGGATGATAAGAGCAAGAGAGAGAAGATTCTTCCAGTTGAATTCATCGCTGGACCACTTGTAATAATCGATGACGGAAGTTGAAATATTAGCTAAAAGGATGGAGAAAGCGACACCTTCCGGCAAAGCCGCAAAGAGTCGGATGATGACAGTCAAGGAACCTAATACAGCACCATACATCATCTTTCCGGGTCTTGTGATTGGAGCGGTGACAGGGTCTGTCGCCATGAAGGTTGCACCGAAGATGAGACCGCCGGAGAGAAGGTTGTACATGAGATAGTTCCAGCTGTTGACACCCTTGGCTGCAGAGAGGATGGCTCCGACAATCAGCATATCGAAGGCGAAGACACCGAGATAGAAGAGCGGAATTCTCCAGTCGATGGTGTGTCTGATGATCATATAGATAAGACCGACAAGGATGGTGACCTTGAAGATTTCACCGATTGTTCCTGGTGTCTTTCCTAAGAAAAGATCCAAAATGGAATAATTGCTGAAATCGAAGGTCTTGTCTGTGTAATTGATATAGCTTAGCGGTGTAGCACCTGTCGTGATACTGCCGTCAGCGGCATGAGAGGCGAAGTAGGAGTTTTCCGGATAGGTGTAATAGCTGCCGAAGCAGAGCTTTGCGAATACCATACCGACAGCGGCAGGGTTGAAGATGTTCTTTCCGGTTCCGCCGAAGACTAATTTGCCGATGATGAGACCGAAAGCGGAGCCTAAGACTAATGCGACATAGATGATGGAGCCAGGGTTGCTGGAAGCTGGCATGATCATGGCGAAGATCAAGGCAGAGACAAGCGGAACGAGGAAGTTATTGATGGTGTAGGCTTTCTTCTGAACCTGGAAATGTTCTTTGATGGTATGCTTACTTCCATCGTATGGAATTCTGTTCTTGATCAGAACGAAGACGAATTCACACAGCTCCATTGTGGCAACGGAGACAAGGATATTACGTAAAGCATCCAATTTGAAGATGACTAAGGAAAAGATGATGGTCGGAAGTAAGGCGATGATGACATCCAACATCATCATTGCCAAGTTATCTCTTCTTCTAAGATGCGGTGCACTCTCTTTGATGATCTGCATTATTTTAACCTCGCTATGACTTTGGCTTTTCTCACATAATCTGTGACAGGAATCTTGCTCGTACAGCTATAAGTGCATAAGCCGCATTCAATGCACTTCAGCGGATTGAGGAATTTGACCTTTTCCTTATTGACGGGCATGCTTCTCATGGTGTTCATGATCTCAACAGGCTTGAGATGGACAGGACAAGACAAAACGCAGGAACCGCAGCGGATGCAAGGCTCCTCCTTGTATTCTTTTTCATCCAATACGATGACGGAAGTGACAGTCTTGGTACAGATGCAGTCATCGCTAGGAAGGGAGGCACCCATCATAGGACCGCCGAGAATGAAGACTTTCTTCTTGTCCGGATTCTTGTATCCACCGCATCTATCGATGAGGTAGCTGACCGGAGTACCGATACGAACGATGAAGTTGGAAGGATAGGTTATTCCGTTTCCGGTGACGGTCATATGACGTTCCATGACAGCCTTGTTCTCACGGATGTTCTGCTGGATTCCTAAGACAGTGGAAAGATTGAAGTTGATGATTCCGTACTTGGCAGGAAGAGTTCCGGTCTTGACATCGATTCCGGTGGCCTCTTTGATCATCTTGATCTCCCATCCCTGAGGATAGTAGTTTCCGACTTTGCAAAGGGTGATTCCGGAGTCAGGATAACGGCGTAGCATATCCGTATAGATCATCTCCAAGTCGTGATATTTTGATTTGATACAAATTCTTGCATCATGGCATTGGAAGGCTTGCTGGATGAACTTGATGCCTTCGATGATCTTTTCTGGCTCTTCGATGGCAGCTCTATGATCAGCATTGATGTACGGCTCGCATTCGATAGCGTTGATCAATATGGTATTGATCTTTTCATTCGTCTGGAACTTGATGTAGGTCGGGAAGGAGGATCCTCCTAAGCCGACAGAGGCACAGTCCTTCAAGATCTGTGTCATGTCATCCTTTGTCAGCTTTGCAATCTCTTCATCGGTTCTAGTATGGATGCTTTCATCCATCGTATCTTTGAAGTCGTTATGGAACTTCATGAAGTTGACGAGCTTTCCGCTACGATGGTAATGCTTTTCATAACCGATGAAGGTTCCAGAGCATGTAGACTGGATCGGCTGGTCGAAGAAGGCGGCGTGACGGATACCAATGGTCTGACCGCATTTGACGTAATCACCTTCTTTGATGAAGATTTCGAATTTCGGACATCTTGCATTGTCTGTTGCAATGTAGAGATATTCCGGGACAGGTGCTTTCAGTGTAGGCAAAGCACCAAGCAGATTTAAAGTGTCTTGAATATGAGTTGTTTTCTTAATCATATTGTTCTACCTTTCATTAAGTAGTCTAACATGAAATATTTCAATAAAAAAGCCATTTTTCGTTCATTTTTTAGATAAAATTCTATATTTTTCACAATTTCCATATATTTGAAACAAGAGTTTCGCTTAATAATCTATGTTTTTGTGCACAAAATGCGCATAAGTATAACCCTTTTTGAGTGCTTCATTTTTAGAGTGCGCAAATTGTATATATTAGACTTTAGATAGTAATCCTTTCTTTCTAAGAAAGAAAAAGCACAGCTATCTCTTAACTGTGCTTTATTGTTATGTCCTTATTTGCTAGGAGTGGAATAGAAGATACTGTTTACCTTGTTTGTTTCAATGAGAATGGAGTTCTGATTCAGGGCAACGATGACTTCATCACAGATCTTGTAGACTGTTTCAACCTTGATATCCTCTAAGATGCAGCCGATGGTCTTTTCTGTGGTGATGTTGTTTTTCTCATCTTTCCAATAGCCGGTGGCATCGAATATCGTACAGCCATCCGTGTATTTTACACAGATTTCTGTCACTTTCTCCTTGCAGGTATCGAATGGAATCTCTTCCTGATACGTGTCTTTATCGTTCGTTCCGATGTAAAGAGTATATTTAGTCGCTTCCTTATTGCTTTCTATCTTATCGCTGATCCTGAATCCTAACAGAACAGCAGTAATGACAAAATTCAGTCCTACAATGACAGATAAAATGATTTTGAAGACTTTGCCTTTTCTATTTTCTTCCATGTTTATTTCTCCCTATGACCTATGATTTATTTTTTGAATCTATATTTGTTTTGCACGACGCCCTCTATTTTATCACGACAGAACGAATAAAAATCTTGTGATATCAGGAGTAATACAAGAAAGTACTCAAAATCTAATGCTAGTGATAGCTTGTGGGTTCAAGTCCCACTCAGAGCACCAATCGAACATTCGACCTCTTAAGCTTCCTTAAGGGGTCTTTTTGTTTATCGATTATTTTAATTTACCATTATCCGCCATGGCGGGATTCGACCCGCACTAGATATTATCTTTAATATTTTTTAGAATATGGTAATAAATCTTTAACTTCTGTCTTATCAATATTTGTTAATACATGATTATGGGACTCTTTTATTTGTTTTAAACATAAATCGATTAAATATAGGCGATTTGCTCTTTTTGATAGAGGTATTTTTATGAAAGACACGAATCAATGATAAAAAGCATGTTTCATAATCAAAAGCGCGAATTTTATATTTGTTAAGTGTCTAATTAATAAAACTTTCTGGTTGTTTTCTGGTTGTTTTTCTAGTTACTTTTGTGACATAAGCGATATTTAGTAGAAGAATGACATAATTTTTGTGTTTTTGGGGATATTATGCAGAAAACATTTTGTAATTTTGGGGAAATGACTGGTAAAAGATTTTGACTTTTATATTGAGACTTGGTATAATGTCAGTATGAAAAAATATGGAGGGCTGAAATGATATTCAAACGTAAAATTTATAACCGCTTTTTAGAGTGGAAAGAAAATTGGGCAGGGAAAAGGGCTTTGCTTGTTCA
>CAVFFP010000029.1:0-7762 GCA_963621825.1 bacterium
ACAAGGAAGTCGTTTTACAGGCAGTTAAAATCAATGGCTATGCATTGGAATTCGCCGATGGCTCATTAAAGAAAGACAAAGAAGTCGTTTTAGAGGCTGTTAAAAATGATGGCTTAGCATTAGAATATGCCGATGACTCATTAAAGAAAGACAGAGAGGTCGTTTTAGAGGCAGTTAAAATCAATGGCTATGCATTAGAATTCGCCAAAGACTCATTAAAGAAAGACAAAGAAGTCGCTTTAGAGGCAGTTAAAATCAATGGCTATGATGTATTACAATATGCTGATGACTCATTAAAGAAAGATAGAAAATTCATGTTAGAAGCAGTTAAAAGCGATGGCAGGGCATTAGAAGTCGCAGCCTCCTCTTTTAAGAAAGACAGGGAGGTCGTTTTAGAAGCAGTTAAGAATGAGGGCTATGCATTGGAATTCGCCGACGAGTCATTTAAAAAAGATAAACAGGTCGTTTTAGAGGCTGTTAAAAGCAATGGCTATGCATTGGAATTCGCCGACGAGTCATTGAAGAAAGACAAGGAAGTCGTTTTAGAGGCTGTTAAAAATGAGGGCCGCGCATTACAATTCGCCGATGATTCATTAAAAAATGTCGAAAACATTATAGCAGTGGCTAAAAAATCCAAACGTAAATAATGCATGTGATCTAAGTTAGATGTACTGAACCCCTGATGCTGGACTTTAAATAGAGTTCTAGCACAACATTGGGATTATTGAATCAACAATTGGGGTTCAGTACATTTATTTAATCTTATATATCGTTTTTATTTTGTCTAACAACTTATACTCCAACCTTTTAATCGAAATAGTTTTTCGATTACTCGTAAATGTACTAAACTAGGTCCATGTGACAGTGTTTTTCGTCTCTCAACTGTACTTAACTCTACTAATGCAATATCTGACATATTAGATTCCTCCTAACGCCATAAATTATGATAACTTTCTAGTATTGTGCCACTCTGATCGATGATTTTGAATGATTCAATTTTGAGTTAGAGAAGATAATTAGGATGCCTATTTCATACAAAACGACTGGTCTGTTCAATTATCCGTTTTGACAAAAAATCATTTTTGTCAAACTAAATATGCTAAGTATATATATATTATGATATATAGCAAATTTTGAACGGATGCTTTTATAATGTTCAATATTTAAAAGCAGCAATATAACACTTCCTTTAAAAGTGTAGACATACCCTTTATAATATTTTTGATGAAAAAAAGATTCTTCTTTCGAAGAATCAATCACCCGTCAATACAGGTTAAGGTGTGACATCATTGTTTATTTGAACAATAGTACTGCTGACAACATTATAAGGGCGGGAGAAAGGGAATTCAAGATGAATAAGAAATTTTATTTAGGTCTGGACATCGGAACAGACTCAGTGGGTTGGGCAGTCACTGACGAAAACTACAACCTGATCCGTAAGCAAGGAAAACATCTTTGGGGAGCAAGACTATTCCCCGAAGCGAGTGATGCCAGTGCAAGAAGAACAAACCGCGAAGCACGCAGAAGATTGCAGAGAAGAAGACAGAGAATCCTTATGTTGCAGAATCTGTTCAAACCTGAAATGGATAAAGTCGATCCTAATTTCTTTGACAGACTGAATAACTCTGCTTTGCATGCCGCTGATAAACCAGAAAACTTAAAGTCTCAATACCTTTTATTCAATGACACGAGTTATAACGATAAAATCCGTGCCAAGAAGTATCCTACTATCTATCATCTTAGACAGGAGATGATCAACCATCCCGAAAAGAAATATGATATCCGTGATATCTATTTAGTGATGGCTCACATGATCAAGTATCGTGGTAACTTCTTAACAGAAGGAGACATCTCCGGTGATGATGCGAAATGCAACACACAAGCTTTAATCGATGACTTCAACAAGCTCGATTACCTTTTGTCTGAATCTTTAGAGGACGGAGAAGATTTCACTCCTTTCCACTGTAATGAAGACATCTCCGCAAAACTGATTTCCGTA
The DNA here is from genome assembly GCA_963621825.1 of bacterium. Classification (GTDB taxonomy): domain Bacteria; phylum Bacillota_I; class Bacilli_A; order RFN20; family CAG-288; genus Enterosoma. Next base: position 2,000 of record CAVFFP010000029.1, read on the forward strand.
TTCCAAGAAGAGACACGATCTAAGATTCTTTCTGAGAAAGTAACTGAAATATTCAATGGTTCAGGTTTCTCTGCTGTACAGAAAAACATAATCAAGTTAATTTGTGGCAGTGAATCAATCAAGTATTTCAACCTCTTCCCTAGGCTAAAAGAAGATGAAGATGAAGAAAACGGCAAAATAGTTATTGAATTTGCTAAGGATGATTTTGAAGAAAAACTTTCCAAACTCTCTGAGACACTAAGTGATGCTGAGATTGAAATAGTCAACACTTGTCATTCCATCTATTCATTCAGAATCCTTATCAATTTGCTCAAAGGCAAACACTTTATCTCCGATGCTATGGTTGAGATTTATGATACTCATAAAGAGCAATTAAGGATTCTAAAGAGACTTTTCAGAAATTATAAACCAGAGGAATACAATCACTTCTTCTTCAAATATTTAGAAGTCGGTAAAAAAGGAAACGAAGACCAGTTGAGAAAGAACTATGTCAACTATATTGGTCTCACACAAAAAGGAAGACATAGAGTCCGTTTAGCACACACCACAAAACAAGATGAATTATATAAGGCAATCAAAGACCTCTTACCTTTCGACAAGATAAATGATGAATCCTATCCTTGGAAAGATAATGATAGACAGGATATGATTCAGATTTCTAATGCAATGGAGGCTCACACCTTCCTTCCTAGACAGAATTCCAGAGATAACGGAGTCTTCCCTTATCAGCTCAATAAAGAAGAGATGATACGTATCCTCGATAATCAGAAGAAGTATTATCCCTTCTTAGGTGAAACTTCCTCCGACTACAATAACCCAAATGAACAGTCCTATAAATTAGTTTCACTTTTAGAATACAAGATTCCTTACTTTGTCGGTCCTCTTTCCAATAAGATGGAAGGAACAAAGAACTTCTGGATGGTAAGAAAACAGGAAGGTAAGATCACTCCTTGGAATTTCCATGAGATGATTGATGAAAATAAGACAGCAGAAGGATTCATCGACAGAATGAAGAACGCATGTACGTATTTAATCGATGAAGCTACGCTTCCTAAATTCTCTTTGCTTTACAGTGAATTCATGCTGCTTAATGAAATCAACAACTGGACGATTGAAGGAGAGAAGATTACTAAGGAAGCCAAAGACAGCTTGATCGAGAACTGCTATATGAGACAAGCGAGAACACCTTCCATCACATCCATCAGATCCTGTCTAAAAGAATACTATAAGCATGATGTATCATTGACCACAAGAACTGGAAAAGAGGTCGTTTCAGAAGACATTCACGCTAATTTGAAGTCTTTCGTCGACATGGCTGATGCTAGAGCGTTTGGTCTTGACTTCTACAAAGACGAAACCAAATATGATCTAGCAGAAAAAGTCATATTCATCATCACAATGTTCGAAGACAAAGACCTGAAGAGAAAGAAACTAAAGGAACTCGGATTATCTGATAATCAAGTCAAATATTTTATGGGTCTTGCCTATAAGGATTGGGGTAAACTCTCCAAGAAACTTTTGAATGGACTTACAACTGAGCTTGTCAATCAAGATACCGGTGAATGCTTAAACTACACCGTCATCGATTTAATGAGGGAAGAACCATTAAACCTGATGGAGATAATTGAAACCACGGATAAATACACCTTCCAAGACCAGATTTCCGAATTGAACAAGATGAATATCGCCGATGGTGAAGATGCAAGAGAGACACTGATCGAAGCCTCTTATGCTTCACCGGCTATGAAGAGAGCGGTAAGACAGACCTTCAAACTCATCGATGAATTAAAACATATCCTTCATATCGATCATTTCGATACCTTCTTTATCGAATGTACTAGAAGAGATGACGAAAAGAAGAGAACTTCTTCTAGAAAAAAACAAATCAAGGAAATCCTCGACTCTATTAACGCCAAGGAATTTGCAGGTAAAAGTGAACTTTCCGAAACTCTAGAGAACAAATCCGAAGATGATTTAAGAAAGAAGAAACTATTCCTCTACTTTATGCAATTAGGTAAATCCGTTTATACCGGTGAGAAAATCGACTTAGATAAATTAGACAAAGACTATGATATCGATCACATCATACCTCGCGCAAAAGTAAAGGATGACAGTTTCATCAATACCGTCTTAGTTGAGAAGAACGTCAATAACAAGAAGCAGGACGCCTATCCTATTCCCGCTTCCATACTTACAAGCGAAGGCAGAAAATGGGTTGAATTCTTAAGCAGACAAAAGAAGAATACCTTCCAATTGATGCCGAAAGAAAAGGTTGACAGAATATTACGATTAGAATCTAAGCCGCTAAAAGATGAAGAATTGGTCGGATTCGTAAACCGCCAGTTAACAATGACCAATCAGTCTGTCAAAGCTGTCTGCGACATTCTACGTGAAACAGAAAAAGATTCTAAGATTGTCTTCTCCAAAGCAAGCAATGTTTCTGAATTCAGAAGTGTATTCGATTTAGTCAAATGTCGTGAAATCAATGACTTCCATCATGCCAACGACGCCTATTTGAATATTGTTGTCGGAAACGTTTACGATAAAGTCTTCACTAGCCATTTCACAGTAGACTTGTACAAAAAGCATTTCGATGACAACAGAAGTTGGAAAATCGATGTCAAGAATCTCTTCAAGCGCGACGAGTATGCCTGTAACATTATCAACTCTGGCGCTTGTGTTTGGAAAGCGAAACACTACTTAGATGATAAGAAAGAAGCAGAAGATCCTTCTTCTGAAGGTACTATCGATTTAGTCAGAAAAACTCTATCATGGAATGATCCTATGGTCACTCAGATGCTTTATACTCAGAGTGCGAAACAAGGTTTCTTCAACAAAATATCCATTCATTCTGCCAATGAAGGAAATGCAGCATATCCACTTAAGCAAAAAGCACCATTCAACTCAGATAATTGGGAAACCAAGTATGGTGGATACAGTGATTTAAGCGCACCATATTTCATGTTTGTAGAATCAGAAGGTAAAAAAGGCAAAAAGAAATACACCGTCGAGAATATTCCGTCTATTTATCTTGCTTCGATTAACACAGAAGAGGAAAAGCTCAAGTATCTTTCCGATAACAATAAGTTAAAGAATCCTAAGATATTGATTGATAAGTTATTAATTAGAACAGTAGTCGAGTTCCCCCTTGAAGATGGGAAAGTAAGATTGGGATTATCTGGCAAAGGTCTAACATTTGTTAATCTCAGTCAAATCGCATATTCAAACAAAGATATGGTCAAATATTTCAAGCAGATTTCTAAAGTCTTAGGAATCAACAATCCAGCAGGAAAGAAAATTGACCTAACATATCTTGCAGATAAGGAATCTATTGAAAGTGGTGGCATAACTATCAATAAAGAAAACAACATTCTCGCGTACAAATATTTACAAAGCAATATCTTAAACAAAAATTGTCTAACACACATTCCGGGTCTTGGAAAGAAAGTAACTGCATGTTCTGAATCATTCGAAACCTTCATCGATTTAACGGTTTTAGAACAAATGAAAATTATGATGGAAATCATCAAATTGGGAAGTCATGATACCCCTTCATCTGATTTAACTCTTCTAAATCAACCTGTTCTGAGTAATAAAAGTTTAACATGTTCGAAAGAACTTCCTCGTCCGTTCCGCATCATTCAACAATCGCCAACTGGTTTCTACGAAAAAGTATTATTTGATTCTGAATCCGTAAAGGACTAACTCTTATGGGCTTCAGAACGGTAAAAATAAACAATCGTTGTAAACTCGAAACCTCCATGGGATATCTGGTCTATCGTAATGACAAAGAAATAAAGATACTATTAGATGAGATCAACCTGCTGATTATCGAAAATCAGCAGGTCTGCATCACATCTGCACTGATAGCAAGTCTGATTGAACACAAAGTCAGAATTGTCTTCTGTGACTTGGAACACAATCCAGCAGGAGAAATTGTTCCATATAGTATCTGCTATGATAGCCCAGCCAAAATCAAAAAGCAGTTCGCATGGGAAGAAACAACGAAGGATTTAGTGTGGCAGAAAATTGTAAAACAGAAGATATACAATCAAGCTGTCGTACTGAAAGAAATGAAGAAAGAAGAAGCCTATACTCTTTTAATGAAATACTATGAAGAGGTTTCTCCTGGTGATAAGACAAACAGAGAAGGACTAGCAGCGAAAGCATATTTCGCTGCACTATTTGGAAACACCTTTGATAGACGATCAAAAGCATTCAAAGAAAATATCTATTTGAATTATGGATATCAGATTCTGATGGCTGCAGTAAATAGAGCGATATCTGTTTACGGGTATCTTACAGCAGTCGGAATTCATCATAAAGGAGAGCAGAATCAATATAACTTAGGATGCGATATCATGGAACCTTTTAGGCCTTTCTTCGATTATGCCATTCTAATGAATCAAGTTACTGAAGAAGATTTCAGAAAACAGATGATCAACGTTTTATCCACAATTGTCGTCTATGATGACAAAAATACAATTTTAGACAATGCAATCACCTTCTACGTCCATGACGTACTAAAAGCCTTAGAAAAAGACGATACATTCTTGATAAAGGAATTGACAAGACATGGGTAATTATAGATATATGAGATCAATTTTAATGTTTGACCTTCCGGTCGTTAAAGCAAAACAAAGAAGAGAATATCGTAAATTTGTAAAGTATCTAAAGAAACAAGGATTTATCATGTTTCAAGAATCCATCTATGTTAAGTTATCCGTTAATGAATCTGCTGTAAAAAATATCAAAGACGCTCTTCAAAAACATATTCCACCAGAAGGCAGTATCTCCATGCTAACTATCACGGAAAAACAATTTGCTAATATGGACTTTCTTCTTGGTGAATTCGTAACTGATGTGGTAAATAGTGACGAAAGGACAATTGAACTATGAAGGTTCTGAAGCATCCCTACATCGATCAAGATATACAATTGGATACACCTACTGTTTACAATCTCGTCATTCAACACCCACAATATCTCCGTAGATTTCTATATGCATTAGAAGATCAACTCGAAAATGATGAAGAGTTTTTCTTATACTTTGCTAACAATAAGGAAAAGCAATTATCAAAAGATGCATTCATCATATGGAATCCCTTAAAAATTGAAGTTGACGATAAGAAACTAGATACTATAATTCAAAAAGATATTTCCTCTCATGTAACACAAAGTCAAAAAGAGGAGTTCCAGATTTTACTTCAGAAGATTGATGAATACATCTTATCTCTTAGTTACTCTTACTCTCTTCCTCTTACTTTCCAAAATGAAATGGCACTGCAGAATTTTCTGAAGGCAATGTCATTAACCACAGCAGATGATCCTGAATCCTATCTTTCAAAAATACTATTTCAGATAAAGAAGATTGCTTATGGATTCTCATTTGATATCTTCTTCATATTGAATCTTCACGATTATCTTTCTAAAGATGAAACGACTCTCTTTCTTACTGAAATGAGACAGATGGAACTGCATCCGATATTCCTTTCTAGTCACATTCCATCTTACAAATCAGACAATGAATTCGTAATTCTAATCGACCAAGACCTTTGTGAATTACATATTGATTCTAACAACGAAAATAATTAAAATATAGGTGGATTTAGCGGAAAACAACCCCAAAACGACAACATTTGAGGTTTGAGAGTACTGCTATTTCTGATTCTTCTCTTACTCGTGGAGCGAGTACCAAAGCCAATCAGCCGTTTGAGAGTACTGCTATTTCTGATTCTTCTCTTACTGAGGTGTCATTGTTCTT
>CAVFFP010000030.1:0-7411 GCA_963621825.1 bacterium
GGGTTTCAAGGCTGAAATACCATGCTGAGAAACCACTTCCGACAATGGTGAGACCGCCGCAAAGAGCGACTAAACTTAACATTAATTTTCTTTTTATCTAAAATTGTACTCCTTTGATGACGGACACTATTGTAGGGAGTTATTGTTGTGTTGTCAACAATTTAGGGCCTTGATTTTATACACAAATTGAAAAAATGATGAATATTGTATGAAAAACGTATATAAAATATGTTTTTTTGTATCAGTTTGTTCTTTCGTATTCTTCTAACTCTCTTGTAAGAAGATCTCTCTTTTTTTGCATTTCGTTTTCTATTTTACTTACATAGATACAGATAGAACCCACTACATCAAGAACAAAGAAGAACAGAGATATCAAAGCAAGGATATATAGTACTGTTGAAATGGATGACTTCATTTTCATAGACTTTGCAGTAGAGATAACAAGAGGAAGACTAGTCGATAACATAAATAGATAAGTGATAAAGACAGATAGTATCAAAAATATCGGAGAAGCAAAGATGAGAAAAGGATTCATCATGCCGACTAAAACTAATACAGTAAGAATGAAGTTCGTAATATACCAGGGTATCTGAATAAGCTTGATGCTCAATACAAAGCTGCTGATATCCGTAGCCGGTCTTTTCAAGGAGAAGAGTGCAACTACGATATTGATCATCGATATCAGAAGGATGATAACTAAACAGATAAAATAGGTGTCACCTAAATAATCCGCTATTGCATTCACCTTCTCTGTATTGATATGGGTATCGATCACAATAAAGATAGCCAATATCGAAATCTGGCTGATATACATGCCGATAGTCTGTATGATCATCAATATCTTGTTTGCTTTCATTTTCTATATCAAGTCCATTATACAAATGTTCCATCATTCTAAATAGCGGAAATCAATATAAAATCAGAAAAACCGATATATTTCCTATCTATATATAAGGATATATAGCAGAGACTTTGAAGTACTTCAATGTCACATTGAAGTAACATTGAAGTAATGCTTCGACTTACATTCAAAAAGGTGTTTCTAGTTCTCAGTGATTTTTAGGATGGGATTATCATTTCCTAGAAACGTGGATTTATTAGTAGACGCATAGAGGCTAAGATTATAGTCCCTATCTGCGAATCGGTGTTTTACAATTGACTCGTTAATCCTCGCTTCAGGGTACTGTTTTTTAAAATTTTGGGAAAGGGTACCTTGGAAACAGCATTTAACGATTTAAGTGACATTCGTTTTGTGTTTGCATATAACAGAGACTTTGAAGTACTTCAATGTGACATTGAAGTGACATTGAAGTTGACATTGAAGTGAGATTGAAGTAAACTTGGATAGAGGTGATAATATGCTGTTAAATGAGATATTCAAAGAATTCAATATCGAGGATGGAAAATTCGAGTCCAAGGCAAGACTGGATAGAGAGAATGTTTTAGGCTGGTTAAAGACAATCGCCGGATTTGCTAATGCAAAGGGCGGATGTTTTGTTGTCGGTGCTGAGGATAAGACGAATAAACTCATTGGTTTTACCTTGGCGGAAATCGATAAGGAAAAAATGTTCTTTTATAATCAGATAAAGGAACATTTCGATACTTTGCCAGAGATAGATTCCAAAACAATGGAATATCTAGTCAATGATAGGAAAAGATATATCCTTGTTTTTTATGTCTGTGAATCGAAAATAAAGCCGGTGATTCTCAAAATGCAAGGTGCACCTCTTATTTATGTCAGAAGAGATGGATATACGAACTATGCGACTGTAGAGGAAATCATGATGATGGCTAAGTACAGTGTCAATCCTAAATACGATAGAGATCTGACAGACATCATGTTTGATTTCAAGGATTTCACCAAATTGCAGAAATTTTATTTTGATAATGTTGGAAAAGACCTAAAGATCAAGGAATTAGAATCCATCGGCTTTTATGATGAAAACGGCCGTTTGTACAAGGGCTCTAATCTTTTCCGCGATGAATATGACGGAAAAGATCTTAAAGTCGTATTTTCTCTTTATGAGGGATTGACCAGAGGCGATGATGTCATTTTGTCCACTAGTGAATTCAAAGGCAATGCCATCGACTGCTATAAGTTTTTATTCGACAATGTCGATTTAAGAATGAACCATGGATTTGTCAAAAAGGACACCTATCGTGTGGACAGAGACGCCTATCCGAAAAGAAGCTTATTTGAAGCGCTTATCAACTCGATTGCCCATAAAGACTATTATATCGAGGGAAGTGCCATCTATGTGGATATGTTCAAGAACAGATTGACCATCACTTCTCCAGGTACTCCATACGGAAAGGAGGAACTGAAAAGGACCTATGATTTGGAATCTTTCGCTTCTAAAAGAAGAAATGAATTGATCTCTGCCATTTTCGTTCTGTGTCATGCAATGGAGGCAAAAGGCACTGGCTTTGAGAAAATCATGGATGATTATAAAGATGAGGATATAAGACATAAACCATACATCTTTTCTAAAAACAATCAATTCTCCATTGTTTTGCCGGACAGAACCTATAGCGACGGAGTAAATGTGGATATAGAGAGCCTCATTCTCCTTGAGAAAATCAATGATTCGACTAGATTTGATCTCTCGGTGTTGTCATTCTGCTACTCTCAAAAACATAGCATCAAGGAGATATCGGAATATTTGAATGTTTCGAATTCGACGTATCTCAGAAAAGAGGTCGTATTGAATCTCTTATCTCAGTCTTTCCTGATTCAGCAGAAAAACGGAAATAAGATTGAATATATGACGAACAGAGAAAAAGTCAAACTGCAGTAGAGAATTTGAAGCACTTCAATGTTACATTGAAGTGACATTGAAGTAGATATAGAAGTAAGACTGAAGCAGTTGCATTCGTTTGGAGATAATAAGGATCTTTTATTCGTTTTCTGGGTCCTGCGTGTATTGAATTCTTAACATAAATCTAAAATATAGTATGTAAAAATCTAAGATAGATAATGTTTAGTATCCTATTAGTCTATCGATAAAACTTTGATTTAAAAATGAAATTGTATATAAAAAGGCAGAGCCTAGAATATTAGGTCTCTGCCTTTTAAGATTACTTTCTTAAATCTTTCTGATAGGAAGAGATGACACCTTTATAGGTAGTCTTGATGTAATCGGCGACCTTGTCGCTGAGAAGCGAGTCACAAAGAACGTTCATCTTTGTCTTATAGGATTCATCGCTATTGTATTTGCTGAGATTTAAAGCAAGGACGTTTGCATTCTTGTCAGCGACCGTATCATTTTCCGTCGGAAGGGAATCACTAGCCTCTAATCCACCAGTCAGGGCACTGTTGACCGGAAGGACACCGTAATCATAATCGGCGATAGCTAAGGCTAATTCTGATTCGGTAAGAGGAGTGATATTGCTAGGAAGATTTGTAGGGGCCCCATCGCTATCCAGTTCATAGGAGGTGATGACACCGGCTTCCTTCAATAGATCCAATGCTCTGATTTCGTTGGAGACATCGTTGCAGATGCAGTAGGTAGCTTCAGTCTTGATGGAAGCAAAGTCAGAGGCTTTCTTCTTTCCTTCATAGATGCGTAACGGTTCGAAATGAACGGTGACTGCCGGGAATAACTTTGTGTAAGTGTAATCGGTAGAATAGGTAGACTGATTTCCGTCATAGTTCTGAAGATAGGGACGATGCTGGAAATAGTTTCCATCGTATTCACCGCTTGCGGTAGCGTCGTTCATGAGTGTCCAGTCAAGGACTGTGACATTGAGGGTATATCCTTTTTCCTTTAGTTCAGCCTTGCAGACATCGTTTAAGATTTCAGCGTGAGGCTTCTGAGAACAGGCAATGTTGATGACTTTGGAATCATCCTTGTTGCAGGATACGAATGACAGAACGAATAACGGAAGAACAAATAAACTCTTTTTCATGATGCTTTTCTCCTTTTATCTAGTTTTTTTGCAAAATACAGACCGAGTTCCTGAACGACTTCGACAATGACGACAACTAATATGATCAATAGCCAGAACACAGGACTTGTCTCAAAGTTCTTCGAATGTCCCATATAGTAGGAGTAAATCTGTGAGATAAGACCGCCTGCTCCGATGTTGTAAGCGAAACTGGTGTAACCGATGATATTGACAAAGGTGACACAGACACCGAGAAGCAAGGAACTTCTCGCTTCCGGAATCAGTACCTTTCTTACGATGGTGAAGTCACTGGCTCCCATCGATTTGATTGCCTCGATCTTACCGCTTTCGACATCCGTTAAGGATTGCTCTACGATACGTGCGACATAGGCGAAGGAAGAGAAGAAGAGAGGAATGACCATCGTATACCAGGCACCCGTTCCTTTCCCTAAGAGCGCACGGGTAAGAGGAAGAAGGATGACAGTGATGATTAAGCAAGGGATACTGCGTAAAAAGTTGACAATGGCTCCGATGATGAGATTGATGATTCGGTTCGGTCTTAATCCCGTTCTTGATGTGACCTTAAGAAGGACACCTAAGGGAAGTCCGACAAGATAGGCTAAGACAAGAGAGAGGACGCTCATCAATAACGTCTCATAGATTGCCTTGAAGATATCGATGTTTTCAATCATAATGTCACCTCCTCTGTCTTGATTCCTTTCAGAGACAGGAACTGAAGGACCTTATGGCATTCCTTCTCATCTACAGGTCTTTGAATGACAGTCTGCCCGTAGATTTTTCCGTCTTTCACCCTAGTATCCGCATAGACGAGATTGACTAGGACATTGCAGTTGAGGACGATCTCGGAAAGGATTGGTTCATCCGCATTCCCGTCGAATAGGATTCTTAGCATCTTTTTGTCATCGAGATTCGTATGGATCTTACTGGAATAGAGAAGCTGCTTCGTTATCTCTGCCTTCGGTGATAGGAAGACATCATCGATTGGTCCGTTTTCCACAATCTTTGCTTTGTCAAGAATGCAGACCTTATTGCAGATGGCTTCAATCGTGTTGAGCTGATGGGAGATCATGATGATCGTGATACCTTCATTCTTGTTCAAAGAAGAGAGTAGGGAGAGGATGGACTTAGTATTCTCACTGTCTAAGGCACTTGTTGCCTCATCGCTTAAGATGACTTCAGGCTTAAGAGCTAAGCATCTTGCGATGCTGACTCTCTGCTTCTGACCACCGGAGAGTTCCGACGGATAAGCGTTGTACTTATCTTCCAGAGAGACTCTTTTTAAAGCCTCCATCGCAATCTCTTTTCTCTTCTTTTTCTCTACCTTGTGAATCTCAAGGCCGATCATGACATTCTCAAGACAGGTCTTCTGATCGAGCAGGTTGAAGGATTGGAAAATCATTCCTATCCTTCTTTTGTCCTCTCTGGAGACTCTCTGAGTTGGAGAACAGAGCAGCCGATCCTTGAAATAGATGTTGCCTGATTCAAATGTCTCCAGCGAGTTGATGCATCTCACAAGAGTAGACTTACCAGCACCCGAAAGACCTAAGACACCATAGACATCGCCTTTCTTGACATCGAGTGAGATATCATCCAAGACTAGATGAGAGTCAAAGCTTTTCGATAAATGTTCAATTCTGATTTCTGATTCCATATAACCTCCGAAAAGAAAAAATCCCGTCCCAAACACAAACAAATGTGCTTAAGGACGGGATTAACCGTGTTACCACCTTAATTCATCTTACAGTCACCTGTAAAACCTTAGAGAGTTCAATCGTCTAAACTCATTTGCTGTAACGGGCATACCCGGGGAGAGCTACTACTTTCACCATCCCAGCTCAGAGGCCATGTTCATCACCCTTATCTGTCCTGCTTCCACCGTCCAGGACTCTCTATGAGAATATCTATGACTACTCTTCCTCGTCATCGCTTTTGCGTTTCTAATTGTATTTATTTTTTTCAGGATTTCAATCACAAAATTCGATTTTATAAGTCGAAAAAAGAAAACTTAAATGAAACAAAGTTAAGCAACTCTTATAAATAGAAAAGGCTTTTTTATAGAGATTATGATGGTAAAACATCAACTTATTAATAGCTTATATTTAATTATTGTCGATTTCTATCTTTAAATATTATACTTTGAGTTAATCGCTTCTGTTTTCGTGTTGCACTGTCTCAGTAAAAGCGCTTTAACGAGAAAAGTTTTTTGCTTATGTTGTATTTTTAAGTAGATTTCAATCCTATACAATTCAGTCAAAAGAAAAGAATTCCTCTGTATTTCCATTCGTTCTATATAGTGGTAAATTGTGAATGTATCTCGTAATCGGAGGTGGAATATGGTCGATAAAGAATAGATCAAAATCAATCTCATTACAGAAAAGACATTCTCCTATTTAGAATACTATAGCGATTCCATCATCAAAGCGAATAACCCAAACGTATATTACTCTTGCCTTTCCTTTGTCAGAAAATAGAAGTGGACAATCAGACTGATACGGATTATAAGGATCTAATCGTTCATCTTGAGTTTTCCAACGATATCTTTTCCAATGATGATTTTCACATCGGCTTTACTCCAAAAAGGAGCAGGTATCTCATCAGAATTGATCCGAAGATCAATTTAACGTTTGGCTTGAAATACATAAACAGATTCTCTATGATATAAGTTAGTTATAACTAACATTATAGAGGTATATTTATGAATGATAAACGGTATAAAGAGAAATCCATAAAGGAATTCACAAAGGCTGCAAAAAAATATGAAGGCGATGATGCTGGAATCTATAAACTATGCAGAAAAGATTATCCTGAGATTCAGGAAGAGTTAGAAAAGGAATCTTTCCATGATTTATTGGATGCTGGATGTGGAACAGCACCTATGATTTCCTTGCTTTCAAAAGAACATCCGGAATGCCATTTTACTGGATTGGATCTAACGCCAGCGATGATAGAACAGGCCAAGAAAAAGAATATTCATCACGCCGATTTTGTTGTCGGAGACTGTGAGGATTTTCCTTTTGATGATGACTCCTTCGACGCAATCATCTGTGCGAATAGCATCCATCATTATCCGAATCCTCAGGCATTTTTTGACAGTGTGAAAAGGTGTCTAAGAAAAGGAGGAAGACTGATCATCCGTGATATCTCATCGAAGAGTTCTCTTGTTATGTTCTTCATGAATCATATAGAATTACCTATCTGCAATCTTTTAGGGCATGGCGATGTTAAGATTGCCTCAATCACGACGATAAAAGAGTGCTGTGCGAAATCGGGACTAGTCATAGAAAAAGCAGAATTCAGAAAAGGAATGAGACTTCATTGCGTGATTCGAAAAAACGTGAATTAGCAACTTGAATAAGAAGCAATTCATCTTACTTATAATATAGTGTTTAATCTAGAAAGATTAGTAACAAAGAAAATCCCCCGCACAGTGCGGAGGATTTTCAGTAGTTGGTTATCCTTTTACGTTGTAGTAGCAGTAGTTGCTGCTGTTGGACTTGTTGCC
>CAVFFP010000031.1:0-7112 GCA_963621825.1 bacterium
GATTGCAAAGTATACAAAGGTAGATTGCGTGAAATACGGAATCTATCCACAAACATATGTCTCTGATGAAACCCTGATTGCATCTCTCAATGCATTGACCACAACAGAGTCTAACGGATGGTATCTCTATGATGGTGAATATTATGCAGAGCTGACTGCTGAACCATGTGATTCAGGCTATACATTCGATGACGGAACCACGATAAAAAGTGGAACAGAATACTGGTTCAAGTGCGATCCTATTAGTTGGGACATCCTTGAATCAAATGGTGGAGAATATAAGCTAGTATCTTCTGTCATTCTTGATGCCCACTGTTATTATTCCTCAACTGATAGTAGAAGGATTGATGGAAAAATCGTTTACCCTAACAACTACAAGTATTCTGATATAAGAAAATGGCTGAATGATGACTTCTACAATTCCGCTTTCTCGTTAGGGAATTCCTATATACAGACTGTGGAAGTGGATAATAGTGTCGCAACTACAGATTCATCGGCAAACACATATGCCTGTGAGAACACGAATGACAATGTATACCTTCTTAGCTATCAGGATTATATGAATACTCAGTACTTTGCTGATGATGCCTCAAGATGCTGCAAGACGACGGACTATGCGAGAGCAAATCGGTGTGCCGCAAGTACAAGTGTTTCTTATCTGAACAACGGAACTTACTGGACTCGTTCCCCGAACAGCGATTATTCGTACGACGCCAACGGTGTCCTCGATGATGGCAGCGTCGGCAGCGACTTTTACGTCTTTAGTTTTTACGTCTTCTGTTTGCTTGGTGTCCGCCCCGCTATTATGGTCAAGATCGATTGAAATGAGAACAATCTCCGCAGCAATAATCAGACAATAGCCATGGCTGCGGTCTAAATGGTATGAAAGAATCTGGTCCTAAGAAGTTCCGTTATTCGTTTGTCATGAAGATAGAGCAGATGTTACTGGATATCGAGGAATGCTTGATCTATGCAAACATAACTAGGTTAGAAGATATGAGAGGAAGAGCTTTATGACACTAGTAATGATTGATGTTGATTGAAGGTCTACACAAGCAATTGACTATGCTCTTTTTCTGCAAAATATGAGCCCTAAAACTACCTTTCGTTAAGAAGAGAGCTTATAATTAACTCATGAAAAAGAAAACAGAATTCAAGAAAATGCATCGCAATATTTTTCTCTCCATTTTTCTGATTCCGTTTCTTTTGACTCTCACTGTTGCGATTGCAACATCAACAAGTACTTATATCCTTTATCACAAAAGTTTCACCTCTTCTTTTGCTAATGATGTATCTCTATTAGCATCTCATTTTGAAATTGGATATTCGCAGTTCAATGCACAGGTCCTTGCCCAATCCAGTAATGACAGTTTCATTGAGGCCTGTGAAGAGAAAAACGAAAACAAAATAGCAGAGGACTTAAGAAACCTGGAAGTGGCAAATTCAAACTTCTTAGGTTGTCTATATTATGGAGATGGGTTTGTCTCTACATCCAGCAAAATCAGTGGTGCTCCTGCCTTTAATGAACTGATGAAGGAAGAAAACTTTGCTTCGTTCTATCATAGCGATAAGACATCCTTCTCCTCTGTCAGAAGGACAGGAATATCAACCGCATATCTGACCGTGCCTTATCAAAAGAATCTTGGTATGTTCTCTATCTTCCATAAAGTGTATTCTGATACCAATACTCTTCTTGGAATTCTGGAAGTTGATCTATCCTCTATCGATATTTATCGTAACTACTTATCCATTCCAAAAACTGCTGAGATGGAAGAGAATCAGATTTATCTTTGCTATCAAGACCAAGTGTTATCAGTTCCAAATTCAGAAACCAACATTGAGTTCTCAGAAATCAAAAAAACAGATGTACCTGTTTCCTATTATAAACAGTATGCGATGAAAGGCGATTTCTCTTCGTCAATATTGGAATCGGATTTAAAGGATTACTCATTTTATCTACTTGTTCCTAAATGGAATTTTAAGAAAACAATCTTCTATATCAACTTGGGAATTGTGTTGGCTGTCATCTTTCTCTTCTTTGTTTTCTTCTACCTAGCAAAGAAACTGAGTGACAGGGACTGCAAAAGACTAGATGCTATTTATGACGAGATGAAGAATGAGATGAAAGAGGAAGAGTAATAATCGTTTTTGTTCCGATGCCGACTTTCGATTCTACTTTCAATCCATATTCTTTTCCGTACTCTAAATGAATTCTTTCCTGAACATTATAAAGACCGAATCCTGTCGATTTAGAATCCTCGGGCATCTTTTTCTTTTCGAAAAGATTCGAAGGAACATCAAAACCGACACCATCATCCTGAATGATATATTCCAATTTTCCATCCGATTTTCGTGTCTGAATCTTTAATAGCATTCTACCTTTTTCGGAATCGAATCCATATTTGACGGAGTTTTCGACAACAGGCTGAAGAATCAGTTTCAAAGTTGACTCATCTTTAAGACTCTCATCGATATCGAATTCATAATCAAAGCGTTCCGGAAATCTCGCTTTCTGAATCTCAAGATAATGCCTTGTGATCTCCAGTTCCTCTTTCACTGTGATGATTTTATCGCCGGAATGAAGTGTAAGACGGAAGAACTTAGCCAAAGACATCACGAGCGAATCGATTTCCTTCTGTTTATTGATTTTTGCCATCCAGGAGATTGTATCGAGAGTGTTATATAGGAAATGGGGATTGATCTGCATCTGAAGAGATTCCAGCTCTAAGATTCTTTGTTGGTTCATCTTCTCTAGATTCTCTTCCATCAGTTCATGAATCCGGCTGACCATATCCTGATAAGATTGTTCCAATTGATCAATTTCATCATGGCTCTTTTTTTCTTTGACGGCCAAGGATATCGGATTATTGATATCTGTATTCTCTAATTCTGTCGATAAGGCAACTAGCGGTTTTGATATCTTCTTTGAAAGCAGAAAAGAAAGGATGACAGCAACAATGAATGCAGTCACAGTCAAGGTTATCAGAATGATCAGCAATACTCTTAGCGTTCCAAAGAGATCATAATAATTCTGAATCGATACAATCTGCCATGACAATCCAAAAGAGTTCTTCAGCTCGTCAAGAGAATGAATCGTAATATAACTATCCTCATTCTCAAAATCGCCATGGATGGAATTGTTGTCGGTCAACGGGAATCCATTGATGACAATTCCTCCTAATTCATTTTCGTTTTTCGATAAGACAACATTGCGATTCGAATCGATGATGAAATTCTTTTCAAGACACACAATGGAGTCGACGATTCTCATCAATCTTTCTCCGTTGAGGTATAAGAAGCATGCTGAATTTGTGCCAAGGATCTTTTTCCCCAATATCAGAAAAGATCCCGTTTCATTGTAGGTCGATCCACAATAGGAAATGGGATACGCAGTGTCTTCGTTCGATAAAACACGATTTAAAACTGTACTTGATATTTCAGGAAGAACTGTATTTATTTCACTTGTCGCAGATAAAAAATCGGAGGCTTCACGGTAATACGAAATTCCTTGAATCAAAGAGGAAGGGATCGGCTGTTGTTGATAGAGGTTCTGAAAATCGGCATCATTGACGGACTCAGAATTCAGCATTCTTATGTTCTCTTCCGTGAAAATATTAATCGTGACGTAATTCGAATCTTCAAACAACGAAGACAAAGAGTCATCTAACGTGGAATGCCTGGCAGAGATTCCCACATCGATATTGTTCTCTTTGTAATTTTCATAAATTATGGAAATGGTCGGAACCATTAAAACAGCGACAGAGAGAACAGAAAGGCAAAGGGAAACGAGAAGTCTCGTTCGAAAGGAATGCTTGTTCATTCTGGATATTCAGAAGGCGAGACTCCTACTCTCTTTTTAAAGACACGGGAAAAGTATTTCTCATCATTGTAACCGACCATATCGGCGATTTCATTGATTCTGTATTTTCCTTCTCTCAGCAATTTCTTTGCCAAAGAGATACGATAATCAGTCAGTATATCATTGAATGTCTTTCCTAACGCTTTCTTCAAAAGATGCATCAAATAGGAATCGGAAACATTCATCATCAAAGAGACGGAGGAGACAGTCAGGTCATCCTGATAATGTTCACTTAAAATTCGATAGAAATCCTGGATGGCGACATAATGTCGATAGGAGATATCGTTCTTTTTCTCAATCTCTATTGTATTGAATCCATAATAGATCTTATTTCGGATACAGTCTTTATCGATGCGATAAGCTCTTGCTATCTCAAGCGGTGAAGTATAAGAGGAAAGTGCACCAGTAAAGACAACGTCTGTCTCGTCCTCAACAAGAGATAACGCTTTTAATAATATAGATAGAGTTTTTTCAATATCAGAAGAGTCGATGAACAAAAGATAAGAGTGTTCTTCTACTCTTTCTAGGCTATTGATTCCTTCTTGCTTTAAGGCGCTAAAGAGAATAGAACCGGCCTTTGATAACGGATATTCGTCTTCTTTGTTCTCCTTCTTCAAAAGGAAGAGAATTCCAGAAGGAGCGACTTTAAAGGAGAACTTCTTCTCCTCTTTGATGAATTCGTCATTGGTGATGTTGTGAAGAATCTGATAGAAGAAAGTCGCTTCCATCGCAGACTCATTTTCTTCCAGGTTCTTTCTGAGTTCCTGATCTTTTCTCTTCACTTTCAGCTTGTCGATTGCTTCAGATACTACCTTCAATAACTCATCATTATCAATAGGTTTCAATAAATAAGCAAAGATACCGGAACGATAGGTCTCGACTGCATAATCAAACTCTTTGTGGGCAGTCAGAACAATCACCTCTCCTTCAAATCCTTCTTTTTTCAGTTCTTTGACTAAATCAACACCAGACATGCCTGGCATCCTGATATCAGTCAGAACAATATCAGGCTTTTCCTTTTTGATCAGTTCCAAGCCTTTCTTTCCATCCATACAAGTAAAAGAGACCTCGACTGAGATACTCTCCCAAGGCACAGCCTCTTTTAAACCGAGACAGGTCAGATATTCATCATCTAAGATTCCGATACGATACATAGATAGAAAAGAAATATAGGCGGCGATTGCGCCGCCTATATTTTACACCAAAGTCAGAGTGCTTACTTTACGAAATAGTTATAGACGGCTTCGTAAGTGGGAAGTGAGGAGACGAGGCTTCCAGTTGTGAAAGTCAAACTTCCGCCGAGAGAATCGCTATAGTGCATATGAGCTTCGCCATCGATAACGATACCGGAGTCTGTCAGATCGAAGATGATTGTCTCGTCTTCCGTGTCAATCTTCTTTCCGGCTTCCAGGACCTGATGATTTTCAAGATAGAGTTGTTTACGGGCATCATTGCCTGCAGGATTGACCCAATATTCAACTCCGCCAGCAGCGATTCTGAAATCATCCAATGTGGCGACTCCATCGCCTTTGACAGTAATAGAAAGAAGGATATGATCATCGCCGCTACGCTTTGCACCCATCCAACCAAGATAGGTGTAGCCGTTTTCCGCTGTGACCTTATTCTTCAAATCACCGATTTCATAGTTAACCTTCTTGCGAGCGTATTCCGTGACGGAAGTGATTTCAAGAGTGCCTTCAAAGGATTCACCGCCAGTGTGGATATAGAATTCCTTTTCTTCACCGGTATAATCCCAACCTTCGACATTGCTGATATCGATGAAGACAGTTTCACCTTCGGCGGAAATGATATGAGTGCTATCGATTGTATGTCCATACTGATCGGAGATCTTATTCTCGTTGAGCCAGATAATTGTTCCAGCATAAGCGATACGGACAGAAGCTAAAGTTCCCTTTTCACCATCACCTTTGACATGAAGAGCGACAATAGGAGCAGCGGTATTGAAGCCAGAACCCTTATAAGCTGTTAAATCATCGTTCTTAAAGGTGCATTCTTTTTCAGCGGTCTTTTCAAGTTCGGCATAATCATTGGCGAAGAAAATCTGATCGATCATGAGCTTTCCAGTACCGGAATAATACATATCGATGGTATTGGTGATACTCATATTGGTTTCAGCCAAATCGATGACATACAAAGAATAGCCGTCTTCTTTCGCATATGGTGTGGCTAAAGAAGAAACTTTGAAACCAGCCTGCCAGTTATTGGCAGAGACAGCAGGACCGGATTCACCCTGGAAGCGGAAGCCATCCAAAGTGGCACCATCGGTAAGTTTCATAGAGAAGACAAGATAGTCTTCGTTGGTTCTAGCATGTAAGTCAGAGCAAAGCTTGAGCTGGATGTAATCATCTGCCACAAGAGTTGTAGCATCAAAGACAGCGGCACTGCCATCAAGGGTGACCATGTCTCCGTTCTTGTAAGAGAGCATGTAGTTTAAACCGGCAGCTTTTGTTTTTTCATCTTTCGTTGCGGCCTCATAATCTCCATTGAATCCGCTCTGAACACGGTTGAAGTCATCGAACAGCTTGACAGATTCTTCATCGATGACAGGATATTCGTCAGCTTCTCTTGTGGCTAAATCGGTTGTGAAGATCTTGTTGATGGTGACTTCGCTTGTGGAAGTGACAGTAATGGAAGTCGGGTTATTGGTAACACCGGAATTTTCAAGATTGATGACCTGCTGTGTATAGATTTCATGTAAAGCGGCGGCAAGAGTTTCACCTTTGCTGTTCTTCAGTTCAGACCATTTCTTGGTAATAACGTTTTCGCCATTCTTGAAAGCGATGGAAGTGGATGCCGTATCGCCTTTGACAGCAAGAACGAGGTTAGAAGCAGAAGCATCAGAGGGAATATCCTGAGTGAAAGAGCCTGTTCCTTTGACGGTGACGCTTCTTCCGACGATAGATCCCATAGATCCTCTCCACCAGCAGTTGCTGTCAGCCTTGTTGACATCGGCTCTGTCGAAGTTATCAAGTACGATATCCTCGGCTCCTTCTTTTCTTAAGAAGACTTCCTGAATATCGATTGTGGCATCACAGTTTCCGGCGACATAGAGGTGGAAACCTAAAATCTCGCTGAGAACCTTCAGATCACTATAGCCTGTTCCGTCTGCAGTCTTATAAGGAGTGTTTTCATTCTCGATTGTTGCGTTAGGAGAAATGACAAATTCCTTATATTCATTGCTTAAAGTCGGAAGATCTTCACCGTCAGGATCCTTTGCATTGGAGAATGCGAT
>CAVFFP010000032.1:0-5030 GCA_963621825.1 bacterium
TGCATGGAGTTAGGAAACATGTCAACAGGCTGTACCTTTGTAAGAGTATAGGTATCAGAGAATAAAGCAATATCCCTACATAATGTAACAGGATCACAGGAGACATAGACAACACGCTTCGGTTGAATTCTCTTTACAGCAGAAATGAATTCCGGTGTCGATCCTTTTCTAGGAGGATCCATGATGATGCAGTCAAAATGAGAATCAGTCTTCATCATGAACTCCGTCGCATCTCCACAGAGGAATCTTGCATTCACGATATTGTTGATCTTTGCGTTCAGTTTTGCATCCTTTACCGCATCCGGTACAATCTCTACACCGGTCACCTGCTTAACCTTATCCGCACAACAGAGACCGATCGTACCAGTTCCGCAATAGGCGTCTAATAATGTCTCATCCTTTTTCAGGTCTGCAAACTCGATTGCTTTTCCGTACAGCGTTTCAATCTGATGGGAGTTGACCTGATAGAAGGACTGCGTAGAGATCAAAAACTTCTTATCGAAGATCTTATCCTGAATTTTCGTATGACCATAGACAGGAACATCTTTATCACCTAAGATGACATTCGTCTTTCTGGTATTGATGTTAAGGACAAGACCGACAACCTGAGGGACTCTCTTCATCAGTTCCTTAGCGAAATCCTTGATTCCTTTGATGTCGCTTCTTGTGACAATCAGTGTTACTAAAGCCTGACTCTGTTCCGTATTGGTCTTGATCAGGAAATGACGGATCAGACCAAACTGTGCATCCTCATGGTAAGGAGTGTACTTATACTTTTCAAACATCTCTACTAGGATATTGCTGATCTTACTGGAGAGTTCAGATTCCATAAGGCAGTCATCTACGCCGATCAGGTTATGAGTTCCGGACTGATAGAATCCGGCTTTGATCTTCTTTTTCTTGTTGTCGAAACGGACCGGCTTCTGAACCTTGTTACGGAAGCGGACAGGCTTTTCTAGTCCAATACAGGGAAGCACATCAAAATCGATCTTAGCAAACTTATGAAGGAGGTCTTTTACCTTCTTCGTCTTATACTCCAACTGACTCGGATAGGATAGATGCATGATCTGACATCCGCCGCAGTTAGGATAATATTTGCAGTCTGGATGGACACGAGAAGGGGAATCATTATATCTTTTTAAGACTTTGGCATCCTCTAATTTACCGTACCTAAAATCCGTCTGAACATCCGCAGTTTCCCCAGGAAGCAGGTTATCCAAAAAGCAGGTCGTCTCATCGATGCGGACAATTCCTTTTCCGAAATCATCCAAAGAGAGGCAGGTAGCCTTATTAATACGTCTAGACATCACTCCTCCTCCTTTTCATACTGTTCGCGTAAGAATTCCGCGATGATCTTCACATCCTCGATGCAGTTCATGATGATATGCTTTTCGCTTTCATGTCTCTTGAAGTACTCTTCCATGAACTGCATATAGAGCATGAAGATACGATATGCGGACTCATAGGTCAGCATCAAGGCAACATCCTTGATACTCTTCTCGTTCGCATAGAAGAAGATTGGAGAAGAGTGGGAGATTTCGCTCGTTCCTCTATAGAACTCGTTATACTCCTCTCTCATTCCGGCCAATTCATCGACACCATCGTTGAAATTGAGTTTGAACTTGGGATGTTTTTCCATATCGTACTGCTTGCAGTCATAAAGCCATCCGTATTCCAAGAACTTTTTCATGTCCTTGCTTTTCAGTCCATGATCTGTCATCTCTTTTTTGATCTGATTCTCAAAGACATCATCACGGATCTTATCATCGAATTTGCTCGGAGAATAGTACATATTCGAATAGGAGATATGTTTGACATAGGAAAACTTCGCCTCATCTCCGTTGTTGACCAAAAGATAGAGAGTGGATTCACTCTCATGGATTGTTCTCCATGAGACATAGGCATCAAGATATAAGCCTAAGACGAGCATTCTGCAGAATCCGGAAATCTTACGGAATGTGGTTTCAAAAAGATCATTCATCAAGGAGAAGTTCGGATCATGTCTAGCCAAGGGCTCATTGACGCTCTCTAGTGCCATCGTAGCGGTAGATAATGTGCTGACATAATGGTCATACGGCTTCATTCCGGTCGTGTAGGAACCATTGGTCTCCGCAGTTCTCGAGGAGACATACTTGTTAGCGACCTTGATTGCTAAATCATCCACCGTGAGCTTCTGTTTTAGCATCGGCCCCATCTTGGAATAGAACTCATATTCACCGATACAAAAATCAATCATCAGGGAAAGAGCGACTTTCTTCTTGAATCCGGAGAGGTCCTTTTCAAAGGATAAGTCCTTGCACATATGGACAACGCGCAAAAAGATCTCCTTAATCGGTTCCTCTTCTTTTTCCTTATGCTTTCTTTCGATTTGGAGGTTGAAGATCTCCTCAATCTCCTTGTCCTCAGGAAATGTCATGTTCTAGTCTCCTTCCTATTTTGTAGCCTTCGATGAAGGATAATCCCATATTGTAACCGCCGCAGATAAAGTTCTGATCTAACATCTCTCCCGCAAGATAGATATGGGGAAATCTTTTTGCTTCCATCGTATCTAAGTCGATCTCGGAGAGTAAGATTCCACCATAGGATATCTGGCTTTGCTGAAATGAATATAAAGAGTCAAACGTAAATGTGAATTTATTTTTATCCGTATCCTTGCTTTCCTCTAGATATCTTCTTAAGAAATAAGGATAGGAAGAGTAATTGACGGATGTTTTATCATCCAAATAGGTAAACTCATATACGAAAGAAGCATTCTTATTCTTTCTTCTCTCATTGAGAAGATAAAGGGTGGAATCAAAGACACAGATACCAGATATCCCATCTTCTTTGAAAAGAAGTTCACCATCTTCCGAATAAATCGCTTTCCCATTTGACTTCAGACTCAGTGTTCCTCTTAGCCTATTTTTGACAAGGTAAGATGGTATCTTCTCCTTTACCTTGACAGGGCATAAACAAGGACGGAAAGGATATGACTTAAAGAAGGATAGCAAGGAATCATCATAGTCTTGTCGGTCTAAGCTTTTTCCGCCAAGTGCTAAGACAAGATCATGATAATGAACACATTCCTTTCCTTTTTCACTAAGCAGAATAAGAGAACTCTCCTCCCTATTTATCTTGACTAATGTGGAATGAGATATCGTCAGATTTTCTCTTTTCTTCAGTTGCTGAACAAGAGTGTTCTGAAGACTTTCCGCACGGTTGAAATACGGATAATATAGTTTTCCCTCTCTAGCATATGGAAACTGAAGTTCTTCACTTAGATAAGAGAGGAACTCTTCAGCGTAATTATGTCCCGAGGAGAAGACAACATCAGAAACAGGAGAAAGGATAGAATCCTGGTAGGCATCTTTTGACAGAAGATCCTCATTATAGAAGTTCGCTCTTCCGTTTCCGGATACCAGTATCCTTTTTCCCAATACAAAATCATGTCCTCCTTTTTCAACAAGGAGGACCTTTTTCGTTTTCGATATCAATAGTGCAGAGACAAGACCTGCCGGTCCTGCACCGACTACGATGACATCAAACGATCTTGCTTCCATTCTCCGGTCTGTCTTTCACGGCAAATTCGCCATTCTCCGGATAACCGAAGGCAATGCAGTCTAGGCACTCATATTCACTATCCAGCTCTAAGATATCTTTCAAAGCTTTTCTTCCGATTTCACTATTGAGTTCTTCTCCAGCACAGTGTATCCAGCAGGTTCCAATGCCTAAAGAGGTAGCCTCAAGAAGTCCGTTTTCAATTGCGGCACCGCAGTTGAGATATTTCAGATGATCATCGGTTTTCACCAAAGAGAAAAGGATGGCATCCGCATGATAGAACTTGGCACGGATCGTAGGAAGAAGGGAATAGAGTTCTTCTTTCTTTTTGTCATCGGAAAGGATGACATAGAAGATCGGTCTTCTATTGCGTCCTGTCGGAGCGACATCACAAGCTTTCAGAATCTTCTCTAAGTCTGTTTTTTCAATCTTCTTCTCAGAGAATTCTCTTGTTGAGACTCTCTGATTTGCTAATTCCAAAAAATCCATATTCAAGGCCTCCTGAACTACGTGAATATTATACCTTACTGACAATGAAAATGCTCCTAGTTTCCTAGGAGCATTCAATAGACGATTGATTTACTTCTTCTTGCTAGCGGACTTGACGATAGCGAGAGCCTTCTCATAACGAGCAGTGTCGGTTCTCTTGAGATAATTGAGGAGGTTGGTACGCTTTGCAATCATGATATCCATACCACGCTTGGAGGAATAGTCATGCTTGTTGTTGGTCATATGGACCGTAAGCTTCTTGATCTTCTCGGTGAGAAGAGCAATCTGGACTTCGGAGGAACCGACGTCCTTTTCATCTCTCTGGCCAGCCTTAATAGCCTTAGCCTTTTCTTCTTTTGTCAACATTTGGGAATACCTCAGTTTTCTTTCTGTCTTATCAACCAGCGGTAGGTGATTTTTGAGGAACATGCCTCGCGCCAGTCAAAAGGCTTAACTATTATAAACTTTTTAGAATGGTTTGCAACGGAAATTTACGAATTTCCACTGTTTTTTGCCAACTCATAAGAAAAAAGGAATAAAATGATATTCAAACGAGTAAACTCAACGGATTTTAAGTTCTTCATCTCTATGCACAAAGACATTCTCAATGGCATTAACAATAGAGATTTTTTCTTTTGTTAAATTTAGTCCGAGTTTCTTTATTAGAGGATGGTAATCAATTTTATTACCAATTTTATTATCCCTAGACATTGGTAATAAAAAGGTTTCTTAAATAAATTCTTTCAGGATCATTAATCATATATTTTTCAACTTACTAATCTAACCAATTAAAAATAACTTGAACGCATTATAGTATCACCTAAGTCTTTCCAGTAACCTAATCCAACTCTACGTGTCACTGTAAAATACACCACCACAAGCATTAGACAAATAACTATCTTTTGTCCATTATTAAATAGTTTCTTTTCCGAGAAATAAATCTATAGCATTTATATGTTTAACCCCTTCTTGTTGATCTTTAAAAGTATCTAATGAAATTATAT
>CAVFFP010000033.1:0-4555 GCA_963621825.1 bacterium
TTAGAACAAATCGCATGGTTTTTGAATGGCAGGTTTTGCCCTGCCTCTTTTCCCATGGGAAAAGACATCTCCTGCAACGTCAAGACAGACAATCGATTATCGCTTGACAACGCTTATCCAATTTTATGTGGGTGTAGAAAGCGACGTCACAGAAAAGCAATCGTTTATGGGTTTCATGAGCATTAGCGATTCCTTTGTCTTAGGGAATGACTTCGCAACCTTGTCCTTGAACTTTTCGTTCCGTATCAGAGCTCTATGGGATTTGTCGACATCATGTATGAGAAAAGACCTCCTAAGAAAACTTAAGAGGTCAACGATTCAGTTTGTGTTAGAGCAACCTAAATGATACAATTCGTACCCTCGCCATATTTTTTTATACCCCTAGCGTAAAAGTTCGTACTCTTTTAGTCAGTTTCGTACCCCATGTAAAGTGTTATTGAAAACTGTTGTGCTATTTTTCAGTCTTGCAATCTCTATTCTCTATTTTAAATCTTTTTCAATTAATCCAAGCTGCTCATCCAAAAATTGGATTTTGTTATTTTCCGAATCAATAATGACATGGGTTGTCATGCAATCGTCAATTTCAAACATTTTTTCTTCTTCTCTTTTATATTGAACATCATATTTAAAAGAATTGACAATTATTCCAGTTTCAGAGTCCTTCATTCCATATGAAGATAAATTGTCAAATGTACCAGTGTAGTTTCCTTCTTCATGCACTCTAAATCCTTTTTTGAGTCCAAAATAATTATATAATTCTGATCTATGATACTTACGATTACCATCAAAGAAGAACAACCCACTCATTTCATGTCCTTTAGAGTCATATATCGAATAATCAAATTTTATTTTGATGAGCATTCCTAATTTTGCAGAAATTCTCTTTATTCTACCTTTAGCATAATCGGCCTCTCGGTCATACGCTTTAAGATTTTTTATCGTGATTCCATATTGTTTAGCTATTTTAATCGCACCACTTTGAAATCCTGTTTTTGTAAAAAAGTAAGCATTCTTGATTTTGTTTTGTTTTAAATCATCTATAACCGTAACAAAAGACTGTTTTTTTTCTTGACAAACATTGGAATCGTAATTTTTGCATTCAATAATCGAGATGGAGCCATCAGAATGAGCTATTAACACATCTATTTGGTGGGTTGCTCCACTAGTTCCGTCTAAAGTGACATCCCACTTAACATCACCATTTAAGCTTATATCTGTTAAATATTTCTTAACAATATCTCGAGTTAATTGCTCGTATATTTGTCCTTTTTTATAATTAGAATCTTCCATTATTCTTTCTCCTTTTTTACATTATTCACAAGTGAGTCATCAATCTTCGCCCAGGTTCTTCCTGTCTTTTCTATTTTTATCCGACTAATGGTGCACATGGCGGATGATTTAGTAGGTTTTGTACTGCACCCCTAATGTTGGACTTTAAATAGAACTATAGCACAACATTGGGATGGGTGCAATACTCCTGTTCAGAACAGGAGCACCGCCGAGCCTCTCCACGATTCTTTCATTGTTGTACCAGCTGATGTATTCCCTTGTTTTGGAGATGAGTAGCATATTCTTTTGGATTTGTTGAAATCTGAAAATCAAATTTTGTTCGTTTATTGTGCACATTTGTGCGCTTTTTTTATTTTTTTGGGATTTCCCTTTGCTTTTCGCCGTTTTTCACAATGTGTTGACAAAAAAATATTTTTTGATAATTATATACTACTTTCTACTACTCATTTATGGTATAATATTGCAAAGGAGATTTTCTCGCTATGGCTTATTTTCTCAGAGGCACAAAAAGAGGCAACGGAGACACCTATTATCAGGTCTATGACAGCTATTATGATAAGGATGAAAAGAGGAGCAAAACAAAATCCGCGAAAAGACTCGGCCTTCTTTCCACTTTGAAGAATGATGGCGAATCGGATGAGGCATGCATTGCCAGACTCAAAGAAATCGTCATCGGGATGGAGCGGAAAAGAAGGCAAGACAACGCTGAAGAAATAGACGACACCGAGAAGGTCTTATGCTACGGGACATATCTTCTGAGCACATTGATTGATAGGCTGAATCTGAGAAGGATGATCGATCTTCTTGCCTTTGACAGAAAGATCCGCTTCTCTCTTTCCGATGTCCTTTTCTCTCTTGCTGAGGCTAGAGTCGTTGACCCCTGTTCGAAGGCCAAGACATTCTCCGAGGCCTTCCCCATGATGTATGATGACCCGACGAAAAGGCTGTCTCTTGATCAGATGTACGAAGGCCTATCGATTCTCGGAGAATGCCCTGAAGACGTGATTGACGTTCTTAACGCAGGAACGGAAAAGCTCTTCAGGCGTAACCTGGATACTGTCTATTTCGACTGCACGAATTATTATTTCGAAATCAATGCTGAAGACGGCTTCAGAATGAAAGGCCCCTCCAAAGAAAACAGGGCGGATCCCATTGTCGGCATGGCTCTCCTGTTGGATTCCGACTGCATTCCGTATCAGATGCGGCTCTATCCAGGGAACTGCAGCGAAAAGCCTTATCTTCCTGAATCCATAAGGAAAGCCAGAGAGGAAAAGGGAAAGGCCTCAAAGATAATACAGGTTGCGGATAAAGGACTGAACTGTGCGGAAAACATCGCAAAATGCTCTCCCAATGACGGTTACATCTTTTCCAAATCATTGAAAGGCATATCCGAAAGCGAAATGGACTGGATATTCAACGATGATGAATGGACCGAAGTGAATGATAAAAACGGGAATCTGATTTTCAGATACAAATCCATCAAGAAAGTTTTCGACTATTCTTATAAAAACTCTGCCGGAGCACATGTCACTTTCCGAAAAGACGAGAAAAGACTCGTCTTCTTCAATCCTGCGTTAAAAAAGAAACAGACCATCGAAGCTTTGAGACTATATAACAAGGCCGCCAGTAAAACCGGTGCCTCGCAGATCAAAGAGGACATAGGCGGCAAAGGGGGAAAATACATCAGGACAGAAGTCTCTGACAATAAGACAGGTGAGATTCTGGAAAACGCAAGAATCAATGTCATAAGCAATGAGCAGAAGCTTGAGAACGACCTGAAGATTGCGGGATACAATATGCTTGTGACCTCTGAAATCGATATGGATGACAGAAAGATTTATGACACCTATCATGAGCTTTGGAACATCGAAAGAACCTTCCGGCTTATGAAGACTCAGCTTTCAGCAAGACCTGTTTATGGCAGCACAAAAGAGTTTATCACCGGTCATTTCCTATCCTGTTATACAGCCATTCTGCTTGTGCGTTTGCTGGAAAAGAAAGTGTTTGACAAGATGTTCTCGGCAGAGGAGATAATCAGCTATATGAAAAAGGCAAGAGCGATATCCATCGGCAATGATGAATATCTGAATATCCTCAAAAGAGACGATGCGAAAATCAGCGAGAAGATAAATGAGGTGGCAAATATTCCATTGCTCAAGAAAAGGCTCACAAAGAATGAGATTGCATCATTTTTCGAGCCTAAAAAAGTCTTTAAAGCCTCAAACGAGTAGCAGATTTAACGGTCAACTCCAAAAGTCAGGTATTTTATAATAGAACCAATCACTTTTGCAATGATGGGCTTTAATCTTTGATTAAGCGTTAATTCGTTAATTGAAAAATGAAATGCAACATATCTGTTTGCTCCATTGCATTGTCTTTATCAGTTTGATTTGCTGCACTAATAAATACATTTTGAGATTAAAAGCGTGATTTAAAAATGAACTCAAAAAAGTATCAACGACAAGAAGATAAACAAAACAGTATGATGGTTCGATTCTAGAAATCTTTTAAATTTAGCATCAAATAACGACTATGAGTATAAAGAAAAGAGGCATTTTGTGCGCCTCTATATCTTTTTAATGGTGAACCTCGTAGCATAAATGCCGAACTGAAATCCTCGATTTTTACGGTCTTTTTAGCCGTCATATAGTTGAAAACGAGGTCGATGTCGCCATTTTTATGGACAAAGACGGGGTTTAAGAAAATATCAACAAGTCTTTGGCTATCTTCTTCATTGTTAATATCAAGGCCAGCGAAGAAGCCAAGTGTCTCTTCTATCTGTTCTAAGGTAAAGTTAGGGCGGACAAGCCTTTCCTTATCTATCTTGATTTAAAAATCCTTAAGTTCGGTCTCAAGCTCAACGTATCTTTGCTTAAAACGCATGAACTCACCACCGCCGTCTTCTTGGATCTTCATGATGTTATCAAGCTTATTCTTGGTTTCCTTTTTTTCTCTTCGAGCATAAGGAGATAAGGACTCTCTTTATTCTGAGCATCAAATAACTTTGTAGCCATCTCCCTTACTGCTTTTGGATCGTGGAGAACTTCCATGATATTTTTAAGAACAAGGTTCTCCAAGACATCCTTATTGATGCCCCTAAGCTCACAGGCTTGCTTTCTTCTATTGTTACTCGGCAGATATGGTCAAAGGAAACGCAGATTCTAGCCTCTCATTCTTTCGAGTAATCCTTTCGACAACGTCACCATGCCTACGCTGTTCCCAAGAAAGAGGATATTCTGAGCATCTAAGATGTCCTAAATTTTAA
>CAVFFP010000034.1:0-3282 GCA_963621825.1 bacterium
CAGAATAGTGTTATTCTAACTCAATTGTTGATGGCGGCTTGGATGTGAAGTCATAGACGACACGGTTGACACCTTTGACCTCATTGACAATCCGGTCAACAACGGTAGTCAGGATGTCATATGGAATCGGATAGGCTTTTGCCGTCATGAAGTCATCGGTCTGAACCGCTCTTAATACGATGGCATAGTCATAGGTTCTACCATCACCCATGACACCGACGCTTCTCATATTGCTTAACGCAGCGAAATACTGACTGATTTCTTTGTCGATGCCTGCTTTATGCAATTCATCACGGAAGATATAATCCGCTTCCTGAACGATTCTGACTTTTTCCGGTGTGACTTCACCGATGATTCTGACACCAAGTCCAGGACCGGGGAAAGGCTGACGGGATACGATAGATTCCGGAAGTCCTAAGAGTCTTCCAACTTCACGGACCTCATCCTTGAAGAGATCCTTAAGAGGTTCTACAAGTCCTTTGAAGGACATGTTCTTCGGTAATCCACCGACATTATGATGAGATTTGATTTTGGCAGAGATTCCAAGTCCGGATTCGATTCTGTCCGGATAGATCGTACCCTGTGCCAAGTATTCACAGTCTGATAACTTCTTTGTCTCTTTCTCAAAGACTTCCAAAAAGGTAGCACCAATGATTTTTCTCTTCTGTTCCGGTTCACTGACACCTTTGAGTCTTTCAAAGAAGAGAGGACCAGCGTTGACGCGGATGAAGTTCAGTTCAAAGTTACCGGTCTTACCAAAGACACGTTCTACCTCATCTCCTTCATCTTTTCTCATGAGACCATGATCGACAAAGACACAGTAGAGATTCTTGCCGATTGCTTTAGATAACAAAGCGGCAACGACAGCAGAATCCACACCACCGGAAAGTCCTAATAAGACCTTCTTATCTCCGACCTGTTCTCTTACTCTCTTGATCTCTTCCTGAATGAAGGATTCACTCTTCCATTCTCCTTTGAGTCCACAGACCTTGTAGACAAAGTTCTCTAACATAGTCTGTCCCTGTAAAGAGTGTCTCACTTCCGGATGGAACTGAGTCGCATAGATCTTTCTCTCTTTGCATTCGAAGGCTGCAGTTGGACAATTATCCGTATTGGCAGTCAAGACAAAGTCAGACGGAATCTTTGAGATATAGTCGGTATGAGACATAAAGACTTCTGTTGTCTTATCCACATTCTCAAGTAAGAGAGAGTCCTCTCTTAAAACATGGACACTCGTCTTTCCGTATTCGGAAATCGGAGCATGTTTGACTTCTCCGCCTAATAGATAGGCGATAAGCTGAGCGCCATAGCAGATACCCAATATCGGTTTATTAAGATCAAAGATCTCTTTTCCGATATGCGGAGACGTCTCATCATAGACGGAATTCGGACCACCGGTAAAGATGATACCCTTGATAGATGGATCCTTGAGCTTTTCTAAATCGGTAGTATAAGGCCAGACTTCAGAATAGACATGACACTGACGAACACGGCGGGCGATCAATTGGTTATATTGACCACCGAAATCAATGACAACGATTTTATCCTTGACCATATGGTTCTCCCTGTTAACTCATATATTATAAAGATTGGCAAACAGTTATGAAAGAAAACATTTTACGAAAATATGTTTTAGGTTAAAATATAGGTATGAATATCAACGAACTCAAAAGCAAGATTGCCAATATCCAAGACGAGAAAAGAGTAACCTTTTCCATTGGGGATGATATCCTATCCAATCATTTTGAAAGCGACAAAGAAAACAAAATGACAAAGGAAGATATCTCCACCGCTTTGGCTATGACAATCTACTCCTATATCGCAAACAGCATCTTCTTCAAAGCACAGGGAAGAGAATCCTATCTGAAAGGATATCATCACTTCAAAGAAGAGTGGGATAAGGTTGTTAAGAGTCAGAAAGAGGAGATTCAGATAGAGAGCAAGAACGAAGAAGAAAACGCACTTCTCCTTTTGAATCAGTTCTTCACCAACTCTAAACAAGTTCTGCTTCCTGAAATGATTGCAAAGTTTGCCCCATTAGCTGTATTATCCCTCATCTCAAAGAAAGAAGAAGAGAGTGCAGAAATCATAAAGACATTCTCCAAAGAAAAAGAGATTATCTTCAATCAGGTAGTTCTCTTCTCCCGTTCTCTCTTCCACTCCTTCCTCACTCGACATGATATCGAAAGCGATAAGATAAGACCGGATTACTCTAGCTTGGGAAATGGAGTATTTCTCTACAAGGATAACACATTTGTTGTATCCACATGGCAAAACGCTTTCACATTAGAAGCATATAAGGAAGTCCTTTACAAGGGACTGGACTCTCTTTCTGATAATTTCCCTATTTCAAATATAGAATCCGTATCTGTCATCTATCTTGTAAAAGACATTTTTGCAATCTGCAAATTATAAAACAACCTCTTATATATCAATTAAATCGCAATATAGTTCATCTATATTGTCATTTAACATGCAACCAAAAGTTGCCCACTTGAAAAGCAGACTTGGTAGTAGGAAACTATCCGAAAGCCTAAACTGATATCCGAAAAACGGAGGAAATACCTATGAACATCAAAATCGCAGATCGATTAGTCGAATTAAGAAAGAAGAACGGACTAAGTCAAGAACAGCTAGCGGAAAAATTAGGACTCTCAAGACAGGCCGTATCGAAATGGGAAAGAGCGGAAGCAAGTCCCGATACTGATAACCTTATCTGTCTCGCAAAACTCTATAACGTTTCCTTGGATGAGCTTCTTTCTACAGACGAGACAATAGAAGACATCGCTAAAGAAACAAAAGAAAAGGAAGAAGAAAAACAAGAAAAGAAAGGAGACACTGCCACCATCAATGGTGACACCATCTATATCAAGGATGAGGACGGAAGCACGGTCTCTATCTCCAAAGACGGAATTCTTCTCAAAGACGGAGAAGACGTGTTACATATCAAAGGAAGTGGAATCTTTTTCAACGATCATACACCGAGCAAGAAGAAAGTGATTTCCGGTGTCATATGGGGAACATCGATTTTAGTCTTCACCCTTGCCTATATTCTTTTAGGAATCTTTCTTGAAAATGGTTGGGCAACCTATTGGCCACTCTTCCTCTTTTCCGTTGCTATCCCTAGCATCTATGATGCCATCACCAAAAAGAAATTCTGTGCCTTTCTCTATCCTATCCTTGTAACTGGAATCTTTTGCTTTATCGGAACTATCCTCCATCAATGGCATCCGTATTGGTTCCTCTTCATCACAATCCCCGTCTATTATGCTGTCTTTGAAC
>CAVFFP010000035.1:0-2800 GCA_963621825.1 bacterium
GATTGCAAAGTATACAAAGGTAGATTGCGTGAAATACGGAATCTATCCACAAACACATGTCTCTGACAAGACATTGATTGCATCTCTCAACGCATTGACAACGGCAGAGTCTAATGGATGGTATCTCTATGATGGTGATTATTATGCAAAGCTGACTGCTAAACCATATAGTTCAAGTTATACATTCGGTGACGGAACCGCAATAAAAAGTGGAACCCAATACTGGTTCAAGTGTGATCCTATCAATTGGGACATCCTTGAATCAAATGATGGAGAATACAGCCTTGTGTCTTCCGTCATTCTTGATGCCCACTGGTATTATTCCTCGACTAGTGATAGGACAATTAATGGAAAGACCATATATGCGAACAACTACAAGTATTCCGATATAAGAACATGGCTGAATGATGACTTCTACAATGCAGCTTTCTCGTTAGGGAACTCCTATATACAGACTGTGGAAGTGGATAACAGTGCTGCGACTACAATTTGGTCAACAAACACATATGCATGTGAGAACACGAATGATAATGTATACCTACTTAGCTATCAGGATTATATTAATACCAAGTACTTTGCTGATGATGCCTTAAGACGCTGCAAGACAACGGACTATGCGAGAGCAAATTGTTGTTACGCAGAGACAAATGGTTCTTATCTGAACAACGGATATTACTGGACTCGTTCCCCGTACGACTATGATTCGGGCAGCGCCGGCAGCGTCTACATCGGTGGCTGCGTCCTCAGCTATTACGTCAACTGTACGAGCTATGGTGTCCGCCCCGCTTTGACGGTCAAGTTCGAGTGAAGCGAGAACAATCACCGCAGCCATAATCAGGCGTAAGCCATGGCTGCGGTCTAAATGGTATGAAAGAATCGTCTCATAAGAAAGGAACTCTATATGTCATCACATGCTTTGAGAAGGTGATGGATTACCTTTTCAGAGCATGTGAGACTGCTCCTAAGAAGTTCCGCTATTCGTTTGTCATGAAGATAGAGCAGATGTTACTGGATGTCGAGGAATGCCTGATCTACGCAAACATGACTAGGTTGGAAGATATGAGAAGAAGAGAATATCAGGAAAAGGCGAAGATGAAGCTGGTTACATTATCTGCTATCCTTCGCATAGCGATGAATCAGAAGTGTCTGTCATTCAACCACTATGAGAATGCGACAAAGCTGATAGCGGATACTACCGCCTATCTTGATAAATGGATGATCAGTGATGATACGAGGAGAAATAAATTACCTGATTCATCATCAAAAGATGATGTTTAGGCGGTAGTAGCCTGTGATACGGAACCGTTGTGATCCTAGTCGTTCCCCGAACAACAATAATTCGGACAACGCCAGCAACGTCAACAACGATGGCAACGTCAACAACAATAACGTCAACAATACGAACAATGGTGTCCGCCCCGATTTGCCTGATAAGAGTATCTTTGTCCGAGTTTTCCATTCGCTATGTGCTTTGGAAGTGTGGCATCAGGCAAAGGAGGTTATTTCCCGTTATTAGGTTATATGACCTATTAAGAAAGGTGTCCATCCGTGAGAGATGTGTCTTAGACTCATCTCTCCTTATCCGGATGGACTTTTATTGGAAATGATATCGGATTACGATTCGCTGTTTACTTATCATAACCTCTATCTCTCTTATCTTAAGTCTAGAAAAAACAAGAGAGACAAGGATGAAGTCATTCGTTACTCTTTGGAGTTGGAGAACAATCTCCATCAGTTAGAGAAAAGAATGCGTAACCGTGATTTTACGTTTTCTGGTTATTATCAGTTTGAAATCTATGAACCGAAGAGAAGGAAAATACAGGCAATACACTTTGAGGATAGAATCATTCAGCACTGTCTCTGTGATTTCTATTTGATTCCACTTCTAGAAAGACATCTTATTTTTGATAATGCTGCGACAAGAGTGAACAAAGGGACTGACTTCGCCAGAAACAGAGTAAAACACTTTATGAATCTGTTCTATCTTAGAAACGGCACAAATGAAGGATATGTGCTGAAATATGATATCCATCATTACTTCCCTTCTATCTCACACAGCATTCTGAAAGATAAACTTTCAAAGATTGTGTTGGATAAGGATATTCTTTCTTATCTTTGTTTTCTGATAGACTCATATCATGAAGAAGAGGAAGACAGAGGATTGCCGATTGGAAATCAGACAAGTCAATGCTTCGGACTGCTTTATCTCGATAAGGTAGATAGGATCATCAAAGAAAGATATCATATGAAGTATTATTCCAGATATATGGATGATGGAATCATCATCCATGAGAATAAGAATATGCTTAAGGCACTTTTAGCTTCTATATCGGAACAGTTAGAAAAAGATAAACTGATTCTGAATCCAAAGACAAGAATATATACATTAGAACAAGGCTTCGAATATCTAGGTTTTGACTATTGCATGAAAGATAACGGAAAGATACTTCAAATCGTTCCGAAAAAGAAGAAGGAAAGAATGTTACGATATGTGAAGAAAAGAATAAAAGAAGATGGAGAGTATGATGTCTCTTTCTGTGAGAGTTATCTGAAAAGAGGAAACAATCGTAGATTTCTAGTAAAACTCAAAGATACGGTAGATAGTTATGATAAGTGATCTGTTGGCTTCACGAGAGTTGTCAAGTAAGCCTACATGAATCAGTTTTATTACAACTTCTAAATCACAAAAGAGGCAGTTACCTCTTGTATCCGGTAATGGATATGAGTGTAACTGCCTCTTATTTTTTGGTTATCCTTTTACGTTGTAGTAGCAGTAGTTGCTGCTGTTGGACTTGTTGCC
>CAVFFP010000036.1:0-2522 GCA_963621825.1 bacterium
GTGACATCGCTTTCTATACCCATATGATTTTCTAGAAAAACTGACTAAAATTTATCTCAAACGGAGGTTTTGAGATGAAGTACAAACACTATTCGACCGAGCTTAAAGAGAAAGTTGTGATGGAGTATCTTGCTGGTGGGATCAGCATCATTAAATTGGCTGCCAAGCATGAGATCAATCACAACACTGTTGCCAAATGGATTAGGACAGCAAAGAACAACGAAGTTCGAAAAGAAAGCCGATCGTTAATCGATGTGACGTCTGCCATCAATTCCATCGCCTATGCTTCTGATCCGGATGAACAGGAAACGATTTCATTCAAGTTAAATGGTGCATTTGAAATCGAAATGAAGAAAGAAAATCTTACGACTTTCTTAAAGGCAATACTCAATGCAAGAATGTGAAAAGAGAGTATATCTCTATCCCGGTTATTCCGATATGAGACTCGGGATCTACGGATTGATCAGGAAGATCGGAAAGCCAGAGATCGATTCCTTCTATGCCTTTTGCGGAAAGAGCAGAAAGACAGTGAAGATACTTGAATACCATGGGCATTATGCTTGGCTGCACACCAAAAGAATATTCAAAGGCAAGATAAACTGGCCGTTGACCGGTGATGTCACATCTGTCGATTTAAGCTCATTGAAGCTTGTGATTGATAGCATTGACATCATCAATAAGGTTGAACTCAGAGGTAATAAAATTCTTCAGACTTTTTAGCTCGTTTTCTCGATGAAATCGGGCTTTTTTGATGATATTCTAATTTACATTTTATGATAAAAATGATAAAATAGTTATAGTGAAAATATGGACAGCAACGATAAAAACAACTATTCATCGATGTCAAAAGAGGAATTGATTTCATTGCTTTTGAATTCAAAGAGAGACAATCAAGAGCTCACTGAGAAAGTCAATTCTCTCACCAGAGAGAAGGATGAGCTGCAGAAAAAGTGCGATGATCTTGTTCTCGCTTTGAAGAGGGCACGCTTGGAAAGATTTGTCACAGGATCTGACAATGCTTTTATGACCAAGCAGGAAAAAAGAGTCTATTCAAGAAACAAGCTTTGCTCTGCATCCGAAAAAGACAAAAAACAAAAGAACGCAAAGCCGAAAAGAACATATACTCGTGAAGATTTGGAGAAACTGTCCAAAGGGAATGCTGTCATTTTAAATGACAGGCTTTCCGAGCTCCGAAAAGAACATCCTGACTGGGAATTTGTGAAAATCGGTGAGGATGTCTCATATATCTTAGAACTTGTAAAAGCCCATGTCGTTGTCCATAAGGTCATCACACCTAAATACAAGACAAAAGAAGACAGGGATCAGATTTTCCAGAATCCATCTGCTGCACCCATTCCTCATAGTTATGTCGGCGCATCATTGCTTGCGGATATCTGTACTGCCAAATTCCAATTCGGAATGCCGGTTTTCAGATATCACAATTGGTTGAAACAATGCGGCTTTGAGATTCCCATGCGCTCTTTGTATGGATATCTCATGAAAGCGGCAGATATTCTGGAACCTATATACAAAGAAATCGAAAAAACGATTAAGACAGGGGATCCAGGTTACATCGGAATTGATGAGACCTATCTGAAAGTCATCGATGAAATCGGCGATGCCAGGGAACACTGCTATGTTTATGTCTTGCAGTGTGAAACCGAAGGAAGAAAAATCCATTTCTTCCACTATACCGGCTCTAGATCTTCTGAATATGTAAAGAAGCTTCTGGCTGATTATTCAGGACAGATCGTTGTCGACGGATATAGCGGATATGACAATATGCCTGACGGAATCAGAATTCAGAGATGCATGTGTCACTTAAGAAGAAAATTCGCAGACATCGCAAAGGTGCTTAACGATGAGCAAAAGAAAGAATCGGCAGCATATCAGGCAATCATTAAAATAGATAGAATATTTGCTCTTGAGGAAGACATCAAAAACAGGAATCTTTCTCCTATGGAGATTCTGGAAGAGAGGAATTCTCCTGAATATCTCAGCGCTGTTGATGACTTCAGAAACCATTTGTCCAATCTCTCCTATGATGAGGATTCTCCTCTGGGAAAGGCAGTCAGATATTATCTTAACGGAGGAGATTCATTCTTCACGTTTTTGGAATGCGGTGAGGTTCCTATTCACAACAACGAAACGGAACGGTCATGCAAGGCCTTCGCAAGCAACCGCAGATGCTTTCTTTTCTGCAAATCCGAAGAAGGTGCCAAAGCTGCTTCGGCATTGACAACCATCATCAAAACGGCAGCAGCCAATGATCTCAATCCGGATAAATATCTGACATATGTCTTTTCTCATCAGACAGACAGAATGACATCTGAGCTGCTGCCTTGGTCCGATGAGATAAAAAACAATCCTGAAATATCAGCGAAACGAAAAGCGAGCCAAATTTGACATGGGTCTGTGTCAATTTTGACTCGTTTTCTGAACCCTGATTTTTTTCAGTTCATTTTTTCTGATTTTTTTAGCGATTTTCTTGTTTTTTATGTGGGTGCAGAAAGCGACGTCAC
>CAVFFP010000037.1:0-2194 GCA_963621825.1 bacterium
CGGTAGGTGAATGGATAGAGTTTCTCATACATCTTTTCCAATACCAGAGCATCAAAGTCGCATCGATAGACAACAGAAACGCCTATTCTACGGGCAGATATTGGCTAAATAAGATATTTGAGGTGCTGAAGAACTATCAGGCCAGCATTGTGATGGGAGAAAAGTTCTGGACTGACGAGACCTATCTGAAGCTGATGCCAAAGGATCTGAAGCAGATGACGCCATGCGAATACAGGGAATATCTTTTTGCACAACCAGGGGCGACAATTGTACCAACGGACGAAACAAATTGCCTTCTTGGACTAGTCCAAGAAGGCAACCTTCAATTGTTATGTACCCTTTTTTCAATGTGTCCTTGACAAAGGGTACACATTAAATTGTTGTAGGTGCTTTTCTTATTCGTTTGCACAATACGTTTATTCCTTAAATAAGGATCCGATATTCAGAATTGAATTGTAGTTAACATTTCTGAATAGTTTATAGGTTCAAGGGTCAAATCAAATAACTATTTAAGTTAGGCAATAGAGTTGCAAAAAGTGTGTAATTGCACATATTCTGCAACGTCAAACCCTTAAAATTTGTATTTTTATATGTTTCGTGTTACAATTTATGTGCATATAGGAGAGCATTAGCCATGGAAATCAAAAGAGATTTTTATCTAAACAAGCTTATAAGAAGCATGCATAATGGGATGGTCAAGGTCATCACTGGAATAAGAAGATGCGGTAAATCCTATCTTTTAAAAACTTTATTCAAAGATTATCTTCTTTCAACCGGGGTCTTAGACGAAAGAATCATTGATATCGATTTATCAAGCCGTGAGAACTCGAACCTTACAAATCCAATCGCTCTTGATGAGTTCATCAAAAGAAAAATAAACAAGGAGGACGAATTCTACCTTTTCATTGATGAAATACAGTTCTGCAAGAGTATTCCAAATCCTGCATTTGATGGATATAAGACAACGGATGGAACTATGCCACAAATAAATTTCTACAACGTACTTAACGGAATTCTTTCATCTTATCCTAAGGTGGATATTTACGTGACAGGAAGCAATTCTCATCTTCTTTCGTCTGACGTTCTTACTGAGTTCAGAGGAAGAGGGTGGCAAATAGATCTTGCCCCACTTTCATTTAGTGAATATGTCGGTGCCTTTCCTCAGAAAGATAAGCGCATGCTATTTGAAGAATACCTTACATTTGGTGGAATGCCTGGCTTGGCAGTTTATGGAAACAACCAAGATAAGATCTCATATTTGAACAACCTTTTTGAACTTACTTACATTAAAGATATCCTTGAACATGCAGGTATAACTAACAGTGTTACAGTGAGAGAACTGCTATCAGTGCTAGCTTCAAGCGAAGGTTCTCTCATCTCAATAAATAAGATATCCGAACTTTTCAGACAAAAGGAAGACAAAGGCATTTCTAGACAATCTATTGAGAAATATATGTCAGCCTTTATGGATTCATTTCTTATCAGTGAAGCAAAACGCTTCGATATAAAAGGAAACAATATCATAGCTAGTAGCAAGAAATATTATTTTGCTGACTGTGGCATTAGAAACGTTCTTTTGTCATTTAGTCAAAACGACAGAGGCCATTTGATGGAATCGGTCATATACAGAGATTTAAAAAGACGTGGATACGCAGTGAATGTCGGCGTTGTTCCTGTCGTTGAATCAAACAAAGACGGATTAAGAACAAGAAAGCAATACGAAGTAGATTTCATCGCAACGCTTGGGAATGAGAAAATATACGTTCAATCAGCCTATAGAATCTATGATGATGAAAAACTTCAGCAGGAATCAAACTCTTTCCTTAGAATCGATGATTCATTTAGGAAGATAATAGTTGAAGGAGATTTATATCTTCCTTATACGGATAAGAATGGAATCGAGCATGTAGGCATCATCGATTTCCTTTGTGATCAGAAATACAATAATTAGACTTACATTTGATCTTTAACCCGTTCTTCCGAAACTGAAACAAGAATCTTACGTGACAAAATAATCCAAGACTTAAATTTATTATTTATCTCTAATACAATTTATTTATCACCAAAAATATGATATGATTTTGGTGATAAATAGAAAGTATGACATATTTTATGAAGAAAAATTTGGATTATTCACAAAAACACTGATTTGCACATAGGTGATGGAGAAACTGCTTTTCTATGACTTTTTGCT